>NZ_WKJN01000025.1 GCF_009674495.1 Duganella alba | reverse complement strand
GCCGGCGTTAGCGCAGCCGTCGTTGACGCGTCCGCCGCTGGCGTTACCGCCGCCGGGAGCGCCGCCCGCGACGCCCCAGATGCCGCAAATGCCGCCGGCGCCGCCATGCCGCCACCGGCCACCAGCGCCACGCCGTCGCGCCGCGCGTGTTTCAGGATCACCGCGATCAACTGCTCAAGGTCGAACGGCTTGCCGATATGGTCGACCATGCCGGCCTCGAGCGCGGCGATGCGGTCGGCCGCCATGGCGTTGGCGGTCATCGCCACGATCGGCGGCGTGCGCACGCCCAGCCGGGTCTGGATCGCGTGCGTGGTCTGGTAGCCGTCCATCTCCGGCATCTGGATATCCATCAGGATCAGGTCCGGCAGCGGCCCGCTGCGCGCCAGCACCCCGAGCGCCATCTGGCCCGAGCTGGCCACCTCCACCTGCGCGCCGTCATGGCCGAGCAATTCGCTGGCCACCTGCTGGTTGGCCGGATTGTCGTCGACCAGCAGCAGGCGCAGCCCGGCCAGGCGGCGCTGCGGCGGCGCCAGCGTCGCCGCCAGCGGCTTGCGGTGTTCCAGCCGCGCGTCGGCCACCGCGTCGAACAGCATCGACGCCGTCACCGGCTTGACCACGAAGCCGTCCAGCACCGGCGCGATGTCCAGCTGCCGCTGCGCCAGCAGCTCGCGGTCGTGCGCGGTCACCATCACGATCAGCGGCGTCTTGCCGGCCGGCGCCAGCTGGCGGATGCGGCGGCTGGTTTCCCAGCCGTCCATGGCCGGCATGCGCCAGTCGATGAACACCACGTCATACGCCTTCTGGCGCGCGATCTGCACGCCGATGGCGTCGAGCGCCTCGTAGCCGTCGGCCGCCACATCCACGCGCCAGCCAAACGAGGCCGCCATCTCGCGCAGCACCGTGCGCGCCACCGGATTATCGTCCACCACCAGACAGGACAGGCCGCGCATCAAGGCATCGTGCAGCGGCAGGGCGCCCAGCGGCGCCGCCTCCGGCTGCTCCAGCGAAATGCCGAAGTCCACCGCAAAATCAAACACGCTGCCCTGCCCCACCTCGCTGACCACGCGCAGCGTGCCGCCCATCATGCGCACCAGGCGCTGGCTGATGGCCAGGCCCAGGCCGGTGCCGCCGAAACGGCGCGCGGTCGACGCCTCGGCCTGCGAAAAACCGTCGAAGATGCGCTCGCACTGCTCCGGCGCGATGCCGATGCCGGTATCGCGGATGGCAAACGCCACCGACAGCGTGTGTTCGGTGTGCGCCACCAGCTGCGCCGACACCACCACCTCGCCGCGTTCGGTGAACTTGATGGCGTTGCCGGCCAGGTTCAGCAGAATCTGCTGCAGGCGCAGCGCGTCGCCCACCACCATGGCCGGCAGCGCCGGATCGATGCGGAACAGCACCTCGATATTCTTGTCGCCGACATTGGCCGACAAAATCACCGCCAGATCGCGCCACAGCTTGTCGAGGCGGAACGGATGCGGATCGAGCGCCAGCTTGCCCGCCTCCACCTTGGAAAAGTCCAGCACATCGTTGAGCAAGCCGAGCAAGGCGCTGGCCGCCGCGTGCGCCTTGTCGACATAATCCTGCTGGCGGCCGCTCATCTCGGTCTGGCGCAGCAGCTGCAGCATGCCCAGCACCGCGTTCATCGGCGAGCGGATCTCGTGGCTCATGTTGGCGACAAAATCCGACTTGGCGCGGCCGGCCTTGTCGGCCGCCTCCTTGGCCTGCAACAGCCCGTCGTGCGCGGCGCGCAGCTCGGTGCTGTCGGTGCTGCTGCCGACCCAGCTCAGCATCGCGCCGTCGGCGTCGCGCTGCGGCAGCGCGTGGTTGTCGAAGATGCGCCAGACGCCGTCGTGACGGCGCAGCCGGCAGTCGCAGCGGAACTGGTCGCCATCGGCCAGCGCGCGCTGCCAGGCCGCCGTCAGGGTCGGCAAATCGTCCGGATGGATCACGCGCGACCAGTCGCCGCCGGCCATCAGCTGCTCGGCCGGCAGGCCGCTGAAGCTTTCCCAGTGATGGCTCATGAAATCGATGCGCAAGGTCGGCGTGGCGGTCCACACCATCTGCGGCAAGCCCTCGGTCAGCGAGCGCCAGCGCGATTCCGAGGCGCGCAGCTGCGTCAGCGACTGCTGCAAGGCCTGGTCGGCCTCGCCCAGCGCCGCCAGCGACTTGTACTGCTCGCGCAGGCCGAAGCGCACGCCGCGCAGCAGCACCAGCGCCAGCCCGATCAGCACCACCAGGAACAGCGAAGCGTTGCGGATCTCCTTGTACCACGGCGCCAGGAAATCGTCGCTGGCCATGCCGACGATCACATACACCGGATAGGCGCCCACCTTCTCGACGCTGAGCGTGCGCTCCATGCCGTCGCGCGGGCTGACCACCGTATAGCTGGCGCGCTGCTGCTTGCCGTCGAGGATGGCCTGGGTGGCCGGCGTGACCTTGATGGTGCTGCCGAACGCCATGTCGGCCACTTCCGGATAGCGGTGCAGCACGCGCCGCTTGTCGTCAAGCAGCACGATGGAGCCGTGCTCGCCGATATTCAGGCCGGCAAACGCCTCGCTCATGCGCGAACTGTTCATCAGCACATAGGCGGTGCCGCCGAAGCCGCCGTCCGGCAAGGTCAGCGGATAGACCAGCGGCAGCACCCACTCGCCGGTGATGCGCGACTGCACCGGAATGCCGAACACCAGCTCGTGCGCGGTGGGCATGCGCGCAAAGAACTCGCGCACGCTCAAATCCTGCGGATGCTGCAAATCGATCTGCTCGCCATAGATGACCAGGCCGGCCGCGTTCGAGCCGCGCACCGCCTGCGCGTGCGGCACCCGCTCCTTGAGGCTGCGCAGATACGCGCTGTAGCGCTCGTCGCTGAAACGGCCCTCCTGATGCGCGGTGCGGAACTCCAGGTCGGCGCGGCGCATGGCCAGATCGACTTCCTGGAAGTGCGAATGCAGGAAGTTTTCCAGCGAAATGGCCAGATTGTGCGAGGTTTCCTCGGCCGCCGCGTAATAGCGCTTGCGGCTCTGGTTCAGCACATGGACCACGAACAGCGAGACAATCAGCAGCACCACCACCACAGCCGTGGCCAGCACGCGGAACAGTTTGCGGAACTTTTGCAGCGTGTTGGTTGTCATGACAAAGGGGCACTCACTCTTGCTGTGTTAACCATACATTACAGCAAAAAAAACGCTCCCGGAGGAGCGTTTTCATCAAAAGCCTTGATTGGTGATGTCTTGCAGCGACTCGCGGCCCTTGTCGCTGAGTTCGAAACCGCCCTCGGCGCGTTCCAGGATGTGCGATTTTTTGCCCAGGAACATGGCCACATCGGCGTCCAGCGGCGCGCCGGGCTGGGCCGACACGGCGCGCAGGCCCAGCACGCAGCGGTGCAGGAAGATGGTTTGTTCGCCCTTGTCGGTCAGCGAGATACGACCATTGTGGGCGATGCTGATCAGCTTGAGGCCGGACAGGCGCTTGGTGTTGCGGCCGATGCAGGCGCTGACGCGGTCACCCTTGATGCCGCGTTTGATTTCGTACAGGGCGTCATACTCGTCCTGCGTGAATTTTTCATTCTTCATTGCCATTTTTTCCATAAGAGACTGCTGCGGCCCTCATGGTACGCGCACGGCGGCACGGCGGCAAGGCGCATGCCGCCCTGATTGCGCAATCCGCTGGCAACAACGGCGCGATTACTGCAGCGCGCGGATGACCAGCCACGCCAGGCCGATGCTGGCGAAGGCGGCGATGCACACCATGGCCTGTACACGCTTCGCGCTCAAGGCGACGCTGCGGCGGCCGAGGTAGATTTTGTTGTGTAAGGAATTGCCCATGATTGCTCTCCGTGAAAGGAACGTGACGACATGACTAAATTATAGAAACTCTTTCATGACCTCAGTGTGACGCCGGACACAAAGCGCAAAATATGTATCCACAAAGCAACGACTCTCACACTTTCTCACGGTCCTACAGAGCGTGAAACCAGCATACCGTCCGTTCCACGCAACGGACGGTGCGTCAACGCACACAAGCACCATCAAAGCTCAGGTTTTGATCGGCGGCTTGGGCGGCGTCGGTTCCTCGATCGGCGCCTGTTCCGGCAGCGGCGTGTTGTCCGGCGGCGGATCTTTTTCCGGCGCCGGCGGCGGCACTTCCGGATCGGGGGTGGTGTGAGCGTAGCGCATGCGGCCTCCTGAAAATAGCGACTAGCCTTCAGTGTCGGGGACGCGCGCCCGCGCGGCAAGGCGCCGATGCGCGCCGGCGTGCGCCAGCACACGCAGCGCGGCCCCCTTACTTGATGCGGAAAATCACATCCACCGTCTGCGTCCAGCTCAGCAGCTCGGTGGCCAGGAAATCCTTGTCGGGCGCCTGCGCCGGCACCGTGCGCTGGTCGCGGCGGAAATACAGGTCGCCCGGCATCAGGCCGACCGCATTGGTCAGATTGCGCAACTGGCCCGACGACACCGCCGCCACCGCGCCCACCTTGCGGCCGAAGCCGGCCGCCAGCGCCGCGGCGCGGCGCTGCGCGTCCTGGACCGCGATGGCGGTCAGTTCCTGCTCGGCCTGGAGCCGGTCGGTGCGGCCGAAGGTGGTGGCCAGGTGGTCGAGATTCGGCAGCGCCAGCAAGCCCTGCATGACGGCGCGCCACTGGCCCAGGTCGCGCACGGCGATGTGCACCGAACTGCGGATGTCGTAGGCCGGCGCGCCGCTGGCGTCGGGCTGGTCGGCCTTGCGCATCTCCTTGCGCGGATTGTGGATCTCGGTGACGGCGTCGACCCCGGCCAGCAGCGCCCGCACCTGCCCGGCCCGCTCGCCGACGATGGCGGCGGCCGCCGCCGGGTCCGGGTCGTAGGCGCTGATATCGAAATCGATCTCGCCCAGGTCGGGCGCGATGCGCATCATGCCCTCGCCGGACACGTGGATGAAGGGGTAGTCCGGCAGATTCGAGGCCTGCAGCGCCAGCGGCGACAGGGCAAACGCAACAACAAGCTGCTTGAACATGGTGAGCTTCCGTGAGTGACGACAACGCAGTATTCATCATGTAGACACATTTGTCTACTTGCAAAAACAGAAATCATCCCTATTTGCGGTTTCAACCACACTTATCAGGGGAAAAACATGCTGGCTCCCAAAGCGCCGCGCTCGGTATTCGACCACCGGCCGGTGGCGGTGCAAGTCGTCAAACAGGAAAACAGCGGTGCGCTCGACAAGCACGTGCTGATCGTCGACACGCCCGCCAGGAAACCGGCGCCGCCCAAGGCCAAGTAGGTACAATGGCGGCTTTCCGATGCCACCGACTAGCGCCATGAGCAACACGACTCCACTGAACGACGACGAATACGAACAACTCGACGACCTGTTGGCCGCCATCGGCCCGCAGGCGATGGATGTGGCGCGCCTGGAAGGCTTGCTGACCGCGCTGGCGGTCGGCCCGGCCGAGGTGGCGCAGGAGGCCTGGCTGCCGCTGGTCTGGGGCGGCGCCGAGGGCAATGCCGAGGCCGCAGCGCTGGTGCTGCGCCACCACGCCTACATGCAAACCTGGATGCGGAAAGAGCCGGCCAGCTTCGAGCCGATCTACGAATGCGGCGGCAACTGGACCGCCGACGCCTGGTGCGCCGGCTTCCTGGCCGGCGTGGCGCTGAACCACGAGGCCTGGGCGCCGCTGCGCGCCAGCCAGCCGGCGCTGCTGGCGCCGTTCCAGTCGCCGGTCAAGGCCGCCAAGGTGACGCCGGCCGTGGTGCAGATCAACGCCTTCTTCCACGCGCCGCAGGCCAGGCCGGCCAAGGTCGGGCGCAACGATCCCTGCCCGTGCGGCAGCGGCCAGAAGCACAAGAAGTGCTGCGGCGCCTGACGCCGCGGCCGCCCGCGCGGCGGCTTACTTGCCGTTGATGATTTCCTTCAGCAGCACGAAGGTTTCGTGGTGGATGGCCTGCTCGTTGGCCTTGAATTCCTGATCGGCCTTGAGGTAGGCCGGCTTCTTCAGTTCAGCCTGTTCGGCCGGCGTCGGCTTCGGCGCGCTCGGATACATCTGGGCGCTGCTGTTATAGGTGTCGTGCAGCACGCGCTGGCCGTAGCTGGACTTATAGTATCTGGTCATTTCCAGCGCGGTCTCGGTGCTCAGCAGCTTGGCCACCGGCGTGGCCAGGCGGGTGTAGACGAATTCCGGCTGCAGGTTGATGACCTTGTCCATCACCTGCTTGCGCTGTTCCGGCGAGGCGTACTTGCTCATGCCGGCGGTCATGCGCATCATTTTCTCGGCCTGCATCGAGGCCATCAGGTCATGCGCGGCCTTGATCTGGGCGGCGTCGGGATTGGGCGTGGCGGCGTGGACGGCGCCGGCCAGCAGCGTGGACATCAGCAATGCGGAAAAAGATTTCAAGTCGACTCCTTGGTAATTTTTCCGCATTCTAGCCTAGAAATAAAAAAGCTCCCTTCCGGGAGCTTTTTTACTGAATATTGGCGGAGAGGGTGGGATTCGAACCCACGGTAGGGTCGCCCCTACGCTTGATTTCGAGTCAAGTACATTCGACCACTCTGCCACCTCTCCTGGTGACGCATTTTTACTACTTTTTCTCACATCCAAACAGTTGGCGGAGAGGGTGGGATTCGAACCCACGGTAGGGTCGCCCCTACGCTTGATTTCGAGTCAAGTACATTCGACCACTCTGCCACCTCTCCGTTTTCCCACCTGCTGCTGCGAGAAGGCAAGATTATAGCAGGTGCTTGAGAAAATGGAAGGACTAAATTTAGGCTTTCAGATGCGTCAGCCCACCCATGTACGGACGCAGCACGGCCGGGATCTCCACCGAACCGTCGGCCTGCTGATAATTCTCCAGCACGGCGACCAGGGTGCGGCCCACGGCCAGGCCGGAACCGTTCAGCGTATGCACCAGCTCCGGCTTGCCCTGGGCGTTGCGGAAGCGCGCCTGCATGCGGCGCGCCTGGAACGCCTCGCAGTTCGACAGCGACGAAATCTCGCGGTAAGTGTTCTGCGCCGGCAGCCACACTTCCAGGTCATAGGTCTTGGTGGCGCCGAAGCCCATGTCGCCGGTGCACAGCGACATCACGCGGTACGGCAGGCCCAGGCGTTGCAGAATGGTCTCGGCGTGGCCGACCATGTCTTCCAGCGCCGCGTATGAATGGTCCGGATGCACCACCTGCACCATCTCGACCTTGTCGAACTGGTGCTGGCGGATCATGCCGCGGGTGTCGCGGCCATAGCTGCCCGCTTCCGAGCGGAAGCATGGCGTGTGGGCGGTCATCTTCAGCGGCAGCGCCTCGGCGGCCAGGATGTCGTCGCGCACGATATTGGTCAGCGACACTTCCGAGGTCGGGATCAGGTAGAAGGTCTCGCCCTCGCCTTCGGCGCCGCCCTTCTTCACCGAGAACAGGTCGGCCTCGAACTTCGGCAGCTGGCCGGTGCCGCGCAGCGAGTCGGCATTGACCATGTACGGCGTGTAGCACTCGGTGTAACCGTGCTCGTCGGTGTGGGTGTTCAGCATGAACTGCGCCAGCGCGCGGTGCAGACGGGCGATGCCGCCTTTCATCACCGAGAAGCGCGAGCCGGTCAGCTTGGTCGCGGTGTCGAAGTCCAGGCCCAGCGGCGAACCGACGTCGACGTGGTCCTTGATCTCGAAATCGAAGCTGCGCGGCGCGCCGACCTTGCGCACTTCCACGTTGCCGCTCTCGTCCGTGCCGGCCGGCACCGAGTCGTGCGGCAGGTTCGGGATCGCCTGCAGGAACTCGCCCAGCTTGGCCTGCAAGTCGGCCAGTTTGACTTCATTGGCCTTGAGCTCGTCGCCCAGGCCGGCCACTTCCGCCATCAGGGCGGTGGTGTCTTCGCCCTTGCCCTTCATCATGCCGATCAGCTTGGACTGCGAGTTGCGCTTGCCCTGCAGCTCTTCGGTGCGCAGCTGGATCGCCTTGCGTTCCGACTCGAGAGCGTTGAACGCTTCCACATCGAGCTGGAACTTGCGGGTGGCCAGGCGCGCGGCGACGGTGGCGATGTCTTTACGGAGAAGTTGGATGTCAATCATGGGAACGATGCCGTTTGTATCGAAAACGTCAATTGTACCAAGACGACGCCACTTCCTAGCGAGTTTTGCGCAGCCCGCCGGCTGCCGCCATTACAGCGCGGCTTTTTCAGCGGCGGTCAGGCGTTTGGCCGTCACGGTCACGGTGGGCATCGCCACATCGGCCTTGGCGACCAGCGCCGGGCTGTCGGCCGCCAGGATGACGTCGACGCGCTCGTCGGCGGCGGTGGCGAAGGTGGTGGCGCCGGCGATCACGGCAGCGGCGACAAAGATGACTTCCATGTGTTTAGCGATGTTCATGATGTGCTCCTTCAGGGGGTGGTTCGGTTAAGTGCTGCGGTATGGTTGTACTGTACCTAAAGGCACGCTGGTCCACCACCGGCTTGCGACGAAGCGCCAAAAAGGAGGTCTGAAATGCAGTTGGAAGGATCAGGCGGCACTGCGCAGCGTGGACGGCCGGTCGGCCTCGCTGCGCACCAGCCGGCCCAGGGTGGCGACCGCCGCCGCGACCCGCGGCGTCCAGGCGTTGCCGCAGTTGAGCCGCAGGTAATGGCGGTATTTGCCCGAGGCCGAGAACAGCTGGCCCGGCATGAAAGCCACGCCCTGCGCGATGGCGCGTTCATGCAGCAGCAGCGCATCCACCTGCTCCGGCAGGCTGATCCACAGCACAAAGCCGCCCTGCGGTTCCGACACCGTGCACTGCGGCGGGAACGCCGAGCAGATCGCGTCCGACATGCGGACGATGCGCTGCGCCAGCGCCCGGCGCATCTTGCGCACCTGGGTCTCGTAGGCGCTGCCGGTGAGGAAGTCGGCCAGCACCGCCTGGAAGAAATGGCTGGTGGCGCCGCTGGACACCATCTTCAGCACCGCCACCTCCTGCGCATAACGCCCGGCCAGCACATAGCCGACCCGCGCGCCGGGGCTGACCGCCTTGGAAAACGACGAGCACAGCAGCACCTGGCCGCTGCGGTCGTAGGCCTTGACCGGCCACGGCCGCTCCGGCGTAAAGCACAGATCGCCATACACATCGTCCTCGATCAGCGGAATCCGGTGCTGGTCCAGCAGCGCCGCCAGCCGCTGCTTGTTCGCCTCCGGCATGATGCAGCCAAGCGGATTGTTGGCGTTGGGGATCAGCAGCACCGCCTGCACCAGGCCGGCGTTGAGCGCCAGCTCCAGCGCCTCGATCGACGGCCCGGTCTTCGGATGGGTGGGAATCTCCAGCGCCTTCATGCCCAGCGACTCGATCAGCTGCAGCAGCACGAAATAGGTGGCGGATTCGATGGCGATGGTGTCGCCCGGCCGCGCCACCGCGCGCAGGCACAGGCTGATGGCCTCGGTGCAGGAACCGGTGACGACGATTTCCTGCGGGTCCACCTGGCCCCAGTCGAGCGCGCGGCGGACGATCTGGCGGCTGAACTCCGGATAATTGGTTTCATAGCAGCTGACCGCGCTGAGCAGCGTGGCGTCGCGCCGGGCCACCGCCGCCACGGTCTTCTGCATGCGCTTCATCGGCAGCAGCTCGCCCAGCGGCCAGGACGAGCCCATCTGCACCAGCGCCGTGTCCTCGTTGGCCTTCAGCACCCGCATCAGCAGGTTCTGGATGCCGACGAAGGCCGGCTCCGCCAGTTGCGCGGCGTCGTTCACCAGCGCCATGCTGCGCGGCCGATGGCGCACGTAATAGCCGGCCTGCGGCCTTGCCTCGACCAGGCCGCGGTCCTCCAGCAGCCGCAGCGCCTGCAGCACGGTGCTGACCGACAGCCGCTTCTGCTGCGCCAGATGGCGGATCGACGGCAGGCGGTCGCCGGGCGCGAACACGCGGCCGGCGATCAGGCCGCCCAGTTCATTCGCCAGCTGCTCGTAGAGATTGATGGTCATCCGAGGATTGTGCACCCGCCCTGCCCGGCCGCGACAGATACAGCGCATGAAAATTTCGACCAGCACAGTGTAGCCAAAGCGCTGCTGTGATGGTGACAATTTCGTTTTGCTGCCTCTGTTATGGTGGCCGGCCGCTGCGTATTCTGGACGGACTTCCACAGGAGTCCGCCATGAAACCGCAGCTCATCTCCATCCAGCAAGGCCAGGCCGAATACCGGCTGACGCACAACCACCCGCTGCGCCTGGCGCGCGTGGCCGGACGGCGCATCGAATGCCTGAGCGGCACCGCCTGGATCACCGCCTACGGCGAGCGGACCGACTTCATGCTGCGCGGCGGCCAGTCGTTCGAAGTGCCCAACGACGGCCTGATGCTGATCGAGGCGGTGGGCGCCGGCGTGGCGCGCGTGCGCCTGCCGCATGCGCCGAAAAGCCTCTTCTCAAGGGCTGTAGGATTTCTCCTACGCAACTAATCGTGCGCCATGTAAGCCTCGGAATTTGTACTATGTATTCAACAGTACACAAATCGAGGAGAAGATAATGAAAACCAATATGATGAAAATTGCAGCGGCCAGCGCCGTGATGATGATCGCCACCGGCTGCTCGACCATGGGCGGCGCGGGCAAGGACGAACCGGCGCCGCCGGCCAATCCGAACTTCGCCGCCGAGATGAACAAGTTCAACTCGCAGTTCCCGAACGACAAGGCCACCAAGTACGAAGAGATCTCGCTCAACTACAACAACGCGCAGAAACTCGATGAACGCGGCAACTGCCACGACATCTCGAAACACCCGGTGGTCATCATCCTGACGCTGGACGCGGCCGGCAAGGTCACGCGCAGCACCACCGACGTCGAAGGCAAGAAAGCCGACTGCTTCCGCCAGGCCTACGCATCGGCGCAGCTGCCGCCGCCGCCGTTCGCCCCGTACCAGAAGCCGATCCGCCTGCGTTGATCAGGCCGCGTCTTCCTCCGGCGCCTCCTCGGCGCTGGCGGGTTTTTCCAGCCAGCTGGTCACCACATCGTTGAAGCGCTCCGGCTGGCGCAGCATCGGCCAGTGATCGGTTTCCATCGCCACCACCTTGCAGCCCTCTTTGGCCGCCAGATTCTCGGTCCACTGCGGCGAGTGGAACATGAACGGCTTGCGCACGCCGTAGATGTACAGCATCGGCACCTTGGGCACGAAGGGCACCAGCGAACTGTAGGAGCCGGCGGCGCCGGCCGTCAGGATGTAGTACGGGAAGTTCATGCCCGAGCTGATGAACTCGCGCGGCGACGGCGCGCCGAGCACGCGCGCCATGGTCCGCGTCATCACCGTGCCGACCGGGCCGCCGATGGCCCAGGCCAGCGCCAGCGTGCTCTGGTAGCCGCTCACCATCAGCTTCTGCCCGACCGAGCGCGAGCGCGCCGTGGCCTTCGACTGCGCATCGCCGATATCGACGCCGACGATGGCCGACACCATCGCCTTGTTACGCATATAAAACTCGTAGCCGAACACGCAGCCCCAGTCGTGCAGCATCAGGATGACTTTTTCCTTCTTGCTCACACTGTTGACGATGTGCAGCAGCACGCGCATCGTCGCATCCAGCGAATACGAACGGCGCGGCTTGGTGATATCAAAGCCCGGCAAGGTGAAGCGCACGCAGCGGTAGCGTTGCTTGAGCTCGGCCACCTGCGCATCCCACACGCGGTAGGTATCCGGCCAGCCGTGCATCATCACGATGGTCTCGGCCCCCTCCCCTTCAATGTAAATGTCGACGCCGTCGACCACCATCTGCTGCATGCTGTTCCTCTGACGCGCTGGATTATGTACCTGTGCCGGGGCGGCTGAACAGTTCATTCAGCCGTTCGTCACACTCGACCTCGGCCGCCGCCTGGTCTCTGCCCATGAGGCTGGCCGAACTTTCCGCCGGCGCGGCGGCAGCCGCCGTCTCCGCCGCCGGCAACGGCGCTTCCGTCAGATACATCTGCTTGAAGCACTGCATGGTGAACGCCACGCCGCGCTGGTTCACATCCCGCAGATCGTCCGCCAGGAACTGGCCAAAGGACTGTGCGGCGTTGAATATCTCATAGGAGAAGAAATAGTCCGCCGCCGGCCATGCCTCGGCCAGTTTGCCCGCCACCGCGCGCAGCACCGACTTCGAATACATGGTCGACAACAGCACATTGTTATTCTGGTGGGTGGCGATCAGCGCGACCGGGCTGACGGTGAAAATGTATTTCAGCGCAGGATTAATTTCATGCAAAAAATTAATGATATAAACCATATCATTAAAGCTGTCGGTGTAGTCGAAGTTGACCGGGATGATATTTTCACGCAGCGCCGCATTGCTCACCACATGCGGATGGCTGCCATACACGGTGCCGCTGGTTTCGCCCATCCAGCTTTCGGTCAGGCCCAGCGTAAAAATGAACACGTCGGAGGTCGCGAACAGTTCCTTGACGCGGCCCAGATGGTACTCGCGGTCCAGGCGCGCCTCCAGCTCGGAGGAGAAACCGTGCTTGTTGATGTTCGGCCGCAGCAGATCGATCAGCCCGCCGTTGAACGACGGCGCAAAGTCGAACACCGGCGCGATGACCCCGAACGCCTGATCGATCAATTGCCGCAACTGCCGGGGCGTATAAATGTTGCCGTAGCGGGCGGAAAACTGGCCATAGCCGTATTCCGCCGCGCGTTGCGCCGACATCAGCGGATGCGGCGCCTCGAACTCGGCGAAATTGAAACCGGACTCGCGCAGCACGCCGGGGATGCGTTGCGCGAAACAGCTGCCGGCGGTGGCGATCTTGTCGCCGGGCTTGAGCGAGAACTTCCCCTTTTCGTGCTCAAACACCTTGGTCCACGGCACATGGGACACCGTCTTGCGCCAGAAGCTGCGCTCAGGGTACTGCGAATACGGATTCTGGCTCATGGTTCACCCGGGATCGTGTCGTGATAGAAGTCCTCGCTGGCATGCGTGGAATCCCGCCAGTACTGTTCGGGCAGGAAGCCATCCGGGTCCAGCCGGTCCCGTGGCGGCGCGATCATGGTCATGCCCAGCTGCCGGCAGCAGTTCTCCAGCACCCGCATATACACCTTGTAGATTTTCAGCCGCAGCCACTTGTCGGCGATGACCGAGTCTTTCTTGGTGTATTCGTCCCAGTGGCTCTTGATCTGCGGTCCCGACGGTATCGGCGGTGGCGGCTGCAGCAGATAATGCGGCACGTCCGGCGCGATGGCTTTCAGCAGCTGCAGCCGCACCATCAGTTTCGGCGCATGCAAACCGAAGTAATCCTCGATCACCGCGCCCGAAATGATTTGCACACCGGCCTGCAGCTTGTCGGGCAGGTCGGGATCGAAGAAGTCGAAGGGCGGCGACCATTCGGTAATAAAGTTCCAGTTGTGGACGTTGCCGTCGAGCGCGACCACCACGCAGGAACACTGCCCGGCGACTTTCTGGATCTCTTCCAGATAGGACGGGTTGAGCATGATGCTTTTTCCGCCATCCGGCGTCACGAACAAATGCGTGGTGCTGGTCAGCAGATAAAAGTAGGCGGCCAGCGTATCGCCCTGCCTGACCTCCAGGGGCCGGTCAATTTCCGTATCCCAGGTGCCCGCATGTCTGCCAAGCGACCTGGCCAATTGATTACCGTGGCTGTCACCGATTATCAGGGGGATTTTCATGAGAAGAGGAGCAGTGTGATTTGGCAACATACTAGCATATGCCGCCAGCCAGCCGCCCTGGAAATTGCCGCTATTTCTTGCCCGCATCCTCGTCAAGCTGGCGCAGGAAAGCCAGCTTGTCGGCGATCTTGCTTTCCATCCCGCGCGGCACCGGCTGATACCAGCCCGGTTCGCGCATGTCGTCGGGGAAATAGGTTTCGCCGGCGGCGTAGGCGTGCGGCTCGTCGTGGGCGTAGCGGTAGTCGTGGCCGTAGCCGAGTTCCTTCATCAGCTTGGTCGGCGCATTGCGCAGGTGCACCGGCACCTCGCGCGACTTGTCCTTGCGCACAAAGGCCATCGCCTCGTTGAAGGCGTTGTAGCCGGCGTTGCTCTTGGCGGCGATGGCCAGGTAGATCACCGCCTGGCCCAGCGCCAGCTCGCCTTCCGGCGAACCGAGCCGCTCGTAGGTGGTGGCGGCGTCGTTGGCCACCTGCATGGCGCGCGGATCGGCCAGGCCGATGTCTTCCCACGCCATGCGCACGATGCGGCGCGACAGGTAGCGCGCATCGGCGCCGCCGTCGAGCATGCGGCACAGCCAGTACAGCGCCGCGTCCGGATTCGAGCCGCGCACCGACTTGTGCAGCGCCGAGATCTGGTCGTAGAAATTGTCGCCGCCCTTGTCGAAGCGGCGCGCGTTCAGGGTCAGCGCGTTCTGGATGAACTCGGCGGTGATCTTGTTGGTCTTGGCCGCGTTGGCGGCGGTGCCGGTCACTTCGAGCAGATTCAGCAGGCGACGGCCGTCGCCGTCGGCGTAGCCGATCAGCGTGTCGATGGCGGCGTCCTCGAATTCTAGCTGGGTCAACACCTTGTCGCGCGCGCGGTCGACCATCTGCCGCAGCTCGGCCTCGTCGAACGACTTGAGTACATAGACCTGCGCGCGCGACAGCAGCGCCGAATTGACCTCGAACGACGGATTCTCGGTGGTGGCGCCGATCAGCGTCACCAGCCCGGACTCGGCATACGGCAGCAAGGCGTCCTGCTGCGATTTGTTGAAGCGGTGGATCTCGTCGACAAACAGGATGGTGTGCTTGCCCATGTCCAGGTTGTGCTGCGCCTGCTCCATCGCGGCGCGGATATCCTTGACGCCCGAGAACACCGCCGACAGCGCGATGAACTCGCAGTCGTAGGCCCTGGCGGTCAGGCGCGCCAGCGTGGTCTTGCCGGTGCCCGGCGGGCCCCACAAAATCATCGAATGCGGCTGGCCCGACTCGAACGCCAGGCGCAGCGGCTTGCCCGGCCCCAGCAGGTGGCGCTGGCCGATGACTTCATCGAGCGTCTTGGGCCGCAGGGCTTCGGCCAGCGGCTGGCGCGGTTCGGTGGAAAATAAATCTGCCATGGTCGGAAATGGAAAAACGCCGCAGCGTCGCAGCTGCGGCGTTGAATACTCAGCTTATACGCTTAATTGTTGAAGACGTCCGCGCCCTTGGGCACGACGAATTTAAAACTGGTGGCGCTCAGCGCCGGATTTTTCTCGATCTTGCTGAACTTCAGCACCGAGGTCTGGCCGAAGGAATCCTTGAGCTCCATCGCCGCCGGCAAGCCGTCCTTCAGGCCGATGGCGATCTGCTCGAAGCTGGTGTCCTTGGCCTTCGGCACCGCCTTCAGCCATTCCAGGCCGTCGCGCGTGCCGCCTTCGGACAGCGTGAAGTTCTTTTCCAGGTCGTTGCTGCCGAACAGGATGGCGGCCGGCGACGAACCCAGCGCGTCGCCCAGCTTCTTGGTGGTGACCTGGTTCAGATCCTTGTCGAAGATGAACAACTGGTCGCCGTCGGCCTGCAGCACCTGCTCATACGGCTTGGTATAAGTCCAGATGAACTTGCCAGGACGGGCAAACACAAAAGTGCCGCTGGAATTGTTGGCCGCCTTCGGCGTGTCGCCGTTGGTGCCCTTCACCTGGTGCTGGGTGAACTCGCCCTTGGCCGCCTTGGTTGACGACACGAAGGACTTGAACTGCTCCAGCGCGCTGGCCTGGGCGCCGCCCACCAGCAGCAGGCCGGCGGTCAGCGCCGCCATCAATTTATAACGAGTCATACCATTCCTTTTCTTATTCTGCACTGGCAGCCGGCACGAGGATGTCGCGGTTGCCGTTCGATTGCATGGCGGAGACCACGCCGCTATTTTCCATTTGTTCCAGCAGGCGCGCCGCGCGGTTGTAGCCGATGCGCAGATGGCGCTGCACCAGCGAGATCGAGGCGCGGCGGTTCTTCAGCACCACCTGCACCGCCTGATCGTACATCGGATCGGCCTCGCCGCCGCCTTCGCCCGGCGCCGCCCCTTCGGCGCCGCCGCCCTCGCCTTCCAGCGTGCCGCCTTCGAGGATGCCGTCGATGTAGTCCGGCTCGCCGGTGGTCTTCAGATGCTTGACCACGCGGTGCACCTCGTCATCGGAGACAAAGGCGCCGTGCACGCGCACCGGCAGGCCGGTGCCCGGCGGCATGTACAGCATATCGCCCATGCCGAGCAGCGTTTCCGCGCCCATCTGGTCAAGAATGGTGCGCGAGTCGATTTTCGACGACACCTGGAACGCGATCCGGGTCGGAATATTCGCCTTGATCAGACCGGTGATCACATCCACAGATGGGCGCTGCGTCGCCAGTATCAAGTGCAGGCCGGCCGCGCGGGCCTTCTGCGCGATACGGGCGATCAACTCCTCGACCTTCTTGCCGACCACCATCATCAGGTCGGCCAGCTCGTCGATGATGATGACGATGGTCGGCAGCTTGTCCAGCGGCTCCGGCGAATCCGGCGTCAGGCTGAACGGATTCGGAATGTGTTCTTCGCGCTTCTTGGCCTCGGCGATCTTGGCGTTGTAGCCGGCCAGGTTACGCACGCCCAGCTTGGACATCAGCTTGTAGCGGCGTTCCATCTCGTTGACCGCCCAGTTCAGCGCATGGCCGGCCTGGCGCATGTCGGTCACGACCGGCGCCAGCAGGTGCGGAATGCCCTCGTACACCGACATCTCCAGCATCTTCGGATCGATCAGAATCATGCGCACGTCGCGCGGATCAGACTTGTACAGCAGCGACAGAATGGTGGCGTTGATGCCCACCGATTTACCCGAACCGGTGGTGCCGGCCACCAGCAGGTGCGGCATCTTGGCCAGGTCGGCCACCACCGGCTTGCCGGCGATGTCCTTGCCCAGCGCCACCGTCAGCGGCGACGGATTGTCGTGATAGACCTTGGAGCCGACGATCTCGCTCAGGCGCACGATCTGGCGCTTCGGATTCGGCAGCTCCAGCGCCATGTAATTCTTGCCCGGAATGGTCTCGACCACGCGGATCGAGGTCAGCGACAGCGAACGGGCCAGGTCGCGCGCCAGATTGACGATCTGGCTGCCCTTGACGCCGGTAGCCGGCTCGATCTCGTAGCGCGTCACCACCGGCCCCGGATAGGCCGCCACCACCTTGGCGTCGACGCCGAAGTCCGACAGCTTCTTCTCGATCAGGCGGCTGGTGAACTCCAGCGTTTCGATGGAAATGGTTTCCAGCGTCTCGGCCGCCTCATCCAGCAATGACAGCGCCGGCAAGGCGCCGTCGCCGGCCGCCTGCGGCAGGTCCTTGAACAGGCTGGCCTGGCGCTCCTTCTCGACGCGCTCGGACTTGACCACGGTGACCACCTGCGGCTCGACCTTGATGGTCGGCGCCGCCACCGGATGCTTCTCGACATGCTTGGCGCGCTCGTGCACCACCACTTCCTCGCGCTTGACGGCCGCCACTTCGCCCTGGCGGCGGTCTTCGCGGTACTGGTAGCGCTGGATGAACCAGTCGATGGCGTTCTCGACCGCGCCGCCGATGCGCTCGGCCACGGCCAGCCACGACACATGGAAGAACAGGCTGAAGCCCAGGCCGAACAGCAGCAACAGCAGCAAGGTGGCGCCGGTGAAGCCGAACGCCACATGGGCCGAATGGCCGATCAGCTCGCCCAGCACGCCGCCCGAGGTGCGCGGCAGCTGCGCGTGGCTGGTCAGGGTGCGCAGGCGCAGGAATTCCAGCCCGACGCTGCCGATGAACAGCAGCGCGAAGCCGATCCATCGGATCAGGCCTTCCTGCGCGTGTTCCGGCTCCGGCTCGGTGGACAGCACATATTTATGGGTCAGCCGGCGATAGCCCTTCCACACCAGGCGCAGCATGCAGAACGCCCACCACCAGGCGGAAATGCCGAAGATGTACAGCAGCAGGTCGGACAGCCAGGCGCCGGCGCGGCCGCCCACGTTGGCCACTTTCGGCACCAGCGTCTCATGCGACCAGCCCGGATCGGTCTTGGTGTAGGTGGCCAGGATGAGCACGAAATACACGCCCAGCACGGCCAGCGCCAGCCACCGCGCTTCCGACAGCAGCCGCACCAGCCGGTTCGGCAGGGGCTGGCGTTCGGTCGGAGTACGGGTGTAGCCGGACGACGAGGAAGCACTGCCGGCAGCGGCGCGCGGCGTGCGTTCCTGAACTTTTTTACTACTCATAGGTATTAAGGTGGTGCAATGTTAGCGGTCAGGAAATATTCCTATAGCGGTATTCTAAGGCATAAGGGCAACAACCGGCCCCACGATTCATCCTGATTCCCTGCTTGCACTATAATCTTGTATTGCTTGCGTTATTGCAATAGCAGCATACCCTTGCCGCCCTTGCTAGCGCCCCCACATTCGGATTAATCCAACACTATTGAAGAAGCTTGCCATGACCACTCCTAAACACGCGCGCGTATTGATTCTCGGCTCCGGCCCTGCCGGCTACAGCGCAGCCATCTACGCAGCCCGCGCCAACCTGAATCCGATGCTGGTGACCGGCGTCGAACAGGGCGGCCAGCTGATGACCACCACCGACGTGGAAAACTGGCCAGCCGACCCGATGGGCGTGACCGGTCCGGACCTGATGCAGCGATTCCTGCAGCACGCCGAGCGCTTCAACACCGAAATCGTGTTTGACCACATCCACACCGTCAAGTTGCAGGAAAAACCGATCCGCCTGATCGGCGACAGCCACGAGTACACCTGCGACGCGCTGATCATCGCCACCGGCGCCTCGGCGCAGTACCTCGGCCTGCCGTCGGAGCAGGAATTCATGGGCAAGGGCGTGTCGGCCTGCGCCACCTGCGACGGTTTCTTCTACCGCAACCAGGACGTGGCGGTCATCGGCGGCGGCAACACCGCGGTCGAGGAAGCGCTGTACCTGTCGAACATCGCCAAGAAAGTCACGCTGGTGCACCGCCGCGACAAGTTCCGCGCCGAAGCCATCCTGATCGACCGCCTGAACGCCAAGGTCGCCGAAGGCAAAGTGGAAATCAAGTACAACCACACCTTGCAGGAAGTGACCGGCAATGAAGGCGGCGTCACCGGCGTCAAGATCCAGTCGACCGAGACCGGCGCCGTGACCGACGTCGAAGTGCACGGCCTGTTCGTGGCGATCGGCCACAAGCCGAACACCGGCATCTTCGAAGGCCAGTTGGACATGCACAACGGCTACATCAAGACCAAGACCGGCTCCGAAGGCATGGCCACCGCCACCAGCGTACCGGGCGTGTTTGCCGCCGGCGACGTGCAGGACCACATCTACCGCCAGGCCATCACCAGCGCCGGCACCGGTTGCATGGCGGCCCTGGACGCGCAGCGCTACCTGGAAGGCCAGGAGTAATCCGTGGGCCTGAAAGACTTCGCCGACCTCAAATCCCTGAGCAAGCAGCTCAGGGAACAGGCCGAGACGCGCGCCGCCGCCGAGGCGGAGCGCGTCAAACAGGAAAAGCAGCAGAAGGTGGAAGCCAATCTGTTCCAGACCGCGCTGGGCGGCGTCAAGCAGATGCCGGCGTCGGACCGCTACGTGCCGCCCAGCGTGCCGAAAGGCCTGGCCACGGCAGCCGCGCCGGCCCGCAAGCTGACCCAGGCCGAGGACGACGCGGCGGTGCTGCGCGAGTCGCTGTCCGACCTGTTTGAAGTCGATCACTACCTGGAAGACGATCCGGCGCTGAACTACTCGGCGCCGGGTGTTGGTCCGGATGTCATGAAAAAGCTGCGCAAGGGCCACTGGCCGGTGCAGGACGAGCTGGACCTGCACGGCATGAACCGCGACAAGGCGCGCGACGCGCTGGGCGCGTTTTTGACCCAGGCCGGCCAGCGCAACCACCGCTGCGTGTGCGTGATCCACGGCCGCGGCTTCGGTTCGCGCGGCCAGGAACCGGTGTTGAAATCGATGGTGCACAGCTGGCTGGTGCAAAAAGGCGTGGTCGCCTTCTGCCAGGCGCGCAACAACGAAGGGGGCGAAGGCGCGTTGATCGTGCTCCTGAGAGCCGCCCTTCAGCCCTCGCGCTAAACCCGCACTGCGCTCAGTCGCGGGGTCAGACCCCATGCGGGGTCTGACCCCTCCTACGGTGGTGGGTTGTTAATATACTGCAACAGCCCTACCCCTCCCAAGGCCGCCATGTTAACCTACGGGCATTGCAACCTTGTCCATACACCTACATGAAGCACGTCCCGGTTCCGCACGTCTCGCTGATTACCGTCATTGAAATCGTGGCGATCCTGGTGGGTGCGCTATCGGGCTTTGTGGAAGCGCGCCGCAAGCGCATGGACATCGTCGGCGTGTTTACGGTGGCCTTCATCGCCGCGTTCGGCGGCGGCACGCTGCGCGACATCCTGCTCGACAAGCGGCCGCTGTTCTGGGTCATGCACCAGGAATACGCCATCCTGATCTTCGTGCTGGCCCTGGTCGCCACACCGCTGATGAAAACGGTGCGCCAGATCATCTCCGAACGCGTCATCGTGGTGGCCGACGCCATCGGCCTCGGCCTGTTTGCCGTGGCCGGCGTGTCGCAGGCGCAGGCCGCCCACATGCCGGTCTTCATCGCCTCGATGATGGGCGTGATCACCGGCATCTTCGGCGGCGTGCTGCGCGACATCGTCTGCAACGAGGTGCCGATGGTGTTCCGCGACGGCAAACCCTACGCCATCTGCGCCTTCTTCGGCGCCTGGCTGTACATCGGCCTGCAATACACCGACGTCTCCGACGACTTCGCGCTGTGGACCAGCGCCGCCTTCATCACCGTGCTGCGGCTGGTGACGTGGAAGTTCGACCTGCACATCCACTACCACAAGCAGTAAAGCGCGACCGGCGCAGCGATCGTTTTTTTAAGTTTCTTATTTGTCTGGTCCGGCGACATACGCGCCGTGATCCGGCATGCGCGTGACCGCCTGCGCGATCATGTCGCGCAGGCCGGCAAAGTGGCCGTGCACGGCGCGGATGTCGACGCGGTCGGCCAGCGGGTCGTAGCGCTTCGGCGCCGCGCCGAGGCCCATCATCATCGCCACGAACGATGGCTCGGCAAAGCCGCCGCGATCGACGATCGCCACCCGGCCGGTTTCGCGGAACAGTTCGATCTGGTGCCGCAGCGAATCCGGAATCGCCATGCCGGCGCAGTAGCGCCAGAAATCCGAATCGTCGCGTTTGGTCAGCTTGTAGTGCAGCACGATGAAGTCGCGCACCGACTCGTAGCGGCCGCCCATGACGCGGTTGAATTCGTCCGCCAGCTCCGGACGGCAGGCGCGGTCCGGGAACAGTTCGAGCAGCTTGCCCACCGCCGTCTCGATCAGGTTGATGCTGGTCGATTCCAGCGGCTCGACGAAGCCGGCCGACAGGCCGATCGCCACCACGTTCTTGACCCACGACTTGCGCCGCCGCCCGGTGACGAAGCGCAACTGGCGCGGCTCGTCCAGCGCTTCGCCGTCAAGGCCGTCAAGCAGCACCTGGCGCGCCTGTTCGTCGCTGGTGAAGCCGTTGCTGTACACATGGCCGTTGCCGGTGCGGTGCTGCAACGGGATGCGCCACAGCCAGCCGGCCGCCTTGGCGGTGGAACGGGTGAACGGCGTCAGCTGCGGGACCGACGCGCACGGCACGGCCAGCGCGCTGTTGCACGGCAGGTATGCGCTCCAGTCCTCGTAGCCGGCCTTCAGCGCGCCTTCGATCAGCAGGCCGCGGAAGCCCGAACAGTCGATGAACAGGTCGCCCTCAAGGCGGCGGCCGTCGCGCAGCTTGACGGCGGTGACGAAGCCGCTCTGCGGATGCTGCTCGACGTCGACAACCATGCCTTCGACGCGCTCGACGCCGCGCGCCACCGCGTAGTCGCGCAGATAGCGGGCGTACAGGCTGGCGTCGAAATGGAAGCCGTAGGAATAAGCGTCGGTCAGGCCGGGCGTTTGCTCGTTCGGCGGGAGGAACTTGCCGTGGCGCGCCATCACCGACGGCATCGACCAGTTTTCCAGATCCGGCATGTGGTTGAAGGCCTGCGCCAGGCGCAGCCAGTGCTGGTGCGCGCTGATGCCGGCCAGCGGCGGACCGAAATCGCCGAAGGCGTGGAAGAAGCGGTTGCCGATGTGGCCCCAGTCCTTGAATTCAATGCCGAGCTTGAAGCTGGCCTGGGTCTTGGCGATAAAGTCGGCGTGGTCCAGGCCCAGCGCGTCGTTGTAGGCGCGGATCGTCGGCAGGGTCGCCTCGCCGACGCCGATGGTGCCGATCTCGGGCGATTCCACCAGCATCACTTCGCACGGCTGGGTGGGATGGCGCGCCAGGCGCTGGGCCAGCGGCGCGGCCGTCATCCAGCCGGCCGTGCCGCCACCGACGATGACGATCCGGCGGATCGCATCGCCCTGCATGTCATTGCTGCTCATCGCGTCCAGATGGCCGTCTTCCGCGGCATGTTCACTATATGTCTCCCGGATTTTATCGATCCGGCCTCTGCTGCCGGTGATTCCAAATTAACATTAATTCGAGCAACGAACAAATAATTATTTCGTCATGTCTCTGTTTCACCGCAAATTCCGACGAGGCAGCAACAAAAAAAATGCCGGCTAGGCCGGCATTTCGAATAAAGCGCAAGGTGCTTATACGGCGTCCGGGCCGGTTTCGCCGGTACGGATGCGGATCACCTGTTCGACGTTCTGCACGAAGATCTTGCCATCGCCGATCTTGCCGGTGCGGGCGGCCTTGATGATGGCGTCCACCACCTGTTCGGCCACGCCGTCGTCGACCACCACTTCGACCTTGACCTTCGGCAGGAAGTCGACCACATATTCGGCGCCACGATACAGCTCGGTATGGCCCTTCTGGCGGCCAAAGCCTTTCACCTCGGTGACGGTCAAGCCGGTAACGTTGACCTCAGCCAGTGCCTCGCGCACCTCGTCCAGTTTGAACGGCTTGATCACAGCGGTAATCTGTTTCATGACTTCTCCTTATGTGTAGATCGAAAATCCATGCGAGCGAACTGCAAGCTTAAAGTCTATTGTAATCGACAGGCGCGCACTGTCCATGCACATAAGCTTATTCTTTACGCTTGCACCGGAATAGAGCGCAATTCTTCCAGCCATACAACGCTTTGCGCATCGCTCGGCGCGCGCCAGTCGCCGCGCGGCGACAGCGAACCGCCGCTGCCCACCTTCGGTGCGTTCGGCACGCAGCTGCGCTTGAACTGGCTGGTGCGGAAGAAACGGTCGAGGAAGATCCCCAGGTTCTTCTTGATCGCCGCCAGGTCGTACTGGTTGCGCGTGACGTGATCGCCGTCCGGCCAGCGGCCCTGCTCCTTGTCCTTCCACGCCGTGTGCGACAGGAACGCCACCTTGGACGGATTGAAGCCGAAGCGCAGCACGTAGTACAGATTGAAATCCTGCAGCTCGTAAGGGCCGATGGTGCTCTCGGTGCGCTGTTCCGGCTGGCCGTCGGCGGTGCCCGGCACCAGCTCGGGGCTGATCTCGGTGCCGAGGATGTCCAGCAGCACCTGCGCATCGTTGCGGCCGATCACGCCGGACTCGGCGACCCAGCGCACCAGGTGCGAGATCAGCGTCTTCGGCACGCTGGCGTTGACGTTGTAGTGCGACATATGGTCGCCCACGCCGTAGGTGCACCAGCCCAGCGCCAGCTCGCTGAGGTCGCCGGTGCCGATCACCAGCCCGCCGTGGTGGTTGGCCAGGCGGAACAGATGGTTGGTGCGCTCGCCGGCCTGCACGTTTTCAAAGGTGATGTCGTACTGCGCCTGGCCTTCCGCATACGGATGGTTCAGATCCTTCAGCATCTGGATGCAGCTTGGGCGGATATCGATTTCCTGCGCCGAGCAGCCGACCAGCTTCATCAAAGCATGCGCTTGCTTGAGCGTGCGCTCGCTGGTGGCGAAGCCCGGCATGGTGTAGGCCAGGATATTCGTGCGCGGCAGTTTCAGCTTGTCCATCACGCGCGCGCATACCAGCAGCGCATGCGTCGAGTCGAGGCCGCCGGAGACGCCGATGACGACCTTCTTCAAGCCGCTGCTGGTCAGACGCTGCGCCAGCGCCTGCACCTGGATGTTGTAGACCTCGTTGCAGCGGTCGTCGCGGCGGCGCGCATCGGCCGGCACGTAAGGGAAGCGTTCGACGCAGCGCTTCAGCGCCATCGGCTGCTCGCGTTCGATCTCCAGCGGGAAGAACACGGTGCGGAACTTGCCCACTTCGCCGGCATGGCGCTGCACCGATTGCGCGAAGGTGTTCATGCGCATGCGCTCGCGCGACAGGCGCTCCAGGTCGATGTCGGCAAAGGTCAGGTTCGATTCGTCGGTGAAGCGTTTGGCTTCGGCCAGCAGCTCGCCGTTCTCGCAGATCACGCCCTGCCCGTCCCAGGCCAGGTCGGTGCTCGACTCGCCGCCGCCGGCCGAGGTGTACAGGTAGGCGGCGATGCAGCGCGCCGACTGCTGCGACACCAGCTGGTTGCGGTAGCCGGCCTTGCCCACCAGCGCGTTCGACGCCGACAGGTTGACCAGCACCGTGGCGCCGGCCAGCGCCGCGAACGACGACGGCGGAATCGGCACCCACACGTCCTCGCAGATCTCGACGTGGAATTTGAACAGCGGCATATCGGCCACCTCGAACAGCAGGCCGGAGCCGAACTGCACGCGCTCGCCGAGCAGGTCGATCTCGGTGGCGACCGCGTAGTCGCCGCTGCTGAACTGGCGCGCATCGTAGAACTCGCCGTAGTTGGGCAGGTAGCTCTTCGGCACCACACCCTGGATCTGGCCGTTGGCGATCACCACCGCGCAGTTGTACAGCTGGTGCTCGACCCGCAGCGGCGCGCCGACCACCACCGCCATCTTCCAGTCGGTGGACGCGTCGAGAATCGCCGCCAGGCCGTCCAGCACGCCATCGAGCAAGGCGCGCTGGTGGAACAGGTCGTCGCAGGTGTAGGCCGACAGGCCCAGTTCCGGGAACGCCACCAGCGCCGCACCCTGCGCCGCCGCCTGCTCGGCCAGCAGGATGGTCTGTTCGGCGTTGTAGGCCGGATCGGCAATGCGGCACACCGGCGCGGCAACGGCCACGCGGGCGAAATCGTGGGTGTACAGATTGAAGAAGTTGGAGGCCATGTCAGGTCTTTCGGCAAGCGCAAAATCAAATTATCGCACGGGCAACGCACGGCCGCAGCCTACGGGAAAAGCTGAGATGCGCTAGACTGGCGCTACATGAAATGGGAGGCAGAGTGGCGCAAGCGGAGTTTTCGATCATCGACAGCCTGGAGGACGTGGACCCGGCGCAATGGCAGGCGCTGGCCGGCGACAATCCGACGCTGAGCTACACCTTTCTGCACGCGCTGCACGCGACCCAATGCGCCTCCTCCCGCACCGGCTGGACGCCGCGCTACCTGGTGCTGCACCGCAACGGCGTGCTGCAGGCAGCCATGCCGCTCTACCTCAAGGAACACAGCCGCGGCGAGTACGTGTTCGACCACGCCTGGGCCGACGCCTTCCACCGCAACGGCATTCCCTACTATCCAAAGCTGCTGTCGGCGGTGCCGTTCACGCCGGTGACCGGCAGCCGCCTGCTGGCCCACACGGCCGAGGACCGCCAGCTGCTGGCGCGCGCCGCGCTGCAAGTGGCGCAGCAGCTGGAGACTTCCTCGCTGCACATCCTGTTCCCGGACGAGCAGGACAAGCAGGCGCTGGCCGACGCCGGCTACATGCTGCGCGAAGGCGTGCAGTTCCACTGGGAGAACCAGGACTACGCCGACTTCGACGCCTTCCTCGCCAGTATGAAGATGGAAAAGCGCAAGAAGATCCGCCAGGACCGCCGCCGCGTGCAGGAAGCCGGCATCAGCTTCGAGCACCTGGCCGGCAAGGCGATCACCGACGAGGTGCTGCGTTTCTTCTACCAGTGCTACGTCTCCACCTACCAGGCGCACTTCTCCAAGCCCTACCTGTCGCTGGCCTTCTTCCAGCGCCTGCTGGCCGACACGCCGGACAGCCTGATGATCGTGCTGGCCAGGCGCGGCGAACAGCCGGTGGCGGTGGCGCTGAACCTGGTCGGCGGCAACATCATGTACGGCCGCTACTGGGGCACCCAGGAATTCGTCTCCGGCCTGCATTTCGAGACCTGCTATGTGCAGTCGCTGGAATACTGCATCCAGCACGGCATCGCCCGCTTTGAAGGCGGCGCGCAGGGCGTGCACAAGATGTCGCGCGGCCTGGTGCCGACGCCGACCTGGTCGGCCCACTGGGTGGCAGACCCGCGCTTTGCCGACGCCATCGCCGACTTCCTGGCGCAGGAAACCGCCGCCATGAATGATTACATCGACGAACTATCGGAGCACGCACCGTTCAAGACCTAGGAGAGGCCATGCACGAGATACCGCAATGGGATTTGATCGGCCGGCTGGCCCTGTCGGCGCTGCTGGGCAGCTTTATCGGCTACGAACGCGAGCGGCTGGCGTGGGCCGCCGGGCTGCGCACCCACATGCTGGTGTGCGTCGGCTCGACGCTGATCATGATCGTCTCGGCCTACGGCTTCAACGACGTGCTGACCAGCGGCGTGGCGCTCGATCCGTCGCGGATGGCGGCGCAGGTGGTGTCCGGCATCGGCTTCCTCGGCGCCGGCGCCATCATGGCGCGCGGCGAGGTGGTGCGCGGACTGACCACCGCCGCCAGCGTCTGGTCGGTGGCCGGCATCGGCCTGGCCGTCGGCGGCGGCCTGTACATTCCGGCGGTCGGCGCCACCGTGATCATTTTGATCATCCTGGCCGGCATCAAGCCGCTGGAGCGGCGTTTCATCAGCAACCGCCAGTTGCGCTCCTTGCTGATTTTTGCCGAGCGCGACGCCCTGACCCTGCCGATGGTGCACGAGGCGCTGGGCGCCAGCAGCCCGCGCGTGCAGACCTTTGTCATGCGCCACAAGATCGGCTCGGCCGACACCGATGAGATCAGCATCACCCTGTCGCGCCTGACCGAAGGCCAGTTCAGCGCGGTGCAAAAACGCCTGGCCGGCTTGCCGGGCGTGCGCGAGATCAAGGAGGCGGACAGTGCGCCATAAATGTCACTTTATTAACGCTTTTTGATTCAATACATCAGGGAAACCCTTACGGGGGTAGAATAGCGTCTGCTCCAGGCGATTGCTCTGGGATTTGAACCCCTTGGAAAGTTTTCTAGGAACGTGGCAAAGACAGCATGAATTCAGATTTTATTAAACAGCGTAACCGCTTCAAATCCGCCACGATGAAGCGGATCGACGTCAGCGAAGAGTCGTACAACCATGTCACCAACCTGCTGGCGACCATCGCCAAGCCGTTTCATGTGCGTAAGGGTGAATACCTGCAACGCGCCGGCGTGCCGGCCACCCAGGTCCACTGGCTGGCCAGCGGCGTGGCCCGCAGCGGCTTCTTTAACCGGGATGGCGTGGAAATGACGCTGCGCTTCTACCGCGAGGGCGAATCGGCCACCACGCTGACCGACCTGATCAGTGGCGAAAGCGGCCAGCCGGCCGTGCAGTTCCTGATCGCCGAAACGCCGATCCACGGCTTCACGCTGGACTGGAAGCAGGCCTCGGACCTGCGCGCGCAGAATGAGGTGATGCAGAGCTACCACCTGAACATCGCCATGGCCGGTCTGCAGAGCCTGGCGCAGCGCGCCTACAGCAACGGCGAAACCTCGGCGCAGGAGCGGCTGGCCGCCTTCCGCGAAGAGTATCCGGGCCTGGAGGCGCGCATCTCGCAACGCGCCATCGCCTCCTACCTCGGCATCACGCCGCAGTACATGTCGCGCCTGCGCCGCGAAGCCGAAGCCGGCCTGGAAAACCCGGCCGACGACCAGCCGGAAGCGCGCGAAGCATAAAAAAAGCCCCTCGCGGGGCTTTTTATCTTGCGCGGGCTGCTTAAGCGGCCGATTCTTTCTGATACGCGGCAACGCCGGCCAGGATTTCTTCCTTGGCGACGTCCGGACCGTGCCAGCCTTCGATCTTGACCCATTTGCCTTTTTCCAGGTCTTTGTAGTGCTCGAAGAAGTGCTGGATCTGGCGCAGGCGCAGTTCGTTCAGGTCTTCCGGCTTCTGCCAGTGGCTGTAGATCGACAGCACTTTGTCGACCGGTACGGCCAGGACTTTGGCGTCTTCACCGGATTCGTCGGTCATTTTCAGCACGCCGATCGGGCGGCAGCGCACCACCACGCCTGGAATCAGCGGGAATGGGGTGATGACCAGCACGTCCACCGGATCGCCGTCCGGCGACAGGGTGTTCGGCACGTAGCCGTAGTTGCATGGGTAGTGCATGGCCGTGCCCATGAAACGGTCGACGAAGATCGCGCCCGATTCCTTGTCGACTTCGTATTTGATCGGATCAGCGTTCATCGGGATTTCGATGATGACGTTGAAATCGTTCGGCACGTCTTTACCGGAAGACACTTTGTTCAAGCTCATGGATTTTCCTTGTTTGCGGGCTGTGTTTAACCGCGACATTATATCGAAACGAAGCCCCGAATGTTAGGACTTCTGCAAACCCGTGCAGCCCCTGTAAATGTGGTACTTACTTAACAGTAATAGGGCTGTAAGGGTGTAGAAAGGTTTGAGTTTTCGCCCATTTGGCCCGGGCGACGGAGCACCGCCACACATCATCGATACATCTACGACATCACTTCCAGCCGGACAACAAAGTGCCGCGACACTACTGCTACACAACGGCTATGCCGGTAAGTACAGGACAACGCGTGACGGTACTGGACGGCATATAAAGACAGTTGCCATGTGCAATCGTGATAATTAAATAGATTCTATTAGGAAAAAATGTTTACAATTAAAGAATGGGCGCAGCTGCACGATGCGTATTATGTGTGAACGAACATCCTTAGTAGATATCATGAACGATAGTAAAAAAAATACCCCAAAACCTTCGGAACCTACCCGTATACAAGAGCGTCGGCCATTGAGCGAATCGAATGAGTCGTATCGTGACCGTAGCCATGGCACGTTCGATGATGTAAATAAAAGCAGTATAATCCCTAAAGTACCAGTGCCAGACAACCCTCCAAGGCCGAAAAAATGACTTCGCCAGAAGTTCCCCTCTACTCTGAAACTGAACTCGATCATGCGTTCAATAAGCGCTGCGATGCACTATACAAGGCAGAATTATCAGCGCTATACCATCAGAAAAGGGAGCGATTCTTCGAGTTGGCGGACAAGCTAGGTAAAGCTGCATCGTTAATTGGTGGGTCTGCTGCTCTATGGAAACTATCGAACGGGGACGTAGTTGCTGTCATGGCCGCCTGTGTTACCGTTAGCTCCGCGCTTTCGTTGGTGTTCTCTTTTTCCGAAAGATCGAAACGCCATGCGGAGTTAGCCCAAGGCTTTCGTTTGATAATCAGTGAAGTTCTCGCAAAAAGTGAATTTGATGTCACTCCGGTTGACGCAGGCTCATGGATGAGTAGGGTATGTGCGCTAGAAGCAAAAGAACCGCCCTCACTATCCGCACTCACCGTGATGTGTCAGAACGAGTTGGCGATCGCTAGAGGCGCTGATAATAAAGTTAGGCCTCAAGACATAAAGACCCGCATGCTAGCTCATTTTTTTGACATGCCACTTTCAGCGTCACCTGGGCAAACTGAGCTCAACGGCAGCCCTCAATAACTGTTTCCAGCTGCCCCTCGTATTTTCGAATGCGGGGCCAGTCGCTGGCCAGCGCAATCACCTTCTCGCCGTCGCCGGCCGTCGCCAGCAGCTTGTCGAACTGGTAGACCAGCTTGCGCGGGACATCGGCAGACTTGATGCACGAGACCGACACAGGCACCTCGACGCGCTGGGTGACCGGCGCTGCCGTGCTGCCGCAGCCGGCCAGCATCACGGCGCGCGAAATTGCGAATAATCGAAAGTTCTTGTTTTTTCATCGCACCTTCTCCAACAACTGATTCACGTAGGGCATGGCGTCCGCGCACGTCGTCGCCTTCACTCCGGCCAACTGTTGCAGCGCCGCGTCGAAGCGCTGGCCATTGGCGGCCGCCTGCTGCTGGGCGATTTGCCCCGGCGCCCTCCTCGCGCGCGGTCTTCAGCTGCGCGCCAGGGTTCCAGCAGCCGCGCGCACTGAATCGCCACGAGTCTGCTAGACACCCGCGAGCCGTTCAAAATGCCTTCGCTCAAACTCCGCTGGCGAAAGCCTGTCATTAAATCCGTGACGGCGCTTCGGATTGTAGAACATCTCGATGTAGTCGAAGATGTCCTGCCTGGCGTCGTCCCTGGTTGCATAGGTCTTGCGCTTGACGCGCTCGCGTTTTAGAAGCTGGAAGAAACTTTCAGCGACTGCATTGTCGTGACAGTTTCCACGCCGGCTCATGCTTGGCTCCAGCCGATGCGCCGTCAAGAAGTCACGCCAGTCTTTGCTGGTGAACTGCGAGCCCTGATCCGAATGAACCATCACAGGCTCGACCGGCTTGCGTCGCCAAACCGCCATCAGCAGCGTATTCGTCGCCAGCTCCGTATCAATCCGTGAACTCATCGACCACCCGACAACCTGGCGCGAAAACAAGTCGAGTACAACTGCCAGGTATAGCCAACCTTCATGGGTTCGAATGTAGGTTATGTCCGTCACCCAGACCCGGTTTGGCTCAACTACATCAAATTGCCGCTGCAGATGATTCGGCGCCACCACCGATGGCACGCCGCCCTTCCACTTGCGCTTGCCATATCCGGTCTGCGAGCGCAGCCCCGCCGCGCGCATGATGCGGTGAACACGATTGATGCCGCATCGCTCGCCCAGGTCGCGCAGGTCGTCGGATACCTTGCGGTAGCCGTAGACCGCGCCGCTTTCCAGCCATGACTGCTTAATGTGGCCGAGCAGGCGCTTGTCTTCCTTGGCCCGCTTGCTTTCTGGCTCAACGCACCACGCATAGAAGCCGCTGGGATGAACTCCCATCATCTTGCACAAGCGCCGCACCGGAAATTCGTCCTGTACTTCCTGAATGAAGGCGTACCTTACCCGGACGTCTTGGCAAAGTACACCGCGGCCTTTTTCAAGATATCACGCTCCTCGGTCACGCGTTTCAATTCGGCCTTCAGTCGCCGCATCTCGTCAGATTGGGCATCCTGGGCCGTGCGTTCAACTTCGGGCACGCTATACCGCTTTGTCCATGCATAGATGCTGTGGATACTGACGCCAAGCCGCTCAGCGACCTCGGCTGCTGGGTGTCCGCGTTCAACAACCTGCTTGACCGCCGCGACCTTAAATTCTTCGGTGTAACGCTTCCCACTCATGATTTCTCCTTTGCCTAAATTATGGCTCAGGAGTGTCTACAATACTCGTGGCGATTCAGGGTCGGGCGAAGTATGCTACGTATTTGAATTTGCGAGTACCCCCGAGTATGAGCAATTCAATCGAACTTGAAACTACTAGCCGGTGGCCCGTAACGTTTAGGGTTTATAAAGTTGACAAACTTATCGAGGAAGTCGTTCTTAACTCACGCTCAGACCCCTATCAGCTCAAATTGCCCTGATGAAGCGTATTGCCAGGATCGATGTTGGGCGGGCTTTATGCTCATCATCGCGTCGCAGCAGGCACCTGTCCCGCCGTGGCGCAGGCCGTCATGCCGCTGGCGCCGTAGCCCTTGGCGCGAAGGATCTCGCGTGCACGCTCGGCGTCCACCAACTGGTTCACCATGTGATCAAGCAAGCCTTCATCGCGCTCGTCGCTCAACCGAATTATCAGATCACGTCGGTGTAGTTTATTCATGGGCATAAAATGAAAGCGCCACCTCAAAGGCGGCGCTAACGATCGATCCAACACACTCGAAGTTTCAGTCTAGCCTTGGTTTGAATGCTTTTGGACCACTTTCAACGACTTCTGGATGGCCGTGACGGCAGCCCTCGCGAATACCGAAAACACAGCCATTTCCTCAGAAGGTTGCATACCGGCGTAAACTTCATTGAAGGTCCCAGCTGGGCTCAAAACGAAACGGGAATCATGCAATTGAATTCCTTCGCCAACAAGGGTTTGATCTCCCTCCCCATCGACAAAATACCACTCATACTGACCTATAAGCTCTTGTCCAGAACCGTCGGGGATGAGGGCGTGCACTAGTTTAAATCGGATGGTGCGACGATGCAGAGTCGCTTGGAAATCACTACTGCCATCCGGCGCCGGCATAAAGTTGACATGCTTACCAATGGAGTCGTTGGGGTGCTTGTTGTTCGCTAAGACTATCTCTCGAACGCGCTCTGCAATGGCGTCAACCGCGTTCTGCTGTTTTAGCAAATAGGATATAGAAACTATTTCGTTCACGACTTATCTCCCAAGGTTATTGAATGGACAAGTCTACCAGCAGTTCCCACCAATGCAAAAAGCCCACGACCTTGCGGCGGTGGGCTTACTTTTCTCCGGGCGAACGAATCCCCGTGTGCGAGCAATATATCAGAAGATTAGCGAAAAGATGTGAAATTTTTTTGCATCAAATACCAAGCCATGTAGAAGTCAACTTAATCAGCTACGCCGGCCTAACCACCTGAGTCGTTCTCCACCAAGTACTTTCGACCTAGGGCCGTGAGCCCAATTGCTTCATATCCGTGATCGTCTTGCTCATCTTCGTAACTCGTATTCTCGCTGATCATTTCCAGTCTGCTTAACTCATCAATGTTGTACTGGAGTTTGAGGCGCTCGTCATCGGAGAGGTCCTTAAACAGGGCGTACTTTGCAACACCGCTGCCCCCCATCTTGTAGATCTGAGCTAATAACACCCTCTGCGGCACGGACAGTACGTTCGAATTTTCTGAGGTAGTCGGCTTTGCCGTAAGGACTCTAATCTGCTCCTTCAGTTCACTGATTTCCACTTTAAGCGCGGCAATTTCTTCTTGCCTTCTTTTTATAATTGCATCGTACTCTTTAGAGGCGACCTCGCCTAAGTTCCGAAGCTCACGGGCTTCCTCATTTGACATCGGAGTCTCATCTTCTATCTTCTGTCTTGCAATCTTCAAATCCTTCTTCCGCTGAAGCGTGTATTCAAAGACAAACTTCTCTGCCCACGGCAAAGCAAAAATATATACCGCTGACGTCGTGATCGGAAATATGAACAGATGAAGAGGCCAATACAGTTCTTGATGCTCCCATCCTAAACTGAGCAGATCAAGAGAAAGGAATTTGTCTGAAGGAGAAAGCGAGGAAACCACAATTAAAACCGCACGATAATTCCAAGCGACTAATGAAGCGAAAAAAGTGAACAGTAGGGGGCTACTCAGTCGATCGTACAATTGGGCCTTCACGCTTTTAACCAAATCGTCCACTTTCACTCCAAGGGTATCAAAAAAGATAATTATAATTCCACATGGAAACCAGTACAATCCCGGGACTAAAACAGGTTACGGGTGCATTCATTTTTTTCAGCTTTTCGGTCAGGACTTGGCGTGCTTTGGCGGCCGTGGTCACCCAGTCGGCGTTTTGGAAACACCAAGCTGTGGCGATGCTGCAGCTCCGGTAGATCGGCCAAACGTGGATTCGCTGTAAACTGTTGATCATTGCATCGGTAACCACGGCAGGATCTACGATGCGATATCGATCAGCGAACGGCCGGCAACTGCCGAGGATCGGGCGGTGTCAGGGCACTGGGAAGGTGATTTATTATTCGGCAGTCACAACAGCCAGATTGCGACCTTGGTCGAACGCCAAACTCGCTATGTCATGTTAGTGAAAGTGGATGGCAAAGATACTGCGACGGTGGTGAATGCTCTGATCGACAACGCCAAGAGATTGCCGCATGAGCTTTATAAATCGCTGACCTGGGACCGGGGCAAGGAGATGGCCGGCCACAAGCGATTTACCATGGCGACCGAAATTCAAGTCTACTTCTGCGACCCACAGAATCCTTGGCAGCGAGGTTCCAACGAAAATACGAATGGACTACTGCGGCAATATTTTCCCAAGGGACTGGACCTTTCTACCTACTCGCAAGAGAACTTGGACGAGATAGCCAGAAGATTGAACGAGCGCCCTAGGAAAACATTACACTACCAGACACCGGCTCACAAATTTGAAGAGTGCGTTGCGTCGATCAGTTGAATCCGCAGCCGACACACGCCAACCTACCATTCCCATGATGGCAGCATATCGCCATCGGCAAGTTCGCAGCCATAAAATGTTGCCCCTCGGACTTTAACGTTCTCCGTCAACGCTCCGTTAGTCTTGATCAATTCGATTGCAGCGGACTCAAGGATGGCATCAGTCAGGTCGGCATTCGAAAAATTAACGCACTTAAGATTGCACTCCCTAAAGCTCGTGCCACGTAAGCTTGCCCCCGAAAAATCTGCGCTGTGAAACCAAGAATGCTTTTCGAAGTCAGCACCATCCAACTCGATTCCAGAAAGGTCCGCTTCGCTAAGGTCGGTGGCCGGAAAGTATCGCTCCCCAGCAGCATATCGCTGCTCAAGTTCTGCACGGTTTTGTGCCGGGGTGCAGCCTTCTGTTGAGTTCGAATTCATATAATTTTTAAAGCGACAGACAGCTCTTGGCCGAACTCGGCTGTCGGCGTTTAGGATAGCAGCTTGCCTTCGTGAAAGATTCACACTTTATCACTTCGACCACCTCTGAGGGAGGTTCTACGATTTTCGCCCACGTTTCGCCCAAATGCCAATCTGACAAAAATCAGCGTGTAGGTAAAGGCTGTATGGCGAATCCTTGACGTTATATCGAAGTACAGGCGGCTTGTGCGGCGCAACACCGTTGAACATTTGTTATGATGAGGGCTGTTCTTATTCAGCCACCGAATTATGATCTTCCGCCAATTGTTCGATCCGACCTCCTCCACCTACACCTATCTGCTGGGTGACGGCGGCGAGGCGCTGCTGATCGATCCGGTCTACGAACAGGTGCCGCGCGACCTGGCGCTGTTGCAAGAACTGGGCCTGAAGCTGGTGGCCACGCTGGACACCCACGTCCACGCCGACCACGTCACCGGCGCCTGGCGTTTGCGCCAGCGCAGCGGCAGCCGCATCGCCATCTCGGCCGCCGCCGGCACCACCGAGGCCGACACCGCCCTGCAGCACGGCGACCGCATCGATTTCGGCGCCCGCCACCTGACGGTGCGCGCCACGCCCGGTCACACCAGCGGCTGCCTGACCTATGTGCTGGATGACGAAAGCATGGCCTTCACCGGCGACAGCCTGCTGATCCGCGGCTGCGGCCGCACCGACTTCCAGCAAGGCAGCCCGCAGCAGCTGTTCGCCTCGGTGCATGAGCAGATTTTGAGTTTGCCGGGCGCATGCCTGCTCTACCCTGGCCACGACTATCGTGGCATCACCGTCACCAGCGTGGCGGAGGAGCGGCGCTACAACCCGCGCCTGGGCGGCGATGTGGACGTGGGCGACTTCACCGGCCACATGAACAACCTGCACCTGCCGCATCCAAAGCTGATGGCGGTGGCGGTGCCGGCCAACCTGCGCTGCGGCCAGCCGCAAGGCGACGCGCCGACCGACGCGCCGGACTGGGCGCCGCTGACTTTGCGCTTCAGCGGTGTATGGGAAATCGAGCCGATGGCCTTGCTGGAACAACAGAGCAAGGTGCAGATCGTCGACGTGCGCGAAGCGCCGGAATTCATCGACCGCCTGGGCCACCTGCATGGCGCCACGCTGGTGCCCCTGTCGCAGCTGACCGAGCGCATGGCCGAATTCGACCGCGCGCAGCCGATTGTTGCCGTCTGCCGTTCCGGCGTGCGTTCGGCGCAAGCCAGCGTGCTGCTGACCAAGGCCGGTTTCACCAAAGTCGCCAACCTTGCCGGCGGCATGCTGCGCTGGAAAATCGAAGGCTTCCCGGTCGACTCCGACCCAGCATAAAAACCGGGTTGAATTTAGAGGATCGTTGCCAGTGCGCACTGGCGATAGTGGTTGGCGGCTTCTTCTTCCTGGCCCAGCGCTTCGTGCAGTTGCGCCAGCTTCAGGTGGGATTCGCGCACCATGTGCGGATCGGAGGCGTCCGACAGGGCCTGTTCCAGATAGCGCTGCGCCTTGCCCCACAGTTTCTGCTTCAGGCACAGCGAACCCAGCGTCAATGCCAGTTCGGCGTCGGTCGGGCGGGCGTTGGCCCAGTTTTCGCAATGCTCGATCTGCAGCAGCAGCGCGGCCGAGCCGGCCGGGGCGGCGGCTTCGCGGTAGGCGCGCACCACGCGGTCATCCCAGTCGGCGGCCAGCGATTCTTCCGCCACCAGCCGCGCTTCATCGTGCAGGCCGCGCGCATTGAGGGCGGTCGCGGCGCGGCACGCCACATACGGTTTGACGCGGTCGACCGACGGCACGGTTGCCCACACGCGCAACAGCGATTCCGCATCGTGGCTGGCGTCGGACAGCAGATCGTCATACGCCAGTTCGCGCAGGCGCGACGACAAGGCCGGATGCAGCGCGCGGTGCTTGTCCAGCGAACGCACCAGGCGCAGCACTTCCGGCCAGTTCTTGGCCTGCTGCTGCGCCTTCAGCGACATCTGCAAGGCGTGAATGTGACGGGTGCCGCTGGCGTTCAGCTCGCGCACCGCTTCCAGCGCCTGCTCCGGCTGGTGGTCGTCGACCAGCAGTTCGGTCATGGTCATCAGGCGCGCGGTCTTCATCGCGTTGTCGTCGACCAGCTTGTTCAGCCACTGGTCGCGGCGCGCCGACTGGCGCATGCGGTGCGCGGCGCGGGCGCCGATCAGTGCCGCCACGCCGGCGTTTTCCGGCAGTTCGGAGGCGCGCAGCGCGGCTTTCTCGGCATGGCCGAAACGGCCTTCGAACAGCGCTTTCAGCGCCTCGCGCAAGCCTTTATTGCCATCGCGCTCGCGCTTCTGCTGGCGGTAGGCCGCCACCTTGCCCGGCATCTTGACCGTGGCGCGGAAGGCGCGGATCACGATGTACAGGAAGACGAACAGCGCCAGCTCCAGCAGCACGAAGAAATTCAGCGACAGGTCGATGCGGTGCGGCGGATAGAACAGCACCACATTGCCCGGATTGAAGCGCGCCGTCACGGCAATACCGATGGCGGCGGCCATCATGGCGACTAACCAGAGAAATAAACGCATGACTATGGCTTCGCTTTGTAGTTGCGCACGGCGTTCAGGCTGTCGGACAGGGTCGGCATCTCAATCGCGAGATTGCTGCTCTGTACCTGGCGCAGCAGTGCCTGCACGGTCTGGGTGGAGCGGGCGCGGGTGTCGAAATACTTGACCAGCGCGTCCTGCGCCGCGATCAGGTCGGCACGGAAAGCGCCTTCATTGCGCGACAACAGCGCCATGCGCGCGTTCAGCAGGCGCAGCTTGAGGTTTTCGCGCATGAAGTAGGCCTGCGTCGGCGACAGCATCAGCGCGTCCGGCGTCTCGACATTGCGCACGCGCACCAGCTGGCGCACATCGGTCCACATCTCGCTGCTCCAGCCATTCCAGCCATCCTGCAGGGCTTGCAGCCACGGGCTGGTCTCCTCGACCTTGACCGGCTTGCCATCCTTGCCGTGCACGACCTTGGCCGGCCTGGCTTTCTTTTCAGGCGGCGCCGGCAGCGTCGGCTTTTCGTCCGCCAGCATCGGCAGCGTATCGATCTGCGCGATGGCGTTGTCCAGGCGCAGCGCCACGCCCACCGAATCGACGCTCGGCAAGGCTTTCAGCTTGTCGGTGTCGCGCGCGATGGCGCGGCGGATGGTGATGAACTGCGGCTTGTCCGAACGCGACAGGCTGCGGTCGGCATTCTGCAGCGCGATCAGCGCGCCCGGCACGTTGCCGGCCAGTTGCAGCTGCTGCGACGCGGTCGACAGCACTTGCTCGATCTCGGTCAGCGCCCATTCGTCGCGGTTCTTGGACAGATCCTGGTACAGCTGCTCCAGCGCCAGTTGCTGGCTCTGCGCTTCCTGCTGCTTGCTTTCCAGCAGCGCGACCTTGGATTGCAGCTCCTTGGTGTTTTCCTGCACGCTGCGCACCAGGTTGCCGGTGTCGGCATTCGAGGCGTCGCCTTTCTGCAGGCGCAGCGCCATTTCCTCGCGCAGCTTGTTGACGCGCGCATGCGACGACCAGGTCTGGCCGGCCAGCAGAATCGTCAGCACGAGTATGCCCACCAACAGCATCTGCGGCTGTTGCAGGGTCTCGAGCAGGCTCGGTTCAGGCTGCGATGGCGGCGTGGCCGCAGGCGGAGTCTCGGCATCGGCGGTTTTGGCGTTCGAGACGGCTGGGTCAGGTAAAGTAGGCAAATCGTTCATAGGCATGATTGTAACGCGGCCAGCAGGCGTTCGTCGCCTGATCCGGTGAGCGTCAGCTTGGAAAATCCTAAATTATTTGCCGTTTCGGCAATTCGGGCGTGTGGCACGATCAGATGCTGCTGTTGCATAGCTACAACGCTATTGTGCTGCATCGCGTCAGGGTGCTGCAAGTCCAAATTGGCCAGGAGGCCGCACAGGCCCCGTAAAGCCTCGGAACTGGTGATGATCCAGTCGTTCTGTTGCGCCAGCAGCCGGCGCAAGGTGGCCGCCAGTTGCGGCGTCAGCGCCGGCACCGAGCGGCAATAGGCCGGCACGATATCGACCAGCGCGCCGGCCGCCCGGAAGCCGTCGCCCATCAGCTCGCGGCCGCTTTCGCCGCGGATGATCAGCACCCGGCGGCCGTTCAGCGCGTCCAGGTCCAGCGTTTGCAGCAGGTGTTCGGAGTCGCTGTGGGCGCTGTCGGCCGGGCTGACGATGGTGTGGCGCTCCGGCGTGACGCCGTGCGCGGCCAGCGCGGCGCGGCTGCCCTCGCCCACCACGGCCAGCGTCACGCCGGCCGGCCACTGCTTTATATAAGCGAACGCCGCGTCGATGGCGTTCGGCGAGACGAACGCCACCAGGACGTACTGATCCAGCTGCGCCAGCGCGGCCAGCAGCGGCGCCGGATCGGCCAGCGGCGCGATTTCCAGCAGCGGCAAAATTTCCACGGTACGGCCCAGGGCCGCCACGCGGGCCGCCAGCGGCGTGGCTTGCGCCAGGGGACGGGTGATGACGACGGCGCCGGCCATCCCCGGATCAGGCGGCAGGCTTGCCGGCGGCGCTGGCCGCCAGTTCGGCCGAACGCGCATCGTCGTCGGCTTGCGCCGCTTCGCTCAGGCAGGCGGCCAGGATGCCCTCGGCGTCCTGCACGCGCAGCTGCTCGGCCACTTGCAGGCCCAGCGCTTCGGCGTCGGCGGCCGGACCATGCGCCTCGGCGCTGATCATGCGCTTGCCGTCCGGCGTCGCCACCATGGCGCGCAGATGCATCTGGTCGCCATCAATGGTGGCGTAGGACGCCAGCGGAATCTGGCAGCTGCCGCCAAACACCTGCGACACCTTGCGCTCGGCGATCGACACCAGCGCGCTGTGCGCATGGTGCAGCGGCGCCAGCAGCGCCACCAGGTCGAGACCATCGTCGCGTTCAGGGATTTCAATCGCCAGCGTGCCCTGCCCCGGCGCCGGCAGGCTGGTTTCCGGCGACAGCAGCGCGCGGATGCGTTCGGCCAGGCCCAGGCGTTTCAGGCCGGCGGCGGCCAGGATGATGGCGGCGTACTCGCCGCGATCCAGCTTGGCCAGGCGGGTATCGAGGTTGCCGCGCAGCGGCTTGATCACCAGTTGCGGGTAGCGCGCGGCGATCAGCGCCTGGCGGCGCAGGCTGCTGGTGCCGACCACGGCGCCGTCCGGCAGTTCGTCGAGCGACGCGTAATCGTTGGACACGAAGGCGTCGCGCGCATCTTCGCGCTCCATCACGGCCGCCATGGCGAAGCCTTCCGGCAACTCCATCGGCATGTCTTTCAGGCAGTGCACGGCCAGGTCGGCGCGGCCTTCGGCCATCGCCACTTCAAGTTCTTTCACAAACAGCCCCTTGCCGCCCACTTTGGACAGGGTGCGATCCAGAATTTGATCGCCGCGCGTCGTCATTCCGACAATTTTGACATCGCACTGCGGATATAATAATGTCAAGCGATCGCGGACGTGCTCGGCTTGCCACATGGCGAGGCGGCTCTCGCGCGACGCAATAACCAATCTCGACGGAGAATGCTTAGATTCAGATGTTTTCAAAACCAGTTCTTTCGCTGTAGCTGACGCTAACCGGCGCAAGCCAGTACCACGCGCGTGTTTAAGATCACAAATTTTAGCATGCTCACCTTCTCGCAGAACCGGGCCATAAGCCCATGCACCGACATATTTCACCCTTTCGTGACTTAAAACACATGGCCAATCCATCTAGTGCATTGAACGAACAAGCTGCTGAACAACCGGGCGTCGACAAGGACGCGCCATTGAAAGAAGACATCCGCCTGCTGGGCCGCCTGCTGGGCGACGTCCTACGCGACCAGGAAGGCGAGGAAGTCTACGCCGTGGTCGAAACCATCCGCCAGACCGCCGTGCGCTTCCGCCGCGAAGCCGACGCCGGCGCCGCCAAGGAACTGGACGGCATGCTGAAGATCCTGACCAAGGAGCAAACCATTTCGGTGGTGCGCGCCTTCTCGTATTTCTCACATCTGGCCAATATCGCCGAGGACCAGCACCATATCCGCCGCCGCCGCGCCCACCTGCTGGCCGGCTCGAAGCCGCAGCAAGGCAGCGTCAACTTCGCGCTGTGCAAGCTCAAGGAAGCCGGCGTCAGCCAGGAGACGGTCTCGACCTTCTTCCAGGACGCGCTGATCGCCCCGGTGCTGACCGCCCACCCGACCGAAGTGCAGCGCAAGTCCATCCTCGACGCCGAGCACGACATCGCCCGCCTGCTGGCCGAGCGCGACCTGCCGCTGACGCCGAAGGAACAGGCGGCCAACCTGCACCTGCTGAAGGCGCGCATCGCCACGCTGTGGCAGACCCGCATGCTGCGCTACTCCAAGCTGACCGTGGCCGACGAGATCGAAAACGCGCTGTCCTACTACCGCATCACCTTCCTGCGCGAACTGCCGGGGTTGTACGATGACATCGAGCAGGACATCGCCCACCACTACGGCAAGGACGAACAGCCGCAGCACATCACCGCACCGTACGTGCAGATGGGCAGCTGGATCGGCGGCGACCGCGACGGCAATCCCAACGTCAACGGCGGCACCATGTCGCACGCGCTGACGCGCCAGGCCACCACCATCCTCGACTTCTACCTGGAAGAAGCGCACACGCTGGGCGCCGAGCTGTCGATCTCGACCCTGATGATAGGCTGCTCGCCGGCACTGCAGGCGCTGGCCGACCAGTCGCCGGACACTTCCGACCACCGCGCCGACGAACCGTACCGCCGCGCCCTGATCGGCATCTACGCCCGCCTGGCCTCGACCGCGCGCGCACTGGGCGCCACCAACATCCTGCGCAAGGAAGTCGGCCACGCCGAGCCGTACAACGGCGCCGCCGAATTCGCCACCGACCTGCAGCTGCTGATCGACTCGCTCAACGCCAACCACGGCGCCGTGCTGGTGCAGCCGCGCCTGGCCACCTTGAAACGCGCGGCCGACATCTTCGGCTTCCACCTGGCCTCGCTGGACATGCGCCAGTCGTCCGACATCCACGAGCGCGTGCTGGCCGAACTGTTCGCCACCTCCGGCGTGCTGGCCGACTACGCCGCGCTGGACGAGGACGCCAAGGTCAAGCTGCTGCTGGGCGAGCTGGCGCAGCCGCGCCTGCTGAATTCGCCGTACATCACCTACTCGGCCGAGACCGTGTCCGAGCTGGGCGTGCTGCGCGCGGCGCGCGAGATCCGTGCCCGCTACGGCGCGCGCGCGATCCGCAACTACATCATCTCGCACACCGAAACCGTGTCCGACCTGCTGGAAGTGCTGCTGCTGCAAAAAGAGCTGGGCCTGCTGCGCCTCGCCGCGGGGGAAGCTGAACCCGAGTTGGATCTGATGGTGATCCCGCTGTTCGAGACCATTCCCGACCTGCAGCGCGCCGCCGGCATCATGGAAGCCGTGATGGCGATCCCGCTGGTGAAGCAACTGATCGCCAAGCAGGGCCAGATCCAGGAAGTCATGCTGGGCTATTCGGACTCCAACAAGGACGGCGGCTTCCTGACCTCCAACTGGGAGCTGTACAAGGCCGAGACCAACCTGGTCAAGGTGTTCGAAAAGGCCGGCGTCAAGCTGCGCCTGTTCCATGGCCGCGGCGGCACCGTCGGTCGTGGCGGCGGTCCGTCGTACGACGCCATCCTGGCGCAGCCGCACGGCACCGTCAACGGCCAGATCCGCCTGACCGAACAGGGCGAAATCATCGCCTCGAAGTTCTCCAACAAGGACATCGGCCGCCGCAACCTGGAACTGCTGGTCGCCGCCACCCTGGAGGCGAGCCTGCTGCCGCAGCCGGAAGACGCCGCCCACCAGCAGCAGCTGCACGGCTACGAAGCGGTGATGGCCGAGATTTCGGACCGCGCCTACAAGGCCTACCGCAATCTGGTCTATGAAACGCCCGGCTTCACCGACTACTTCTTCGCCGCCACGCCGATCGCCGAGATCGCCGAGCTGAACCTTGGTTCGCGCCCGGCCTCGCGCAAGTCGACCAAGCGGATTGAAGACCTGCGCGCGATTCCATGGGGCTTCTCGTGGGGCCAATGCCGCCTGCTGCTGCCGGGCTGGTACGGTTTCGCCAGCGCCATCGGCGGCTGGATCGCCGACGGCGACAAGGCCGAGCGCCTGGCCCAGCTGCAAGCCATGTTCCAGCACTGGCCGCTGTTCGCCACGCTGCTGTCCAATATGGACATGGTGCTGGCCAAGACCGACCTGGCGATCGCCTCGCGCTACGCCGAGCTGGTGCAGGACAAGGAACTGCGCGAACGCATCTTCAAGCGCATCACCGACGAGCATGCCGACACGCTGGACATCCTGCAAAGCATCACCGGCGCCACCGAGCGCCTGGCCGGCAATCCGCTGCTGGCGCGCTCGATCCAGAACCGCTTCGCCTATCTGGATCCGCTGAACCACTTGCAGGTGGAGCTGATCAAGCGCCACCGCGCGCTGTCGTCGGAAAGCAAGGCTGACGAGCGCGTGCACCGTGGCATCCATCTGTCGATCAACGGCGTCGCGGCCGGCCTGCGCAACACCGGCTGACACCGTCCCGCATCGCTTCCACGCCCCGCATGTCGGGGCGTTTTCATTTTTACATGACAATATTGCAATTAAATATTACAATCGGAGAAACCTTTACCGAGTGAAACACTTATGCCCCGCCTGCCGAACTTGCCGCCCAATGCAGAACTGAAGCGTTTATTTACCGGATTGAAGGAAGGCGCCATCAGCAGCCAGGATGTGCGCCAGGTCGTGTCGCTGATGCCGCAGCCGCTGTTCGTCAAGGACGCCGCCTTGCGCGTGGTGATGATGAATCCGGCCTGCGAGGCGATGTGGGGGGTGTGCCTTGAAGACATCGCCGGCCGGGACGGCGCCGGCATCTTTCCGCCGGAGCAGCTCAGCCTGCATCACCAGTACGACCGCCTGGCCTTCGCCCAGGGCGAAACCGTGATCGAGGAGGTGCCGCTGTGGCACGCCGGCCTGCAGGAAACCCGGCTGATGCTGACCTACAAGCACCCGATCTACGACGCCGACGGCCAGCCCTACCTGCTGATCGGCAGCAGTCTCGACATCACCGAACGCCAGCGCAAGGAAACCGCGCTGGCCGACGCGCTGCAACTGGCGCAGCAGATCGCCGGCGAACGGCAGGACGCCACCGAAAGCCAGCACCGCCGCCTGGCGACCGGCATGCGCGACAATCTGGCGCAAAACCTGGTGGCGCTCAAGCTGGACATCGCCATGCTGCACGCGCGCACCGGCGCCGCGCAACCGCTGCTGCACGAGCGCGCGGTGCAGGCGCTGGCGACGCTGGACGCCAGCATCGACGCCGTGCGCCACATCATCAACGAACTGCATCCGGCCACGCTGGACCTCGGCTTAAGCGCCGCCATCGAATGGCAGCTGCAACAGATGGCGCGGCGCCAGGGGCTGCAATGCGCGCTGCGCGTGCTCGACGACCGCGCCGTGCTGACGCAGCAGACCACCAGCGCCCTGTTTCACATCGTCCAGACCGGACTGGAATACCTGAGCACCAGCGCGCAACGGCTGCAGGTGGAGTTGAGCCTGTGCAGCGCGCAGATTGCCATCACCCTCAGCAGCGACCGCCATCCCGGCGCCTCCTACCCGGCCGAGGCGGCCGCGCTGCACGCCATGCGTCAACGCCTGGGCGCGCTGGGCGGCACGCTGACGGTCAGCGTCAGTGCCGGCACGGCGCTGCACATCGTTTGCCGGGTGGACCGTAGCTGAACTAGCCGCGCGGCCGCCAGGCAGGCTTGTTGTCGGCGAACAGTTCGCGCTCGACCGGCCCGCCGTATTCCGGTTCCAGCGTGCCGAGCGTGATGGCGACGCGGTCCGGCGACTCCGTGCTGCGCCAGAACAAGGTGGAGCCGCACACGCGGCAGAAGTCGCGGCGGCCGTCGGCGGACGAGGCGTACTCGGCAATCAGCCCGGCGCCCTGCTCGATCACCAGGCCGGCGCTGGCGACATTGGCATACGACCCCGCCGCCGCGCCATGCTGCTTGCGGCACATGGTGCAGTAGCAGTGGCTCGCATGAAACACCGGCAACGCCGCCCGATACCGCACGCCGCCGCACAGGCAGCTGCCATGAAGATCGCCTTGATCGCTCATTTCACCGTGACCTCCTGATCGTCAGCCAAGCAGGACCACCACGGCCTGCCCCCTGATTGCCGCGTTCTTGAAGAACACCAGCAGCACATCATAGTGCTGCAGCAAATCCATCAGCGCCTCCCTGCCTTCGCCGATCCAGATCCCCTCCGGATAGGTATGCGCGGCCTCCATCGCTGCGGGCGCATAGCGTGCCGCCAGCGTGGCCGGCGTTTCGCGCTCCAGCATGGCGGCGATGCTTTTCACCTGCGCCGGCGACAGCACGCGGGCCGGCCCGTAGCCCTGGTCCGCGCCGACCGCCTCGCCGCCGAAGATCGTCAGCTCGGCCATGGCCCGGTTGCCGGGCCGCGCCGCCAGCAGGTAATGGATGCCGTGCCACATCTTGTCGAGATCGATGGCGCCGTCGCCCTCCAGCGCCGCCATCACCTGCTCCTCGCTGCCGCGCAGGAAGGGAATGCGGTCGGCCGCCACCGGCGCCGCACGCCAGGTCATGCCGGCGTGGGCGGACAGCGAGATCAGGCACGCGCACCATGCGAGGATAATTTTTTTCATGGCGCTAGTGTAGCGCGAAAAAAAAGGGAGGCCACGGCCTCCCTTCCTGTTTGCTGCTTGCTGCTTGCTGTCTGCTGCGCCGACCTTAGTTCTGGGTCAGGAAGGTTTTCAGCTTGTCCGAGCGCGATGGCTGGCGCAGCTTGCTCATCGCCTTGGCTTCGATCTGGCGGATACGCTCGCGCGTCACGTCGAACTGCTTGCCCACTTCTTCCAGCGTGTGGTCGTTCGACATCTCCACGCCATAGCGCATGCGCAGCACTTTGGCTTCGCGCGGGGTCAGCGAATCCAGCACTTCCTTGATGACGTTGCGCATCGAGGCGTGCAGCGCGGCGTCCAGCGGCGCCAGCGTGGTGTTGTCTTCGATGAAGTCGCCCAGCTGCGAATCGCCGTCCTCACCCATTGGCGTTTCCATCGAGATCGGCTCTTTGGCGATCTTCATGATTTCGCGGACCTTGTTCTCCGGCATTTCCATCTTGACCGCCAGGGTCGCCAGGTCCGGCTCGCTGCCGGTTTCCTGCATGATCTGGCGCGAGATGCGGTTCATCTTGTTGATCGTTTCGATCATGTGCACCGGCACGCGGATGGTACGGGCCATGTCGGCGATCGAACGCGTGATGGCCTGACGGATCCACCAGGTCGCGTAGGTCGAGAACTTGTAGCCGCGACGGTATTCGAATTTGTCGACCGCCTTCAGCAGACCGATATTGCCCTCCTGGATCAGATCCAGGAACTGCAGGCCGCGGTTGATGTACTTCTTGGCGATCGAAATCACCAGACGCAAGTTGGCCACGGTCATTTCACGCTTGGCCTGGCGCGCGCGTTTTTCGCCGGCGGCCATCTGCTTGTTGATCTTGCGCAGGTCGGCCAGCGGCAGCGCCACGCGGGCTTGCAGGTCGATCATCTTGCGTTGCAGCTCTTTCACGGCCGGCACGTTACGGCCCAGCACGGTGCTGTAGGGATAGCCGGCATCGACTTCGCCGTCGACCCAGTCCAGGTCCGTCTCGTTGCCCGGGAAGACCTTGATGAAGTGCGCGCGCGGCATGCCGCAGCGGTTGACGCACAGGTCCAGCACGGCGCGTTCGATCGAACGCACTTCTTCCATCTGGCCGCGCAACGTGTCGCACAGCTTCTCGACCACCTTGGCGGTGAAGCGGATGCCCAGCAGCTCGGCCGAAATGGCTTCCTGCGCGGTCACATAGGCCTTGGAGCCGTAGCCGCCGCTGGCCTTGCGCATTTTTTCGAACTGCGCCGAGATGAAGGCGAACTTGTCGAGCGCGGCGATTTTCAGCTGCGCCAGTTGCTCGGTCGAGTAGCCGGCGGCGCCGCCGCCGACGTCGCCGTCTTCCTCTTCGCCGTCGTCTTCCTCGTCCTCGTCGTCATCCGACGGCGCGGCGCTCACGGCCGGGGCCGGCGCGCTTTCGTTCGGATCGACAAAGCCGTCCACCACGTCGTCCACTTTCATTTCGTCGGACTCGATCTTGTCGGCCAGCGAAATGATTTCGGCGATGGTGGTCGGGCAGGCGGAAATCGCCTGGATCATGTCCTTCAGGCCTTCTTCGATACGCTTGGCGATCTCGATCTCGCCTTCGCGGGTCAGCAGCGCCACGGCGCCCATTTCACGCATATACATGCGGACCGGGTCGGTGGTACGGCCGAAATCCGAATCGACGGTCGACAGCGCGGTGGCGGCAGCCGCTTCCACTTCGTCGTCCGAGGTGACGGTGGCCACGTTATCGCTCAGCAGCAGCGCTTCCGCATCCGGCGCGCGCTCGTAGATGGCGATGCCCATGTCGTTGAAGGTCGCGATGATGCCTTCGATCGCTTCCGGATCGATGATGTTTTCCGGCAGCTGGTCGTTGATCTCCGCATAGGTCAGGAAACCGCGTTCCTTGCCCATGTTGATCAGGTTCTTGATCTGCGCGCGGCGTTTTTCCAGTTCCTCGGCCGACGCTTTCGGGTCCAGGCCCAGCATGTCGGCGCCGCCCTTGGCCTTGCGTTCACGGGCTTTCGACACGGCCTTCAGCTCGGCGCGCTCGACCGCGTTCAGCGCCGCGACTTCGTCGTTTTCCGGCGTGAATTCGGACGGCTTGCGGCCGCGGCGGCCCGGCACCTTGACGCCCGGCAGCAGGTAGCCCGAGGTGTCGATCGACGCCAGCGTGGCGGCGTCGGTCACCTGGCTGACGGCTGGCGCCGATGCCGACGGGGTGGTGACGATCACCGGCGCGACCTCCACCTTGGCCTTGACCAGTTTGGATTTCGGCGCGGCTTTCACGGTCACGGCAGGCGCGTCGTCGGCGGCAACGGTCGCGGCGGCGCTCTTGCGCGCCACTTTGGCCACCTTGGCGGCGCCGTCGTCCACTTCGGCCGACTGCACGTCGGCCTGGGCGGCCTCGGCAGCGGCGCTCAGGCGGGTTTTCTTTTTGACTACCGTTACTTTGCTCGCTGCCTCTTCATTATCGATGACATAAGATAGAGTCGTCTTCGGCACCACCAGTGGCGCGGCGCTGGCGCGGGCGGCGGGCTTTTTGACGGACAACGTTAAAGTTTTCGGTTTTGTCATTAAAATCTCTCAATGCGTATTCGTCAGAAATTACAAAAAAGCAGACCCCGCGCCGACCGCGAAGGTGCGCCTGGGGTGGAAATGTTGTAATTTAGCTGACGATTTTCTGCGGAATAAAAAAAGCCCGCGTCCTTGCTACGGGCTTGTTTCTCTTGTCAGGGAAGATGAGAAGGGCAAATGAGAAGGGCCAAAGCCCTTGGTCAGACCATCCGAATCGCATCCTGTACCAAACTGAACCACACCGTGCTGCCAGTGGTGCGTCGAGCATTATACACAATTTGGGCCACGAACGCACGTTCACAAGTGGCCTTAACCCCATCCTAAGCCTGAGCAATCCGACACAATGGCGCAAAAGGCACTGCAATCCGCTGGGCAGCATGATATGCTGACGGTTGTTGCTTAACCTATGAAGTCGATGAACACTAGTCTTACCCAACAGCCTCCGGCCACCGAGCCAGCTACCGCTGCCTCCGCACCGGCGCCTGCCGCCCAAACCCCGCGCAGCCTGCTGAAACAACTGCAAACCCAATTCCCTGCTTTCCGCGATTTCCTGCCCCTGGCAATCGGAATCGACAAGCAGCTGCTGGCCGTCATGCCGGAGCTCGACCGCAAAACCATGCGCACCGCGCTGGGCATCCACACCGGCTCGCTGCGCTACCTGAAAGTCATGGAAAAAGCCAAGGTGCGCCATGACCTCGACGGCACGCCCGGCGCCGAAGTGACCGATACCCACCGCGCCCACGCCACCCAGGTGCTGCAGGAGCGGTTCAAGAAGGAAGCCGACCGCAAGAAAGCTGAACGCGACGCCAAGGCGGCCGAGGAAGCTGCCCGCGTGCGCGCCGACAAGCTGAACCAGCTGGCCGCGAAGTTCTCGAAAAAAGGCTGATGGATAGCCAGCCTGTGGCAGCAGTGGCGGCAGAGGACAACCTGCCGCCCTACCTCGGCATCCGTATCGCCGACGTCCACATGGTGGTGACTCCGGAACAGGCCGTCGCCGCGCGCGACGCCCTGCTGGCCTGCGACGCCATCGGCTTCGATACCGAATCCAAGCCGACCTTCACCCGCGGCGAAACCTCGACCGGTCCGCACCTGATCCAGTTTGCCACCGATGCCCAGGCCTATCTGTTCCAGATCGGCAGCAGCACCGACGCGCATACGCTGGCGGTGCTGCAGGCCATCCTGGAAGGCGCATCGCCGCTGAAGATCGGCTTCGGCCTGTCGGACGACGTCAAGCGCCTGCACGCCAAGCTCGCCATCCGCGCCGCCGGCGTGGTCGACCTGTCGGTGGCGCTGCGCACGCCGGGCCAGCGCAACGATCTCGGCGCCAAGACGGCGGTGGCCAAGTTCTTCGGCCTCAAGCTGCAAAAGTCGAAAAAGATCTCCACCACCAACTGGGCCCTGCCGCGCCTGAACGAAAAACAGATCCTGTACGCGGCCGACGACGCCCAGGTCGCCCTGCGCGTCTACCGCCACTGGATTTCCTTGGGTAACAAGTTGCCACCTCTCAAAGGTGTCAAATTGCCAAAACCCGCCAAAACCGGTATATCCTAGCCTTGCGGCCGCCATGCGCCGCCTTGCACAAGGAGGAGTATGCCGATTTTTTCCGCATTGGGTCTCGCTGCCGCACTGACTGCCGCGCCTGTCGCCGCGCCGGATAGGCTGGAACAGCGCATTGCCGCCTGTCTGGCCTGCCATAGCGTCAAGGAGCGCGGCGACGCCTACTTCCCACGCATCGCCGGCAAGCCGGCCGGCTACCTGTACAACCAGCTGCGCCACTTCCGCGACGGCCACCGCCATTACCCGATGATGACCTACATGGTCGGCAACCTGTCGGACGCCTACCTGCGCGAAATCGCCGACTACTTCTCGGCCCAGCATCCGCCCTATCCGCCGCCGCCGCCCGGCAGCGGCGCCAGCGCCACGGCGGCGCAGGTGGCGCGCGGCGAAACGCTGGTGCGCCAAGGCGATCCATCGAAAAAAATTCCAGCCTGCGTGGCCTGCCACGGCACGGCGCTGAGCGGCGTCGATCCGTCCATCCCCGGCCTGCTCGGCCTGCCCAGCGACTACATCAACGCCCAGTTCGGCAACTGGAAGAACCAGTCGCGCCGCGCCACCGCGCCGGACTGCATGGCGGACATCGCCGGCCGCCTGAGCGACAGCGACGTCGCCGCCGTCTCGGCCTGGCTGGGCCGGCAGACGCCTGACGACGCCGCCCGCCCCGCCACCAGCATCACGCTGCCGCTGCCGCTCGCCTGCGGCAGCTACCCGGCCGCCGCGCAGGGAGGCGCCAAATGAGGAAAATCGTTTATACCGTTGTGGCGGTGGCGCTGGCGGTCGGCGTGGTGGCGGCCGTGCTGCTGGCGCGCCAGTTCGGCAGCGACAGCAACACGCCGCCCTCCGCCGCCAGCGTGGCGCTGACGCCGGCCGAACGCATCGCACGCGGCGCCTACCTGGCCAAGGCCGGCGACTGCATGGCCTGCCACACCACGCGCGGCGGCCAGGCCTATGCCGGCGGCCGTCCGCTGCAAACGCCGTTCGGCAGCGTGATGGCGCCGAACATCACCTCCGACCGCAACACCGGCATCGGCATGTGGAGCGCCGACGATTTCTGGCGCGCGCTGCACCACGGCAAATCGCGCGACGGCCGCCTGCTGTATCCGGCCTTCCCATACACCAACTACACGCGCGTCACACGCGACGATGCCGACGCACTGTACGCCTATCTGCAAACCGTGCCGGCGGTCGCGCAGCCCAACCAGCCGCACCAGTTGCGCTTCCCGTACAGCCTGCAGGTTTCACTGGCCGCCTGGCGCGTGCTGTACTTCAAGCCGGAGGTGTTCCAGCCCGAGACCGGACAGTCCGTGGACTGGAATCGCGGCGCCTATCTGGTGCAGGGACTGGGACATTGCAGCGCCTGTCACAGCGCACGCAATCCGCTCGGCGCGACGGAAGGAGAAAGCCTGTCCGGCGGCATGATTCCGGCGCAAGGCTGGTATGCGCCGGCGCTGAACGCGCGGGGCGACTGGCAGCAGGCGCACCTGACGGCGCTGCTGCAAACCGGCGTATCGCCGCGCGCCGCCGTGTTCGGGCCGATGGCGGAAGTGGTGAAGGACAGCCTGCAATACCTGAACGACGCCGACGTCAACGCCATCGCGGTCTACCTGAAAGCGCTGCCGCCGGACGACAAGCCGCCTGCTTTCGAGCGCGAAGGCGCGGCCGAGGCGGTGGCCTTCCTGGCCGCCGGCGCCACGCTGTATGAAAAGCATTGCGCGGACTGTCATGGCGCCGATGGCGCCGGCAAGCCGTCCATCTATCCGCCGCTGGCCGGCAACCACGCGCTGATCATGACCAATGCGGTCAATCCGATCCGGATTGTGCTGAATGGCGGCTTTGCGCCGGCCACGGCGGGCAATCCGCGTCCGTACAGCATGCCGCCGTTCGGCCACGCGCTGAACGACACGGAAGTGGCGCAGGTGGTGTCCTACCTGCGCAGCGCCTGGGGCAACAACGCGCCGCCGGTCAACGGCGGCGACGTCAACCGCTACCGCGCGGTGCCGCTGGAATAATTACGGCTCGACGAAGCCGATGCGGTCGGTGGTGGCGTTGCGCGCGTCCTGCACGGCGATCTTGCCTTCCGCCAGCAGCGCGCGCAGCGAGGTGTTCATGGTATGGCAGCCCTCGCCCGGCTTGTCTTCCATCCAGATGCGCAGGTTGGAGATCTGGCCGTTGGCGATCATCTCCGTCACTTCCGGATTGTTGGTCAGGCATTCGGTGGCCAGGTAGTAGCGCTCGCCCTGCACCGCCGGCAGCAGCGCCTGGCACAGCACGCCGCGCAGCGCATGGCCCAGCGCCTGTGCCTGCGGCTCGGTGTTGCCGAGCAGGCGCAGCATCTTCTGCAGGCCCAGCTCGGTCGAACGGGCGTGCAGCGAGGCCAGCACCAGCGGACCGGCTTCGGCCAGCGCCAGCGCTTCCTGCGCCGTCTGCGCGTCGCGGATCTCGCCGATGCAGATCACGTCCGGGCGTTCGCGCAAGGCATCCAGCGCGCCGAGGTAGAAACTCTCGACGTCGCCGTCAAAGCCCACCTCGCGCTGGGTGATCACGCACTGGCGCTGCGGAATCAGCGTCTCGACCGGATCTTCAATCGTGATGATGTGGCCGGAGCGGTTCTTGTTGATCTCGTCCAGCATGGACGCGATGGTGGTCGACTTGCCCTGGCAGGTGTCGCCGATGATCAGCACCAGCCCGCTGGTCAGCTTGGCGAAGTGCTGTTCGTGCCTGGCCAGGCCCAGCTTGGACAGCGGCATCGGTTCCTTGGGGAAGCGGCGGATCACGCAACCGAGGCGCTTGCGGCCCTGGAAACTGAAGCAGTTGGCGCGGATGCGGGCGGTGTGCAGGTCCACCGCGCGGTCGAAGGCGCGGTCCTGGATGCGTTCGGCCCAGTTGGGTTCCACCACCTCGAAGAATTCCTGCAACTCCTCGCGCGTGATCGGCGAGTCGGTGACCGCGACCAGACCTTTCGGCTGGCGCAGCATCAACGGACTGTTCTGGTGGATCAGGATATCGCTGAAGATCAGCTTGGAGTTCAGCAGGTGCAGAATCTGCTCGACGAGGGTGCCGAAGACCGGGTGGTCTTCGTTCTCGATGTAGCTCAAGGTGCGAATTTGCGACGATTGGTAGTGTTCCATCTCTGCTCAAATCTCCGTGGATGCCGGATGATTATAAGAGAAAAACTTGCAACGCCGAAACTTTTTAAGCGCGTACCTTGGGATATTTGAAGCCGGTGCGCAAATCCATGCTGAAGCGCTGGCCATTTTCGGTCACCAGCACGTGATCCGGCGGTTCCTCGCCGGCCAGCGGGCGGTAAAACACCGGCAGGCCTTCGGATTTGCGGATCAGGTCGTCGCAGCGTTCGTAGACGTTGGGGCAGCCGGTATCGGCCAGCAAGGCTTGCACGATCGGCACTTTCCAGGCATCGACGCCGGCGGCCTGGAACTGGCAGATCAGGTAGCCGGCGGTGCCGCCCCAGCTATCGACCAGCAGGCCCGGCAGGCCATCGTCGTCGCCGCGAATCACCGGCACCAAGTCGTTCGGGCCGGCGCTGCGCACGGCGTTGGCGCGCTTGGCGATGGCGGCGCGCACGCGGCGCTTCATCATCGCGTGGTCGACCGGCTCGTCTTCCTTGTAGCTCCAGACGCGGGCCCGCACTTCCGAATGCGGATTCCAGGCGGCGCGCGCGAGGAACTGGCGCGACGAGGTTTGCAGGATGGCGGTGGCGCCAGGTTTGTTCTTTTCTTGCGGGCGACCGTCCACGCGCTCGATGGCGGTGGCGTAGACCAGGATATCGCCGGCCAGCAGGCGTTTTTCCTTGCCCTGTTTGATAGTTATGGTAAGCATACCCGAATGATACCTCATGCGCCGCCCATTCCCGGCTGCATGCATTCTGCTCCCCGCAGGCTGCAATCTGTCGCAGCAGGGTTACGCGCGCCCGGACAAGCCCGTAGGATGTAACCTCAAGACAACCGAATTCGAGGAGAACACCATGAACGCCAACCGCATCCTGCCTACCCTGCTGCTGTCCGCCGGCCTGCTGGCCGCCACCGCCCCACTCCTGCCGGCGCAGGCCGGGCCTTTGAGCTGGCTGGGCGGCGAACGCGTGCAGGGCAGCGGCAAGGTCGTCAAGCAGAACCGCGAAGTCGGCCACTTTACCGCGCTGGCGATCGGCGTCAGCGCCGACGTTGAAATCCGCCAGGGCGCCACCGAAGGCGTGATCGTCGAGGCCGACGACAACATCCAGCCACTGATTGAAACCGTGGTGGACAACGGCACGCTGCGCATCCGTTCCGCCAAACGGAATGTCTCCTTCGAAACGCGCAACATGAAAATCATCGTCATGGCGCGCACCCTGGACCGGATGTCGATCGGCGGCTCCGGCAATGTCACGGCGGACAAGCTGCGCGGCGAGAACGTCACCATCGACGTCGGCGGCTCCGGTTCGTTCACGGTCGGCCAGCTCGACAGCGAATCGGTGGCGATCGCGCTGGGCGGCAGCGGCAACCTGAAAGCCGGCGGCAACACCGAGCGGCTGCAGGTGTCGATCGGCGGTTCCGGCCGGGTCCAGGTCGGCCAGTTGCAGGCGCGCGATGCGGTGGTCAGCATCGGCGGTTCCGGCCAGGCCACCGTGTGGGCCAAGAAATCGCTGAACCTGAGCGTGGCCGGCTCCGGCGACATCAACTACTACGGCGATCCGCAGATCAGCAAAAGCATCATGGGTTCCGGCAGCATCAAGCGCCTGGGCGGCGCGCCGATGTAAGCTTAACGCTTGTCGAGCACTTGCAGCACGGCGGCTGTGATCGCGGCCGGCTCGCCCTGCCGCACTTCCACCACCGGCATGTCGCCGAACGGTTTGCGGGCGGTACGCAACTGACCGGCGCTGACTTCAAGGCTGTCCAGTTCGGAAGCACGGGCGCGCCAATAGGTCGGCTTGCGCACCTGGGCAACTTGCGCCGCCGCCAGCGCCGGGCCGATTTCGCCGTTGATGCTGGTGGCGGGATACGAGCAGCCATCCCCCGTCCTGCCCTGCTCCGCCGCGCCCAGGCACGCCAGCACGGCATCCAGCCGCGCGGTGCGGTCGGCCGGCAAGGCGTCCTCCCGCATCGGCTCCACCAAGACCAGGCCGGCGACCGGGGCGCCACGCGAGCGCAGCGCGAAATGCTGCGCCACCATCGCGCCATAGCCGGCGCCGACCAGCACGAACGGCCCTTCCAGATGCGCGTTCCTGATCAGGAAATTCAGATCCTTGCTGGCGTTGGCCACCGTCGAGGCGCGGATGATCGGATCGCTGGCGCCGAAGCCGGCACGGTCGTAAACGCAGGCGCGGGTGCGCTGCGCCACGTCCGGCAGCACCGCCGACCAGTCCCAGCCGGCATGGCCGGCATCCGCCTCGAACAGCACCGTCGGCGATCCTTTGCCGGTGCAATACATATTCAGCTTGCGGCCGCCGACATCGACCCGGACCTGGGCGCCAGCCAGGGCAGCCTGGCCGGCCGGCGGTTCGGCAAAAGCGCCGGCGCCAGCCATGAGCAAGGCGGCGGCAAGAAAATTGTGTGTAAGTTTATTCATAGCATTAAATATAACATTGCGGGCGCGAAAATAGGCGCTGGAATACGAAGTCGGCGAATTTCTGGCACAGTAGAGGGTGTTCGGGCATCGTTACAGGCGCCCTCTACATACATCACAGGAGATTTTTCATGACCACGACTACCTACCCTAACGTCCGCCTCCTGATCGGCAATGAGTGGACCGACGCCACCGGCGGCCAGACCATTCCGGTCGTAAATCCCGCCACCGGCAAGGAAATCGGCACCGTGGCCAAGGCCAGCATCGCCGATCTGGATCGCGCGCTGGCCGCGGCGCAAAAAGGTTTCGAGGCCTGGCGCAAGGTGCCGGCCTTCGAGCGCACCGCCACGCTGCGCCGCGCCGCCGCCCTGCTGCGCGAGCGCGCCGACGAGATCGCCCGCCTGCTGACCCAGGAACAAGGCAAGCCGCTGGCCCAGGCCCGCGCCGAAGCGCTGGCCGGCGCCGACATCATCGAGTGGTTCGCCGCTGAAGGCATGCGCGTGTACGGCCGCATCGTGCCGTCGCGTAATCCGGCTGCGCAGCAGCTGGTGCTGAAGGAGCCGGTTGGTCCGGTGGCCGCGTTCACGCCGTGGAACTTCCCGATCAACCAGGTGGTGCGCAAGCTGGCTGCGGCGCTGACCACCGGCTGCTCCTTCCTGTGCAAGGCGCCGGAAGAGACGCCGGCCTCGCCGGCCGCGTTGTTCCAGTGCTTTATCGATGCCGGCGTGCCGGCTGGTACGGTGGGCCTGGTGTTTGGCGATCCGGCTGAAATTTCGAACTACCTGATTCCGCATCCGGTGATCCGCAAGGTGACCTTCACCGGTTCGACCCCGGTCGGCAAGCAGCTGGCCGCGCTGGCCGGCGCGCACATGAAGCGCGTGACCATGGAACTGGGCGGCCATGCGCCGGTGATCGTGGCGGAAGATGCCGACGTGGCGCTGGCCGTGGAAGCTGCCGGCGGCGCCAAGTTCCGCAACGCCGGCCAGGTGTGCATCGCACCGACCCGCTTCCTGGTGCACAACAGCATCAAGGAAGAATTTACCCGCGCCATGGTGGCAAGCGCCGAGCGTCTGCAACTAGGCAATGGTCTGGTGGAAGGCACGACCCTGGGCCCGCTGGCCAATCCGCGCCGCGTTGCCGCGATGACCCAGTTCGTCGAAGATGCGCGCGCCAAGGGCGCCAATGTGGCGACCGGCGGTCAGCGTGTGGGCAGCGAAGGCAACTTCTTCGCGCCGACCATTCTGGCCGACGTGCCGCTGAATGCCAGCGTCTTCAATGACGAGCCGTTTGGTCCGCTGGCGGCGATTCGTGGTTTTGATACGCTGGATGAGGCGATTGCCGAGTCCAACCGTCTGCCGTTTGGCCTGGCCGGTTATGCGTTCACCCGTTCGATCAAGAACGCGCACCAGCTGATGCACAATGTGGAAGTCGGCATGCTGTGGATCAACCAGCCAGCCACGCCGAGCGCCGAGATGCCATTTGGCGGCGTGAAGGATTCGGGCTACGGTTCGGAAGGTGGTCCGGAGGCGCTGGAAGCCTACCTGAACACCAAGTCGGTATCACTGATGGCTGTCTAAGCCTCCTCGGCCCTCGGCAAACAACTGCCGGGGGCTGGCGCCGCCAGCCAAGGCCTTGATCGCCGCACGCAACTCGCCGGCGTTTGCCTCGGAAATTTTTTGCGACAGGTCGGCAGGCATCTTTTTCCCGGCGAGTAAGTCACCAAGTAGCATCCGCATCGCGAGAAGCTCGCCTTCTTGCAGTCCCTGTTGGCGTCCCTCCTCCGAAGCTTTGTGAGCCGCTTCCCTGATTGGGCGCTCGAAGATTTCTGGACTGAACATTTCATCGGTCGTGAATTTTCTGGCTGTTTTCATGGCAAATTCCTCCTCCAGATCCATGCTAGTCAGGCCGGACGCGTCTTGCAAGGTGAGCTGAATCCAGCGTTTGAGGCTTTCGCGCGCCGACGCCATATCGTCCTGTCGCACACGCTCCGCAAGCAAATCGACAGCGGCACGCATTTCGCTACCGGTTTGGGCATGCAGCAAGCGGAATAGAAGGCTGATGATATCGCCGCGCTGGCTGTCATGATGCCGGTCGAGCAGTATGTATTGCTGATTCGCCTGGAAGCGCTCAAGACCGGATGGCGGCGTCAGCATCAGCTGCGCCAACTCCGTGGCCGCGTGCCAAGGCTGATGTCCATGGTATAGCACGATCGGCAGCACCGGTGGCAGCTTGCCATGCTTGCTCAGCTTGTGCTGCGCCACCAGATCCTGATACAGCAAGCCGACATACACCTGCATCCGCAACGCCATCCACTTGTCCGGCCGCGCCTGGAACTCCAGCAGAATGTAGACATACACCCACTCGCCGCCGATGCACGCCCGCCACACCACATCCTCGTGCCGCGCCTTGCCGCCATCGCTGGCATAGCTGGCGTTGACGCGCTCGAACGCGCCCACCGCCAAGCCCTGTGCCCAATCGGCCGACAAAAATCCCGTCACCAGATCGCGCACGATTTCCGGATGGGAGAACAGCTGCTTGTACAGCTTGTCGCTACGGGGGCTCATGAAAAATATTCTAGCTTTCGCCTTCGTTGCCGAGTACGCTAGGCGGCGAGCCCGGTTTAGCTCTCCTCAACAAGTCATCAACGAACAAGGGAGAAATACTTGAACGCCATCGCCTCATCCATCGCACTGCTCCTCGCCTGCTCCTCCGCCATCGCCGCCGACACCACCATCGCCATCAAGGCCGCCCACATGGTCGACGTGCGCAGCGGCACGCTGGTCGACAACGCCGTCGTCCTCATCAGCGGCGAGCGCATCACCGCCGCCGGCAGCAAGCTGGCCATCCCGTCCGGCGCGCAAGTCATCGACCTCGGCAACAAGACCCTGCTGCCCGGCCTGATCGACGCCCACACCCACATCACCGGCAATCCGGAAGACGCCGGCTACAGCATCATCGCCAAATCGATCCCGCGCATCACCCTGGCCGGCGCCAAAAACGCGCTGACCACGCTGCGCGCCGGCTTCACCACCATCCGCGACGTCGGCGCCGACGGCTACACCGACATCGGCCTGCGCGACGCCATCAACGACGGCGACGTCCCCGGCCCGCGCATCCTGGCTTCCGGCCCCGCGCTGGGCATCACCGGCGGCCACTGCGACGACACCATGCACGCGCCCGAATACAAGGCCACCTCGCTCGGCGTGGCCGACGGCGTCGCCGAGGCGCTGAAGGTCACGCGCCGCAACATCAAGTACGGCGCCGACGTCATCAAGATCTGCGCCACCGGCGGCGTGCTGTCGTTCGGCGACGATCCGCGCACCTCGCAATACACGCTGGAGGAATTAAAGGCCATCATCGGCGACGCCCATCGCCTCGGCCGCAAGACCGCCGCCCACGCGCACGGCGGCGACGGCATCAAGCTGTCGGTGCTGGCCGGCATTGACTCGATCGAACATGGCTCCTACATCGACGACGAAGGCATCAAGCTGATGAAGGAGCACAAGACCTACCTGGTGCCCACGCTGTACCTGGGCGACTGGCTAATTGAAAACGCCGAAGCGATCAAGCTGCCGAAGGCGCTGCTGGAAAAAGCCAAGGTGGTGCTGCCGCAGGCGCGCATCAACATCGGCAAGGCGATCAAGGCCGGCGTGCCGATCGCCTTCGGCACCGACGCCGCCGTCTACCCGCATGGCCTGAACGCGCGCGAATTCGCCGTGCTGGTCAAGCTGGGCATGACGCCGGCGCAGGCGATCCGCACCGCGACGGTCAACGCCAGCGATCTGTTGGGATGGAGTGACAAGGTTGGCAGCATCGAGGCCGGCAAATTCGCCGACCTGATTGCCGTCGACGGCGAACCGCTGAAGGATGTGCGCGCACTGGAGCAAGTCCAGTGGGTCATGAAAGGCGGCGCCGTCGTGAAGGCGAATTAACGCTCGGCCTTCAGTACTTCGCGGGTGATTTCGACGGTCTCGGTGCCGTCGGTCAGCCAGATCTGGCCGTCCTGGATGGTGCATTGGAACTGCATCGTGCGTTGCGCCATCTTGCCCAGCTGCTCGGTGGCGGCGGCGTCGAGGTCGACCACGGTCAGGTTCTTGCAGCGCTCGACCTTGTTGGCCAGCGCTTTCCACCAGATGTGGCTGGTCGCCGCATAGCTGTAGACGTAGACGTGCTCGGAACGGCCGCAGGCCTTCAGGATCACCTTCTCATCCGGCTGGCCGACTTCGATCGACAGCTCGATCGCGCCGGTCAGATCCTTCTGCCACAGGTCCGGCTCTTCAACATCGAACAGGCCCTTGGTGAAGGTCAGCGCCTCGTTGGCGTGGATGGCGAAGGCGACCAGGCGCACCATCATGCGCTCGTCGGTTTCCGATGGGTGGCGCGCCAGCGTCAGCTGGTGCGTTTCGTAGTAATTGCGGTCCATGTCCGCAATCGACAGTTCTGCTTTATAGATTGTTGCCTTGAGTGCCATTCGATTCTCTGTGACGGATTACTTAAAGACGACGGTTTTATCGCCGTTTTGCAAAATGCGGTGTTCGACAAACCATTTCACTGCACGCGCCAGCACCACGCATTCGACATCGCGGCCGATGGCCGACAAGGTGTCGGCATCCATCGAGTGATCGACGCGTTCGACGTCCTGCTCGATGATCGGACCTTCGTCCAGGTCGCCGGTGACGAAGTGCGCGGTCGCGCCGATCAGCTTGACGCCGCGGTGGTGCGCCTGCGCATACGGCTTGGCGCCCTTGAAGCTCGGCAGGAACGAGTGGTGGATATTGATCGCCTTGCCCTTCAGCGCCGTGCACAGGCCCGGCGACAGGATCTGCATGTAGCGCGCCAGCACCACCAGGTCGATCTTGTGCGTGTCCATCAGCTCGATGATCCTGGCTTCCTGCGCCAGCTTGGCTTCCTGCGGCGCGCCGGTGGCCAGCGGCAGGTGGTGGAACGGAATATTGTAGCTGGCCGCCAGCTGGTAGAAGTCCATGTGGTTGGACACGATGGCCGGAATTTCCACCGGCAGCAGCCCGCTCTTGTAGCGGAACAGCAGGTCGTTCAGGCAATGGCCGATCTTCGACACCATCAGCATCACGCGCGGCTTGTAGTGGGCGTCGCGCAGCTCCCAGTCCAGCTGCATGTCGGCCGCCAGCAGGCCGAAATCGGCGCGCAGCAGGTCATCGTTGATGGTGCTGTCTTCGCGCGCGAAATGCACGCGCATGAAGAACAATTTCGACTCGCTATCGCCGAACTGGGCCGAGTCGATGATGTTGCAGCCGTGGTCAGCCAGGAAACCCGACACGCGATGAACGATTCCGCGCTGATCCAGGCAAGAGAGTGTCAAAATGTATTCGGGATTGCTCATGACTACCGTAAGAGGTTGGACAAAAGACAGCTATTGTCGCACGCCTTGTCTGTCGCGACAAAAATAGCACGAGCGTGCAATTTGAGCTATAGTCATCCACACCCACACAAGGAGGATATCCAATGGAGACAAATCTGCAATTCCGCCTGGCCGCGCGTCCGGTCGGCATGGTCAAGGACAGCGACTGGCAACAGGTCGACGAACCGCTGCGCGAACTGGCCGATGGTGAAGTCCGCATCAAGGTGCTGTACCTGTCGCTCGATCCGGCCATGCGCGGCTGGATGAACGAAGGCAAATCCTACATCCGCCCGGTCGCCATTGGCGAGGTGATGCGCGCCGGCGGCGTCGGCGTGGTGGTGGAGTCGAAATCGCCGAAATACAAGGCGGGCGACTACGTGCAGGGCGGCACCGGCGTGCAGCGCTACTGGACCGGCGCCGGCGACGACAAGCAGGCCGCCTTCCATAAGGTCGATCCGAAACTGGCGCCGCTGACCACCTACCTGAACACGCTGGGCATGCCGGGCATGACGGCCTACTTCGGCCTGATCGAATCGGGCCAGCCGAAGGCCGGCGATACGGTGGTGGTGTCCGGCGCGGCCGGCGCGGTCGGCCAGACGGTCGGCCAGGTCGCCAAGCAATTGGGCTGCCGCGTGGTCGGCATTGCCGGCGGCAAGGAAAAATGCGACTTCGTGGTCAATGAACTGGGCTTCGACGCCTGCATCGACTACAAGAACGACTCGGTCAAGGACGGCCTCAAGCAGCACTGCCCGCAAGGCGTGGACGTCTACTTCGACAACGTCGGCGGCGAGATCCTCGACACCGTCCTCACCCGTATCAACATGAAGGCGCGCATCGTCATCTGCGGCGCCATCTCGCAGTACAACAACACCACGCCGGTGAAGGGGCCGTCGAACTACCTGGCGCTGCTGGTCAACCGTGCGCGCATGGAAGGCATCGTGGTGTTCGATTACGCCGACCGCTACCAGATCGGCGTGGCCGCATTGGCCGGCTGGATGAAGGACGGCAAGATCAAGAGCAAGGAAGACGTGGTGCAGGGTCTGGAAAACTTCCCGCAGGCGCTGAACATGCTGTTTGAAGGGAAGAACTTCGGCAAACTGGTGTTACAGGTGGCGACGCCGTAAAAACGCGGAACCTTCTGTCTGCCTCGGCGTCTATCCCTGTATCGCCAACACGCCGAGGACTCATTATGTTCCCACAACTCCCCTCTTCCGCGATCGCATCGCATTTCGAAACCCTGATCGGCTTTTACGTCGATGTCATGCAGCGCATGATCGAAACCACTCAAAGCGTCAGCCAGCTGAACATGCAACTGGGCCGTGACCTGATTGCCGAAGCCGGCGCCAACGGCCAGCGCATCATGTCCAGCCAGGACGCCGGCCAGCTTGGTTCCGCCTTCGCCGCCCTGTTCACACCGGGCAGAAAATCCCTCGCCACCTACCAGCACCGCCTTGCCGAAGTATTGAGTCGCAGCCATGCCGGCATCACCGAGGTGGCCGCCAGCCATATGCCCGGCGTGCAGCGCTCCGCCACTTCCTTGACCGAGCAACTGGTGCAGGAAGCCACCGCCCAAAGCGCGCGCGCCGCCGAGCAGCTGGCGCGCTTTCAGACCGGAGGCCAACAGCGGCATTAACTGGAACTTTCGTCAATCTTGCCTATCTAACATGCAGAACAGCGGGGCCAGCCTGCTGTTTTTTTACCATTCGACGGAGGGACCTATGGCCAACAACACCAGCAACGATCAGGGCAAGCCCAAGGGCACTGCCAAGCGCGGCTTTGCCGCAATGGACGAAGCAACCCAGCGCGCCATCGCCAGCAAGGGCGGGCAAGCGGCGCACCAGAAAGGCACGGCGCACGAATTCGATTCGGAGGAAGCACGCCGCGCCGGCCAGAAAGGCGGCGAAGCGGTCAGCCGCGACCGCGAGCACATGGCCGCCATCGGCCGCAAGGGCGGTGAAAGCCGCCAGTCCGCCGCCCGCGCCAACGCCGAGAAGAACCGCAACAACGGTTCCGAGCAAGCGGCCAAGGGCGGCAACAAGTAGCAGCGCCCTACGCCGCCAGCCGGTCCTGCAAGCGCCGCAGCACGGACGCATGCAGGACCGGCGCCGCAACAGCGATGCCGCGTGCGGTCAGATGGTAAGGCTGGCCGTCCGCCTGCGTCGCCATGCCGCCGGCTTCGCGAACCAGCAAGGCGCCGCCGATGCAGCGGCAGCCGTCGTTTCCATGCTGCCAGAAGCCATCCAGCCGGCCGCACGCCACATATGCCAGTTGCAGCGCGGCCGGACCGAGGCTCCGGGTCGCCACCAGCGGCGTATCCTGCCGCGCGCCAACGCGCACCGGCGAACCGTTGTACCAGGCGCCATGGCGCCACAGCGCATGAAACATCTCGTCATGCATGGCGTCGTAGATGACGGCCAACACCGGTACACCTTCGCGCATCAAGGTCAGCGACATGCACCAGTTGGGAATGGCGCGCAGGAACTGCTCGACGCCATCGACCGCATCGCAAATCCAGTACTCGCCGCTGCGGGCGTCCGCCTCGCTGAGCAGGCCGTCGGCCCAGGCGATGGCGGGATAGTCTTCGGCCAGCTGACGCCGCAACGCCGCCTCGGCAGCTCGGACGTCATCCATGCTCACGGCCGGCGTGCTGCGCCAGAAGGTCGCGCACAGGCCGGCGCCTACCTCGCGCACCAGCTCCAATACGCCTTCCGTATCGATTGCAGTCATGCTTTTTCCTTGCAGTGGATGAAAGCTGTAGATTGCCTGTAGAATTCAAAGTCCGCTAACTGCAAACGGACAACTGATAACGCAATCGGGCCACGACATGAGCAACTACTACGGCGACAAGCGGCTGACTGACGAGATGCCGATCTACGTGGCGGCACAACATACCGACGGCGGCGTCGGCAAGGGCAAGCTCGCCCATCACCATCCGGAAGGCCAGATGTACATCCCGGCGCAGGGCGTGATTCTGGTCGAGGCCGGCGGCAACCGCCAGGTGCTGCCGCCCGGACGACTGGGCTGGATTCCGCCCTACATGCCGCACGCCGCCAGCGTCCACGGCAGCACGCTCAAACCCGGCCTGGCCGGCCACACGATTCATATCGCGCCATCGCTGTGCGTCGGCTTTCCCGAGCAGTCGCTGGCGCTGCGCATGTCGCCGCTGGCGGTGTCGCTGATGGAACGCATGTGCCGATGGCCCGACGGCATGCCGCCCGATGCGGCCGGTTTCCGCGTGATGAACGTGTTCCTGGACGAAATCCGCACGGCCGAACCCGATCCGCTGCACCTGACCATGCCGCATCACCCGCGCCTGCTGGCGATGGCCGCCGCCATCGCCGAAGACCCGGCCGACGAAACCGATCTCGATGCCTGGGCCGATCAGCTGGGCTGGTCGCGCCGCAGCCTGACGCGGCACTTCCGCAATGAGACCGGCATGTCGGTGGTGGAATGGCGGCAGGTGGCGCGCCTGCAGAAAGGCATGGCGCTGCTGAACGGCGGCGCTTCCGTCACCACGGTGGCGCTCAGCCTGGGCTACGACAGCGTCAGCAGCTTTATCGCGCTGTTCCGCCGCATTCTCGGCACCACACCGGCGCGCTTCGCGCAATTCCAGGGCGGCTAGTGCGCCGCCACATACCACGGTGACGGCTGCGGGTCCGGCGTGGCAAAGGTCTTGCGCATGTGCTCGACCTCCTCCACCGGACTACGGCCGAACAGGCGCTTGAATTCCCGGCTGAACTGCGACGAACTTTCGTAGCCGACGCGCGCGCTGGCCGCCGCCACCGACATGCCGTTGCGCAGCATCAGCAGCCGTGCCTGGTGTAGCCGGGTCGACTTCAGGTACTGCATCGGCGAGGTGCTGGTGACGGCCTTGAAGTGGTGGTGGAACGTCGCCACGCTCATATGGGCCTCGCTGGCCAGCTGGCCAACGTCCAGCTCCTCGCCGAACGACGCATGAATCTTGCGCAGCGCGCGGGCGATCGTGGCAAATCGGCCCTGCTGCATCAGGGCCGCGCGCATGCTGGCGCCCTGCACGCTGGTCAACACGCGGTAGTAGATTTCGCGCACCAGCGCCGGGCCGAGCAGCGCTGCATCCAGCGGATCGGCCAGCGCTTCGAGGAGGCGTTCCACCGATGCCGCCAGCCGCGCATCCATCGGCGTCGACGACAGCCCTTTCGGTTCGGCCGTCACCGCGTGGCCCTGTTCTTCCAGTTCCAGCAGCAGGTCGGCGGTCAGCTGGAAATCCAGGCGCAGATACATTGCCAGCAGGGGCTGCTCGGCGCTGGCCTCGGTCTCCATCGAAAACGGCACCGGCACCGCGACCGCCAGGCAATGCTGGGCGTCGTAGACGAATTCCTGCTCGCCGAGAAAGCCGCGCTTGCGGCCTTGGCAAACAATCACGATGCCCGGCTCGTAGAGCACCGGCGTGCGGTTCAGCGGGCGGTTGGAGCGCAGGAAGCGCACGTCCGGCAGCACGCTGAGGTTGTAGCCCTCCACCGGCGCCAGCCGCTCCATCAATGTAACCATGCGATTTTTCATGTGCCGATTGTAAGCCGGAATGCCGGCGTCGCCATCGCGCTCAGAGAATCAGGCAAATGATGCAGAGCTTCCGACATAGGCGCGTGGCGCCGGCGTCACTACCATGGCTGCTCTCACTGAAAGGACACACACCATGAGCAAGCTCTTTTTCATTACCGGCGTCAGCAGCGGTTTCGGCCAGGCGCTGGCCCAGGCGGCCCTGGACGCCGGCCACACGGTCATCGGCACGGTGCGCAACGCCCAGGCGCGCGACGCATTTGCGGCGCTGCGGCCCGGCCGCTCGCATGCTTACCTGCTGGACGTCACCGAGTTTGACGCCATCGATGGCGTGGTGGCACGGGCACAGGCTGAAGTCGGACCGGTGGACGTGCTGGTCAACAACGCCGGCTACGGCCACGAAGGCATCATGGAAGAATCGCCGCTGGAGGCAATGCGCCGGCAGTTCGACGTCAACGTGTTTGGCGCGGTGGCGATGATGAAGGCTTTCCTGCCCTCCTTCCGCAGCCGCCGTCGCGGCCACATCATCAACATCACGTCGATGGGCGGCTTCATCACCATGCCGGGCATTGCCTACTATGCAGGCAGCAAGTTCGCGCTGGAAGGCATCTCGGAAGTAGTAGGCAAGGAGGTGCGGCAGTTCGGCGTGCACGTGACGGCGGTGGCGCCGGGTTCGTTCCGCACCGACTGGGCGGGCCGCTCGATGGTGCGGTCGGAGCGCAGCATCGCCGATTACGACCAGTTGTTCGACCCGATCCGCAGCGCGCGTGCCGAACGCAGCGGCCATCAGCCGGGCGATCCGGCCAAGGCCGCGCAAGCCATGCTGGCGCTGACGGAAGCGGCCGAGCCGCCGGCGCACCTGCTGCTCGGCAGCGATGCACTGGGCCTGGTGCGCGGCAAGCTGGCGCAGATGGACAGCGAGATCAGCACCTGGGAAGCGCTGACCCGCTCGACCGACGTTTAAGCCGGCGTGCCGAAGATGACGCTGGAAGCCTTGAAGATGGCGCTCGCTTCGACGCCGTCCTCGAGCGCCAGCGATTCGCCGCTGTCGCGCGTGACGATGGCGGCGATGGTGCCGCCGCCCGGCAGTTCGATGCTGACTTCGGTATTCACGGCGCCCGGCAGCACGCGGCTGACCTTGCCGGTCAGGCGGTTGCGCGCCGACAGCTTGACGTCGCCCAGGTCGGTCGCCACGATGACCGACGACGCCTTGATCAGCGCAAACGCCTCGACGCCCACATCCAGGCCCAGGCTGTCGCTGCTGTCGCGGGTGATGGTGGCAACGATCTGCTGGCCGCCGACGATTTCCAACACGACTTCGTCATTGACGGCGCCACGTTTCAAGGCCACGACCTTGCCGCTGAACTGATTACGTGCACTGGTTTTCATTTTCATCCTTTGAATAAGTAAAAAATCGTCCGCCAGTGTATGCGATTGTGCGCTCAGATGCGCGACAAACTCGCGGTGCGCCGCATCGACCTTGCGGAAATTCTCCACCAGCTGCGCGCCGCGCCCCGTCAGCCGGGTGCCGCCGCCGCCCTTGCCGCCCGCCACGCGTTCGACCAGCGGTTCGCCGGCCAGGTTGTTCATCGCCTCGATCGCGTCCCAGGCGCCCTTGTAGCTCATGCCGACCGCTTTGGCCGCCGACGTGATCGATCCTTCGGCCGCCACCGCCGCCAGCAGCGCCACGCGGTCCTGCCCGCCCAGCTTCTGGCCATCGATGGTCAACCACACATTGCCTTGTAATTCCATGCTCATGCCGCATTCTCCTCCACACGGAAGATGCTACCATTTTCCATGCGCAGCACGTGGTCGCCGAAGGCGCGCACATCTTCCGGATCGTGGGTAATCATCAGCATGGGGATTGCCAGCCGGCGCTGCAAGTCGCCCAGTTCGGCGCGCATGCGTTCGCGCAGGCCGGGATCGAGCGCGGCAAACGGCTCGTCCAGCAGCAGCGCTTGCGGCTGCGGCGCCAGCGCGCGCGCCAGCGCCACCCGCTGCCGCTGGCCGCCGGACAGCTGGTGCGGATACTGGTGCGCCACGTGGTCCAGTTCGAACGCCTCCATCCAGTAGCGGATCGCCTCGCCGTCCACGCGCGCCAGCGGATTGCGCCAGCCGCGCTGCAGGCCGAAGCCGATGTTCTGCCGCACGTTCAGGTGCGGGAACAGCGCGTAGTCCTGGAACAGATAGGCCACCTTGCGCTCTTGCGCCGGCAGGTTGACGCCGGCGCTGCTGTCGAACAGACAGCGGCCGGCCAGCTCGATGCGGCCGCTGTCCGGCGTCATCAGGCCCGCCACCGCCTTCATCATCTGGCTCTTGCCGGCGCCGGACGAGCCGTACACCACCACCCGCTGGCTGGACGATTCGAAGCGCGCCTGCAGTTGGAACACCCGGTCGCCGGAGCGCAGGGTTTTGTGGATGTCGACTTTGAATTGCGTGCTCATGCTTGCGGATTGCGGTTAGGCGTCAGTTTGTTGGCGGTGACCAGCACGATCACGCACACCAGGGAAGTAATAATCACCAGCAGGTTGGCCTGATCGTCCTGGCCGGCCTGCACGGCTTCGTACACGGCGATCGACAGCGTCTGCGTCTTGCCGGGAATGCTGCCGGCCACCATCAGCGTCGCGCCGAACTCGCCCATTGAGCGGGCAAAGGCCAGCAAGGTGCCGCCCAGCACGCCGCGCCAGGCCAGCGGCAGGGTGACGCGCAGGAACACGCCAAACGGCGACACGCCCAGCACCCGCGCCGCCTGTTCGAACTGCGTGTCGATGCTTTCAAACGCGGCGCGCGCGCCCTTCAGCACCAGCGGAAACGCCACCACGGCAGCCGCGATCACCGCCGCCTGCCAGGTGAAAATCAGGTTGATGCCGAAGTGCTGCTGCAACCACGCGCCGATCACGCCATTGCGGCCGATGATGACCAGCATGTAGTAGCCCAGCACCGTCGGCGGCATCACCATCGGCAAGGTCAACACCGCGTCCAGCAGTTCCCGGCCCGGAAAGCGCTTGCGCGCCAGCAGGTAGCCGAGCGCCACACCAAACACCAGATCGATCAGCGTGGCCCAGCAGGCGACCTTCAACGACAACCGCAGCGCCACCCACGCAGGATCGAACGACTCCACGTTATGGACGGCCGAAACCGTACTTGGCGAGAATGGCCTGGCCGGTCGAGGATTGCACGTAATCGGCAAACTTGCGGCCAGCCGCTGCTTGCGGACCGGCGGCGATCACCGCGATGGGATAGCTGACCGGCGTTTCGGTCGGCACCGTGGCTACCACCGTGACCTTGTCTTTGACGATGGCCGCATCGGTGGCATAGACGAAACCGGCGTCCACTTCACCACGCGCCACGTAGTCCAGGCACTGGCGCACCGAGGTGCCCAGGATCAGCTTCGGTTCGACAGCGGTCCACAGCTTGGCGTTTTCCAGCGCGGCCTTGGTGTAGCGGCCAACCGGCACGCTGGCCGGATTGCCGATGGTGATGCGCGCAACCGCCGGCTGCGTGACATCCGCCAGGGCCTTGACCGGGACCTTGCCGCCTTGCGGTGCGATCAGCACCAGACTGTTGCTGGCGAAGTTCTTGCGGGTGCCAGGGGCCAGCAGCTTGAGGTTGTCGGCCTTGTCCATCGCATCCTGGTCGGCGGAGGCAAACACGTCCACCGGCGCGCCCTTGCTGATCTGCTGTACCAGCGGATCGGAAGCGGCGAAGTTGAACTGCACCTTGTCGCCCGCGTGCTCCTTCTCGTACGCCGCGCCAATTTCCTTGAACGCGTTGGTCAGGCTGGCCGCGGCCGACACCGTGATGTCCGTGGCCGAAGCTGTGGCGCCAAAGGCCGCCAGAATGATCGCTACACCTGCTTTTAACATATTCTCTCCTCTGATCAAAACCGCAATAAACACAATTATATAGCGCTGGAGAAATCCGGGTACTGCCATGAGCAAGGCATTCCCAAAAAGAATAAGTCATATGGTTTTCACGTGTCTTACAGGAATGGCCGGCCCATCCCATACTGAGTTCTCACTTACTCACTCAGGAGAACATCATGACGCTCAAAGCCAAACTGGACGCCTTCAAAGCCGACTTCGAAGCAGGCAAACCACCGTACAACGTACCGTACTCGGTGATCGAAACCATGCACCGCGCCACCGCCGAACTGCGCGCCTCGGGACTCGCGGACGGCGCGCTCAAGGTCGGTGACCGCGCTCCCGCCTTCACGCTGAGCGACGCCGACGGCAACCCGGTCAGCTCGGCCGAACTGCTGAAGCAAGGCCCGCTGGTGGTCAGCTTCTACCGTGGCGTATGGTGCCCGTACTGCAACCTGGACCTGCAGGCGCTGCAAGCCGAACTGCCGCAGATGAAGGCGCTGGGCGCCAACCTGGTGGCCATCTCGCCGCAGACCGCGTCCAACAGCCGCAAATCGATGCGCCAGAACGATCTGTCGTTCCCGGTGCTGAACGACGCCGGCAACGAGGTGGCCGCCGCCTTCGGCATCCGCTACCAGATGCCGGATTACCTGATCGAACTGTACAAATCGCTGAAGAACGACCTGCCGGGCTTCAACGGCGACGACAGCTGGACCTTGCCACTGCCCGGCCGCTTCGTCATCGACACCGACGGCACCATCCTCTACGCCGAAGTCGATCCCGACTACACCAATCGTCCGGAAACCGAGCTGCTGCTGCCATCGCTGACCCGCTTCGCCGTGCCGAAGGCCGCCGACGTATCGGCGGCCAACCAGGCGATCTTCGAGCAGTTGAAAAAAGGCCTGGGCATGGTGCCCAACCTGTACGCCACGCTGGCCTACTCCGAGACCGCGCTGGGCAATTACCTGACGCTGCAAAACGGCAAAAGCTCGCTGAACGCCAAGGAACGCGAGGTCATCAACCTGGTGGTCAGCCAGGTCAATGAATGCGCATACTGCCTGGCCGCGCACACCGCGCTGGGCGGCATGGTCGGCTTCACGCCGGAGCAGATCATCGAGATCCGCAAAGGCGGCGCCGCGTTTGACGGCAAGCTGGATGCGCTGGCCAAACTGGTCAAGAGCGCGACGCTGAACCGTGGCCACGCCGAACCTGCGCTGCTGGCGGCCTTCCTGGCGGCCGGCTACAGCAAGGGACAGCTGGTCGATACGGTGATGGTCATCGGCGACAAGATCATCACCAACTACCTGCACGCGCTGACGCAGGTGCCGGTCGATTTTCCGCCGGCGCCAGCGCTGTAATGGGTCAGGCAGGCGTCAGCGACGCCTGCACGAAATCGACAAACGCGCGCGCCTTGGCGCTCGCCAGCCGGCCCGATGGATAGACTGCCCACACATCCATCGCCGGCAAGGTCCAGTCGCTCAACACCGCCTGGACCGCGCCGCTGGCGAGTTCAGGCGCGAACATCCATTCCGACGCCACCGCCAGTCCCTGATCGGACAACACGGCCGCGCGCAAGCCCTCCGCCGCCGAGACTCGCAGCCGCCCTTGCAGCGTGACCTGCTGGCGCTCCCCTTCGCGCTCGAACACCCAGGCGCCGCTGCCGCCGGCGTCCTGCACATACGGCACGGCGGCGTGGCCCGACAAATCCGCCGGCGCTTGCGGCACGCCGTGTTGCGCGAAATAGGCCGGCGTGCCCACCACCAGCCGCCGCCCTTGCGCAATGCGGCGCGCCGTCATCGACGAATCGTTCAGCGCGCCCATGCGCAGCGCCACGTCGATGCCGTGTTCCAGCAAATCGATGTGACGATCATCCAGCACCATGTCCAGCTCCAGCTCGGGATGCGCTTGCAGCCATGCGCCCAGCTTGGGCACCACGTGCAGCCGGCCGAAGGTCAGGCCGGCGCAGACGCGCAAACGGCCACGCAGGCTGGCGCCGGCGCCGCGTGTGTCGAGTTCGGTTTCGTCGGCCTGGCTGATCGTTTTGCGCGCGCCTTCATAGTAGCGATGACCGGCATCGGTCGGCGTCAGGCCGCGCGTGGTGCGCGACAGCAGCCGCGTGCCCAGCTTTGTCTCCAATTGCGCCACGGCCTTCGAAACGGCCGGCTGCCCGGTATTCAGGCGGCGTGCGGCGGCGGAGAACGAACCGGCCTCCACCACGCACACAAAAATTTCCATCAGGGTTAATCGGTCCAAGGCATTCCTCCTGGCCTCATCTTAACGGGGCATGGGATGACTGTCACCCTATTCTCCGGAGGAATGAGAGATATGGCGCAGGCCGGTCTTCCGGCATTGCTCCGGCGGCGGCACAGTGACGGTATCGACACTCACAGAGGAACCACCATGTACCAGCTTTACGCATTCGCTACGCCCAACAGCATCAAAGCCATCATCGCCCTGGAGGAACTCTGGCTGGACTACCAGCTGCACGCGGTCAATGTGCACCAGGGCGAACAGAAGACCGAAGCCTTCGCCTTGCTCAACCCGAACGCCAAGGTGCCGGTGCTGATTTCGCCCGGCGACACGCTGGTGTTGACCGAATCGGCCGCGATTCTGGTGTATCTGGCGGAGCGGCACGGCTTGTTGTTGCCGCGAGAAGGTGTGGCCCGTGCGCGCGTGTTCGAGCAGCTGTTCTTCCACGCCTCCGGTCTTGGTCCGGCATTCGGCCAGTCCGGCTATTTCCAGAAGTCCGCGCCGGAGGTCATGCCGGGGGCGATTGCGCGCTTTCACGGCGAGGCCCGGCGCACGCTTGTGCTGCTGGACCGCCTGCTGGCCACGCAAGCCTATGTATCGGGCGACAGCTATTCAATCGCCGATATCGCCCACTTCGGCTGGCTGTGGCGCCGGGAATTTGCCAATGTCGATTTCAGCGCCACGCCGCATGTCGCGCGCTGGTACGAGCAGATTGCCGCGCGGCCCGCGGTGCAGCGCGCCATTGCCCGCGCCGAGCGGCTGAAATCCTGAGCCAGGACGCCGCTGTGGTACATTCCCGGTTCGCCATTTTTTAGCAGCCGTCATGTCGCACCTGAAGTACCTCAGCGCTTATTCCGAACAAACACAACAGCAAGTCGCGCAGCTGATCGCCAAGAACCAGCTGGGCGAGGTGCTGCTCAAGCGCTACAGCAAGCCGCACGAGCTGCGCACCGACCGTGCGCTGTACCAGTATGTACAGGATTTGAAATCGGAATTCCTGCGCAACGCCGAGCCGATCAACAAGGTCGAGTACGACAGCAAGATCCACGTGATCAATCATGCGCTGGGGCTGCACACGGCGATCTCGCGCGTGCAGGGCGGCAAGCTCAAGGCCAAGCACGAGATTCGCGTGGCCACCATGTTCAAGGAGGTGCCGCTGGAATTCCTGCGCATGATCGCCGTGCACGAGCTGGCGCACATCAAGGAAAAGCAGCACGACAAGGCGTTCTACAAGCTGTGCACCTACATGGAACCGAACTACCACCAGTATGAATTCGACCTTCGGCTATACCTGACGCAGCTGGATACCGAAGGCCGGAAGTTGTGGAGCTAGTTCAGGCCCGCTTGCGGCGCGCCATCCAGCCCAGCATACCGAGACCGGCCAGCAGCATGGCCCAGGTTTGCGCCTCCGGCACGGCGGCCGTGACGTTGATGTTGTCGAACTCGTACCTCGACAGCGCCCCCTGGGTCCAGCTCAGCGACGACAGGCCGGTAAAGTTGGCGTTGAACAGGAAGGTAGTCCAGCTGCCCGTGTAGTCGAACTTCTGCACCACAGGGGTCGATGTGCCGGCCTTGGTGCCGTAGAAAGTAACCGAGCCGTCCAACGCCAGCGGCCCCTTCAACAGCTTGGCCAGGTCAATCGAGGTGACATTGAACGCGCTATGGTCCACGCTGGTCAGCGTGACCGTGGCGAGCGCCGTGGCAGCCATGGCGTAGGAATCGGCGGCCGGCCGGTAGAGGACGTTATGATCGTCCGGCACGAACAGCGAGTGAAATGGCGTTCCGACAAGCGAACTGCTCAACTCGAAGCCGTCCTCCACATAACTGGTGCCGTGGTAAACATTCACCACATTCAACGGGGACGGCAGGTTGGTGTGGCTCAGTTGTGCGACCGAGGTGGCGTCGAAGTCGATCACCGCCGCGTGGGCGGTGGCAGCACAGAGCGAGGCTGCGACGAGGGATGCTTGCAACATTGTTGTGGTTTTCAAGACATGTCTCCCAAACGTTCTGGTTAGTGTCTTGCAATTAAATCACAACAAATGTCGAATTGACAGCAAAATCAGAAACGGTTCAGCAATGCCTGTGGTTCGTTTTCCACCATCATCAGCTGGGCGTGTTGCGGCCGCACCAGCCCCTGCTCGGTGGCGTGGCGGACGAACGCCACCAGGCTGTCGTAGTAGCCGTCCACGTTCAGCAGGCCGATCGGTTTCGAATGGATGCCGAGCTGGGCCCAGGTCAGCACCTCGAACAATTCCTCCAGCGTGCCCAGGCCGCCCGGCATGGCGATGAAGCCGTCGGCCAGCTGCGCCATCATGGCCTTGCGCTCATGCATGTCCTTGACGATGAACTGGCGTGTCAGGCCGGTGTGCCCCACTTCGCGCTCCACCAGCGCGGTCGGGATCACGCCGGTGACCTCGCCGCCGAGGCGCAGCACTTCGTCGGCGATGATGCCCATCAGGCCGACGTTGCCGCCGCCGTACACCAGCGACAGATTGCGCTCGACCAGTGCTGCGGCCAGCGCGCGGGCTTCTTCTGCAAAACGGGGGGATGCGCCGGCATTGGCGCCACAGTACACACAGATCGCTTTATTTAATAACTGCGCCACTTAACTTTTCCTCTTCCAATTCTTTTTGCGCAGCGTCCTGGTCCAGCCGCTCGGTGGCGTCGCGCACGTTGCAGCAGGCGGCCTGCTCGTATAAATCCCTGGCCTGCGCCAGTTTCTTTTTCCCGTCCAGCATCATCAGCGCGCGCGCGTACTGGATGCGGGCGATCGACGAATCGGGATTGAGCGCCAGCGCCGTTTCAAACTGGCGGTAGCTCTCATCCTTCTTGACGCCGTAGGTCAGGCCGGCCAGCACGGCGCCGGCCTTGTCGATGATTTCGGCGTGGTACACGCCCAGCGCCACGTGCGCGTCGGCGCGCTGCGGCGCCAGCTGCACGGTCTTGTCGAGGCTGTGCTTGATCTTTGCGCCCAGTCCCTGCGCCAGCGCCTTCACCACCGAGATGCCCTGCGAATACTGGCCCAGCGCATATGCATGCCAGTAGTAGCCGGCCGGCTGGTCGGGCTGCTCGCGCTGCTGGCGCTCGCAGCGCTCGGCCACGCATTCAAAGGTGGCCAGCCGTTTCTTCTCGCTCGGCTCCAGATAGTTGGTGTACATGCAGATGGCCTTGTGGGCGACCGCGTAGCCGTTCACGCCCACGTCCAGTCCCAGCCGCGCGGCGCGCTCGAACTCGCCGGCGTGGAAGGCGATCCAGGCCTGCACCAGCACCGGATGGGTCGGGAACGCTTCGCGATCGCCGCCATGCAGCTGCGGCCACGCCGCCTGCAGGCTTTCCGGCGTATAGCGAAACGCCGGATCGGGGTACGGAAAAGCGGTCCACGCCATCAAATGCCTCCTTCAGTTCACTTGAGCTTCTTCAGATATTCTTCGGACAGTTTCTGGAACAGCAGCGCCGTTTCATTGCGCAGGTACGGGCCGATCTGCGACAGCACCTGGTAGCAGCCGCGCGCCAGCGCATCGGCCATCGACTGCTGCTCGCTGTACTTGCGCGGATTGCGCACGTATTCATAGGATAACCAATACGTCGCCACCACCACCATATTGGTGGCCATGGCGTCGATGGCGTTGTCGGAGGCTTCCAGCGATTTCTCGGTGCGCAGGTCTTCGCACAGCTGCTTGGCGACCTTGATCTTGTGCGCCAGGATCTGCTTGAAGTGCAGTTCCAGCTTGCGGTTGCGCGACAGCAGGTCGTTCAGGTCGCGGTAGAAGAAGCGGTAGCGCCAGATCAGTTCGAACATCAGGTGCAGGTACAGCCATACGTCTTCGATGTTTGAGCGGCGGCCGTTGGGCACGGTCAGGATGCGCTCGATCTCGGCTTCAAACTGGACGAAGATCGAGTTGACGATGTCGTCCTTGTTACGAAAATGGTAGTACAAATTCCCCGGCGAGATATTCATCTCTTCGGCGATCACGGTGGTGGTGATATTGGGCTCGCCGAACTCGTTAAACAAGCGCAAGGACAGCTCAAGGATGCGTTCGCGGGTACGGCGTGGGGCTTTTTGTAACATAGCAAGGAACCTCTGTTTATTCTCGTGCAAGCATAACACCGATGCACACAACAGAGGAACACCCGCGCACGCTTTTAGCCGCACATAGCGGCCTGATGCCGCCAGTTAGCGTGTCGCTTTCTTGGCAGCAGGCTTTTTAGCGGGCGTTTTTTTCGCGGCCGGTTTCTCTTCCTTGGCCGCCTTCTTCACAGCGGGCTTGCCGGACAACGCCGCCACCTGTTTGGTCAGCTCGTCGATACGCTGGTGCAGCGCATCGATTTCCTGGCGCGTGGGCACGCCGATCGAGCTCAGCGCGCGCAGCACGCGCTCCTCGAACAGCTGCATCGAGAAGAACTTGCCCTCCTCCTCCTGCGCCTTGGCGAACGCCGCCAGGCCAGCCTGCCAGATCTCCTGCGACGACATGCGCACGGCATCCGCCAGCTGGTCGTCGTTCTTCTTCAACTTCTTAGCCATTTCCATCCCATGAGTTCTGTTTGCCGGTATTTTATTCTATGCCGGCATGTCTAGAGAATGGTTACTAATGGCACGGCACCAGATTAAGTTTCGAGTTGGACGCTGGGCCTGGTGTTGGGATAGATCTGCTCCACCGCCGGCTCGCCCGGTCCCGGCTTTTTCATGGCGTAAGCATTGACGGGTTGCGAACGGTTGACCCACAGCGTGTAATACAAGTGATCAGCGCGCGGATCGTCGGTGTTCGGATGGATCAGGATGGTCAGGCCCAGGCTGTTCAATTGCAGCCATGGCACGATGACCTGCAACTGCTCGTTGCTGAAGCCAAAGTAGAACGACGGCGTCACATGCGGCCCGCGCGGCTCCAGGTTCCAGTTGCCCAGCTCAACCTCGAAACGCTCGGCCACCCACTTGTGCAGCAACGCGGCTTTCTGAAAGGTGTCCTCGTCAAAATAAATGTGGGCGTGGTAGCTCTTGATGTCGGTGTAGGCGCGCGGCCTGGTCGGCAAGGTTTGTTCGCCGGGACGCACGCTGCGCGGCTGGGTGGTGGCCTCTTTATAGGTTTCGTAGCCCCATGGACTCTTGCCCGCAGTCTGTGCCGCAGCGATACCTGACGCGGCAAACGCCGCCAGCAAGCCGCCGCCGCGCAGCAGCCCGCGACGCGTCGGCGACAGCAGGTCCGCCCACTCCTGATCTTCATTGCTCATGCAGTTCTCCTTTACGACTGAGCGTAAAGGCAAATCCGGCAGAGATGAACGAATGGTTTCGCAGTTCCTTATGCGTTTTTCTCAGGTGTCCTGCTCAATGCAGGCCAGCGAGTCCAGCAGCTCGCGACTGGGAAAGCTGGGCAGCCGGTAGCGCGCCGGATAGCCCTGCACGCTGTGCTGCAATTCCTTGATGTGGGAGCGCAGTTCCTCCCACGCCACCAGGCGCACGTCCGGCTCGCCGCTTTCCTCGTGGTAGCGCACCAGCGCCACCTTGTCGACCTCCGGCATCAGCGTGTCGACCTTGTCGGTCCAGACGCCATAGCTTTCGATACGGCCGGTGTCCGGCGACTGCATCAGCTTGTAGGTGGCGACAAACAGGTCGAGACTGGCCTTGTCGTTCAGCTTGTCCAGCATGTTTTTCTGCGCCTGGTAGTCTTCCAGCAGGAACAGCTTTTTCAGCTCGGCCGCCAGCTGCGCCACGTTGGCGTCGTCGGGAATGAATTCGACCGGCTTGCCGTGCTCGAAGCGGTACATCAGCGACGACACCTGCTGCCCCTCCTGCTCCGCATAGTTGCGCGCCAGCGCCAGCATGCCGATCAGCGCTTCCTTGTTGTTGGCCGATGCCACCAGCAGCTTGTGCCGCGACGGCGCCATCACCACCGGCTCGCCGCCCAGTTCCATGCGGTAGAACAGATCGGCAAACAGCAGGCGCGAACTTTCGTAGGAATCGTTCCAGGCGCCAAGGTAGATGCCCGGCGCGACCTGCTCGAAGTTGGACACCGTGATGTCGCGCAGATTGTCGATCGCCGCCGCCAGCGCCTCGTCGAACGACACGCCCCATTCCACCAGCGTGCCGCCGGTCAGCGTCTGGATCGAGCGCTCGCTGTCGCAGGCCAGCATGATCACGCTGTCGCTGCTGAACGGCGCGTGGGCGTCGAGCAGTTGCGGCCTGGCGGCGCTGTCGGACAGCACCTCCGGCAGCAGCCGCAGATATTCCAGCGTGCCGCGTCCGCGTATCAAGGGGCGCAGGCTGGCGCGCGCGGCGGCAAAGCTGGCCGGCAGCGGCGGCGCCAGCATGCTCTGGACAAAATGCGCCAGCGCCTGCGGCCGCTCCTTGCGCGGCGCGGCGCAATAGGCGCGGTAGCCATTTTCCAGGTTGACCACCTGCGCGCCGTCGCCGGTGCCCAGCAAGCGCGATTCCCCGGCGTCGTAGCGCAGTTGAGAAGGATTGCCGGCATCGGCGAAAGCCTGGATGGTCAGTTGCGCGAATTGCTCAATGCTTGGCGTGGAGCGGAAGAAATCTAAAAATCCCAATGTTACTCCTTGATGGTTTCAGTCTCGGCCACGATGGCCGCCGGGCCATGGGCCTGCGCATGCAGGCGGAAACCTTCGCGGATGTTCTCGCGCAGCACCGCGCCCTTCCACGGCTTGGTGTAGAAGCGGTCGATGGCGCCATGGTTGATGGCGGCCATGATCGGCGTCAGGTCGGCGTAGGCCGACAGCATGATGCGGAAGGTGTCCGGGCACAGGTTCTTGACCCGCTCCATGAATTCGGTCCCGCTCATCAGCGGCATGCACTGGTCGCACAGGATCACCTGCACCCGGTGCCGCGCCAGGATGTCGAAGCCCTCGGCCGCCGTCTGCGCGGTCAGGATGCGGTAGCCGTCCTGCGACAGGAAATCGGTCAGCACGTCCAGCATGAAGGCGTCGTCGTCGACGATCAGCAAGGTCTGCTGCTCGAGGATGTCGTCGTCGGCCGGCGCCTGCAGGCGGCGGCCTTCGCGCAGCATGGCCTCGAACTCGTCTTCCGGCAGCGGCCGGCTGAAGTAGTAGCCCTGCATCTCGTCGCAGTTGTGGCGCCGCAGATAGGCCAGTTGCGCCTCCTTCTCGACGCCCTCGGCGATCACGTTGAGCTTCAGGCTGTGCGCCATGTTGATGATGGCCAGCACGATGGCGGCGTCGTCCGGATTGCTGGTGACTTCGCGCACGAAGGCGATGTCGATCTTCAGCTTGTCGATCGGGAAGCGCTTCAGGTAGGCCAGCGACGAATAGCCGGTGCCGAAGTCGTCGATGGAAATCTGGATCCCCAGCGCCTTCAGGTTCTGCAGCACGGTGATGGTGTCTTCGGCGTTGGACATCAGCGAGCTTTCGGTCAGCTCCAGCTCCAGCAGCTCCGGCGCGATGTCGTGCTCGCGGATGGCCTTGAGCACCTCTTCCTCCAGGCCGCCGACGAAGAACTGGATGCCGGAGACGTTGACCGACAGGTGCACCGCGCCGGCATTGGTTTTTTGCCAGTGGGCGATCTTGCGGCAGGCCTCGTGGATCACCCAGGTGCCGACCCGCACGATCAACCCGGTCTCTTCCAGCAGCGGGATGAACAGCGCCGGCGACACCATGCCGTGGCCCGGCCGCTTCCAGCGGATCAGCACCTCGGCGCCGCTGATGCGACCGCTGCCGATGTGGACCTTGGGCTGGAAGTGCAACACGAACTCTTCGTTCTCGATGGCGCGGCGCAGCGCGTTTTCCAGGTCCAGCCGCGCCAGCGACTGCGCGTTCATCTCGGCGGTGAAGAAGCGGAAGGCGTCGCGCCCCGCTTCCTTGGCGCGGTACATGGCGGTGTCGGCGTACTGGATCAGCGTGTCCGGCTCGGCGCTGTCGTCCGGGTAGACGGCGATGCCGATGCTGGCGGTCACCGTCACCTCATGGCCCTTCAGGTCGAACGGCTGGCGCAGCGTCTCGCGGATCTTGTCGACCACGGCGATGGCGTTCTGCGCGCCTTCCGGCAGCATCAGGATGGCGGCGAACTCGTCGCCGCCAAAGCGGCCGATGGTGTCGCGCACGCGCAGGCAATCGACCAGCCGGCTGGAGAACTGCCGCAGCAGCTCGTCGCCGATGGTGTGGCCCAGCGTGTCGTTGACGTTCTTGAAGCGGTCGACGTCGAGGAACAGCACCGCCAGCGACCACTTGTGCTCCTGCGCCTGGCGCAGCGAATGCACCAGCGAATCGTAGAACTGGCTGCGGTTGGGCAAGCCGGTCAGCGTATCGAAGTGGGCCAGCTTGAGCAGGCGCTGCTCGGCCTCCTTGCGCTCGGTGATGTCGCGCGCCACCGCCACCAGGATCCAGCTGGCGCCGGAACGCAGCGTGCGGCGCTGCACTTCCACCGCCAGCGGCGCGCCGTCCTTGCATTGCAACAGCAGCTCGGTCATGGCGCCGCTCTGGTCGCCGGCCAGCAGCTTGTCGTAGAGCTCTTCCAGTTTGTGCAGGTCGCCTTCAAGCGAGCGGTTCGGGCCGACCTTGAGGAAGTCCTCGCGCTCGAAGCCCAGCATGCGGCAGGCGGTGGCGTTGACGTCGACAAAGCACATGCCGGCGCGGTCGACCAGGAAGATGGCGTCGGCGGTGGCGTCCATCGCCAGGCGGAAGCGGCGCAGGTCTTCGTCGAGGCGGATGCGGGCGTTCATGTCCAGCGTCAGCTGCGCGTGGTGGCGCTTGATTTCCTCGTACAGCAGCAGGTTTTCGTAGGCCACCGCGACCTGCGCGGCCACCGTGGCCGCGACCCGCTCGTCGACTTCCGAGAAGCCGTCGGCGCCCAGCTTGTCCACCAGGTACAGCCAGCCGTGGGTGCGGTCGCGCGAGGCGATCGGCACGCCGAGGAAGGAATGCACCGGCGGGTGGGTCGGCGGCAGGCCGATGGTGGCGGGATCGCCGTTGAGGTCGTTGATGCGGCACGGCAGGCGCTGGTCCAGCAGCCCGCGCAGCACGCCGGCGCGCGGCGTCTGGGCGATCTGCCGGGTCGGCATGCCGGCGCCGCAGCTGGCAAAGTGGCTCAACTCGGTCGCGCCCGGCTCCAGCACGCCGATGCAGGCGTATTTGGAGACGCAGATGTTCTGCGCCACGCGGCAGCCGATATCGACCAGCGCGCCGGGATCGCGCTCGGCGCCCAGCTCGATACCCAGTTCGATCAGCGCGGTCAGGCGCAGGCTCACCGCCTGCAGGCTCGACAGCGAATGCGACAGCCGCTGCGTCATGCGCGACAGGTTTTCCGGTGACGAGTCCTCGTTGTCGTTGGCGATCTGGCGGATCAGCTGGCTGCTGGACTCCAGTTCGTCCAGGTATTCGGCCACCTTGTGGTCGATATTCTGCAGGCGGCCTTCCTGCGGCGGCTCCGGCGCGAAGGCCGGCAAGGTCTCGGCCGGCTGCGCGTAGTCGGCCAGGCCCAGCGCCTCGTGCACGGTCTGCAAAATCACTTCCGGATCGGAAGGCTTCGGCAGCACCCAGCGCACGCCGCACGACTGCGCCACCGCCATCGCCTCGCGCTCGCGGTAGGTGGCGGTATAGAAGATCACCGGCACGTCGGCGGTGGCGGTGTTCTCGTGCAGGCGGGTGACGAATTCGTAGCCATCCATATTCGGCATCAGGATGTCCGAGATCACCAGGTCCGGCTTTTCCGCCAGCACCATTTTCAAGCCTTCGGCGCCGTTGGCGGCCTCCAGCAGGCGATGGCCGCCGTAACTCAGCAGCGTCATCAGGAATTCGCGGTTCAGTACATGGTCGTCCACGATCAGGATCGTGGCGGTATCGTTTTTATTCTCCGGGGACGATACGGCCCCTTGCAAGAAAGACTCGATTTGGGTGACAAAAGTGTCAGGCTCGATGGGTTTGCCGATATAGCCGTCAAAGCCGGCCTCCAGCAGCTTCTCGCGGTCGCCCACCATCGCCAGCGCGGTCACCGCCAGCGCTGGAATGTGGCTCACTTCCGGATCGGCCTTGAGGGCCGCCACCACGCCGTAACCGTCCAGCTTGGGCAGGTGGACGTCGCAAATGATCAGGTCAGGCCGCTCGCGTTTCGCCGCAGCCACACCCGCCTCGCCATCGCTGGCCGACAGCGGCGTGTAGCCAAAGGCACGCAGCAAATACACCATCAACTCCATGTTGGTGGCGTTGTCTTCTATGATCAGGATACGTGCTGACACGTTCGATCTCCCCTTCTCTCTATTCTTCCAATGGCAGGGCCAGCGTGAACACGCTGCCGACGCCATACTCGCTATCAAATAAAATCTCACCTTGCAGCAACGAGGCCAGCTTGCTGCTCAGGTGCAGGCCCAGCCCGGTGCCCTCGAACTGCCGCAGCGCCTTGCCGTCCAGCTGCGAAAACGCCTGGAACAAGGTGTCGCGCTGTTCGCTGCCGATCCCGATGCCGGTATCGCTGACGCTGATCGTGGCGCAGGGCCGTTCCCCCACCACCGAGCGCGACAGCCGCACCAGCACGGTGCCGTTGTTGGTGAACTTGATCGCGTTGTGGACCAGGTTCATCAGGATCTGCTGCACCGCCTGGCGATCGCTCGACACCGTCAGGTCTTCCGGCGGCGGATCGAACTCCAGCACCAGTCCCTTGCTGCGCGCCTGCGGCTTGAACGATGACAGGACTTCATCGATCAGCGCGCGGCAGCGCAAGGGGCCGACCTCCAGCGTGATCTTGCCCGAGTCGATGCGGGTTAAATCCAGCAAGTCATTAATCAGCGACAGCAGGTGACGGGCGCTGCTTTGCACCATGCGCAGCTGCTTGTTTTGCTCATCATTAATGGGCCCAGGCAACTTCATCAGCATAGTACCTGTAAAACCGATGATCGCGTTCAACGGCGTGCGCAATTCGTGCGACATGCCGGACAGGAAACTGTCCTTGGCCGCCACCGCTTTTGCCAGTTCGATATTTTTTTCCTGCAGCGCCAGTTCAAACCGCTTGCGTTCGCTGATGTCGCGGATCGCGCTCATCACCAGCGCGCCCTCCTCGGTGCGGATCGGGCTCAGGCTGATCTCGACCGGGAACTCGACGCCGTCGCTGCGCAGGCCGTACAGGTCGCGGCCGCTGCCCATGGCGCGCACCAGCGGCTGCACGGCAAAGCCGGCGCGGTGCTTGAGGTGGCCGTGACGAAAGCGCGCCGGCATCAGGTGTTCCAGCACCATGCCGCGCAGGGTCCCGCGCGCATAGCCGAACAGCGCCTCGGCCTGGGCGTTGGCCAGCACGATGCGGCCGGCGGCGTTGGCCATGATGATGGCGTCGGGCATGGAGTCGAGGATGCCGTCGTAGCGCGCCTCCACCAGCTTGGCGTCGCGCAGCACCTTGAGCGCGGTGACGTCCTTCTTGCTCCATAAAATGTAGTCGGGCTGGCCGGCGTCGCCGTGCACCAGCTTGCAGGAACTGTCGATGTAGACCAGCGCGCCGTCCTTGGCCTGGCGCACCGATTCGTAGCTGGCCACGCCCTGTTGCAGCGCCTGTTGCAGTACGCCGGCGCCGTCGTTGGCCATCCCCGGCGGCACGATCAGCGCGTCGAGCTGGCGGCCCACCGCTTCCTCGCTGGTGTAGCCGAACACGGCGCGCGCGCCGTTGGTCCAGCACACCACTTCGCCAGCCGGTGTGGTGATGACCACGGCGTCAGGAGTTTCATTCAGGATCAGGGTGCCGAAATCGATGGCCATCGCCTCGCCTTGTTTGCCTTGCGTACAGGACTCACCATACAGCAACGCGGCAACAACATCCTCACACAAAATCACGCGTGTGCGGCGGTCTCGATTTCCTTCAGCGCACAACGCATGATTTCCGGGTGCCGTCCCAGCGCCACATGGCCTATGGCGCCGAACACCAGATTGCGGGCGCCGGGCAAGTCGCTGGAGTCTTGCGGCGCAATGATGTTGTCATGGACAGAATAAATGGAACTGAACAACATCCGTTGCGTATTTGCCTCAGATGCAGACAAGGCATCAAGCCACGGACTGTCGCGCCGCATCTGCGCCGCGTTGCTGCCGGGTCCGAACGACGCCAGCGCCGTGCCGTGATGCGGCGTGCCGAGCGTGATGACGCGGGCGATCGGCGCATCGGCATGGCGGCGCAGGTAGGCGCGCGCCACCAGCCCGCCCATGCTGTGCGCCAGGATGATGACTTGCGCACTGCCAGTCGCCTGCCGCAGGCGCGCCACCGCCGCGTGCACCTGCGGCACGAAGTCGTCGATGGAAGCGCCCGGCGGTTCGAGGTCGATGCCGTAGTGGCTGATGCGCGCCTGCTTCAGCAGCTTGCTCATCGGTAGCCAGTAGCCGCTGTTGCAGGCGTAGCCGTGGATCAGCAGCACCGGCAGGCCCTGCGCCTGTCCCGGCGGCTGCAACTGCATGCCGACCGGCCGCAGCATGTAGTACGACGAGGTCAGCATCGAGGAGTGGAATTCGTGCCAGAACAGGTTGGCGGCGCGGAGCAGGTTCAGCGCGTGGTCCGGCGGCGTGATGCTGCCGGCGCGCCAGCTCAGGTAGAAGTTGTTGGCCGAGATCAGCAGCCGCACCAGCAGCACCGCCAGCAGGCCGCAGGCCAGGTAAAACGCCGCGGTCGCCGGTGCGTTCAGCTGCGCTTCCCAGGCCGGACGCCACCAGTAATAGAGTCCGGTCGCCAGCAACGCCATGAACGCGGCTTGCAGCACCAGCAGCAGTATCAGCAGTCGTTTGATCATGACTGCATGATACCGTGTTTCAGGCGCGCGTCGGCCGCGCCGCCGGTTGTCCGGTCAACTGCTGCGCCAGCCCGCTGGCCAGGCGCGCGACGATGCCGTAGATCGACAGCTGCGGATTGGCGCCGATCGAGGTCGGGAACAGCGAACCGTCGTGCACTGACAGATTCGTCAGGCCGTGGTAGCGGCCACGGGAGCTGGTCACGCCGAGGCGTTCGTCGTCCGACATGGCGCAGCCGCCCATCACGTGCGCCGACACCACCCTGGTTTGCAGCAGCTTGTACGGCAGCGCGCCGATGCCGGCCTGCGCCTGCGTCCAGCTGCTGTAGGCTTCGCCGCGCTCGTGCACTGGCGTCACGGTTTTGGCGCCGGCGGCGAACTGGATCTCGGCCATGGTCAGCAGCGCGCGGCGCGCGCCGTCCCAGATGAAGTCGCTGACCGGATAATCCAGCACCGGCGCGCCGTCGACCAGCGCCACGCTGCCGCCGGGCGCATCGTCGTGGAAGCCGTCGCGCAGCAGCGCCAGCAGCGCGTGCACGTGCGGGAACTGCTGCATCACCGCCGCATGCTGCGCGCCGAAGCCCTGCATGGTGGTCGAGAACAGCAGCGGATGCAGCGGCGGCGCTTCCAGCTTGTAGCCCATGGGGCCGTCGATGCGTTCGGTGTGCAGGAAGTGGTCCGAGTAGACAGTCTGCGGCGCGCCGGCGTAGCCGTCCACGCGCTGCTCGAACACGCCGGCCGAGATCACCGTCGGATGCAAAAAGGTGCGCTTGCCCAGCAGCCCGCGCGGATCGGGCGCGGCCGAGCGCAGCAGCAAGGCCGGCGTGTTGATGGCGCCGCCGGCCAGCACAAAGTGTTTGGCGCGCAGCGTGAGGCGGCGGCCGGTCGCGGCCAGACCATCGACGCCAAGCGCCACGCATTCCAGCGCGGTAACGCGGTCCTGGGCGATCACCAGCTTGTCCGCGCGGGCATGCGTCAGCAGGCTGGCGCCGTGCCGCAGGGCCGACGGAATGGTGGTGACCAGCATCGACTGCTTGGCGTTGGTCGGACACCCCATGCCGCAGTAGCCGAGGTTCCAGCAGCCGTTGACGTTGCGGCGTATGAGGCCGGTCGATATGTTGAGCTTGCTTGCGCCGCGCCGCAGCAGGTCGTTGTTCTCATTCGGCGGTGCCTGCCAGTCGCTGATGTTGAGGCGTTCCTCCATCATGCCGAACCACGGCGCCAGCGTCTCCGGCGTGTAATCGGCAAGGCCGTAATGCCGGTTCCAGTGGCGCAGCGTGATGTCCGGCGTGCGGAAGCTGCTGGTCCAGTTGACGGTGGTGCTGCCGCCGACCGTGCGGCCCTGCAGGATGGTGATGCCCTTGTCCCTGGTCTTGCGCGCGGCGGATTCCTGGTACAGCGTGGGATAGGCGTCGGCCTCGCGCATCTTGAAGTCCTTCGAGGATTTCAGCGCGCCCTCCTCCACGATGATGACTTTCAGGCCGGACAGCGCCAGAATCTCGGCCGTGACGCCGCCGCCGGCACCGCTGCCGACGATGACCACGTCGGCTTCCAGCGTCTGGTCAGCCTGCAACCGCGCGCAGTCGGTGACGTGCCAGCCGGCGGCCAGGCCGGCCTGGATCGGATCGGGAATGACGCTCATGCCAGCTCCTTCAGCGGTCCCGGATAGCCGATCGCCGCCCAGGTCGACGGATCGGCATACCAGGCGCCGATCACCAGGTCGTGCAGCGCTTGATAGGCGATTTGCAGCGTCTGCAGGCGATGCAGGCGCCAGTTGCCGAGAAAGGCCGCGACCTGGTTCGGATCGGCCTGCTCCCAGCCGCCGGCCACACCGGCCAGCAGGCGTCGCGCCGGCCCCAGCGCCAGCAGCCCGAACAGATCCTGCACTTCCTTCTGCGTGGCCAGCGGCAGGCCGCGCACGGCGGCGGTCACGCGCTGGCTGGCGGCGGCCAGCGCGGCGGCGCGGGCGCCGGCTTCGTCCGGCAGTACCGGACCCAGCAATGCGGGAATGACGGCGGTCAGCACCGCCTGTGCGCCGCCCTCAAGGGCGAAGCGTTGCGGCGACGCCGGCGGCGTGACGAGGCGATAGACGGCGCCACCGGCTGCGAGCGTGCACGCGCCGATGACGCCGATCTTCAGAAAAGATCTGCGGGATGATGGCATTGTCTCCGTCCATTTTTATGGTTTTGCGGCTAGTGTAACTTGCAAAACTAGAGGACGCAGTCTAGTCGGCAAGGTGCGCGGCCACCACGGCCGGCAGATAGCCGTCGCAGAATTCCGCCGGCATGCGGCGCGCGCGGCCGCTGCTGATCTCGATGCACACCAGTTGCCAGCGCCCGCGCAGCACGGTGGCGCCATCGCTGGCGCGCAGCAGCTGGAAGCGGCGCTCCATGTTGAGCTTGCCGTCTGTGCTGTACAGCCAGGTGCCGAGGACCAGCGCTTCGCCGGCGGCGGTGGGCAGCAGGTAGTCGTATTCGGAACGGCGGATCGCCATCGCGCGGTCGAGCCGGCGATAGTCGGCCAGGCTCAGGCCCAGCGCCTCGGAATGCGCCCAGCCGGCCTTTTCGCACCACTGCACATAGACCGCGTTGTTGGTGTGGTCCAGCCCGTCGATATCGGCGGCGGACGGCGACAGTTCCAGCGTGAACGGCTGCGGGTGATCCCAGTTCATTGGCCGCCCTTGCCGTCGCGGCCCGTCATGTGGCGGGCGATGCCGCGCAGGATGTTGACCTCTTCCTTTTCCAGCTGGGCGCGGGCGAACAGACGCTTCAGGCGCGGCATCAGCTTGCGCGGATTGGCGGCGTCGAGGAAGCCGATGGTCACCAGCGCCTGCTCCAGGTGGGTGAACATGCCCTCGATCTGCTCGATGCTGGCGGCCTCGCCGTGGAAGCCGACCTCGCTGGCGTCGCCGACCGGCAGGCGCGGCGTGTGGGTGACGCCGGCGCCTTCCAGCACCGCCATGCGGCATTCGTAGGCCAGCACCTGGGCCGCCTGCGACAGGTTCAGCGACGAGTATTCCGGATTGGCGGGGATGTTGATCAGCACATTGCACTTCTCGACCAGCTCGTTCGGCAGGCCGAAGCGCTCGTTGCCGAAGATCAGCGCGGCGCGCAACTCCGGCTGCGCCGTCAGCTGTCCGGCGAACTGGCGCGGCGACAGCACCGGCGGCGAGAACTCGCGCAGCCGGGCCGACACGGCGGCGGCGAAGTTGATCCCTTCCAGCGCCTCGGCCATGCTGCCGACCACGCGCGCGCCAGCCAGGATGTCCTGTGCGCCGCTGGCGAACGCCACCGCTTCCGGATCTTGCAACGCGTGCTCGAAGCGCGGCGTGACCAGCACCAGGTCGCTATAGCCCATGGTCTTCATGGCGCGCGCCACCGCCCCAATGTTGCCGGCGCGGCTGGTCTCGACCAGGATGAATCGCAGGTGCTTGAACTGATTGGCGTTGATAGGCGGCTGGTTCATTGAAATAGGAAATCGTGAAAGCAACGAATTTTACCCCGTCGCCCGCCATTCGACGCAATCTCTTGTGTCTATTGCATCAGGCAAGTAAAGTAGCAGGTTAACGATGAGCTTATGGCATCTGATTAAGTCGCGCGAGGGGATGGCAATGTTAAGAATCTGGGCGTTTAGTTTAGGGCTGCTGCTGTGCGGGGCCGCGCTTGCCATACCTCTGGATCGCAAAATCTTCCAGCTTCAGCATCAGACCTGGACCGCCAAGGACGGCGCTCCGGCGTCCATCGCGACGATAGACCAGACCGATGACGGCTACCTCTGGCTCGGCACAGACGCCGGACTGTATCGTTTTGACGGCGCGCATTTCGAGTTGTACGAGCCGCGACAGGGCAAGATCTCCCAGGGACTCGTGTATTTCATCAAGGCGCAGCCCGGCGTTGGCTTGTGGGTCGGCTGGGGTATCGCCGGCATCAGCCTGATCCGCGATGGCGTCATTACCAATTATGGCGTCAATGACGGCGTGCCCGAAGGCAGCTGGTGGGGCTTCGATTTTGATCCGCAAGGCGGCGTATGGGCCGCCGGCGTTCGTGGGCTGCTGCATTTCGATGGAAAAAAATGGCGGCAAATTGGCGAGCAGGACGGCTTCACCGCGCGCAAGGCCTCGGCCATTTTTATCGATCAACAAGGCACGGTCGGCGCCTTCAGCGAGCAAGGATTGTTTTTAAAGGCGGCCGGCAGCCGGGTGTTTGCCAAGCCGCTGGGCCATACCGACGTTCGCCAGCCGCCGCAACTGGGCGCGGACGGCCGCATTTACTTCCTGGAGGAGTCCAGCATCCGCATCATCGACGGGCTGGCCCGGTATGAACAACCCGACCATGCGCCCATCTTCAAAGGCCCGCGTGGCGAAGCGCAAAGCATGCTGATCGACCGCTCCGGCAGTTTTTGGTACTCGACCCACAGCGGTCTGCGCCGTACCGACCCCGACCACCCTGACAGTCCGGAGCCATTTGATAAAAAGGACGGACTCACCGCCGACATCATCAATTGTTTTTTTGAAGACCGGGAAGGCAATATCTGGCTGGCGACCAGGGACGGCCTGGACCGTTTTCGCCAGACCGATGTCAACAAGGTCAAGCCGTCCCTCGATTCCTACCAAATCGACCAGGTCAAATTGCTTGCTGGCAGTGGCACGGCGATGACGATGGCGTCCTCGAAGTTCGGCGGCGGCTGGATCGCAATGGAGCCGGACGGCGCGGTGCAAAATACCGATTGGCTAAAGCGCCACCAGGCACTCCCGACGCAATCCTTGACACGGGGACGCGATGGAACGGTGCTTGTCGCCGCCGCGGACGCCTTGTACCGGATTGCCGCCAACAATTCCGAGGAAAGGATTGCATGGCCCGCCGACATGGGCCCGGTTCACCGTGTCTATACCATCGCCCAGGATGGCGACGGTGCGCCGTGGATCGCCGTTGTGGGCAATGGCGTATTCCAGTATAAGGACGGACGGTGGCAACGCAATGCCGGCCTGCCCAAGGAAGGCAAGCAGACGCCGATGTGCATACTGGCCGACAGCCACGGACGGCTGTGGTTCGGCTATTCCGACAATACGATAGCGTTGCTGGAGAACGGGAAAATATCCCTGCTCACCACTGCTCAAGGCCTGGACCTGGGCCGTGTGTCGGTTATTCACGAGGCGGACGGACAAGTCATCGCGGGCGGCGAACGCGGCCTCGCGGTCTATCGCAATCAACGGTTTGAAGCCTGGAAAATAAATGCGAAGCTGCTGATCAATGTCGCTGCGATCGTCCACTCCAGCGCCGGAGACTTATGGATCAACTCCACGGCGGGCACGGTCAGGATCAGATCGGCGTTGGCGAGTTGGCGCCAGGGGCTGCCGATCGCTCCTTCGCAAATTCGCGTTCTGGACGGGGTTGACGGACGGGTTGGTGTCGCCAGCTTGTTGGGCAGGTTTTCATTGGCAGAGGCGGGCGACGGCAGAATCTGGATCGCGGACAACGGCGGCGTTTCATGGATCGATCCGCAACAAGTTCTCAAAGTGCCGATGCCGCCACCGGTCACCATCGAGTCGCTGACCGCCGGCAACCAGTATTTCAGGTTACCGCTGGACACGACCCTGGCGCCCAACTCGCGCGACATCCAGCTCAATTACTCCAGCCCGGTCCTTGGAACGCCCGAACGCATGCGCTTCAAGTATCGGCTGGACGGCTATGATACGGAATGGCATGAGGCGGGAGCGCGCCGTCAAGCCTTCTATACGGGCGTGTCACCCGGACGCTATCACTTTCGCGTCATCGCCTCCAACGGCGGCGAACGTTGGACGGAGGAAGGGCCGGGACTGCATTTCACTGTGACGCCAGCGTACTACCAGACGATCTGGTTCAAGGCCTTGCTGCTGGGGTTGGCCGCCTGCCTGCTGTGGCTGGCCTTCCAGCTGCGGCTGCGGCACAATGCCAAAACGTTCAAGGCGCAACTGGAAGCGCGGCACGGCGAGCGCGAGCGGATCGCGCGCGAACTGCATGACACGCTGCTTCAAGGCATGCACGCCCTGATCCTCGACGTCGACAACGCGGCGAACCGGCTGTCGCTGGATGAACCCGGCCGTAAAAGGTTCGATCACCTGCTTGAACAGGCCGAAGCCGTGCTCGCCGAGGGCCGCGAGCAGGTGCTCGACTTGCGCGGGACCGACTTCCACGGCAGCGGGACATTCGCGCTGATCCAGCGCGACGGCGCCTCGCTGATCAAGGAAACGGGCTTGCAATTTGTCTGCCGCGAACTGGGCAAAAAGCGGGATCTGCAACCGGCGTCGGGCCATGAAATGTATCGCATCGCCATGGAATCCATTATCAACACGGTCAAGCATGCGCACGCGAAAAATCTTGCGGTCACGGTGCGCTACACCTATTTCGCGCTGCACCTGGAAATCAGCGACGACGGCATCGGCATTCCGCCGGAGGCGTTGGCGCAAGGAGGAACACCAGGCCATTTCGGCCTGCCCGGCTTGTATGAGCGCGCTGCGCGGCTGCACGCCGATCTGCACATAGCATCGAAGCATGCGTTCGGCACCGTGGTCAGGCTGCGTGTGCCGGCGCAACTCGCTTATGTCCGAAAATCCTGGCTGCCGTCATTCATGCGTCGGCATTGAGGCTTGCACTCAACTCATATTGGCGGCTTTGACCATGCACTTCGACAGCTTGTCGAAATACTTCAGGGCCTCGTTGGTCAGCTCGACCTGCTTGCGCCGTGTGTCCTCGGTGTCGGCCAGCACCAGCCAGCCTTTTTCCCGCATGGAGGTCAGGCGGCTGTGCACCGTGGCCGGCGCGCCCAGCTCCTTCTTGCCCATCATGTCGCGCACCGACAGGCGCTGCTCTTCCTGGCTGGCGCGGGCGACGATCGCCAGGATGCGTTCCTCCAGCGGATCGAGCGGCGGCAGCGATGGCAGGCCGCGCAAGGCGTCAGCCATCTGCAGGAAGCGCATGTAGATATCGGCGGGTCGTTTAGGAGCGGTCATGGACAAATTTTAGCACGCGTCTTGCCGCGTTACGCCGGGCGCGGCAGCCGTGACAGCAGCCACTTCGCGGTGTACAGCACGATCAGGGTGCCGGCCAGGTCGCCGATGAACATGACCAGCAAACCCGGCAGCAGGTTGGCCTCGCCGTGAATGGCGAACCACAGGTGGTGCAGCAAGGGACTGGCGACCGAGCATCCCAGCGCGCAGATCAGCAGCTTGCGCGGCGTCAGGTTGCTCAGCGAAGAACGCAGTCCGAGCCGGGATTGCGCCAGCAGGTAGATCAGGTAGGGCCCCAGGGCGCCGGCGATGGTGCCGCTGGTGGCGCGCAGGGCGTCGCCGGGAAAATAGTACCAGTAGCAGGCGGCCCAGCCGGAAATCAGCAACCCCAGCGCGCCGGCCTCGCCGAACATCAGCGTGCACAGCAGGCGTGTGCCGGCCGGCAGGTAAATCCAGCCGATGCCCTGCAAGAACTCGGTGCGGCGAAAGAATAGCTCATTGACAAGCATCATCGCACCATGCAGCAGGATGGTTGCCGCCACCATGTAGCAATGCATGCGGAACGGCGATGGCGGCGCCTTCATGCGCCTGCGCGGCCGCCCGGGCCCGGAAAAAATCGCAGATGTTTGAAAAGATTCGTGTTGATTTGCGGCAGGTTCATTTAAAATAGCGCAATCGCGCGGTATCGATACGGAAATTCAAGCAGAATTTTACCTGTTGCCACCGCCCCGCTCTTTGTCATTTTGTCTCCTGTCGTGCCGCCGGGTTGGAATCCTCCCGGCGGGCGTTAGCATTTTTATACGGAAAAGCCCATGCAATCTCCAATGATTAACACGGCCGTGAAGGCCGCTCGCCGCGCCGCCGCCGTCATCAACCGCGCCTCCTTCGACCTCGACCGCGTCATCGTGACCGAGAAGAACCACAAGGACTTCGTCACCGACGTCGACCAGGCCGCCGAACAAGCCATCATCGAAGTGCTGTCGAAAGCCTACCCGGACCACGCCTTCCTGGCCGAAGAGTCCGGCGCATCGAAAAACGCCCACGACGAGACCGAATTCACCTGGATCATCGACCCGCTCGATGGCACCACCAACTTCATGCACGGCTTCCCGCAATACTCGATCTCGATCGCGCTGGCCCAGCGCGGCGTGGTCCAGCAAGCCGTCATCTACGACCCGGTCCGCAACGACCTGTTCACCGCCACCAAGGGCGCCGGCGCCTACCTGAATGAAAAGCGTATCCGCGTCGGCAAGCTCGACCGTATCGCCAACGCCCTGCTGGGCACCGGCTACCAGACCGGCAGCCCGGCCGCACTGAAGGAATACCTGGAAATGTACGGCGTCATGGCCGAACGCAGCCAGGGCGTCCGCCGCGCCGGCAGCGCCGCGCTGGACCTGGCCTATGTGGCCGCCGGCCGCCTGGACGGTTTCTACGAAAAAGGCCTGAAACCTTGGGACATCGCCGCCGGCTCGCTGCTGGTGACCGAAGCGGGCGGCATCGTCGGCGAGTTCAGCGGTGAATCGGATTACCTGTTCAAAGGCGACATCATCGCCGGCAGCCCAAAGGTGTTTGCCCAGATGGTTGGCCTGCTCACTCCCTACGCATAAGCAAGCTTTAACAGTTTGTTACAAAAAAAAGGCCCTGTGGCCGTAAGGCGGCCTTGGCCGTCTTAGCACACAGGGCCTTTTTTATTTCCATAGCGAAACATCTAGCGCACTTAGCTGTTATACTGAAAGCTGCGGCCTACGCCCAGTCCTGTACCGCAACGCTAAGAACAACCGATCTCCTGCGACTGACGCCTTGAGTGGCGACAGGCAGATCTTTATGTAAAGTCAATATGTCCTTTTCCTCCCTCGGTTTGTCCGACGCCCTCGTCCGCGCTGTAACCGACACCGGTTACACCACGCCTACCCCAATCCAGCAGCAGGCGATCCCTGCTGTGCTGAACGGCGGCGACCTGTTGGCAGGCGCGCAAACCGGCACCGGCAAGACGGCAGGCTTCACGCTGCCACTGCTGCACCGTCTGTCCACCGACGCGGTCGGCGCCAAGCTGACCAGCAATAACTCGCCGCGCGCCATCCGTGCCCTGATCCTGACCCCGACCCGCGAACTGGCGGCCCAGGTCGAGGAAAGCGTGCGCATCTACGGCAAGTACACCAAGCTCAATTCCGCCGTGATCTTCGGCGGCGTCGGCATCAACCCGCAGATCAAGCAGCTGAAACACGGCGTCGACATCCTGGTGGCGACGCCGGGCCGCCTGCTGGACCACATGGACCAGGGCACCGTCGATCTGTCGAAGATCGAAATCCTGGTGCTGGACGAAGCCGACCGCATGCTCGACATGGGCTTCATCCGCGACATCCGCAAAGTGCTGGCCAAGCTGCCGCCGAAGCGCCAGAACCTGCTGTTCTCGGCCACCTTCTCGGACGAAATCAAGGCGCTGGCCGACGGCCTGCTGGACAAGCCGGCCACCATCGAAGTGGCGCGCCGCAACTCGACCGTGGAAATCATCGCCCAGAAGATCCATCCGGTCGACCGCGACAAGAAACACCCGCTGCTGGCCTACCTGATCAAGGCCAACAACTGGAGCCAGGTGCTGGTGTTCACCCGCACCAAGCACGGCGCCAACAAGCTGGTCGAACAGCTGGAAAAAGACGGCATCGGCGCCATGGCGATCCACGGCAACAAGAGCCAGTCGGCGCGTACCCGCGCGTTGAGCGAGTTCAAGGATGGCAGCCTGCAAGTGCTGGTGGCCACCGACATCGCCGCGCGCGGCATCGACATCGACCAGCTGCCGCACGTGGTCAACTACGATTTGCCGAACGTGCCGGAAGACTATGTGCACCGGATCGGCCGTACCGGCCGCGCCGGCGCCACCGGCGAAGCGGTGTCGCTGGTCTGCGTGGACGAGCATGACATGTTGAAAGACATCGAAAAGCTCATCAAGCAGACCCTGCCGCGTGAAGTGGTGGCCGGTTTCGAACCGGACCCGACCGCGCGTGCGCAACCGATCCAGCTGCGCAGCGGCGGCCCTGGCCATCGCAACGGCGGTGGCGGCAATCGCGGTGGCGGCGCGCCACGCAAGCCGGGCACTGGCGGCGGCAACGGCGGCGGCAACAAGCCACGCTCGGCCGGCGG
>NZ_WKJN01000024.1 GCF_009674495.1 Duganella alba | reverse complement strand
CGCGGCGCGCGCCAGCGCCGGCTCGCAGCTGTGGGCGGCGTCCTGCAGCGCCTCGGCGTGCAGCGGCTTGGACAGGGCGGCCAGCGCCTCCAGGCCGAGCGTGGCGGCCAGGGTCAGGGCGGCGTCGTGCAGGCGCTGGTTGTGGCGGCCGGTGATGATGACGGGCAGGCCGGGTTCCAGCATGGACAGCGCCTGCAGCAGGTCGGCGCCGTCCATGTCCGGCAGGTCGAGTTCCATGATGACCAGGTCCGGCGGCGCCGGCAGCGATTCGATCAGTTCCAGCGCGCCGGCGCCGCAGTCGGACCAGCCGTTGACGATGATGCCGGCCTGGCGGCACAGGGCGATGGTGGCGTCCATTTCGGCGGCGTTGCCGTCGATGACGACGGCGCGCAGGCCGGGGGCGGGAGCGTGGCCGGCGTTCATGCGCGCACCGCCGTTTCAGCGATCTTGAAGCGCGACACGGCGTCTTCGAGCTGGCCGGACTGCTCCTGCAGCGCGTGTGCGGCGGCGGCCACCTGCTCCACCAGCGCGGCGTTCTGCTGGGTGCCGTGGTCCATCTGCACGATCGCCTGGCTGCAGGCGAGGATGCCGGCGTGCTGCTCGGCGCTGGCGTGCTTGATCTGCGCCATGATCTGTTCGACGCTGGCGACGCTTTCCACGATGTCCTGCATGGCTTCCGCTGCCGCACGCACCTGCTGGTCGCCGGCGCCGGCCTGTTCCACCGCGGTCTTGATCAGGGCGCCGATGTCGCGCGCGGCGTCGGCGGAGCGGTGCGCCAGCTGGCGCACTTCGCCCGCCACCACGGCAAAGCCGCGTCCCGCCTCGCCGGCGCGCGCCGCTTCCACGGCGGCGTTCAGCGCCAGGATGTTGGTCTGGAAGGCGATGCCGTCGATCAGGCCGATGATGTCGGCCATCTGGCTGGCGGAGCTGCGGATCGAGTCCATGCGCTCGGTGACGGCGGCCACCGCGTGGCCGCCTTTGCCGGCCACCGACGACGCCCGCTGCGCCAGGCCGTTGGCGCGCGCGGCGTGGTCGGCGTTCTGCTGTACGGTGGTGGTCAGTTCCTCCATGGCGGCGGCGGTCTCCTGCAGGCTGGATGCCTGTTGTTCGGTGCGCGCCGACAGATCCAGGTTGCCGCTGGCGATCTGGGTCGAGGCGGCGGCGATCATCTCGGTATCGGAGCGCACCTGCGCCACCAGCTTGCCGAGGTTGTCGCGCATGTGCTCCATTTCGTACAGCATGCTGCTGCGGTCGCCGTCGCGCAGCGTGATGGCGCGCGTCAGGTCGCCGTCGGCGATGCAGGCGGCGGTGCGCGCCGCCTGGTCAGGTTCGCCGCCAAGGTCGCGCCGCAGGCGGCGGATGATGACGCCGGCCACGCCCATCGACACCAGCATCGCCGCCGCGCCCAGCGCCAGCATCTTGATGCGGGTGGCGGCGTAGGCATGCGCCGCTTGTTCGCGCGCCTCGCGCATCAGCGACACCTCGTTGCCGATCTGCGCCGCCAGCGTTTCGCGGCAGGCTTGCAGCATCGGCTTGACGTGGGCGTTCAAATAGTCGCGCGCTTCGGCGTCGCGGCCGGCCTGCACCAGCGCGATCAGTTTCTGCTGGCCGGCCGTGTAGTCCTGGTAGGCGGTGCGCACCTTGTCCAGCGCGGCGCGGCCATTGGGCGTGACCACGCGCCGATCCAGCTCGGCGAGCCTGGCTTCGGCGTCGCGGCGGTAGCCCTCGATGCTGTCGAGCTGGTGGGCGCGCACGGCGGGGTCGGTGGTCAGCATCAGGTTGCGCAGCGAGACCGCGATGTCGGTCACGCGCAGGCGCAGGTCGGTGGCCAGTTCGATCTTCGGCCAGCGGTCGTCGGCGATGGTGGCGGTGGCGGCGTTCAGCTTGGCCTGTTCCGTCAGGCCCAGCGCGATGACGGCGGCAAGGAACAGGCAGATCAGGCCAAAGCCGGTAATCAGCAGATTGGCGACCTTGATGCGAGCGGTTTTCATGACAGTGTGACCCCGTGAAGTGGCAGACTGTCAGAATAAGCGCGGCCGCGCCAGCGAAACGGCTACAGATTGGCCTCTTTGCAAGGGGTACAGTTGTACTGCACCACCAGCTCGCCGGCCAGCAGGCCGAGGGTGCGCACGGCGCTTTCCACCTCGGCGTTCCACGGGTAGCTGTAGTTCAGGCGGATGCAGTGCTGGAAGGCGTCGCCGGTGGCGAAGATGTTGCCGGCGCCGACGCTGATGCCGCGTTCCTGCGCCCGCGCATACAGCTCCAGCGCGCGCACGCCGTGCGGCAGGTTCACCCACAGCACGTAGCCGCCGACCGGCGTGGAGACGCCGGTGCCGGCCGGGAAGAAGCGCCGCACCGCCGACGCCATGATGCTGGCGTTCTGCGCATAGGCCTTGCGCAGCTTGCGCAGGTGGTAGTCGTAGCCGTCGTTCTTCAGATATTCGGCAATGGCCAGCTGCGGCAGGGCCGGCGTGTTGAGCGTGTTGAGGAACTTCAGCTTTTCCACCTGCGCCTTGTAGCGGCCGGGCAGGGCCCAGCCGATGCGGTTGGCGGGACTGAGCGTCTTGGAGAACGAGTTGCAGTGCAGGACCAGCCCGCGCGTGTCGTAGCTCTTCAGCGAGGTGGGATGGACGTCGCCATAATACAGCTCGTGGTAGACGTCGTTCTCGATCACCGGCACCTCATGCCGCGCCAGCATCTCGACCATGGCGCGCTTGCGCTCATCGCTCATCTGGAAGCCCAGCGGGTTCTGGAAGTTGGGCATGACCATGCAGGCCACCACGCCCTGTTCGACGATGGCGCGCTCCAGCGCCTCGAGGTTGATGCCGGCCACCGGATCGGTCTCGATCTCCACCGCGTGCATGCGCATCCGTTCGATCGCCTGCAGCAGCGCGTAATAGGTCGGCGACTCCACCGCGATGGCGCTGCCGGGCGGCGCCACCGCCTGCAGGCACAGATTGAGCGCCTCGGTGGCGCCGGTGGTGACGATGATTTCGCCGGCGTCCACCGACAGGCCGTTTTCCAGGTGGCGGCGGGCGATCTGGCGGATCAGTTCCGGATTCCCCGGCGGCAGGTCGGCCGTCATGCCCATCTGGCCGGCGCGGCGCGCCAGGCCGTTGGCGTACTGGTTGAGCCGCGCCCACGGGAAGGTGGCGGGGTCGGGATAGGGCGAGCCAAGCGGCACGCTGCCCTGGTTGATCGAGCGCAGGGTGGTCAGCACCAGGGCGCTGCTGTCGAGCGTTGCGCCGCGCGCCATCTCGGCCGGCGCCAGCGGGCCGTCGGCGGTGCCGGCGCTGGCCTGCAGCACCGGCTTGCGGCGCACGAAGTAGCCGGACTGCGGCCGGCTTTCGATCACGCCCTGGCTTTCCAGCAGCAGGAAGGCGCGGATCACGGTCGAGACGCTCAGATTGTGGTGCTGGCTGGTCTGCCGCACGGACGGAATCTTCTCGCCCTCGCGGATCACGCCCTGCGCGATCTGGCTGGCGATATCGGCGGCCAGGGTTTCGTACAATTTCACGGTCTCTCTCCCGCAGATCAATGCCCACAGCGTAGCGCAATTGCCGCGCGGGCGACACTATACCTCCGAATAGGTAGCCGCGCATCCCCATATACAGGTGTATAGGATGCAAGCCGCCCAATCCGCACTATAATTCCATGGTATTGCCAATATAACCAAAAAGGATAGGCATGTTACGGGTTCCCCGCACTCCCTGTATGTCCGCGCTGTTGATTTCCCTGATGCTGTTGATTTTCGCGATCGACACCTTTTCACCGCTGGACATGGCGATCGCCGTCATGTACGTGATCGTGGTGCTGGTTTCGGCCGGCATCTGGGCCCGGCGCGGCGTGCTGCTGGCCACCGCCAGCTGCCTGGTGCTGACCGTGCTGTCCTACGCGCTGACCCACACCGAGGTGTTTTCGGCCGCCGCCTCCGGCCGGCTGCTGGTCGGCCTGCTGGCCATCGTGGTCACCTGCGTGCTGGTGCTGCGCGGTCAGGCCGCCACCGACGAACTGCTGGCGCGCGAGGACGCGCTGCGCCGCAGCGAGGCCTTCCTGGCCGGCACCCAGCGCATCAGCAAGACCGGCAGCTTCAGTTTCAAGTCGCCCGGCGGCGGCATGTACTGGTCGGACGAGGCGGCCCGCATCTATGGCTACCCGCTCGACGTCGAGCCGACCATGGAACGCATCCTGGCCCACACGGCGCCGGAGGACCGGCACACCGTGCAGGCGGCGATCGACCAGTCGCTGCGCTGCGAGGACGAGATCGATCTGCGTCACCGGCTGCTGATGCCGGACGGCGAACTCAAATACGTGCACGTGCTGTCGCGTCCGCGCCACACCAAGGACGGCGAGTGCGAGTACCTGGGCGCGCTGACCGACGTGACGGCGGCGGTGCTGGCCGAACAGGCGCTGCACCGTTCCCAGGTGCAGCTGGCGCACGCCACCCGCGTCACCATGCTGGGCGAGCTGGCCGCCTCGATCGCGCACGAGGTCAATCAGCCGCTGGCCGCCATCTCCACCAACGGCGAGGCCTGCCTGCGCTGGCTGAACCGCCCGCAGCCGGAGCTGGACGAGGCCCGGGCCACCGTCACCAGCATCCTGGAGGCGAGCGCGCGCGCGCGCGACGTCATCAAGCGGATTCGCGCGCTGGCGCGCCGCAGCGACCCGACCTACGCCGAACTGGATCTGAACGCGGTGGTGGAGGAGAGCGTGGACATGGTGCGGCGCGAGCTGAATAACCACCACGTGGCGCTGATGCTGGGCCTGACGCCGGACCTGCCGCCGGCGAACGGCGACCGCGTGCAGCTGCAGCAGGTGCTGATCAATCTGCTGATGAACGCGATCCAGGCCATGGCCGTCTGCCGTCCCGGCCAGGCGGTGCTGACGCTGCAAACCCAGCGCGACGCCGCCGGCGCGCTGCAGGTCAGCGTCAGCGATTCCGGTCCCGGCATCCCGTCCAGCGCCGTGCCGCGCCTGTTCGAGGCCTTCTACAGCACCAAGGAGGACGGCATGGGCATGGGCCTGCCGATCTGCCGCTCCATCATCGAGAACCACGGCGGCCGTATCTGGGTCAAACAGCCCGCCCCGGACAGTCCCGTCGCCGGCGCCACCATTCTTTTCACCTTGCCTGCCCATGAACCAGATTGATTATTCGGACGCCCTGATCTACATCGTCGACGACGAGGCGCCGCTGCGCGACGCCATTTCCAGCCTGCTGCGCTCCATCGGCATGCAGGTTGCCAGCTTCCCCTCGGTGGCGGCGTTCCTGGCCGAGCCGCGGCGCGAACTGACCAGCTGCCTGCTGCTCGACGTGCGCCTGCAGGGCGTCAGCGGGCTGGATTTCCAGGCCGAGCTGAATCGCGACGGCGTGGCGCTGCCCATCATTTTCATGACCGGGCATGGTGACATTCCGATGTCGGTGCGGGCCATGAAGGCCGGCGCTGTTGATTTTCTGGCAAAACCGTTCCGCGACCAGGACCTGCTGGACGCCATCCATCTGGCGCTGGCGGCCGACCAGGAACGGCGCCAGCGCGACCAGGCCAGCAACGGCGTCAAGGCCTGTTATGCGACGCTGACGCCGCGCGAACGCGAGATCATGGCGCTGGCCGCCCGCGGCCTGATGAACAAGCAGATCGCCGGCGAGGTGGGCACCAGCGAGATCACGGTCAAGATCCATCGCGGCAACGCCATGCGCAAGATGCAGGCCAAGACCTTCGCCGACCTGGTGCGCATGGCCGAGACCCTCGGTCTGGCCTGACTCCGGCCCCACCTATACCCTTGTATAATTTTCTCAACCCTCTCTAAACTGTATTGTTCTCCCATGCGCAGGACGGCCGCGAGCCGCCGTCCGAACAAGGGAGCAACAAGTGTCAGATCCGGATCCACAATTTTGTAATATTGCCATCGTCGACGACGACGAGGACGTGCGTGTCGGCTTGAGGAGCCTGCTGCGCTCCTACGGCTACGCCGCCAACGCCTACGATTCCGCGCTGGCGCTGCTCGCCTCCGGCGCGCTGGGCGACTACCACTGCATCATCACCGACCTGCAAATGCCCGGCATGAGCGGCATCGAACTGCTGGAGCAGCTGCGCCGCGACGGCAACGCGCTGCCGCTGATCCTGATGACCGCCTTCCCGGAAGCCGCCTTGCGCAAGCGCGCACTGCACGGTGGCGCTTCCTGCTTTTTGAGCAAACCCTTTGAAGCGAACGAACTACTGCGCTGCCTGAACCAGGCCAGCGGCAGCTTCCCGACCCACGCCGAGGAGTAACCCCATGAAAAACATCATCAGCAGTTCGCGCCGTCTCATTTACATCCTGCTGCTGCTGGTGATCGTCGCCAGTGTCACGCTGTCGGTTTTCATGGAGCGCACCGCGCACAATATCCGCCGCAACGAAACGCCGCTGCTGAACAGCACCATCCCGCAGATGCGCTACCTGGGCGACTTCGAGAGCGCCTTGCTGCGCTACCAGCTGGCGATGGACAAGCGCTTCACGGACTCGATCACGCCGGACCGCTTCGAGTTTTTGGAGAGCATGGGCCGCAGTGAGCTGGACGCCACGCTGGCGCAGCTGCGCCCGAGCCTGGGCGACGGCCCGGAGCTCGATGCGCTGCGCGACGGCTACCAGCGCATCGTCAAGCTGACGCCTGAATTCGAACGCAACGTCGGCGCCAACCCGGCCGCCGCCCGCGCGGTGCTGATCCAGATGAACGACGACGTCAAGCAGCTGCGCCTGCGCATCGACGGCCTGCAGCAGAACGTCGAGGATGCGATCTACGACAACGGCACCATGGCCAACCGCGCCATCGGCTGGATCACGGGCCTGGTGCACGTGTTCGACGTGCTGGCGCTGGTGACCTGCCTGTTCATGCTGTACCACGTCCGGGCCCGCGTGCGGGTGGAGAATGAATTGAGCCACCAGGCGCGGCACGATCCGCTCACCGGCCTGGCGCACCGCCGCAGCTTCGAGGCGCGCCTGGCGTCGCTGCCGGCGGTGCCGCACGTGGTGGTGCTGGGGACCATCGATCGCTTCTCGCGCATCATCGGCGGCTTCGGCCACGCCTTCGGCGATCGCGTCATGATCGGCCTGGCCGAGCGCATCCGCAGCGCGGCGGAACGCAGCGGCGGCGAGGTGTTCCGCCTGGACGGCGCCAACTTCGCCATCCTGTTCCGCATGGAGTGCAGCGACCTGGCGCTGGCCGAGGCGCTGTCCACCCTGCGCGACGAGGTGCGCAATCCCTACGATTGCGAAGGCCACGAAATCTACACCACCCTGAGCCTGGGCGCGGTCAGCTATCCCCAGCACGGCGCCAATCCGGACGTCCTGCTGCGCAATGCCGACGCCGCGCTGCAAGCGGCGCGCAAGGCCGGCGGCGACCGGCTGGAGGTCTATTCGCAGCAGCTCAACGCCGAAGCCGGCGAGCGCCTCGACCTGGAGTCGCTGCTGCGCCATGCGGTCGAACGCGAGGAACTGGAACTGCATTACCAGCCGCAGCAGGCCTTGAGCGACGGCGGCCTGATCGGCTTCGAGGCGCTGGTGCGCTGGCGCCGCCAGGGCAAGCTGATTTCGCCGGCCGACTTCATTCCGCTGGCCGAGGAATCGGGCCTGATCGTCTCCATCGGCAACTGGGTGCTGGAGGAAACCTGCCGCCAGATCAGCGTGTGGCAGGCCGAAACCGGCCAGCGCGTGGTGGTGGCGGTGAATATCTCGCCGCGTCAGTTTGCGGCGCCGGGCTTCCTGGCGCACCTGGAAGACCTGCTGGCCACCACCCACATCGATCCGTCGTGCCTGGAGCTGGAAATTACCGAGAGCGTGATGGTGGAGGATGCGGAAAGCGCCATCGCCTTGCTGCACCGCCTGCGCGCGCTGGGTCTGAAGCTGGCCATCGACGATTTCGGCACCGGCTACTCGAGCCTGGCCTATCTGTCGCGCTTCCCGATCCACAAACTGAAAATCGACCAGTCCTTCGTCCGCAATATGCATTCGGTGAAGGAGCAGAGCGCCATCGTGCAGGCCACCATCAGCCTTGGCCACAGCCTGGGCCTGACCGTGATCGCCGAAGGCGTCGAATCCGAAACCCAGCGCGCCTTGTTGAGCAACTGGCGCTGCGACGAGATCCAGGGTTACTACTACAGCCGTCCTTTGCCGGCGGCATCCGCACTGAACTTCCTCGAAGGTAGCCTGCAGCTGCAGGCGGCATAATTAAGGAGATTGCCATGAACTGGTTCCGCAACCTGAAAATCGCCAAGAAGCTGAATGTGGTCGTCGCCGCCGTGCTGGCGATGATGATGGGCCTGGGCGTGTTCTCCGTGTTCCAGCTGTATGAGCTGGACCGGGTGACCAATGAAATCGACCACCGTTGGGCGCCGGGCGTGCGCAATGCGCTCGACATCAAGTACGGTCTGACGCGCTTCCGCACCTTTGAGCTGTTCCACGTGGTGTCGACCGAGCCGGACATCCTGCGCAAGTACGAGCAGGACATGGAAAGCCAGATGCAGCAGGTGCAGAATTCGCTGACCGCCTATGCGGCGCAGCCGCGCAGCGGCGCCGAGTTGGACATCACGGCCCAGTTGCAGGCGTCGCTGAACGCCTATCGCGGCGCGGTGCGCCAGGTGGTGGCCCTGTCGCGCCATGGCGACGACGTCGGCGCGCTGGCGGTGGTGCGGGGCGAATCGCGCAAGTATGACTTCGAGGCGATGGCGCTGATCGACAAGCTGGTCGCCATCAACGAGGCCGGCAGCGCGCAGGCGGCGCAATCGGCGGACCAGACCTACCTGCATGCACGCCACCTGATCTTCGCCTTCATGGCCGGCGCGCTGGTACTGGGCCTGCTGCTGGCCGGCCGCGTGGCGCGCATGATCTCGGTGCCGCTGGGCCGCGCCGTGGACGTGGCGCGCCGCGTGGCGGAAGGCGACCTGCGGGTGGATGCGGAAACCGGCGGCAAGGACGAAACGGCCGAACTGCTGCGCGCCATGAACCAGATGAGCGCCAACCTGCAACGCATGGTGACCCAGGTACGGGGCGGCACCGACACCATCGCCACCGCCTCGGCGCAGATTTCGGCCGGCACCGGCGACCTGTCGCAGCGCACCGAAGGCCAGGCGGCCACGCTGGAGGAAACCGCCGCCACGGTGGAAGAGCTGACCACCACCGTCGCCAACAACGCCGACAAGGCGGAGCAGGCCCACAAGCTGATGGACCAGACCGCGCTGGTGGCGCGCGAAGCCGAAGTGGCGGTATCGGCGGTGACGGCGACCATGGAACGCATCAGCACCTCGTCGCGCCGCATCGGCGACATCGTCGGGCTGATGGACGGCATCGCCTTCCAGACCAATCTGCTGGCGCTGAACGCGGCGGTGGAGGCGGCGCGCGCCGGCGAGCATGGACGCGGTTTTGCCGTGGTGGCGGGCGAGGTGCGGGCGCTGGCCCAGCGCAGCGCGCAGTCGGCCAAGGAGATCAAGGATCTGATCGTGCAGTCGCTGGCCGAAGTGAACGGCGGCGGCCAGGCGGTGAAGGACGCCAGCGCCACCATCGACGACGTGGTGCGCGGCGTGCTGCGCGGCGCGACGCTGATGGGCGACATCAGCAACGGCACCCGCGAGCAAAGCCTGGGACTGCAACTGGTGAACCGCACGCTGGCCTCGATGGACAGCGTGACGCAGCAGAACGCCACGCTGGTGGAGGAATCGCTGGCCGCCATCGTTTCGCTGCAGGAGCAGGCGGAGCGCCTGGCGCGCAGCGTCAGCCTGTTCAAGATGGCCGGCAGCGCCAGGGAGGAGCTGACCGTGATCGATATGCCGGCGCCGCAGCGTCCGCGCAACCGTCCGGCGCCGGACTACAGCGCCGGCATGGCGTCCTCGGGTTATATGGCGGGACTGGTCTGAACCCGGCGGCCCCCGGCGTTCGATAGCTCGATGCTGTCGATCAGCCGGTGCATCGCCAGCGCGTCGGCAAAGGTTGGCGCCAGGTGCGTGCCGTCGCGCAGGTCGCTGGCGTAGGCGGCGTACAGGTTGGCCAGTTCCAGCTGGCTGCCGCCCAGCTGATTCGGCGGCAGCCAGTTGTACCGGTCCGGCACCGGCAGCACCTTGAGCGGCTGGCTGTCGCCCTGGGCGCCTTCGATGAGATTGAAGGCCTGGCCGAAGCTGGTGCTGTTGGAGATTTTCAGGTCGCCGCTGGAACCGGTCAAATCCAGCTGCCAGCCGTAGTTGTTACGCTTGCCCGCTTCCAGGTGCGCCGTCAGCACGGCGCCGTTAGCGAAAATGCCGTTCACCACCACCTGGTCGGCCAGCGTGTGCGGCAGCTTTTCGCCGGTTTCGATCAGCGTCACTTCCTTGAACTGGTTGACGGCCAGCGCGCTGATGCTGGCCGGGTGGCCCAGCATGCTGAACACGGCGTCGAAGAAATGGCCGCCGTAGATGTGCAGCAGGCCGGAATAGTTCTCCTGCGGGACGGTGAAATACAGCGCCTGCATGCGCGCGGACTGGAAGTATTCGACGCTGACGTGCAAGCGCGCCGAACGCAGTTCGCCGATGTAGCCGTCGCGCACCAGGTCGCGCACATAGCGGTAGTCGGCGCCGAGACGGCGCTGCAAGCCGGCCAGGTGGCGCACGCCGGCCTGGTCGGCCAGCGCGATCAGTTCCTGCGTCAGCGCGGTTTTCGGCGTCAGCGGCCATTCGCTGTAGACGTCCTTGCCGGCGGCGATGGCGGCGCGGATGGCTTCTTCATGGCTGGGCGCGGGATTCAGCACCAGCACCAGGTCCACCTCGGGATGCGTGACCAGCGCCTGCAAGGAGCTCAGTGCATGCGGAATGCCGTGGCGCGCGGCGACGGCGTCGGCCTTTTCCTGGCTGCGGCTGTGGATCGCGGTCATCGCATACTGCGGCAGCAGCTTGAGGGCGGGGATGTGGCCATATTCGGCCCAATTGCCGGCGCCGACGATGCCGACACGGATTTTCTGATTGGCGTTCATGGTTCCTCTTTACGTCAAAAGTGAGAGGAATACAGTGTGCAGCCCGCGCTTTGCGGAATAAAGAGGATGTAGTTCCGAACTTATCGGAGCTGGATGTCCTGAATTAACCTAAATGCGCATGTTGGCCACCACGTAGTCGATGAAGGCGCGCAGCTTGGGCGAGGCGTGGCGGCTGGCCGGCCACAGCATGGAGAAGGTCACCGTCTGGTCCATATAGTCTTCCAGGATGATTTGCAGGCGGCCGGTCTTCAGCTCATCCTCGACGATGAAGGTGGGCAGGAAGGCGATGCCTTCGCCCTCCAGCAGCGCATAGGTGATGGCCTCGATGGTGGTGCAGGTCATGCGCTCCTTCAGCACCGGATCGGCGACGCCTTCTGCCAGCCTGAACGGCCAGCGTTCGATGCGGCCGGTGGCCGGGAATTTATGCAGCAGGCAGGCATGTTGCGCCAGCTCGGACGGATGCGACGGCGTGCCGTGCTGCTTGAGGTAGCTGGCCGCCACCACCACGACCTGCTTGCACGAGCCGATGCGGCGCGACGCCAGCCGCGAATCGCTCTGGGCGCCGGTGCGGATGACGGCGTCAAAGCCTTCCTCGATGATGTCGACCATGCGGTCTGACAGGTCGATGTCCAGCGCGATGTCGGGATAGCGGCGCATGAAACCGGTCAGCGTCGGCATCAGCAGCCCGGTCAGCTGGGGCGCGCTGACACGCAGGCGTCCGCTGGGTGTGCCCGACAGTTCGGACAGTTCCGCTTCGGCTGCTTCCACCTCGCTGAGGATGCGGCGGCAGCGCTCCAGGAACAGTTGGCCCTCGGCGGTCAGCGTGATGCTGCGGGTGCTGCGATGGAACAGGCGCACGTTCAGCCGTTCCTCCATGCGGGCGATGCTTTTGCCGACGGCGGATGATGAAACGCCGAAATGGGCGGCGGCCCTGGTAAAGCTGCGCATCTCGGCCGCGGTGACGAACATCGAAATTCCGCTCAGGCTGTCCATCCGGTTCCCCTCCATGCTGATGTGATTGCGGAAGTATCTGTCCGATATCTTGCGAATGCAAGCCTATTTATCTTCAATCGGCCGATCCGTATATTCCCTCCATCGCAATCCCATTGGAGCCAATCATGAACAAGCTGATGTCCGCAGTTACCTTAGGTCGTTACACTTTCAATCACCGCGTGGTGCTGGCGCCGCTGACCCGCATGCGCGCCGAAGCCGGCGCCCGCCCTGGCGCGCTGATGGCGGAATATTATGCCCAGCGCACCTCGCCGGGCGGTTTGCTGATCGGCGAGGCGACCATCGCCGCTGAAAACGGCAATGGCTACCTTGGCGCGCCTGGCCTGTATGACGACAGCCAGATCGCCGGCTGGAAGCAGGTCACCGACGCCGTGCACGCCAAGGGCGGCAAGATCTTCCTGCAGCTGTACCACGCCGGCCGCCAGTCCAACAAGGACGTGCAGCCCGCCGGCAGCGTTCCGGTCGGTCCGTCGGAAGTGCCGCACGGCGGCGTGGCCTACACCAGCGAAGGCTGGGTGGCCAACACGCCCAACCGCGCGCTGACCATTCCTGAAATCGAGGGGCTGGTGGAGAGCTTCCGGCAGGCGGCGGCACGCGGCAAGGAGGCCGGCTTCGACGGCGTCGAACTGCACGCGGCCAATGGTTATCTGTTCGACCAGTTCCTGCAGGATGGCAGCAACAAGCGCACCGATATCTACGGCGGCTCCTTCGAGAACCGCGCGCGCTTCCTGCTGGACGCCACCCGTGCCGTCATTTCGGTCTGGGGCAGCGACAAGGTGGCGGTGCGTATCGGGCCAAGCGGCAACTGGGGCGATATGTCGGACCGTGATCCGGAAGGCCTGTTCAACTATGTGGCGCAGCAGCTGGCGGCCCTGAAGCTGGCCTACCTGCACCTGATCGAGCCGCGCATCGCCGGCAATATCGAGGATGAGAGCAAGAACCAGGCGCCGGTGGCCGCGCAACTGATCCGCAAGCATTACGCCGGCACCATCATCGCCGCTGGCGGCTTTGATGGCGCGTCCGCCGAAGCGATCCTGCAAGCGGGCGATGCCGACCTGGTGGCATTCGGCCGCCACTTCATCGCCAATCCGGACCTGCCGGAGCGCCTGCGCAACGGCTGGCCGCTGAACGACTACGACCGTCCGAGCTTCTTCGGCGGCACGGAAGTGGGCTACACCGATTATCCGTTCCATGAGCCGGCATCCATGGTATAAAACCGCCTGTTCATATTTTGTACGGGTGTCGCATGCGAATACTGGTGGCGTTGCTGCTGTGGGTCGCTGCTACCTGCGCCATGGCGGCGCAGGTGGCGGGCGTGGTGGTGCAGGTGAGCGGCGCGATGAGCGCGCGTTCGCCGTCTGGCGCAGTGAAAGCCTTGCAGGCGAAGTCGGAGGTGGAGAGCGGCGATACGCTGGTCACCGCGGCCGGCGCCTATGCGCTGGTGCGCTTCATCGATAACAGCGAGTTGACGCTGAAGCCGGAAACCACGGTGGTGGTCAACCAGTTTTCGTTCGACAGCGCCAAGCCGGAAAGCGACCGCGCCGCCTTCACGCTGGTGAAGGGTGGGCTGCGTTCGGTGACCGGCTTGCTGGGCAAGCGCAGCAAGGAGAAGTTCGCGCTGAAGACGCCCAGCGCCACCATCGGCATCCGTGGCACCACCTTCTTCCTGGAATACCTGACCGCGCCTTCGTCCGGCCTGGAGCCGGGCCTGCACGTGCATGTCAGCGCGGGCGGTATCTCCATCGTCAACCGCGCCGGCGAGTTCCGTTACGATCCGGGCCAGTTCGGCTTCATCAAGGACGACAAGTCCAGGCCTGTGAAGATGTTCGCCAATCCGGGCATGCTGTTCGCGCCGCCGGCGTCGTTCGGCGAGGCGGACACGCTTATTCCATAAGCTCGACCACCACCTTGCCGCTGGCCGTGCGCTCCGTCAGTGCGCGGTGGGCGGCGCTGACGCTGTCGGCGGACAGCATGTAGCGGGTCGCGTCCAGCAGCACTTTCAGTTTGCCGGCCGCCACCAGCGCGCTGGCTTCGCGCATGATGTCGCCGTGGTGGGCGCGGCCTTCGCCGCTCAGCAGCGGCAGCAGCGTGAACACGCCGGAGTAGGTGGCGGCGCGGAACGACAGCGGCGCCAGCGCATGCGTGCCCCAGCCGAGGCAGCTCACCACGTGGCCGTGATAGCGGCGCGCGGCGCGGAACGACGCGTCCAGCACCGCGCCGCCGACCGTGTCGTAGACGATGTCGAAGCCTTCGCCGGCATATTCTTCCACCGGCACGTTGCGGTCGATGAAGGTCGCGCCCATGCCTTCGATGGCGGCGCGCTGGTCGGCGCTGCCGGTGGCCGACACCTGCGCGCCCAGCGCCACCGCCAGCTGCACCGCCATGTGGCCGACGCCACCGGCGCCGCCTTGCACCAGCACCGTCTTGCCGGCGCCGACGTGCGCGCGGTCGACCAGCCCTTCCCAGGCGGTGATGAAGATCAGCGGCAGCGCGGCGGCTTCGCGCATCGACAGCTTGGCCGGCATGTGCGCCAGCAGGCGTGCATCGACCGCCACGTATTCCGACAGCGAACCGGCCACGCCGCCAACGCCGCCGGTCATGCCGTAGACCCGGTCGCCGGGCGCGAAGCCCGCAACATCCGCGCCCACGCTGTCCACCACGCCGGCTATGTCGATGCCCAGCACCGCAGGCAGCGCGGCCTGCGCATGGCCGGCCTGGCCGGCGGCGATCTTGGTGTCGAGCGGATTGACGCCGCTGGCGTGCACACGCACCAGCACCTGGCCGGGACCGGCGGCGGGTCGTGCGATATCCTGTTGGGTAAGCGGTGCGCCAAAGGCGACGAGTACGATGGCTTGCATGGTGATGACTCCCGAAGTAGGTTGATGGAGCCATTCTGCGGCAGCGGCGCCCGAAGAAAAACCGGGCAAGCGGGGACGCAGTATCCCGAAATCGTGAATAATCGGGCTAAAGGAGAGTGCGATGGACAGGTTGGATGCCCTGAAAGTGTTTTGCGCCGTGGTCGATACGGGAGGCTTCAGCCGCGCGGCGGCCCGGCTGGGGATTTCCACGTCCTCGGTCACGCATCAAATCGGCGTGCTGGAAGCGCACTTCGGCGTCAAGCTGCTGAACCGCACCACGCGCAGCATGTCGCTGACCGACGATGGCCGCCGCTGCATCGAACAGGCGCGCCGTCTGCTGGCCGACATGGACGAGCTGGAGGCGGGCATGAGCGATTCGCTGCACGAGCCGCGCGGCAGCCTGCGCGTCGACATGCCCGGCATCCTGTTGCGGCTTTACGTGGCGCCGGCGCTGCCGAGTTTTCTGGCGGCCTATCCGGAACTGAGCGTGCGGCTGACGGCCAGCGACCGCCTGATCGACATGGTCGACGAAGGCGTGGACGTGATGCTGCGCATCGGCGAACTGTCGGATTCCTCGCTGATCGGCCGCCGCATCTTCCAGAACCGCTATATCTGCTGCGCCGCGCCGGATTTCATCGCCCGTCATGGCCGGCCGCAGCATCCGGATGACCTGGACCGGCTGCCGTGCCTGAACTTCGTGTACCCCAAGGCGCGCCAGTTGCGGCCATGGGCCTTCCAGCAGGACGGCCAGCCGTTCACTGCCACGCCGCGCGGCGCGGTGGCGATGGATCACGTGGAATCGCTGATTGAAATGGCGGTGCAGGGCGGCGGCATCGTCCAGCACCTGTCGGTGTCGCTGGCGGCGCCGCTGCGCAGCGGCGCCTTGCTGCCGTTGCTGGAGCCGTGGCAGGCGGCGGGGCCGGATGTGTCGGTGCTGTATCCGCAGCGGCACCAGCGCGCCGCCCGGATCAAGGTCTTCGTCGACTTTATCGAAGACCTGTTCAAGCGCGCCGCAGCTTCTTCCCAGCCATCGGCTTGATGTTGGCGGCGCAGTCGCCGCAAAAGCCGTACAGCGACAGCGAATGCTCGTGCAGCACGAAGTTGCGCTCTGCCGCCACGGCTTCCTGGCGCTGTTCGATTTCGGCGTCGAGGAATTCCTCCATGCGGCCGCAGTTGGTGCAGATCAGGTGGTCGTGATGGCTGCCTTCATTCAGCTCGAACACCGACGCCACCGACTCGAAATGGCGGCGGATCAGGATGCCGGCGTCGGCAAACTGCATCAGCACGCGGTACACCGTGGCCAGGCCCATGTCGATATTTTCGTCGTGCAGCAGGCGGTAGACGTCGTCCGCGCTCAGGTGCTTGCTCTTCGATTCCTGGAACAGCTGCAGGATGCGTAGTCGGGGCAGGGTGGCTTTCAGGCCGAGTTTGCGCAGCTCTTGAGGGATATCCATGTGTCTCTATATGATAATGATTCCTATTCTCACCATGTTATCTGAAATTTATGCCCGAAGCAATGCACGTTTGCTGTGGTGTGCGGAATTTGTGTAGAGGACAAAGCTATAATCCATCAACCCTATCATCCTTCATTGCCCGTGAACTATCCATTCCTGCAAGGCGGCGGCCAACTCGCACACATCATCGCTGCCTACGACTGGAGTAAGACCGCGCTGGGGCCGATATCCGGCTGGCCGCAATCGCTGCAAACCACGGTGGCGCTGGTGCTGCGGTCGCCGGTGCCGATCGTCACGCTGTGGGACGAGCCGGGGGTGATGATCTATAACGACGCCTATTCGGTCTTTGCCGGCGGCCGCCATCCGACGCTGCTCGGCTCCAATGTGCGCGAGGGCTGGCCGGAGGTGGCGGACTTCAACGACAACGTGTTGAAAGTCGGCCTGGCCGGCGGCACGCTGGCCTATGTGGATCAGGAACTGACGCTGCACCGCACCGGCAAGCCGGAACAGGTGTGGATGAACCTCGACTACTCGCCGATCCTGAATGAAGAAGGCACGCCGGTGGGCGTGATGGCGATCGTCATCGAGACCTCGGGCAAGGTCAAGGCGGAACTGGCGCTGCGCGACGAAAGCGACCGGCTGCGCGCCAGCGAAAACACTTTCCGCACGCTGGCGCAGGCCATGCCCAGCCAGGTGTGGACCTCCGGCGCCGACGGCATCGTTGACTGGTTCAACGAGCAGGTCTACCGCTACACCGGCACGCCGGCCGGAGAGCTGGACCGCGACCGCTGGCGCGAGCTGGTGCACGAAGGCGACCGCGAGGCGTCCTCGCCGCTGTGGTTCGCCGCCGTCGCCGCCGGACAGACCTATGAAACCGAATTCCGCATCCGCCGCGCCGACGGCGCCTGGCGCTGGCACCTGGTGCGCGCCTTGCCCATCTTCGACGAGCATGGCGTGGTGCAGCGCTGGGTCGGCACCAACACCGACATCCAGGACCAGAAGTCCACCACCGCCATGTTGCAGCAGCAGGTCAATGCGCGCACGGCGGAGCGCGACCGCATGTGGCAGTACTCCACCGATGTGATGCTGGTGGCGGAACTGGAAGGCTGGATCACCGCCATCAATCCGGCCTTTACACGGCTGCTGGGCTGGGAAACTTCCGAGGTGGTGGGCACCTCGCTGTACACGCTGATTCATCCGGACGACCTGGAAGCGTCGCAACTGGAGATGGCGGCGCTGGCCGGCGGCGCCACCACCTTCAAGTTCGAGAACCGCACGCGGCGCAAGGGCGGCGGCTACGCCATCCTGTCGTGGACGGCGGCGCCGGATTCGCGCTACGTCCACGCGGTGGGCCGCGACATCACCGCCGAACGGGCGGCGGCGGAGGAGATGCGGCGCACGGCGGCGGCCTTGCAGCAGTCGCAGAAGATGGAAGCGATCGGCAAGCTGACCGGCGGCGTGGCGCATGACTTCAACAACCTGCTGCAGGTCATCTCCGGCAATCTGCAGCTGCTGGCCGGCGATATCAGCGGCAATGCGCGCGCCGAGCGGCGTCTGGACAACGCGCTGGCCGGCGTCACGCGCGGCGCCAAGCTGGCCAGCTACCTGCTGGCGTTCGGCCGCCGCCAGGCGCTCGATCCGCGCGTGGTCAAGATCGGCCGCTTCATCACCGGCATGGAAGACATGCTGCGCCGCAGTCTGGGCGAAGAGATCGAGGTGGAGACGGTCATTTCCGGCGGCTTGTGGAATACCCTGGTCGATACCGCGCAGGTGGAAAACGCGGTCCTCAACCTGTGCATCAACGCCCGCGATGCGATGAACGGCGCCGGCCAGCTGACCATCGAAGTGGGCAACGCCTACCTGGACGACGCTTACGCCAGCGCCCATCCCGAGCTGCAGGCCGGCCAGTACGTGATGATCGCCGTCAGCGACACCGGCAGCGGCATGACGCCGGAAGTGATGGCGCAGGCCTTCGATCCGTTCTTCTCGACCAAGCCGGAAGGCAAGGGCAGCGGCCTGGGGCTGTCGATGGTGTATGGCTTTGCGCGCCAGTCCGGCGGCCACGTCAAGATCTACAGCGAGCCGGGTAACGGCACCTGCGTCAAGCTGTACCTGCCGCGTTCCACCGACGTCGAGGATGCGCTGCCGCAGCCGGAAGCGCGCGCCGTGGTCGGCGGCAAGGAGACCATCCTGGTGGCGGAAGACGACGAGGGCGTACGCGCCACCGTGGTCGAGCTGCTCAGCGAACTCGGTTACCAGGTGCTGAAGGCGAACGACGCCGCCAGTGCCCTCAGCATCATCGACAGCGGCATGCAGATCGACCTGCTGTTTACCGACGTGGTGATGCCGGGGCCTCTGCGCAGCCCGGATCTGGCGCGCAAGGCGCGCGAACGGCAGCCCGGCATGGCGGTGCTGTTCACCTCCGGCTACACCGAAAACGCAATCGTCCACGGCGGACGGCTGGATGCGGGTGTCGACCTGCTGGGCAAACCGTACACGCGCGAGGCGCTGGCGCGCAAGGTGCGCCACGTGCTGGGCAACCGCCAGCAGCACGTGCAGACGGCCAGCGACGCGCAAGCCATGCAGGCCGGGCCGGCAGCGGCGCAGCCGGGTTCCGCGCGCATCCTGCTGGTGGAGGACGAGCCGGAACTGTGCGAAACCACCGCCGAGTTGCTGGAACTGCTGGGCCACACGGTGTTCCCCGCCGGCGACGCCGCCACCGCGCTGGCGCTGCTGCAACAGCATGCCGTCGACATCATGCTGACGGATATTTCGCTGCCCGACATGTCCGGCGAAGTGCTGGCGGCGCAGGCGCGCGCCGCGCAGCCGGCGCTGCGCATCATCTACGCCAGCGGCCAGCATCCGAGCGCGCCGCTGGAGCGTGCCCAATTCCTGTTAAAGCCCTACAGCCTGGACAAGCTGATCAGCGCGTTAGCGCAGACCTAAGATGGCGTAAACGGCAATAAAAACATTACCTTCCAGATATTGAAGTTATCAATCACCTATCCTAAAATGTGATCTTTGGAGAGAATCTTTCGGTATATTGCTTTAAGGTATCGACAGTTGCTTTAATGCAGTATAAAGTTCATGGGTCCGAATAAGTTCTTTCGTATGGCACCCCAGCCTTGTGCCCTCGTGCATCAGTAGCGGCCTCCTTGAGCCGGCCTGACGCCGAACACCTTCCCACTCAGTGAAAAACGACGCTGCCCGCATGCGGTGCGCGTTCGTGCGTTCGCGCGCTGACGGTGGGGCGCCCATGACACCAACAGGAATTGTATGACCGTAGACCTCTCGCCCAAGCGCGCCGCCGTGGCCACCGTGATGATGCTGAGCTGCTGTGCAGCCCTGGCAGGCGAGCCTGCGGACAGCGCGGACGAGGGCGCGTCGCGCTGGAACTTTGGCGGCTTCGGCACGCTGGGTGCGGCGCGCAGCAATGGCGACCAGGCCGATTTCACCGCCAACGTCCTCAGTCCGGGCGCGGCCGGCTACAGTCACCCATGGAGCGCGACGGTGGACAGCCGCGTCGGCGTGCGTGCCGGCGTGACGCTGAACGGCCGCTGGTCGGCGGTGGTGCAGCTGCTGTCCGAGCGCACGCTGGACAACGGCTACGCGCCGACGGTGCAATGGGCGTATCTGCAGTACCAGGCCACGCCGGATCTGAGCATGCGCGCCGGCCGCATCACGCTGCCGCTGTTTTTGGCCGGCGACTACCGCAAGGTGGGTTACGCCTTGCCGTGGGTGCGGCCGCCGGTGGAACTGTATGGCGCGATTCCGCTGTCCAGCAGCGACGGTGCGGACCTCAGTTACCGCTGGCAGGCCGGCGACGCCGGCAACCTGACACAGTTGTTCTACGGCCGCGCCGACGTGCCGGCGACGCCGGGCGCGCGTGCGCAGGCGCACGGCCTGACCGGCCTGTCGAACACCACCACCGCCGGCGCCCTGACGCTGCGCGCCAGTGTGCTGCGCGCGGACCTGAGCGTGGACATCGCGCGCGAACTGTTCGACGGCCTGCGCCAGTATGGCGACCAGGGCGGGGAACTGGCGGACCGCTACGAGTTGCGCACCAAGCACGCCTATGTCGCCACGCTCGGCTTCACCTATGATCCGGGGCGCTGGTTCGCCATGGGCGAGATCGGCCGCTTCAATGCGCGTTCCTACTTGGGCGACAAGACCGTCGCCTACCTCAGCGCCGGCTATCGTCACCGCGACCTGACGCCCTACCTGCTGTATTCCGTGTCGCGGCCGAATATGCAAACCAGCGTCACCGGGCTGGATGTCGGCCAGGCGTCGGCGCGCCAGGCCCAGGTGGGCCGGCAGCTCACCAGCGGCTTGAACCAGCTGCTGGCGGCGATTCCGCGCCAGAGCACCGCCGGCGCGGGCCTGCGCTGGGATCTGCATCCCAACTACGCGCTGAAGCTGCAATACGACCGCATCATGCCGCAGCAGGGATCGACCGGCACCTTCATCAACGTCCAGCCGGGCTTCCGCTCGGGCCATCCGGTGGCGGTGGTCAGCGTTGTCCTCGATTGCGTGTTCTGACCATGCTCAAGCTCCTTTCCCGTCTACGCTGGTGTCTTGCGGTGTGCCTGCTGTGCAGCGGCATGGCCAGCGGCGCCGAATTCGTGGTCATCGTCTCGGCCAAGAATCCCGTCAGCACGCTGCGCACGGAGCAGGTGGCGGCCATCTTCCTCGGCCAGAACGGCCGTTTCCCCGGCGGCGCCGAGGCGATCGCGCTCGACCTGCCGCTGGGCAGCGCGCTGCGCAACGATTTCTATATCACGGTGGCGGCGCGCACGCCGGCGCTGATGAAAGCCTACTGGACCAAAATGGTGTTCACGGGACGCGGTCAGCCGCCGCGCGAATTGTCCGGCAGCGTCGCGGTGCGCAAGCTGGTGGCGGACAATCCGGCCATGATCGCCTACATCGACAAGTCGGCGCTGGATGCCAGCGTCAAAGCCATACAGGTGACGCCATGACCCCCCACAAGGAATCGCTGCGCGCGCGCTGGTCGCGCCGTGGCCTGGACACGCACGTTTCGCTGCCGCTGTTTGCCCTGCTGCTGCTGGTGGCGATCTGGGTGGTGACCTTCCACGAGATCGACGCCGAACGCGAACATGCGCAGGAATCGGCCAGCGACTCGCTGCATGAAATGCTGGGCACCTACGAGGCGCAGGTGGCGCGCAGCATCGACGGCATCGACCAGACGCTGCGCATGGTGAAGTACGCGGTGGAGCGCAAGGGCGCGCTGGGCGCCTTGCCGGAGCTGGGCCGCGAAGGACTGCTGCCGCCGGGCGTGGTGTTCGTGGTCAGCATTGTCGACCGCAACGGCATGACGGTGGCCAGCCATCCGCGCGCGCTGTCGATTTCGGTGGCCGACCAGGGCTACTTCAAATTCCACCAGGAGCGCGACAGCGGCGCCACCTTTGTCAGCCAGGTGCTGCGCGACGCCGCCAACAGCGAATGGCATTTGCACTTCACGCGCCGGCTGGACGACGCCGACGGCAATTTCGCCGGCATCGTCATCGTCGAAACCGATCCGGCCTATTTCACCAGCAGCTATGAACGCAGCCGCCTCGGCGAGCGCGGCATGCTGGGACTGGTGGGCACGGACGGCGTGGTGCGCGCGCTGCGCACCGGCGACAAGATGTCGTTCGGTCAGCGCCTCGGCAGCGCCGAGGGCGAGCTCGAAAACCAGATCGGCGGCAAGTACAGCGGCATGCGCGAGCTGCACGGCATCGCGCTGAATGTGCTGGTGGGGCTGGACGAGAAGGAACTGATGGCTGGCTTCGAGCGCCAGCGCCGCGAAAAATTGTGGGAGGGCGCGCTCCTCAGCGGCGGCCTGGTGTTCCTCACCGGGCTGCTGTGGCTATGGTCGTGGCAGGGCGCGCGCAACCGCGCCGGCATGCGGCGCGCGCAGGAAACCTATGCGGCGGCATCGGCCGCCAGCCTGGACGCCTTTTTCCTGATGCGCGAGGTGCATGACGAATACGACGTGATCATCGACTTCAAGATCGTCGACGCCAACCAGCGCGCCGCGCAGATGATGGGCCGCAGCAGGCAGGAACTGTGCGGCACCACCATGTGCGAACTGATACCGGATGCGCGCCACAACGGCATGCTGAAGCACCTGATCCAGGTGATGAACGTCGGCGGCATGCATGAACAGGAGTGGCAGAGCACCGTGCCGCAACTGGGCGGACGCTGGCTGCACCAGCAGGTGGTGGCGGTGGAGGGCGGCATTGTGGCCATCGTGCGCGACATCTCGGAGCGCAAGCTGGCCGAGGAGCGCATGCTGCACCTGGCGCACCACGACACGCTGACCGGCCTGCCCAACCGCAGCCTGATCGCCGACCGCCTGGAGCACACCATCGCGCAGGCGCGGCGCGGCGGCGGCTCGGTGCTGGTGGCCTTCATCGACCTTGACGGCTTCAAGCTGGTGAACGATGGCCTGGGCCACAACGCCGGTGACGAGCTGCTGAAAGTGGTGGCCGAGCGCATGGCCGGCTGCCTGCGCGCCAGCGACACCGTTGGCCGCTTTGGCGGCGACGAATTCGTGCTGCTGTTGAGCGAGCCGGGATCGGCGGTCGACGCGGCGCCGGTGTTGGAGCGCGTGCGTGAAGCGGTGCTGCAGTCGGTCAGCGTCAGCGGGCAGGAAGTGCAGGTCAGCTGCAGCATCGGCGTGGCCGTGTATCCGAACGACGGCGGCGACGCCGAAACGCTGCTGATGAACGCCGACGCGGCGATGTACCGCGCCAAGGAGCTGGGCAAGAACAACTGCCAGTTCTACACCCGCGAGATGAACGCCAGCATCGAGGAAAAGCTGGTGCTGCTGGAAGGCTTGCGCAGCGCGCTGGACGACGGCCAGTTCCGCCTGGTGTACCAGCCCAAGGTGGACCTGCATACCGGCCGCGTATTCGGCGTCGAGGCGCTGGTGCGCTGGGACCATCCGGAGCACGGCGTGATCGGGCCGGACCGCTTCATTCCGCTGGCCGAGGAAAGCGGCATGATCGTGGCGCTGGGCGACTGGGTGCTGCGCAGCGCCTGCGCGCAGAACCGCGCCTGGCAGGATGCCGGCATCGCGCCGTTGCGCATTTCGGTCAATGTGTCGCCGCGCCAGTTCGAAGATCCGCAACTGGTGCAGCGCGTGCAGCGGGCGCTGGACGACAGCGGCCTGGCGCCGGAATGGCTGGAGCTGGAAGTGACCGAAGGCGTGATCATGCGCGACCTGCAGCAGGCCGTGGCCAAGATGGCCGAGGTGCGGGCGATGGGCGTGTCGCTGTCGATCGACGATTTCGGCACCGGCTATTCCAGCCTGTCGGCGCTGAAGTCGTTCCCGATCTCGACGCTGAAGATCGACAAATCCTTCGTGCGCGATCTGGGACGCAGCAGCGGCGACGAGGCGATCGCCAGTTCCATCATCGGCCTGGCGCACCGCCTCAAGCTGCGGGTGATTGCGGAAGGGGTGGAGACCGAACAGCAGCGCAGCTTCCTGCGCGAGAACGGCTGCGACGAGATGCAGGGTTATCTGTTCAGCCGCCCGCTGCCGCCGCAGCAACTGGCGGCGCTGCTTACAACTGGTTCAGCGCCTCGGTCGCTGCCTGCGGCAGCATGATGTTGTTGGCCTTGGCGTAGGCCGCGGCCGCGCGCAGCGTTTCGCCGAGATCCTTGACGGAGCCCGGCAGCGCCTTGCTCAGGTAGATCGCCGATGCGGCCGCGCCGCCGCCGGGTTTCAGCGTCTTGCGGACCTCGGCCAGGTCGCGCGCCATGCCCGCTTCGGCGGTCAGGCCGCGCGCCAGGTCGCCGACGGCCGAGCTGAAGGCCAGCTTGGCGGTGTCGTTCAACTCGGCCTTGGCGGCCAGTTTCTGTTCCAGCGCGTGGCCGCTGTCGGACTGCACTTTCAGCGCTTCCTCGATCTGGGCGCGGGTGGCGTCGGCGGTCAGCGTGCCGGCGGCGGCGGCCTGCGCGGCCGCGTCGTTCATGCCGACAGCGCCCAGCAGTTTGGCGTCCGCGTTCAGCACCAGCTGAGCGTTGTCCAGGTGGCTGGCGACGATGGCCGGCGGATTCAGATTAACCTTGTCGACGCCGGCATAGGTGCCGCCGCCGTTGCCCAGTTGGGCCGACGCTGCGCCACAGGCCAGCAGCAGCGCTGCGCCGGCCATGGTGGTGAAAGATTTTGCCAAGTTGATTCTCCTGTTGGTTCTTGATAGTGGTGCCGGGTGCCGCAGGCGGTATTGTGCAGCTTGCAACGCGCCGCAACATATCAAAATGTAACAGTTATCAAAATATTTCACCATGCCTTAGATTTGCTTGATGAGATACACGCAGCGCCGCGCGCCGGCCAGCATGTGTTCCACGCGGCCGACCGAGCAGTCCGGTCCCAGCACGCGCTGGAACAGGTCCAGCTCCGAGCGGCAGAACTGCTGGCACTGCTTGGCGGCGGCGCAGATCGGGCAATGGTTTTCCACCAGCAGCAGGCTGCCGTCGTCCTGCGATTCGACTTCGGCCATATAGCCTTCGGCGGTGCGGGCCTGGACCAGCGCCTGCACGCGCTCGGGCAGGTCGCGGACGCCGGCCAGATGCAGGCGGTAATCGCGTTCGCTGCTGGCTTCGCGCGACTGGATCAGCTTGTCCAGGCCGGCGTCACCGAACAGACTGCGCACCTGGTCGATCAGCTGCACCGTCAGTTCGGCATGACGGTCCGGGAAGCGGGCGTGGCCGGCTTCGGTCAGCAGCCAGCGGCGCGACGGTCGGCCCGGCTTGTCGGCCACATCCTCGTAGGTGACCATGCCTTTGTCCTGCCATGATTCCAGTTGCTTGCGCGCGCCCATCGAGGTCAGGTCCAGCAGCGCGGCCAGCTGCTGCGCGGTTTGCGGGCCGCGCGTCTTGATCAGGAACAGTGTCTGGTCGGCGGTGTTCATGCCAGCGCCTCCGTCTGCATGCTGCGGTGCCAGCTTTGCATGCGCCAGGCCGACCAGGCGGTGAGGGCCGCGCCGAGCAGCAGGATCAGACGCGTGTCGATCAAGGTCAGCACCGCGCCGACCAGCGCCATGAGGATGTTGGCCAGGCAGAAGGTGGTGGAAATCAGTCCCATCACCGCGCCCTGGCCGTGGGCGGCGCCGAAACGTTCGGCGCAATAGTTGGGCACGATGGCGTTGTAGAATGAATGCGGTATGCCATACAGGACGATGCACAGGATGCCGAGCGTGGCGTTGCTGGCGGCCAGCGCGGCGATGATGGCCGCCACAGCAAAGGCGTAGAGACGGGCGCGCAGCAGCGGCTCGCCCTTGAACGGCCGGCCGGCGACGATGGTGGTGGCGGTCATCACGGCGCACATGGCGGCGGTGGTCCAGGCGATGCCTTGGGCGCCGTAGCCAGGCACTTCCACCAGCCACAGCGGGTAGAACTCGTAGAAGCCGGTGACGCCGCAGGTGTAGGCCAGCGTGATGATGAACAGGCCGCGCAGATCGGGTTCGCGCAGCAGGTTGAGCGCGTGGCGGTCGCGCGCCACCTGCCACCAGGAAGTGGTGGCGTTGGACGGCGCTTCGCGCGGCAGCGTGACGGCGACCAGCGCGGCGACAATCAGTAGCGCGGTGACGGCGACCCAGAACGGCGTGGTGATGCCGAATTGCAGCGTGGCGCCGGCCAGCAGCGGGCCGGCCAGCCAGCCCATGTAGAAGGCGCCGTTCAACCACGACAGCGCTTTACGGCGCAGGTCGCCTTCGAGGCGGTCGGCCAGCAGCGCGCGCGCGACCGAGCCGCTGCCTTCCAGCAGGCCGGTGGCGAAGCGGGCGACGATGAACAGCGGGTAGGATTCGATCAGCAGCGCGCCGGCCGTGACGGCGTGGCCGATGGCGGCGCCGACAGCGGTAATCAGCAGCACCGGCCGGCGGCCGTAGCGGTCCGACATCGGGCCCAGCAGGGCGGAGCCGATCAGCAGGCCGATCGGGTTGATGGTCAACGCCAGACCGAACAGCAGCTTGGGCGGCAGGTTGAGGAAGGTGTTCAGGCCATTGGTGGCGCCGGCCGCGAACAGCGGCGGCAGGATAGGATACGGCAGCGCCGCGCCGATGGTGGACAGCAGGGCCAGCAGGCAGGCGGAGAAGATGAGCAAGGATGTTTTCATGCCCTCCACTGTAGTGCTGGCTCAACAATAAGTAAACAAAAAAGTTTACTTATTTGCCGATGTCAGCGGCAAGGCATGTATTTGACATAAATCAATCCTGCTCAGCTTGCCAGAGCTGGGTTTGAAGGCGCACGATGGATCGCATGGAAACCGACACCACACAGCCGAGCGAAGAATTGTCAGCGCTGAACAGGCGCCTGACGGCGGTCGAACGCGACCTTGCGGTGCTGAATAAAACCGTTGCCACGAAAGACGATATTGCTCGCCTCGATATTACGCTGGCCAGTATGCAGGCGACCATCGAGCATATGGCGAAAAACTTCGCCACCAAGGCCGATCTATCCGATCTGGAAACGCGCATCATGAAGTGGATGATCACCACGCTGGTTGGCGTGGCGGCGCTCAATTCTTCCATGGTACTTATCGTGGTCAAGCTTGTGCATGTATGATGCTGGCATTTCCATCAACGCCATCTCAACATGAAAGACTGGTTTGCCGGCGAGCGCGGGGCGTATTTTTTCCTGTGGCTCGGCATCGGCCTGATCGCGCTGTTCGGTGTGCTGGAATACCGCTTTCCACGGGCGGCGCAGCTGGAGACGGCGCGCGGCCGCGTGATGTGGCAGCAGGAGACGCGCGGCGCGCTGTATTTCACTTTGTCGGACCAGCAGCAGCTGGTGTTGTACGCCAAAGGCGACGGTGACGGTCGCCAGCGCCAGACCATCCGCGACGCCGAACTGTATCCCGTCACGGTGAAGTTCTTCCGCCAGCAGAAAACCGGCATCGGCTTTGCGCCGGGCGCGTTTTACACGGCCTACGGCGTGGCGGTGGGCGGCAAGGAAGTGGCCAGCCTGGGGCAGGTGCGCGGCGATTACCGGCGCGACAACCTGATCGCGCTGGCGATGGGCATCGCGGCGGCGGCGGCCGGCGCCTGGCGGGTACGGACGCTCGGCCCTAGCTCACGTCGCGCTGGCGGCGGAAGGCCAGCCAGCCGGCGATCACGGTAAAGCTGGCGACAATCACCACCACCACCAGGAAGCCATGCTCGGACTGGGCCAGCGGAATGCCGCCCACGTTCATGCCCAGCAAACCGGCGATGATATTGATCGGCAGGGCCAGCACGGTCACCACGGTCAGCACGAAGAGGCTGTGGTTATTGGCCTCGCTGGCCAGCGCCGCGATTTCCTCTTGTATCAGCTTGATGCGTTCCTGCAGCGACGCCATGTCCGCCAGCACCATGGAGAATTCCTCGGTCGACTGGCGCAGCTCCTGCGCATCGATCTCCGCCACCCAGGCCGGCGGCTTTTGCAGAAGGCGGAACAGCGCCGCCGGTTCCGGCGCCAGCAGGCGTTGCAGGCGCACCAGCACCCGGCGCAAGGCGCCCAGGCTGGCGCGCTTGGTGGTCAGTTTTCCGGCCAGCAGATTATCTTCGATGCCGTCGACGGTGGTGATGGCGTCGCGCACGATCTTGATCAGGGCGTCGGCCTGGTCGCGCAGCAGGTGGATCAGCAACTCTACCGACGACCGTATCGGCTCGCCGTTGCGCACCGCGTTGCGCAGGCTGTCGACCGCGCGCAGCGGCTTGCGGCGCGCGCTGATGACGATCTGCTTGTCGACGCTGAGCCACAGCGTGGAAATGTCGGACGGCTCGAAGGTGAAATCGTGCACCACGTCGTTGACCACCGCGATCAGCGTGTTGTCGGCCAGTTCGATGCGGGTCGAGCGCGGGCCTTCATGCAGGCTGTCGTAGAACTCCTCCGGCAGCGCGGTGTGCTCGTGCAGCCACTTCTCGCTGGCGGTGTTGGCCAGGTTGTAGTGCAGCCAGACGAATTCCTGCGGATGCTGCTCGCGCTCCTTGAGCCACCCGCAGGCGGCGTCGGTGTCCAGGGGCAGGGCCTTGCCGTCGGCATCGCGGCCAAACAGGTAGCCGCATACCAGGCCGGATTGATCGGAGCCGTAGGACAGGGGCGCAGTCTGCATGCAATTCTCCACAAAGAGCAACGGGCCGCCCTGCGCCGGACGGCCCGCGTAAAAAGTTAGACCAGCAGGGCGGCGCTCATGTCGATCGCGTCGCGCCGTGCTTCTTCCAGCATGGCGGCCAGTTTCTGTTCGTCGATGAACAGGTCGATGGCGGAGTCGGAGTGCGGCGGCAGGTCGCGCTGCGGCTCCTGCAGCGGCGACTTCACCGGCGTCAGGTGGTTGGCCAGCAGCAGGGTGTCGAGCAGCGTGTCCGGCGGAATCGACATGAAGCTGTCGCGCAGGCCTTCGATGGCGTCGGCCACCGGCTCCGGGATGCACAGCTTGCGCATCACTTCGCGGGTGATGATTTCCTCGCTGGCCGAATGCCAGTTTTCCGGATCTTCATCCAGCAGGCCGGGGAATTCGTCGGCGCGCGACAGCAGGTAGAAGCCGCCCACTTCGTGCACGATGCCGGCGAACAGCGCGGTGTCTTCATTGACGCCGGTGACATGGCGCGCGATCAAACGTCCCAGCGCGGCGACGGCGATGGTGTGGTCCCACAGCTTTTCGGCCATGTTGCGCACCTGCGGGTCGGTGATCTTGCTGCCGAACTGGCGCACCACCATGGCGGCGGCCAGCGCGAACAGGTTCTGGTAGCCGATGCGCATGATGGCGCCGCGCACATTGGTCACCACCGGCGCGCCGGCGCGGTTGAACATCGCCGAATTCGAGATGGCCACGGTTTTCGCGGCCAGCAATGGTTCCGCCAGCACCAGGCTGATGGCGGTGTCGATCGGGCAGTCGGGATCATCCAACGCCAGTTGTACGCGCAGCGCGGCGTTCACGCTGGTCGGGAAAACGAGTTCGCCACGAATGGCCAGGGCCGCAATATGGCCGAATGCTTCAAGTTTATTCATGGTCAAAATTATACGCAGGCTTGGGCCCAATCTCAACGCTCAACACAGCGTTGTTGCAGGTTCTTCGACGAAGAGCGGCGGCAATGCGACAGATCGTGACGCGGCGGCGTCAAATGCGTGGGAATGGGGCGCTGCGGAGACGTTCGCGGCGTCCGGATCGGATGCCGCGAACGGGGAGGCGGGGAGATCAGGCGTTGGCGAATTGCGGCTGGCGGGCGCCGGCGGCGGTGCTGTAGCGGCTGACCGACAGGTCGTCGGCGCGGATTGCCGGACGGCGCGCGGAGATGATGTCCGACAGCAGTTGCGCCGAACCGCAGGACATGGTCCAACCGAGCGTGCCGTGGCCGGTGTTGATGTACAGGTTGCGCAGGCCGGTGCGGCCGACGATCGGCGTGCCGTCCGGCGTCATCGGACGCAGGCCGGTCCAGAAGCTGGCGGCGGCGGTGTCGCCGGCGCCCGGGAACAGATCGTTGACCACCATTTCCAGCGTTTCGCGGCGGCGCGGGTTGAGCTCGGTGTTGAAGCCGGCGATCTCGGCCATGCCGCCGACGCGGATGCGGTCGTCGAAGCGGGTGACAGCGATCTTGTAGGTTTCGTCCAGAATGGTCGAGACCGGTGCGGCGCTTGCATTGACGATCGGGACGGTGATCGAGTAACCCTTCAGCGGATAGACCGGAATCTGCACCAGTTCTTTCAGCAGCGCGGTCGAGTACGAACCCATGGCGACCACGTAGGACTCGGCGGTGACCAGTTCGTCGCCGCACTTGACGCCCTTGATGGCGTCGCCCTCGGTGACCAGGCCGGTGATGTCCATGCCGTAGCGGAATTTGACGCCGAGCTCTTCGGCCATGGCGGTCAGGCGCGTGGTGAACAGCTGGCAGTCGCCGGTTTCATCGTTGGGCAGGCGCAGGCCGCCGACCAGCTTGTTGCGCGCCAGGCCAGGCTCGGCGCCGACCAGCTGTTCGCGGCTCAGCAGTTCGTAGGGCACGCCGGTTTCCTCCAGCACGCTGATGTCCTTGGCGGCGGCGTCCATCTGCTCCTGCGTGCGGAACAGCTGGGTCGTGCCTTGCTGGCGGCCTTCGTAGGCGATGCTGGTGGAGGCGCGCAGAGCCTTGAAGCAGTCGCGGCTGTATTCGGCCAGACGCACCATGCGTTCCTTGTTGATGGCGTAGCGCTCGGCATTGCAGTTTTGCAGCATCTGCCACATCCATTGCAGCTGGAACAGCGTGCCGTCAGGCGTGATCGACAGCGGGGCGTGGCGTTGCAGCATCCATTTCATCGCTTTCAGCGGGATGCCGGGCGCGGCCCAGGGAGAGGCATAGCCGGGCGAGATCTGGCCGGCGTTGGCAAAGCTGGTTTCGAGGGCGGGACCGGGTTGGCGATCGAGCACGGTGACGTCATGGCCGGCCTTGGCCAGATAGTAGGCGCTGGTGACGCCGATGACGCCGCTACCCAGGATTACGACACGCATAAAGTCCCCCGATTATTTAACTGCCAGATATTCCGCTATGGTATTCTCGTTTGTATAGTGTTTGTTACTGTATATCTTCGTGAAAATAGTGGATTTTTATGCGAATTCAGAAAGAATCGGTCAGAAGTCTCGACAAACTGGACAGAAAGATATTGCAGATCCTGCAGGAGGATGGGCGCATCTCGATGAAGGACCTGGGCGAGCAGGTCGGGCTGTCGACCACGCCGACCATCGAGCGGGTCAAGCGCATGGAGCGCGATGGCGTGATCACCGGCTATCACGCGCGCATCGATCCGCCGTCGCTGGGCGCCAAGCTGCTGGTGTTTGTCGAGATTACGCTGAACCAGAAGTCCGGACCGGCGTTCGAGCAGTTCCGGCGCGAGGTGTTGCGGATTCCGGAGGTGCAGGAGTGCCATCTGGTGTCGGGGGATTTTGATTACCTGATCAAGGCGCGCATTCATGAAATGGCCGAGTACCGCAATCTGCTGGGCGACATGCTGCTCAGTTTGCCTGGGGCGGCGCAGTCGAAAAGCTATGTCGTCATGGAGGAAATCAAGGAGACGCTGATCTTGTCGACCGAGGTGGTGCGGGGCTGATCTGCATCAAAGTGCGCTGCTTGAATTCGGCGGCGAGTGGCGCATACTGTGTCCATGAACTCCGTCGAATCAGCCAAATACCGCAAGCACCTGGAAGAGGGCGGCGTGCCGCCCCAACAGGCAACTGCGCACGCCGATGCGCTGGGAGAAGTCCTGGAGAACCTTACGCAAACCTTGGCCACAAAGGACTGGGTGCATATGCAACTGCAGGACCTTAAGTTTGATATGGTGAAATGGATGCTTGGACTGTTCATCACGCTGTTCCTTGCCCAGACTGGCGTTACCATCGGCGCCGTTGTCACCATCCTGCGCTATCTGCCTCGTTGAGCTCGCTTCAGTTACAATGTAATAATGGCATCACAACCAACTGGAGCAGGCGTGAATAGTCCGTCGTCGCAGCTCGTCGTCCGTTCGCTGGACGAACATTTATCGTCCGACCAGAGCTTCAGCTCCGCCTACGCGCGCGCGGTCGGCGCCATCGCCGGCAACGAGGGCAGCCTGACGCTGGCGCAATTCGCCGCCGTCACCGATATCGCCGGCGACGGACAATCCTCCGCCGTTTTTACCGCGCTGGTGCTGAACGCCATCGAATCCGGCGTCGAAGTCGACTGGGCGCTGAACGCGCTCAGCCGCAGCTGTACCGGCATCGATCAGGCCGCGCGCGAACAGGCGCTGCACATGGTGATCCCGCTGCTGGCGCTGCATGGCGCCGATGCCCGCGCCTTGGCGCAGCGGCTGGCCAAGGCCTTGTCGGTACGCGTCTCGGCCGAGGATCTGCAACGCCTGCCGCCGGCGGAAGAGCGTGGCATCCTGGCCAACCTGGGCGAGCAAGCGCGGCGCCTGGTGCGCGGCCGTTCGCTGGCCGATGCGGTGGCGGACTTCGGCCGCACGGCCGGCCAGCCGACGCTGGTCGATCACGCGCGCCATTTCCAGTCCGGCGAGATCGACCACCTGCAATTGCGGGAGCTGGTCGGCAGCACCACGGCGGCTATCACGCACGATATCGACATTTACCTGGAGCAGTCGCGCCTGCTGGCAGTGGGCGAGGCGGCGGCTGGCTCGCTGGTCAGCGCCGCGCATGATCTGAAAAGCCAGGTCACGCAGCGGTTGCAGCTGGTCGAGCAGCGCATGGCGTATGAGCGGCGGCTGATGTCGGAGGAAATCGACGATGCGGTGCATGATGCCGGCAATGCCATCGAACTGGCGATGAGCGACCGACTCAATACCGATAAATGGAAAGATGAAGATGTCTGGGCCAGCATCAGCCGCAACCAGTTCGGGCAGGAGATGGAGCGGCGGCTGGACCGTGTGGTGCGTCGCAAGGAGCAGGCCTTGCAGCTGCTGCAGGAGGATCTGCGGCTGTTCCAGTCGGGGATGAAGCTGGGGCAGGCGACGGTGTTCCAGCGTCAGCACCATGCGGCGCTGGCCAAGCTGATGCCGCGCCTGCGGGTGGGAACGCGCATTGTCAACAAGCTGGATACGGCGGCCAATGTGACCCTGGTCAGCGGTGCGGCGGTGGCGGCCAGTACCGGCACGGCGGCGTATCTGATTGGTGCGGCGGTGGTGCTGCCGGTGGTGGCGCCGGTGGCGCCGTTTGTCGGCGGCGCGGTGCTGCTGGCGGGGGCGTTCAAGTGGTTCACCGATGGCGGCAAGCGCAAGCGCACCGAGATCCGCGACAAGCGCGCGGCGTTCGAGGAGGAGTTGCGCAAGCAACTGCTGGCGGCGGAGCAGTCGTTCAATGCGCAACTGGACCTGGTGGCGGAGGGCTTCCGCGACTCGGCCTTGCAGATGCTGACGCCGATTTTGCTGGAAGCCGAAGCGGCGGGACGCGTGCCCGGCATGCGTCAGCGGATCGCCGAGCGCGTCATCACCCAGGCCCAAACGGCAATACGCCAACTCGACACCGAGCTGCTCAAGGGGTAGCGGCTGGCGTGACGCCGCACCCCGCAAGGCGTTCCGCTTTGGGGTCTGACCCCGTACGGGGTCAGACCCCGCCTTACCGGGTTAAAGGTTGTGCGCGATGATCGCATCGGCCGCACCGCCGGCCTGCTGCAATGGCTGCGTCAGCGCCTGCGTGGTGTACACCGGCGTTTGCGGCATCGCCGCGCCCAGCACCGGGCCATCGGTCTTGCTGACATCCACCGACACGGTGGTCGACAGGCCAATGCGCAGCGGGTGCTCCTTCAGCTCCTTCGCATCCAGCGCAATCCGCACCGGCAGACGTTGCACCACCTTGATCCAGTTGCCGCTGGCGTTCTGCGCGGGCAGCAGCGAGAAGGCGCTGCCGGTGCCGGCCGACAGGCCCACCACGCGACCGTGGAATTCCACCTTGCTGCCATACATATCCGCCTCCACCTTGGCCGGCTGGCCGACGCGGATGTTCTTCAGTTCCGATTCCTTGAAGTTGGCGTCCACCCACAGCTGATCCAGCGGCACGATCGCCATCAGGGAGGTGCCCGGCGTCGCCCGAGCGCCGATCTGCACGCTGCGCTTGGCCACATAGCCCGACACCGGCGCCAGGATGGTGTTGCGGCGCGCCGCCAGCCACGCCTGCACGTAGTCCGCCTTGGCTGCCTGCACCGACGGATGCTGCGCCACCGCCACGCCGCTGACGCCGGCCTTGGCCGCTTCTTCCTGCTTGACGGCCACCGCGATCGCCGCGCGTGCATCGTCCACCGCCTGGCGCGCGTGCGCCACTTCCTCGCCGGAGACCGTATGGTCGGCGGCCAGCGGCTTGCGGCGCGCCAGGTCGTCTTCGGCATTTTTCAGTTGCAGCTTGCGCAGGGCGACGTTGGCGTCGTACTGCGCCACGTCGGCGTAGCGCTGGCGCTGCTGGCGCACGGCGGCGCCCAGCCTGGCGTCGGCCTGCTGCAAGGCGATGTCGGCATCGGCCGCGTCGAGCTGGATCAGCGGCGCGCCGGCCTGCACCATCTGCGTTTCATCGGCGCGGATTTCGGTGACGTTGCCGGTCACCTGCGACGAGATGTTGACCAGGTTGCCGCCAACGTAGGCGTTGTCGGTCTCCTGGATTTTCGACAGCACGATTTCGTAATACGCCGCGTAGGCGATCCCCGCAGCGATGAAGGCCAGCGTGATCGCGGCCAGCATGAACTTGCGCTTTTTCTCGGTAGGTTGGGTGGTGACAGTGCTCATGATGTGGTCCGTTGATTTATTTGGATGCAGTCGCCAGCGGCGCTTCTTCGTGATAGCCGCCGCCCAGCGCGTTGGTCAGCGCGACTTCGGCCAGCAGTTGTACTTGTTGCAGATAGAGGTCGGCGTCCTGCTGCTTGAGCAGCGCCAGGCGCGCATTCAGCACGCTGCTGTTGCTGGCCAGGCCGTGGTCCATGCGCGCCTGCGCCGACGCCAGCTGCGCGCGGGCCGAGCCGGTGGCTTCGGCCTGTTGCACGATCTGCTGTTCGATGCCTTGCAGCTGCGCGCCGCTCTGCGCCACGTCGCGCACCGCTTTGACGATGGTCTGGTTGTATTCGGCGATGCGTTCGTTGCGGTTGGTGCGCGCGCCGTCCAGCTGCGCGTCCAGGCGCTTGCTGTCGAACAGCGGCAGCGACACGGTCGGGCCGAGGTAGACGGTACGGCTGGCCGCCTGCAGCAGGTTTTCCACCTTGACGGTGTCCAGGCCGATGGAGCCGGTCAGGTTCACGTCCGGATAGAACGCGGCCTTGGCGGCGTCGATCGTGCTCAGCGATGCTTCGACCTTCCAGCGCGCGGCTTGCAGATCGGGTCGGCGCGCCAGCAGTTCGATGCCGAGGCGCGCCGGCAACGCGTGCGGGGCGGACGACAGCGCCACCGGCTTCAGGTCAGCCAGGGCCTTGTTGTCGGCGCCGGCCAGCGCGCGCAGCGCTTCGCGCTCGTGCTCGATGTCCGACTTGAGCTGCGCCTGCTGTTTGCGGATCAGGCTCAGGTCCGCTTCGGCGGCGCGCTGCTCGTCGGCGTTGGCCAGGCCGCGCGCGATGCGCTTGGCCTTGTCCTGCACCAGCGCTGTTTGCGTGGCCGCCAGTTGTTCGGTATTCGCCAGCCGCGCCCACGCGCCTTGCAGGCGGAAGTAGCTCTGGGTGATGGAGGCGGCCAGCGCTTGTTCGGCTTCCGCATAGGAGGCACGGCCGGCATTCAGTTCGCCGACGGCGGCCGCCACTTGGGCGCGGTTCTTGCCCCACCAGTCGAAGTTGTAGTGCAGGTCCAGCCGCAACGTCTCTTCGGTGAAGTAGGCGCCGCCGATCGGCGCCGGGAACAGGCCGGTGCCCGAATAGCGCTGGCGGTTGGCGTTGGCGAACAGCGAGGTTTCCAGCCCCAGGTCGGCCAGGCTGCGCGACAGCGACGAACGCGCGGTGCCGATGTGCGCGGCCGCCACTTCGAGCGACGGGCCGCCGGCCAGCGCCTGCTTGATGATGGCGTTCAACTGGTCGTCATGGTAGGCGGTCCACCATTGGGCTTGCGGCCAGCCTTCGTTGGCCAGCTTGATGCCGGCCGACAGTTCGGCGCTGGCGAGGTCGCGCCGTTCCAGCGGATGGGTGTCGGGGGCGACTGTTGCGCAGCCGGCCAGCGTCATGGCGATTGCCATCACCAGCAGGGTAGGTCGTAATCGTGTTTTCATTTGCTTCTCCTCAATCCATGGCGGCGTGGTCGACCGTCACCGGCGCGCTCTTGGCCGGCGGGCGTATCAACAGCAGCAGCGGTATCACGCACAAAGTCATAATAAACATCAGCCAGAAGTCATCCACGTAGGCGATCATCGACGCCTGGCGCGTGATCTCGTTGTTCAGCGTGGCCGCCGCTTCCGGCGTGGCCAGGTTGTTGAGCAGCGCCGGGTTGGTGGTGGTGACGTGTTCGGTCAGCGACGCATGCACGGTCTGCGTGTTCCGCACCAGCAGCGTCTGCACCAGCGCGATGCCGATCGAACTGCCGATATTGCGGATCAGGCTGTAGATGGCCGTGCCTTCGGCGCGCATTTCGGGCGACAGCGTGGCAAACGTCGCGGCGCTCAGCGGCACGAACACCAGGCCAAGTCCCAGGCCCTGGATCACGCCCGGCCAGACGATGTCGCTTTGCGACAGCACCAGCGTGTAGCGCGTCATCTGCCACAGCGAGAAGGCGGTGATGGCGAAGCCGATGCCCAGCAGCAGGCGCAGGTCGACCTTGCCCACCAGCCGGCCCACCATCATCATCGCGATCATGGTGCCGATGCCGCTGGGCGCCGTCACCAGGCCGGCGATCTTGGCCGGATAGCCCATCAGGCTTTGCAGCATCGACGGCGTCAGTGCGCGCGTGGCGAACAGCACCAGGCCGACGATGAAGATGAACAACAGGCCGCTGACGTAGTTGGCATTGCGCAGCAGCCGGTAATCGAAGAAGGACTTGCCGGCCGGCCGCGTGGCGGTGTGGGCGACAAAATACGCAAAGCTCAGCGCCAGGAGGATGGCCTCGACCCAGGTTTCGGTGGCGCTGAACCAGTCGTTCTGTTCGCCGCGGTCGAGCAGCATCTGCAGCGCGCCGATGGACAGGCTCAGGGTGGCGAAGCCGAAGGCGTCGAACTTCATCTTGCGCGGCGCGTCGGTCTTGCGGATGTAGCGCCAGATGCCGTAGAACGCCATGGCGCCGATCGGAATGTTGATGAAGAACACCCAGCGCCAGTCGTAGCTGTCGGTCAGCCAGCCGCCCAGGGTGGGGCCGAGAATCGGGCCGATCATCACGCCCATGCCCCATACGGCCATGGCCGACCCGTGCTTTTCGCGCGGATTGATGTCGAGCAGCGTGGCCTGCGACAGTGGCACCAGCGCGGCGCCGAACACGCCTTGCAACAGGCGGGCGATGACGATTTCGCTCAAGGTGCCGGACAGTCCGCACAGCACCGAGGCGATGGTGAAGCCGGCCACCGAGGTCAGGAAGATGTTCTTCTGGCCGAAGCGGTCGCACAGCCAGCCGGTCAGCGGCGTGGCGATGGCGGCGGCCACGATGAACGAGGTCAGTACCCAGGTGATCTGGTCCTGCGAGGCCGACAGGCTGCCCTGCATGTGCGGCAGGGCGACGTTGGCGATGGTGCCGTCCAGCGCCTGAATGATCGTGGCGAGCATGATCGATACCGTGATCATGCGGCGGTTCAGGCCGTCGTCGGGCGCGGCGGCGGTGCTTGCTGCTGTGCTCATCGTTGTGCTCACGAAAAGGACTCGATGTCGCTATGGATCGATTCCAGGAACTCGGTCACCAGCAGCAGCACGGCCGGATCGGCCTTGCTCAGCATTTCCTGGCGCACCACCTGGGCTTCCTTCCAGACGGTGGCGTAGATTGCCTGCCCGGCCGGCGTCAGGCTCAGCAGCTTGACGCGGCGGTCGGTCTCGGATGGCGTGCGCAGCATGTAGCCGGCCTTGACCAGCTTGTCGACGGTGGACACCATGGTCGGGTCTTCGACGCCGGCGCGGGCGGCCAGCCGGGTCTGCGACGGCGGTTCCTTTTCCTTGGCCGTCAGGGCGATCGCCATCCAGCTGGCCTGGCTCAGGCCCAGGTGTTTGAGGCGGCGGTCCACCGCCAGGCGCCAGGCGCGGGCGGTGCCGTGCAGGGCGGCAGAGAAGCGTTCTTCGATAGAAGACATATGATTCACCAGCTAATCGTTAGGTATCGAACGATTAGTTTAGCATAAGTAACTTATGTACGTCAGCGCACAGAGATTTTCTGCAGGCTTTATTATGCTAAGAGGTGAGCAAGTTCGCTCGGATCAAGAATCGAGACTCATCATGAAAGCCACGTTACTCGCCGCCAGCCTGCTGGCCATGTCCGCCTCCGCCTTTGCCGCCGATGTCGGCCTGTCCCTCAGCGTCGGCCAGCCCGGCTTTTACGGCCGCATCGACGTCGGCGATTATCCGCCGCCGCAGGTGCTGTACCGCCAGCCGGTGATCATCGAACGGCCGGTGCGTTACGTCGAGGTGGCGCCGATCTATCTGCGCGTGCCGCCGGGCCACGCAAGGAACTGGGCGAAACATTGCCATGCTTACCATGCCTGCAATCAGAGAGTGTTTTTCGTGCAGGATCGGTGGTACAACAATGAATATGTGCCGCGTTACCACGAGCGTCACGGCCATGGCGGTCCGCGTCGCGAGGAGCATTACCGCGATGATCGCCGCGACGACCACGGTCCGGGCCGTGGCCACGACAATGGTCACGATCATGGCCGCGGTCACGATCGCGGCCATGACCGGCACGACCGATAACCCGGCGGCAGTTGCCGCCACAGGAGAATAGTTTGCAAAGTAAATTCGTGATTGTTGGCGGCGGAGCAGGCGGGCTGGAGCTCGCCTGCAAACTGGGGCGCAAGCTGGGACCGCAGGCCGTCATGCTGGTCGACAGCCGCCTGTTCCACATCTGGAAACCCTCGCTGCACGAGGTGGCGGCCGGCACGCTGGACGTGCACCAGGAAGGGCTGTCCTACCAAATGCTGGCGCACGACAACCACTTCACCTTTGTCTACGGCCCGATGCTGGCGCTGGACGCCCAGCAGCGCCTGCTGACTGTCGGCGCCATCGTCAACAACGGCGAAGAGATCCTGCCCGAACGCCAGATCGGCTTCGAGAAGCTGGTGATGGCGGTCGGCAGCACGTCGAATTACTTCGGTGTACCCGGCGCGGCCGAGCACACGATTTCGCTGAACGCCACCGAAGACGCCGAGCGTTTCCGCCTGACGCTGCTCAAGCTGCTGACGCTGGCCGAGCTGAAAAAAAGCGTCAACGCCGAAGCAGGTGTGGACGTGGTCATCATCGGCGGCGGCGCCACCGGCGTCGAGCTGGCGGCCGAGCTGCGCGAAGCGAGCGACGTCTACGCCACCTATGGCTTCCGCCAATTGAAGGCCGAGCGCGACGTGCGCATCACCCTGCTGGAAGGCGCGCCGCGCATCCTGGCGCCGCTGCCGGAAAAAGTCTCCAGCGCCGCGCTGGATCTGCTGCACCAGCGCGCCGTGAAAGTGGTGACCGACACCCGCGTGACGGCCATCGACGGCGCCAGCGTTACCGCCGGCGACACCGTCTATCCGGCGCAGATCGTGGTCTGGGCCGCCGGCATCAAGGCGCCGGACTTCCTCAAGACGCTGGGACTGCCCACCACCAAGTCCGGCCAGCTGGACGTGGACGGCACGCTGGCGGTCAAAGGCTTCGATGATATTTATGCGCTGGGCGACTGCGCCGCCTGCGTCGGCCCGGACGGCAAGCTGGTGCCGCCGCGCGCGCAAGCCGCGCACCAGATGGCCGATTATCTGCTGGAGACCTTCCTGCGCCAGCACAAGAATCAGCCGCCGCAAGGCAAGCCGTATGTGTACCGCGATTACGGTTCGCTGGTGTCATTCGGCCAGACCACGTCGGTGGGCAGCCTGATGGGATCGCTGAAGGGATTAAGCTGGTTTGTCGACGGCTTTGTGGCGCGCCTGATGTACGTCAGCCTGCACCTGATGCACCACAAGGCGGTGCTGGGCACGGTGCGCACGGCCGTGCTGGCGGTGGCGCGCTTCCTGATCAAGCGCACCACGCCGCTGGTCAAGCTGCATTAAACGGCGGCCGCCGGCTTGGGCAGGATCATCGTCAAGGTGACGCCGCGCTCGGCGCCGGTCGACAGCGTCAGCGTGCCGCCCAGGTAGGCGGCGCGCTCGCGCGCCATGCGCAGGCCGAACTTGCCGGCCGACGGATTGTAGTCGGCCGCCACCGGGCCGCTCAGGCCGACGCCGTTGTCCTTCACCGTCATCATCACTTCGTCTTCGTTGTCGTCAACGATGACGTCGACTTCGGTGGCCTGCGCGTGGCTGTCGATATTGCGCAGCGCTTCTTCCAGCGTGTGCAGCAGCACGATGCCGTGGCTGCGCGGGCAATCCAGTTCGTCTTCCGGCAGGCTGCAACGGGCGGTGATGCCGCGCTGTTCGCCGAATTGCGTGACCAGTTCATCCAGCGCCACGCGCACGCCGAGGAATTCCAGCTTGTCGTTCCACAGCTTGAGCTGCATCTGGCGGTTGGTTTCGACGATCTGGTTCAGCAGTTTTTTCATGTGGCCGGCGCGGTCCTGCAAGGCCTGGTCGGGCGGCAGTTTCTGCATCAGCAGGCCGAGGTGCATGGTCAGCGCCGTCAGCGACGAACCCAGGCTGTCGTGCAACTGGCGCGACAGCGAGCGGCGCTCGTTGTCCCAGCAGGTGTGGACGTGGCCGAGCAGCTCGCTCAGGTCGGCGCTGCGCAGGGCGTCCTGCTGCGGAGTGTGTGGTTCTTGCGATGCCGGTACGGACATGGGTTTTCTCGTTAAAGTCGGACGGACTATGCTCTGACCCGATCATACCCGAGCTTTGCAACTTGTGGCGCACCGTGGCCCAAGCGTGCGCGGCCTATTCGCGTACCGGCACCCTGGCGCAGGTGTCGATCACTTCCATCAGCTGGTCGATGTCGACCGGCTTGACCAGGTGGCGGTCGAAGCCGGCTTCCATCACGCGCTGCAGGTCTTCCGCCAGGCCGTAGCCGGTGAGGGCGATCAGCTTGATGTCGCGCGTGGCCGGATCGGCGCGCAGGCGGCGCGCCACCTCGTAGCCGTCGATGCCGGGCAGGCCGATGTCGACCAGCGCCAGGTCGGGCTGATAGCTCAGGGCGGCGCTCAGGCCGAGCAGGCCGTCGGCGGCCGCTTCGACGTCGTAGCCGTAACCGTTCAACATCATGCTCATCATTTCGCGGCCGTCGTCGTTGTCTTCGATCAGCAGCACGCGCGGCTTGCCGTGTTCGCCGCGGCCGGCCGGCGCGGGCGGCGCCACCACCTGATGCTCGATGCGCGGCAGGCGCAGCGTGAAGGTGCTGCCGCGGTTGTCGCCCGGACTGTCGGCGGCCACGCTGCCGCCGTGCAGTTCGGCCAGCCGGCGCACCAGCGACAGGCCGATGCCGAGGCCGCCCTGCGAGCGGTCCAGCGTGCTGCTGCCTTGCACGAACACGTCGAACACGTGCGGCAGCAGTTCGGCGGCGATGCCGACGCCGGTGTCGCGCACGCTGAGGACCACGTCGTCGTTCTCGGTCCAGGTGCGCACCTCGATGCGGCCGCCGGCCGGCGTGTATTTCAGCGCGTTGTCGATCAGGTTGCTGGTGATCTGTTCCAGGCGGGTGCTGTCGCCGTCGATCCAGCCGGCGTCGAGGTCCTGCACCAGTTCGTAGTCGGTGCTGCGGCCGGTGGCGCGGTAGGTTTCCAGCGCCGTGGCGACCAGCTTGGACAGGTCCAGCGGCAAGCGGTTCAGCAGGATCTTGCCGGACATGGCGCGCGACAGGTCCAGCAGGTCGTCGACGATGCGGCCCAGGTGCTGGCTCTGGCGCTGGATGATTTTCTTGGCGCGCTGCACGCCGTCGACCGACACGCCCGGCAGGCCGATCAGCGAGGCGGCGCTGCTGATGGCGCTCAGCGGATTGCGCAGCTCGTGGCCCAGCATGGCGAGGAATTCATCCTTGGCGTGGTTCTGCCGCTCCATCGATTTGCGTTCCTCGATCTCGCGGGTCAGGCGCTGGTTGGTGGCGGTCAGTTCGGTGGTGCGCTGGCTCAGCTGGCGCGCCTGTTTTTTCAGTTCCTCGTTCTTCATCGCCAGCGCCACGAACACGGCGACCTTGGCGTACAACACCTGCGGGATCACCGGCGTGAACAGGAAATCGACGGCGCCGTGCTGGTAGGCCTTCAGGCGGTCCAGTTCGTCGGCCAGGAAGGCGGTGATGAAGATGATCGGGATGTCGGCCGACCGGGCGCGGGCGTGGATCGCTTCGGCGGTCTCGAAACCGTCCATGCCGGGCATGTTGACGTCCAGCAGAATCACCGCGAAGTCGTGCATCAGCACCTGGCGCAGGGCGTCCTGGCCGGAGCGCGCGGCCAGCACCTCATAGCATTCCTGCTCGGCCCATTGGGCGAGCAGACTGGTCAGCGCGAACAGGCTGTTGGCGTCGTCATTGACGACCAAAATCTTGGGTTTGTCTATTTTAGGCACGGGGTCTCTGCGCTGTGCGAGATGCATAATCGATCATAGCAAGGGGGTAATTTAAAGTCAAAAACACATAGTCAATCGAGCGCGACAGAAGGGTGGTGGGAGCAGTGTTCGATCCCGCACAGACCCGGCGCTGGCCGCCTGTCACAGTGTGTGAGAACGTCAACTGAAAGGAATCCATCATGAATATCGATACTGTCGTGGACAAAGAATATATCGGCCACACCTTCCGCGCGCTGGCCGATGCCCCCACCAGCGCCCTGCGCGGCCTGAGCGCCAAGGATGCCAAGGCGCTGGCCCAGGCTTTCAACGTGGTCACCGTGCGCGACCTGGCCAACCTGGAGTTCGTCAAATGGGCGGTGGCGATCACCACCCTGGCCGAGCTGGAGCAGGAAACGCCGGCCGAGCAGGCCAAGGAAACCTTGCTGGACAATGGCGTGGAAATGACTTTCCCGGCCAGCGATCCGGTTTCGGTAGACGCCGGTGTGACCCGCATCGAAGTGCCTCCAGAAATGGTGAGTGCGCATGAAGACCACCAGCACGCGGACAAGGTCAGCCAGAGCACCAAGCAAGGTCTGAAGGAAGAGGCTGCCGCGCACTAAGCGGCGGCAAACCGGAACGGGCGGACTGCGGTCCGCCCGTTGTCGTTTCAGGCCAGCGTGGTGGACATGGTGTGGTGTTGGACGGGTTCGCCGGTCATCGGCTGCACGGTGCGGTAGCGGTTCTTACCGGCGCGCTTGGCTTCGTACAGGGCGCCATCGGCAGCGGCGATCACGGCGGCCACTTCGGTCGCGTCGTCGGGGAACAGGGCGACGCCGATGCTGGTCGACAGTTGCAGCGTCAGGCCGTTGACTTGATACGGCTGCGAGACGGCTTCGATCAGCTTGTTGGCCGGCTCCTGGGTGTCGCCGACATGGGCGATGTTGCCCATGACAATGACGAATTCGTCGCCGCCGACGCGCGCCACGGTGTCTTCCTTGCGCGAGCAGCCAACCAGGCGCTGCGCCACCTGCTTGAGGATTTCGTCACCGTAGGCATGGCCGTGGGTGTCGTTGATGACCTTGAAGCCGTCCAGGTCGAGGTACATGACGGCGGCCTTGTTCTGCTGACGGGTGGCGTGCTGCAGCACGGTGGCGATGCGGTCCTCCAGCAGCCGGCGGTTGGGCAGGGCGGTCAGCGGATCGTGCAGCGCCAGTTCCTGCTGCTGGCGGCTGTACTGCGCCAGCTCCTTGTACAGCAGGCGCACTTCCAGCATGTTGTGGATGCGCTTGTGGACTTCGAGCAGGTCGAACGGTTTGCTGATGAAGTCGCGCGCGCCCGCTTCCAGCGCGGCGATCTTGAAGCTCGGCTGGGCGGTCAGCGCCAGCACCGGCAGGTAGCCGCCCTGTTCGATTTCCTTGAGGCCCTTCATGACCTGGAAGCCGTTCAGGCCCGGCATTTGCAGGTCCAGCAGGATCAGGTCGTAGCAATGCTGGCGGTGCATGGGGCATACCTGCTCGGGCAGCATGGTCGAGGACACATCGGTATAGCCGGCCTCGCGCAGGATCTCCAACATCAGTTCGACGTTGTCTGCGCTGTCATCCACCACCAGGATTTTGGCGTTCAGGATTTCGTCTCGGCTTGGCATGATGGTCTCGGTCTCTTTATCGCTTAAATAGTATTTAGATAATAACGCATTGTTCGGGTGGTGCGCCGCACACCAGCGCATTTAATTTCCGTGCGGAAATAATTCTACGCTGTTTCTGTCAGTTTTGTAGTGTATCAAGAGTTTTTCGGATTGCTTGTAGGACATTGCCGCGTCGTGAAGTAGGAGTGGAAAAATTGCCTCATGGAAATTAATCTACACCTATGATCAGACTGATATCGTTTTCAGGCGTGGCGATGGGCGGCGCCCATGGCGGCCACTTTGGCGATCAGTTCGTTCGGCTCGACCGGCTTGGCAATGTGCGCCAGAAAACCGCTGGAGAGCGCTTTAATCCGGTCTTCCGAGCGGGCGAAGGCGGTCAGCGCGATGGCCGGCAAATCGCCGCCGCGCGCCGGTCCCAGTGCGCGGATGCGGTCCAGCAGGCCGTAGCCGTCGACCTCCGGCATGCCCAGGTCGCTGACCATCAGATCGGGGCGCGCGTGTTGCAGCAAATTCAAGGCTTCGGTGGCGGTGGCGGCGGTCAGCACGTCGGCGTTGCAGTCGTTGAGGATGCGCTTGATCAGTTCGCGCGCGTCGTCCTCGTCGTCCACCACCAGTACTTGCAGGCCGGATAAATCATGCGCCGCAGCATGCGCGGTTTCGGGCGCGGCGACCGCGTCCGCCGGCAGCAGGTTGTCGAGCCGGGGCAGGCGCACGGTGAAGCAGGCGCCGCGGCCTTCGCCTTCGCTCTCGACGCCGATGGTGCCGCCGTGCTGCTCGACCAGGTGCTTGACGATCGCCAGTCCCAGCCCCAGTCCGCCATGCTCGCGGGTGGTGGTGGCGTCGGCCTGGCGGAAGCGTTCGAACACGTGGCCCAGGAAGGCGGCGGCGATGCCGATGCCGCTGTCGCGCACGCTGATGAGGATGTGCTCGCCATCACGCCGCACGCCGACCTCGACCACGCCGCCGCGCGGCGTGAACTTCAGCGCGTTGCTCAGCAGGTTCCACAGGATCTGCTGCAGGCGGTTGGCGTCACCCGCCACCATGCCGGGCACGGCGGCGAAATCCTTGTCGATGCGGATCTGCTTGGCCTCGGCGGCCGCGCGCACCGATTCGATGGCGGCGGCAGCGACGACGGCCGGCGCCAGCGGCTGCATTGCCAGCCGCACGCGGCCGGAGGCGATGCTGCTCATGTCGAGCAGGTCTTCGATCAGCTGCGCCTGGGCGCGGGCGTTGCGTTCGATGGTTTGCAGGCCGCGGTGCAGGTCGGCCTGGTCGCGGCTGCCGCGCCGCAGGACTTGCGCCCAGCCGAGGATGGCCGTCAGCGGCGTGCGCAGCTCGTGCGACAGCGTGGCCAGGAACTCGTCCTTGAGCTGGCTGGTGCGCTCGGCCTCGGCGCGCGCCTGGCGTTCCGAGTCGAGCAGGATCTTGCGTTCCTCGGCGGCCCGCTGCGAGGCTTCGTACAGCCGGGCGTTGTCGATGGCGACGGCGGCCTGGGCGGCGATGCCGCCGATGATGCGCTCGGTACGCTCGTTGAAGATGCCCGGCTCCGGGTGGCCGAACATCAGGCAGCCGATCACCGCGCCGGTGCGCAGCGCCACCGGCACCGCCAGGTAGCTGCGCACCGGTGGATGGTTGGGCGGCACGCCGGCGTAGGGCAGGTTGTGGCCGTAGCGCGGGTCTTGCAGCACGTCGTCGCAGCGCACCGTGCCTTCGCCGCGCATGCCGGGGCCGAACAGGGCGGTGGCGCGCGGCTGGCCGAATTGCGAGAAGGCGTCCGGCGCGCCGGACGACAGCGTGTGCAGCACCAGCGCCTCGCCGGCGCTGTTGGTGGTGTGGTAGAAGAAGGCGCCAAAGCGGGCGCCGCTGATGCTGGTGGCGGCGTCGGTCACTTCCTGCAGCAGCAGGCGCAGGTCGCGCTGCGAGGCGAGGGCGGCGCCGGTGCGGTTGAGCAGTTCCAGCACGGCGGTTTCGTCGCGCAGCGCTTCCTGCGCGCGCTTGACCTGGTCGACGTCGGTGCTGGTGCCGAACCAGCGCAACAGGCTGCCGTCGCCGCTGCGCACCGGATTGGCGCGGGTGAGGAACCAGCGGAACTCGCCGCTGGCGCTGCGGATCGGCACTTCCAGTTCGAACACTTCGCCGCTCTGGCGCGACTGTTGCCAGTGGGCGATCATGGCTTCAAGGCAATCGGGGGCGTAGACACGCTGCCAGCCGTCGCCGGCCATCTGCTCGGGCGTGGTGCCGGTGTAGTCGTACCAGCGTTCGTTGTACCAGACCATGGTGCCGTCCTGCTCGGCGATCCAGGCCAGCTGCGGCATGGAGTTGGCCAGCGCGCGCAATTCCAACTGGCTCTGGTGCAAGGCTTCCCTCGCGCGTAGCAGCTCTTCGTGCGCATCCGATGCCAGGGACGGCATGGCGGTGGGAGTGTTCGGAACTATCATCGCCCCATTCTATCGCCAACCCCCGCAGCGGCTCCGCACGTTTGGCAGGCGCGCCGCGCCGGTGGAATCAGCGGCCGTGCAGGCGGGCGCCGATCTGTTCGAGCACGGCCTGCAACTGCTCGATATCATAAGGTTTTTGCAACGACTGGGAAGGGAATTCCAGGTGGCGCGTCAATTCCTCGCCGTAGCCGGAAGCGAACAGCAGCGCCAGTTCCGGCTTCTGCCGCACCGCCTGGCGCGCCAGGTCGACGCCGGACATGCCGGGCAGGCTGACGTCGGTGAACAACACATCGAAGCTGTGCTGCGCCAGTTGCGGCAGCGCTTCCTCGCCGCTGCCCACGGCTTCCACCTCGTGGCCCAGCGCGCGCAGCGTCTCGCAGACCAGGTAACGGGCGTCGCTGTTGTCCTCCACCACCAGCAGGCGCAGCGGAATGTCGCTGTCGGCCGTGGCGGCGCTGCGGCCGGCGGCCAGCGTGCACAGGATGCCGGCCACGCCGCCGTCGTCGCCCGGCACCGGGGTGTAGTACAGGTCCAGCGGCTGCGGCGCCATGTGGCCGTCGCGCCACACCGGCAGTTCGCAGCCGCGGTAACTGACGCTGCGGCCTTCGCGCACCGGCGCCAGCGCGGCGCTGTTCCAGCTCCACGCCGCCGGCTGCATCGATGGCACCTTGCCGCCCGGCGCGCGCAGGCTCGGCAGACCGATCAGTGTGGCGTAAGCGTCGTTATAGACCATAATCTGCTGCGGGCCCCACATCAGCAACATGGCTTGCGGCGAGTTGAGCAGGATGTCGATGGTCAGTCGCAGGCTGGGGGGCCAGTCTGCGGCGGGGCCGAGGGCGGTTTGCGACCAGTCGGGCGCGGGCGGCAGGACGGCGGATGGGTGATTCATGCGGTGCGGACGCTCTCTGTTATCTGTCTTGTATCGGTCTTATGAAAAGGCAAAGCTGAGTGCATCGTACACGGATAAAAAAAAGCCCGCTACAGGAGCGGGCTAAATCTATTTCCTTGGAGGAGAATAGAGGAGACAGGTCAATGATGCTGCAATGCGCAAATGAATGCAAATTTAGATTCGTAATGTGCGCGATAACTGGCATGAATGAAGCGAGGAGATCGAAGCAATGGTGAATGTCATCAAGCACCGCAAGGTGAAGATTGTTGTACTGGAACAGGGCGAAGAGGTCGGCGGCCACTGCCGCGAGGGCGATATCGCGATTTTGTCGGACAGCGAGGGCTGGTGGATCAAGTTTGTCGGCGCCGACGGCCATGTGGACTGTTATGGCGACCCCTATCCGTCCTACAACGAGGCGTTGTGGTCGGCCAAGGCGGCGGCCGAGTTCGGCACCTGAGGCGGCCCCTGTACGGAGTGCTGGACAAGCTACCGGAGTATCCCTATAATGCTGCTTCTTTCGAACGGCACGCTGTTTGAAAGAGATGCAGCAGAGCAGTTTTGCAGGGCAGTTGATTCGGTATTTCGTATGCTGGACCAACTAAACGATAGAAAATATCGTACTTTGCAAAACAAAATTAATGCTTTATAATGCTTGCACAGTGCGGCTGTAGCTCAGCTGGATAGAGTACTTGGCTACGAACCAAGGGGTCGTGGGTTCGATTCCTGCCAGCCGCACCATCAGTTTCACCAGAGGGATTGGAAGATTCTTCTGTTTTCAAACAAGAAAGTGCTGTTATAATCTTGTTTTACGCGGCTGTAGCTCAGCTGGATAGAGTACTTGGCTACGAACCAAGGGGTCGTGGGTTCGATTCCTGCCAGCCGCACCAAAATTCGTAAGTGGAAGGGCCTGAAGAGTGATCTTCGGGCCCTTTTGCTTTATGCGCGCCGTTTTTTCAGGATCAAGCCGAGCGCCGCCAGGCCGCCGAGCATCAGGGTGGCCGGGCCGGGCTCGGTGACCGGCCCGGCCACTGTCCAGTTGCCGATCGTGCTGGTGGCCGCTTCCTGCCGCTGATAGCCGTGCGCCGCGCCGAATTCATACAGCAGGGTGTCGCCGGTGGTGCTGGAACTGCCCATCTTGATGTCCCAGGTGGGCGGGCCGTAGGCATCGCCCGGCAGCATGGTGATCTCCCAGGCATCGATGGTGTTGCCGGCGCCCACATGCAGCGAAACCGACAGGCGCGAATCCATCCAGGGATCATAGTTGAAGATATTCTCCACCTGGATGTGGCCGCTGCCGCCGAAGGCGCTGTTGGTCAGCGTCCAGCCCACGCCGGCGCCGGGATTCGACGGTTGCAAGGACCACAATGCCACGCCCAGCTCGCCATAAACGCCGGTGTAGTCGAAAGTGGTCCAGCCGGCGGGGATGTAGACCGGCGTGGTCAGCGTAATGTTGATCTGATCGTTGAGCAGGATTGCCTTGACGCGGGCGCTTTCGGCCAGGGCGTTTTCGGGGGGCACTTCGGGATCGAAGATGGTCAGCACTTTGACGTTGTCGAACTTGGCGCCGGTGTAGCTGTAGGTGACATCGGCGAACGCCGGTTGCGCGATGCCGACCACGATGGCGGCCAGCGCGGTGGTGATGAGCCTGAGAGCCATGGTCTGCCTCTTGCGGTGTTTGGGTGGATATTCATGTTAGGACGAACGCGGGGCCGATGCATGCGCCATTGTCAACAGTGCGCGACATGGCAGGAAACTTCAAGTTAGGCCTTTTGGAATTGGAATTGCTCTGCTATAATGTTGTCTTTCGCGGCTGTAGCTCAGCTGGATAGAGTACTTGGCTACGAACCAAGGGGTCGTGGGTTCGATTCCTGCCAGCCGCACCAAAATTCGTAAGTAGAAGGGCCTGAAGAGAAATCTTCAGGCCCTTTTGCTTTGTGCCTTGCGCTTGCTCATGCGCGGTCTCGGCCACGCACTGTAGGCTGACTGCCTTGACCGGGAGGCCGTCATGGCGAATGATAAAAGCATGGAGCTACGCGTCGCACTGCAGGAGCATCAGATGGAAACGCTGGTGGAGATCGTCCGGGATATCCAGGCCAACTATGTCACCAAGGCCGAGCTGAAGGAAAGCCTGGCAGATTTCAAGTCCTACGTCGATCAGCGCTTTGCCAGCAAGGAGGATCTCGCCCGCTTCGCCACCAAAGAAGACCTGTTGCGCTTTGCCACGAAAGAAGACCTGGCACGCTTCGCCACCAAAGAAGACCTGTTGCGTTTTGCCACGAAAGAAGATCTGGCACGCTTCGCCACCAAAGAAGACCTGTTGCGTTTTGCCACGAAAGAAGACTTGGCACACTTCGCCACCAAAGAAGACCTGTTGCGCTTTGCTACGAAAGAAGACCTGTCACGCTTCGCTACCAAGGAAGATCTTTCGCATTTTGCGACAAAAGAAGATCTGGAACGCGCGCAGCAGAGTACTCGCAATTGGATGATCACCGTCATGCTCTCCGTCACCGCGCTGCAATTCGCGATGCAGTATGCGATGTTTCAGCTGTACACCCAGATCCGCTAAATGAACTTGGCTTTTACAAAAAAATGGCTGATGATCTGTCGGACATACTAAAAGGGGAGACTGGATGGGCATCATCACCACCATTGAAGACCTGCGCGTGCTGGCAAAAAAACGCGTCCCACGCATGTTTTACGATTACGCCGATGCCGGTTCCTGGACCGAATCAACCTACCGCGCCAACAATGAAGACTTCGCCAGGATCAAATTCCGCCAGCGCGTGGCGGTCAACCTGGAAAACCGCACGCTGGCCAGCACCATGATCGGCCAGAATGTCGCCATGCCGGTGGCGCTGGCGCCGACCGGCCTGACCGGCATGCAGCACGCCGACGGCGAGATCCTGGCGGCCAAGGCGGCGGAAAAATTCGGTGTGCCGTTTACCCTGTCGACCATGAGCATCTGCTCGATCGAGGACATCGCCGCCCACACCAGCGCGCCATTCTGGTTCCAGCTGTACGTGATGAAGGACCGCGACTTCATCAACCGCCTGATCGACCGCGCCAAGGCCGCGCGCTGCTCGGCGCTGGTGCTGACGCTGGACTTGCAGGTGCTGGGCCAGCGCCACAAGGATCTACGCAACGGCCTGTCGGCGCCGCCCAAGCTGACCATTCCCAACCTGATCAACCTGGCCACCAAGCCGCGCTGGTGCCTGGGCATGCTGGGCACGCCGCGCCGGACGTTTGGCAACATCGTCGGCCACGCGACCTCGGTGTCGGACATGTCGTCGCTGTCGTCGTGGACCAGCCAGCAGTTCGATCTCAGCCTGTCGTGGAAGGATGTGGAGTGGATCAAGCAGCGCTGGGGCGGCAAGTTGATCATCAAGGGCATCATGGACGCCGAAGATGCGCGCCTGTGCGTGGAAAGCGGCGCCGATGCGCTGATCGTCTCCAACCACGGCGGCCGCCAGCTGGATGGCGCCGAGTCCTCGATCGGCGCGCTGCCGCGCATTGCCGAGGTGGTCGGCAAGCAGATCGAAGTGCACATGGACGGCGGCATCCGCTCGGGCCAGGATGTGATCAAGGCGCTGGCGCTGGGGGCGAAGGGCGTCTACATCGGGCGGCCCTTCCTGTACGGCCTGGGCGCGATGGGCGAGCAGGGCGTGAGCAAATGCCTGGATATCATCCGCAACGAGCTGGATCTGACCATGGCGTTCTGCGGCTTGCGCGATGTGCGCCAGGTCGACCGCAACATCCTGCTGCCGGGGAGTTTCTGACGCTAATCCAGTTTGCCTTCCTGAAAATGGAATTCTGAAGTCGATTCTTTTCCATTTATTGTGATGCCGGATTTTTCTACACTGGGGCCATACCAACCTCAATCAGGAGAAACATCATGGCATACCAAAGCATCAATCCGGCCACCGGCGCACTGGTCAAAACCTTCGACAACCACACCGACGCCCAGGTGCAGGCCGCGCTGGCCGTGGCGCATGCGGTCTACAAATCGGACTGGTCCAAGGGCGACATCCAGCCGCGCCTGGCCGTGCTGGACAAGCTGGCGGACCTGATCGAGGCCCGTTCCGAGCAACTGGCCGTCACCTTGGTGCAGGAAATGGGCAAGCGCATCTCGGAAGCGCGCTTCGAAGTGCAGATGTCGGCCGACATCGCCCGCTACTATGCACGCAACGCCGCCGGCTTCCTGGCCGGCCGCAAGCTGGAAACCGCGCACGGCGATGCCTGGACCGAATACCACCCGATCGGCGTGGTGGTGGCGGTGGAGCCATGGAACTTCCCGCTGTACCAGCTGATCCGCGTGGCCGGCCCGAATATCGCCGTCGGCAATCCGGTCCTGGCCAAGCACGCCAGCAACGTGCCGCAAGCCGCCGCCGCCTTCGAGCAGCTGGTGCGCGCCGCCGGCGCGCCGGCGGGCGTGTGGACCAATCTGTATGCCTCCGGCGACCAGGTCGCCGCCCTGATTGCCGATGACCGCGTGCAGGGCGTGGCGCTGACCGGCTCGGAAAAAGCCGGCAGCATCGTCGCCGCGCAGGCCGGCAAATATCTGAAGAAGTCGGTGCTGGAACTGGGCGGCGCCGACGTCTTCATGGTGCTGGACGACGCCGACGTCGACAAGGCCGCTGAAGTGGGCGCGGCGGCGCGGCTGTATGTGGCGGGCCAGGCCTGCAACGCGGCCAAGCGTTTCCTCGTGCACGAAAAGGTCGCGGACCGCTTCCTGGAAAAGTTCACCGCCATTTTTGCCGGCATCAAGGTTGGCGATCCGATGGACGAAAGCGCCGACATGGGGCCGCTGTGCTCGCTGGCCGCCCGTGCCGACATCGCGCAGCAGGTCGACAACGCGGTCCAGGCCGGCGCCACGCTGCACTACGGCGGCAAGGCCTTGCCTGGCCCCGGCGCCTACTACAGCCCGACCATCCTCACCAATGTCACGCGCGACAACCCGGCGTACTTCTCCGAGTTCTTCGGCCCGGTGGCCCAGGTTTACGTGGTGCGCAGCGACGACGAGGCGGTGGAACTGGCCAATGATTCGATGTTCGGCCTGTCCGGCGTGGTGTTCTCGGCCGATGTCGAGCGCGCGCGCAAGCTGGCCTCGCGCATCGAAACCGGGTCGGTGTGGATCAACACCCGCTCGTCGACCTCGCCCGAGCTGCCGTTCGGCGGCGTCAAGCGCTCCGGCTATGGCCGCGAGCTGGCCGAGGACGGCCTCAAGGAGCTTGTCAACCAGAAAATGATCGTGGTCGCCCGCGGCTAGGGAGAACGACATGAACAAATGGTTGCTACTGTCCATTGCCATCGGTTCGGAAACGATGGCCACCACCGCGCTCAAGCACAGCGAAGGCTTCACCCGGCTGTTGCCATCGATCGTGGTGGTGGCCGGCTACACGGCGGCGTTCTACTGCCTGTCGCTGACCTTGCGCCAGGTGCCGGTCGGTATCGCCTACGCGATCTGGTCCGGCGTCGGCACCACGCTGATCACCCTGATCGGCTGGTTCTTCCTGGGACAGCGGCTGGACATCCCGTCGCTGGTCGGCATCGGCCTGATCATCGCCGGAGTGGTGACCATGAACGTGTTCTCCAGCTAGCCGTCAGGCCACCACGTTGCGCGGCGCGCCGGCGGCCCAGGCCTCGACGTTGCCGATCAACTGGTCCACCAGCGTCTGCATGGCCTGGGTGCTGGCCCAGGCCGAATGCGGCGTCAGGATGAAGTTCGGCAGGCGCAGGTTGAGCAGTACGTTGTCGGCCGGCGGCGGTTCCGTCACCAGCACGTCGAAGCCGGCGCCGGCGATCAGGCCGCTGCGCAGGGCGTCGGCCAGCGCTTCCTCATCCACCAGGCCGCCGCGCGCGGTGTTGATCAGCAGGGCGCTGCGCTTCATGCGGATCAGCTCCTTGGCGCTGATCATGTTGCGGGTGGCCTCGGTCAGCGGCAGGTGCAGGCTGATCACGTCGGACGTCTCCAGGACTTCGTCGAAGCCGGCTTCGCGCACGCCGTCGGCCGCCGCATCGGGCAGCGGCGAGCGGTTGTGGACGATGACTTCCATGCCGAACGCGCGGGCGATCTGCGCGGTCGCCTTGCCCAGCGCGCCGTAGCCGAACAGGCCCAGGCGGCTGCCGGCCAGGTCGGCGATCGGGTGGCCGAACAGGCAGAAGCGTTCGGACTTCTGCCACAGACCGGCCTCGATGTCCTCGCGGTAGGCCACCAGCTGGCGGCGCAGCGCCAGGATCAGCGCAAAGGTGTGCTCGGGCAGCGTGTGCACCGCATAGTTGCGGATGTTGGTGACGACGATGCCGCGCTCGCGCGCCGCCGCCAGGTCGACGATATTGGTGCCGGTGGCGGCCACCGCGATCAGCTTCAGGTCCGGCAGCTGCGCCAGATCGTCCGCCGACAGCGGCACCTTGTTGGTGATGGCGATGGTGGCGCGGGCGTCGCGCAGGCGCTGCACGGCGTCGCCGGCCACGGTGGCGGGATACTCGGTCCACTCGTGGGCGAACGACGGCTTGCGGACATTGGCGATCACGCTGTCGCGGTCGAGGAAGACGATGCGGTGGGAGTCATTCATAAGGCAACCTCAAAAGAAGGGGCGCGCGCCGGCATTTTCGGCAAGCGCATGCCGGGATGGTTGGAAAACAGTTCGGCGACCCATTCGACAAACACGCGCACCTTGGCCGACAGGTGGCGGTTCTGCGGGTACACCACGTGGATCGGCAGCGGATCGCTGACCCAGTCGTTGAGTATCAATTCGAAGCGGCCGTCCCGGAGCAGCGGCTCCATCATGAAGCTGGCCATCTGCACGATGCCCAGTCCAGCGATGCCGGCCGCGATATAGGCGTTGCTATCGTTCAAGGCAATATGGCCGGGCAGCGCCACCTGCACCCGTTCGCCGTCGCGGGTAAAGTCCCAGTCGAAGATTTTACCGGTACGGGCGGAAAAATAGTTGACGCAACGGTGACGCAGTAAATCGTTGGGGTGCGCCGGACGGCCGTAGCGCTCCAGGTAGGCTGGCGAGGCGCCGGTGGTGAACTGCAGGATGCCGACCCGGCGCGCGATCAGGCTGGAGTCGCCCAGCGCGCCGCCGCGCACGGCGCAGTCGACGCCTTCCTCGACCAGGTCCACCGGGCGATCGCTGCAGCCCAGTTCCAGCTGGATGTCCGGATACAGCTCGAAAAACTGCGGCAGGGCCGGCACGATGACATCGCTGGCCAGGCCGGTCGGGGCGTCGACCCGCAGCCGTCCGCTTGGGCTGAGCCGGGTGCGCGACAGCGATTCCTCGGCCTCGCGCACGTCGGACAGGATGCGCAGGCAGCGCTCATAATAAGCGGCGCCGTCGGCGGTGACGCTGACGTGGCGGGTGGTCCGGTGCAGCAGCTTGACCGCCAGCGAGGTTTCCAGCGCCTGGATCAGGGTGGAGACGGTGGCCTTGGGCAGCTTCATGTTTTCCGCCGCGCGCGTGAAGCCGCCGGCGTCCACCACCTGCACAAATACTTCCATCGCTTGAAGTTTATTCATCTTTGGTCCTCATTGTTCAAGATCCTGAACAATCAATTCGACTTTGCCTTATTTATCGGATTGTAGAACAAGTTTAAGATTGCTGTACTGCACAAAGTAAAAGACGAAGAAAGGAGGACCAACATGAATTATCGGGATGCAATTTTCGCAACGATAGCACTGGCGCTGACGTCGGTTGCACTGGCAGGCGTGGTATATACCGACGCCTATTCACATACCGCCAAGACGGAGGTTCGCGGCGTGCGCGCGCTGACGCTGGTCGCGAGCGGCGACAAACCTTGCGATCCTGCTAGCATGTTGTCCTCCAACGAATTGGGAACGGTGCAACAATGAACAATCCAGTAGAGAAGCTGCCGACCTTGTCGGACCAACTGAAAATCCGCAGCCTGGAAGTAAAGGGTGCGGAAGGTCCGCTGGCGGCGCGTCTCTATACCAGCGGCGATGCCGGCGCCAAGCGCGACATGCTGCTGGTCTTCTTCCACGCCGGCGGTTTCGTTGGCGGCGACCTGGAAGATGCGGACATGTTCCTCCGCCATTTGGCAGACGACAGCCAGCACGTCGCGGTGCTAGCCTCTGCTTATACCCTGGCGACCGAGAAGCCTTTCCCGGCGGCGGTGGAAGATGCACACGCGATACTGCTGTGGGCCAAGAAGAACAAGGCCAAGCTGGGCTGGAGCGGCAAGCAACTGCTGGTCGCGGGCATTGAAGCCGGCGCCAACCTGGCGGCCGTCTGCGCGCTGATGGCGCGCGACCGCGGCGGCCCGCTGCTGGCCGGCCAGGTGCTGGTGATGCCGATGCTGGACCCCGGCCTGACCACCTGCTCGATGCGCGAACTGCAAGCGCCCGAGCTGCTGGACGTGGCCGACGCCTGCGCCAAGGCCTATCGCGGCTACCTGCCGAACGCCGCCGACCGCACGCACCCCTACGCATCGCCGCTGCAATCGAGCCGTTTGAAAAACCTGCCACCGGCACTCATCCTGTCGACCGAAGACGATCCGCTGCGCGACGAGGCGGAACAGTACGGCGCCAAGCTGATTTCCTGCGGTGTCAAAACCACGGTCCGGCGCATGCAGCCGGCGCCCCTGAACGATGTGGGGGCACGCAACGAATGTGCTTGCCGATGTCAAGCGCTTGGAGAAATCGCCAGCTTCATTGCTGGCCTGGAGCGGTCCGAGACACCGCCGGCCGCATAGGATTTCCCACCCCTTAAGCAGTATGTAGAGTCACGTCCCCATTGGCTTGCCAGCGGGGCGTTCGTACCGTGTTTTCTCGATTTTCGTTGAGACCGCCCGGTGCCGCCTTTTCCATTAATTATTTTCATACAAAAAGGAATTAACATGAAAACCATTAAATCAATGTCTGCTGTGGCGCGACCGCTGGTCGCCGCCATGGCGCTGGCGGGCCTGGCCGCAATTTCACTGTCCGGCTGTGGCGAGGCCACCGGCAAGGCAGCGGAAGCACCTGCAGGCGCGGGCGGTCCACCGGTATCGGCAGCAGCCGTGGTCGAGAAAGACATCATTGAAACCCAGGAGTTCTCGGGCCGCCTGGAAGCCATCGAGCAAGTGCAGATCCGTCCGCGCGTCGGCGGCTTCATCACCGCGATCAACTTCAAGCCGGGTTCGCAGGTCAAGAAAGGCGACGTGCTGTTCGTGATCGATCCGCGTCCATTCCAGGCCGAAGCCAACCGCGCCGAAGCGGCCGCCAACTCGGCCCGCGCCAAGGTGGAACTGGCCAAGGTGGAACTGGCCCGCGCCGAAAAACTGCTGGCCGACAAAGCCATCGCCCAGCGCGAATACGATACCTCGGCATCGAGCTTCAAGCAGCTGGACGCCGACGCTCACGCGGCCCAGGCCCAGTACGAAGCGGCCAAGCTGAACCTGAGCTACACCCAGGTGACGTCGCCGATCAACGGCCGTGTGTCGAAAGCCGAAATCACGCTGGGCAACCTGGTCGACGCCTCGGCCGTGCTGACCTCGGTGGTGTCGCTGGACCAGATCTACGCCTCCTTTGACGGCGACGAAGACACCTACCTGCGCGTCGGCGCCGCTGCCCACCAGGGCAAGCCTGCCACCGTGAAGATCGGCCTGGCCAACGAAACCGGCTTCCCGCACGAAGGCAAGCTGGAATTCGTCGACAACCAGCTTGATCCGCGCAGCGGCTCGGTGCGCATGCGCGCCACCCTGGTCAACGCCGACGGCCTGCTGGTGCCTGGCCTGTTCGCCCGCGTGCAACTGGCCGGCAGCACCGGCGCCAAGTCGACGCTGCTGATCAACGAGCGCGCCGTCAACACCGACCAGAACCGCAAGTTCGTGTTCGTGGTCGGCAAGGACAACAAGGCGGAATACCGTCCGGTCACGCTGGGCCAGCAAGTCGACGGCCTGCGCGTGGTGCGCGACGGCCTGAAACCGGGCGAGAAGATCGTGGTCAACGGCCTGCAGCGCGTCAAGCCGGGCGCGCCGATCACCCCGACCATCGTGCCGATGGATGCCGATCCGCTGGCCGCCACCCCGGCCAAAAAAGAAGAGAAAGTTGCAGTCGCCAAGACTGGCACCACCAAGGAATAATTACAAATGAATATCTCTCGATTTTTTGTCGACAAGCCGATTTTCGCGGCGGTTCTGTCGATCATTATCTTCGTCGCCGGCTTGATATCGATCTTCAAGCTGCCGATCTCGGAGTACCCGGATGTGGTGCCGCCGTCGATCGTGGTGCGCGCGCAGTATCCGGGCGCGAATCCGAAGATCATCGCCGAAACCGTGGCCGCGCCGCTTGAGGAACAGATCAACGGCGTCGAGAACATGCTCTACATGTCCTCGCAAAACACCTCGGACGGCGCGCTGGCGCTGACCGTCACCTTCAAGATCGGCACCAACGTCGAGCAGGCCGAAACGCAGGTGCAGAACCGCGTTCAACGCGCGCTGCCACGCCTGCCGGAAGAAGTGCGCCAGATCGGCGTGACGACCGTCAAGGCCTCGCCGAACCTGACCATGGTGGTCCACCTGCAGTCGCCGAACGGCCGTTACGACGACCTGTATCTGCGTAACTACGCGGTGCTCAACGTCAAGGACCAACTGGCCCGCCTGCCCGGCATGGGCGAGGTGCAGCTGTTCGGTTCGGGCGACTACGCCATGCGCGTCTGGCTCGATCCACAGAAAGTGGCTCAACGCGGCCTGACCGCCGGCGACGTCGTCGACGCCGTCCGCGAGCAGAACGTGCAGGTGGCTGCCGGTGTGATCGGCCAGGGCCCGGCCCAGGGCGCGGACTTCCAGCTGACCGTGAACACGCAAGGCCGTCTGCAAAGCCCGGAGGAATTCGGCAATATCATCCTGAAGACCAACGCCGACGGCGCGGTAACGCTGCTGAAGGATGTCGCTCGCCTGGAGATGGGTTCGAACTCCTACGCACTGCGCTCGCTGCTGAACAACAAGTCGGCGGTGGCGATCCCGATTTTCGAGGCGCCTAACGCCAATGCGCTGCAGCTGTCGGCCGACGTCCGCGCGACCATGGCCCGCCTGTCGAAAGATTTCCCGGAAGGCGTCACGTACAGCGTTGTATATGACCCGACCCAATTCGTGCGTCAGTCGATCGACGCCGTGATCCACACCCTGATCGAAGCGGTGATCCTGGTGGCCCTGGTGGTGATCATCTTCCTGCAAACCTGGCGCGCCTCGCTGATTCCGCTGCTGGCGGTGCCGGTGTCGGTGGTGGGTACGTTTGCCGTGATGCTGGGCTTCGGCTTCTCGATCAACACGCTGTCGCTGTTCGGCCTGGTGCTGGCCATCGGTATCGTGGTCGATGATGCGATCGTGGTGGTGGAGAACGTCGAACGTAATATCGAAAACGGCCTGTCGCCGCATGACGCGACCATCCAGGCGATGAAAGAGGTGAGTGGTCCGATCATCGCGATTGCACTGGTGCTGTGCGCCGTGTTCGTGCCGATCGCCTTCGTCTCCGGCCTGTCCGGTCAGTTCTACAAGCAGTTCGCGCTGACCATCGCCATCTCGACCGTGATCTCGGCATTCAGCTCGCTGACCCTGGCCCCGGCGCTGTCGGCCGTGCTGCTGAAACCGCACGATGCGCCGAAAGACGCGCTGACCCGCGGCATGGACAAGGTCTTCGGTGGCTTCTTCCGCTGGTTCAACCGCTTCTTCAACCGCGCTTCGCACGGCTATGAAGGCGGCGTGAAGAGCGCGCTGAAACGCAAGGGCGGTTCGCTGATCGTCTACGCGGTGCTGGCGGTTGCCGCAGGCTTCATGTTCAAGATCGTGCCGCCGGGCTTCGTGCCGCCGCAAGACAAGGGCTACCTGATCGGCTTCGCACAATTGCCTGACGCTGCCTCGCTGGACCGTACCGACGCCGTGATCCGCAAGATGTCGGAAATCGCCAAGGACATTCCTGGCGTGGACAACTCGATCTCGTTCCCTGGCCTGTCGATCAACGGCTTCACCAACGCGCCAAACGCCGGTATCGTGTTCCTGGGCCTGAAACCGTTCGAAGAACGTACCAAGTCCAACGAAACCGCTGAAGCGATTGCCGCGGAAATGAACAAGCGCATGGGTGCGATCGAAGGCGCCTTCGTGCTGGTGCTGTCGCCACCGCCGGTGAGCGGCCTCGGTACGACCGGCGGCTTCAAGCTGATGCTGGAAGACCGTGGCAACCTGGGTTACGACGAGCTGTATAAAGCGGTGCAGGCAGTGCAGATGAAAGCCTGGCAGAACCCGAAACTGGCCGGCGTCTTCTCGAGCTACCAGATCAATGTGCCGCAGCTGTTCGCCGACATCGACCGCCAGAAAGCCAAGCAGCTGGGCGTGCCGCTGCAGACGATCTACCAGACCTTGCAGATCAACCTCGGTTCGCTGTACGTGAACGACTTCAACCAGTTCGGCCGCACCTACCAGGTCCGCGTCCAGGCTGACAAGCAGTTCCGTTCGCACGCTGAAGACATCGCGCAACTGAAGATCCGCAACAACAAGGGCGAAATGATTCCGCTGTCGTCGCTGATGCGCGTCAAGGACAGCTATGGCCCGGACCGTGTGCAGCGCTACAACGCTTACGTGGCGGCTGAAATCAACGGCGGCGCCGCACCTGGCGTATCGACCGGCGAAGCGCAGGCTGAAATGACCAAGATCGTCAACGAAGTCCTGCCGAAGGGTATCGGCTACGAATGGACCGAGCTGGTTTACCAGGACATCCTGTCCGGTAACACCATGATCTACGTGTTCCCGCTGTGCGTGCTGCTGGTGTTCCTGGTGCTGGCTGCGCAATACGAAAGCTGGACCCTGCCGCTGGCGGTGATCCTGATCGTGCCGATGTCGATCTTCTGCGCGCTGGTTGGCGTGAAACTGACCCACGGCGACAACAACGTGTTCACGCAGATTGCGCTGTTCGTGCTGGTGGGCCTGGCGTCGAAGAATGCGATTCTGATCGTGGAGTTTGCACGGGAGCTGGAACACCATGGCCGCAGCATCGTCGATGCCGCACTGGAAGCCTGCCGCCTGCGTCTGCGTCCGATTCTGATGACGTCGATCGCATTCATCATGGGCGTGCTGCCGCTGGTGTTCTCGCACGGTGCAGGTTCGGAAATGCGTCATGCAATGGGTGTGGCGGTGTTTGCCGGCATGCTGGGCGTGACCTTCTTCGGCCTGTTCCTGACGCCGGTGTTCTATGTCCTGCTGCGCAAGCTGGCCGTCAGCCTGGAGAAGAAAAAACCTGCCGTGGATGGCGACGCCTCTACGGTAAAACTGGAAGGGACCCACTAATATGAACAAGCTGCATATGATCGCTAAGGGCGTAGCGCCCATCCTGGCGGCCTTGCTGATGACCGCATGCGCAGCGCCGGAGTTCAAGCAACCTGCGATGGACGTGCCGACCGCGTTCAAGGAATCGCAGCTGCCTGCCGCGGCCGACCTGCCGACCAAGACGGCTGCCGACGGCAGCACCTGGAAACAGGCGCAAGCCGCCGAAGCGCAGCCGCGCGGCGAGTGGTGGCTGGCGTTCAATGATCCGGCCCTCAATGAGCTGATCAACGAAGCCACCCGCGCCAACGCCAACCTGTCGGTGGCCGCCGCCCGCGTCAAGCAGGCCCGCGCTATCGCCGGCATCGCCGAAGCGGACCGCATTCCGCAAGTCGGCGTCGGTATCGGCGCCCAGCGCCTGCGCCAGTCGGACGTGGAACTGGGCCTGCCGGCCGGTACGCCGGTGGCGCCGGCCAAGGTGTTCAGCGCCAACCTGACCGCCAGCTACGAGGTCGATCTGTTCGGTCGCGTATCGTCCAACGTCGCCGCGGCGCGTGGCGATGCGGCCTCGGTCGAAGCGACTTACCGCTCGGTGCTGCTGTCGGTGCAAGCCGACGTGGCGCAGACCTACTTCCGTCTGCGTTCTACCGACGCCGAGCTGGAAACGCTGAACCGCACGGTGCAGACCCGCGAAGAAAACGTCAAGGTCAACCAGCGTCGTTTCGACCTGGGCGACATCGGCGAATTCGATCTGTCGCGCGCCAAGACCGAACTGGCGACGTCGAAGGCGGAAGCCATCGGCCTGCAACGTCAGCGCGTGACCACCGAGCATGCGCTGGCTGTCCTGCTGGGCAAACCGGCGGCCAGCTACACGGCGGGTAACAGCCCGTTGCTGGACACGGCGCTGCTGCCGGTGATTCCAGCCGGCCTGCCATCGTCGCTGCTGGAGCGCCGTCCCGACATCGCCGCCGCACAGCGCGCGATGGAAGCGGCCAACGCCCGCATCGGCGTGGCCCGTTCGGCGATGTTCCCGTCGCTGATGCTGAACGCGAATGCGGGCGGCATCTCGGGTAACACCGTGGCCGACGTGTTCAAGTGGAGCAGCCGTTCGTGGCTGCTGGGCGCGGCGATGTCGATGCCGCTGATCGACGGTGGCCGCAACAAGTCCAACATCACCCGCAGCGAGGGTGCGCTGGAGGAGTCGGTCGGTACGTATCGTCAAAGCGTGCTGACGGCGTTTGCCGAGGTTGAGGACAATCTGGCGGGCCTGCGCATCCTGGCCGGCCAGACGGCGCAGATCGACGAAGCAGTCGTTTCCGCGCGTCGTTCGGCCGATCTGGCACAGAAGTTGTACAGCGCCGGCCGTTCGAGCTACCTCGATCTGCTGGACGCACAGCGCAACCTGGCGACGGTGGAGCGCAATGCGGTGCAGTTGCGCGGCAATCGCGCGGTCACCACGGTGGCGCTGATCCGCGCGCTGGGCGGCGGCTGGGATGCCGGCGCGCCGGCGCAGACGGTAGCGCAGCAGTAAAATCAGTGAAGCATAAAAAAGCGGACCGAAAGGTCCGCTTTTTTTTACGCCTGAAGCGACGTGATTACTTGGTGGTGACAGGCGCTGGCGTGGTCGCGGCTTCTGCTTTTTCAGCTTTGGCGTGGGCCTTGGCTTTGGTTTTGGTGGCTTTGGCGTGCGCATCGGCCTTGTCGGATTTTTCTTCGGCCTTGGCGACGGCGACGTCTTTCTTGGCGTCGGCTTCTACCTTGGCGGTCTTGGCTTCTGCCTTGATCTCAGCCTTGGTTTCCTTGGCTTCCGCCTTGGCGGCGGTTTTGGTTTCCTTGGCTTCGGCCTTGACGGCAGCAGGAGCTGGGGTCTGTGCGAATGCAGCGGTAGCGAACAGGCCGGCGATCAGGGTAGCGATTACTTTGGTCATGATATACATCCTTTAGTAAGGTTTCAGGGCCGGGACAATTCCCGTGTCACTGAGCAGAAAACGCGGCCCGGAAACCAAGCGTTGACGGCCTTTACAATCGCTTACATGTTCGCCAACGCACGGTTCCGCGAAACGGACGGGCATAGTCTGACGGGATGACAGACTCCCTCAAAACCTATAAGGCCAAACGCAACTTCGCCATCACCCCCGAACCTGCCGAAGGCGGCGACGAGGGCAGGGAGGCGCTGGCGTTCGTCATCCAGAAGCACTGGGCTTCGCGGCTGCATTACGATCTCCGGCTGGAGCTGGACGGCGTGATGATGAGCTGGGCCGTGCCCAAGGGCCCGAGTTACGACACGCACGACAAGCGCATGGCGGTGCACGTCGAGGATCATCCGATTTCCTATAACGATTTTGAAGGCACGATACCACCCAAGCAGTACGGCGCGGGCAAGGTCATCATCTGGGACAAGGGCACCTGGTATCCGCTGGACGATCCGCGCAAGGCGCTGGCGGCGGGCAATCTGAAATTCGAGATCCACGGCCACAAGATGCACGGCCGCTGGGTGCTGGTGCGCATGAAAGGTAAGGGAGAGAAGCAGGAGCCGTGGTTGCTGATCAAGGAGAAGGACGACTACGCCCGTCCGGCGGAAGAGTTCAGCGTGATCGACGAGATGCCGGACAGCGTGAAAGCGCTGCCGATGCCCGACGGCCCGGCGCCCACTCCTGTCGCCAGGCCCTCCGCGTCGCCCGCCGCCGCGTCGCCTGCCGCCGCGCGCCGCGCGGCCACCACCGCCGAGCAGGCCGCGCCCAAGTCCGCGCTGCCCGAGACACTGTCGCCGCAACTGGCCACACTGGTCGATACTCCGCCGGCATCGGCGGAGGACTGGCTATTCGAAGTCAAGTTCGACGGCTACCGGCTGCTGGCGCGCGTGGACGGCAAGGACATCCGCCTGATCACCCGCAACGGCAACGACTGGACGCACAAGCTGCAACCGCTGCACGCCGCGCTGACCAAAATGAAGTTACCAACCGGCTGGTACGACGGCGAAATCGTCGTCCACGACGACAACGGCCGTCCCGACTTCGGCCTGCTGCAAAACGCCTTCGACGAAGAGCATCCCGGCGACATCGTCTACTTCCTCTTCGACCTGCCGTTCCACAACGGTCACGACCTGCGCGAACTGCCACTGGAAGAACGCCGCGCCATCCTGGCGGATGTACTGAAGAAGCGCGCCAACGACACCATCCGCTTCAGCGCCGCGCTCAGCGCCTCGCCGCAGGACATGATCGCCGCCGCTTGCCAGATGGGCCTTGAAGGCATCATCGGCAAGCGCCGCGACTCGCGCTACTCCGCGCGCCGCAGCGGCACCTGGATCAAGCTGAAATGCGGCCAGCGCCAGGAATTCGTCATCGGCGGCTATACCGATCCGCAGGGCGCGCGCAGCGGCTTCGGCTCGCTGCTGCTCGGCACCTACGACAAGGACGGCAAGCTGCAATATGCCGGCAACGTCGGCAGCGGCTTCAACGCCACCTCGCTGGCCGAGCTGAAAGCGAAGATGGACAAGCAGGCCGCAGACAAAAGTCCGTTCGCGCCCAGCCGCGACATCGCCAGGAAAGCCCACTGGCTCAAGCCGGTGCTGGTGGCGGAAGTCGCATTTGGCGAGTGGACGCATTCCGGCTCGATCCGGCATTCTGTATTCAAAGGACTTCGCATGGACAAGAAAGCCAGCGCCATCGAGCGCGAACAACCAGTCGAGGGCAAGCTGCCCAAGTCACTGAAAATCACCAATCCAGACCGCATCATCGACAAGCAAAGCGGCGCCACCAAGATAACGCTGGTGCGCTATTACGCGCTGGTGGCGTCGCTGATGCTGCCGCACCTGAAAGGCCGCCCGGTATCGCTGGTGCGCGCACCGGAAGGCGTAGGCGGAGAACTGTTCTTCCAGAAGCACGCCGAGGTCTCGCGCATGCCGGGCGTGAAGCAGTTCAAGCAGTCGCTGGATCCGGACCATCCGCCGATGCTGGAAGTGCCAACGGAAGAGGGCTTGCTGTCGGCCGCGCAGATGAACGTGATCGAACTGCACACGCAGAACGCCAACGGCAGCAGCTACGAAAAACCGAACCGCATGATCTTCGACCTCGATCCCGGCAAGGGCGTCACCTGGGACCAGGTCAAGGAAGCGGCGCAGTTGATGCGCGCCTTCCTGACGGAGCTGGAACTGCCTGCCTTCCTGAAGACCAGCGGCGGCAAGGGGCTGCACGTGGTGGTGCCGATCAAGCCGGGCTACGGCTGGGATGACGTGAAGGCCTTTTCACAAGCCATCGTCGCGCACATGGCGGAGACCATACCGGAACGCTTTGTGCTGAAGAGCGGGCCGCGCAACCGCGTCGGCAAGATCTTCATCGACTACCTGCGCAACGGGCGTGGCGCCACCACCGTCAGCGCCTGGTCGGCACGCACGCGTCCGGGCCTGGGCATCTCGGTGCCGATCACCTGGGACGAGCTGGAAGGCTTGCAGGGCGCGGACTATTGGAACGTCGCCAACGCCCATACGCGTCTGGATGTCGGCAACGCGCCGTGGGACGATTACGCCAAATCGGCCAAGGGCCTGGCGCCGGCCATGAAGCGCATGTACTTCAAGCCGGGCCAGGGCTGAAAAATCGCGCAGCCGCCATCCTGCGGCGCGTGGTCAGGCTGCCTTGGCGCGGCTGGTGGCCGGCTTGCTGCGTTTGGCCGCCGCCGTGTGGGCTGCGGTCTTTGCGCTGGCCTTGGACGCCGGGGCAGAGGCGCGGCTGCGCGTCGCGGTGGCTTTGGACTTTGGCTTTGCTTCGTCCTCTTCCTCGTCATCGGCCGCGCGTGCCTTGGCCGGCGCCGCCTTGCCGCCGCGTTTGCCCAGGCTATCCTGCAACAGCGCCACCAGATCGACCACGTTGGAGGCCTTCGGCGTGCTCGGCTCGGACTCCGGCGCGGTAATCGTCTTGGTCTGCCCGGCCTTGATCTTTTTCTTGACCATGGCCAGCACGTCTTCCTTGTAGGTGTCGTGGTACTGCTCCGGTTTCCAGTCCTCGCTCATGCCTTCCACCAGCGACAGCGCCATCTTCAACTCCTTGTCGCTGATGCCGGCCGCCTTCAAGGTCGCAGGCGGCAGCTTGAGTTCCTCCGCGCTGCGGATCTCGGTCGCATAGCGCAAAGTGTTGAGCACGATCTTGTCTTCCACGCACACCAGCGCGCACAGGTGCTGCTTGGTGCGCATGACCACCGTGGCGATGCCGATCTTGCCGGCCTTGCGCAGCGTCTCGCGCAGCAGCGCGTACACCTTGGCGCCGCCACGCGACGGCGCAAGGTAGTAGGGCGTTTCATAGTAAGTCAGCGGCACGTCGGCCGCCTCCACGAAGGCGACGATGTCGATGGTCTGCGTCGCCTCCACATTGGCGCGCTTCAGGTCTTCGTCCGACAGCACCACGTACTCGTTATCCTCGTACTCGTAGCCTTTGACGATATCGTCCCACGTGACTTCCTTGCCGGTCTTCTTGTTATAGCGCTTGTAGCCGACCGGCGAAAAGTCGCGCCGGTCCAGCATGGTCAGATCCAGATCATGCTCCTGCACCGCCGTGTACATCTCCACCGGAATATAGACCAGGCCAAAGCTGATCGCCCCTTTCCACAATGCGCGCGCGGCCATGGCTCAGGCGCCCACGGAGCCCGTCACCGGCAGCACAATGCCGGTGATGTAGCTGGAACAGCACGGCGCCGCCAGGAACACATACGACGGCGACAGCTCCTGCGGCTGGGCCGGGCGCTTCATGTCGGTGTCCGCGCCGAACCTGGCGATCTTCTCGGGCGAGGCGTCGGCGGGATTCAGCGGCGTCCACACCGGTCCCGGCGCCACGGCGTTCACGCGGATGCCTTGCTCCAGCAGATTGGAGGCCAGCGACTTGGTGAACGCGTGGATCGCGCCCTTGGTGGTGGAATAGTCCAGCAAATCCTCCGTGCCGGACAGGCCGGTCACCGAACCGGTGTTGATGATGGCCGCGCCGCGCTTCAGGTACGGCACCACCGCCTTCGCCATGTGGAAGTAGCCGTAGACGTTGGTCTTCATGGTCAGGTCGAAGCGGTCCTCGGTCAGATCGGTCAGCTTTTGCGTGTGCTCCTGGAAGGCCGCGTTGTTGACCAGGATGTCCAGCCGGCCGAAACGTTCATGCGCCTGATGCGCGGCGTCGCGGCAGAACGCCGCATCGCGTACGTCGCCGCGCAGCAGCAGGCAGGTCTGGCCTTCCGCCTCCACGTAGCGCTTGGTGTCCTGCGCATCCTGGTCTTCGTTGAGGTAGATGATGGCCACGTCCGCGCCTTCGCGCGCGTACAGCACCGCGACCGCGCGGCCGATGCCCGAGTCGCCGCCGGTGATCAGCGCCACCATGCCGGCCAGCTTGCCGCTGCCGCAGTAGTCGGGCGCGAGGAATTCGGGCTTGAGCTGCATGTCCGCCTCCAGCCCCGGCTTTTGCAGATGCTGGGTCGGCAGCGGCGTGCCGGGATATTCGTGGCCGGTGGTTTGCTCCGGCGCCTCGCCCTTGCCGGTCACGCTGGCGCGCGGACCTTGCTGGTCGATCCGATCCTGGCGCTGCTGGACTTCGCGCTGCATGCTGGCCGCCCCGGAGTCGGCCTTGTTTTCCGATTGTGCCATGGTGGTGTCCCTCCTTGATTCTGGAAGAAACAGTATTGGCGCGGCCCGCTTGCATGACGGTGCGCTTGTTCACATATGCCGAAAGCATAAAATTATTGCAAAAAGATTGCTAGTTTTGAACTTTATGGCACACTATCGTGCGAGAGATAAACAAATTATAAATACTAGGGGGCAACATCATGTCGCACGTCTACAGCCGGTCGAACAGCACTGGCGTGTTTTTCCATCCCGCCCCGGAACGCAGGGCGGAATTCCAGTCCTGTTGCGGCGAAATGTTCTCCCAACTGGTGATGTGCGACCATGTGGACACCGCCGGCGCCGAGCTGGCCCGGCGCGAAGCCGATCTGCTGATCCTCGACCTGAGCGGCTTTGAACAACTGAGTCAGCTGGCCGGTGTGGGCGCCTTGATACGCGGCCGCGCCGGCGCACCGGTGCTGCTGCTGTGCGCTTTCGAACACACCGCCTGGCTGCCGGAGCTGATGGCTTACGGCGCCTTCGACTATCGCATCTGCCCGGTGCTGAACGATGAGCTCCAGCAGGCCGTGCGGCAGGCGCTGGCCGTACCGGCCGACCCGGCCGCCGCCATGCAGCAGGCGTTGCTGGACAAGGAAAAGGAACTGCGCGACCTGCTCGGCGTGCAGCGCAGCCTGCAGCGCGCGTTGAGCGGCATCGACAGCATCGCCAGCATGTCCTCGCAGATTTGCCTGGCCCTGTGTAATTTCCCCGGCGTGCGCCACACCGCCGTGCTGCACATGAAGGAGCGCGGCGACCTGCAACTGGTGGCGCAGGAGGCGCGCAACCACCTTGATCTGAGCCGCCTGCTGCAACGGCGCGACCGTCTGCTGCAATCGCCGCTGCGCGATGTGTTCCCGCCGCTGATGGCGGTGGCGCGCGGCGAGATGGTGCTGCTGGACGCGCCGGAAAAAGCCGGCGATCCCGAACTGGCGATGGCGCTACACGACCGCAATGTGCGCATGGTGCTGGCGCTGCCGTTGCGCGCCGATCCGGGCGGCCCGGAGATGGGCGCCATCTGCCTGATGTTCGACCGCCATATCAGCTTCTCGCGCGAGCAATTTGCCTGCTTCGCCAGCCTGGCGCAGTTTGTCAGCTTCGGTCTCGGCATGAGCGAATTGAAGCATCAGAACGATGCGCTGTCCGGCCGGCTGTCACAGATGAGTACCGTGGACGGCGTCACCGGCGCCGCCAACCGCCGCGCCGGCGAAGATGCGCTGGACAACGAAATCCGCCGCGCGCGCCGTTACGGCCTGCCGCTGGCGCTGCTGTCGTTTGACGTCAGCAGCTTCCGGTCGTCCAACGATTTATACGGCAACCAGGTGGGCGAGATCGCCTTGCGCAAAGTGGCGGAAACGGTGATGGGCCGTCTGCGCACCTCGGACACGCTGGCGCGCATGCGCGGCGAGGAATTCCTGATCGTCGCCACCCACACCACTGCTGAAGACGCGGTGCGGCTGGCGGAAAAGCTGCGCAGCGCGATCGCCGAAGCCGACCTGCCGGCGGTCGACTTCGGCGCCGCCGTCAGCATCGCGCTGGGCGTGGCGCAGGTGGGGCCGGAGGAGGGTAGCGGCGCCGTGCTTGACCGCCTCGACACAGCGCTGCACCGCGCCAAGCGCGCGGGCCGCAACTGCATCGAGGTGGCTGCTTAGAGCTTTTCGAGGATGGTGGCGATGCCCTGGCCGCCGCCGATGCACTGCGCGGCCAGCGCGTAACGGCCGCCGGTGCGTTCCAGCAGCGTCGCCGCCTTGCCGGTGATGCGCGCGCCGGTGGCGCCCAGCGGATGGCCGATGGCCATGCCGCCGCCATCGATATTCAAGGCCTCCGGCTTGATGCCCAGTTCGCGCACGCAGGCCAGCGCCTGCGAGGCGAAGGCTTCGTTAATCTCCGCCACATCGATATCCTCTGCTTTCAGGCCCGCGATCCTGAGGGCTTTTTGCGTGGCCGGAATCGGTCCGATGCCCATCAACGCCGGATCGACGCCGACGGACGCCATCGAGACGATGCGCGCGCTTGGCTTCAGGCCGTGCTTGCGGGCGAATTCCTCGGTGGTGACCAGCACCGCCGAGGCGCCGTCGGTCAGCGGCGACGAGGTGCCGGCGGTGACCACGCCATGCTCCGGATCAAACACCGGCTTCAGCGACGCCAGCGCTTCCAGCGTGGTGCCGGGGCGGATGCAGCCGTCTTCGGCGACCACCTCGCCGCTGGCGGTGGTGATCGGAATGATCTCGTCCTTCAGCAAGCCGGCCGCGCGCGCGGCGGCGGCTTTCTGGTGCGATTGCAGCGCCAGCACTTCCTGGTCGGCGCGCGCGATCTCGTATTGGCGGGCGACGTTTTCCGCAGTATCGCCCATGCTGATGTAGGCGTCGGTTTCGGCCAGCAGTTGCGGATTTGGCGAGAAGTTGAAGCCGCCCTGCGGCACCATGGTCATCGACTCGACGCCGACGCACAGATAGGCTTCGCCCAGGCCGGCCTCGATATTGGCTGCGGCGATATGGATGGCGGACATCGACGAGCCGCAGAAACGGTTGATGGTCATGGCGCTGACTTCATGCGGAAAGCCGGCCAGCAGCGAGACGATGCGCGCCAGGTTGTTGCCCTGCGAGGATTCCGGATAGGCGCAACCGAGGATCACGTCGTCCAGCAACTTCGGATCGACGCCGGTGCGCTGGATCAGGCCCTTGACCACCTGCGCGCCGAGATCGTCCGGGCGGACTTCGGCCAGCTTGCCCTTGCGGGCGAAATGAAAGGGCGAACGGGCATAGGCGCTGATGACTGCTTTCATGATGGCTTCCTTTAATGATGATCGTAATGATTGATATATTATGCCTGTAATATATAATGTCAATAGATTAGAGGTAGGAGTCGAAAATGAAAGTCAGCAGGGAACAGGTAGCGCTCAACCGTGAGCGCATCGTCGAAACGGCCGCGCGGCTGTTCCGCGAAAAAGGATATGACGGTATCGGCGTGTCCGATCTGATGAAGAGCGCAGGGCTGACGCACGGCGGCTTTTACGGCCACTTTGAGTCCAAGGAAGACCTGCTGGCCGAGGCTGCCGCGCACGCGCTGAAGAAATCGGTGGAGCGCTGGGAAGGTTTTATGGCCGATGGCCGCGATGCGGCGCTGGACAAGATCCGCGCCAGCTATCTGAGCGAGACCCACCGCGATCATCCGGAGAGCGGCTGCGCGGTGACGGCGCTGGGGCCGGACATCGGCCGTCTGGGCGACAAGGCACGGCACGCGATGACCGAAGGCGCGCGCGGCCAGATCGCCGTCTTGCAGCAGCTGATGCCCGCCGAGGATGCGGCCGAGCAGCGCAAGCAGGCGCTGGCGCAATATGCGGCCATGGTCGGCGCCATCGTGCTGGCGCGCGCGGTCGACGACGAGGCGCTGTCGGCTGAAGTGCTGGCGGCGGCGCGCGACGCGCTGCCACGCTAGGCGCTAGGCGCTTATTGGCCGGCGGGCGGCTGCCACAGCTCGACCTTGTTGCCTTCCGGGTCGATGACCCAGCCGAACTTGCCGTAGTCCGAGTCGTCGGTCTTGTCGAGCACCTGGCAGCCTTCGTCGCGCAAGGCCTGGAGCAGGGCGGTCAGATCGTCGACGCGGTAGTTGATCATGAACGGCGCGGTGCTCGGCTCGAAGTGACCATTGTCCGCCGGGCCGATCGACCAGACAGTCGTTTCCTTGCCTTCCCAGGTGAAGGCCGCGCCGCCCCACACCTGCACGTCGATGCCGAGATGATCCTTGTACCAGGCGCGCAGCGCCACAGGATCTTTCGCGTGGAAGAAGATGCCGCCGATGCCGGTTACGCGTTTCATGTGGGTCTCCGTTAGGGATACAGGTTGTGTCGTCGCTAAGAATGATACTGCAGGATGTAGGCGTCGTCTGGATGGATACGCAGACTCATGCGATCAGCGGCTTGCGCTGCGACCCGGACGTTTGCCTCGCTCCCCGTCACACAACAATATTATTGAAGTGACATTGTGTGAAAATTAAGACAAATTTTAAGGTTACGATTCTCTAGAGTCAATAAAGGAGTAGAGCGATGAGCAAGCAATTAATCAAGACCGCTTTCACGTTTCTATTGGGCAGTAGCTTCTCCCTTTCAGCCATCGCGAGCGTTGATGACCTAAACGCCTACCGAAAAAACTATACACTTCGCTGTGATCTGGTCTCGGAGATCGTTGATCCGGTACGCGAGCTGGCCTACCTCAAGTTCGACAAGAAAAAATCGACCATTGTTCAAAATGGCGAGTTCACCCTTTATAAATATTCCCCCGCACCTTCGCTGGAGGTCGCGATTGTGTTAGGCGACGACGAAAAGAAAGTACTAACAAACATCGTCGCCCAACGACTGTACCTTAAGAAAAAAGGCATTGACGCCAACCACATCAGACAGAGATTGGCGCTCCGGGCCGAAGATAAACTACCAACAGAAATTGATTGTGAACACGGCACGGTCAAGATCATTGGAGGTGAAAAAGTCGAGAAGCTACTGATCGAATTCCCTATAGACTAGGAAACGATATGCCAGCAATACTGGCGCAATAGGCCATTTTAATTTTCGTTCGAGTCGCGCTGCCAAGCATTTTGCCGGTCACAGAAATACACTTGGATGTGGCCAGTCACTGTTCCGCAGAAAAGAGCCGGTCAGCGTGTACCCATCCCTCAGCCTGCTTGGCAGTCTTTGGATTTATGTACGTGACATATACAAAGTTTTCAAATCGCAATGACGACGTTAGCCTTTCACCAGGAAGAACGAACATTCCATTCTTTGCACAAGTCTCTATAGGGGCCGAATAGAACTGCAATCTTCCAACGCCGCCAACTTGCTTCTCCATGTTGGAATTCAACTTCCTGGAAACCGTCGTCGCTGAAAAGCCTAGTGAGCGACAAGTATCCGTCGATTGGAAAATCTTGCTGATCGCCCCATCCCGCCAAAGGAAGCTACTCATCTCGACGGTTTTGCCATCAATGGATTGTCTAAGGTGCACTACCGGGTTTGGCGCAACGAAGCCTGCACCGGCAAGCTCATGACACTCTCCAAACTCTTGGGAAATCTTGACGATACCGCTTGATGAGAGTTCTATCAGTTGAAAGAAACCACGACAATTGAGTCCCCCGTCAGAGAAGCTAACGATGACGTATTCATTGCCCGCATCTGAAGTTACGCGGGATAGACTAACCCCATCATCCGGTAGTGGCCGAAATCGCTCGATTTATTAAAAATAACTATTAAATAAGGCGTAAGAAGCAATCAGCGCAACAAGGACTGTACCACCTGTTGTAACAAGACCTATAACGTATGCCCACCATGCCACACCGCGACATCGAAAGGCTTGATAAAGTAAAAGCATGCACCAGGCGCCTGCACCTAATGCGAAAATTGTTGATGCCCATTCCAAGACGCCCGCAGTTATAACGTACTGAAGTCCGAACAGGCTTGTCGGATGAAATGCAAAATATAACCCAGCCACCCAAAAAGCAGCTGCTACTGTTCCTGCAAATGCCAATTTTCTGCTGAGATTATCTGCAACTAAATTCACTAAAATTATCCTTCGCTATCGCAACGCCCGCTGTTGACTGAACGCGGCGAACATGGTGAGGCAAGAAGTCCGCTTGCAAGCGTGAGGTGAAATCCCTTTAGCTAGGCACTAATGAAAAAACATGGGCAGGCATTGGCGCACCATTTAAATAAAGACGGTTTCTTGCAATACATTCATGAACCACACCAGCCTTTACTGCAACGCGCTCACTAGCAGTATTGCCCACGGCGACTACGATTTCTATACGATGAAGTCCTAATTGGTGAAATGCATAATGTGAAAGTGCCTGTACACATTTAGACGCAACTCCCTGTCGTTGCGCCGTTTGGCGAACCCAATACCCCAGATTGCAAAGTTTGTACTGATGTTGAAGGGCATTTAGCCCGGCACCGCCCAAAAATTTTCCTGTAGACAGAGAAAATACACCGTATTCATATGCCGCACCTGCCGTTTCTTTTTTTCGGCAATCAGAAAACCATTGTAGTGCATCGCTAACTGTGTATTCCCTGGAGCACCAGGGCATCCAATGGCCGACCGACTCAACCGATTCGAGGATAGCGTTTGTAAATTCTTCGGCGTCTGAATCTGAATACTCTCTCAAAATGATGTCGGAAAATATTATTCTTTGAGATTCCATGATACCTTGGGTTTTAAATTTTAAATAAAAAAGTTAAGTATCTTATTAATGTCTGTTATTGATCGTAGGCTGTCGTAAGCGTCAGCCTACGAGTGGGTAATCTGCGCTAAGCAAGGCTGACGCATTTTAAAAATTTGATAGAGTAACCACATCGCAAAAAATTGCATTTGAACTCCTGCATACAGGTCGATTCGGGTAGACAGATGAGGGTCACCATGGAGAAAGGAGCCGATTATTATGCCTGGTGATATGAAAAAAGTAGCGGCGGTTGCAAGATAATGCCAGGGCCTCGACGACTCGAAAACGAAATAAGGAATAGCAATTGCCAGTGTCGCCAGCACTATCAATTCTGCCAGGTTCCGGAACGTAAATAAATTTACTTTAATCATGTTCTCCTCCCATTGAGCATCTGTCTTTTTTTGACAGATTTCAGCAGCCTTTGCAACTGCCGATCAATCTAACATCAAGCACAGCACAGCGTCTTGTACAGCACCAAAGGTCATTTCAACTTGATTGTATGGAACGCCGTGGTCTAGCACTAAATGAACAGTGCTCACCTGCTTCGATACTAATGCTGTAGCCAGATCAGTTCTAGAAGTATAAGTTTTTCCGTAGAAGTCAGCTCCGGATTTGGAAATTAATATTAATACTTCAGACATGCTGTTTTCAGTCGCACAACCAGAAACCGCTAGCAATAAACAGAGAATGGCCGAAAATGAACTACGCGAAAAGGCGAGCAACATCATGTGCCATGTCGTCTAGCTGTCCTGCCTCAAACATGATATTTACTCGCAGTTGAGAATCATAATCCTGACCTGCTAAAAACACGTTTACTTTAATGTGTCCGGTCTTGTCGGCAGTAGCACTCAACTGGACACGACTCTCCAAGTCTCCCTATTTTTTCTCATCTTTCCACCCCGCCCAGTCGTCGGCCATACTTTGAAACCACGTTTCAAGTGGAACGGCCATGAACGTCGATGAGGAAGCAGAGCCAGAGAAGTTACCAGTCTTTACCTGAACATTAAATTCCACGCTGTCATGGAACCGGTCGGTAATCTCCAATATCAGCAACGCCCCATCATGGGGTGACTTGAGTTCTAGGTAGTTCATCAAATGTTCTACAAATATTGAATATTAGGAACGCATTTCCGACCGACCAGTTCTGGCCGATTTCGGCCTACGCTTTACGGCATGACTGCTGCACCGTCAACTGCCGCGCAGAAAGCTAAAAACCAAGAGATTGGAATGATGGTAAAAAGCCACAAAAAGGAATACATTAGTCTAGCAGCAAGTAGCTCCCCATGAGTAACGCGGAAGATACCTACAAAGCTAGCCCCTAGAAGTGTCAGCCACGCGGAAAAAAAATATACAAACTGCCCCTTCCAGTCCGAGTGCCTCCATACGAGAAAGTAAAGCCATAAGACAGCTGGAGACACTGCAAGAGTCCAGTTAGCTATCAAAGTCGCGTGAGCACGAAATGTCATTGTCGGTAGCCCGAATTCTAAAATCCGCTGTTGGCCGGAAGCTGCATTATTCTCTTGTTAAAGATACTGGATCGGTCAATGCACGCAAGACAGTTGACCGAACGAGAAAACACCAGCACCAATTGTGAACGTACTAAAGGACAAAAATAGAGCGATGAATGCAGGAGTCTCGCCTGGCCGAACAACCGACAATGCGGGCAAAAGCGCACTCAGAAAGTACACTATACTCAACGCGTAACGGGCAAAGCGAGACCCGCTGAGCAACCACAAAAACATTCCAGTTAAACCTATCAATCGGACTATGCATCTTCTCTGGAGATGCCCCCAATACCCAAGTCAGAATTTAGAAAAAAAGGGTAATGCCGAATATTATTCCAAGTATTAATTGAATTTTTCTTAGTCAGCTTTTGGCAGCCGATCCCAGTCCTTATAGGATCTTTGCAAGTTATTTTGGCTGCTGCGAGAAAGACCAGCCATCCGGGAAGCGTTCAGTAAGTGCCTTCAATGTATCCAGATGCCTGTCACGCATGTTGTTTAAATACGTTTGATCGTCACGCTGCGGATCGCGTTTCATTGGCATCAGCTCGTCACAGAGTGCACGACCTTGCCATGGATTAGACGCCAGGACGGCCTTCGCTTTATTGATGTGCTGCTGGAGTTTGTCAGAATTTATCAGGTTAGTGCCAAGGCGAGTATTGGACAATTCGGGATATTGAGCTAAACATGCGATGGCGGTCGGCAGAATCCACAGGTCGTTGTCTCCGGAACTCCAGCTGGGGGCAGACACGCACAGCGCGCAAAATGCGATAGTTATCTTATGAAGCTGCATGTTTTTGCTTTCCTTTTTAGGTCCTTAATTGCAACGCTGTGGACGGTACATGAAAGTGCCAGTTCTTGCCTAAGCCCGAACATCATTGTAATAGACCGCTTGTGGCCGAATGCTGCAAGGATAGCACCTTGTTCATGCGCAATACTCACATACTGTCACCTGGCATCGCTGTTGTTTTGCAGTCACCTCACCATATATAGGCATGTTGCGTTTGTTGTGGACAATCTAAAATCGCGAGTTTGCGATCAGGAATGTTCATGCGTCTATACCACTGGCCATTGGCGGTCGGCTTGCTTTCACTGCTGTGGTGGCCATGTGCGCATGCGCTCAATCCTGATCTCCGGCTGGATCAGCTCAACCACACCAGCTGGACACAGAAGGACGGCGTGCCGTCCGATATCACGAGCATGGCGCAGACCCCGGATGGCTGGTTGTGGCTCGGTACGCGCGGCGGGCTGTATCGGTTTGACGGCATGACGTTTGAGCGCTATCCGCTCAAGGGTAGCCGCGTTTACAAACTTCATGCAGCCGACAATGGCGATCTGCTGATCAGCTTTGTGCCGGACGGTCTGATGGTTCTGCATGCGGACGGCAGCAGCACCCAACTGCCGCCGCTCCCGCATCAACTGGGCACATTCCGCGCCATGACACTGGACCGCGACGGGGCGATCTGGGCCATCAACCTGAACGGGCTGTATCGTTATGCCCAAGGCCGGTGGCAGGTGATGTCCAGCGGTGCGGAATGGGCGGAGGCGACCCAGAGCCTGGTGGTGGATCAATACGGTCGCCTTTGGATCTCGAACAGGCAGGCGCTGTACCGCCATGACCGTGCCACGGACAAACTGGTGCGCGTGGAGGGCGAGGGCATGCAAGGCGGCTTGCTGCTATCGCCCGATGGACGTCTTTGGATCAATGGTAATGACGACCGCGTGCGACTGGTACCGATGCCGCCACTCGGACAGCATGCGCAGCGACTGCCGTCGTTTAACCAGGGCGCAGCGCGCAGCGCGGGGCAATTCGACCGGGATGGGAATCTCTGGGTTCCGCTATGCCCGCGCGGCATTTGTCGAATGGCCCGCGCCGGCGCCCGGCGCAGCGGGGCGCTGGACCCGGAACACGAGGCCACGGATCGTCTCGACCAGCCCTGGCAGCTCAGCGACCTTGGCACGCGTGGCGTGCTGGAAGACCGGGAAGGCAATGTCTGGATCTTCACCAAGTCGGGGATTGACCGTTTTCGCGAAAACAAGCTGATCCCTGCGAATATGGCTGGCGTCGCTGGCGAACTCAATGCCGCCAGCGACAATGCGGGCAAGTTATGGGTGGCGGACGGGCAGATGAATAGCATCTGGACCATCGGCGCCGACGGCGTGGCCGTCCGCGACCCGCAACGCTCGGGCACCTCGATCGCGACCGATCGCGACGGCGCCATCCTGGTCGCCGGCAGACGCTACATCGAGCGCATCTACCGAGGCCAGTCCAGTCGGATTGCATTCCCGGAACGGGATGGCAAACCAGCGGACATCAGCGTGGTGAGCATGTTCGACGACGGCAAGGTCTTGTGGGTGGTCTCCATGCAAGCCGGTCTGATGGCATGGATGGACGGCCGGTGGCACGATCGCACGGAGTTCAACATCCCCCAGCGCATTTATATGCTGGCGCCGGGCGGTCCCGGCCAGATGTGGCTTAGCAATAACGACGGCAGCCTGAAGTTCCTGGATAACGGCAAGCTTACCCCCTACGATATCGCGCTGGTGGGCCAGGAGTCGGGCATCTTTCCCGGCCCGCAACTGGTCGTGGCAGGGGAGCGCGGTATTGCGGTCCTGCTCGACCACAAGTTCGTCGCCCTTGGGCCGGCCGGCGTGGAGGCATTGCGCAACGTCAGCGGCATGGCGGTGACAGCCGATGGCGACCGGTGGTTGAACGGCGGCCGCGGCCTGGTCCACATTCGCCGCGAAGACTGGGACGCGTCGGTGCGCCAGCCCGCTATTCCGCTGGTGTACGAACTGATCGATTCGCAGGAAGGCTATCCCGGCCAGGCAACGCTGGATAATCGTCAGCCGTCCGTGTACGACATGGGCGGCGGCGTGCTATGGCTGCGCGGCAGCGGAGGCCTGGTGCGGCTTGATACGGCCAAGCTGCGGCCCAACCCTGTCAGGCCGGTGGCGCAACTGCTGCGCGTCAATGTCGACAACCGCTCCTATCCGGCAACATCGCCGTTGCGCCTGCCGCCGGACACGCGCAGCTTCAACATCCAATATACGGCGCCAAGCCTGCGCAAGCCGGAAGCCATGCGCTTCCAGTACCGGCTCGACGGCGTCGATCCGCAATGGCAGGACGCGGGGAGCCGTCGCGCCGCCTATTACACCAATGTGGGGCCGGGCCGTTATACATTCAGCGTGCGCGCCGTCAATGAGGATGGCCTGGCCGGCACGTCAGTGGCCACGCTGCAGCTGGAGATCGCGCCGACCGTCGTGCAAACCTGGTGGTTTCAACTGATGTGCGTGCTTGCCGCGATCCTGGCGGTGTATGGCTTGTACCGCTATCGGTTGAGCAAGGCGACAGCGGCCATCGCGCGTCAGCTGGAAGTGCGCATGGACGAGCGCGTGCGCATCGCCCGCACCTTGCACGACACTTTCCTGCAAAGCGTGCAGGCGCTGATACTGCGCGTCTACACGGTGCTGACCAAGCTGCCCGAGGACAGCGAGCCACGCATCAAGCTCGAATCGATACTTACGCAGGCTGAGCAGGCGATTAACGAAGGCCGCGATCAAGTGCAGCAACTTCGAAGCGGACGCGATCTCCAGGAACAAATCGAAGGCTGCGGCAACGCCATGGCCGCACAGCATGAAGGCGTCGCCTTCAATCTGGTGTCGACCGGTACACCGCGTCGGCTGGCACCGCCGGTGCAGGAAGAGCTGTGTGCCATCGCGCAGGAGGCGCTGACCAACGCCTTCCGTCATGGACACGCCAGCCAGATCACGGCGAGGCTCGACTACCTGCGGGACGGATTGTCGCTGAGTGTGGTCGATGACGGTTGCGGAATTGACGACGCCCAATTGCGTCGCCGTATGCACGGGGGACATTTCGGCATGGTCGGCATGCATGAACGCGCCAAGCGCGTCGGCACGGTTCTGGAAGTGACCAGCGCGCCTGGCAAAGGTACCGTGCTCGCCCTTAAAGTGCCGGCCGAGCTATGCTATGTTTCCTCCGCGGGCGCATAAGGCCTGCATGACAACACAATAGATGAGTGTTTTAAAATTTGCAACTATCGTTATGCGGTTATCGAATGAGCTAATTCGGTAAACGCATTTAAGGTAAACTGGCGTCTTTCTGTACAGTGGAACGACGATGCTGCAATGGCTGAAGCACTACCGGCGTGACCAACTTCCGGGCGACGTCAGCGCCGGGCTGGTGGTGGCGATGATGATGATCCCGCAGGGCATGGCGTATGCCCTGGTGGCGGGGCTGTCGCCGGTGGTCGGCATTTACGCCAGCATCCTGCCGCCCATCGTCTACGCCCTGTTCGGCAGCAGCATGACGCAGTCGGTCGGGCCGATGGCGATCATTTCGCTGATGACGGCCGCCGTCATCGGTCCGCTGGCGGCGCCGGGGTCGGCGCTGGCCGGCGTGCTGGCGGCGCAGCTGGCGCTGGTGTCGGGCGGCGTGCTGCTGCTGTGCGGCCTGCTGCGCATGGGTTTTCTGGCCAACTTCTTTTCCCGCCCGGTGATGAGCGGCTTTACCGTCGGTTCGGCGCTGGTCATCGCCTACGATCAGATTCACACCTTGCTGGGAGCGGAGCTGCCGCACGCGCACCTGCCCAGCGCCGCGCTGGGCGTCGGTTCGCTGCTGTTGCTGGTGCTGGCGCGCCAGTATCTGGCCGGGGTGCTGAAGCGCTGCGGCCTGTCGCCGGTGGCGGCCGACGTCTGCGCCAAGCTGGCGCCGATGCTGGTGGTCCTGGGCGGCATCGGGCTGATGGCGTTCACCGGTTTGGCAGAGATGGGCGTGCGTACCACCGGCGCCGTGCCGGCCGGCCTGCCGCACCTGAACCTGGCGTCGTCCAGCGCGCACTGGCGCGCCTTGCTGCAACCGGGCCTGCTGATCGGCTTCATCGTGTTCCTGATGTCGATGTCGGCGGCGCAGTCGCTGGCGCTCAAGCGCAATGAGAAGCTGGTCAGCAACCACGAACTGATCGGCCTGGGCGCGGCCAACGTGGCCAGTGCCTTGTCCGGCGGCTTCCCGGTGACCGGCAGCCTGTCGCGCTCCGCCGTCAACTTCGCGGCCGGCGCCAACACGCCGCTGGCCAGTCTGATCACCGCCATGCTGCTGGCCTGCGCGCTGATCGCGCCCACCGGCTGGCTGGCGCTGTTGCCGCTGCCGACGCTGGCCGCCACCATCATCGTCGCCGTGCTGGGCATGCTGGAACTGGGCATCCTGCGCACCGCCTGGCGGTACGACCGCGGCGATGCGCTGGCCTGGGGCGCCACCTGTCTCGGCGTGCTGGTCATGGGCGTGGAGGCGGGCGTGGTGATTGGCGTCGCGCTGTCGATGGGCACCCTGATCTGGCGCGCCAGCCGGCCGCACATCGCAGTGCTGGGTCGCATCGCCGGCAGCGAGCATTTCCGCAATATCGAACGCTATCCGGCCGAGACGCAGCCGGAACTGCTGGCGCTGCGCATCGACGCCAATCTGTTCTTCGGCAATGTGGAGGCGGTCACCGGGCGCATCGAATGCGAACTGGCCACGCACCAGAGCGCGCGCCAGCTGCTGCTGGTGATGTCGGCGGTCAGCTCGATCGACACCACCGCCCTGATGGCGCTGGCGGAGCTGAACCAGAGCCTCAAGCGGCGCGGCATCGGCCTGCATCTGGCCGAGGTGAAGGGGCCGGTGATGGATCGTCTACGTAATAGTACGCTGCTGCCGCAACTGAACGGCAAGCTGTTCCTGAGCACCGCCAATGCATGGGATCAATTACATAACGTTAAGGATGTTGCTTAGGCGCAAATATGCATGGACTTCACGCTGGATTGAACCTATGATCTAAGTCGTTACAACGCAGATTAACCCCGAAGAATGGTTTGCCGATGTTGGTTCGACTTGCGCGCCGTATAGGAAAAGTATCGATCGCCGTTTTTGTCAGCGTGACGCTGACCGCCGTGGTCACGCTGGTGTTGACCACGTTTGCGCTGTACTTTTATCAGGTGGAACGGGCGCAGCGCTGGGAGCAGCTGCGCAAGACGCTGGCCAACAGCGCCGACGAGCTGGCCGCCGCCGTGGCGCTGCCGGCCTGGAACTTCGACGAAACCCAGATCGTCACCATCATGAAGAGCGGCTTGAGCAACCGCGACCTGTACGCCAGCGCGGTGGCGCCGGCGGCCAGCACCCGTCCCTTCATCCTGAGCCGCAACGAAGAGGCGCAATTGGTGCCGGCCGAGCGGCTGCCGTCCGATCCCGAACTGCTGTCCGAGCAGCGGCCCATCGTCGCCGGCGGCCAGAACATCGGCACCATCACCGTGTACGCTTCGCCGGCGGTGCTGATCGAGCAATTGCGGCAGCGCCTGTACACCATCGCCGGCCTGATTTTCGTGCTGGACGTGACGCTGGTGCTGAGCCTCTACCTGCTGCTGTGGCAACTGATCCTCAAACCGCTGACCAATATCGAACGCTACGCCGCCAGCGTCAAGGCCGGCCAGAATTCCGGCGCCGCGCCGCCGCGCGACTGGTACACCGGCGAACTGCGCACGCTGAACGCCTCCATCCGCGACATGGTGCGGCTGATGGAAAGCCGCTACGTCGCCATGCACGCCAGCGAGGAGCGCCTGCAGATCGCCTCCAGCGCGGCCGCCATCGGCATCTGGGACTGGAACATCGTCACCGGCCAGATGGTGTGGGACGAACAGATGTACCGCCTGCACGGCATGGAGGGCGAGAAGCTGGACAATCCGTTCCAGACCTGGCGCAGCATGGTGCACCCGGACGACGCCATTCCGACCGAGATGCTGTTGCAGCAGGCGCTCAACGGCGCCGCCGAATTCGACATCGAGTACCGCCTGATCTGGCCCGATGGCTCCGTCCACCACCTGAAGGCGGACGGCATGACCTTCCGCGACGGCCAGGGCCACGCGATGCGCATGGTCGGCGTCAACTACGACGTGACGGCCAGCCGCACGGCCGAGCAGGAGCTGGTGCGCCACCGCGTCCACCTGGAGGAGCTGGTTGCCGAGCGCACCAATGCGCTGTCGGTGGCGGTGCGCCAGGCGCAGGCGGCCAACCGCGCCAAGAGCACCTTCCTGGCCAATATGAGCCACGAGCTGCGCACGCCGCTCAATTCGGTGATCGGCTTCTCGCGCCTGATGGCCGACTCGAAGAACATGCTGCCGGAAGAAAAGCGCAACCTGGCCATCATCCACCGCTCCGGCCAGCACTTGCTGACGCTGATTAACGACATCCTGGAGCTGTCCAAGATCGAGGCCGGCCGCGCCGTGCTGCAAACCGAGGTGGTCCACGTCAACGACATGCTGCAGGAAGTGATGGACATGGTCAGCATGCGCGCGGTGCAGACCGGCGTCGAGCTGGTGCTCGACTGCCTCGGCCTGCCGGTCAGCGCGCGCGTGGACGGCACCAAGCTGCGCCAGGTGCTGCTGAACCTGATGTCGAACGCGGTCAAGTTCACCGCGCAGGGCAAGGTCACGCTGAAGGTGCGCGGCGTGTCGCGCAACGGCCATTGCGAGCTGGCCTTCGCCGTCATCGACGACGGCCCCGGCATCGCCGAGGAAGACCAGCTGCGCATCTTCGAACCGTTCATCCAGGCCGAAGGCCCGGGCGCGAAGGAGGGCACGGGCCTGGGCCTGACCATTTCGCGCGAATTCGTGCAGCTGATGGGCGGCACGCTGGCGCTGCACTCCACGCCGGGCCATGGCTCGACCTTCTACTTCACGGTCGCCGTGCAGGTGGCCGACGAAGCGCCGGTCATCGACCAGGACGAAGTGGCCGTGCTGGAACCGCAGCAGCGCCGCCGCATCCTGGTGGCGGACGATAACGCCGATGGCGGGGCGCTGATGGAAAGCCTGCTCAAGCCGCTGGGCTTCGACGTCGCCGTGGTCGGTGACGGCGTGCAGGCGCTGGCCATGGTCGACGTGTGGCAGCCGGACCTGGTGTTCATGGACTGGCGCATGCCGGCGCTGGACGGCATCAGCGCCACGCGCCAGATCCGCGCCAACCACGAAGGCCCGCAGCCGAGCATCGTGATGCTGACCGCGTCCGCCTTCGCCGAGGAGCGCGAGGAGGCGCTGGGCGCCGGCGCCGACGAATTCCTGCGCAAGCCGGTCGAGCAGGACCAGTTGTACGCAGTGCTGGAGCAGCAGCTGAATTTGCAGTTCGTGCGCCGCCACCGCGCCGCCGCGCGCCAGGCGCCGCCCGAGCCGCTGAACCGCGACGACCTGCGGCGTCTCGATCCGGAGCTGCGCAGCGACCTGAAGACCGCCGTGCAGGAGCTGAATCTGGCGCGCGTGGCCATGCTGCTGGAGCCTCTGCCGCCGGCGCTGGCCGATGTGGCCGAGCGCATCGCGCACATGGTGCAGCTGCACCAGTATCCGCAGCTGTGTGCGCTGCTGGACGAGGCGGGTAATGAACTGGAGCCTGCGGCCTGACCAGTATATGATAATGAAACGTAGCAGCTAAATCAGGCGAGAGACTTTACATGCATCGGGATTTGTCGGAACAACACACCAAGGGCGAAGTGCTGATCGTGGAAGACACGCCGGCCTCGCTCAAGCTGCTGAGCGACCTGCTGACCGAGGCCGGCTACTACGTGCGCCAGGCGCCCAACGGCGAGCTGGCGCTATGGACCGCGCAATCGCGGCCGCCGGAGCTGATCCTGCTCGACGTGCGCATGCCCGGCATCGACGGCTTCGAGGTGTGCCGCCGCCTGAAGGCCAATCCGGAACTGAACCAGGTGCCGGTGATCTTCCTCTCCGCCCAGCACGATACCGACGACAAGGTACGCGGCTTCGAACTGGGCGCGGTCGACTTTGTCGCCAAGCCGTTCCAGGCCGAGGAAATCCTGGCCCGTACCGACGCCCACGTGCGCCTGGGCCGCGCGCAGAAGGCGCTGGCCGAGGAGCGCGCGCTGCTGGAACAGCGCGTGGCCGAACGCACCGCCGAACTGGCCAAGGAAGTCGAGCAGCGCCGCGCCAACGAGGAGTTCCTGCGTCTGGCCAGCCAGGTGTTCGAGGCGACCCAGGATGCGATCGTGGTCACCGACCGCGAGGCGCGCATCGTTGCCACCAATCCCGCCTTCACGCAGATTTCCGGCTACACCGCCAAGGAAGTGCTGGGCCAGAACGTCGGGCTGCTGCACGCCGGCGAACTGGACCCCGGCTCGTTCGATGCGCTGGTGCAGTCGGTCATCACCAAGGGGCACTGGTCGGGCGAGATCCTGGCGCGCCGCAAGAATGGTGAAACCTATCCAGGCCTGTTGAGCGCCTCCGTGGTGCGCGACGCCGACGGCCACGTGATCAACCACGTGGCGGTGTTCATGGACATCACCGAGCGCAAGGCCGAGCAGCACCTGATCGATTTCCTCTCCAATCACGATGCGCTGACCGGGCTGCCGAACCGCCTGCTGGCGCGCGAGCGCTTTTCGCAGACGCTGAACACGGCGCGCCGCGAAGGCCGCTGCGTGTCGGTCATGTGCCTGGACCTGGACCGCTTCAAGAGCATCAACGATTCGTATGGCCACGACATGGGCGACAAGGCCTTGCAGGTGGTGGCCAAATACCTGTGCGAAACCGTGCGCGAGGGCGACATCGTCACCCGCCAGGGCGGTGACGAATTCCAGATCATCGTTGCCGACGATGCGCAACTGAGCGCCACCATGGTGATGGCGCAGCAGATCCTGGCCGGGCTGCGCAAGGAACTGGTGATCGACGGCCAGCAGATCACGGTCACGTCCAGCATCGGCATCGCGGTCAGCCTGACCGATGGCGACAGCTTCGATGAACTGGTGCGCAACGCCGACACGGCGCTGTTCCGCGCCAAGGAAATCGGCCGCGACAACTACGCCCTGTTCACCGAACGCATGGACGCGGAAATCCGCGACAAGCTGGCGATCCAGGGCCAGCTGCGTGGCGCCATCGCGCGCGACGAATTCGAGGTGCACTACCAGCCGCAGGTCTGCCTGAAGACCGGCGCCATGGTCGGCGCCGAGGCGCTGCTGCGCTGGGATAACGCGGTGCTGGGCAAGGTGCCGCCGAACCGCTTCATCCCGCTGGCGGAGGAATATGGCCTGGTCAATTCGATCGGCGAGTGGGTGCTGGAAAGCGTGTGCGCGCAGATGAAGGTGTGGCACGACCAGGGCCTGGGCAAGATCAAGGTGGCGGTCAACCTGGCGGCGGGGCAGTTCGCCAACGACGCCACGGTGCCGTATGTGGAAAGCACGCTGCGCAAGTTCGACGTGGCGGCCGAGTACCTGGGCCTGGAAATCACCGAAGGCACGGTGATGGGCGATCCGAACAAGGCGGTGGCGGCGCTGCGCCGCCTGAAGGACATCGGCGTCAGCATCTCGCTGGACGACTTCGGCACCGGCTATTCCAGCCTGAGTTACCTCAAGCGCTTCCCGATCGACGTGCTGAAGATCGACAAGTCCTTCGTCGACGACGTCACCACCAACAGCGACGACGCGGCGATCGCGCTGTCGGTCATCTCGCTGGCGCACAACCTGAACATGCGGGTGATCGCCGAAGGCGTGGAAACGCGCGAGCAGGTGCAGTTCCTGACCGAACGCGGTTGCGACGAGATGCAGGGCTATTTCTTCAGCCGTCCGCTGAACGCCGAAGGCTTTACCGCGCTGCTGCGCGAGCGCCGCAATCTGTTGACCATGTAATCTACCTGGAGTCTTATGGAAAAGAAGTTCAGCACCGCCATCGCCGGTGCATGCATGCTGTTGTGTCTGAATGCGGCCGGCGCCGCCAGTGCTGGCTCGGTTGTCAAGGCCGGTCCGTCGGACGCCCAGTTCAAGGCCATCTACACCCAGGAATGGAAATGGCGTTTGAGCCAGAAGCAGGAAGACGGCGAGGACGACGACGACAGCGGCGTCTCGCCATCGCTGCCGCAGATCGACGTCGCCACCCAGAACAGCCGCACCGCCTATTGGCAGGGCGTGATGAAGAAGCTGGACGGCATCAAGGAAGCGAAGCTGTCGGCGCCCGAGCGCATCAACTACCAGGTCTACAAGGCGCAGATCGCCGCCTTCATCGCCGCCCAGCAGTTCAAGGAATATGAAAAGCCGCTGAACGCCGATACCGCCTTCTGGTCCAACATGGCCGGCACCGCGCGCCGTCCGATGACCAAGGACGCCGAATTCCGCGATTACCTGAAGCAGCTGGCCGATGTGCCGCGCTACTTCAACGAGGAAATCGTCAACATGCGCGCCGGCCTGGCGCGCGGCTTCACGCCGCCGAAGGTCACGCTGGTGGGCCGCGACGGTTCCATCACCTCGGTGACCGAGGCGAAGACGCCGCAGGACACGGTGTTCTACCTGCCGTTCAAGACCATGCCGGCTGCGATGCCGGCCGCGCGCCAGGAAGAGCTGCGCGCGCAGGCGGTCAAGGTGATCCAGACTGTCGTGATCCCGGCGCACCAGACGCTGTTGAAATTCATGCGCGAAGAATACGTGCCCAAGGCGCGCGAAGAGCTGGCGGCGGAGACGCTGCCGGACGGTAAAGCCTACTACCAGTCGAAGATCGTCGAATTCACCACCACCTCGATGAGCGCGGACCAGATCCACCAGGTCGGTCTCGATGAAATGGCCAAGATACGCAACGAGATGCAGGACGTGATCAAGCAGGTCGGCTTCAAGGGCGACCTGCCGGCCTTCCTGCACTTCCTGCGCACCGATCCGCAGTTCTACGCCAAGACGCCGGAAGAGCTGCTGATGCGCTCCGCGTGGGTGGCCAAGAAGTTCGACGGCAAGGTGTCGCAGTACTTCGGCTACCTGCCGCGCCGCCGCTTCGCGGTGATCCCGGTGCCGGACGACCAGGCGCCGTTCTACACCTCCGGCCGCGGCGGTCCCGGCGTCTACCTGGTCAACACCTACAACCTGCCGGCGCGCGCGCTGTACAGCATGCCGGCGCTGACGCTGCACGAATCGGCGCCGGGCCACGCCTTCCAGATGCCGATCGCGATGGAGCAGAAGGGCCGTCCGCCATTCCGCAACGCCTACATCTCGGCCTATGGCGAGGGCTGGGCGCTGTACACCGAGCGCCTGGGCGCCGAGATGGGCATGTACGAAACGCCGTATGAAACCTTCGGCATGCTCAGTTACCAGGCCTGGCGGGCATCGCGCCTGGTGGTCGATACCGGCATCCACAGCAAGGGCTGGACGCGCAAGCAGGCGCAGGACTATCTGCATGAAAACACCGCGCTGTCCGATCACGAGATCGAAACGGAAGTGGACCGCTACATTTCGTGGCCGGGGCAGGCGCTGTCCTATTACCTGGGCGAGATGAGCATCATCAACGCGCGCCACAAGGCGGAAAAGGCGCTGGGCCAGAAGTTCGACATCCGCGCCTTCCACGACACCGTGCTGCAACTGGGCTCGGTGCCGCTGCCGGTGCTGGAGGCGCGCATCGACCAGTTCATCGCGGACGGCGGCAAGAGTCCGTATCCCGATCTGGAGTGACAATGCGTGTATTTCCGGAGGGTATGGTTGGGTAAAATGCTACACCTTCCACTTCTCCGGCGCGCACCTTGAAACAGACACTCCTCGCAGTCACACTGGCTGGCGGCCTGCTGGCCACTCCTTCCCACGCCCAGGACGCGGCGCCAGCCCACTTCCTCAAGCAAGAGACCATCATCACGCTGGGCGATGCCGCCAAGGAGGTCCAGGCGGTGCTGGGCAAGGAACGCACGCCCGGCAAGCGCCTCGAAGCCTATTCCAAATTCCAGTTTTCGCCGGAGCTGCGCCCCAAGCTGCAGGAGATCTTCGGCACCGAGCGTCCGCTGCCGATGACGCGCGTGGCGGGCGGTGTCAAGGGGCAGGTCAATTACGTCGCCAGACTGGCGCCGTATGCCTACAAGCAGGATAACGGCACCGATTTCACCTGGACTGAACTGGTCTCGAAGGTCAATGTCGACAAGAGCGGCCGAGCAACCACCAGTACCACCGTGTGGCCGTCGCTGGTGATCTCGCGTCCGGACATGTCGGTGAGCTTGCTGAACATGAACATGATCAGCAAGCAGCAGACCGGCGCCGACGAAGTGACTTACGGCACCGCCGTCCTCAAGATCGGCAGCATCGTCATGCGCGATGCGCCGGCCGGCGACACGGAACTCAAGGAGACGATGCGCTTCGAGGATATCGAGGCGAAGTCGGATGTCCGGCGCCGTGGCGCGATGGCCGAGATCATCTACGGCAGCTCGATCAAGGCCATCGTGTTCGGCAATGAGCGTGTGGAGCACGTCAACTCCGCCTTCCGCCTGACCAATGTGCCGGTCAAGGCGGTGGCGGAACTGGGCAAGCAGTGGCGCGAACAGCAAGGCAAGAAGCTGGAAGCGGCGGAAGAGCGGGAGCAGTTGCTGAAAGCGCTGCAGGACTTCGGCAAGCGCGTCGCCATTGCCGGCGCCACGCTGTTCATCGACAACATCAGCATCGGCTATCACGGTAACACGGCTTCGCTGAAGGGCCGCATCGGCTTCCAGAAAGTGGTGGAGGCGGACTTCAAGGATCTGTCGGCGCTGCTGAAGAAACTGGTCGGCCGCATTGAGGTGCGGCTGCCGGTGGCGCTGGTGCGTGACGCATCGCGCGCCTTCATCACCAGGACCATCAATCCGGCGGCGCCGGATGCCGCCAAACAGATCGATGCAGGCACTGATTCCGTCGTCAGCATGGTGGTCGGCAGGACCGTCAGCGGCGGCTACGGCGTGGTGGAGCAGGACGAGTTGCGCACCGTCATCGAGATCAAGGACGGCAAGGTGACGGTCAACGGCAAGCCGGTCGAAGTGCCGGCGGGCGTGATCAACAGCCTGAACGCCAAAGCGGCGCCGCAGCCGGCGCCGGCGCCAACACAAGAGGCGCAATGACGCGGTATCCACGCATCCTGCTCATCGGCGCCCTGGCCAGTGTTGTGCTGTCCGCGCGGGCGGAGGACGGCCTGTCACAGACCACGGTGTCTTTCTATGCCGACGGCAAACCTGTCGGCGGAATGATTTTTGCCATCGGCGCCAAAACCGGGATCAGCGCCAAAGCCAATCATGCGGAGAACGACAAGACAAGCCAGCATTTGACGGGCAATGTGCAAGCGCGAGTGATTCCGGACGGCGGCCAATCCTTCATCCTGTTCGGCGAGGACGTCGTGCTAAGCAGTGCTGCCATCAGCGCTGAACGTGCCAAGGCGGTGCGGGACCTGGAAGCGATGGGCGCGACCGACCAGTTATATCGCGGCCGTGCGGGCAACGGCGACCTGACGCCAGATGAATGGAAGCAGCAAACCGCAATCGACGTCGCCAATACCAAACGTCTGGCGGAGATCATCGATGCCTTCGGCTGGCCAGGATTGCGTTTCGCCGGCGCGGCGTCGCAGACCGCTTTCCTGGTGGTGCAGCACGCGGACAATGACACCCAGCGTAAATACCTGCCGCTGTTGCGCGACGCGGTCAAGCGCGGCGACGCCCGGGGCGACGACCTGGCGCTGCTGGAAGACCGCGTCCGCGTCTTCGACGGCAAGCCGCAGCTATACGGTTCGCAGCTGTCCGGTAAGCCGTTGAAATTTTTTCCGATCGAGGATGAGGCCCATGTCGACCAACGGCGGCGCAGCATAGGCCTGCCGCCGTTGGCCGAATATGCCCAGATGTTCGGACTGACCTACACGCCGATCCGCTAGCGTCAGCCGCGCAGCATGTCGCCGGCGATCCAGTCCAGCACTGGCGGACGATGCGGCTGCCAGCCCAGTTTGCGGGCGCGCTCGCCGCGCACGCGGCTGTTGGAACCCAGGCCATACGAGGCCATCTCGTAGCCCCATTCTTCCTTGGCCTGTTCCAGCGGCCAGTCCTGGGCCGGGCCCAGGTTGAGCGCCTTGGCGATCGCGCTGCTCATTTCGCCGAACGAGGCTTCGCCGCTTTCCACAAAGTAGAACGTGCCGGCTTCGGTCTTTTCCAACGCCAGCAGGTACAGGTCCACCACGTCGTCGATGTGGGTGTTCGACCAGATGTTGCGGCCAGGGCCGACGTGGCGCACGATGCCGCTCTTGCGCGCCTGTTTCAGCAAGCGTGGCAGCTGCACCGAGTCGCGCGGCAGCGCGCCGTGGCCATAGATCAGGGTATTGCACAGCACCGCCGAGCGCACGCCCTTGTTGGCGGCATCCAGCACCAGGTTGTCGATGGCGACGCGCGCGGCCTTGTCTTCAGTGGGCGCGGGCAGCTTGTCTTCGTAATAGATCTTGTCGGTGCCTTCGCCGCCCGACGCATCGCCGACGATGCTCGAACCGCTGGTATGCAGGAACACCTTGCCGCTGCCGGCCAGCGCATCGATGAAGGCTTCCACCGCCGCGCGGTTGTCGCTGCTGGCGGCGTTGATGACGGCGTCGGCCGATTGCGCCTGGGCGATCAGCAGATCGCGGTCGGTCAGCGACCCCAGAACGCCGGTGACGCCGATCTTCTTCACTTCCTCCAGCTGTTCCGGCTTGCGCACCAGGCCAAGCACTTCATGGCCGGCCTTGACCAGGCCCGCGGCGATCGAGCTGCCGATAAAACCGGCGGCGCCGGTGACGAATACTTTCATGTGCTGCTCCCAGATTCAATACGAGAAGCAGACAGTATGGGGACCGCACGATTGCATACCAATAGGGCGCGGCTCAAAGCTCCCTTGCGTCCGCATCAAGAATCAGAAATACACGGTCGCGGTGATGGTCGATTTGTAGGTGTCCGGTTGCGGCGTCGCTTGCGCCGGCACCACGCCGTACACCGTATGCGATACCGCGACGCCGGAGCCGACGCCGGACTTGGTGTCGGTGCCCTGTGTATTGCCCCAGATGGTGTTGCCCGCAGCCTGGTACAGATTAAACGAGACGGTGCTGCTGTTGCCGCTGGTGCCGGTCATCACGCGCGCCGCCGTGGTGGAGCCGGTGCCGGTTCCCGCGTTCAGACCGATGTTATAGGGTGTGGTGTTGGTGCAGGTGACCTGCAGCGTGGTGTTAATGCTGACGTTGGTGGCCAGCACTCCTTGCGTCTGGCCGAAGTCCAGGCCGTTGGCGGCGATGGTGCAGTCGGCGATGATTTTGAGCGTCACGTCGAAGGTGGTGGTCTTGGAGCCGTTGTTGTAGACGGCCGCGACGCCCAGCATCGGCAGCAATGCTGCGGCGACGATCGCGCGCGTAAGGAATTTGTTTTTCATGACGGACCTCCCAGTTCAAACCTGGCAACTTTAGTTTCTGTTATTCAATGAAATCTATTATTCCCCAACAATGAAAAAGCTGCTTTTGTAGCGTGAGGCCAAGCTTTTGCCGGCGTAGAAATCGCGAAATATATTTTCCAGAGGGAACTTTTTACAACGGTTGCACTTATTTGGTGCAATGCGCCGCATAACGGTGCGTGCTTGGTCTGGCAGGGAGGCTAAGAGCTGGCATGACGATTGCATAGGACAGTACATTATTTCATCCTCCTTTTTATATGCCTGACTGCACCGCATCGCGTGACCTTGGCGCCGGCACCACTGCCTGGCAGGCCAGCCTCACGCTCGGTTTTGCGGATGACGCCGGCACTACGCGGCTGCTGAACAAAATCCACTACGGCCCGCTGCGCGTGCAGAAGGCGCTTTACCCGGAGGATCAGAAGGTCTGCCAGGCCATCATCGTCCACCCGCCGGGCGGCGTGGTCGGCGGCGACCAGCTGGAAATCGACATCGGCGTCGGCACGCAGGCGCATGCCTTCATCACCACGCCGGGCGCGGCCAAGTGGTATCAGGCCAACGGCAAACAGTCGCGCCAGGCGGTGCACCTGCATGTCAACGAGGGCGCCGCGCTGGAATGGCTGCCGCAGGAAACGATCTTCTTTGATACCGCTAACGTGGTGCTGGAGCAGCACGTGGAACTGGCCGCCGGCGCCACCTTCCTCGGCTGCGAAATCCTGTGCATGGGCCGGCGCGGCTCGGGCGAGCTGTTCCGCACCGGCCGCATCCGCCAGCGCAGCAGCATCCGCCGCGAGGGCCGCTTGATCTGGTGGGAGCAGGGCGACATGGTCGGCGGCCGCCTGGACAGCCCGCTGGCGCTGAACGGCCATACCGTGTGCGCCACGCTGACGGCGGCCGGCAAGCCGCTGCCGGCCGCCGTGCTGAATGATATTCGTGCCGACATCGCCGCCGACGGCGCGCATGTTTTCGGCGTTACGCAAACCAAAGGGGTGCTGGTGGCGCGCCATCTGGGCGACGACAGCGAAACCGCGCGCCGCCTGATGCTGGCCGTGTGGCGCCGCCTGCGCCCGCATCTGCTGGAACGCGCGGCCGTCACGCCGCGCATCTGGCAAACCTGAAAGAGCAGAAAGAGCACAACGACATGGACCTGACTCCACGCGAAAAAGACAAGCTGTTGATTTTTACCGCAGGCATTGTGGCGGAACGCCGCCTTGCACGCGGCTTGAAGTTGAATTACCCGGAAGCGGTGGCGCTGATTACCTGCGCCATCATGGAAGGTGCCCGCGACGGCAAAACTGTCGCCCAACTGATGTCCGACGGCACGCGCATACTCACGCGCGCCGACGTCATGGAGGGTATCCCCGAAATGATCCCCGACATCCAGGTCGAAGCGACGTTCCCGGATGGGAGCAAGCTTGTGACTGTCCACAACCCCATCCCATAAGGAGTTCATCATGATCCCAGGTGAATACAAGCTTGAAGAGGGTGAGATCGGTCTGAACGTGGGCCGCGAAACGGTCACCGTCGTCGTCACCAACCAGGGCGACCGCCCGGTGCAGATCGGCTCGCATTTCCATTTTTTTGAAGTCAATTCCGTGCTCAAGCTGGAACGCTGGAAGGCCTACGGCAAGCGCCTGAACATCGCGGCCGGCACCGCCGTGCGCTTCGAGCCGGGCCAGCAGCGCACCGTGGAACTGGTGCAGCTGGACGGCGACCAGGAAGTCTATGGCTTCAACGGGAAAGTAATGGGCAAGCTGGACTCCAAACCACCAAAAAGCTAAAAGGCTCTCATGGCTACAATCTCGCGCCGCGCTTACGCGGAGATGTTTGGTCCGACCACAGGTGACCGCATCCGGCTGGCGGACACCGAACTGTTTATCGAAATCGAAAAGGACTACGCCACCTACGGCGAGGAAGTGAAATTCGGCGGCGGCAAAGTGATCCGCGACGGCATGGGCCAGTCGCAGCGCGTGGCCGCCGACGTGATGGACACGGTGATCACCAACGCGGTGATCATCGACCACTGGGGCATCGTCAAGGCCGATATCGGTTTGAAGAACGGCGTGATCGCCGGCATCGGCAAGGCCGGCAATCCGGATATCCAGCCCGATGTGACCATGGCCATCGGCGGCGCCACCGAGATCATCGCGGGCGAGGGCATGATCGTCACCGCCGGCGGCGTCGACACGCACATCCACTTCATCTGCCCGCAGCAGATCGAGGAAGCGCTGATGAGCGGCGTGACCACCATGATCGGCGGCGGCACCGGGCCATCGGCCGGCACCTCGGCCACCACCTGCACGCCGGGGCCGTGGCATCTGCATTCGATGCTGCAGGCGGCCGATGCGTTCCCGATGAACCTGGGCTTTCTCGGCAAGGGCAATGTCAGCCTGCCGGCGCCGCTGGAAGAGCAGGTGCTGGCCGGCGCCATTGGCCTCAAACTGCACGAGGACTGGGGCAGCACGCCGGCCGCCATCGACAACTGCCTGTCGGTGGCGGACAGGATGGACATCCAGGTCGCCATCCACAGCGACACGCTGAACGAAGGCGGCTATCTGGCCGACACGCTGGCCGCGTTCAAGGACCGCACCATCCACACCTTCCACACCGAAGGCGCGGGCGGCGGCCATGCGCCGGACATCATCGCGGCGGTGGGCGAATCGAACGTGCTGCCGTCGTCGACCAATCCCACGCGGCCGTACACGGTCAATACGCTGGACGAGCATCTGGATATGCTGATGGTCTGCCATCACCTGGATGCCGCCATCACCGAGGACGTGGCGTTTGCCGAATCGCGCATCCGCCGCGAGACCATCGCGGCCGAGGACATCCTGCACGACATCGGCGCGATTTCGATGATGTCGTCCGACTCGCAGGCCATGGGCCGCGTCGGCGAAGTGGTGATGCGCACCTGGCAGACGGCGCACAAGATGAAGGTGCAGCGCGGACCGCTGGCGCCGGATTCGTCGCGCAACGATAACTTCCGCGTCAAGCGCTATATCGCCAAGTACACCATCAACCCGGCCATCACGCACGGCATTGCGCATGCCGTCGGTTCGCTGGAGGTGGGCAAGATCGCCGACATCGTGTTGTGGAAGCCGGCCTTCTTCGGCGTCAAGCCGCAGATGATTTTAAAAGGCGGCATGATCGCCGCCGCGCTGATGGGCGATCCGAACGCCTCGATTCCGACGCCGCAGCCGGTGCATTACCGGCCGATGTTCGGCTCTTTCGGCGGCGGCTTGAAGAAGTCGTTCACCTTCGTGTCGCAGGCAGCGTATGACGCCGGCATCGGCGACGCGTTGAAACTGAATAAAACGCTGATCGTGGCCAAGGGCATGCGCGCGCTGCGCAAGTCGGACATGATCCACAACAGCCTGGCGCCGAAGATGGATGTCAATCCCGAAACCTACGAAGTGCGCGCCAATGGCGAATTGCTGGTTTGTGAACCGGCCGTCGTCCTGCCGATGGCGCAGCGCTATTTCCTGTTCTGACCATGCTGACCGCTTTATGCTGACACTACATACCAAGATTCCGCAAGCCGACATCATTGCCGCGCAGCTGGTGCTGCCGTATGAGCTGCGCGAAAAATGCCGCCTGCGCGCGACGCTGGACAACGGCGAGGACGTAGCGGTGTTCACCGTGCGCGGCACCGTGCTGCGCGACGGCGACCTGCTGACCGGCGAGGACAAGCGCGTGGTGCGCGTGGTCGCCGCGCCGGAGCCGACCTACAAAGTTACCTGCGCCGACGCGCATGCGCTGCTGCGTTGCGCTTTCCACCTCGGGAATCGCCACACGCAGGCGCAGGTGGGCGACGGCTTCCTGCGCATCCGCGCCGATGCGGTGCTGAAGGAGATGCTGGCCGGTCTGGGCGCCACGGTGGTGGAAGAGATGTCGGCGTTCGAGCCGGAGTCCGGCGCGTATGGCGGCGGCCATGGCCATCATCACGACAACGGCCCGCTGGCGCCGATCCCGCTGCGCCAGAAAATTCACCGTCCGAGCGATCCTAAATAAATGCAGGCCGCCGCGCTCCTCAACCTGCTGCAATTCGCCAGCCCGGCCTTGCCGATTGGCGCATACAGCTATTCGCAAGGGCTGGAGGCGGCGCTGGAAAGCGGCGCGGTGCGCAACGCCGACACCGCGCGCGCATGGGTCGTCCGCCACCTGCACGAAGTGGTGGCGCAATGGGAAGCGCCGATCACCTGGCGCCTGATGCAAGCCTGGTCGCGGCGCGACTGGTGCGCCGTCAGCGACTGGAGCGAAAAATTCATCGCCTCGCGCGACAGCGCCGAATTCCGCGCCGAGACCATCCAGATGGGCTACTCGCTCACCAAGCTGGTGGCCGAACTAGGCATTACCGATGCCGCCATGCTGAAGCACCTGCAATCCGAACCGGAAGTCGCGCTGCCCACCGCCTTCAGCTGCGCCGTCGCCGCCCTGAATATCCCGCACGACTCGGCACTGCTGGCCATGCTGTTCGCCTGGGCTGAGAATCAGGTGCTGGTCTGCGTCAAATCCGTGCCGCTGGGGCAGGTGGCCGGCCAGCGCATGCTGCTGTCGCTGCGCGAAGAGATCGAAGCCGCCGCCCGCCATGCGCAAACCGTCAGCGATGACGATATGTGCAACTGGGCGCCGGGCCTGTCGCTGCTGTCGATGCAGCACGAAGTTCAATACAGCCGTTTATACAGATCCTGAAAGAGCACACACAAAATGAATACCTCCAATCCTCTGCGCGTGGGCATCGGCGGCCCGGTAGGTTCCGGCAAAACCGCGTTGTGCGAAATGCTGTGCAAGGGCATGCGCGACAAGTACGACATGGCCGTCATCACCAACGACATCTACACCAAGGAAGACATGGAGATCCTGCTGCGCGCCGACGCGCTGCCGGCCGAACGTCTGATGGGTGTGGAAACCGGCGGCTGCCCGCACACCGCCATTCGTGAAGACGCTTCGATCAACCTGGAAGCCATCGCCCGCATGCAGGCTGACTTCCCGAACCTGGACCTGATCCTGGTGGAATCGGGCGGCGACAACCTCGCCGCCACCTTCAGCCCGGAGCTGTCCGACCTGACCATCTACGTCATCGACGTCGCCGGCGGCGAGAAGATTCCGCGCAAGGGCGGCCCAGGCATCACGCGCTCGGATCTGCTGATCATCAACAAGACCGACCTGGCGCCGCACGTCGGCGCCGACCTCGATGTGATGGCGCGCGACGCCAAGCAGCAGCGCGGCGCGCGTCCCTTTATCTTCACCAACCTGCGCAGCGGCGAGGGCGTCACCAAGGTAATCGACTTCATTCGCGAACAAGGCCTGCTGGGCCAAACCCCACACTAGGAGCTCACATGAAAAAGACTATCGCAGCCTTGGCCTTGGCTGCCACCAGCACCGCCGCACTGGCGCACACCGGCGCCGGCGTCCATACGCACGGCTTCCTGCAAGGTTTCGCCCATCCGTTCACCGGCCTCGATCACCTGCTGGCGATGCTTGCGGTTGGCGCATGGAGCGTGCGCCAGCCAAATGCGAAATGGCTGCCGGCCACCTTCATCGGCATGGTCATGGCCGGCATGGCCAGCGGCGCGATGGGGCTGACGATTCCGGGACTGGAAACCGGCATCGCGCTGACGGTGGCGCTGATGGGCGTATTGATCGCGGTGGCGGTGCGGCTGCCGGCGGCGGCAGGCGCGGTGATGGTGGGCGCGTTCGCGCTCCTGCACGGTAACGCGCATGGTCACGAACTGCCGCAGGCCAGCAGCGCGGCGGGCCTGCTGTTGGCCAGTGCGTTGCTGGTGTATGGTGGGTATCTGCTGGGCCGCGTCAGCCCGGCGCTGGCGCTGAAGGTCTCCGGCGCCGCGATTGCCGCCATCGGCGTGATGCTGGCGGCGACGGCGTAACTTACTGGCGTTCCTCGACGCGGCGTTCCTGCAGCACGATGGGCGCCTCGTTTTCTGGATACAGGCCATGGTGGCCGGCGTAGATGGCGGCAATGGCCGCCATGTCGGCCGCCTGGTCGCCGCTCAAATGCAGATGGTCGACTACGCCCAGCGTCTTGTTCGGATAGTCGATATACACCAGGCACAGTGGCACCTTGGCCTCGATCGCCAGATGATAGAAGCCGCTCTTCCAGTTGGGACGATGGCTGCGCGAGGCTTCCGGCGTGATGGCCAGCCAGTACCAGTCGGCCGCGTTCATGCGCTCGGCCTGCGAGCGGATCATGCCTTGCGGCGCGCTGCGGTCCACCGGCTCGCCGCCCAGCGCGCGGAACCAGCCGCCCAGCGGCGATTTGAACAGCGAGTCCTTGGCCAGCCAGCGGAACGGCAGGTTCAGCGTCCATTTGCCGAACAGGCCGACGAAGAAATCCCAGTTGGAGGTGTGTGGATAGACCACCACGATGCCGCGCGGACCGGGCAGCGGGCGGTACAGCATGCGCCAGCCGAACAGCTTGAGCACGCGCAGCGACGCGCGTTGCGTCCACCCCGGCAGCGTCGCCGGTTTCAATTCAAAGTCAGTCATCTCACTACATCCCGTTGTTGTTTTAGGCTTTATGCACTATTGACAGGTTGTTATTCACCTGCTTAAAAAGTAGCGCGCATTCTATATTGGCCTCCGCAGCGGGGCAAGCCTTGAACTTTTCACATCATTTCCCGTCCAATGGGGATGACGACGAAATCGATACTCTGCGTGGGCGTCGGCGCGCCGGGGCTGCCGGCGGACTGGGACGTGACGCGGGCCGACACGCTGGCCGAGGCGCGCCGTCAATTCAAGGCGCGGCCGTGCGCCGTCGGCCTGCTGCTGGTGCAGGACATGGACAGTTGCGCCGATCTCAACGCCTTCCTGCTCGACCACTGGTCGCCGCACTGGATCGCCGTGCTGCCGCCGCTGCTGCTGGAGCATGCCGGGTGGCGCCAGCTGCTGCGCGACCATTGCGCCGACTATCACACCTGGCCGGTGGACAGCCAGCGGCTGCGCCATGCGCTGGGCCATGCGCTTGGCATGGCGGCGTTGCGCAGCGAGGATGCCAGGCCGCGCGCCGACGACGACGCCACGCTGACCGGGCAGAGCGCCGCCATCACGCGGTTGCGGCGGCAGATCGTCAAGGTGGCGGCGGCCAGCGCGCCGGTGCTGATCTGGGGCGAGAGCGGCAGCGGCAAGGAACTGGCGGCGCAGGCCGTGCATGCGCATTCGCCGCGCCGCAAGGGGCCGTTCGTGCCGATCAACTGCGGCGCGATTCCCGCAGCGCTGATTCAATCCGAATTATTCGGCCACGAGCGCGGCGCCTTCACCGGCGCGGCGCGCGACAAGCGCGGCCTGATCGAAAGCGCGCAGGGCGGTTCGATCTTCCTCGATGAAATCGGCGACCTGCCGCTGGAACTGCAGGCCAACCTGCTGCGCTTCCTGCAGGAGAAGACCATCTACCGCGTCGGCGGCACGCGCAGCATCGCGGTCGATGCGCGCGTGATCGCCGCCTCGCACGTCAACCTGCCGCAGGCAGTGCAGCGCGGCGCCTTCCGCGAAGACCTGTACTACCGGCTCAACGTGCTGGCGCTGGACGTGCCGCCGCTGCGCGAGCGCAAGGACGACCTGCTGCCGCTGGCCGAACATTTTTTCCATGCCTTTTCCAGCGAGCGCGCGCCGCGCGTGAAGGGCTTCAGCAGCCGCGCCGCGCAGGCGATCCGCGAGCACGACTGGCCTGGCAATGTGCGCGAGCTGATCAACCGCGTGCGCCGCGCCATGGTGATGGCCGAAGGGCGCCTGATCCTGCCGCAGGATCTGGGCCTGGCCGCGGCCTCGCCGGCGCGCGCGCCGCTGCAACTGGACGACGCCCGCATCCGCGCCGAGCGCGACGCCATCGATGCCAGCCTGCTGCGCGCCGGGCGCAACATCACGCTGGCCGCGCGTGACCTGGGCGTATCGCGCATGACGCTCTACCGCTTGCTGGCCAAGCACGGGATCAGCGCGCCGTCGCGCGCAAGTTACACCGACGGCCAGAATGAGTGAAGCGCCGGGTTGTCACAGCGGCGTGACGCGCCGCTGCTGAAATCCGCCGGCGCGGCCGCGCCACCGGCAAGATAAGCCTTGCAGAACAAGGCCTTGGCGCGGATGGCACCAAGCTTGCGAAGGAAGTGAGACCGGGAGAGGGTTCGCCCGGGCACATTCACTTCTTTGCAAGGTAGGAGCAACCATGAAAAAAATCTTGATCGGCGCGGCAGTCGCGCTGTGCTTCGGTACGCAGGCGTATGCGCAAACGGCCGTCACCCAATCCGGCGCGGGCGCCAGCGCCAACGACAGTTCCAGCGCCACGCTGGACAACAGCAACCGGAACGACAATAACAACAGCACCGGCGCGGCCAACGCCAACGCGCTGGCGGGGGTGGCCGCCAACAACGGCGGCACCGCCACCTCCACGTTCACCAACGCGTTCAACACTTCCACCGCCAACGCCACCAGCACGCTGATCGGCACGGTCACGGGCAATTCGGTGGGCTACATCGGCAACACCGCGCTCAACTACGGCACCAGCAACGGCGGCCGCGGCGTCGGCGGCGACGGCGGCAATGCGCGGGGCGGCAATGCCTACGGTGTCGGCGGCGTTGGCGGCGACGCCTATGCCGGCAGGGGCGCCGCCGGTGGCGCGGGTGGCGAGGCGACCAATGGCAGTGCCC
>NZ_WKJN01000023.1 GCF_009674495.1 Duganella alba | reverse complement strand
GTCAAAGCTTGATGACCATAGTAAGTCGGTCCCACCCCTTCCCATCCCGAACAGGACCGTGAAACGACTCTACGCCGATGATAGTGCTGCAACCAGTGTGAAAGTAGGTTATCGTCAAGCTAGTTATAAGTCAGGAAGGCCCGCTCATTGAGCGGGCCTTTTTGCGTTTACAGCGCTTCCAGGTTGGCGCCGCGCAGATTGACCAGCAGTGTGCGGCCGTTGCCATCGATGCGGAACTCGCCGTATCTGGCTTGCTGCCAGCGCTTTCCTTCGCCTTCCTTGAAATACCAGGCATCGCTGACCGGCCGCAGCCCGCTGCCGGTGTTCACCAATTCAATCAGGATTTCATCCGGCGCCAGCGGCGCGCCCGAGGCCGCCTGCTGGATGACGGCAACGCCCCGGCTGTCGATTTTCGCGACGACTTTGGTGCGCCGGTCCGCGTCGCCCAGGTGCGGCAGGCGGAAGTTCAGGCGCATGTAATCACCCTGCATCAGCGAACGTGGATCAACCGGCGCCAACTCGATAAATACCGGGCGGCCATGGCGAATCAGGTTTTCTTTTTGCCAGATGCCGCCGTTGATCACGACCAGTATCGCCAGCAGCGACAGTGCCATCAGCCTGGGCGGCCGCGCGGGCGTTTGTGCTGGCGCGCTTGCGCGGCGCGGCCAGTTCAGCCATCCGATCAGGCCGAAAGCGGCGCCGACCGCAGCCATGATGAGCGCTTTGCTGGCCAGCGGCATGTTGAGCTGGTAATAGAAGCCGCCGATGATCCATGCTGCCGATACGGCGGCAGCCACCGCCAGCAGCGGACGTGCGCTGGTGGTGCAAATCGCCAGGATCAGCAGCGCGCCGCCCAGCAGTGGCATCACCCACGACAGCACGAGCAGCAGCGCGACCGCAAGCAATATGTGTGGCGCGCGGCACGCCGGCCAACGATGGGCCAGCCATGCCGCGCCGCTGCCGGCCAGCACGATCGAAAACGTGCGCGACAGCGGGTCGCGGGTCAAGCCAAGGCTGTCGCCCGGCAAAGGTTCCAGCAGTGCGCCGATCATGAAAGTTTTTCCGGAGCTATACGCCAATCCCAGCAACAGCATGGCCGCCCAGCCAGATGCGATCGCGTCCAGCGCGATGGCGCCGCGCGCATTGAGGCCCGAGACGGGGTGGCTGTCCGACCAGCTCACGGCCACCAGCCACACCAGCAATGCACAGTGCAGGCCGTTGGGCAGTTGCGCGTGTTCGAAGGTGCGGTAGCCGGCAGCCATGGCGACAAAGGCCGCGGCAGCCAGCGCACCCAGCAGGGTACGCAGCCAGATTTGCGGCGCGGCCCACGCCGCGCCGATGATCACCAGCGTGAGTACGGCACTGGCCGAGCCCGGCGGCAGGTCGCGGTACAAGCCGATAGCCAGCAGAACGCCGGCCACCAGCAGCGCGGGAAAGCCCAGCTGCTCGATAAATTCCGACCGGCTGCCGCTGCGCAGCACCATCAAGGCCATGCCAAGGATGACGGCGCCGACCACATAGCCAAGTGCGCCTTTTTCCAACTGGTCGCCAAGCGTCAGGAACAACACGGCCACGAACGGGATGACCGCCAGCCAGGCGCCCAGCCCTGTCATCAATACAATGGGCCATGGACGCGTCATGGGCTGGGCTGTGGCGTCGGGTTGCAGGATGCCGCGCGCGGCGGCGGCCAGCACCAGGTCGTTCAAGCGTTGCCGGCTCATGCTATGTGCTCCCCGGTATGCGTGCGCGTCAGGTGCACGATCAGTTTGACGGTCGCGGCCAGCAGGCCGGCCGCAATGCAGCCGGTCAGCAGGATTGCCGAGGTCGCCATTTGACGATCATCCAGGATCGCGCGCGCCAGGCCGCTGACCAGCAGCACATTGGCGCCGAAGCCCAGCGCACTCAGCACGAACACATCAAACATCCTGCGCAGGCTGAACAGGTAGCCCAGCGCGGCGACACAGGCCAGCGTCAACAGATAGGCGGCGCCAAGCCGGTTTTCAAACAGGCTGTAGAGGGCGACCCAGCACAGGCCCGCGGTTGCGTAGATCATGCTCAGGCGCATAGGCCACAGTCCGGCGCCGATCGGGGCGAAGCGGAATGCCGCCGCCAGGGTGATCGCGGGTATCCACGACCCCAGGCTGTTGTGGAACACGCCGCGCCCGGGCACGACGGCGCACGCCAGCCAGGCAGCGGTCAAGGCCACTGCGGCCCACACTGTCCACAAGGCGGCGTGACGGATGTTCAGGCATAGCGGCAAGGTCAGCGCCGCCCATAGCGCGAACAGTTGCCATGGATCGGCGCCGGTCTGGTAGGTCTGGCCGAAGTGGGCGAACAGGCCGCCGCAGGTCATGAAGCCGAGCAGCGACAGCGGCACCCGCGCCGCCGGACGCAGCCAGGCGCCAAGCAGGGCGGCGATCAGCACGGCTTGCAACAGCCCGAAGCGTCCCGCACCCGAGAGCGACTGCCAGTTGGCGGCCAGCCAGAACAGAATGCCGAGTCCGCCCAAGGCGGCGCCCAGCACGGCCATGCCGGCCTGCAGCTGGCGCGCGAGCAGGGGCGGTGGCGCACCCAGGCCGGCAAGCTGTTTCAGCTCTGCATGCTGTTGAGCCGATAGCTGGTACTTGTCAGTCAGGGCCAGGATGGCAAGACGGAGATTCATGGGGGCCTCAATGGGTCTATGTATTGCATATAGAGTAACATTGTTTTTGTATGAATCATCGTGACTTAATGCAACGTATGGTCACTATTTGTGGGCAGCGATGCGATTGAGTTGTATCATTTACCGGTGTCCAACCCACCTGAGGTAGCTCCATGGCAGAAGCAAAAAAGTATCGCTTGGTAACCCGTAGCGATTTTGATGGTTTGGTATGTGCGGTGCTGCTGAAGCACCTGGACTTGATTGACGAGATCCTGTTCGTGCACCCGAAGGACATGCAGGACGGTAAGATCGCGATCAGCGACAACGACATCACGACCAACCTGCCGTTCGTGCAGGGCGTGCATATCGCGTTCGACCACCATTTGTCGGAAACCATCCGCAACACCGGCGAGCGCCAGAACCACGTGATCCATCCGGAGGCGCCATCGGCAGCGCGCGTGGTATACGACTACTATGGCGGCCTGAAGGCCTTCCCGGCGTCGTGGAACGATATGATGGCGGCGGTCGACAAGGGCGACGCCGCGCGCTTCAACGAGCAGGAAGTGCTGAATCCGGAAGGCTGGGATCTGCTGAACTTCCTGATGGATGCGCGCACCGGCCTGGGCCGCTTCCGCGAGTTCCGCATCTCGAACTACAACCTGATGATGGACCTGATCAATTACTGCAAGGACCATACGATCGAACAGATCATGGACATGCCGGATGTGAAGGAACGCAAGGAGCTGTACTTTGAGCACTCGGCGAAATGCAAGGAGCAGATCCGCCGCTGCGCCACCATCCACAAAAACCTGGTGGTGCTGGACCTGCGCAACGAGGAAGTGATCTTCGCCGGCAACCGCTTCATCATTTACGCGCTGTTCCCGGACACGAATATCTCGATCCACGTGCTGTGGGGTCTGAAGAATCAGAACACCGTGTTCGCCACCGGCAAATCGATCCTGAACCGCAGCTCGAAGACCAACATCGGCGCGCTGATGCTGGAATACGGCGGCGGCGGCCACGAGAACGCCGGCACCTGCCAGGTGGACAATGAGCGATCGGAAGAAGTGCTGGAAGCCTTGATCCACCGGATCAACAAGGACGGCTGATCAAAAAGAAACGGCGCCTGCGGCGCCGTTTTTCATCATCAGAACTCTTTTTCAGGCAGGGCGATCTGGTCGTCCGTGCTGAACTGGTAGTCCTTGAACACGTGCTCCGCAGTCAGCATCTGGTACTCGCCGTCAGGCTTCTTGAACGAGGTGTCCTTCAGCTTGTAGGTGTAGTGGCCGCAGGTCCAGCAGTTGAAGTTGCGCATGTGGGTGCACAGGCAGGTCTTGTCCATCACGACGATGTTCTTGTCGTTCGGATGCGCCGCCACTTCGCGGTTGTACGAATTGATGTAGGCGCAGTTGCCGGTCGCGTCCAGCAAGTAGCCGTAGGACTCGCAGCCCGGACGGATGCCCGAGCCGATCGCCGGCGTGCTCTTCAGCATGCGCATCGGGTAGCCGGTCGGCGAGATGCCGTTGACGACGATGTCCTCTTCCGACGCCTTGAAATATTCCTGCTTGACCTTGTCCGGCAGGCCGCATTCCTTGGTGACGGTGAAGCGGGTGGCCACTTGCACGCCCGCCGCGCCGGCTTCCAGGAACCTGACCGCATCGGAACCGGTGAAGATGCCGCCGGCCGCGATCAGTGGAATGTCCAGCTTCTCTTCCTTGAAGTAAGCCAGCAATTCCAGCATGATGGTCATCAGGTCGTAGTCTTTCCAGTCTTCCGGACCGAAGCCCAGGTGACCGCCGGCCAGCGGGCCTTCGACGATGACGTAATCCGGCAAACGGTTCAGCTTGGCGTTCTTGCGCAGGAAGATCTGCAGCGCGCGCACCGACGACACGATGATGCCCAGCTTGGCTTCGCGGAAGCGCGGGTGATCGGCCATCAGCGCGAACGAACCGAAGTGCAGGCCGGCCGACAGCGTGATGCCGTCAATGCCGGCGTCGAGCGCCGCGTTCAGACGGGTGCGCAGGGTTTCGCGCGGACCGTTCATGGTCAGCTTTTCCATGCAGTTGACGAAGATCAGGCCCGGGCCCTGTTTCGCCTTCATGGTGGCGCCGATGTGCAGGCGCTGCGCTTCAGCCAGGCGCTGCAGGTCGAACTGCACCATGGACTTGTCCATGTTGTTGATGTTGTGCTTGTAGAGCTTGGTTTTGTCCTTGACGAAGCTGGTGTCGAACTTGCGGTCCGACACGTCTTCCACCATCGCATCCGAGATGTGGCCGATACCGCCGAGGCGGGCCGCTTCCAGTGCCAGTTCCGAGGTCGAGATATCGACACCCATTCCGCCGATCATGATGGGCACATACTCTTCATTGCCAAATCGCAGGCGGAAATCATCAACACGTTTCATTGCTATCCTTAGACTACCGAGTTTAATTGCGGTCGCGCGGCAGTACGCATGGTCGGAGCTCCGACTTATTCTACTCCATGTGTACTACAGCTTTGTGACGGGCGCGGCAACGCCGGGCGTGCCGCGCGCAGGCGGTGGACGAGTATCAGTCGCGGAAGTTGTTGAATTCCAGCGGCAGCTCGGTGACGTCCTTGCGCAGCAGCGCCATGGCGGCCTGCAGGTCGTCGCGCTTGGCGCCGGTGATGCGCACCGATTCGCCCTGGATGCTGGCCTGCACCTTCATCTTGCTGTCCTTGATGACGCGCACGATTTTCTTGGCGTCGTCGGACTCGATGCCGTTTTTTACCTTCAGCACCTGGCGCACCTTGTCGCCGCCGATCTTCTTGATCTCGCCGTCTTCCAGGAAGCGCACGTCGACCTTGCGCTTGCCCAGCTTGTTGACCAGCACATCGCGCACCTGCTGCAACTGGAATTCCGCATCGGCGGTCATGGTCAGCTCGCGGTCCTTCTGTTCGACGGCGGCGCCGGTACCCTTGAAGTCGAAGCGCGTGGCGATCTCCTTTTGAGCTTGCTCGACGGCATTCTTCACTTCGATCATATCGGCTTCCAAAACTACATCAAACGACGGCATAACTATTTCCTTTTCGTGTGGCATGCAGCACGCATCGATCCGGCTGCATCAAAGACTGACATTTTAACGGACAACCTGCCGTTCGCTGCCATATCGGCGCTGGTTTTTTGCTTGTTTCGCTCTATAATCGATCAAATTTATTCGTTATTTCCCCATGTCCGCATCATTTTCTGTCTCACATCAATTTCCGCTTCAGTCCCTCAACACTTTCGGCATCGCCGCCAGCGCGCAGGCGTATGTGCGCGTGACTGAAAGAGAGCAATTGCTCGGCGTTTATGCTGACGCCAATTGGGCTGCGGTGCCGAAGCTGGTGCTGGGCGGCGGCAGCAATGTGCTGCTGACGGGCGACTTCAACGGCCTGGTGCTGCACATCGCCTTGCAGGGCCGCGCGCTTGCCGGCGAGACGAAACAACATTATTTGGTGCGTGCGGCGGCTGGCGAAAACTGGCATGCGTTCGTGCAGTGGACGCTGGCGCAAGGTTACGGTGGACTGGAAAACCTGTCGCTGATTCCCGGCACGGCGGGCGCGGCGCCCATCCAGAATATTGGCGCCTACGGGCTGGAAATCAAGGACGTATTCCACAGCGTGACGGTGTTCGATCCGCGCAGCGGCGAGACGCGCGCGATGGATGCGGCGGCGTGCCGCTTCGCTTACCGCGACAGTGTGTTCAAGCAGGAAGGCCGTCACCTGATCATTCTCGACGTGACCTTTGCGCTGCCCAAGCAGTGGCAGCCCAACCTGCGCTACGCGGAGCTGGCGCAGGCGCTGGCGGAGCAGGGCATCGCTGCGCCGACGCCGCAGCAGGTGGCCGACACGGTGATCGCCATTCGCCGCCGCAAGCTGCCCGATCCTGCGGTGATCGGCAACGCCGGCAGCTTCTTCAAGAATCCGGTGGTAACGGGCGCGCAATGCGCGGCGCTGCTGGCGCAGTTTCCGACGCTGGTGCATCATGCGCAGCCGGATGGCAGCGAGAAGCTGGCCGCCGGCTGGCTGATCGATCAATGTGGCTGGAAAGGGCGCAACCTCGGCGCCGCCGGCGTGTATCCGAAACAGGCGCTGGTGCTGGTGAATAACGGCGGCGCCACCGGCGCCGATGTGGTGGCGCTGGCCAGGGCGATCCAGGCGGACGTGCAGGCGCGCTATGGCGTGCTGCTGGAGCCTGAACCTGTGTTCATTTAAACCGGGGTCAGTGCCGACATTCGGACATTTCGCGAGCGAAATGTCCGAATGTCGGCACTGACCCCGGTTTTAAGGTCGCGCGGCCTGCACCAGTTCAATCGCGGTGTGGGCGTCTTCGGGATACAGCGAGCTGCCGGTGTGGCAGGCCTGGCGCAGCGCGGCGTCGCTGATGCCGGGCAGCGATTCGCCCGTCACCGACAGGCTGATACGATGCAGCTGGCTGGTGACGATCGAACGGCGCGACGCCATGTTCAAGATCACGCCGAATTCATCGTGGCCGATGCGCGCCACCAGATCGCCCGGACGGCACTCGCGCTCGATGCGGCGCGAGATGTCGGCCAGCGCTTCCGGCAGCGCCGCGATGCCGTTGATGCGCACCACCGCCACGCCCAGATGCCCATGCCCCGTTTGCGCCGCCGCCACCTTGGCCTGCAGCTGCTCGTAGAAGAAGGAACGGTTGGCGGTGCCGCTGGCTTCATCCAGCGTCAAACGCTGCTTCAGCACATTCGGACCTTCCTGCGTGGCGCGTTGCATCAGCATGGCCGTCATATTGGCCAGCAGCTGCGCGATCTCCGCTTCGTTCTCGTTGAATTCGCGCGGCGCCTTCCACACCAGCTTCATGACGGCGACCGCTTCGCCGCCGGCGATCAGCGGCACTATCACCATCGCGCGCAGGCCGACCTTGCGGCAGGCGTCGCGGTTGACGCGCTCGTCGGTTTCGCTGTCGCTGCACAGCGCAGCGCTGCGGCTGGTCAGCACGCGGCCGGACAGGCTGTTCGCCACCGGCATGCGCAATCCCAGCTGCGCTTCGGCGATGCCGCTGGCGGAGCGGTAGACGATGGCGTCGTCCTCCAGCAGTTCCACCACGGCGCCATCGGCCCCGGTCAGTTCGACCGCCCTGGACGACGCGGCGTCCATCACCGCGCTCAGGTCATTGCCCAGTGCGACCAGCTGCACCTGGGCGTCGATAATCGCGAGTAGCTTTTGATTCGGTATCATGGGCGTAAAAAAAGCAGACCTTGGTCTGCTTTAGTGTAGTCGCTGTTTAGCCGAAGTGGCAAACGTAATCGAGGGTTTCCACCGTCTCGATATCGAAGCTGGTGTTGCCTGCCACGTTGAATTCCTGGCCCGCGCCGTAGGTGTTCCAGTCGCTGGCGCCGGCCAGTCGCACCTTGCACACGCCGCCGACGATTTCCATGATTTCCGGCGCGCCGGTGTTGAAGGTCAGGCTGGATGGGAAGATGACGCCGACGGTCTTCTTGCTGCCGTCGGCCAGGATGACGGTGTGCGACACGCACTTGCCGTCGAAGTAGATGTTGGATTTCTTGACGACGCTGACTTGATCGATTTGAGCACTCATGCTGCGGTCTTTCCTTAGTTCGATGGTGTAAGACCGGGCAGGTCTTCCGCGCTTACCACGCGGTTGCGGCCGCCGTGCTTGGCGGCGTACAGGGCCCGGTCGGCTTGCTGGACCAGGTCCTCGACGGTTGTCGAAGCCGACGGCACCACGCTGGCCACGCCGACCGACATGGTCACGCACGACATCTCGGTGGTCGCCTGCGGATTCTCGATCGCGAGCTGCTCCAGGTGGCGGCGGCACGACTCGGCCACGATCAGCGCCCCAGTCAGTGGTGTCTCCGGCAGGATAATCGCAAACTCCTCGCCGCCGTAGCGCGCGGCCAGGTCGGCCGGTCGCTTCAGGTGTTCAGTCAAGACAGCCGCCACCTTCTTCAGGCACAAATCGCCCGCCAGGTGGCCGAAGCTGTCGTTATACAGTTTGAAGAAGTCGACGTCGCACATCAGCAGCGTCAGCGGCTTCTTGTCGCGCTGGCCGCGCTGCCATTCGATGCGCATGGTCTCGTCGAAGCGGCGGCGGTTGGCGATGCCGGTCAGGCCGTCGAGGGCGGCCAGCTTTTGCAGTTCGATGTTGGCGTCGGCCAGCTGCTTCTGGCTCTCGCGCAGAAAGCGGAAGGCCTGGTCGCGTTGCAGGCGGCTGATATGGGCGCCGGAGTGGTAGCGCACGCGCGCCAGCAGTTCCAGCTTGTCCGGCAGCTTGACCATGTAGTCGTTGGCGCCGGTGCCAAAGCTGTGCGCCTTCAGTTTCGGATCTTCCTTCGCCGACAGCACGATCACCGGCACGTGGCGCAGGCCTTCTTCGGCGCGGTACTGGGCGATCTGGCCGAAGCCGTCGATGGACGGCATCACCAGGTCCTGCAGGATCACGGTCGGCTGCAGCTGCAGCGCCGTCTCCAGCGACTTGGTGGCGTCGGTCACGTAATGGAATTCGATATCCGGCTGGTCGCTCAGCATGCGCCGCACGGCTTCAACGATGATCAGCTGGTCGTCGACCAACAGCACGCGCACTTTGAAGGTAGTCAGGACCGGTTCTTGATCTGTTGCGATTACTTGTGCTTCGGACATCGGGATTCTCTTAAGTTTGTTAACTGTATTAACTACGTGCGACCACCGAGTGTGCCGCGCAAGACCGGTCCGATCTTCGCCAGCGGTAAAATCATCTGCGCCGCATCCAGTTCCGCCGCCGCGCGCGGCATGCCGTACACCGCGCTGCTGGCCTGGTCCTGGGCGATGGTGGTCTGGCCGGCGCGGCGCATCGCCAGCAGGCCTTCGGCGCCATCGCGGCCCATGCCGGTCAATAGTACACCAATCGCCTCGCCTTTCCAGTGTTGGGCCACGCAGTGGAAGAACACGTCCACCGACGGACGGTAGGCGTAATCCTTCGGGTGGGCATCGTAACGCAAGCGCAGGTTTTGATCCAGCGTCAGGTGGTCGTTGCTCTTGGCGATGAGGATGGTGCCGGCCACTAGTTCGTCGCCTTCCTCGGCGGAGCGCACCGGCATTTCCAGCTGTTCGCCGAGCCAGCGCGCGAAGTTGTCGGCGAAATGCTGGTCGATGTGCTGCACCACCACGATGGCGCAGCCGCGCGGCGCCTTCCAGCCGGCCAGCAGCTTGGACACCGCCACCGGACCGCCGGTCGAGGCGCCGATCGCCACCAGCGCGGTGACCTTTTCGGCGCTGGCGGCGTCGCCGCCGTTGCCGTTGGCCGCCGCCGTGCGCGGCAGCATGGCCTGGTTGCCGCCGCTGTGGCGTATCAGCTTGTCCATGGTGCGGATCTTGGCCAGCAGCTCGGCATCGCCGCCCGGCTGGCCTTGCAGCACCGGCGTGGCCGTCACGTCCAGCGCGCCGGCGCCCAGCGCGCGGAACACCTGGTTGACGTTGTCCTGCGGCCGGCCGGTCACCACCAGGATGGCGCACGGGCTGTGCTCCATGATCTGGCGCGTGGCTTCCACGCCATCGAGTTCCGGCATGTTCAGGTCCATCAGGATCAGGTCCGGACGGCTCTCGGCGCACATGCGCACCGCCTCGGCGCCGGTGCGGGCGATCCACAGCACCTGGTGTTCGGCGGTGCTGGCGACCACGCGCCGCAGCGCTTCGGCTGCCATGGCGACATCGTTGGCGATGGCTATTTTCATCTGCGGGCGTCTCCAATCAGGTCGCTGACGGCGTCGAGCAGCGTCTCGTCGTGGAAGCTGCCCTTGGTCAGATAGTAGTCGGCGCCGGCCGACAGGCCGCGTGCGCGGTCTTCCGGCCGATCTTTATAAGACACTATCATGACAGGCAGTTTATGCAGGTGTAAATCTTTCTTAATTAATGTTACCAGTTCGATACCATCCATGCGCGGCATGTCGACGTCGGTGATCACCAGGTCGTACTCGCCGCTGCGCACCACGTTCCAGCCGTCGATGCCGTCGATGGCGATATCGACCAGGAAGCCGCGGCTTTGCAGCAGCTTGCGCTCCATTTCGCGCACGGTGAGCGAATCGTCCACCACCAGGATGCGCTTGGTCTTGCGGCGCTCGGCCGCGTCGGACTTGGCCAGCTGGTGCAGCCCGCCCTCGTGCAGCAGTTTGTCGATCGACAGCAGCAGGTCCGGCACGTCGAGGATCAGCACCGGCTCGCCGTTGTCGAGCAGGGCGGCCGACGAGATGTCGCGCATCTTGCCGAAGATCGGATCGATCGCCTGCACCGCCAGGCTTTGCTCGCCGCGGATGGCGTCGACCACCAGCGCGTAGCGGCGCGCGCCGGCGCCAATCACCACCACCGACAGTTCGGCGCCGCTGGCGTCGGTGTCGCCCAGCTCCAGCACCTGCGAGGCCGAAACCAGGCCCAGATGCTCGCCGCCGAAGTCGAAGAACTGCTTGCTTTCCAGCGTGTGGATGGCCGTCTGCGCCACCTTCAGCACGCGTTCCACCTGCACGATCGGCACGGCGTAGGCCTCGCCCTTGACGTCCACCACCAGCGCGCGCACGATCGACTGCGTCAGCGGCAGCGTGATGTAGGTGCGGAAGCCGACGCCCAGTTCCGATTCGATGCGCACGGTGCCGTTCTGCGAGCGGATGGTTTCGTGAACGATGTCCAGGCCGACGCCGCGCCCGGAAATCTCGGTGATGTTTTCCTTCAGGCTGAAGGCGGGCAGGAACAGGAACTCCATCAGCTCCGCCGGCGACATCGACGCCGCCATCTGCGCCGGCGCCATCTTGCGTTCGATGACGCGGGCGCGGATCTTCTCCAGGTCGACGCCCTTGCCGTCGTCGCTGATCTCGATGCTCAACATACCGGCGCGGTGCTTGGCTTCCAGCGTGATGGTGCCGGCGCCGGGCTTGCCGACGGCGATGCGCTCGGCCGCCGGGTCCATGCCGTGGTCGATGGCGTTGCGCAGCATGTGGTTCAGCGGGCTTTCGATCTTGGCCAGGATGTCGCGGTCGACCAGCGTGTCTTCGCCGATGATCTCCAGCTGCACGTCCTTGCCCAGGTTGCGCGACAGGTCGCGCACCATGCGCGGGAAGTGCTGCACGCCGTCGCGGAAGGGGCGCATGCGCATGGTCAGCACTTCGTCCACCATGCCTTGCGAGACGGCCAGCAGGCGGCGCTCATAAGCTTCGATGTCGGCGATGTGCTCCAGTACGAACTGCTTGAGCGGATGGGTCTTTTGCAGCGCCAGCAGCGATTTTTCCTTGAGGCTGGCGTCGCTGCTGTTGGAGATGGCCTCGTGCAGCTGTTCGATCAGCGAGAACAGGCTGCTCTGGTTGCGCTTGAAGCGCTGCATGTTCTGGATGAACGGATGCATCTGGTGCGCGTTGATGCGTGATTCGCTGGCCAGCGACAGCAGCTTGTCGAAGTTCTGCGCGTTCTTCATCGGCGCCACGGTGCGGCGCTCGTGGGCGTCGTCGGCTGCCGGCGCCGACATTGGCGCGTCATTCCCGCGCAGGCGGGAATCCATGCTTTGTGTGTTGTCCGGCGCGCTATGGGTTCCCGCCTGCGCGGGAACGACGGCCGGCGGCGAGAAGTCGATCGGCTCCGGCAGGAAGGCGATGGTGTTGATCGAGTCCATGGTGCGCTTGATCTGCTCACCGTTGGCGCCCAGCCACGCATCCACTTCCGCATCCTGGAGGCGCGACAGTTGCAGGATCAGGTCGACGCCGGCCAGCAGCACGTCGACGCGGTTGGGCGTCAATGCCAGCTTGCCGTTCTGCGCGCCGATGAAGGCGTCCTCCATGCCGTGCGCCAGCTGCACCACCACTTCCAGGCCGACAATGGCGGCGGCGCCCTTGATCGAGTGCGCCGCGCGCATCATCGATTCGACCGCGCTGGCGTCGTCCTTCAGGCGCTCCATGGCCAGCAGGCCGTCGGTCAGGATCTGGGTCTGGCTGTCGGCCTCCATGCGGAACAGGTCCAGCATGGAGAACTGGCTCAGGTCTCCGTTGTTATCCACGCTCATCGCAGGGTTCTCGCAAGTTGGTAGCCGATCAGCGCTTCATCGAGCACGCCGATGCGCATGTCGTCATGGGATATCACGCCGGACAAAAAGCGCGACAGGCCTTTGTTGATGGTGGCGGCCGGCGCCTGCACCGTGCTGCTGGCGTAGCGCAGGATGCCGTGCAGGTCGGCCACCGGCAGCGCGTAGGCCTGGTCTTCCCATTGCGTCAGCAGCAGCCGCGCGAAGGTGTGGCGGTTGGTGGCCGCTTCGCCTTCGCTGTCGTCGATACCCAGCAGGTCGGCCAGCGACATGCACGGATACAGCGTGCCGCCGACGTTGACGATGCCGCCCAGGCCCAGCGAACTGCGGTGCGGCAACCGGTGCGGCTTGGCGATCGGCGCCACCGCCACGAACATGCGGGTCGGCAGCGACAGCCATTCAAGGCCGATACGGAACACCAGGCAGGACGTGTCCAGCTGCTGGTCCTTGCTGGCGGCCTGGCGGAAGTGGGCGGCCCAGTCCTTCTTGTAATCGTCGCCGACAACGCGCTGCAGGTTCTGCTGGGCGGCGCTGGCGTAGACGTCGCAGTTGCGGCAATGGACGTACTGCTGAAGCTTTTCGCAGCTCTGGTCGCCGTTCACGCCGATGACGTTCCAGCAGTCCTGGATGCCGGCAACGGCGGTGGGGGAGGTGAGTGTGCTCATGGATTAGCGCCTTCAGGATGCTTGCTGGCGTTTGTAGATGCGGGCGGCGCGGGCCTTGAGCGCGGCGGCGCCGCTGGCGTCGTCGTTGGCTTCGGCCAGCAGGGCCAGGTGGCACAGGGCTTCGTAGTGGTCGGGTTGCAGGTAGATGCAGCGCTTCCAGTAGTCTTCCGCCATCTTGGGCTTGTTGGTCAGTTCATTCAGCAGGCCGAGGATGAAATACGCTTCCGCCGACTCCGGATGCTGGGCCAGATGATCGCGGCATTTCTTCTCGGCGGCCTTGACGTCGCCCAGGTCGGCCAGCCGGCGCGCCTCGGCCAGCAGGTTGACGGCGACGGCGGCGAAGCGATGCTGCGCGCGGCGCGCGGTGGCGGCGGTTTGATGGCGACGCGCGGCGCGTGCACCGGCTTGGGCTTCTGCACCGCACTGTCCTTCAGCAGCCCGAAGGCCTGGTTGTACGACAGCGGCGTGAAGCCGTGCTGGCAGAAAGACGGCACTTCGGCGTAGCCGGCAAACAGCTGGCCGTCGTCGGCCAGCAGCGCGCGCAGCTTGGCGATGGCGGCCTTGGTGGTCGGCTTGTCGAAGTAGATCAGCAGATTGCGGCAGAACACCACGTCGTAGTAACCGGTGCGCGTGCTCAGGTCGAACTCCAGCAGGTTGCCCTGCTTGAAGCGCACCTGCTTGCGGATCGCATCGTTGACGCGATAGTCGCCATCGCCGGCGCTGGTGAAGTGCACGTCGCGGAACGCCAGGTCCTGCGCGCGGAAGGCGTTGCGGCCATAGATGCCGCTCTTGGCGCGCGCCACGCAGGTGGGGCTGATGTCGAAGGCGTCGATGATGAAGTTCTGCGGCGGGATGCCGGCGTCGGTCAGCACCATCGCCATGGTGTAGGGCTCTTCGCCGCCGGCGCACGGAATCGACAGGATGCGCAGCAGCCGTCCGCTGTCTGCGGCCAGGCGCGTGCGCACGAAATCGGTCATCGCCTGAAAGGCTTGCGGATCGCGGTAGAACCAGGACTCGGGCACCACCACCAGCTCCACCAGCGCCGTCATTTCCTCCGGCGTCATCTGCTGGAGGTAGGCGTCGGCGTCGGCGACGGCGGTTTGCTCCATGCGGTTCTTGATGGCGCGGTCGACCACCGACTTGGACAGATTCAGGCCGGTGGCGGCGCGCAGCAAAGCTTGTGCGGGCGTGGTCATGGCGCGCTGTCCGCCGATTGGAACAGCAGCGCGCGCAGCTCGGCCGGCAGCAGCTGTTCCAGTTCCACCAGTTGCAGCATGCCCTGGCTGTCGCTGGCCACCTGGCCGAGGAAAGGGGCGGCGCGCACGCCGCTGTCGACCAGCTGGTCGTCGCGCACGTCCTGCACGCCCAGCACGCGCTCGGCACGCAGGCCGAGCTGGTGGTGCGCGCCTTCCGGCGTCACGTAGTCGGCGACGATGATGCGGGTGTCGAAATGGTCTTCACCGCTGGGCAGGCCGCTGGCGCGGCACAAGTCGATCACCGGCACCGAGGCGCCGTGCAGGTCCATCAGGCCGGCCACGGCGTCCGGCGCCAGCGGCAGCTGTTTGAGTTCCAGCAGCGGCAGCACGCGCACCACATCGCGCAGGCGCAGGCCGTAACGGTCGGCGCCGATGTGGAAGACGAGGAGTTTCATCCGGTACTCCGCTTACACCGCGACCGCGAAGTTGGCGACGCTGGTCTGCAGGTCGCCCGCCGCGTACTGCAACTGGTGCACCGCTTCGCTGGTGGCCTTCAGCGATTCCACCGTCTGCTGGGTGGCGTCGTTCAGCTGCATCATGGTGGCGGTGATCTGCTCCGCACCGACCGCCTGCGACTGCATCCCTTGCAGCACCACGTCGAACTGCGGCGCCAGTTTCTGCACCTGGTCCATCACGCCGGACAACTGGTCGGTGACCTGGCGCACTTCGCCCACGCTGCGGCGGATCTCTTCGGAGAATTTGTCCATGCCCATGACGCTGGCCGATACCGCCGACTGCATCTCCTTCAGCATCTGCTCGATGTCCCAGGTGGATACCGAAGTCTGGTCGGCCAGGCGGCGGATTTCGGTCGCCACCACGGAGAAGCCGCGGCCCGCTTCGCCGGCCTTTTCGGCCTCGATGGCGGCGTTCAGCGACAGGATGTTGGTCTGGTCGGCCACCTTGGTGATGGTGATCAGCACGCTGTTGATGTTGGAGGCTTTCTCCGACAGCGCCGCCAGCTTGGCGTTGATCGAGTCGGTGGCCGCCACCATGTGCTGCATGGTGCCGTCCATGCGGCGCAGGTTGTTCTGGGCGTCGGCGGTGGCGCTGGTGGTGTAGTCGGCCACCGAGGTGGCTTCCTCCATGGTCTTCAGCAGCTGCGAGGTGTTGGCGGAGATTTCCTTGGTGGTGCTGAGGATCTCGACGCTGGTCTGCGCCTGCTCGATGCCGGTGGCTTCCTGCTGCTTGGCCGAGGCGGCGATTTCGGTGGCCGAGGTGGTGACCTGGATGCCGGCCTTCTGCACGTTGTTCAGCAGCGCGCGCAGGTTTTCGAACATGCGGTCCAAGCCATTGGCCAGCTTGCCGATGGCGTCGTCGCCATGCACCTCGATTTTGCCGGTCAGGTCGCCGGAGGCGGCCTTGCTCACCACGCCCAGCAGCGAGTCGACCTTGGACTTGAGCAGGTTGGTGGCGGCCAGCTCGTTGGCCTGGCTGTCCTGGATCGATTGCGCCATGCGGTTGAATTCCGTCGACACTTCGCCCAGTTCATCGGCCGACAGCACTTCGGCGCGTGCCGACTGGTCGCCGGCGGCGATGCGGTTGACGGCCTGCGTCAGGTTGTTCAATGGCGACAGCAGGGCGCGCACCAGCAGCCAGGCGACGCCCAGCGACAGCACCACGCACACCACGCCGCCGCCGGTGAGGATCATGCGCATCGATTCCTGCAACTGCTCGGAAGCGCGCGAGCGCTCGACCAGCAGGCGCTTCTCTTCGGCCGCCGCGTCGTCCATGAATTTGTAGATCGCGGCGATGCCGGAGCTGGTGGCGCTGGCCAGTTGCGGCGTGCGGCCCATGGCGTCGGCGGCGCCGGGCTTGTCGCCCATTTCCTGGCGCATCTTCAACTGGGAGGTGATGACTTCACCGCTCCAGACCTTGATCATTTCTTCCAGCTTCCTGAAGCGGTTGACTTGGACCGGGTTGTCGGCGGTGAGCTTCTGCAGTTCGGCGATGGATTCCGGCAGGTCGTTCATCTCCTTGCGGGTGCGCTCCAGACGCTGTTCGGAACCGGTCAGGTAGTAGCCGCGCGCCTCCACCTGGACTTGCAGCAGGTCGTTGCGCAGCACGTCGATGGCCTGGATCACGTCCATCGTGTGCCGGTCCCACGCATTGGCTTCCGACAGGCTGCTGAAGCGGCTGTAGGCGATGGACAGCAACACCAGAATGATGGCCAGGATGGCGCTGAAACTGAGGTATAGCTTCTTCTTGATGCTCAAGTCTTTAAACATTTTTTCTCCAGGGCAGGCGGGTACCAGATTGCTAGCGGCATTGTCCCACACCGGCCGTATTTGTGAAATCAGGCCGCCACCGAGAAGGTGGCGACGCTGGTCTGCAATCCGCCGGCCGCATACTGCAACTGGTGGACCGCTTCGCTGGTCGATTTAAGCGATTCCACGGTTTGCTGGGTGGCCTCGTTCAACTGCATCATGGTTTCGTTGATCTGGGCAGCGCCGATGGCTTGGGACTGCATGCCCTGTAATACCTGGTCGAACTGCGGCGCCAGTTTTTGAACCTGGTCCATCACGCCGGACAGTTGATTGGTCACCTGGCGCACTTCGCCGACGCTGCGGCGGATCTCTTCGGAGAATTTGTCCATGCCCATCACGCTGGCGGAGACGGCGGACTGCATTTCCTTGAGCATCTGTTCGATGTCCCAGGTGGAGACGGAGGTTTGGTCTGCCAGCCTGCGGATTTCCGTGGCGACGACGGAGAAACCGCGTCCCGCCTCGCCGGCCTTTTCGGCCTCGATGGCGGCATTCAGCGACAAGATGTTGGTCTGGTCGGCCACTTTGGTGATTGTAATCAGAACGCTGTTGATGTTGCTAGCTTTTTCGGACAACGCCGCCAGTTTGGCGTTGATCGAGTCGGTGGCGGTGACCATGGTCTGCATGGTGCCGTCCATGCGTTTCAGGTTGTTCTGGGCGTCGGCGGTGGCGTGGGTGGTGTAGTCGGCCACCGAGGTGGCTTCCTCCATGGTGCGCACCAGCTCCGTGATGTTGGCCGAGATCTCCTTGGTGGTGCTGAGGATTTCGACGCTGGTCTGCGCCTGTTCGACGCCGGTCGCTTCCTGCTGCTTGGCCGAGGCGGCGATTTCGGTGGCCGAGGTGGTGACCTGGATGCCGGCCTTCTGCACGTCGTTGATCAGCCCACGCAGGTTGTCGAACATGCGGTCCAGCCCATCGGCCAGCTGGCCGATGGCGTCGCTGCCGGTCACCTCGATCTTGCCGGTCATGTCGCCCTGCGCGGCCTTGGACACCACGCCCAGCAGCGAATCGACCTTGGACTTGAGCAGGTTGGTGGCCGCCTGTTCCTTCTCCAGGCTGTCCTGGATCGATTGCGCCATCTGGTTGAAGGCGATCGACACCTGGCCCAGTTCATCGCGCGATTCCACTTCCACGCGCGCGCCCTGGTCGCCGTGGGCGATGCGGTCGACCACCGCCGCCAGCCGGCCGATTGGGCCGCCGAGCGCCTGCAGCAGCAGCGCGCCGATGATCAGGGCCAGCACCGTGCACACGCTGCCGCCCAGGATCAGCAGCAGCATCATCGATTCCGACAGATCGGCGGAGTTCTTGGTGCGCAGCGCCAGCAGCCGCTTTTCTTCGTCGCTGATCTCGCGCAGCAGCTGGCGCACGTCGGCGATGGTCCTGGCGCCATTCAGCACGTCGGCCGATGTCGCCACCTGCTGCGACACGCCGACCTGCTTGTTCAGCGCGCGGCGTTTTTCCAGCAGCGGGTGGATCACCTTGTCGATCCAGTTTTGCATCATGGGGCCGAGCCGCCGCAGGCGTTCCTGCTGGCTGGGGTTGTCGGCGGTCAGGCGCGTGATCTCGTCCAGATGCCGGTGCACGGCGTCTTCCTCGCCGCTGATCGGCGCGGTGGTGCTTTCTTCGCCGGTCAGCATGAAGCCGCGGGTCGAGGTCTGGATCTGGACCAGCGAGGTTTCAATCTGCCCGGCTTCGAGCAGTACCTGCATGGTGTGCAGGTCCCAGGTGCTGGCGGTGGAGAGCTTGGTGAAATTGGTGTAGGCCATCGTCAGCAGGATGACGATGATGGCGACGATGGCGCCGAATCCTGTCGCGAGTTTTTTCTTGATACTCAGGTTCTTGAACATGTGGCACCACTCCCAATCAGGACGTTGAGCCAATGTATCAAAAAAATGGCCGCTCAGCGAGCGGCCATTTCTATCACGCGGTGAAAGCAGGTCTTATTGACCGCGCTTCAGGCGTGCGTTGGCGGCGATGCGCATGCGCAGCGCGTTCAGCTTGATGAAGCCGCCGGCGTCGGCCTGGTTGTAGGCGCCGCCGTCTTCGTCGAAGGTGGCGATGTTCATATCAAACAGGGAGTCGGTCTTCGAATCGCGCGACACCACGATCACATTGCCCTTGTACAGCTTGACGCGCACCCAGCCGTTCACCGTGGCTTGCGTGTGGTCGATCAGGGTTTGCAGCGCGACGCGCTCCGGCGCCCACCAGTAGCCGTTGTAGATCATCGAGGCGTAGCGCGGCATCAGGTCGTCCTTCAGGTGCGCCACTTCGCGGTCCAGCGTGATCGATTCGATGGCGCGGTGCGCCTTCAGCATGATCGCGCCGCCCGGGGTTTCGTAGCAGCCGCGCGACTTCATGCCGACGTAGCGGTTTTCCACCAGATCCAGACGGCCGATGCCATGCTTGCCGCCCAGGCGATTCAGTTCGGTCAGCACGGTGGCCGGCGACATGCGCACGCCGTTCAGGGCGACGATGTCGCCTTTTTCGTATTCGATGTCCAGGTACTCGGCTTCGTTCGGCGCCTGTTCAGGGCTGACGGTCCAGCGCCACATCGATTCCTCGGCTTCGGCGCTCGGGTTTTCCAGGTGGCGGCCTTCGAAGGAGATGTGCAGCAGGTTGGCGTCCATCGAGTACGGCGCGCCGCCGTTCTTGTGTTTCATGTCGATGGCGATGCCGGCGTCTTCCGCGTACTTCAGCAGCTTTTCGCGCGACAGCAGGTCCCATTCGCGCCATGGCGCGATCACTTTGACGCCCGGCTTCAGCGCGTAGGCGCCCAGCTCGAAGCGCACCTGGTCGTTGCCCTTGCCGGTGGCGCCGTGCGAGATGGCGTCGGCGCCGGTCTCGTTGGCGATCTCGATCAGGCGCTTGGCGATCAGCGGACGCGCGATCGAGGTGCCCAGCAGGTATTCGCCTTCGTACACGGTGTTGGCGCGGAACATCGGGAACACGAAGTCGCGCACGAATTCTTCACGCACGTCGTCGATGTAGATGTTCTCCGGCTTGATGCCGAACTTGAGCGCCTTGGCGCGCGCCGGCTCCAGCTCTTCACCCTGGCCCAGGTCGGCGGTGAAGGTGACGATTTCGCATTGGTAGTTATCCTGCAGCCATTTCAGAATGACGGAGGTATCGAGGCCGCCCGAGTAGGCGAGGACTACTTTTTTAATGTCGCTCATGCTAGTTCCAAAGTGTGTGTTGAATTTATTGTGTATCGATGCGACCGAGCAGCAGGTACTCGATCAATGCCTTCTGGATGTGCAGGCGGTTTTCCGCCTCGTCCCAGACCACCGACTGCGGGCCGTCGATGACGTCGGCCGAAACTTCCTCGCCGCGGTGGGCGGGCAGGCAGTGCATGAACAGCGCATCCGGTGCGGCGCGCGCCATCTTGGCGCTGTCGACGATCCAGCCGTCGAAGGCTTTCAGGCGGGCGGCGTTTTCCTCTTCGTAGCCCATGCTGGTCCAGACGTCGGTGTTGACCAGGTGCGCGCCTTCGCAGGCGTCGGACGGATTGTCGAAGAAGGTGAAGCGGTCGGTCGAGACCAGCGACATGTCCATGTCGTAGCCCTTCGGCGTCGACACGTTGACATGGAAGCCGAAGACTTCGGCCGCCTGCAGCCACGAGTACAGCATGTTGTTGGCGTCACCGACCCAGGCCACCGTCTTGCCGGTGATCGAGCCGCGATGCTCGTAGTAGGTGAAGATGTCGGCAAACACCTGGCACGGGTGGTGTTCGTTGGTCAGGCCATTAATCACCGGCACGCGCGAATGGGCGGCGAAACGCTCGATGATGTCCTGGCCGAAGGTGCGCACCATGATGATGTCGCACATGCGGCTCATGACCTGGCCGGCGTCTTCCACCGGCTCGCCGCGGCCCAGCTGGGAGTCGCGCGTGTTCAGGTAGATGGCGGCGCCACCCAGCTGGTGCATGCCGGCCTCGAACGAGAGGCGGGTGCGGGTCGAATTCTTTTCGAAGACCATGACCAGCGTGCGGTCGATCAGCGGGTGGTAGATCTCGTAGTTCTTGAACTTGCGCTTGATGAGGTGCGCGCGTTCGATGACGTACTCATACTCTTCCAGCGTGAGGTCGGAAAACTGCAGGTAATGCTTGATCGGTTTTTGGGTAGGCATAATGACAACTAGCTGACAACTAACAGATGGCTATGGCTTAGCCGAACAATTATAAAGGCAATTCGGCGAGTAGGGCTAATTACCGCAGATTATCCTGTCTATACAGGCACTTAGCGGGAATGGCGCTCAATGATAGATGTGGGTGGTGGAGGGCAGCTTGTTCTCCGGCGCCGTCAGCGGGAGATCGAGGGTGAAGGTGGTGCCTTCGCGCGAGCTGTGGACGGTGATCAGGCCGCCCATGAGCGATGTGACAATGTTGTAGCTGATCGACAGTCCCAGGCCGCTGCCGCCCTGTCCCAGCTTGGTGGTGAAGAAGGGATCGAAGATGCGCGACATGTGTTCCGGCGCGATGCCGCTGCCGTTGTCGCGGAACGTCACCTGCACCCGGCCGTCCACCGGCGCGTGGGCGCGCAGCCACATGCTGCCGCTGCCTTCGCGCGCAAACGCGTGCAGCAGGGCGTTGTTGATGAAGTTGGCGATCACCTGGCCGTAGGGGCCGGGATAGCTGTCGAGCACAATCGTGTCCGGCATTTCCAGCTCGATGCGGTGGTTGGCGGCGCGGATGCGGTTCATCATGGTGGCGATCACTTCCTGCGACACCTGCCACAGGTTGAATTCGCGCCGTTGCTCGGTGGTGCGGTCCACCGCCACCTGCTTGAAGCTGTTGACCAGGTTGGCGGCGCTGGTCAGGCCGCGCATCACCAGTTCGTGCGCCTTGCGCGCGTCTTCCAGGTAGGTGGCCAGCGACGAGCGTTTCAGGCCGGAGCCGTTCATCTGCTGTTCCAGCTCCTCGGTTTTTTGCAACAGCGTGCTGGCGATCAGCAGGCTGTTGCCGATCGGCGTATTCAGCTCGTGCGCCACGCCGGCCATCAGCGCGCCCAGCGCCGCCAGCTTCTCCTGCGACACCAGCTGCGTCTGCGCATCCTTCAGCTGGCGGTAGGCTTCGGCGTTGTCCAGGGCGATGGCGCCGTAGGCGCACAGCGTGCGGAAGATCAGGCGTTCGCGTTCGCCGTAGGCGTTGGCGCGGGTGCTCTGCACCGTCATCACGCCGAGAATGCGTTCCCCCACCAGCAACGGCACGTACAGCGCGCTGGCCATCAGCTGCGTGCCGGGAGCGAGGAAAATGTCGTCCGGGCCGGCGTCGGCGACGTAGATTTCGGTGCGCTCGCGCAGGCTGCGGGCGGCGTTGGCGCGCGGGTTGTCGATCTCGATGGTGTTGCTGGCCAGCGGCTGGCCGTTCTCGATGCCGAACACGCGGCTGATGGTGTCGCAGCCCGGGTCGCACATATAGATCGCCAGCGAATTGGCCGGCAGCAGCGCCTGCACGTGGCGGTCCAGCGCCTGGAACACGGCGCCGGCGTCGAGGTGGGTGGTGATCTCCTGGCCGATCGCCGACAGGCGCTCCAGCGTGGCCTGGGTCTGTTGCAGCAGGTCGATGCGGCGCGCTTCGGACGCCGCTAGCTCGCGGTGGTGGAAGCCTTCGGCGCGCGTGTTCTCGGTCTGGTGCTGCACCTGCATGGCGATGGCGCGGTTGGTGGCGTCCTGGCTGTGGGTTTTCTCGCGCGCGCTGGCCGCCTCCTGCGCCGCCTCATAGGCCTTGCGGTAGTCGCCGATGTGGGCGTACTCGCGCGCCAGCGCGTCGTGCAGGTCGGCCGGCAGCGTGTAGCCGTTGATATGGCCGGCCGCCGCCAGCGCCTGGTGCAGGAAGTGCAGCGTGGCGTTCGGCTCGGTCATGCCGGCCGGCGCCGGCAACTGGTGGCGCAGGTGGATCAGCGAGATCACGCGCAGCGCGGCGACGTGGTTGTAGCGGTCGGCCTGCGCCTGCGCCAGTTCGGCCGCGCGCCCGGCGGCGGCCATGGCTTCCTGCGGCCGGTCGAGGAAGCACAGCGCGTGCGCCTGGCCGCGCCGGGCGATGCTCTGGAAGTCGGCGTGCCCGAGCGCGTCGCCGCGCGCTTCGAGCTTGCGGAAGGCGTCCAGCGCGGCCGGGTATTCGCCCTGGTCCAGCGACAGGTCGCCCAGGTATTGCAGCGCGGTGGCGTAGCTGCGCGCGCCGGACAGCGGCGCCAGGATGCGCACCGCCTCCCGCAGCAGTTCGGCGGTGGCGTCCAGCCGGCCCAGGCGGCGCATGGTGTCGGCGGTGTGCGTCAGGCAGGCGCCGATGCTGCGCGGCCAGCCGGTGGGGCGCGCCAGGTCGAGCGCCGTTTCCATCCACTCCAGCGCCGCGTGGTGGTCGTTGAGGGTGGTGAAGTCGAGGCCGATGTTGATGGCAGCGGTGATCGCCATGCGCATCTGGCCGGTTTCCAGCGCCGCTTCGTAGCAGTGCAGGTAGTGGCCGGCGGCGGCGCCGAAATCGCTGGCCTGGCTGGCGGCCAGGCCGTAGTAATCGTAGATCCAGCTGGCGACGCCGGGCAGTTCCTCTTCCTCGGCCGTGAAGCGCTGCGCCCAGCGCTGTTGTGCGCTGCTCAGGTCGCGCAGCACGGCCCAGCGGGCGTTGACGGCGTCGGCGATGGCGCAGCGGCGGCGGTCGCCGGCGTCGCGCGCGGCCGCCGCCATCTGTTCCAGTTCCTGTTCGGCGCGCGCGTGGTCGCCGCTGTCGATGGCGATCCAGGCGCGCAGCCAGTGGGCGTCGGCGCGGCCGGGATGGTGGTGGAGGGCGGCGCAGCGTTCGCCCGCCTGCAGCGCCAGCGCGTCGGCGGCCTGCAGCTGGCCGGACAGCCAGGAGGCTTCCGCCCGCACCAGGTGCAGGCGCGCCGCGATGACGCCGGTTTCGTCAGGCGAGAGGGCGGCGGCCGGCAGCAGCGCTTCGGCCTCGTCCGCCATTTGCAGCGCGCGGCCGGTGTCGCGCTGGCGCAGATGCCAGGCCAGCGGCAGCAGCAAGGGCAAACGCGCAGCGCCGCGCAGGGAGGGCAGGGCGGCCTCCCACTCGGCTAACGCGTCGTCCAGCGCAAACATGTCCATCACATTCCCCAGGAGACTTGCTCTTAGGCATTATAGGCACAAATGCCTTGCTTTTAATACAGTGTCTGTGACGATTCGTGCAAGAGCTGTCCGTACAGGGTATGGCGCATCCTGGCGATCTTGCCTTCTTCCACAGCGGCCAGTATCGCGCATTGCGGCTCGATCAGGTGGCGGCAGTTGTAGAACTTGCAGTGGCCCAGGTACGGTTCGAATTCTACAAAGGCGCGCTCCAGCATGCCCTCGGTCAGATGGTAGAGGCCGAACTCCTGGAAGCCCGGCGAATCGATGATCGACGATTCCGGTCCCAGGTCCGGCAGCGTGTACAGCCGGGTGAAGGTGGTGGTGTGCTTGCCGGTGTCGAGCGCGGCCGAGATTTCGCGCACGGCGATGTCGGCGTCCGGCACCAGCAGGTTGATCAGCGACGATTTGCCCATGCCCGACTGGCCGATCAGAATCGACGACTGGCCCGCCAGCAGCGGCCGCAAGGTGGCGACCGCGTGTTCCGGCTCGGCCGTGGCCGACACTTCATGCACCGGATAGCCCAGGCTGGCGTACAGCTGCACCCGTTCGCGCGCGCGCGGCAGGGCGGCGGCCACGTCGGTCTTGTTGAGGATCAGGTGGGCCTTGATGCCGGCCGCTTCGGCCGCCACCAGCGAACGCGACACCAGGTCGTCGGTGAAGCCCGGCTCGGTGGCGACCACGATGAACAGCTGCGTCAGGTTGGCCGCCAGCAGCTTGGACTTGTACTGGTCCGAGCGGTACAGCAGCGTCTTGCGTTCCTCGATCTTGTCGATCACGCCCTGGTCGGGCGAGGTCATGGTGATGCGCACGAAGTCGCCCACCGCCACATTGGTCTTCTTGCCGCGCGTGACGCATTGCAGCTTGACGCCGTCCGACTCCGCCAGGTAGTGGCGGCCGTGGGCGGCGATGATGACCGCGCTGCGCTGTTCCGCCGCGCCGCTCATGCCGCCACCGCCGCTTGCTGGTACAGCGCGTCCGCCTTGGCGGCGCAGATGAAGTCGTTGTCGGTCAGGCCGTGGGCGGAATGGGTGTCGTAGCGGACGACGCAGGTGTTGTAAGTGACGGTCATTTCGGGGTGGTGGTCTTCATTGTGGCTTACGTATGCCAGGGCGTTGACGAAGGCCATGGTGCGATGATAATTCTTGAACGTGAAACTGCGCACCAGGCGGCCGTTGTCGACCGCCCAGTCCGGCAACAGCGCCAGCAGGCGCGCGGCCTCGCCGGCGTCCAGCGCGTCCTTGCGCGGACGGCAGCGGGCGGCCAGCAGGTCGGCGCGGGTGGCGATCATGAGGCCGCCAGCGTCAGTTGGCGGATGCGCACGCTGGCCGGCGGGTGCGAATCGTAAAAGGCCGAATGCAGCGGATCGGGCGTCAGGGTCGAGGCATTGTCCTCGTACATCTTGACCAGCGCCGACACCAGATCGCGCGCGTCGGTATGCCGGGCGGCGAAGGCGTCCGCCTCGAATTCGTGCTTGCGCGAGCCGAGCGAGGTCAGCGGATTGAACAGGAAGGTGAACACCGGCAGCACCAGCATGAACAGCAGCAGCGCCATGGCGTCGTTGCCCTGGCCCGGCAGCACCAGCGGATTGACGCCCAGGCCGTCGTAGAACCATGGCTGGGTCTTCAGGTAGCCGAGCAGGGCCAGGAAGCCCAGCGAAATGGCGAACATCATGCCGATGCGCTTGATGATGTGCTTGAGCTTGAAGTGGCCCAGCTCGTGCGCCAGCACCGCCTCGATTTCCTGTGGCTGCAGGCGCGCCAGCAGCGTATCGAAGAAGACGATGCGCTTGTTGGCGCCAAAGCCGGAGAAGTAGGCGTTGCCGTGGGCGCTGCGCTTGGAGCCGTCCATCACGAACAGGCCCTTGGAGGCGAAGCCGACGCGCTGCATCAGGCCTTCGATACGGGCTTTCAGCGACTGGTCTTCCAGCGGCGTGAATTTGTTGAACAGCGGCGCGATCACGGTCGGGAACAGCACCATCATCAGCAGCTGGAAGCCGCTCCACACCACCCAGGTGTACAGCCACCACAGGTTGCCGGTCTGGTTCATCAAGGTCAGCACCACCCAGGCCAGCGGCAGGCCGATGGCCGCGCCCAGCAGGGCGCCCTTGATCATGTCGCCGAAGAACAGGCCCTTGCTCATCTTGTTAAAACCGAAACGTTGCTCCAGGCTGAACTGCTTGTAATAATCGAACGGCAGGTCGATGACGCCGGAGATGACGGCGAACGCCGCCAGCAGCGCCAGCTGGTAGGTCATGCCGGGACCGGTGACCTGGAAGATCTGCAGCGACAGCCATTGCAGGCCGCCCAGCAGCGTGAAGCCGACCAGCACGGCCGTGTTCACCAGCAGCGTCAGCAGGCCGTACTGGGTGCGCGCGATGGTGTAATCGGCGGCTTTCTGGTGCGCGGCCAGTGGTATCTTTTCGGCAAACTCCGCCGGCACGGCACTGCGGTGCGCCAGCACATGACGGAGTTGACGCGACGCCAGCCAAAAACGGACCAGCAGCGTCAAAATGATGAAAGATACGAACAAAATCGAAAACGCGAGTGAATACATTCTATGCCTGTGAGAAAATGGCGGATTCGGATTAATTTAGCCAAGAGAAGAGAATTATGTCACAAGCTACTGATTTGCCAGAAGGTTCCGCAGTTCCCGCCGCGCCGCGCCAGAACGAATTCAACCTGGTGTGGGTCGATATGGAAATGACCGGCCTGGAGCCGGACACCGACCGCATCATCGAAGTGGCGATCGTGGTCACCGACATGCACCTGAACGTGCTGGCCGAAGGCCCGGTGTTCGCCATCCACCAGTCGGACGAGACGCTGGACAAGATGGACAACTGGAACAAGGGCACGCACGGCCGCTCGGGCCTGATCGACCGCGTCAAGGCGTCGACCGTGACCGAGGCGCAGGCCGAGGAAGAGCTGATCAAGTTCATGAAGCTGTGGGTGCCGAAGGGTAAAGCGCCAATGTGCGGCAACACCATCGGCCAGGACCGCCGCTTCATGGTGCGCTACATGCCGAAGCTGGAAGCGTACTTCCACTACCGGAACATCGACGTGTCGACGCTGAAAGAGCTGGGCAAGCGCTGGAAACCGGAAATGGTCAGCGGCTTCAAGAAGGCCCAGATGCACACCGCGCTGGCCGACATCGTCGAGTCGATCGAAGAGCTGAAATACTACCGCGAGCACTTCATCAAGCTGTAATGCCTCCCGCGCCGGCCCAGCCGGCGTTTTTTTTGGCTGTGCTGTGGCGCACGGTGCGCGCCGCGCAGGCGGGCTAGAGTGGGTGGCATGACACGACCAACCCTCCTGCTGGCTGTAGGCTTACCACTCTTGCTGCTGGCGCTGGCCGCCTGTTCGCCGCTGACGGTGCTGAACGCGCTGACGCCGGCCGGCGGCGCCGAACGCACGGCGGACCTGGCCTATGGCGACGGTCCGCGCCGCAAGCTGGATGTCTACCGGCCGCGCGACGCCCACGGGCAGGCGCCGGTGGTGGTGTTCTTCTACGGCGGCAACTGGGTGGCTGGCGAGCGGGCCGATTATGCCTTTGTCGGCCGCGCGTTGGCCTCGCGCGGCATCGTCGCCGTGATTGCCGATTACCGGCTGTATCCCGAAGTGAGCTATCCCGATTTCCTGAATGACGCGGCGCAGGCGGTGGCGTGGGCCAAGCGTGAGGCGCGCCACTACGGCGGCGATCCGGGCCGGCTGTACGTGATGGGCCACAGCGCCGGCGCCTACAACGCCGCCATGATCGCGCTCGACGGCCGCTGGCTGGCGGCGCAGGGGCTGTCGCCGGCCGACCTGCGCGGCTGGATCGGGCTGGCCGGTCCGTATGATTTCCTGCCGATCGAAAATCCGACCACCAGGCCGGTGTTCCACTTCCCGAATACGCCGCCCGCCTCGCAGCCGATCAACCACGTCAGCGCGGCGGCGCCGGCGGCCTTGCTGATCGCGGCGCGCAAGGACGACCTGGTCGATCCGGCGCGCAACACCGGCAAGCTGGCGGCCGCGCTGCGTGCGCAGCAGGTGCCGGTGCAGGAACGCTATTACGACAAGGTGCGTCACACAACGCTGGTCGCCACGCTCGCCGGGCCGATGCACTGGCTGGCGCCGGTGCTCGACCAGGTCGAGCAGTTCGTCACCGAACCGCAGCCATAGTGGCCGGGGGACGCCTTTGGACGCGATCTTCACTTCCGAATACCTGGGCTGGGATATCGTTATCCACAGCATCTGCCGTGAGCAGCGTTATACCGGCACCGCGCACGCCGCGCTGACCGTGCAGAGCGAAAGCGGGGACTTGTGGGTCGATGCGCGCACGCAGGTGGTCACGCTGGGCAACCGCCATTTCGCCTCCAGCCGGGGATGCAGCGAGGCGCTGCTGGCCGACGTCAGGGAACTGATCGACGCGCTAAAGAAGTGATGCAGGCGACCGTCCGGGCAGAATGGACGGGTCGCCTTGCAAGGCCAGCGGCACCGCCCGCGCCCAGCGGTTGGACGACAGCGAGAACGTCAGTGCACGCACCTGGTGATACCAGCCGGCCGGCACATACAGCATGTCGCCCGGCTTGACGATGACCTCGATCATGTTTGCCTGGCGCGCCAGCGGAAACTGTTCGTAGTCCGGCGCCTCCGGATCGAACGGCGAGCCGAACAGGATGGCGTTGGCTTCCTTCGGATACAGGAATGCATCATGGTGGGCCGGCGACAGAAAGATGCGCTTGCTGCCCCAGATCTGCGCGAACACATTGTCGTCATAGTCGCAATGCAGCGGCGTCACCGTGCCGGCCGGGCCGATCCAGAAGCGGGGCGGTCCCATCTTGTCGAAATAGGTGGGCCAGTGACACATGCTGTTCAACTCGCGCAGCTCCAGGTTGCCGAGGTAGGGCGGCAGGCCCTCGGTGCGGTCGGCCAGTTCCAGGTATTCGCGCATCGACATGTCCTGCATCGCGCGGTCCGCTGCGAACGCGGTGTTGATGTAATCGCCGACGCGGGCACGTACCGCCATGTGGCCGTGGCGTTCGCGCAGGATGTCCTGCGCTTCCTTCGCCAATGGCCAGCGGCCGACGATCCCTTCGATCAGGAACGGCAGGCCCTCGGCGGCGCGGGCGCGGAAATCTGCGGGCGTCAGCCTGGCGACGCGCGGCACTTCGGTGATGGCCGGCAGGCGGCGCGAAGCCTCGCGAATGGCGTCGCGCATGGCCTGCACCGAGCTGACGCCCCGCACCTGCGCATCACGCTGTTCGCGCGCCAGCTTGTTGGCGGCGGCCTGTTCCGGCGTTTCCTCCGCCAGCACGCGCGGCGGCAGGGTTTTTTGCTTTCTTAACATGGTCACAAACTTCTAGCAGTAATAATCTTCAAGGTGGGGCGCATCGTTGGGCTTGCCATCCTCCACCCATTGTAGCTTGGCGCGCAGGAAGGCGAGGGCGGCGTCGATGCTTTGCTTCTTGTCGTCCAGCCTGGCGATCTGCTTGCGCAGCACGGCGGCGGTGCGCGCCGTGGAGCTGGCGCCGCTGCGGTATTCCTTGTTCAGCGCGGCGATTTCCGCCAGCGAGTAGCCTAGCGATTGCTGCAGGCGGATCATGCGCGCGGTGGTCAGGTCGGTGTGGTTGAACATCTGGTACGGCCGCGAGCCGCCCTTGGCGCTGCGCGTGGGCTTGAGCAGGCCTTTGTCGATGTAGAAGCGGACGGTGTCGACCGACATGCCGGCGGCGCGGGCAAATTCGGAGATCAGCATGGAAACCCTTGACTATGGACTTAACTCCGCAGTTATAACATGGACTTTCAAGGAGAAGTCCATGAGTGAGATCGATTGGGGAGTGCAGGGCCTGGGATGCATGGGCATGAGCGAGTTTTACGGCGACACCAATATGGCCGAAGCGCGCGCCACGCTGGAGATGGCGCTGGTCGGCGGCGTGCGCATGTTCGATACGGCCGATATGTACGGCCTGGGCGCCAACGAGACGTTTCTGGCGCCGTTTGTGCGCGCGCACCGCGAGCGGGTGGTGATCGCCACCAAGTTCGGCTACGCGCGCGCGGCTGGCAATCCGGATGACTGGAGCCTGGACAACCGGCCTGCGTACATCCGTGAGGCGGTGGAGCGATCGTTGCGGCGGCTCGGCGTGGAGGTTATCGATCTGTATTACATGCACCGCCGCCAGCCGGATGTGCCGGTCGAGGATGCGGTTGGCGCGATGGCGGATCTGGTCAAGGCGGGCAAGGTGAAGTCGCTGGGCTTGTGCGAGGTGAGCGCCGAAGAGTTGCGCGCGGCGCAGGCGGTGCATCCGATCAGCGCCTTGCAGTCGGAGTGGTCGGTCTTCAGCCGGGGGATTGAAGACGGTGTGCTGGATGCGGCGAGGGAGGGCGGCACTGTCATCGTGCCTTTTGCGCCGCTGGGCCGAGGGCTGTTGACCGGCAAGGCCTTTGCCGGCGAGCTGGGAGCGGATGACGCGCGCAATCACTTTCCGCGCTTTCAGCCGGAGAATCGCGCCGCCAATTTGCGGCTGGCCGGGCAGGTCGAGCGTCTTGCCGCCGCGCGCAGCGTTACTGCGGCGCAGATGGCGCTGGCCTGGCTCTCTACGCAGGCGGCCCGGCTGGAGGTGCGCGTGGTGCCGATTCCCGGCACGCGCCGTCGCAGCCGTCTTGCTGAAAACCTGGCGGCGGCCGCCATCAGGCTGACCGATGCCGAGATGGCCGCAATGAATGCGCTGGCCGCCAGCGTGCAGGGTGGCGCGATGTGACCGGCGTCATTCGCAGAGGAAGGCGATCACGCCGCTGGGCTGTTGCGTGCGCAGCGATTCGGTCAGGCGGCACTGCGTGGCGTCGGCCGGGATCGGCTTGGCCAGCAGGATGCGTGATTGCGTGTAGACGCAGGCCATCCAGTACGGCGCCGAGTCGGGCGGCAGGCGCCAGGTGGTGACCTGGCTCTGGTCGAATTTTTCGATATGGTCGGCGACGAGGTTTCCGCCGTCGCTGGGATGCTGGGTGTAGACCGCGATGGTCGCCAGCGATGCCGGCGGCAGTTCGCTGTCGACCACCAGTTGCCAAGTCTGGTCGACAGTGCGGGAGGTCTGCTCGATGTCGATCACGCGAGGGCAATCAAAAATCACCGGCGCCGCGCCGGCGATCGGCAGGTACAGGCTGGCGGCCAGCAGGCAGAGGTGTCGCACGACGGCTCCTTTTGGACGACGGAGCTTTTGTTATATTGCCGAATGTGCTCCAATGCATTGATACAAATCCATGTTGCCTCGCCATCTTGATGACAAAAATCACTGCGGTATTGTACGGATGCGCGTTCGGCGTGCTCACGGCCCTTGGTCTGACGGCCATCGATGCAGGGCTCGATTATTTGAAGCCTTTTGTCGCATCTGAGCCGCCGCCCAGCGGCGGCGAGTTGGCCGTCTATATTGTCGGCGCCATCTTCATCGGGCCGGCGCTGGAGACCTTGCTGTCCCAGATGGCGGTGGTGGAGGCGGTTATTTTTCGGTTTGGCCAGAAAAAGTGGCTGGCGATTGGCGCCAGCACGCTCGTCTTCGCGCTGATGCATTTGCCATCCGCGGCGCGTGTGGCCAGGATGCTGTTTTTAGGACTGGCGTTTGGGCTGATTTATTACCAGTTCAGGCGCCACTCGAAATCGGTGGCGTTCACCGCGACGCTCACCACGCACACAGTCCATAACATACTGATTTCCGCCGCCTTGCTCATGTAGCGTGTCAGGCCAATGCCTGCCACACCAGCCAGGCGTTGGCGGCGGAGATCACGGCGAACAGGAACCACGACAGCGCCGTGGTCCACCAGGCGTTGACGAAGTTGCCCATGATGCGGCGCTGCGACGTCAGGCTCACCAGCGGATACATGGCGAATGGCAGCTGCATGCTCAGCACCACCTGACTGAGCACCAGCAGCTTGCCCACCGAATGCTCGCCCAGCACGATCACGCCGATCATCGCCGGTATCAGCGCCAGCCCGCGCGTGATGGCGCGCCGCTGCCAGCACGGGATCTTCATTTTGAGGAAGCCTTCCATGATCACCTGGCCCGCGATGGTGCCGGTGAAGGTCGAGCTCTGGCCGGATGCCAGCAGCGCCAGGCCGAACAGGATGGCGGCCATCGCCGTGCCGGCCACCGGTTCCAGCAGGCGGTAGGCGTCGTCGATATCCAGCACGCGGTCGTTCCCGGGCTGGTAGAAGGCGGCGGCCGCCAGCACCAGGATCGCACCGTTGATCAGCAAGGCCAGCAGCAGCGACACCACGGTATCGATGCGTGACAGGCCAATGGCCTGCTGTTTGGTGCTGTCGTTCTTGCCCACCACGCGCGTCTGCACCACGGATGAATGCAGGTAGAGATTGTGCGGCATCACGGTGGCGCCAAGAATGCCGATGGCCAGGTACAGCGGCTCGCGCGACGACAGCGCGCTCAGTGAGGGCACCATGCCGGCCATTACCGCATGCCAGTCGGGCTTGACGAACACCAGTTCGGCGAACAGGCAGATCGCCACCGTCAGGATCAGCCCCAGCACGATGGCCTCGACCTGGCGGAAGCCTTTGCCCTTCAGGCCGAGAATGATCAGCGTGTCGAGCGCGGTCAGCGCCACGCCGACCGGCAGCGAGACGCCCAGCAGCAGCTTGAACGCCAGCGCGCAGCCCAGCACTTCGGCCAGGTCGCAGGCGATGATGGAAATCTCGGCAAAGCCCCACAAGGTCTTGCCGACCGCCGGCGAATACTGCTCGCGGCAATGTACCGCCAGATCCTTGCCGGTGACGATCCCCAGCCGCATGCTCAGGCATTGCAGCACAATCGCCGCCAGGCTGGACAGCACCACCACGAACAGCAGCTGATAGCCGAACTGCGAGCCGCCCTGAATCGCCGTGGCCCAGTTGCCCGGATCCATATAGCCGACCGAGACCAGCAGGCCCGGCCCGGCGAAGCGGATGATTTTTTTCCAGAACGGATCGCCCTCGGGCACCGCGACGGTGCCGGCTACTTCGGAAGGACAGAACGGCGCGGTGGCCGTGGTGGGCAGCTTGAAGGGGAGGGAAAACATAGGCATCCTGAACAATGATGCCTAAATTTTACTGTAGAAAGAGGGCGCGAGTCCCTCTGTCTTGCGGTGCTTACTCGGCCGAGTCGGCACCGTGGCACTTCTTGTACTTCTTGCCGCTGCCGCAAGGGCAGTCGTCGTTGCGGCCGACTTTCGGCTCGTCGCGCTTGACGGTTTCGACCGCGGCCTTGCGGCGCGGCAGCCAGAACTTGTAGATGTTCGGCAGATTGGCTTCCAGTTCCTGCGCCAGCTTGTGCGCCTTGACCGGATCTTCCACCAGCGGCAGTTCCTCTTCCTCGATCTCGTCGGCGCCCAGCAGGTACACCGGACGCATCAGGTCGGCCACTTCCGAATCCCAGATCGGATCCCACGAACCCGGACGCAGCTCCATGCCTTCCCAGAAGCCCCAGCACCACGCTTCGGCGTCGATCAGGGTCTGGCCCAGATGTTCGTGCTCGACGAACAGCGGTTCGAACTCCTTCGGCGCCACTTCAAACGTCACCAGCACTTCGTTCATGAAGCGCATGATCAGTTCGATGATGCGTTGTTCTTCCTTTTCGTGCTTGAACTGCGGCACGTCGGTTTCTTCCTTGCCCCACACCTTTTTCAGCCATTCGGCCGGCATGATGGTTTCCGGGCCGATGGCGATGGCGGTCAGGTAGCCGTGCAGCATGTCCATGGTCATGGCATCTTCAGGGCTGCGTTCGGACAGCAGGAAGCTGTCCAGTTCGTCGAATTCTTTTTCGCTCAGTGGCTGGTCGAGTTGCATAACTTGCTCTTTTTATTTGGGGGAAGCGGACAGTATACACGCCGCGCCCCGTACAATGGCGCTTATGACTCAAGAACCTGCCCAACATCCGTATTCCGCGCTGAGCCCGGACTGCGTGCTCGACGCCCTCGACAGCATCGGCCTGCGCGGCGATGGCCGCCTGCTGGCGCTGAACAGCTATGAAAACCGCGTCTACCAGGTCGGCATCGAGGACGACAAGCCGCTGGTGGTGAAGTTTTACCGTCCGGGCCGCTGGAGCGATGCGGCCATCCTCGAAGAACACGCATTCACCGAAGAACTGGTGGCGGCGGAAATCCCGGTGGTGCCGGCGCTGGCGCTGCAAGGCAGCACGCTGCGCCACTTCCAGGGCTTCCGCTTTGCCGTCTTCACGCGCCACGGCGGCCGCGCGCCCGAGCTGGGCGACCCGGCCGTGCTGGAATGGACCGGGCGCTTCATCGCGCGGATTCACGCGGTGGGCGGCGTCAAGCCCTTCCTGCACCGGCCGCCATTGGACATCGACACTTTCGGCGTTGAGCCGTGCGACTTCCTGCAAACCAACGGCTTCATTCCGCCGGACCTGAAGGAAGCCTACGCCACCATCGCCCGCCAGGCGCTGGACGGCGTGCGCCGCTGCTACGACCGCGCCGGCGAGTTGCCGCAGCTGCGCCTGCACGGCGATTGCCATGGCGGCAACGTGCTGTGGACCGACGCCGGCCCGCACTTCGTCGATTTCGACGATGCCCGCATGGGCCCGGCCATCCAGGATTTGTGGATGATGCTATCCGGCGAGCGGGCGGAGCAGGTGCGCCAGATGAGCGACATCCTGGCCGGCTACGAGGATTTCTGCGAATTCAATCCGCGCCAGATGCATCTGGTGGAAGCGCTGCGCACCTTGCGGCTGATCCATTATTCGGCCTGGCTGGCGCGGCGCTGGGACGATCCGGCCTTCCCGGCGGCGTTTCCGTGGTTCAACACCCAGCGCTACTGGCAGGACCGGGTGCTGGAACTGCGCGAACAGGTCGCCTTGATGGATGAGCCGCCGCTGCCGGTCTGAGCAACCGGAGAAATAGCGGGGTTTTCCGCCTCTGCTTACGGTTAGGCTTGCTTCATGGCTACATGATAATGAGAGCTCGGAAAATCCTCTTAGCGAGAACTCTCATGCAAGCACAACTGGCCAAACAAGACGACGTCACCCTGCTGCCGCTGCCGATGGCAACCCTGCATGAGGCCGAAGAAGCAGCGCCGGTGCAACCGCCGCGCGCGGCGATGGAAATGAAGGCTATCCAGGAAGCCATCGCCCGGGTGGAAGCGGAAGCCAAGGCCGCCTGCGCCGCCGAGAACCGTGCCCACGCCGAAGCCCGCGCCCGCGCGCTGGCCGAAGACCGCGCCGCCATGGACGCCGCCGCCGCCGCCGTCGCGCAGCAGAACGCGCAGGCGTCGGAAGACGCGATCGCCGCCAACAAGGAGCGCCTGGAATCGCTGCGCGCCGCCGCCCAGGCCAGCGTGGCCCGCCTGGACGCCGTCAAGCAGGAGACCGCCGAACTGCGCGCCCGCGCCGAGACCGACAACCAGATCCGCAAGGCCGCCGAGGAGCGCGCCAAGGCCGAAGAACAAAGCCGCAAGCGCGCCCACGAGCAGGTCGCCGCCGAATCGGCCGCCGCCGAGCAGGCCTCGCGCGCCGCCGAAGAATTGCAGATCGAGACCGAACAAGCCCGCCTGCAAGCAGCCGAGCGCGTCGCCGCCGTGCAGGCCGCGAAAGAACAAGTGGTCGGCATCGCCTCGGCCGACGCCCGTGTCGCCACCCTGGCGCGCGAACGCGAACGTCACGCCGCCGGCGCCCGCCAGGCCGCCCAACAACTGGCCGAAGCCGAAGCCGAAGCGCTGGAACTGACCAAGCAACGCGAACGCGCCGACAAGGTCGCGCTGGAAGCCGCGTTCAAGCGTTCGGCCGCCGAAGTGCGCGCGCTGGAAGAAGCCCGCGCGCTGGCCCACCTGGAACAGGAACGCGAGCAGATCGCCCAGGCCAAGGCCGAGTCCGAACACAGCGCCGCGCAATCGCTGCGCCTGCGCCTGCAAACCGAAAAAGAAATCCGCGACGCCGCCATCCACCGCGAGCGCATCGAAGCCGTGGCCGCCGCCAGCGCGCAGGCGCGCCGCGAGGCTGACGCCCGCATCATCATCGCCACCGAAGCGCGGATCGAAGTCGACAACCAGTTGCGCGCCGTGGCGCTGGCCCGCGTGCAGGCCGAGGAAGACGCCGAAATGGTCACGCTGGCCAAAGTCGAAGCGGAATCCGAAGCGCTGGACCAGGCCAAGCTGCGCCAGGCCGCCGATGAAGCCGCTGCCGACGCCGCCCGCGCCGACAGCCTGGAGCAGCAGCGCGCCGCCGACCTGGCCAAGGAACGCGCCGCCCTGTCGCGCGCCGCCACCGAACTGGCCGCCAGCCAGAACGCCGCCGAGCAGGCTGAAATCGCCACGCTGGCGCAGCAGGTCGAAGCGCAGAACGCCGCCAACGCACTGGCCGCGCAGCGTGCCGAACAGGCCGCCGCGCTGCTGAAAGCCGAGCAGGAGCGTGCCGCCACCGAGCAGCAGGCCATCGTCGCACTGAAAGAGAAACTGGACGCGGAGCAGCGCGCCACGCTGGCGGCGCAACAGCGCGTCGCCGCCGAGCGCGCGCAGACCGAAGCGTTCCGCCAGCAACAGGAAGCCGAGCAGCGCCTGGCCGACGCCGCCAATCAGGAAGCCGAAGCGGCGCGCGTGATGGCGGCGCAGGTCTCGGCCGAAGCCGAGCAAAAAGCCATCGCCGCGCAAGCGCTGGCCGCGCAAGCCAGCCTGGCGGTGGAACTGGGCGCGGTGCACGCCGAGCGCGCCCGCGTCGAACAGGAAAAAGCCGTCAAGGCGGAAGAACTGCTGCAAGCGGAACGCGAGTTCGTCGAAACCGAGCGCAAATCGCTGGCGCTGATCGACCAGAAGTTGACGCAGCAGCGCATCGCCTCCGCATCGGAAGTGCGCGCATCGCAAGCAATTGCCGGCCGTCTGGAAGCCGAGAAAAATATCGCCGCCAGCGCCCGTCTGCGCGCCGACGAAGCGCAAGCCGAAGCGGAAGCGATGCAGCAGCGCGAGCAGGCCGAGCAGGCTGCCGCGCAAGCGCTGGCCGAAAAAGCCGCCGCCCAGAAAGAACTGCTGGAAACCGCGCAGGCGCACGCCGCCATGCAACGCAAAGTGGCGGACACCACCGCCGCGATGACCGCCACCAAACAGAAACTGCTGGAACTGGAAACCCGTCGCCTGGCCGCCGCGCAGAAAGTACTGGCCGCGGTGCAAGCGAAAGTGACGGCTGAAGAAGCGCTGGCAGAAAACACCACCGTCGTCGCCACCCTGGACGACGCCCGCGCCCGCAAGGAAGCGGCCCGCCAGGCCGAAGCCGGCCAAGCCGTCTGGCGCGCCCGCTAAAACAACTCCGGGGTCAGGTCCCTCATTTCTACACGGCCCCAACCATAGCGCTTGCTACGGTTGGGGCCGTGTAGAAATGAGGGACCTGACCCCGGGTTTAGAAGCTGTAGCCGAGGCCGATCAGGAACAGGTCGGCGTCGCGGTGGTAGTCGGTGACCACGCGGTTCCACGTGGCTTCGGCCACAATGCGCTTGGCCAGATGGTAGCGCGCGCCTATGCTGACCAGGCCCGCCTTGTGCGAGCGCTGGCCTTCCCCATCCGGCACCTTGACGTTGAAGTACGGCCCGGCGCCCATGCCGATCTCCACTTTCGGATTCAGCGAGCGAATCATCCACAGCTGCGTGGCGACGCCGTTGCGCTTGCTCTGCGCGGTGTTGCCTTCGTTGATGGCGGTCACCGTCCAGTCCACATAGCGGCCCACCGCGCGCCGGTATTCCAATGCCTCGATGACCGAGGTTTCCGAACTGAGACTGTTGGTGATGCCCTGGCCCGCCATGAGGGTGATGGCTTCGTCCGTGGTCGGCCCGTCCAGATGCAGCTTGTCGCCCTTGACGCCGTTGAACTGGTAGCCCACGCCCAGCAGCAACGAGGTGGTCGCGTCCTTGCCGCTCGGCGAGATGCGGTTGATCTGCACCTGGTTGTACCAGCGGCTGTCCTGGTAGTGGTAGGTCGCCTGCACGCTGTAGATGGGAGCCCAGCCATGGTCGTTGGTGTACTTGGCGCCAGTGCCGTTGTGCAGGTTGGTGGTGTCGAAGTAGTAGTACTGGCCGGCGCCGGCGGCAAAACTCCAGCCGGGCTGGTTGGGACCGGTGCGCACCCAGACCTGGCCGGCGACGCCGTCGCGGTGGTGGTCAATCGGGTGTCCTTCGTTCAGGTAGAGCAGGCTCAGACCGAAGTGCTCGCTGACGGGATGGGCGTAAGAGACGCCCGCGCTGAAGCTGTTTTCATGCGCTTCGTTGACGCGCAGCGCGCCGGCGTACCCGGTCAGCTCCTGGGCCGGTGCGGCGGCTGCGGCGGCGAGCGCCACGGCGCCCAGCAAAATTCGTTGCATAGAGTTTAATTGGTGTCCGGCAAAAAGTTGAGTTTACCGGAAATCAAAAAACGCCGTGTTACGATACCGTGAAATGCAGTCTTGCCATTATGTTATGGCTGCACCGCCACCTTGGTGATGTAATACTCGGTTTCGCCGAAGCACTGGGTCGGCACGCCCTTGTGCTGGGCGTAGCTGAGGATGACGCGCTTGCCGGTGGCGGCGCTCAGGTCCTTGGCCACCTGCGGATCGCGCACGCTGAATTCGAACTTCTCGGGAATCGCGCCCGGCATCGAGGTCAGCAGGATTTCGCCTTCCCAGGTCTTGCATACCCAGCCGCGCGTGGAGAATTTTTGCAGGTAGCCGGCGCGCTCGCCATCGGAGTAGGAGATGTGCAGCATGGCCCAGGTGTAGGCGGCGAGCAGCAGCACGGCGGCGGCCAGCAGGCCGAACAGGGTCAGGATTACGCGTTTGGATGTGATCATGGTCAGCCTGGGTTATGCGATGGGTTGGATGGTATCACGCAGCGTGGCGGCGCTTGTAGCGCACCGACGACCACAGCGAGACCGCAATGAAGGCCACGCCGGACAGGCCGGTGAACCACTCCGGAATGTGGTATTTGACACTGGCCAGCATGATCAGTGCCAGGATGCCGATGGCGTAATGGGCGCCGTGCTCCAGGTAGACGTATTCGTCCAGCGTGCCCTTGTGCACCAGGTAGACGGTCAGCGAGCGCACGAACATGGCGCCGATGGCCAGCCCCAGCATGATGATGACCACGTCGGTGGTGATGGCGAAGGCGCCGATCACGCCGTCAAAGCTGAACGACGCGTCCAGCACTTCCAGGTACAGGAAGCCGCCGAAGCTGCCCTTGGCCACGGCCGCCACCACCGGCGCCACGCCGGCCTCGGTGATGTCGTCGTCCTCCTCCGGCGGGTCTTCCTCCAGCAGCGAACTGATCCAGCCGACCGCCAGGTAGACGATGACGCCGACCACGCCGGCCGTCAGCACCTTGTATTGTTCGGCGCCGCCGACCAGCGACACGCAGGCGAACACCGCCGCCAGCGTCAGCAGCACGGCCAGGCTTTCGGTGCCGTGCTGGCCCAGCTTTTCCTCGATCCAGCCCAGCCAGTGCAGTTCCTTCTTGTCGTCGAACAGGAAGTTGAGGAACACCAGCAGCAGGAAGGCGCCGCCGAAGGCCGCCACCTCGGCGTGGGCGCCGGTCAGATACTGGGAATACAGCTCGGGCGTGGTGGTGGCCATGCGCCACACTTCCAGCAGGCCGAGGCCGGTCGCCATGGAGACGATCAGCAGCGGGAAGATCAGCCGCATGCCGAACACGGCCACCAGGATGCCGACCGTCAGGAACAGCTTGCGCCAGAATTCGTTCCAGTGGCGCAGCACGGAGGCGTTGACCACCGCGTTGTCGAACGACAATGAGACTTCCATCACGCCCAGCACGGCGGCGATCCACAAGGCCTGCGTCAGGCCGCCGACGCCGCCATGGTTGTAGCCCCACCAGCCGGCCAGGATCAGGAGGACGACGGTGACGGCGATGGAAATCCGGAAGTGTTGCATGGTTGTCTTTATTGAAATGGGAGCAATGCTGGATTTTATATTACTTGCTTCCTCCGCTGTGTTGCCATCTGCCATAATGTCGGCACAAAAATGTTAAGGACATAACGATGGACATCGCTTATCTCGTCACGCCGCTGATTACCTGGGTCACGGTCGGACCGATCAAGTTTCTGATTAATAGCGCCAAGGCGCGCAAATGGGCGTTCAACCTGGTCGGCAACGGCGGTTTTCCGAGCAACCATAGCGCCGTGGTGTCCAGCATGGCGACCCTGATCGCGCTGCGCGAGGGCATCGGCCATCCGGCGTTCGGCGTGGCGGTCACGCTGTGCTTTATTGTCATCATCGACGCCAACAGCCTGCGCCAGCACGTCGGCAAGCAGGCGGCGGCCATCAACCGTCTGGCCAAGGAAGACGGCGGCCACAAGTGGCTGCGCGAGCGCATGGGCCATACCATCGTGGAAATCGCCGGCGGCCTGTGCACCGGCATCGCCATTGGTCATATTGTCAACGCCATTTTCGGCCGCGGTTAAGACCGTCCGTTTTACTGTCCGGCGGACCGTCCGCGTCCGCCGAGCGCTTACCGTTCATCCCCGTATTTGGCGTTTCAGCCACAAATTCTACCGTCCGTCGCACTGTGATTGACCTGACAAGGTCCGTCGAGGATACTCTGCGCCCTGTAGTCTGGCTAATATTCTAAAAGCACCAATAAGCACCAACGTGCCACTTTCTCGGAGAACTTTATGTTGCGCAAAACCCTTCTAGCTATCGCTATTGCCTCGTCCCTGGTGGCATGCGGCAAATCAGCCAAGGAGCCGGAGAAAGCCGGAGCCAGTGCTTCGGCCTCAGCTACCGCAGCAAAAGATGAAAAGAAAGTGACCCTGCTGATGTCGCCGGAAGACACGCTGACGATCCAGTCCGACGCGCTGGCCTCCGGCCCGATCATCACCGGCTCGATCCAGCCGGAACGCCGCGCCGACCTGCGCGCCGAAGTCGGCGCCATCGTACTTCAGGTACTCAAGGAGAACGGCGAGGCGGTCAAGAAGGGCGACGTGCTGCTGCGCCTGGACGAAACCTCGATCCGCGACAGCCTGACCTCGGCCGAGGAAGCCACCCGCGCCGCCGAACAGACGCTGGCCCAGACCCAGCGCATGTACGAGCGCCAGAAAACCCTGCTGTCGTCCGGCATGGTGTCCACCACCGCGATGGAAGACGCCGAAGTGCGCCGCAACAACGCCCAGAGCGATCTGGCGGCCGCCAGGTCGCGTTCGGTCGCGGCGCGCCAGCAGCTGACCCGCACCCTGGTGCGCGCGCCGTTCGACGGCATCGTCAGCGAGCGCAAGGTATCCAACGGCGACACCGCGCAGGTGGGCAAGGAACTGATCAAGGTGATCGACCCGTCCAGCATGCGCTTCGAAGGCATGGTCTCGGCCGACAAGATCGGCGTGGTCAAGGTCGGCCAGCCGGTGCTGTTCCGCGTCAACGGCTACGGCGAGAAGCAGTTCAATGGCAAGGTCAAGCGCGTCGACCCGGCCGCCAACGCCATCACCCGCCAGGTCGAAGTGCTGGTCGACTTTGCCGACGCCGTGCGTCCGGGCGTGTCCGGCCTGTACGCCGAAGGCCGCGTCGAGTCGCAGACCTCGTCCTCGCTGATGATCCCGCCGACGGCGGTGGTGCAGGCCGGCGACAGCAATTTCGCGTGGCGCATCAAGGGCGGCACGCTGGCCAAGGTGCCGCTGACCATCGGCACCCGCGACGAACGCACCGGCCGCTGGGAAGTGCTGAGCGGCCTGCAGTCGGGCGACATGGTGGTGCGCGTGCCGACCTCCGGCTTCAAGGACGGCCAGAAGGTCGAGCTGAGCACGCCGAAAGCGGTGGCCTCGGCCTCGACCTCGAAAGTGTCGGAAAAATAAAAGGATAAAGCCATGTTCTTATCGGATTTTAGTGTGAAGAAGCCCATCGCCACGATCGTCATGATCGTCGCGATGATGTGCCTGGGCTTGATGGCGCTGAACAAGCTGCGCGTCAACCAGAACCCGGACGTGGAAGTCCCGTTCATCGTGGTCAACATCCCGTATCCGGGCGCCTCGCCGGAGACGGTCGAACGCGAGATCATCAACCGCCTGGAAAAATCGCTCAACTCGATCACCGGCGTGACCGAGATCAACAGCACGGCGCAGGAAAGCTCGGCCAGCATCTTCATCAAGTTCACCTTCACCAAGAACCTGATCGAGGCATCGGACGAGATCCGCAACGCCATCGCGGCGGTGCGCTACAAGCTGCCGACCGAGATGCGCGAGCCGATCCTGCAACGGATCGACCCGTCGGCGCAGCCGGTGATGCAGCTGGCGCTGTCGTCCAGCAGCCAGAGCCACGCGGTGATTTCGCGCCTGGCCGAGGACAAGCTGGCCGACCGCTTCCGCAGCATCGACGGCGTCGCCTCGGTCAACATCGACGGTTCGCTCAAGCGCGAGCTGAGCGTGCTGCTGAAGGCCGAGAAGCTGCGCGAGTACAACGTCTCCGTCGGCGACGTGGTCAACGCGCTGCGCAACCAGAACACCAATGCGCCGGTGGGCAAGGTGCGCGGCGACCTGGACGAGAAGAGCATCCGCCTGGTCGGCCGCATCGAGCGTCCGGAAGAGTTCCAGCAGGTGGTGGTCAAGCGCAACGGCGACGAGCTGGTGCGCCTGGCGCAGGTGGCGACGATTGAAGACGGCTTTGCCGAAGTCAACAGCCTGAGCGTGCGCTCCGGCAAACCGAACGTGGGGATCTCCATCACCCGCTCGCGCGATGCGTCGACCGTGACGGTGGCCAAGAAAATCCGCGCGATGTCGGAGGAAATGCAGAAGGAAATGCCAGCCGGCACCAAGCTGGAAGTGACCGAGGACGACGGCGAAAACGCCGAAAGCAGCCTGAACAACGTGATCGAATCGCTGGTGTTCGGCGCCGGCCTGACCATTTTCGTGGTGTACGCCTTCCTGAATTCGTGGCGCTCGACGCTGATCACCGCGCTGTCGCTGCCGACCTCGGTGCTGGCGGCCTTCATCGGCGTCTGGCTGTGCGGCTTCACGCTGAACTTCATGACCTTGCTGGGCCTGTCGCTGGCGATCGGCGTGCTGATCGATGACGCCATCGTGGTGCGGGAAAACATCGTGCGCCACATGCAGCTGGGCGCCGACCGCCGCACCGCCGCGCTGAAAGGCACGGCCGAGATCGGCATGGCGGTGGCCGCCACCACCTTCTCGATCATGGCGGTGTTCATTCCGGTGGCCTTCATGCCGGGCATCACCGGCGAATGGTTCCGTCCGTTCGCGCTGACCGTGACCTGCTCGGTGGCGGTGTCGCTGGTGATTTCGTTCACGCTCGATCCGATGCTGTCGGCCTTCTGGGGCGATCCGCCGGATCACCATGACGCGCCACGCCGCGGCATCGAGAAGTATTTCGCCAAGTTCAACCACTGGTTCGACCATCAGGCCGACCGCTACGGTCACGTCATCGAATGGGCGCTGCATCACCGCCGTTCGATGGGCGTGATCGCCCTGGCCACCTTTGTCGGCGCGATCTACCTGCAGGTGCAGTTCGGCGGCGCCAGCTTCGTGCCGGCCTCCGACTGGGGCACCATCGCCATCGATGTGCGCACGCCGTCGTCGTCGTCGCTGGAATACTCGCGCCTGAAACTGGAAAAGGCCGCCGTGATCGCCCGCGGCATCAAGGAAACCAAGGAAACCAATAGCTACGTCAACCTCAGCGGCGGCCGCATCTACGTCGACATCGGCAAGAAAACCGAGCGCAAGCGCGGCGCCATCGAGGTCGCCAAGGAACTGCGCGAGAAGCTGGCCGGCCTGGTCGGCGCCGAGTACACCGTGCTGGATGACCTGAGCAATGGCGCCCGCAAGCCGGTGCAGATCGAATTCACCGGCACCGATTCGCGCAAGCTGATGGAAATCACCAACGGCTTCATGGACCGCCTGCGCCGCGTGCCGGGCGCGGTGGACGTCGGCCTGTCGGAGATGGATCCGAAGGATGAGCTGCAAATCGTGCTGAACCGTGGCCTGGCCAACTCGATGGGCATCGCTGCCGGCGACGCGGCGCAAGCGCTGCGCGTGGCCTTCGCCGGCCTGGAAGTGGGCGACTGGGTCGACCCGACCGGCGAATCGCGTGACGTCGCCGTGCGCCTGGCGCCGGAAGACCGCACCAGCGCCGAGAACATCGAGCGCCTGCCGATCGCCGTCACCGGCACCAACCAGATGGTGCCGCTGGACCAGATCGCTGAAGTGACCATGGGCAAAGGCCCGTCGACCATCAAGCACAAGGACGGCAAGCGGGTGATCACCGTCACCGCCAACGTCGAAGGCCGCTCGCCCGGCGAAGTGACCACCGACGCCATGAAGCTGGTGAAAGACATCGACTTCCCGCCGGGCTACGGCCTGGCGCTGGGCGGCGCCGGCAAGGACATGCAGGAAGTGTTCGGCGCCATGGGCATCGCGCTGGTGGCCGGCGTCGGCCTGATGTACCTGATCCTGGTGATGCAGTTCGGTTCGTTCACGGCGCCGATCGCGGTGATGCTGTCGCTGCCGCTGTCGCTGATCGGCGTGGTGCTGGGCCTGCTGGCCACCAACAGCACCATTAACCTGATGAGCCTGATCGGCGTGATCATGCTGATGGGCCTGGTGGCGAAGAACGCGATTCTGCTGCTGGACGCCGCGCGCAAACGCCAGGAAGAGGGCTTCAGCCGCGAGGATTCGCTGATGTACGCCGGCCGCATGCGCCTGCGTCCGATCCTGATGACCACCTTTGCGCTGATCGCCGGCATGTTCCCAGTGGCGCTGGGACTGGGCGAGGGCGGTGAGTTCTACCGGCCGATGGCGATCGCCATCATCGGCGGCACCATCACCTCCACGCTGCTGACCTTGCTGATGGTGCCGACCTTCTACGACAGCATCGAGATCAAGAAGGACAGCGCGATCGCCAAGCTGCATGCACGCGCGGCGCGCTTCGGCATGGTGCCGGCGGTGCTCTCGATCGTGGTCGAAGCGATATTGTTCCTGCTGCTGGTGCGTTTCGTGTTCCGCGCCATCCTGTGGGTGGTGTTCCGTAACCGCAACAAAACGCCGCCGGCGCCACCGGTGGAGGAAGAGCGGAAGATTGCTTAAAATAAATATTGTTTAGTTAAAAGAAAGGGTCTGCGGGCCCTTTCTTTTCGCCTGAATGCAGAGCAGGTGCTCGGTTTCAAGGCTTTAATTAGTGCTTTCCCTCTAACGTCTTGCCTTTTGAGTTGTTTTATTTGTGTAGTAAGCTGCTGGCCTTCCCGTACCATTTGGCTATGGGACAAAAAAACCATTCATAAAGCGAGACTGCCATGCAACAAAAATACCTCCCCCTGATCATTGCTGCCGCCCTGAGCGCCCTGTCCGTGAGCGCCCAGGCGTCCGGTTACCGTTTCGGTTCGCAAAGTATTTCCGGTCAGGGTACGGCTGACGCCAATGGCGCCGAAGCTGCCGATGCATCGACCATCTTCTACAATCCGGCCGGTCTGAGCCGCCTGGACGGCACCCAGATCAGCGCCGGCGCCACCGTGGTGGTGCCGCACTCGACCTTCAACGACACCGGTTCGACCCACTTCACCGGCGCGCCAGCCGGCGGCACCGCCGCCAACGACTACGCGCCGAATTCGGTCACCGCGCCATCACTGTACTTCAGCAAGAAGCTGAACGACCAGTGGGCGGTCGGTTTCGGCCTGTTCGTGCCATACGGCGCGAAACTGGACTACGGTAACACCTGGACCGGCCGTTACGCGCTGTCGAACATCAAGCTGGAAGCGGTTAACCTGAATCCGTCGGTGGCGTGGAAGCTGAACGAACACCATTCCTTCGGTTTCGGCATCGACGCCGAGTACATGAAGGCGGAATTGGGCCAGGCCGTCGATGTGCCGGGCTCGATCGCCGCGCTGTCGTCGGGCGCCGGTGCGGCGCAAGGCGCGCTCCTGATCAAGCAGATCGCCGCGCTGGGCGGCAATCCTGCGCTGCTGCGCACCGCGGGCGACGCCCACGGTTCCAACGACGGCAAGGACTGGGGCTGGGGCTTCAACCTGGGCTATCTGTTCACGCTGGACGAGAACACCCGTTTCGGCCTGGCGTACCGCTCGTCGATCTCGCACCAGCTGCGCGGCAGCACCGTGTGGGACTTCTCGAAAGTGACCACCGACCCGATCGTCAACCAGGTGCTGGCAACCGCCTCGCACAAGGCCAACTCGGCGGCACTGGTGGCCCTGCGCACGCCGGAAACCCTGTCGGCCAACGTGTTCCACCAGTTCGATTCGAAATGGGCCGGCATGGCGGACGTGACCTTCACCCGCAACAACCGCATGGGCGACCTGGACATCCAGTTCCCGGGCACCAGCGAAGGCAACGAAGTGATCCGCCAGCAGTGGAAAAACACCGTGCGCGTGTCGGTGGGCGGCAACTACGCCTACAGCGAAAACCTGACCCTGCGCGCCGGTATCGCGCATGACCAGTCGCCGGTGAAAAGCGCCGAGCTGACCCACCCGGCGTTGCCGGACAGCGACCGCATGCAGTATTCGGTCGGCGCCAACTGGAAGCTGAGCCCACGTTCGTCGATCGACTTCGCGTACAGCTTCCTGGACTTCAAGGACGCCAACATCAACTACACCAACCAGTGCAACCCGCTGGCGACCAGCTGCACCGGCAACGGCGAAACCACCCGCGGCGTGTACCAGACCCACCTGTCGCTGGTCGGCCTGTCGTATAACTACAAGTTCTGATTCAGCCGCACGCAGCAGACAAAGAAAGGGCCTTCGGGCCCTTTTTTCATGCCTATTTTTTGGCCGGCGGCGGATTGTCGGCCTGGTTGGGCGGCGTGGCCGGTGGCGGCGTGTCGGCCGGCGTTGGCGTGGCGGGGGTGGTGGCCGGCGCCGGCGTGGTGGCTTCCGGCGTGACCGGCTGGTCGGTGGGGCGCTTGTTGCAGCCGCCGAGCAGCGCGGCCAGCGCGGCCGCGCCCAGGGCGATACGGAGGGGGAGTGTGGTCATGATGGTCCTTTCAATTCAATGGAATTGATTAGACCGCGCCGGCGCGCCGGCGGTTCCGTTCAGGTCAGGCGGCTTTGCGCTCGCTGTCGATGGCGGGTTCGGCGTCGCTGTTGAACACCGCCAGGTCGGTCTCGCCCAGCACGCGGCTGGCGATCGCGCCGGCGGTGATCGAGCCGCTGACGTTGAGCGCGGTGCGGCCCATGTCGATCAGCGGTTCGATCGAGATCAGCAGGCCGGCCAGCGCCACCGGCAGGTTCATCGACGACAGCACGATCAGCGCGGCAAAGGTGGCGCCGCCGCCGACGCCGGCCACGCCCACCGAACCGACGGTGATGATGGCCAGCAGCGGGGCGATGAAGCTGAGGGTGAACGGATCGATGCCGACGGTGGGCGCGATCATCACCGCCAGCATGGCCGGGTAGATGCCGGCGCAGCCGTTCTGGCCGATGGTGGCGCCGAACGAGGCGGCGAAGTTGGCGATGCCTTCCGGCGTGCCGAGGCGCTGGCTCTGCGTCTGCACGCTCATCGGAATGGCGCCGGCGCTGCTGCGCGAGGTGAAGGCGAAGGTCAGCACCGGCAGGATTTTTTTGGTCCAGCGCAGCGGATTGAGGCCGAGGCCGGAAACGATCAGCAGGTGCACCAGGAACATCAGGAACAGCGCGCTGTACGAGGCCAGCACGAAGTCGATCAGGTGCAGGATGTCGGTGTAGCTGGAGGTCGAGACCACCTGCGCCATCAGTGCGAACACGCCATACGGCGTCAGGCGCAGCACCAGCGTGACGATGCGCATCACGATGGCGTGCGCCACCTGGATGAAGTGTTCGAACGAGGCGAAGATCTCCGGCTTCTTGTCATGGATGCCGGTGGCGGCGATGCCGATGAACACCGAGAAGATCACCACCGCGATGGTGGAGGTCTTGCGGCCGCCCGTCAGGTCGAGGAAGGGATTGGCCGGAATAAAACTCAACAGCATGCTCGGCAGCGAAATGGCTTGTGCCGTTTCAACCTTGCCTTGCAGGTAGACGCCGCGCGCGATGTCGGCGGCCGACGCGGTCAGGCCGACGGCGGTCAGGTGGAACACCTTGGCCATCACGATGCCGATGGCGGCCGCGACCAGCGTGGTGACCATCAGCGTGCCGATGGTCAGCGCGCTGATCTTGCCCAGCGAATTGATACCCTTCAGCTTGAGGATGGCGGAAATGATCGACACCATAATCAGCGGCATGATGATCATCTGCAGCAGCTTGACGTAGCCGGAGCCGACGATGTCCAGATAGTCGCTGGTGGTCTTCAGTTCGGCCGAGCCGGCGCCATAGATCGCTTGCAGGGCCGCGCCCAGCAGCACGCCCAGCCCCATGCCGGTGAAGACGCGCACCGAAAAGGAACCATGTTTGCGCTGTTGCGCGTACAGCAGGCCGATCAGAGCCAGCGCCGCCAGCAGATTGAGGATCACGTTTATCGCCATTGCTTACCCTTTGCTACATTGTTGTCACCGATCGTGCATTTTATATGCGCTTAAAACTCGGTTAGCGAATATTTGGCTATATAACTATTCGAATTCTGTATATAGGCTGTTGTAAATTGTTTTCCATCGGAAATTAAATAAAACTACATGAAGCGTGTAACGTACAATTTATTTAATTATTCAGAGGGAGATTACGCATGGCATCCGCAAATATGAAAGTCGGTACCCGGCTTGGCTTGGGCTTCGGCCTGGTGCTGGTACTGTTGCTGCTGGTCGCGATACTCGGCGTGTTCAACATGAGCACGATCCATGCCAAGCTGGGCCGCATCGTCAACGAAAACGCGGTCAAGACCGAGATGGTGGGCCAGATGTCGAACGCGGTGCATGTCGTGGCGCGGGTATCGCGCTCGGTGGTGCTGTTGAGCGATGACGCCGCCATCCGCACGGAACTGGAAAAAGTCACCAAGGAGCGCGCCAGCTACAACGCCGCGCTCAAACAACTGGCCAGGATGCCGGCCACGCAAAAGGGGCTGGAAATCCGCGAGCGCATCGTCGGGCTGCAAAAGATCGCCCGGCCGCTCAACGACCAGGTGTTTGAGCTGGCGCTGGCCAACAAGGACGAGGAGGCCACCAATATCCTGATGAAGCAGGCCGGTCCGGCCACCCAGCGCTGGCAGGAGGCCATGGACGAATACGCGGCCCTGCAAAAGGCGACCAACCAGAGCGACGCGGCCGAAGCCAGCACCGCCTACCAGCGCGCGCGCACGCTGATGCTGGTCCTGAGCGGCCTGGCGATCGTGGTCGGCGCGGTGGCGGCGGCGCGCATCGCCCGCAGCCTGCTGCGCCAGCTGGGCGGCGAGCCGGATTACGCGGCCGAGATCGCAGGCCGCATCGCCGCCGGCGACCTGACGGTGGTGGTCGATACCAAGGGCAACGACAGCCACAGCATGCTGCATGCGATGAAGATGATGCGCGATGCGCTGGCCAGGATCGTGGCGGAAGTGCGCGTCGGCACCGAGACCATCGCCTCGGCATCGACCGAGATCGCCAGCGGCAACCAGGATCTGTCGGCCCGCACCGAGCAGCAGGCCAGCTCGCTCGAAGAGACGGCGTCGTCGATGGAGGAGCTGACCAGCGCGGTGCGCGCCAACAACGACAACGCGCGCCAGGCCAACCAGCTGGCGCAGTCGGCGTCGGCGGTGGCGCAGCAGGGCGGGCAGGTGGTGTCGCAGGTGGTCGACACCATGGGCGCGATCAACGATTCGTCACGCAAGATTGTCGACATCATCGCGGTCATCGACGGCATTGCGTTCCAGACCAATATCCTGGCGCTGAATGCGGCGGTGGAGGCGGCGCGCGCCGGCGAGCAGGGCCGTGGCTTTGCCGTGGTGGCGTCCGAGGTGCGCACACTGGCGCAGCGCTCGGCATCGGCCGCCAAGGAGATCAAGGAACTGATCGGCGATTCGGTGGAGAAGGTGGAGATCGGCAGCAAGCTCGTCGAGCAGGCCGGCCAGACCATGGAGCAGGTGGTGACCAGCGTGCGCCGCGTGACCGACATCATGTCCGAGATTTCCACCGCCGGCGACGAGCAAAGCGCCGGCATCGAACAGATCAACCAGGCCGTCAGCGAAATGGACACGGTGACGCAGCAGAACGCGGCGCTGGTGGAGGAGGCCGCTGCGGCCGCCGAAGCCATGCAGCAGCAGGCCGCCAATCTGGAACGCGTGGTCAGCGTGTTCCGGCTGGACGCCATGCAGCGCACGACGGCGCCGGTGTCCGCCAAGCCGCCCAGCAAGGCGGCGGCCGCCAAGCCGGCGCAGAAGCCCCTCAAGCCCACCGCGCCGCGCGCCGCCGCCAGCGCCGCGCCGCAGAAACGGCTGACGGCCTCCGCCGGCAGCGATGACTGGGAAGAGTTCTAAGCGCGTCTACGCGGCCAGCCAGATGTCGAAGCTGGTCGCGCCATCGCCGGTGGCCGCCAGCCGGTAGGCGAAACCGTGCCGGTTCAGCACTTCGCGCACGAATAGCAGGCCGATGCCCTGGCCGCCTTTCTTGGTGGTGAAAAAGGGCGTGAACAGCTGCCGCGCCGGCACATCTCCCAGCAGGTTGCCGCTGTCGATCACCGACAGCCGCACGCCGCTTTCCTCTTTGGCCAGCACGAAGCCGATGCTGCGCTCGTCGCCGTGGCCGGCTTCCGCCGCCTCCATCGCATTCTTGACCACATTGAGCAGCGCCTGTTCCATCAGGTGGCGGTCCATGGCGATGGCCGGCACCTCGTCGCAGCGCTGCCAGGCGATGCTGATGCCGCGGCTGCGGCACTGCTCGCGGTACAGATAGAGGATGTCGTCCATGATGTCGCGCACGGCGTTGGGACGCAGTTCCGGCGCCGGCATCTTGACCACCCGCGTGAAGCGCTCGATGAACTCGCCGAGGCTGGCATTGCGGCGCTGCACGGCCAGGATGGCGGTGCTGAAGTCGTCGCTGTCGCGCTCGGCCAGCTGGCTGCGGTAGTACAGCAACGAATCGAGCACCGAACCGGTGGCGGCGACGGTGTTGTTGACCTCGTGCGCAAGCACGCGGATCAGCTTTTCGTAGGTGGCTTTTTCCGAGCTTTCCAGCTCTTCGGTCAGCTCCTCGACCAGCAGGAAGTGGCGGGCGAAGCCGCGGTCGTAGAAGTGGCCGCGCTGGCCACGATAGCGGCGGCCGTCGGCGTCGGTCAGCAGCTGCGAATCGCCGAGCGGCAGTGCTTCCAGTTGCGCCAGCAGGCTCAGGCCGCTATCGTCCGGCAGGCAGTCGCGCAGCGCCTTGCCTTTGGCGTCGGCCAGGCCGCGCAGCGCCTGTGCGCTGGCGTTCAGCAGGCTGACGCGGCCGTCGAAGTCGAACACGATGACGGCGCTGGGTGTCGCTTCCAGCAGGCGATCGAGAAAGCCTTGCTGCTCGCCGATCTGCAATCGCTCCTGGTACAGCGCGTTCAGCATGGTGTTGAACAGCTTGACCAGTTCGTTCAATTCCTTGTCCTTGCTGTGTTGCAGGCGGGCGGCGTAGTGCTGGTCTTGCAGCAGATCGTGGAAGTGGCGCGTGTAGCCCAGCGGCTCCAGCGCGCGGCGGATCAGGTGCACGCCCAGCGCGAGGCTCAACAGCACCAGCGCTTCCAGGCCCAGCATCAGCGCCGGCTCGGTGCGGAACAGCACGACCGTGACGCCGAGGAACAGCAGGTGCGCGACGATCAGGTAGGCGTACAGGCGCCAGCGCAGGCTCATGGCGGCGTTTCGCTGTCCGGCGCCGCGCCGAGGCCGTGCCGCTCAAGACGGCGGTACAGCGCGGTGCGGCTCAGTCCCAGCGCCTTGGCCACGCGCGAGATATTGCCTTGGTGCTGCTCCAGCGCGTGGGCGATCATGTGGCGCTCCACCTGTTCCAGCGTCATGCCGTCGACGCCGAGCCGCTGCGTGCCCAGCGCGCCGCCGTGTTCATGCTGTTCGGCGGCGACAAAGTCGGCCTGACGCAATTCGCTGCGGCCGACCAGCAGCAGGGTGCGCTCCAGCGTTTGCTTGAGCTGGCGGATATTGCCCGGCCATGGCTGCGCGCTGAGCCACTCCAGCGCCTGCGGCGCAATTGTGGTCGTCGGCAGGCCGTAGCCGGCTGCCACATCGCTGATGATGTGCCGCGCCAGCAGCGGAATGTCGCTGCGCCGCTCGCGCAATGGCGGCAAACGGATGGTGATCAGGTTCAGGCGGTAGAACAGGTCTTCGCGGAACTCGCCGCTGGCGACCAGTTCGGCCAGTTCGCGGTTGGTGGCCGACACCACGCGCACATCGGCCTTCTCGCTGCGGCTGGCGCCGACCGGCTGATAAGTCTGGTCTTGCAGCACGCGCAGCAGCTTGACCTGGTCGGAGCGATTCAGTTCGCCGATCTCGTCCAGGAACAGCGTGCCCTCGTTGGCGCTGGCGACGTGGCCCTTGCGGTCGGTCCTGGCATCGGTGAAGGCGCCGCGCACGTGGCCGAACATCTCGCTTTCAAACAAGGTCGGCGTGATCGCGCCCATGTTGATCTTGACGATGGCCTTGCCGGCGCGCTGGCTGTTGCGGTGCAGGGCGTCGGCGATCAGCTCCTTGCCGCTGCCGCTTTCGCCGAGGACCAATACCGGCGCGCGCGTGTTGGCGACCTGGCCGATGGTGGTCAGCACCTTCAACAGGCGCGGATGCTCGCCGACGATGCCGCTGAAATCGAACTGCGCATCGAGCGCCTGACGTGACGCACGTTCCGCCGGCGTGGCCGCCTCCAGCGTGGTGCGTATCAATTCCGCCAGTTGAGTGTTGTCCCACGGCTTGGTGAAGAAGTTGGCGGCGCCGGCCTGCATGCCGCGCACCGCCAGCGCGATCGAGCCCCAGGCCGTCATCAGCAGCACCGGCAGCTCCGGCTGGGCCTGGCGCAGTTCGGCCAGCAGCTGCAAGCCTTCCTCGCCGCTGGTGTGCAGCGAGAAGTTCATGTCCTGCAAGACCAGGTCGATGGGCTGCTGCGCCAGCGCGGCCAGGGCCTGTTTGGGGCCGTCGGCGCACACGGCGTCGTAGCCGGCCTGCTTCAGCAGCATGGCCAGCGACACCTGGACCGCGCTGTCGTCGTCGACAATGAGAATGCGTTGCTTGCGAGTAGAGTCCATTATTTATTCATAGTGCAGCGCTTGCGTCGGACTCAGGCGCGCGGCGCGCCAGCCGGGGTACAGCGAACATAGCAAGGATAGCAGATAGATCACAGCCGCCGATAGCGCCATGGCGGTGACAAACACCGGCCAGTTCAGGCTCTCGCCGAAGACGCCGGTCAGCGGCAGCTGGATCAGCAGCACCAGCGCGATCAGCATCGCGCCGGAACTCAGCAGCAGCTGCTCGGCGATGATCTGGCGGTAGATATGCGTGGCGCTGGCGCCCAGCGCGCGGCGCAGGCCGATTTCCGGAATGCGCTGCGTGGTGTTTTGCCACAGCACGCCGAACAGGCCAAACGCCACCATTACCAGCAGGAAGGCGGCGATCACCGACAGGATAATCAGCGGCAGCAGTTGCTGGCGCAGCAGCGCCTTGCGCGACTCCGCCTGCGGCGTGATGGTGTAGGCCCAGTCGCCGCGCACCTGCTTGAGCGTGGCGCTGAGGCGGCTTTCAAAGGCGCGCGGCGTGCCGGGCTTCAACTTCAGCACGATGGTGGGCAGCGCTTCGGCGCCGACGCCGGGCACCGTGCGCGGCAGCATGAAGGGATGCGGGTCCATGTATTCGCCCTGCGAACGGAAGGCGTCGATCACGCCGGTGACGCGGTAGCGCTGCGGTGCGGTCTTGCTCAGATCGTTGGACTCGACATACACCTGGTCGACGGCGGATTTGCCGGGGAACAGCTTTTCCGCCAGGCGCCGGTTGATGACCACCGGCGTGGTCTCGGCGCCGTCGTCCATGCTGGAGAACCAGCGGCCGGCCAGCAGATGCATATCCATCGTCGCGAAATAGTCGTCGGTGACGCTCAGGATGTCCACCTGCAGGCGGTGGCTGCCATCGGGCAGTGCGTAGTCGCCGCTCCAGCGCGACATGGTGTAGTTGGGAAAGGAGGTGAAGGCGACCTTTTCCACCTCGGGCAGCGCCAGCAGCGCGCGCTTGTACTGGTCGAACAGCGCGGCATCGTTCTTCAGGTCGGTGGCGCGGATGCGCACCGCCCATTGATCGCGCCATGCGAAGCCGGTGGGCAGGTTGTACAGTTCGTAGCTGCGCACGCCAAAGGCGGCAATCGCGAACAGCACCAGGAAAGCCAGCAGGATTTCCAGCGTCAGCATGATGTTGCGCGTCTTGCGTTTCCAGATCAGTTTCATCAGATGGCGCAGCATTATGCGGTTCCTTTCAGCGCTTGCACCGGGTCCAGGCGCGACATTTTGAGGGCCGGGATCAGGCCGGACAGGATGCCGAACACCAGCGTGATCAGCAGGCTGTAGCCAAACACCGGCAGATTGATATCGATGTGCAGGTAGGGGATCAGGCCCGAGCCTTCCAGCCACCAGATGACGCCGGTGGCGCACAGCAGGCCGCAGACGCCGCCTACCAGGCACAGCAGCACGTTTTCCAGCACCAGCTGGGCCACCAGCTGGCCGGTGGTGGCGCCGAATGCGCGGCGCACGCCGATCTCGCTGCTGCGTTCCATGATGCGGCCGACGTTCAGGTTGACCAGGTTCAGCGCCGGCAGCGCCATGAACAGCAACATCAGGCCGATGATGATGGCGATCAGCTTGGGTGCGCCGGCATCCTCGGTATCGCTGTTCAGCAGCGCGCGCGAGAAGAATTCCAGCTTGGTGTCGCCCCAGAATTTCATGATGTTGAATCTTTCCGGGTCGTCAAACTGCACGGATTTGGCGGCGCGCAGAATCGCCTGCTTGACTGCCGGCACGTCGGCGGCGCTGTGGGCGAGTACCATGACGCTGAAGTCGCCGGACTGCCTGGTCTTGTAGTCGCTCGACGGTTGCGCGGTCAGCGGCACCCAGACGTCGGCATAGGCGTTCAATTGCACCGCGTCTTCCACCACGCCGATGACGGTCAGCAGCTGGCCGCCAGCGCTGAATTTCTGGCCCAGGTAGGGCTGGCCCGGAAACAGCTTGCGCGCGGTGGACTGGTTGAGCACGGCGACATAGCGGCCCTGGGCCACATCGTCCTGGTTGTACAGGCGGCCGGCCAGCAGCTTGAAGTCGAGGATCTTCCAGTATTCCGCGTCGGTGTAGCGCAGGTCGACGGTGCTGACGCGGCCGTCCTGGTAGACCGACACCGATTCCGCCAGCGCGCTGGCGGCCACGGCTTCCACGCCGGGCAGCGGCTTCAGATACTTGTCGATGATCTGGTAGCCCAGCGGGCTGGTGCGTCGGATTGGTTTGGTCGAATGCGTCGATTCCGCCATCGGGATCTGCACGAAGCGATCGCTCTTGCCTTCCACGCCGGTGGGGAAGAAGGCATTTTGCAGCAGGGCGGTAACCACCAGCAGCACCGTCAGCGTCAGCACGATGCACAGCAGGTTGATGGCGGTGAACAGCTTGCGGCGCATGAAGACTTTCCATGCGGTCAGCAGATAATTCCTGAACATATGCGCTCCTTAGGCGACCAGCTGGCCGTCGAACACGCGCACGATGCGCGAGGCCATCCTGGCCTCCTGCTCGTTGTGGGTGACCATGACCACGGTCGTGCCTTCGCTGTGCAGCTTGAGCAGGATGTCCATCACTTCCTGGCCCATCTTGCTGTCCAAGTTGCCGGTCGGCTCGTCGGCCAGCAGCACCTGCGGCTGGCCGACAATCGCGCGGGCGATCGCCACGCGCTGCTGCTGGCCGCCGGACAACTGGTTCGGATAGTGGTCCATGCGCGCGCCGAGACCGACTTTTTCCAGCGCCTCGCGCGCCAGGCGCTGGCGCTTCTTGGCCGACATCGGACGGTACAGCAGCGGCAGCTCGACGTTGTCGATCACGCGCAGGTCGTTAATCAGGTGGAAGCTCTGGAAGATGAAGCCGAAAGTGGCGTTGCGCAGCTTGGCCACATGCTTGTCCTTGTACGAGGCCACCGGCGTGCCGGCCACCTCGATGGCGCCGCTGCCGGGCTTGTCGAGCAGGCCGATCAGGTTCAGCAGCGTGCTCTTGCCGCAGCCGCTGGGGCCCATGATGCTGACGAATTCGGCTTTGGCGACGTGCAGGTCGATGTCTTTCAGCGCCAGCGTTTCAACCTTGTCGGTCTGGTAGGTTTTGCTGACTTTGTTCAGGCGTATCATGGTTTTCCCCTTTTATTGGGCCACGCGGACGCTGTCGCGGTCCTTGTAGCGGCTGGTATCTGAAATGATGAGACGGTCTCCGGCGCGCGCACCGGAAAGGATTTCGACGGCCTTGCCATCGCTGGCGCCGATGTTGAGCGTGGTCTTGCGGGCGACGCCGTCGCGCACCACGAAGATGTCCTGCGGGCCGCGGCCGTTGAAGGCGGGGCCGCTGTCGGCCAGCAGGGCGTTCTGTTTCTGCTCGGTGACGATGTTGACTTCCACCCGCAGCTTGTTGCGCAGCATGGCGTGGTGCGGCTCGGCCAGCGTGATCAGCAGCTTGACGGTGCCGTTCTGGATTTCCGGCAGCACGGTCTGCACTTCGCCGTGGAGCTTGACGTTGCCCTGTTCGACCAGCACCTTCTGGCCGGCGTTGAGCGCGCGCGCATGGAAGTCGGACAGCGAGGCTTCGACCTTGTAGTTGTTCAACTCGGAGACCTTGGCGACCAGCTGACCGACGGCCACGCTGGCGCCTTCCTCGGCCATCAGCCAGGTCAGCATGCCGGCGAACGGCGCGCGCACCTGGGTTTGCGCCAGCAGTTGCTGCTGTTCCTGCATCTGCTTTTGCAGGATGCTTTTCTGCAGCCGCGCGCCTTCGATATTGCTGTTGGTGACCAGCTTGTTGTCGGCCAGCTGTTCGTGGTGCTGGCGTAGCTGGATCTCGTTGCGCTTGACGTTCAGCTCGGCGGTCAGCAAGTCTTCGGCCGAGGCGCCGCCGGCCTTGCGCAGCGTCTGGTAGCGGCCGAGGCGGACGCGGGTGGCTTCCAGGTCGAGCTGCAGCAGTTCGATGGCGCTGGTGAGCTGCTTGCGTTTCTGCTCCATCTCCAAGGTCAGCGCGACGATGCGGTTTTCCTGTTGCGCCAGCTGTTCCTTGAGCGAGTCGATGGCCAGCAGGATGGTGCGGCTGTCGAGTTCCAGCAGCAGCTCGCCGGCCTGCACCTCCTGGCCCAGCTTGGCGTGAACCTTGGCGACGCGCGTCTGGATCGGACTCGACACCAGTTCCTCATGCACCGGAATCACGATGCCGGAAGCGTTGATGGTGTTGGCGATATTGCCGAGGCGGACCGTGGCGATGCTGACGTCGTCCACACCCACGCTGGGGCTGACGGCGCGGTTGATGGCCCACGCGGCGACGCTCAACGAAGCGAGCAGGGCGGCGACCACCAGCAAGGTCTTGCGCTTGCGGCGGGCGATGATGTCGGGAGTGATGATGGTATCCATGCCCGTCCTAGTGCAAGCCCCGTGCCACATGCTTGATAAAAGGACAAAGCCAGGTAAATCAAGGCGCTAAGCTGAAATGACCGCCGCCACCCGGCTCGCCCCATTGCCCGCCTCCGCCCACCACCGTCCGTAACCGGACAGCTGGCCATCAGAACTTGATGTGGGAAATTACCAACAATTGAGTTATACCAATGTGATAGGGTGGTGTCCACAGTTGCTTCCGTGATGGTGGAGACATGCCTATTAAAACAATTGTCGCACTGCTGCTGGGATTGCCCCTGCTGGCCCAGGCCGGCGAAGAAAAAGACCAGATCGCCACCGACCGTCCCGACTTTGTCGAATCGAGCAACGTGGTCGGCGCCGGCCGCTTCCAGATCGAGACCAGCGTCGCGCTGGACCGCAACCAGGCCAACGGCATCAAGGAACGCAGCTACTCCACGCCGACCTTGCTGCGCTTCGGCATCAGCGATACGGTCGAAGCCCGCATTGAAACCGACGGCCGCATGCGCGTCGTCACCGACGACCTCGGCGCCGGCACGCGCACCACCGAAAACGGCTACGCCGACGTCTCGCTCGGCGTGAAATGGCATGTGGCCGATGCGCAAGGCGCGCGGCCGTCGATGGGCGTGCTGGCCCACGTCGACCTCGACAGCGGCTCCAGCGCCTTCCGCGCCAAGGGCAAGGGCGGCTCGCTGCGCCTGGCCGCCGAATGGGACTTGCCGGACGACTTCGGCCTTGGCGTCATGCCCGGCATCGCCTGGCAGCATGACGACAATGGCGAGCGCTACACCAGCGGCATCTTTGGCATCGTGCTGGGCAAGGAGTTGAGCGAGCGCAGCCGCGTGTTTGTCGAATATTCGGCGCCGCAGATCGCGCGCGGCCGCCACGGCGGCTCGCAGACCACCTTCGATGTCGGCATCTCCTACCTGCTGACCGACCTGATGCAGATCGACACCGCCCTGTCGCGCGGCCTCAACAAAAACACGCCGGACTGGAGCTGGACCGCCGGCCTGTCCATCAAATTCTAAGCAGGAGACTTCATGCGATTGACGATCAAGCAGCGCCTGTTACTGATTAACCTGTTGACGCTGGTGTTTGTCGGCCTGGTGGGCGGCGTCGGCTACTACGCGGTGCATGTGCTGGATGCGTCGATGGATGCGATCAGCACCAACAGTTCGGCGATGAAGGACCAGCTGCAAGCCGACCAGGCCCACGATGCCCTGCGCGCCGACGTGCTGGCCGCCCGCCTGGCGGCGGAGAAGAACGAGCCGGCCGAGATCAAGGAAGTGCGCCAGGATACGACCGAACACATCGCGCTGTTCCGCAAGCTGATCAAGGAAATGGACGCGGCCGCCACCGACGCCGAAGTCCATCGCGCCATGGAGCAGGTGCGGCCCGATGTCGAGCGCTACCTGAAAAGCGCCGAGGAAATGGTGGAGCTATCGCTGAGTAATCCACCGGCCGCGCAGGCGAAGTTTCCGGCGTTTATGGATACGTTCCGCGTGCTGGAAAAGAGCATGGCGGCGCTGAGCGATCTGATCGAGAAGAACTCGGCATCGACCAAGGAAGTGGGCGATGAGGCGGTGGTCAAGTCGCGCATCCACATTATTGGTTTCGGCGTGCTGGCGGTGGTGGTGTCGCTGGTGGTGGGGCAGATGATTTCGCGCTCCATCCTGCGTCCGCTGGACGAGGCCGTCGGCTTTGCATCGCGCGTGGCGCATGGCGACCTGTCGTCGCAGATTGCGGTGGAGGATGAAGACGTCACCGAAACCGGCCGCCTCAAGCGCGCCTTGCGCGAGATGAATGGCAGCCTGCATGGTATTGTCAGCCAGGTGAGGACCGGAACGGATGCGATCGCGCTGGCGTCGGGCGAAATCGCGGCGGGCAACCTGGACCTGTCATCGCGCACGGAATCGCAGGCCAGTTCATTGGAAGAGACCGCGTCATCGATGGAAGAGATGACCTCGGCCGTGCGCCAGAACTCCGCGAACGCGGGCGAGGCCAACCAATTGGCCTCGTCGGCGGCGCAGGTGGCCACGCGCGGCGGCGAAGTGATGACGCAAGTGGTGGCGACCATGGGCGGCATCAACGCCTCGTCGCAGAAAATTGTCGACATCATCGCGGTGATAGAAGGGATTGCGTTCCAGACCAACATCCTGGCCCTGAACGCGGCGGTGGAAGCCGCGCGTGCCGGCGAACAAGGCCGCGGCTTTGCGGTGGTGGCATCCGAAGTACGCAGCCTGGCCCATCGCTCGGACGCGGCGGCCAAGGAAGTGCGGCAACTGATCGAAGCCTCCGCCGCGCAGGTGGGCGAGGGCAGCGCGCTGGTTGGCCAGGCCGGCGGGACGATGGAAGAAATCGTCACCAGCATCCAGCGCGTGACGGCCATCGTCGGCGAAATCGCCGCCGCCAGCCGCGAGCAGGAAATGGGCATCGACCAAGTCAACCAGGCCATCGGCACCATCGACAGCGCCACGCAGCAGAACGCCGCACTAGTGGAACAAGCCGCCGCCGCCGCCGGCGCGCTGCAAGAGCAGGCCGGCCGGCTGGCGGAAGCAGTCAAAGTATTCCGCCTCACCTAAATCCGGGGTCAGGTCCCCCATTTCTACACGAGCTCATGCTGAATTGGGGGACCTGACCCCGGATTATGCGGCGGCGAGGTGGGGGGCGTGGCGTGGTGCGACCAGCGCCAGGCGCTGCGGCTTGCGCTGGCTGACCGGGGCGGCGATGGCTGGGTGGCTGGTGTCGGAGGCGAGTTTGAAGACGCCTACCAGCTGCACCAGCTGATTCGCCTGGTCTTGCTGCGCTTCGGCTGCTGCGGCGGCTTCTTCGACCAGCGCGGCGTTTTGCTGCGTGACGGTGTCCATCTCGGCAATCGCGTGGTTGATCTGCTCGATGCCGGCTTCCTGTTCGTTGTTGGCGGTGCTGATCTCGCCCATGATGGCGGTGACCGATTGCACGGCGGCGACGATTTTTTCCATCGTTGCGCCGGCTTCGCCGACCAGCTGGGTGCCGGCGCCGACCTTGCTGACGGAGTCGTCGATCAGCGCCTTGATTTCCTTGGCCGCCGAGGCCGAACGGTGCGCCAGTACCCGCACTTCCTGCGCCACCACGGCAAAGCCGCGGCCTTGTTCGCCGGCGCGGGCCGCTTCCACCGCCGCGTTCAGCGCGAGGATATTGGTCTGGAAGGCGATACCGTCAATGACGCTGATGATGTCGACGATTTTCTTCGCCGATTCGTTGATCGCTTCCATGGTGTGCACCACGTCCGCCACCACCACGCCGCCTTGCACGGCGATGTCCGAGGCGCTGCGCGCCAGCATGTTGGCCTGGCGGGTGTTTTCGGTGTTCTGCTTGACGGTGGCGGTCAGTTCTTCCATCGACGAGGCGGTTTCTTCCAGCGAGCCGGCTTGCTGCTCGGTGCGCGAGGACAGGTCCATATTGCCCGAGGCGATTTCGGTCGCGGCCGTGACGATGGAGTCGGCGCCGCTGCGCACTTGCCCGACGATGTCCGCCAGGCTGTCGCGCATGCCCTGGATCGCAAACAGCAGGCTGGTCTGGTCGCCGCCGCGCAGGGTGATCGGCACCGCCAGGTCGCCGCTGGCGATCTGGCCGGCGATGCTGGCGACGTCGGTCGGCTCGCCGCCCAGTTGGCGCAGCAGCTGGCGCGAAATCAGCCAGGCCAGGGCCGCGCCCAGCGCCAGCGACACCAGGCCCAGCGCGATCGCCAGGTTGCGTGATTGCGTGAAAGTGTTTTCCGCGTCCAGGCGCGCGTTTTCCATGTTGGCGCTCTGGTGCGCGATCAGCGCGTCGATGGCGTCCATGTAGGTCAGTTGCAGGGCGCGCATCTTGCCCAGCATTTCATCGACGGCGCCATCGACATTGCCTTCGCGGCGCAGGCGCAGCACGTCGTCCAGCGAGGCGTTGAACGGCGCGTTCGCCGCTTGCACGGCCATGAACAGGTCGCGGCCCTTGCCGGACTTGACCATGCCGTCCAGCTTGACCATCGCTTCGTCGATCTCTTTGCGCTTGTCCGCCACCACCGCCATTTCCTTGGCGGCCTTTTTCTCGTCGCGGATCAGCAGCGCGTTGCGCAGCGAGCGGGCGATCTTGTTGTTGTGGTTCATGATCAACTGCGCCTGCAGCACCTTCGGATAGCTGACGGTGACGATGTCGTCGGTATTATTGGCCAGCTGGCCCAGGCTATAGATGCTCAGGCCGCTCATAATCGCCAGCATCAGCAACACCGCGCCAAATCCCAGCGCCAGGCGGCTGCCGACCTTGAGGTTCTTGATTTCCATGATGTATTCCGTTCGTCGAAGATGACTCGCGTTCCGTGCGGAACGTTGGCGGGAATAAGGCCGGAGAGGGAAGGCGATCGCAGGAAGTTAGGCGACCAATAGTGCGTTGAATAGTCACCAATATACGCGCAAAATTCCCGTGTGGCAATTTAATTGGCGTTTATGCAGCCGTTAAACCACATTCACGCTGTTTGGGAACGATTCCATATAAACTTGGCATTTTGTTCACGGTGGGTGGAGACGCATGACAACAACAAATACTTCCCGGCTGGATGTGATCGATGCACTGCGTGGCTTTGCCATCGTCTCGATCATGCTGCTGCATAACATTGAGCATTTCGATTTCTATTTTTCGCCGGCGGGTCTGCCGGCCTGGCTCAAGATCGTGGACAAGCTGATCTGGGACAGCCTGTTTTTCCTGTTCGGCGGCAAGTCGTATGCGATCTTTGCGCTGCTGTTTGGCGTGACGTTCTACATCCAGTACCACAACCGCGAAGTGCGGGGAGAGGACTTCCGCGCGCGGTTCGCCTGGCGACTGGCGTTGCTGCTGGCGTTTGGCGTGTTTAATTCCATGTTTTATCACGGCGATATTCTGAGTATTTATGCCGTGCTGGGATTGGCGCTGATTCCTGTTGCGCGTCTCAAGGACCGCTGGGTGCTGGCGATTGCGGCGGTGTTATTGCTTCAACCGTATGCGTGGATAGAAGTATTCCAGGCTTTGCCCAATCCAAATCAGAAACTGCCTGACCCGGCTTCGTGGGCATATTTTGGCCGCGCCAATGAGTATTTTGCGCATGGTTCGGCCTCGCAGGTTTGGAGCGGGAATCTGACGAATGGAAAAATCGGCGTGATACGCTGGAGTTGGGAAAATGGGCGGATATTCCAGATTCCAGCATTATTCATGTTGGGCATGCTGGCCGGTCGTCAAGGCTTATTTAAAGATCAGGCATTCTGGCGCCGGGCTTTGGTGTGTGCCGTACTGGCCTTTATTCCGTTTTATATGCTGAAGACCTGGCCAGAAATAATGGGGCTGGGCGAAGCTGTCAGTCGACCGCTGCTGGTGATTATTACTTCGTGGTCGAATGTGGCGTTTATGGTGGTGCTGGTATCGGTATTTGTGCTGCTGTTTTATTCGCAGCGCTGGCTGTCGGTGTTTTCGCCATTGGGGCGGATGAGTTTAACCAGCTATGTTATCCAGTCGATCGTCGGCACAACGATTTATTATGGCTTTGGACTCGGCATGTATCAATACACCGGCGCCAGCTTCGCCTTGGCGATTGGCGTCACGCTGGCGGTGCTGCAGCGGCAGTTCAGCGTGTGGTGGCTGGCGCATCACCCGCAGGGACCGCTTGAAACCGTGTGGCACAGATTGACATGGCTGGGAGCGCGTGCCAGAAATTAGCACGAAAACACCAAAAATCAGCTTGCTTCGGCTGCCTCGTCCGGATCGACCCAGGCGATGCGGCCGCTGCCGGATTCGCTGAGGTGGGTTATCAGCGCGTCGGCGATATTATTGGGCAGGTTGAATTCGAACTGTACTTCATCCGTGTGCAGGACACTATTCAGGCTGGCGCCAGCGATTTCAATTTCACGCCGGATCAGGCCTTCCATGGAATAAGGCGCGCGGCAAATCAGGAAGCGCTGCTTGATAATGGCGATTTTATCGGCCTTTAATAATGCCTGCGCCACGCTGTCGGTATATGCGCGCACCAGGCCACCGGCGCCTAATTTAACGCCGCCGAAATAACGTACCACGGTGGCTAATACGCCTTCCAGATCCTGGTGACGTAATACATCGAGCATGGGACGGCCGGCGGTGCCGCTCGGTTCACCGTCATCGACTGCGGCGGATTGGCCGCCGGCTAATAATGCCCAGCAGACGTGGGCGGCGCCGGGATGCTGTTCCCATAATTCCGCCACGATTTTCTGCGCACTGGCGCGATCGGTCATCGGCTGGATGCAGGCAATAAAGCGGCTTTTTTTAATTAGCAGTTCGTGATGAACGGCTGTATCGATGGTTTGGGGCATGAGGGAAATTTCTGGTGATACCGCGATATAAAACCGGCATATGGTGCCAGAAATCATACGCGAACGCCACGCCGGCGACCCGGAACATACTGCCCGGCGCGTTATAATCCGGGCCGAGTCCACCTATCTGACACGTCCCATGACACTACCATCCCATCCTGCTGCCGACGGCGATCCGGCCGAAGACGACGACCTGATGCGTCAACTCGGTCTGACGGCGCGCGGCATCGTGCTGGCCAAGGCCGAGGGCCGGGTGTTCCTACGCATCAGCGGCGAGGTCGAGTACGGCGGCCGGAGCGTGCCGTATGACCTGGTGCCGGCGCAGGGCATTCTGGCCAAGTCGTCCAAGTGGCGCAAAATGGATGATGACGCCCGTTCCGCCCTGCTGCGCGAGCGCGCCAGCGAGGCGGTGGCGGCCGAGCTGCACGGCTACGTCGACGCCTTCGCGCAGGAACTGATCGATGCCTGCGACGATTGCGACATGGACGCCGAGCCGTTCCTGCTGGCCCTGAACGAGATGCAGATCGCCGAGCCGGCCGGCATGGTGTTCGACCGCATCCGCCAGCGGCTGGAACACGCCGTCGAGCGCGACATGGAGGAGCAGCACGCCGAACGCACGCGCCAGAGCATTAACCTGGCCGAGTATCCGGCCTCGTTCGACGTTGCGCGTCGCATCAAGCGCAAGTTCATCGCGGTGCTGGGGCCAACCAATTCCGGCAAGACCCACCAGGCGATCGAGGCGCTGGCCAAGGCGCCAAGCGGCGTCTACCTGGCGCCGCTGCGCCTGCTGGCGCGGGAGAACTATGAGCGCTTGCAGGACATGGAACAGCACGGCCAGCCGCTGAAGGTCAGCCTGGTCACCGGCGAGGAGCGCCGTCTGGTGGCGGGCGCGACCCACGTCGCCAGCACGGTGGAGATGCTGGATACCCGCACGCCGGTCGATGTGGCCGTGATCGATGAAATCCAGATGCTGGCGGACCGCGACCGTGGCGCCGCCTGGACCGCCGCCGTGTGCGGCGCGCCGGCGCGCATCGTCTACCTGGTCGGTGCGCCGGAAGCGCGGCGCGCCATCGAGGTGCTGGCGGCGCGCCTGGAGTGCGAGCTGGAAGTGCACATCCTCAAGCGCAAGGGGCCGCTGTCGGTGGAACCGACCGCCGTGCGCAAGTTGAGCAATCTGCGGCGCGGCGACGCGGTGATCTGCTTCTCGCGCCGCGAAGTGCTGATGTGGCGCGACATGGTGACCGAGATGGGCCTGTCTGTGGCCACTGTCTATGGCAATCTGTCGCCGGAGGTGCGGCGCGCGCAGGCCCAGCGTTTCCGCGAAGGCGCGGCCGATGTGGTGGTGGGCACCGACGCCATCGCCATGGGCCTGAACATGCCGATCGCGCGCGTGGTGATGACCACCACCGTCAAGTACAACGGCTACGAAGAGGAAGAGATTCCGGCCGCGCTGGCGCGCCAGATCGCCGGCCGGGCAGGGCGCTTTGGCGTGCACGAGGAAGGCCTGGTGGCCGGCTACGACAACGAGACGCACAATGTGATGCGCTCGCTGCTGCGCGAGAAACCGGTGCCGCTGAAGACCACCGGCTTTGCCGTGGCGCCGACATTGGAGCATCTGCACCGCATTTCGTCGGTGACGCATGAGCACGCGCTGGCCAAGCTGTTGAAGCGTTTCGTCCACAATATTGACGTGCCGGATGGTTTCTTCTATCCGCGCATTACCGAGGACCAGTTCGAGCGCGCGGCCTGGCTCGATACGCTGGAACTGACGGTGGCGGAGAAGTTTGCACTGTCGCTGGTGCCGATTTCGTCCAAGGTGCCGTCGCTGCAGCATGCGTGGGAAAGCTGGGCCAAATCGCTGGCGCACAAGAAGGTCACGCAGCTGAAGTCCAGCGACCGGCCACTGCACTACATGAACCTGCAGGAGGTGGAGGATGCGTGCCGGCTGTACTCGGCCTACGCCTGGCTGGCCTACCGCCAGCCGGAATTCTTCCCTGACACCGAACTGGCGCAGCGCCTGTCGCGCGAAGCGTCGGAGCGCGTGGATGCGATCCTGCAGGAGCAGAACTCGGCGGCGCGCAAACGCCAGCCGCGCAAGTTCCGCCGCTAGCCATGGACGAGGAACACTGCCCCTTGTGCGACCGGGTGCTGGGTGCGGTCAATATTGACCGGCATCACCTGGACACCTCGGCGCGCAAGAAATTCCGTTGATTGGACCAACAAAAAAGCCACCCGAAGGTGGCTTTTTGACAAATCTTGGTAGGCCGTGCGGGATTCGAACCTGCGACCAACGGATTAAAAGTCCGCTGCTCTACCAGCTGAGCTAACGACCCAAGGGCCGGAATTGTACTGGTTGCCGCGACAGAATTCAAGTCATCAGGAACGCGGAGCAAGAATAATCAGGCCAAGAAAGCCTATCAGCATCACCGCGCCGACAATATAGGCCAGGGTGTCGTTGAACTTGTCGCTCAGGATGAGTTTTTTGAGAAACTTCTTCATGAGAAACCTCCTGTAACTGCATAGTCCAGTTTAGCACCGGGGTAGTTTGAAATGAATGAACGGATAGCAGTAGCACATAGTCGCCGTCATCAGCACAGAAATTAATATGACGGTTTTCCGGATCTTTTGTTTTTGCGCGGTCTGAATTGTGTTCAAAGCGATGTATATCGAGCAGAAAAAAGCCCCAACCACGCAAAGTCCAAGCACCCAGGACAGGTATTCCTGCTGTTCCGTATCGCATCCATAAGCTGTAAACGCCTCATATCCTGTCGATGCCAGTAAGCCCAGCGCAACCCAGAACAGCTGACCGCCGTCGATTGATTTCGTGAACATCTGCACGAAGTCGCGCCACCCGCCAGTGGCGACCGCCACTGCGACGATAACGACGAACGGCAACAGCACGGGCACCAACACATTGATGGCGACCCAGCCGGGGTTGCTTTGTAATTGGGCGAGGTAGGAAGTGAGCATGCCACCAAGCTAGCACGGCCATTTTGCGTGCTATACGGGCTAGATCAATCGCGTAATCATTTGTTTAGTGCGACACTAAACAAGCAACCTCAGCTATCATATCGGCCTGCCATAAAAATAAGCCGTTTTAAAGCGGAAATTGCGAGCAAGGAAGAGTAATGAAAGTAGTTACAGGCCCGACGCATGGCACGGAAAAACCGGCCCCGTCGCAGTTTGGTTTGATTAATCTGTTGAAAGCAGGCGCAGCGCAGCTGATCGTCTTGCACCATCTGGCCTTCTATGGCCCGATGTCCGATCACGTGCGAACGGTGTTCCCGTCGCTGATCGATTGGCTCAGCAACAGCGCGCGCATCGCCGTCCAGGTGTTCCTGGTGATCGGCGGCTTCCTGGCGGCCAAGTCGCTGGCGCCGTCGGGCCACGCCGGCTACGACAATCCGCTGCGCGCCGTCTGGCGCCGCTACGCCAAGCTGGCGCCGCCATTCTTCGCTGCCACCCTGATCGCCGCCGTCGCTTCTTCCTGGGCCGCCGAGTGGATGACCCACGATTCGATTTCCGCCCCTGTCACCTTGAGCCAGCTGAGCGCGCACGCGCTGCTGCTGCACGGCGTGCTGGGCTATGCCTCGGTGTCGGCCGGCGCCTGGTATGTCGCCATCGACTTCCAACTGTACGTGCTGATGGTTGCGCTGCTGTGGACGGTGGGCCGCTTTGCCGGCAACCGCCAGGTGTCGTGGCTGATGCCGGTGGTGATCGCGGCCGGCATCACGCTGTCGGTGTTGTACTTCAATCTCGATGCGGACTGGGACAACTGGGCGCCATACTTCTTCGGCAGCTACGGCCTAGGCCTGATGGCCTGGTGGGCCAGCGATCCGCGCCGCAAGCAGGGCGTTGCCGTGATGCTGATGATGATGGCGCTGCTGCCGGCGGTGGCCGGCCTGCTACTGGAATTCCGCAGCCGTATCGCGCTGGCGGCGGTGGTGGCGTGTGCGCTGTTCCTGTTCGGCCGCATCAAGACCACCTCCGACGGCCGCGCGTGGAGCGCGATCCACGGCATGGGCAAGATTTCGTACTCCGTGTTCCTGATTCACTTCCCGGTGTGTCTGCTGGTGAACGCCGGCTTTACCCGCTTTGCGCCGGCCGAACCTGAGTGGCAATTGCTGGGCATGCTGGTCGCCTGGTCCGCCAGCTTGGTCGCTGGCGCCGCCTTCCACCGCTGGGTGGAAATGCCGCTGGGCCGCATGATCCATTTCGTCGGCGAGCGCCTCGCGGTGCGCGATGTACACATGCCACGACCGTTGCCTGTGCGCACTAGCGCGGTGTCGTTGCGCTAACAGGAGGCGGTCGAGTTATACCATTTTGGAATGCCATTTCGTAAAGAAGTAATAGATTGACATCGTTATCCCGGGCGTAAGATCGAACCCGGCTGCACCGATGTCATTCATAAAACTTACAAAATGGAGACAACATCATGGCTATACCTCAGGCCTCACCGCGTCAAAAAATATTGGCGGCGCTCATCGCCGACCTGCTGCTTGCCCTTGGCGCCCAGGCGCAAACACCAGATCAACCGCTTGAAGTTGGCCCCACCGTGGTGGTCAGCGGCATCCGTGCATCGCTGAGTTCGTCGCTGAACACCAAGCGTTTGCAGGATGGTGTGGTCGACGCCGTCTCCGCCGAGGATGCCGGCAAGTTCCCCGACACCAACATCGCCGAATCGCTGCAACGCGTGACCGGCGTGCAGATTCAGCGCAATGGCGGCGAAGGGCGCTACATCTCGGTGCGCGGCCTGGGACCGGAATTCAACAACGTGCTGGTCAACGGCCGCACGCTGACCAGCGACACCGGCGGACGCGAGTTTTCCTTCGACCTGCTGTCGTCCGACCTGATCTCGAAAGCGCTGGTGTACAAGACCTCGCAGCCGTTCCTGCCGGAGGGCGGCATCGGTTCGACGGTGGATATCCAGACCGCGCGGCCGCTGTCGGGCAAGGTGGGGCATACCTCGGTGGTCAACGTCTCGGAATCGTATGATTCCAATTCGGAGAAGAAGACGCCCAACATCAGCGGCATGTACTCGTTCGCCAACGAACAGCGCAACTTCGGCGTGATGGCGTCGATGTCGTACACCGACCGCGACTCCAAGCAGAACAAGGCCATCACCGACGCCTGGAATTACCGCGACGTGTCGCTGATTAACGGCGACCTCAATTCCAGGGGCCTGACCATGGCCGACGTCACCACCAGGAAGCTGTACATCCCGCAAAGCTTCGGCTACCAGCAGGAGGACGAAAGCCGCAAGCGGCTGGTCGGCAACTTGACGGTGCAATACAACCCGTCGCCGACGTGGAAGTTGAGCGCCGATGCCCTGTATTCGCGGCTGGATCAGCGCAACAACGTCATCGCCTTCAGCGACTGGATCAATCCGCAACTGCTGGGCGCGAAGTATGACTCGAACAATCAGGTGACCAGCTTCCTGCGTCCCGGCGCGGCGTTCTACGCCAACAATCCGGCGCTGTCCGGTCCCGGCAGCCTGCTCGGCGAGGCCAACTCCAACGACATGATCGTCAAGGGCGGCGACCGGCTGTCGATCACGCGCGCGTTCGGCCTGAACTCGAAATGGGCGCTGGCGCCGGAGTGGAAGCTGGAGGGCGACGTCTCGACCTCGCGCACCACCTCGTACTCGCCGGACATGTGGGTGGTGGCCGGCATGGTGCCGACCAACGGCGACATCCTCAGCTTCGGCGGTACGCCGTCGCTGGTGTTTGGCGATGGCATTGATGATCCCAACAAGGTGCGCGCGCATGCCGTCTCCAACGGCGACATCCGCAACCACGACAAGCTGTCCGAAGGCCGCCTGCAACTGGGCTGGGGCCACGACATCGGCTACTTCAAGGGCGTTGACACCGGCTTGAGCTACTCGCAGCGCAGCGTCGATCGCACCGAGTGGAAAAACGATGCGTGGAATACCTACAGCGGCTACCACCTGCCGCTGCCATCGTCGCTGTTCACGGTGACGCCGATGGACAACTTCATGGGCGGCGGCGCGCAGGTGCCGAGTGCGTATCTGAGCTTCGATCCGTATGCCTACATGAACTATCTGAACCAGCGTTCGACACTGGCGCAATCCAACGATCCCGCGCTGTACCTGGATACCAGCAAGTACCCGAACGGCCCGATGGCCATCGACTACACCTTGCCGTCGATGTGGGGCGTGAAGGAGAAGGTATCGAGCTTCTTCGTCGACAGCAAATGGGAGGGCGGCGGCTGGTCGGCCAATGCCGGCGTGCGCGTGGTGCATGTACAGTCGACCTCCACCGGCATCAGCCGCGTGCTGCTGTCGGCGACCAAGAGTCCGAACGACACGACCTTCATCTCCAATTGGGGACCGATGACCACCACCTCGGTCAGCAACAGCTACAACAGCGTGCTGCCGTCGGCCAACGTGAAGTTTGATCTGACGTCGGACATGCTGCTGCGCCTGGCCGCATCCAAGACCGAAACGCGGCCGACGCTGAACCAGATGGGCGTGGACAACTACTACGGCGGCCGCTACGGCGACGTGCAGACCGGCGGCGGCAATCCCTACCTGAAGCCTATGAAGTCCAACAACTACGACCTGTCGTGGGAATGGTATCTGTCGAAGACCAACTACGTCAGCGCGGCGGTGTTCCAGAAAAACGTCTCCGACTTTCTGGAGACGCGGCTGGTGGACATGAAGATTCCGCAGTTCGACGAAATCGTCCACGATACCCGCGTGCGCAACGGGCAGAAGGGCAAGATCAAAGGCCTGGAGATCGCCGGGCAGTACGCGTTCGACACCTCGGTGGCCTGGCTGCGCGGCTTTGGCGTGACGGCCAACTACACCTACGTCGACGCGACCGCCAGCCGCGAGGTCGACAGCAGCACGCCGGCGTGCGGCTATCCGGGCTTGTCGAAGCAGTCGTACAACGCGTCGGCGTTCTACGAGAACAACGCGTTTCAGGCGCGCGTGAGTTACAACTGGCGCAACCACTTCTCGGTGGACTGCGGCGGCGGCAGCACCCAACCGCGCACCCGCGCCGCCTACGGCCAGACCGACGCCAGCCTGCGCTACAACCTGACGCCAACGCTGGCCCTGTATGCCGACGCCATCAACCTCACCAACTCGCGCACGCATGAGTATGCGCTGAACGAGAGCCAGTTCCTGACGCTGGAGGATGTGGGACGGCGCGTGAGTCTCGGCTTGCGGGCGGCGTTCTAATCGGTGTCCGGCGACTGCTTGTTGGATATTCGAAATCTGCGATAAAACTTGAATGGACGGCTCACGGACAGCGGATCTGAGATGATGGGCAGTGCAAAGGCCCGCTCGGGAAGCAGCGTGAGCGTCCAATTGAGATCTGCGAAGAAGCGAAAGCTCACCGCGTCCGGTTGGCTTAAATCAAGATGTGAAAATATGCCGGTTGCGTAGATCCACATTATTTGCGCGGAGTCCATCACGTTGAATTTTTCGTCGAGCAGATAAATTCTCAGGGCATCTTCAAATGGGATGTCGTCGGTGAGAAAAAGCAGTGTGTACTCGTGCCACTTCAACGCCGCTTCCAGAATGGCGCCGTCGACGATTGTTCCTGTTGGCGCTCCATTCAGCATGACTTCACACTGTGGATTTGTCTTGTCGTTCGGTGGCGTGACAAGTCGAACGGTGTAGTCTGAAGTGCTGATCAATTTCATGGCAGCCTCTGTTGATCGCTCATGCTTTGATTTTTAACACACCGCTAGCTATTGGAGCGTGAGCCGCAGCAATAAGGCATCAGCGGCGCAGCGGCAAGATGATCTCCCGTCCCCAGGAGATCACTATGCCATACCGCTATCCCGCAGCGCGCTCGCTCGATAAACAGCCGAAAGTTGGCGATTTCGAGTGCGTTACCTTAATTCGCCATTACACCAACGCGCCGCCAGCCAACATGTGGCGACAAGGAGCAAAGGTGCTTGGGAATAAGGATCTCTCGCCAGGCACAGCGATCGCGAATTTTGAGAATGGCCGTTGGCCCGGCCGGAGTAGGGGGAGTCATGCAGCCTTCTACCTCGGGCAAGTTTCAGACGGTATTTACGTCATCGATCAGTGGCCTAGCCCGGAGAAGGCGAAAATTTCGATTCGCTTCATTCGAAAGCAGCGCCAAAATCCTGATGGCACTTACGCCAATCCGAGCGACAATGCAGATGCTTTTTGGGTAATTGAATAGGTGGGCGGTATGCCGCGATACGCAAAAATCATTTACGTCACTACCCTGCTGCTGCCCATGTCACCAGCGTGCGCTGTCGAGCAGAGGATTATCTGTCCGACGGAAATTCCAGCAGCCTCAATAAAGCTGACAGACCTGCCTTCGCAGTGGACGCCCTATGTAGCTTCGCCGCTCTATCTCTCATCTGCGGGCGCTGCCGCAGGACCGCCGGAGCAAACTGCAACGCTGATGGGCGACTCTACCTGGAAGAAAGGACAGAACGAGTGGACGACATCATACGATTTAAGCGATGACGGCTTCGCAGCCGGAAAGTGGATGGAGTGCCGCTACGGCGAATACGGCCAGGTTCTGCTTTCAACCCGACTGCAAGATAAAATCAAATCATGCACCGTTCACTTCAGCAAAGGTGAAAAAGCCGGACAACGATCCGTGCAAATCACCTGTCGCTAGCTCCGCTCAGGGAGCTTTTTTCTTTTGCACCTGGCGCTGTTGCTGCTTGCGCTGGGTCTCGTTCTTGTTTTGCTTGGCTTGATAGATCGCGGCGGCGTCCAGCTTGGCCTGGGCGACAGTGCGCATTTCTTCTTTATCGTCGTGCACGACAAAGTAGTCGGCCGCCTGGGCGTCAACCACCAGCTTGATAGCGGCTTCGTCTTCAAGATCGTACATTTCGGTGAGGAGCGTCGTTACCTCATCAAGGAATTCTTCGTAAGTCATGGTGCTGCTTTCTTTGTGGATGTCGGCATCTCGGAAGCGAGCGCCGCAGGCGTCATTGTATCCGTTCAAGCAGAAAAAAAAACAAATCAAGACCCAGCTGCTGACGTCATTACATAGAGCTACTCACGGTTTTCAAAGAGTTGGTAAAGATGTATCTCAGGGGTGGGCCGGGAGAGGATGAGTGCCATCAGTTAGTCAATAACTTTCATTTTGATATCTTATCGACAATATTTTTTGCTTTGGGTGTTGAACTTCCATGAACGATCCCAAGTTTGTGATGTGTAGCAGACAACACTGCTGCTATATGTAGTTGGTTATGGGCAATCCTCCAGAAGTTAAACTTATGAATAGGAAAATCATGTCAACCCACATCAATCCAGGTCCAAAACCTAAGCGAGAAGATGGTAAAGATGATCGACGTCACCACGTGAATCCGGTCAACAAGCCCAAGCATCCAAGCCTCCCAGTGCATAAACCGCCAACTAAGAAGTAATAGTTAGAAGCACTTTAGGAGTCACTTAACTCACTTGCCTCTGAATTTGGATCGTTGGAACGATTTGGGAGTCCTCGTTGGAATATACCAGAGAGCGACCAGACTCCGCATGCCCTTAATGGATGTTTTAAGATACTTCGATTCGAGATGTCGACGGAAGAGAGTAGCGCGGAAAGCTATTGTTAAAGCAAAATAGGGCGCGGGATTTTTCGATGCGACCAGAGAGCGACCAGAAACAAAAAAGCCCACGAACCGAAATTCGTGGGCTTTTCTGATGAAATCTTGGTAGGCCGTGCGGGATTCGAACCTGCGACCAACGGATTAAAAGGGCGTTGAGCGCCGATTAATCGGGGTGGCGTGGTTACGCGAGATGCTTGATTCAACGCTACATCCTAAAAAATTGCCAAGATTCTTGTGGACCAGATGTGGACCAGATGCGTCATTTTAGCCATCTAGACCGGAGATGAACCGGACCTTACATTGCACCTTTCCGAAGGGGGGGTATTAACAAAATTTCACTGAACTAGGTCTGCAATTTCATAGATATTGTCGAAATTTAATTTCGAGTACCAGTTTTTCGGTTGCTGATCAGATACCATGGCATAAGATTTTTACAGTGATGATGACTCGGTGTATAGGATTTTGCGACAATGGCGATTGGTAACTGGGGCGGAAGTGCTGCGGGTGGCGGGGTTAGTTTTCAGGCGAAGGTATCGGCCCTTTGCATGGTGCATATAGCCCGAGCGGCTCCACTAGGTTGGTGTGATTCCGTCAGTGATGTCCCGGTAAGTCTATCGGCCGAGACGGCAGGCGCAGGGGACGATATTGGTCTTCAGCTGATTGCTGGTGGCGAGCTAGAGATTCAAGCAAAGCAAAAACTCCGCGCAAACGATGAGCTTTGGGATTCAATACTAAAACTTTGTCATAGGGCTAATGATAAAGGCTCTTTTTATGGCGTTTTAGCCGTCGGCCCAAGCACAAGCGGCAAAATTCGCGAGCATCTTGCTAGAGATGTCATTCGATTAGGCCAAGGTCGCAATGACGATCTATCTAATCTTGGTCAAACGCTCGAAAGCAAACTCAACGCGGCTCGAATTTCACTGAATGTTTGCTCCCGCATACGAATCCAAACAATCCATGTGCTTGAGCAAGATGGTGCATCCACCCAAGCTGCCCTAGCTCATTTGTCTCATATCACAACCTCTCCTGATGCTGCCTGGTCACGTCTTGGCGAGGAAAGTTTGCGTTTGATTCGCCTTCGTGGTCGCTGTGATGCATCTACTCTATCTGGCATTATTCCCGGTTTAAAAGTTGATTCGGCTGGGCCAGCGATCATCGCAAGTAAACTGCTCGAATGGACGTTAAATACGACACGAGAATTTACAATACCGGCTGTGCCATCGGTGTTTTCGCTAGATGATGACTGGCTAGAAATGGCAGCTATTGCCCGAGATAAGCCCTACGACGGGATGGGTAGTATAGAAGATGCGCTATCTAGTTACCATGATGAACAGCATCGTAGGAACGGGAATAGGCAGGATAAGAAATACAACGCAGAAGCACTGGGATACTTTGTGCGGCAATGTGTCGTGGTCGCCGGCCCGGGTATGGGTAAAACGCTGCTGTTACGGAAGATTGCAAGGCTGTTGGCCAAAAAAAGAGAGCCTGTATTGATCGTTCGATTGAGACAGCTGGCAGAACGTATGCGCATCGGAGACACCTTTGTTGAGGGTGTAATGAGTATCGGGCTCGATGCTTTTTCGATGAGTCAGTCCGACGTTTTATCCCTTGGGTTGCAAAATCTTACTTTCTTACTCGATGGTTTGGATGAATCGGGTGCTGAACAAGAGGTAATAGCGCGAGGCGCGGTCTCCTTAGCTGCATCCTTCCCGCGATGCCGGATAGTTATCGCGACGCGGCCGATCGGATACGAAACTGCCATGCTATCCAACTGGAAACATTACGAGTTAGTCCCTCTCGAATCATCTCAAGCGAGTGAGCACGTAACCTGTTTAATTGCCGCATCTCCTGAGTCCAGCGATGATGATGTGAAAAAGGCGTGTTCGGCTGCAACTGCACACCTCAGGGGTTATGGGGAGAATCGGTTTGCAGCCCGAAGTCCTTTGTTAATCGCATTGCTTGCGTCATTAGCGCTTAATAAGGTGGTTGCAGAAGACACTCGGGAGGGACTTTATGGGCAGATGTTTAAGCTAATTACTCGTCTGTCTGCCCGACAGTCTGATAGCAACTCATTGCCTCAAACGGTCCTAAACGCATTTCTTGAGCGTCTTGGTTGGGAGCTAACCGCCCATCCCTACGCGGACATTGAGCAAACGCTATTTGCGTGCTCGAAGTATCTTGCGGAAGAACTAGGGGAGCGCACGCTAAAAGCAAGATCAATGTGCGATCAGGCATTGGAGTTCTGGGAGGCAACAGGCTTCGTTGAGCGTGTGCGCTTTAAGGCGAGCGAGGCTCTTACCTTCGTTCATAAAACGTTTGGTGAGTTTGCAGGAGCTCAGTATCTGCTTTCGCTTAAGCCTCAAGAACGACGGGGGCATCTCGCCGAAATTGTGAATTCAGAAGAGTGGGATGAGGTAGCAATATTTGCGTCATCCTTAGGAATTGCGGCGGAGCTGGTGAGCTGCGCTTTGGATAGTTCTTCTTATGGCCTCGGTGAAACGATACAGGCGCTTCGATGGGCTAGTTACAGTCGGGATGGATTTGATCCGGCTATTGAGCAGACACTGTTGCAAAGAAGCTGGCCTATTATCGAGGGGCCTCACAGCGGGCAGGCGCTAAAAGTGGGTGTTGAGCTTCTCAACGCATCGAGCAAGCTAGCCGGAGGAACGGATATCGCGCTGCGTAACTCTAATCATTTGCAATGGTGGACTGCTCTTGTCGCTTGGGCATGTCTGGCACGCTCTCGGCCGGCGGCTTTGGATTTTTCTGAGCTTTTAACTTTCTGGGATTCTTACTTGCGTATTGCTGATACGCGAAGGATCAACGGTGGTATCGAATTAAATAGTCCGGTTAGGCAATTGTGGGAGCAGCTCCTACTGGCAGCGGCGCGTGAAGCTGTTCGAAGAGGTATGGGGGCGCAGGAGCAAAAGCTCATAGACAGAATATCCGATTCGGTTAGCACTCAGGGTATGGGTTTTTTTGGCAAATTGAGTTACATACTTTCAGACGCGGGGATCAATCTAAAATCTCCTATGCAAGAAAGCATGGTGTCAAAGCTATTCGATGTGGACTATCTTGATAAGACTCGTCTGAATATGCTCTCTTTGCTTGAGGCAGTCGCAGGAAATCTGCCGGAATCTACTATCTTGGTTGATCCGCCGCTACTTCATTTGAGTGCTTTCTTTCAAAGTACGGATTTCTTAAACATGGAGATTTCCGCTGTGGCAGCTGTTGATGCTTCAGCAAGCGAGGCGACGCAAAAAATTCTTGCGCTGGCTGGGCAGGTGCTTGCACAAGACCATAGCTTACTGATAGCTGAGGTGCAGGCGAAGATCGAAGAGTTGAAAACTGGTGATTCTTTTAGCGTCTATTCCGGCATTGTCGATGTTGATACTGCTGTGCAGTGGGAAAACGGCAAGGTGGACGATATTGGTGACTTAGTTGCGCTTTGCATTCAGCATCCATCGAGATGGATTGTTCAGCTTGCTGCAAATCTTGCGGAGCATCATTGTTCCCCCGAGACTATGTCGCGATTAATACCTTTGGCGTTACAGACTGCAAGTGGAGATGGGCTGGCGGCGACAGCGTATTTGGCGAATTCGTTTCTAGGTCAGGAGAGGGCTCGTGAATTGGTCATGGAGCGGCTTCGCGCTCCTCTTGTTGACGGTTGTAAGTATTTATACGCTTACTTGAGCACTGTTTGGGATCTTGAACTCGATAGCGAAGTTTCTAACCTTGTCCGTCAAGGGTTTTTTTATGGCCCCTATACGGCGGATGCCTGTCTTGAGCTCGTATTGGCTTGTAGCCCACAACAGCAGCGAAGTATGCTCCCCCTGCTAAAAGAGGTGTTTAAGTATTGGGTGAGCGCGGAGGGAGCGTATCCAGTTGGCTCCGGCATCATTCCACACAGCCCCCGTGGTGCAATACTTGAGTTCTTGATTGAGTATGACAGTCTGACAATCGATGAATTATATTTAGCTGCGCAGGAGCGCCGATCCGAAGTATCGATTCCCTCAAGCAAAGCAATTGAAAAGTTGCTCCTATCTTCGGAGGCTGCGAGAGCAGAGCTTTTGGAGCGAATTGATAAGGGGGAGCAGCTGTATAAGCTCTTGGCCGGAAGTCTGCGCTCGACAGTACCTTATAGTGACGATCATGTCCGTGTGATTACGCAATTCCTAGAGTCCTCAAAGGTTGAAGTCCGACATGCGGCATTGGGTGTGCTAGCCCCACCATACTTACCGTCGGATGAAATCAGGCATTTGTGCGAAAAGTTAGTAGCCGATCCTTACCAGCAGATTCGAGACAAGGCACATGAGCTGCTGTCTGCTTTTTCGAAATAGGCAATGGAGGGACTCCGGGGCCCCGGGTGTCCCTTGAGCGGAAGCATGGGACCAGAAATGGACCAGAAACAAAAAAGCCCACGAACGTAAATTCGTGGGCTTCCTTGATTATTCTTGGTAGGCCGTGCGGGATTCGAACCTGCGACCAACGGATTAAAAGTCCGCTGCTCTACCAGCTGAGCTAACGACCCATAGGTTGTGAAACCTTGGTACTCTTTCAAGTGGTAGGCCGTGCGGGATTCGAACCTGCGACCAACGGATTAAAAGTCCGCTGCTCTACCAGCTGAGCTAACGACCCCTCGAAAGAAGCGAGATTATAGGGGATCTATGGCCCAGCTGTCAAATACCCACCGGTAATTATTTGGCGCTCAGGCGCTGCTTGGCGGTCTCGGCGGCCGTCGAGTCCGGATATTGCTTGATCAGGTCCTGCAGCGTCTTCTTGGCGGCCTTGTCCTTCAGCTCGGTCTGGCAGCTGGCGATGTTCAGCATGGCGTCCGGGGCTTTCGGGCTGTCGGCGTAGTTCTTCAGCACCACCAGCTGGGCCGCGATGGCGCTCTTGCAGTCGCGCTGGGCGAAGTAGGAGTTGCCGAGCCAGTACTGCGCGTTTGGCGCGTAGCTGGAGCCTGGGTAGCGCTGCACGAACTCCTGCAGGGCGGTGGCGGCGGCCTTGTAGTCGCCGCCGGTGAACAGCTTGGTGGCCGCTTCATAGCTGCGCTGCTCGCCCGGGTCGACCTGCGAGGTCTTGCCGTCGATGGTCACTTCACGCGGTTCCAGCTTGCGCAGGCGCGCGTCCAGGTCGACGTAGAAGTCCTTCTGGCGCTTCTGGGTGTTGGCGATGTCGTTGGCCAGCACTTCGATCTGGCCGCGCAGCTGCGAGATCTGCTGTTGCAGCTGCTCGTTCTGGGCGATCATGTCCAGCGTGCTGGTCTTGTCGGATTTGGTGTCGATGCGGGCGTTCAGTTCGGTACGCATGGCTTCGACCTTGGCGCGCAGGTCGAGCAGGGCTTTACGGGCTTCGTCGTCGTCGAACAGGCCGGCATGGGCTTGCAGCGGCAGCCAGATCGTCGCGGCCAGCAGGGCGGCGCTCAGGCCGGTTTTGGTCAGTTTCTTCATGTCGGGCGCTTTCACACAAATCTAAATGGAAACGGGGCAGGGCGCGGAATACTCCGCGCGCCGCCCCGTATTATGCCTGTGACCCGGCAAAAGGGTAGTGCTTTTGATTACTTGTAGACGATGTCAGCACGACGGTTTTGTGCCCATGCTTCTTCGTTCGAACCGGTGGCCTTTGGTTTTTCTTTGCCCAGCGACACGGCTTCGATCTGCGATTCCGGCACGCCCAGGGCGGTCATCGACTTGCGCACGGCTTCGGCGCGCTTCTGGCCCAGGGCCAGGTTGTACTCGGCGCCACCGCGTTCGTCGGTGTTACCTTGGATCAGGATCGAGCGGGCTTTGTTCTTGACCAGGTAGGCCGAGTGGTTTTCCACTACCGATTTGCCATCGGCGCGCACGGCGTAGCTGTCGAAGTCAAAGTACACGCTGCGCTGGGCCAGCACGCCTTTTGGATCGTCCAGCGGATCCAGCGATTTGGTTTCCACTGGGGCGACGGTACGGGTGTCGGCTTGCGGGGTGACGGCTTTTTCAACTGGACGCTCCACCACTGGTGCTGGCTCCGACACTTTGACTGGGGTCGAGCAGGCGGACAGGATGGCGGCGGTGGTAACGGCAAAAGCTAAGCTGCTGAGTTTACGCATAGTGATTCTCCTAGTAGTGAAACGCAATTACTGCATGAACGGACCCCAGGTGGGCTCCTTGATATTGCCCGCCTGAGTTGTCAGGCGTTGCTTTACACGTCCGTCGACCGAAACCACGGCCAGCGACTTGCGGCTGCCTGATTGGGTGGCGTACATGATGTATTTGCCGTTGGGGGCAAAGCTTGGTGATTCATCGCTGGTGGTGTCGGACAGGCGCTGCTCCTGGCCGCTGGCCAGGTCCAGCACGAACAGCTGGAAGTTGCCGTCGCGGCGCGAGATGTAGGCCAGGGTCTTGCCGTCGGCCGAAATGCGCGGGCTGATGTTGTAGCTGCCGCCGAAGGTGACGCGCTTGGCGTCGCCGCCGTCCGGGTTCATGCGGTAGATTTGCGGGCCGCCGCTGCGGTCGCTGGTGAAGTAGATGCTCTGGCCGTCGGCCGACCATTGCGGTTCGGTGTCGATGCCGGCGCTGTTGGACGCGCGGCGCAGGCCGCTGCCGTCGGCGTTGACGGTGTAGATCTGGGTGTGGCCGTCCTTCGACAGCGCCACCGCCAGCTTGTTGCCGCCCGGCGCCCAGGCCGGCGCCGAGTTGCTGCCTTTTTCGTTGGCCACCACGGTGCGCGCGCGGGTGATCAGGTTCTGCACGTAGACCACCGGCTTTTTCTGTTCAAACGACACGTAGGCCACCTTGGTGCCGTCCGGCGACCACGACGGCGAGATGATCGGCTCGTTCGAGCGCAGCGCCAGCTGTTCGCTCTCGCCGTCGGCGTCGGCCACCATCAGTTGGTAGTTGCGGCCTTCCTGTTTGACGTAGGCGATGCGGGTCGAGAACGCGCCCTTGATGCCGGTCAGCTGGAAGTAGACGTCGTCGGCGATCAGGTGCGCCGACAGGCGGGTGAACTGGGCGGTGACGGCCTTGTCCAGGTTGGAGATCTTGGCCTGCTTGACGGTGTCGAGCAGCTTGTAGCGCACGTCGTAGCGGCCATCGGCCAGGGCGTCGACGGTGCCGACCACCAGCGCGTCGGCGCCCTTGGCTTTCCAGCCGCTGTAGTCGATGTTGTTGACGTCGGTGATCACGCCGGCGTCGATGACCTTGAAGGCGCCGCTGCGCTCCAGGTCGGCCTTGATAATTTCCGAGATTTTCTGCGGCGACACGCCTTCGTTGGCGAAGCCGGCCACGGCCACCGGGATCTGGTTGCTGCCGACGCCGGAAATTTCAATCCGCATCTGGGCCTGCGCGCTGCCCATGGTGGCGGCGATGACCAGGCCGGTGTAGAGCATGTTCAGTTTTTTCATATCAGTGCATATCCTTCAGCTTGAAGTCCAGGTTAATTTCGCGCTCTACCGTACCATCTTTCTTCTTGGGTAGTGGTGACGATTTGGCAATCGCGTTTTCAATCGCATTATCATAGGCGGTCGAGCCGCTGCCCTTCACCTTGCGCGTGCCGATGATTTCACCGGTCGGCAACTGGGTAATCACGTAGCTGGCGGTCAGGCTGTCGTCCTCGGAGCCGTACACCAGGTTGCTCTTGATCTTGGCCTTGATCGCGGCCGCGTAGCCGCCATCCACCCGGCCGCCGGTCGATTGGGCGGCGGTGCCGCTGGTGCCCTTGGCGGCGGAACCGGTGATGCGGCTCATCTCGGCGGCGAAGGCCTTGTCCTTGGCGGCCTTGTCGGCTTTTTCCTTGGCCAGCTTTTCAGCGGCGGCTTTTTTCTTCTCTTTCTCGGCCAGGGCTTTTTCCTTGGCGTCTTCCTCGGCCTTGTCCTTGGCGGCTTGTTCTTCCTTGGCTTTCTGGTCGGCCTTTTTCTTGGCTTCCAGCTTGGCCAGCTTCTCGTCGGCTTCCTTCTTCAGGCGTGCCTGTTCCAGCTTCTCAAGACGCTCTTCTTCTTTCTTCTGGGCCTTGATGCGCTCCAGGGCGATTTCCGGATCGATCTTCGGCACCGGCGGCGCTTCCACCGGTGGTGGCGGGGCTTTCTCGACCGGCTGCGGCGGTTCCGGCTCCGGTTCAGGCGCCGGGTCCGGCGTTGGCGCCGGCGGCGCGGCGTCCTGTACCTTCATGTCCCAGATTTCGGCCTGGACTTCGGTCGGTTCATTGTTTTGCCAGCTTACGCCCACCCACAGGAACAGCAACAACAGCGCGTGCATCGCCACGGCCAGCAGGCCGGAGCGGAAGCCATTGTGTTGTCGCGGAACCTTGTACGGACCGCCTGCGGTTGCGGGTTTCATCGTTTGCACAGTGGTTTATTTCGTGGACAGGCCTACGCGGGTAATGCCCATTTTCTTCGCTTCCGAAATCAGCTGGATCACGTCGTCGTACTTGCTTTCCTTGTCGCCGGCGATCAGCACCGGATAGTCAGGATGGTCGTTGTGGATGGTGCGCAGCTTCTTGACCAGGGCGTCGCGGTTGGGCGCGGTTTCCGGCGCATCCTCGTCCTTGCCCTTGACGCCGATCGACAGCGCGCCGTTCGGCTTGAGCACGATCTGCACGTAGTCGCTTGGCGGCTTGGTCGATTTTTCCGCGCGCGGCAGGTCGACCACGCTCGGGTCGTTAGCCGACGGCATGACCATGAAAATAATCAGCAGCACCAGCATGACGTCGATGTACGGCACGACGTTGATCTCGGACTTGAGTTTGCGGGTGCGGCCGCTGCGCATGCCGCCGGAGAAGGAGGAAGCCATGATGATTAACGCGATTGACGTTGCAGAATGTTGGAGAACTCTTCAACAAAGCTCTCAAAACGGATCGCCAGGCGGTCCACGTCGTACGAGAAACGGTTGTAGGCGACGAAGGCCGGAATCGCCGCGAACAGGCCGATGGCGGTGGCGATCAGCGCTTCGGCGATGCCGGGCGCGACGGCGGCCAGCGTGGCCTGCTGCACGTTGGCCAGACCGCGGAAGGCGTTCATGATGCCCCACACGGTGCCCAGCAGGCCGATGTATGGCGACACGGAGCCGACCGAGGCCAGGAAGGCCAGGTGCGATTCCAGCGCATCCATCTCGCGCTGGAAGGCGGCGCGCATGGCGCGGCGGGCGCTGTCGAGCAGGGCGCCGGTGTCGACGGTTTCGCGGCTGGCGGTGTAGGTGGCCTTGGACTTGATGAACTCGCCCATGCCGGCTTCGAAGATGCGCGCCAGCGGGCCGCTGTTGGCGCGGTCCTTGCCGGCGTTCTGGTACAGCGCGTGCAGGTTGCCGCCGGCCCAGAAGGTTTTTTCAAATTCCACCGTCAGCCGGCGTGCCGACTTGATCGCGAACAGCTTGCTGAAGATATAGGTCCAGCTGGTCAGCGAGATAATGAACAGCAACGCCATGATCAATTGCACGATCACGTGCGCATGGAGGATGAGGGACAGGAAAGAAAGGTCTTGAGTGACGTTCATTGTTTATCAGTCGGTTTGGGTGGTGACACTGGTGTTGCGCATTTTGTCGGCGACGATGGCCGGCACGGCGCGCGGACGCAGCGCTGAATCGACGCAGCCAACCTTCACGCGCGCCGTGTTCAGCAGTTGGTCGCCGCACCACGCTTCCTGGAGGAAAACGAGGGAGGCGCGGCCAAATTTTTCGATGCTAACTGTTAATCTTAGTTCATCGTCCAGCTTTGCAGGCGCATGATACTCCGCGTTGACGCTTTTGACGACGAACAAGGTATCGTGCTGTTCGAGAAGTGTGTGCTGGTTAACATCAAGCGCGCGCAGCCACTCGGTACGGGCCCGCTCGAAGAATTTGAGGTAGTTTGCGTAATAGACGATACCGCCGGCGTCGGTGTCCTCGTAATAGACCCGGACGTTCCAGATGAAATCTGCTGACATGCTGTTTTGACTACTTATAAGAGTGAGCAACATTCTACGCGAAATTGGCGTTTTGGTTGAATTTTATCAACTACTTACAACCTGCCAAGTATTGTAACAACCCTTTACCAATTATTTCATGAATGAACTGGGTTATAAGCTTCCCTTAAGCCAGGGACTGGATAGGTAGCGCTTGCTTTTACCCCGCACTTCGGTCCGTCGCGGGGTCTGACCCCGTACGGGGTCAGACCCCTCTGTCGTAGTGCGGGTCAGCTGCGCTTGATGTTCAGCGGGCCGTAACCCTGGCACGTTGGCATCATGTCAATGCGGTTGATGTTGACATGCGGAGGGAGCGTGGCAATCCAGTACGCCGTATTGGCGATATCTTCCGCCGTCAGCGGCTGCGTGCCTTCATACACCTTGGCCGCCGCCGCATCATCCTTCAGCCGCACGTTGGAGAACTCGGTGCCGCCGCACAGGCCCGGCGCCAGATTGGTGGCGCGCACGCCGGTGCCCACCAGGTCGGCGCGCAGGTTCTGCGTGAACTGGTCGACAAACGCCTTGGTCGCGCCGTACACGTTACCGCCAGGGTAGGGCGTTGAACCGGCGATCGAACCCAGGTTGATGATGGTGCCGCTATTGCGCTCCACCATGCCAGGCAAAATCGCGCGGGTCATGGCCACCAGGCCGCTGACGTTGGTGGCGATCATGGTGTCCCAGTCTTCCAGCGACGAGGTGTGCGCAGGCGTGACGCCCAGCGCCAGGCCGGCATTGTTGACCAGCACGTCGATGGCGCGCCATTCCGGCGGCAGACCGTCCAGTGCGGCCTTGATCGAGGCCTTGTCGGTGACGTCCAGCACCACCGGGCGCACGGCGTCGCCCAGTTCGGCCGTCAGCGCCTGCAGGCGGTCTTCGCGGCGGCCGCTGATCAGTACCTTGTGGCCGTTGGCGGCAAAAACGCGGGCCATCGCGGCGCCGAAGCCGGCGGTGGCGCCGGTGATGAAGACGATCATGATCTGTCCTTAAAGGTGAGTGGAGAGGTGGACAAAATTGTAGCCGCAAATGACTCACGCGGTTGTCTTGCATTTGTGGCAATTCATATTCTTGCTCAAATCTGGCGCATAACTTACAATTTGGGTTCCATTACGTCTCACGTAACTGGCGAAAAGCTGGTGTGATCTTCAAAACTGCCTCAATATGGTGCGTTTTGGTCAGTCGGCGAAAGGTGGGCATCCACCGGGAAACGTGAGATTTCAACAGCCGTTCGCCTGGGCAGCCCTCGATGGAAAGCACGAAGAGGCTGCCGGTCCGCTATGGCTTCTCTCTTTCGATCCAACTGCCAGAAACAAGTTACTCATTCGATTGGAGTTTTTTCATGTTCGCAAAAGATCACACCCTCGCCAGCGTTGACCCGGAACTGTTCGGCGCCATTCAAAACGAAAACACCCGCCAGCACGATCACATTGAACTGATCGCGTCGGAGAACTACACCTCGCCAGCCGTGATGGAAGCGCAAGGCTCGCAGCTGACCAACAAGTACGCCGAAGGTTATCCAGGCAAGCGCTACTACGGCGGCTGCGAATACGTCGACGTCGTCGAGCAACTGGCGATCGACCGCGTGAAGAAGCTGTTCGGCGCGGAAGCCGCCAACGTGCAGCCTAACTCGGGTTCGCAAGCCAACCAGGGCGTGTTCTTCGCCGTGCTGAAACCAGGCGACACCATCATGGGAATGTCGCTGGCCGAAGGCGGTCACCTGACCCACGGCATGCCGCTGAACATGTCCGGCAAATGGTTCAACGTCGTCTCCTACGGCCTGACCGCCGCGGAAGACATCGACTACGACGCCATGGAAGCGCTGGCCAAGGAACACAAGCCCAAGCTGATCATCGCCGGCGCCTCGGCGTTCTCGAAAAAGATCGACTTCGAGCGCTTCGCCGCAGTCGCCAAGGCGGTTGGCGCCTACTTCATGGTCGACATGGCGCACTACGCCGGCCTGATCGCCGCCGGCCTGTATCCGAATCCAGTGCCGCACGCCGACTTCGTCACCTCGACCACGCATAAATCGCTGCGCGGTCCACGCGGCGGCATCATCCTGATGAAGGCCGAGCACGAGAAAGCCATCAACTCGGCGATCTTCCCTGGCATCCAGGGCGGCCCGCTGATGCACGTGATCGCTGGTAAAGCGGTGGCGTTCCAGGAAGCGCTGCAGCCGGAATTCAAGGAATACCAGCAGCAAGTGGTGAAGAACGCCGACGTGCTGGCCAAGACCCTGATCAAGCGCGGCCTGCGCATTGTGTCGGGCGGCACCGAGTCGCACGTGATGCTGGTGGACCTGCGTCCGAAAAACCTGACCGGCAAGGAAGCGGAAGCGATCCTGGGTTCGGCCCACATCACCACCAACAAGAACGGCATTCCCAACGATCCGCAGAAGCCATTCGTGACTTCGGGCATTCGTCTGGGTTCGCCAGCGATGACCACCCGCGGCTTCAAGGAAGCGGAAGCGGAACAAGTCGGCAACCTGATCGCGGACGTGCTGGATAATCCACACGACGCGGCCACCATCGAGCGCGTGAAAGCGGCGGTGAAGGTTCTGGCTGACAAGTTCCCGGTCTACGCCAAGTAATTGCAGTACCGTGACGCCGGCCTGTGCCGGCGTCACTTGACCAAAGCGCCTATATGAAATGTCCGTTCTGCCAGCATGAAGAAACCCAGGTCCTCGATACGCGTGTATCGGAGGAGGGGGATGCTATTCGCCGGCGCCGGCGCTGCGGCAAATGTGATAAACGATTTACCACGTATGAACGCATCGAACTGGTGATGCCGTATGTGGTCAAGAAGAACGGCAGCCGTACCGAGTACACGGCGGCCAAGCTGCGCGGCAGCCTGGAGCTGGCCTTGCGCAAGCGCCCGGTGGCGGCGCCTGCGGTGGATGCGGCCATCGCATCGATCGAGGAAAAGCTGCTGACCAGCGGCAAACGCGAAGTGGAAACCGGCTACATCGGCGAGCTGGTGATGCAGGAGTTGCAGCGCCTCGACAACGTGGCGTACATCCGCTTTGCTTCCGTGTATAAAAATTTCGAGGATCTGGCCGAGTTCCAGAACGCCATCGCCGAAGTCGGCAAGCCGGCGCGCAAATGATGCCACTGCTGGCACACGTTTGATACACCTCATATTCTCATCAATAAGCACTGCTAACTTCTGACGTAGTCTTTACGACTTGCGGAGGTGTGCCGTGCGCGCCCGTGGCTTTACGCTGCTGGAAATCCTGATCGCCGTGCTGGTGCTCGCGCTGGGCATCGTCGGCGGCGTGGCCTTGCAATTGGCGTCGCTGCGGGCGCGCCATCAGGCGGCGCTGGTGTCGCAGGCCACGCAGATGGCAAGCGCGCTGGCAGAGCGCATGCGCATCAATCCTTCGCAGGCCGATACCTATCTCACTCTTGATTACGACGCGTATGCCGAGCCGTCGCCTGTGGCGCCGGCGGTGCTATGCCATGCCGGCGCCTGCGCGGCGGCGCAGCTGGCGCTGTCCGATTTGTACGAGGCCAAGCAGCAGGTGCGATTGCAGCTGCCGGCCGGGCGCGTGGTGATCTGCCGCGATGCGGGGCTGTGGAGCGGCGGCAAACTGCGCTGGGTTTGCGATGGCGGCTCGGCCGCGCCGGTGGTGATCAAGGTAGGCTGGCGCGGCAAGAATCCGGACGGTACGCCGTTGAAGGATGTCGCCGGCGACTACGTGCCGGGCGTGGCGCTGGCGGTGGGAGTGTCGCCATGAAGCGCGTCGCTGACGGCTGGGGCGTGATCGAATTCCTGGTGGCGATTGCGCTCGGCTTGCTGGTGACGTTGCTGGCCAGCGGGCTGCTGGTGGCGTCCGGCAGCAATTACCGCAATCACAGCGACAATATGTGGCTTGGCGATGGCGGGCGCTATGCCTTGCAGGTGATGGCGCAGTCGATACGCCAGAGCGCTTACATCAACTGGGACCAGGACGTGGCGCCGCCGGAACTGGACCCGAATGCGCCGGCGTCGGTTGCCGGACTCGATGCGGCAACCATTACGCGCAGCAGCGATGGCATCAGCGCGCCTTTGCCAGCGGTGGCGAACGGCAGCGATGTGCTGGCGCTGCGTTTCACCGGTTCCGGTGATGGCGCTACCGGCGATGGTTCCAGCGTCAACTGCGCCGGCTTTGGCGTGGCCGCAGAAACGCGCGGCTGGAATATTTTCTATGTCGGCGCCGACGCCGGCGGCGAGCCGGAGTTGCGCTGCAAGTACCGTAGCGCGTCCGGCTGGGGCGCGGATGCGGTGGTGCGCGGCGTCGATTCGTTCCAGGTGCTGTATGGCGTCGATACGGATACGCCGCTGGACGGCGTGCCGAATCTCTATCTGAACGCGACGGCCTTGCGGGCGCTGGATGATCCCTCCGCGGCGGACTTCAATCAAAAAACTTACTGGAAGCGCGTGTGCAGTATCCGGCTTGCACTGCTGCTGCATGGCGACGGCAACTCGCGCGCGGATACGGTCAATACCCGCTTCGATCTGTTTGACGCAGCGTACTCCGATGCGCATCCGGATGACATCGGCGTGCGCGTGGTGGAGGAGCATTTGCCGCCGTCACAGCGTCTGCGCGCGCGGCGGCAGTTCAACATGACCGTGGCATTGCGTAACCGGGATGGATGAATCATGCAGCGTCAGCGTGGGATCGCGTTGTTGGTCAGCCTGATGTTGCTGATCATGGTGATGCTCTTGAGCGTGTCGGCGGCGCTGCTATGCCTGCAAGGCGAGAAGGCCGCGCGCGGCGAGCGTGATCGGGATGTGGCGTTTCTGACGGCGGAGGATGCCTTGAAGGATGCGGAGCGGGACATTCAGAACAGCAGCGATCCTTCGCGGCGCGCGGCGTTTGAAGGCGCCGATGCGTTTGGCAAGGCATGCGGTACTGGCGGCGTGGGCTTGCGCGCGCGGGCGTCGGCCGGCGAGTCGGCGGTGTGGCAAGTGGTGGATTTGTCCGGCAAGGAGGATGGCGGTTCTTGCACGGTGACGCACGGTGCTTATACCGCCGCCGCGATGCCGACCGGCGAAGGCTTCCTGCCGTTCAAGAAGCCGCGCTATCTGATTGAGCGGATGGCATGTCATCAGCCGGGCGATGATGCGTCGGCCGGCGCGCCGCCGCAGTACTGTTATCGCGTTACCGCCATTGGCTTCGGCGCGAATCCGGAGATGGAGGTGGTGTTGCAAAGCGTCTTCAGCAAGCCGGAGGAGAAACCATGAAAGCGCTTCAGTTGATGTTGTTGCTGGCGGCGAGCGCGCAGGCGGCATCGCCGGTGCTGGATATCGATAGCTTGCCGGTGGCGGCTGCGTGCAAGCCGGGCAAGGCGCCAGCGGGGCAGGCGAATGGGCCGATGTTGCTGCGACCCACGTCGACGGCCGTTGCGCCGCTCACTATGCCGCCTGCTGTGCCGCCCGCCGTGCCGACGGCCACCGTAGGCGATCTGTACCAGTCAACGACGGATATCGGTGACTGGAGCGGGCATTTCTCGCGCTACGTGCTGGCGGCCGGTACGGCGGGCGCGGGTACGGTCTCCACTTTGGTCTGGGACGCTGGTGGAGTCCTCACCGGCAGCGCCGCACGCCCGCCGGAGCCGGCAGCGGAGCAGCGCAACATCTACACCGCCGTCGTCCAGCCGAGCGGCGCGCTGGCGATGGCGCCGTTTGCATGGCTCGCGTTGTCTGCCGCCCAGCAAGCGCTGCTTAATCTTGAGGACGGCGTCGGCGAGCAGCGGCTGGCCTACCTGCGCGGTGACCGCTCGCTGGAAGGCAAGCAATTTCGCAGCCGCAGCAGCGTGCTGGGCGACTCGGTGCACAGCACGCCCGTCTACGTCGGCGCCGTCGATCACCGCGAGGCTGTCTACCTTGGCGCCAACGATGGCATGCTGCATGCCTTTGACGCCATCAGCGGCGTCGAGCTATTTGCTTATGTGCCGGACGCCTTGATCCCCACATTGCATCACCTCTCCGATCCCGCCTATGTGCATCGCGCTTATGTTGACGGCCCGGCCAGTGTCGGCGAAGCACGGATCGGCGTCGACAAGAAGACCGTGCTGCTTTCCGCCATGGGCGGTGGCGCGCGCGGCCTGTTTGCGCTCGACGTGACCGATCCTGCGCACTTTGCGGGCGGTCTCGGCGTGCTGTGGGAATTCACCGGCCGCGACGATCCTTTGATGGGCAACGTCATCACCATGCCGCAGATCGCGCAAGTTCGTGTGTCGGCTGGCGCGGTGCGAAGCTTTGCCGTCGTCGCCAGCGGCATCAATGGCGACGGCGAGGGCAAAGGCGCGCTGTTCCTGCTGGCCCTCGACAAGCCGCGTGACGAAGGCTGGAAAATCAACAGCAACTACTACCGCATCGCGACGCCAGTTGCAGACGCAACGCTCGCCAACGCACTGAGCGCACCAGTACTGCTGAATGATCGCGATGGCGCTTTGCAATACGCGTATGCCGGCGACCTGCAAGGCAATCTCTGGCGCTTCGATTTCAGCGGCAGCGCGCCGTGGAGCGGGGCCGTCGGCAGTCCCTTGTTCGTCGCGAAGGATGCCAAGGGCCATCGCCAGCCAATCACGGAGCAGCCTTTGCTGGCTTATGCCAAGGTGCGCGGCTATGTCGTGCTGTTCGGCACGGGACGATTGATCGAAAAGGCGGATCGCAGCATTTCGGCGATCACGCAGTCCTACTACGGCATCATCGACAGCCTGCAAACGCCGCAAGAGGTCATCACCGGCAGAAGCCAGCTGACGCCGCGTTTCCTTGATGGCAGTGGCGCGCTGTTAAGCATCACGGGCGCGCCGATGGCGTCGGAAAGCAAGGGCTGGTACGTTGACTTCGTGCAGGGCACTGAGCGCAGCATCAACGCCGGCGTGTTGTCCGATGGCGCGGTCCTGTTCAACACCGTGCAGCCGGGCGCGGATGTGTGCAGCGCGACGCGCAGTCGCAGCTATGCGCTCAACGCGCTGACCGGACTGCCGGACAGCGACAGGTTCACCGCCATCCTGCCCACCAAGGATGCGATTGTCGGTCTGATGCTGCCTGACTACATACCAATGCCCTTGGTGCTGCCGCAATCCGCCACGCCTGGTCCGCGTGACGCGACCGGCCGCATCGTGCAGAGCAAAGACGCCGCGCTGGTGCAGGCTGGCGAAGCAGGGAAGATCACCACCATCGGCAGCGTGAAGGCGACGCGCCGCGCGGGCCGCCTGAGCTGGCGCGAAATCGCCAACTGGCGCGAATTGCACGAGGCCGCGAAATGAAGCGCGCCGGGTTCAGCTTGATCGAGTTGCTGGTGGTGCTGGTGATTCTCGCCGTGGTGATGTCGCAAGCCATGCCGGCTTATCAGAACCACGTGATCCGCACCCGGCGCGGCGAAGCACAATCAGCCTTGCTGAAGCTGATGATGCAGCAGGAGCGGTTTTACACGCAGAACAATACCTATGTCGCCTTTTCGTCCGCCAGCACGGAGCCGGAGGCCAAACACTTCCAATGGTGGAGTGGCGCCAGTCCGCAGCGCAGCGCGTATGAAATCGAAGGCAAGGCCTGCGATGGCGAAGAGATAAAGCAATGCGTGCAAATCATCGCCAAGCCCGGCACCGACCTGGTCGATCCGCACTTCCACGATGAAGATTGCGGCGCCCTGACGCTGACCAGCACCGGCCTGCGCCTCGCCAGTGGCCAGGCCACAGGATGTTGGCCATGAGGCGCCGCCCATCCAGCACCGGGCCGCAGTCGTCTGCCTGCGCGGCAGGCTGCCGCAGCGCAGGCATCACACTGATCGAGCTATTGACCATCCTGGCCATCGCCGGCGTGCTGCTCGGCGTCGCCGCGCCATCCTTCCATCAATCGCTGCAACGCATGCGCCTGCAAGCCGCCACCAACGACCTGCAGGCCGCCATCGACCTGACGCGTTCGCAAGCCATCGCGCGCGGCGGCAAAGTGCTGATGGCGCCGCTGGGCGACGAGTGGCAAAGCGGCTGGGCCGTTTTCCTCGATCACAACGGCAACCGCCGTCCCGATTCCGGCGAGCCGCTGCTGTACCGCCACGATCCGCTACGTTCCGACATCCACATCACCTCCAAATTCACCTCCGGCAATACGCCCGCCTACCTGGCCTACAACGCCGCCGGCCGCACCTGCAACGCCGCCAGCAGCCTGACCGCCCGCTGGGGCACCATCTCGCTCACCCAGGGCAACAACACCCGCAACCTCAAAATCAACATGCTCGGCCGCGTGCGCGTCTGCGATCCGGCAACCTCTGACGACTGCTCGGGAGCCGCCGATTGAACAAGCCTTTATAATGACGCGAAATCTATTTCGGCAGGGACAACGTGGATATCAGTAACGATCTTGAAGGCATGGCGCTGGCGCTGGAGTGGGCGGCCAAGGGGCTGTATTCGACCGCGCCGAATCCGCATATCGGTTGCGTGATCGTGCGTGACGGACAGGTCATCGGCGCCGGCGTCACGCAGCAGGCAGGCAGCGACCACGCTGAAATCCAGGCGTTGAAAGACGCCCAGGCGCGCGGCCATGATGTGCGCGGCGCCACCGCCTATGTCACGCTGGAGCCGTGCAACCACCATGGCCGCACGCCGCCGTGCTCGGATGCGCTGGTGCGCGCCGGTCTGGGCCGCGTGGTGGCGGCGATGGAAGATCCGAATCCGTTGGTCGCCGGACAAGGCCTGGCCAAGCTGGCCGCCAATGGCATCGAGACCAGCGTCGGCTTGCTGGCCGAGCAGGCTTATGAATTGAATATCGGCTTTTTCTCGCGCATGACGCGCGGCCTGCCGTGGGTGCGCATGAAAACCGCCGCCAGCCTGGACGGCATGACGGCGCTGCACAACGGTGTCAGCCAGTGGATCACCGGCCCGGAAGCGCGCGCCGACGGCCACCACTGGCGCGCCCGCGCGGATGCCATCCTGACCGGCATCGGCACCGTCAAGGCCGATAATCCGCAACTGAACGTGCGCGCCGTCGAGACGCCGCGCCAGCCGCGCCGCATCGTGGTCGACAGCAGGCTTGATATTGACCTTTCCGCCAAGATATTGGAGGGAGGCGGAACATGGATCGCCGCCGCCGTCGCTCATCCCGAGAAGGAAGCCGCGCTGGCCGCCGCCGGCCATGAGGTCATCATGTTGCCCAACGCCTCCGGCAAGGTTGACCTGCCGGAGCTGATGCGCGAGCTGGGCCGCCGTCAGATCAACGAATTGCACGTCGAAGCCGGCGGCAAGCTGAACGGCTCGCTGATCCGTGAAGGCTGTGTCGATGAGCTGCTGGTGTACCTGGCGCCGACGCTGATCGGTGACGCGCAAGGCATGTTTTCGCTGCCGGCGCTGACCGACCTGTCCGGCAAGAAGCATTTGAAATTTCACGAGGTTAAGCAGATCGGCGAAGATTTGCGTATCCTTGCCCGATTCACTCATTAGGAAAAGCTATGTTTACTGGTATCGTCGCCGCTGTCGGCAAAATTGAATCCGTCAAGCCGCTGGAAGGCGGTTCGTTCGCAGGCGTGCGCCTGGACATCAACGCCGGCGGCCTGCCGCTGGCCGACGTCGGCCTGGGCGACTCGATCGCCATCAACGGCGCCTGCATGACGGTGGTGGAGAAGGACGCCACCAACTTCCGCGTCGACGTCTCGCGCGAAAGCCTGAACAAGACCGTCGGCCTGGACACGACCACCGAAGTGAACCTGGAAAAAGCGCTGACGCTCAACGAGCGCCTCGGCGGCCACCTGGTGTCCGGCCACGTCGATGGCCTGGGCGTGGTGCGCAAGTTCGAACCGGTCGGCGAATCGTGGGAGCTGGTGGTGGAAGCGCCGCACGACCTGGCCAAGTTCCTGGCCTACAAAGGCTCGATCGTGGTCAACGGCGTGTCGCTGACCGTCAACCGTGTGACCGATATCGGCGCCGGCGCCGACCTGGTGTGCCAGTTCTCGATCAACCTGATTCCGCACACCATCGCCATGACCACCCTCAAGCATCTGACGGTGGGCGCCCAGGTCAATCTGGAGATCGACCTGATCGCCCGCTACGTCGAGCGCATGGTGTCGGTCGGCGCCGCAGGCAAGTAATTACTTCACCAGCGACTGCAAGGTCGCGCGCACGCCGCTGCGCGTGATCGCCATCCACACGCTGTTGTAGGTGGTGACCATGCGGGCGTGCTGCGTCAGCTTCAGCCCGCGGAAGGCGCTGATGTCGAGGATCGCCGACGGCGGTCCGTTGCGCACCAGCGACCAGTCCGCATTGCTCAGGCGCGGCTCGTTCACCTCGTAACGGTTGCCGCGCGCATCCAGTCCATTCAGATACAAACGGAAGCAGGCCAGCAGGAAGGCCACGCGGCGGCAGTTGAAGCCGCGGCTCAGCATCGCCTTGACGGTGGCCGTGTAGAACACCGGAATCTTGGCGGCGCCGTCGTGCGCCACGCGCGTCAGCTGGTCGGCGATGGCCGGATTGTTGAAGCGTTCCAGCACACTGTTCTTGTAGTCGTCCAGCACCACGCCTTCCGGCACGTCCAGCAACGGCATGGCGTCGTGTTCCATGAAGTTGTGCAGCAGCGTGTGCAGTTCTTCGTCAGCCATCGCTTCCGGCACTGTGCGGTAGCCCAGCAGCAGGCCGGGATAGGCCAGCATCATGTGCGAGGCGTTCAGCATGCGGCCTTTGATGGCTTCGTGCTGCGTCACATCGTCCAGCAATTCGACGCCAGCGGCGGCCAGATCGGGACGGCCGGCGCTGAAGCGGTCTTCGATCACCCATTGGGTGTAAGGCTCGGCCAGCGCCGGCAACTGGTCGTTAACGCCGCTGGCGCTGTTCAGCGCTTCCGCCTGTTCGGCCGGAATACCGGGCGCGATGCGGTCCACCATGCTGTTGGGGAAGGTGACCTCGGCGGCGATCCAGTCGGCCAGCTCGTCGTCCACGGCCTGCGCGTAGCTCAACACGGCCAGGCGCGCGGTGTCGCCGTTGTGGCGCAGGTTGTCGCAGGAGACCACGGTGTAGCCGCCCACGCCGCTGGCGCGCCGGCGGCGCAGCGATTCGACGATGTAGGCAAACGCGGTGCGTGGCGTGCCGCCGGCCAGTTCGGCGGCGACGTCGGGCGCGGTCAGGCGGAACTCGCCATTGGCTTCGTTGATGTTGTAGCCGCCTTCGGTAATCGTCAGCGTGACGATGCGGATGGCGGGATCGCTCAGGCGTTCCAGCACCGCTTCCGGATCGGCGGGCGCGTGCAGGTAGTCGATCATGGCGCCGATGACGCGCGCATTGGCGCTGCCGTCGGAACCGGTTTCGGTCACCGTGTACAAACCATCCTGCTCGGCAAAGGCGGCCGCTTTGGCCTGTGCCTGTTCGCTGTCGCCCAGGCCGATGCCGACGATGGCCCATTCTTCATGGCCCGGCATGTGCAGGCACTGGTCGATGTATGCGGCCTGATGCACGCGGTGGAAATTGCCGACGCCGATGTGGGCGATGCCGGCCTTGAGCTTGTTGCGGTCATAGCCGGGCAGGGCCAGTTCGGGATTATGGTGTTGCAGGGCGTCCAGCGTGGCGCTGGACAGCGGGGTCGTGTTCATCATCGGAACCTCCATTTCATCACCAGCACCGCGCATGCCAGCACGAGGGTGATGCCGTTATTGATGGCAATCGGCCAGGCCTGGATGCTGATGCCGTAGATCAGCCACAGCAGGACGCCGAAGCAAAAGACGCAGTACATGCCGGTCGACACGCCTTCCGCGGAGCGGCGGCGCCAGATGAGGACCACCTGCGGCACAAAGGCGAAGGTGGTGCAGAAAGCGGCAATCAAGCCGAGAAGGTTGGAATCAATTTGCATGGTTCTCCTTTCGTTTGCATTAATAAATCAACTTGATTTATCAATTAAGGCGGAATTATACTACATAAATAAACCATCTCCCATTTCTTGCCATGATCTCAACACTGCGCCGCCTCGGCGCCAATGAACGCCGCATGCTGCACGAGGTCCGCCGCCATGGCAGCATGGCCAAGGCGGATCTGGCGCGGGTGACGGAACTGAGCACGCAAACCGCGTCGGTCATCATCAACCGCTTGCTGGAAGAACAGCTGGTGCGCAAGCTGGAGGTGCAGCGCGGCCGGGTGGGGCAGCCGTCGCAGCCGATCGCGCTGAATCCGGACGGCGCCTACGCCATCGGTATCCAGATCGGGCGCCGCACCTTGAAGGTGGTGCTGGTCGATCTGCTGGGCGCGGTGCGCGAGCGCTGGGAGCTGGCCTATGCCAGTCCGGACGCCGACCAGGTGTTTGGTGCGATCGAGCAGCAGCTGGCGCGCCTGCTGTCGGCGCTCGGGCCGGAGGCCGCCGGCCGGTTGTGCGGCGTGGGCGTTTCGGCGCCGCGCAATTTCGGCGAGTGGGAAGAACTGTTGCGCATGCCGCCGGTCGACGCGGCGGAGTGGGGCGGCATGGATATCGGCCAGCGCGTGCAGGCGTTGACGACGCTGCCCGTCAGCGTGGCCAAGGACACCGCCGCCGCCTGCGTGGCGGAACTGATGGTTGGTAGCGGACGCGGCATTGCCAGCTACCTCTACATCTACGTCGATACGCTGGCCGGCGGCAGCCTGGTCATCAACGGCTGGCCGCATGCCGGCGTGCATGGCAATTCCGGTGCGGTCGGCTCGATGCCGATGCGTCCGGCATCCGGCGGCGGCATGCCGGATCAGTTGCTGAACGTGGCGTCGCTGGTGACGCTGGAGCAGCGCTACGCCGCCGCCGGTCTGGCGGAAGATGCCATGGCCGACGGCCGCGCCATGCAAACGCCGTGGCTGCCGCTGACGCAGGCGTGGCTGGCGCAAGCGGCCAACGCCATCGCCTACGCCATCTGCAGCGCGGCCTGCTTCATCGATCTGGACGGGGTGGTGGTGGACGGCCGTTGCGACCGCACGCTGCTGGCGGCCCTGCTGGACCTGGTAGATAGCGAGCTGGGCCGCTACAACTGGGCCGGCGCCGCGCGTCCGGCTTTATTGACCGGCGAAGTGGGCGACGACGCCAAGGTGATCGGCGCGGCCTACCTGTCGTTGCACGCTAGTTTTGCGCCGCTGCAGGGCTGAGGCTTTTCAGATAGGCGATCAGCGCGGCGCGCTCCTGCTTGCTGCGCACGCGGAAGTCCATGTTTTGGCCGGGCAGGAATTTTTCAGGATCGGTCAGCCAGCGGTCGAGCGAGGTTTCGTCCCAGACCAGGTCGGCCTTGCGCAGCGCGCGCGAGTAGTCGTAGCCCTTGACGCTGCCCGAGCGGCGGCCGAACACGCCGCGATGGTGCGGGCCGGTTTCGTCGGTGTCGAGCGCGTGGCACTCCGTGCAGCGTTTTTGCCAGACACGCTGGCCTTGCGCGATCTGCTGGGTGCTTTGCGCCTGCGCCGTTCCTGCCAGCAGGAGCGCCAGGCAGCATGGCAGTACATATGTGAACATGGTGAATCCCCGTTATCTGACTTGCGTTTTATTTCTTATACGCAAGGAAGTAGCAACTGGATTCAATCCGTTGCTGGCGCACATCTTAGCTGACTTCAATAAAATATTTGCAAGAAAACCAGTGCCCCGGCCGAAAAGTCCGTCATTTGGCGGATAAAAGCGGGCTTTTGCGGTAGGCCGGGCGTAAATCCTTTAAAATAGCGGGTTAAGAAATACTCTCGCATAGTCTTGAAGGATTAAAAATGTCAATTTCCAGCACCGAAGAAATCGTCGCCGAATTGCGCGCTGGCCGCATGGTGATCCTGGTCGATGAAGAAGACCGGGAAAACGAAGGTGACCTGGTGCTCGCGGCGGACTTCGTCACGCCGGAAGCCATCAATTTCATGGTCAAGTACGCGCGCGGCCTGGTGTGCCTGACGCTGACCGAAGAGCGCTGCAACCAGCTGGAACTGTCGATGATGTCGACCAAGAACGGCACCGCGTTCGGCACCAACTTCACCGTCTCGATCGAAGCGGCTGAAGGCGTGACCACCGGCATTTCCGCCGCCGACCGCGCCAAGACCATCCAGGTGGCCGTGGCCAAGGATGCGCAGCCATCGGACATCGTCCAGCCGGGCCACATCTTCCCGCTGAAGGCGCAAAAGGGCGGCGTGCTGATGCGCGCAGGCCATACCGAAGCCGGTTGCGACCTGACCGCCATGGCCGGCCTGACGCCGGCCTCGGTGATCTGCGAAATCATGAAGGACGACGGCACCATGGCGCGCCTGCCGGACCTGCTGGAATTCGCCAAGGAACACGGCCTGAAGATCGGCACCATCGCCGACCTGATCCACTACCGCAGCCGCAACGAATCGCTGGTGGAAAAAGTGGGCGAGCGTCCGCTGAAGACCGCGCAGGGCGAGTTCCGCATGATCGCCTACCGCGACAAGCCGAGCGGCTCGGCGCACCTGGCGCTGGTGCACGGCGAAATCGAGAAGGGCAAGGAAACCCTGGTGCGCGTGCACCAGCCGGTATCGATCCTGGACGTGCTGGAGTCGGAAGCCACCACCCACTCGTGGAACCTGTCGTCGTCGCTGGCCGCCGTCAAGGCTGCCGACAGCGGCGTGATCGTGCTGCTGAACTGCGAAGAGACCGCCGAGCAGTTCTTCTCGCAATTTGAAGCGCTGGGCAAGCCGGAAACGCGTCCGAAAGGCCGCGCCGCCAGCATGGACCTGCGCAGCTACGGTATCGGCGCGCAAATCCTGCGCGAAGTCGGCGTCTGCAAGATGCAGCTGCTGGCCAGCCCGCGCAAAATGCCGTCGATGACCGGCTTCGATCTCGAAGTGACCGGCTACGTCGCCAAACCGAACTAATTCAACCAACATATATAAGAGGCCATCATGACGGTAGGAAGCTACGAAACCAATCTGAACGGCGAAGATCTGCGCATTGGCGTGGTACAAGCGCGTTTTAACGAAGACATCTGCCACGGCCTGCTGTCGGCCTGCCTGGCCGAGCTGAAGCACCTGGGCGTGGCGGATGAAGACGTGCTGCACGTGACCGTGCCGGGCGCGCTGGAAGTGCCGCTGGTGCTGCAGAAGATGGCCGAGTCGCAGCAGTTCGACGCGCTGATCGCGCTGGGCGCCGTCATCCGTGGCGAAACCTACCACTTCGAGCTGGTGTCGAACGAGTCGGGCGCGGGCATCACCCGCATCGGCCTGGACTACGGCATCCCGATCGCCAACGCGATCCTGACCACCGAGAACGACGAGCAAGCCGAAGTGCGCATGGCCGTCAAAGGCGCCGACGCGGCGCGCGTGGCCGTTGAGATGGCCAATCTGACCATCGCCCTGGAAGAGCTGAACCAGGATCAAGGCGACGACGAGTAAGAATTAACACACGAAGGTAGAAAATGAACGAGAAGACTTTGCACGCCAACCCCAGCAAGAACCGCACGCCGCGTCATCGCGCCCGCGAGTTCGCGCTGCAAGGGTTGTACCAGTGGCTGCTGAACAATGAATCCGCCTCCACGGTGGTCAACCACATCCGCGGCGCGCACGGCTTCGACAAGGCCGACGCCGAGCACTTCACCGTGCTGCTGAATGGCGCCATCGGTTCGTCGGTCGAGCTGCGCGAGATGTTCGCGCCGCTGGTGGACCGTGGCATCAACGAGCTGTCGCCGATCGAGCACGCGGTGCTGTTGATCGGTGCTTACGAACTGAAGAACAATCTGGAAATTCCTTACCGCGTCGTCATCAACGAAGCGGTGGAGCTGACCAAGTCGTTTGGCGGTATCGATGGCCACAAGTACGTCAACGGCGTGCTGGACAAGCTGGCTGGCCAGTTGCGCCCGGAAGAAGTGGCTGCCGAGAAGAAGCGCTAAGCCGCGTTCGGTATTGTCAAAAGCCACCCACGGTAGCGTGCGGTGGCTTTTTTTATTTGTGGATTGACCGGGCAGGGGAGTGCCGCACAGAATTGCCTTTCAGGTAATTTTGGAGCGGCATCATCGAACTGCAACCTCCACGCTGGCGTCGGCGCGGCTGGCTGGCACTGATCGCCGGCGCGCACGTGCTGGCATTTCTGTGTTGGCGGCCGCCTGAGCGGCCCCTGGCGGCTCCTGTGACGCCGCACCAGGCCATCACCTACCTTCTTGCGCCACACAAGCGCTTACCGCCGCCGGCGCCGGTTGTGCGCTCCGTTGAGCGGCCGGCGCGCACGGTAGCGAAGGCCGTGCCGCCGGAACGGTCCCCGCAGCAGAGCGAGCCGAAACCGATCACGCTGCCGCCGCCGGAGTCTGCGCCGGTACAAGCCATCACCGCGCCGACCTTGCCGCCCGATCCCTTCGCTTTGCCGGTCAAGCCGGAGCCGGACCTCAAGCAGCGCGCCATCGCCGGCGCGGCGGCGGCCGACAAGCTGGCGCTGAAGGAATCCTGGACCCAGCGCGACCGCAAGCTGGTCAACGACGAAACCGCGCTGGCCACCGCCATCGGCAAGGCCTATCGCGGCGGCGGAATGCGCACGGTGGAAATGATCGCTGCCGATGGCAGTCGCATCACCAAGTTCATCATGCCGGGCGGCCGGGAAGTCTGCTATACCGCCGCCTCGAACAATTTTAGTGGTGGCCGAGATCCATTCCGCGACAACGGCCGCATCGTCGTCAGCAACTGCCCAAAATGAAAAAAAGCCATGTGTGCTGCAGCGCTCAAGATCGCTGCACGGCCACATGGCTTTTTATTTGCGGCGCAGAAAACGGATCAGAGACCGGCGATCTGCGTACCGCTCACCGATTTCTCGGCAACAGCGACTGGCGCTGCTGGTTTAGGCTGCGAAGCGACCATCACCGGAGTAATGGTAGGCACTTTCTTGCCAGCCGAAACCTGTTTCAGGCGATTGTACTCGGCCAGCACCTTCGAACCGTAGCCTTCATCGGTTTCAAAGGCAGCGGCGCCCACATAGCTCTTCAGGCCGGCTTCCACCGAACCGCCACGGGTCACATAATCTTTCAGGATCAGCGAACCGACGCGGATGTTGGCGACCGGATTCAGCGCGGCTTGCAGGCCGCCCATGTCCTGGAACTTCTCGTGGTGCACTTTCGACATCACCTGCATCAGGCCTTGCGCGCCCATCGGGCTTTCCGCGAACGGATTCAGGCCGGACTCGATCGACATCACCGCCAGGATCAGCAGCGGATCGAGCTTGATCTCACGTGCCGTCAGGTAGGCGGTGGACACCAGCATGTTGGCGGCGTCACCGGCAACGCGGTAACGCTTGGACAGCCAGGTGGTAACCCATTGCTGCTGCTTCTGCGTGCCCAACAAGGCCTTTTCTTCGGCCGTCAGCGGCGCTGCTGCTGCGGCTGCCGCGTTGGCGGCTGGCGCCTCCATCAGGGCCGACAGCGGCGGCGCGGTCACGACCGCCACTTCCGCTTCCGGCGTGCGGTTCAGGCTGTCGCTCAAGGCTTTGGCCAGATCCGGACGAACAAACATTACTGCCATTACTACTAAAGCGCTGACGCCAACGACGGTCAACGTATGCTGGGCGGTGGTCAACACACCCTTTGCCGAAATGCGCGTCGTGGAGAACCACGCGGCTGGCTGGCGAGCCATGAGACGGGCAAACAACATTGCACCGGTATTGCTATTAATCATAAAGTTCCCCTGAAATGTCCGTAAAAGCGGGTCCCTGCCAGCGTCAAAACGCAGCTCAACAGGTGCTAATGCCGTGCATCAGAAATATCTCGTTCGTCGCCGCTGTAGAAGAGCGCGCGAGAACGCCATCATTGCTTGCTTATTGCTGATCTCTCCCGCAGGAGTCAACCAGAATGCAATACAACTACTTTCGGGGAGGAAGGCAGACGCCTTTCGAAAACACTCCTTAAAATGTCATGTGGAGCCCCGACTCCGTGAATGAATGAGCGCGACTTTGTGTGGTCCGCATGAGGTCCGGAGACCTGCTCTCTTCAAGTAGGGTGGATTGTATGAGGCGTTTTATATCAAGTCAATACTAACGCGAACCGTCTTTATAACTTTTAAATCTAGAATTTTGCCTTGTGTTCGGTGGAAAACCAATAAAATCAACCACTTGACCTGTATTTTTAAACAGTACGCTTTAATGTAAGAAAATATTAAAAACCGATGAAATATTCCGATCTGCGAGATTTTATTTCTCAACTGCAAGGAATGGGTGAACTTAAACCCATTTTGACCCCAGTTTCGCCGCATTTAGAGATGACCGAGGTATCCGACCGCACGTTGCGGGCCGGCGGACCGGCATTGCTGTTCCAGAATCCGACCGGCCACAGCATGCCGGTGCTGACCAATTTGTTCGGCACGCCGCGCCGCGTGGCGCTCGGCATGGGCGCCAGCGATGTCAGCGAATTGCGCAAGATCGGCCACGTGCTGTCGCGCCTGAAAGAGCCGGAGCCGCCGAAGGATTTCAAGGACCTGCTGGGCCTCGGCTCGCTGGTGAAAGCCGTATGGGATATGGCGCCCAAGGAATTGCGCGGCGCGCCGTGCCAGGAAATCGTGTGGGAAGGCGCCGATGTCGATTTGTCGAAATTGCCGATTCAGCACTGCTGGCCGGGCGACGTGGCGCCTTTGATTACCTGGGGTCTGGTGATTACCAAGGGTCCTAATAAGAAGCGCCAGAATCTGGGCATCTACCGCCAGCAGGTGCTGGGTCCGAACAAGGTCATCATGCGCTGGCTGGCGCATCGCGGCGGCGCGCTGGACTTCCGCGAGCACGCCATACAGAGCAAGGGCAAACCGTATCCGGTGTGCGTCGCGCTGGGCGCCGATCCCGCTACTATATTAGGTGCGGTGACGCCGGTGCCGGACAGCCTGTCCGAATACCAGTTCGCCGGCCTGCTGCGCGGCAGCCGCACCGAGCTGGTCAAGGCCATCGGCAGCGAGCTGCGCGTGCCGGCATCGGCCGAGATTGTGCTGGAAGGCCATATCTATCCTGATGAGAATCATCCGAGCGGCTACGAGCATGCGCTGGAAGGGCCGTATGGCGACCACACGGGTTACTATAATGAGCAGGACTCGTTCCCGGTGTTCACCATCGACCGCATCACCATGCGCCGCGATCCGATCTATCACTCTACTTATACGGGCAAGCCGCCGGACGAGCCGGCCGTGCTGGGCCTGGCGCTGAACGAGGTCTTCATCCCGCTGCTGCAAAAGCAATTCAGCGAGATCACCGATTTCCATTTGCCGGCCGAAGGCTGCAGCTACCGCATGGCGGTGGTGCAGATCAAGAAGCAGTACGCCGGCCACGCCAAGCGCGTGATGTTCGGCGTGTGGAGCTTCCTGCGCCAGTTCATGTACACCAAGTTCATCGTGGTGGTGGATGAGGACGTGAACATCCGCGACTGGAACGAGGTGATCTGGGCCATCACGACCCGCGTCGATCCGACCCGCGACACCACGCTGGTGGACCACACGCCAATCGATTACCTGGACTTCGCCTCGCCGGTAAGCGGCCTGGGCAGCAAGATGGGCATCGACGCCACCAACAAGTGGCCGGGCGAAACCACGCGCGAGTGGGGTACGGTGATCACCATGTCGCCCGAGGTGAAAACACGGGTGGATCAAATTTGGCAGGAGTTGGGGCTGTAAGGTATAATGACTGCTGGCGGGCCCCTGCGCATTGTGGCATGGCCAACCTGGTCAGGTCGGGAACGAAGCAGCCACAGCTATTCACCATAAGTGCCGCAGATCAGGCTCGCCTCCTTATTCTAAAAAAGCCATGTGTGCTGAGACGCTCAAGATCGTCTCACGGCCACATGGCTTTTTTTTATTCATCGACCTGCGCTTCGATAGGCCGTTCCGATGCCACCATCAGCGGATTCTCTTTCAGCAAGGCCGCTTCCGGCTTCAGCTTGATCTGGTTGCCGGCGTCGGTGTTGTAGACCGTGCCGCCGACCTTCAGCTGCGCCGGGTGGCCGAACTTGAAAATCACCGCCTTGGCGCTGGGCGCGAACATGCTCAGCGCGCCGGCCATTTTCTTGATCGCCTGGTTCATCTGCGCCACGCTGCTCATCAGCGGCGTGTAATTCCATTGCAGGCCTTCCGGCAGCGGCGTGGTGGCCAGGTAGCTGACCGCCGACTTTTCGCCTTTCGGCAGGCTGGTCATGATCTTGGTGTCCTCGGTCATCCACTTGGCGTTGGGCACAAGCGCCAGGCGGTAGTCCGGCGACAGCGGCGGCAACGGCTGGCGCTCGCTGCCTTGCACCACGGTCAGCACCACGTCGGACGGCTTGTAGCTTTTGTTATTTGGCTTGATGGTGACGAAGAGGTTGATCTTGTCGCGCTCGGCGGCCGGAATGGCGTAGAACTTGTCGAAGCGCAGTTCTTCCACCAGTTTTTTGTACGGCACCCATTCGCGTTCGTCGGCGTGGGCGGTGAGGGACAGCAACAGGACGGGGAGCAGGGCAAGTTTTTTCATTTTTAGCATGTTAAAAGAAAAACAAATTGTAAGGCGGAATGGCAGACTTACCTAATCCACTCTCGACTTGTTACAATTGCCGCTTTGGCACCCGCTATCTACGGTAAAATCCCAGCATGTCCTATCAAGTCCTCGCCCGTAAATACCGCCCCCGGAACTTCGAAACGCTCGTCGGCCAGGAGCACGTGGTTCGCGCGCTGACGCATGCGTTGCATAGCGGCCGGCTGCACCACGCCTACCTGTTCACCGGCACGCGCGGCGTGGGTAAAACCACCTTGTCGCGGATTCTGGCCAAGTCGCTCAACTGCATCGGCCCGGATGGCAATGGCGGCATCACCGCCACGCCGTGCGGCGTGTGCGAGGCGTGTACGGCCATCGATGCCGGCCGCTTTGTCGACTATATCGAGATGGATGCGGCGTCCAACCGCGGCGTTGACGAGATGGCACAGTTGCTGGAACAGGCGGTATACGCGCCGAGCAATGCGCGCTTCAAGGTCTATATGATCGATGAGGTGCACATGCTGACCAACCACGCCTTCAACTCGATGCTGAAGACGCTGGAGGAACCGCCGGAGCACGTCAAATTCATTCTGGCGACCACCGATCCGCAGAAGATTCCGGTGACGGTGCTGTCGCGCTGCCTGCAATTCAATCTGAAGCAGATGCCGCCGGGCCATATCATTGGCCACCTGGAGAATATTCTGGGGCAGGAGGGCATCACCTTTGAACATCCGGCGCTGCGTTTGCTGGCCACCGGCGCCCACGGTTCGATGCGCGATGCGTTGTCGCTGACTGATCAGGCGATTGCCTACGCGGCCGGCGCGGTGACGCTGGATGCGGTGCAGGGCATGCTGGGTGCGCTGGACCAGTCGTATCTGATCCGCGTGCTCGATGCGCTGGCGGCGCAGGATGGCGCCGATCTGCTGGCCGTGGCCGATGAGATGGCGACGCGCAGCCTGTCGTACAACGGCGCGTTGCAGGATCTGGGCACCTTGCTGCACCGGATCGCGCTGGCGCAGACGGTGCCGGCCGCGCTGCCGGACGATTTGCCGGAGTATGCGGACATCGTGCGCCTGGCTGCCGCGTTTGACGCGGAAGAGGTGCAACTGTACTACCAGATCGCCGTGCACGGCCGCAATGAGCTGGGCCTGGCGCCGGATGAATATGCCGGTTTCTCGATGACCTTGCTACGGATGTTGGCCTTTCGCCCCGGCGTAGGCGGGGCAGAGGGACAACCGGCCGCCGCGCCAGCGGTGTCGCGCCAGGCGGCGATGGCTTCGGCCCGTGCCGCTGCCGGTGCGCCGCCAGCGCGCGCAGCGGCCAACGTGCAGGCCAATCACGCCAGCGTGGTGCCGCCATCAGTCATCGCCGGCGCGGCCGCCATGGCGCGCAACGATGCGTCGCCTGTCGCAGCGCCGTCGCCGG
>NZ_WKJN01000022.1 GCF_009674495.1 Duganella alba | reverse complement strand
GCACGCGCGCGTTGGCCGCCGCCTTGGCGGCGCCGCCGGCGGTGTGCGGCCGCGCGATGAAGGCGGCGTCGCCCAGCAGGATCGCGCGGCCGAACACCATGCGCGGCGCCGCCAGGTCGATGATGGTCTGGATAAAGGGTTTTTCGGTGGCCGCGATCAGTTGCTGGAACACCGGCGCCAGCAGCATTTGCGCATCCTCGCGCAGCGCCTCGGCGTCGCGCGGCTTGACGGCGCCCGGCGCCACCGAAAAGCGCCGCAGCGTGCCGCCGGCGTCCGTCATCAGGCGGCACAGCTGCGCGCCGGCGGCGACCTTGCGATACCAGACCCAGTTCCAGCGCCGCCTGCCCGGCTGCATGGATTCGTCACGGCCCGGCACCATGTATTCCAGCAGCATGTGGCCATCGCCGTGCTGGAAGGCGAACACGCCTTGCAACAGCTCGCGCACCGACGCCGCCACCTGCGCCTCCGGCACCAGTCCGCGCCACGCCACATAGCCGGCGTAGGTCGGCATCAGCCCCGGCAGCACTTGCGCGCGCACGGCGGACGACGGCCCGTCGGCGCCGATCAGCAGCTCGCCGCTGGCCTCGCGCCCGCTGGCGAAATACGCCGTGACGCCGCCCTCGTGCTGCTCGAAGCGCAGCAGCTGTTCGTTGGCGTGCACCAGCCCGGCGGGAAGTCCCCGCTTCAGGATGCCGTACAGCAGATTCCACGACGACTGCGCCTGCGGCGCATGGCTGCGCTGCACCACCGCGCCGGCCTTGTTCAGAAAGATCCGGTCGCCGGACGGCACGCCGATGGCGCCGCCGGCGTTCAGGCCGGCAAATTCGATGGCCGCCAGCACGTCCGGCTGCAACACCAGGCCGCCGCCGCGTCCGCTCAACTCGCTCGCCGAGCGCTCGAACACCTCGACCTCCCAGCCGATGGTGCGCAAGGCCGTGGCGGCGAACAGGCCGCTCAACGAGCCGCCGATAATGAGCGCGCGCGGCGGCCCTCCGTTGCCCATGCCGATCCCCTTAGAATTTATGACGCATGCCGAGCGCGCAGGTGCGCGCCCGGTTGACCGTGCTGAGACGGTCGGTCTGCAGCACCGCGTACAGTTCGGTGCGCGGCGACGCGGCGTAGTTGTAGCCGACGGCGCCGGTGTTGCGCCGGGTGTCCGCCAGGCCGTCGCCGGTGTTGCGCGTCCGCGCCCAGGACGCCATGATGTTGCCGCTGCCGGCCTTGACCAGGACACCGAGCTGGCCGGTGCGGGCGGCGCTCCGCGGCACGGCGCCCAGTGCGACGTTGTACGAGGCGTAGGCGCTCCAGCCGTCGAAGCGGTAGCTGCCGCCGGCGAAATAGCTGGCCTGCTGCGACTGGCCAGGCGTCGCCACCGCCTGCCCCACCCGCACATTCTGGGCCGACAGGAAGGCCGTCAGCGCACCGTCCGCATAACTGAGCAGGGCGCCCAGGTTGCCGGTGCCGGCGCCATAGCGCGTTTCGCCAAGCGACCCGTAGACGGCCGCCCTGACATTGCCAAGCGCCGGGCTGGTGTAGACAATCGCGTTGTCCCAGCTGGTGTCGCCGTACACCGTGCGGCCGGTGGCCGGCCCCCACAGTTGCGCCATCAGCGGCGCCAGCCGGATCGAGCCGCCGAAAGGATTGGATTGCGCCGTCGCCAGGAACAGCGGATCGAGCACCCGCCCGAGCTTCACTTCGCCATAGTGCGTCTGCAGGCCGACGTAGGCGTTGCGGGCAAACATGGCGTCGTTGGGCGCGCGCCCGGCCGTGCCGCTGTCCACCTGGATATACGACTCCAGCGCATAGATCACCTTGACGCCCCGCCCCACCTCCTCGGCGCCGGCGATGCCCCAGAACGAGGTTTGCATGCCGCCGCTGTTGACCGACAGCGTGGACGGCCCGGCGCCGCTGATCTGCGACGGGCCGGCCCACACATCCAGCACGCCGTAAAACTGGGTGGCGGACTGCGCATGCGCGTCGGTGGCCAGCAGCGCGATCGGTATCGCCGTCAACATGCCCGCTTGCTTGAAACGTCGTTTCATGACGAACCCTTCTTTAATTGATCGAATGATTATTTGATTGGCAAAAAAAATGGCGTTAGCGCCCTGCCAGCTTGCGGGCGAAGCGCAGCGCTTCGCCCTGGATGCGCTCCACGCTTGCCACCGAGCGCTGCGCGACCTGGATGTTGCGTTCCGCAATCTCGCGCATGCCGTGCATCGCCTGCACCAGCGAGTCCAGTTCCTGCCGGTCGCTGAACGGCTGGCGCGCCAGCCGTTCGACCTGCACCGTCACCGCCAGGATGCGCGCCGCCAGGTCGTCCAGGGTGGTCACCGGCGGCGCGGGGTCCCCGATGCCGCGCCGCCAGGCCGGCTCGCGGCCGTCCACCAGAACGCCGATATCCAGCGCGGCCCGGGTCGCCCGCTGGGCGATGCGCCAGGCAGCATCCAGCGACGCCTGCTTGTCGTATCGCGACTGCAACGGGTGCTGGCTGCCGCTGGTGCTCCAGTTGAGCAGCAGCTGCGTGTACTGATGATTCGATTCCATGGTCCGCTGCGAGATTTCCGCAATCCGCCTGAGCAGCGTGTTGCTCTCGGTGAGCAGCTCGGTGCCGCGCACCGACAGTTCGATGGCGCGCGACAGGCGCCGCTTGCGGTGGGTACAGGCGGTCATGGCGCCACTCCCAGCGCCAGACGCGGCACCACCTCGGTGCCGAGTTCGTCCATCACGTCCAGCACCGGCCGGCCGTTGCGTACCAGGTGCACGAGGACATGCGCGACGCCGGATTCGGCCAGCCGTTCCAGCGCGGCGGACAGCGCGATGCGGCCGCCGCGAAAGCCCTGCCGCGACTGCTGGGCGGGCGCGCCGGCGCGCTCGTCGAGCTCGAGGTGCAACTGGCGCACCACCGGCTGCAGATCCGCCCGGCCGTCGATATGCAGCACCGGCACGCGCTCGGCGCCCTGTTGCGCCAGCAGGGCTTCCAGATGCAGGCGCGCCGGCTCGGAATCCTCGGCCAGCGTGACGCCCAGCATGCAGCGGCCGCCGCTCATGCGCTGCAGCGAGCGGGCCGCGCCCAGCCATTGCGGCATGCCGTGGCGCGGAAGCTCCAGCCGGGCCGCCAGCGCCACACCGGGCGCCGCGGCGCCGATGGCGGCCAGCCACACGAAGGGATCGTCAAGTATCGCGTCGCCGGCATCGGCGCCGGCGGGCGGCGACTGGCTGGCCCACAAGGCGGCAAAGCCGTAGCGGTCGGCGCGCCTGGCCACCGCCAGTTCGATCGCCACGTCGGCGGGCTGGCCCGGCTTGCGCGCCGCCGGCGTCATCAGTCCCATCGTCATGCAGCCGCTCTGGAACAGCTTGGGGTGGACAGGGTCGGTCATCGCGCACATCCTTGGGGTTAGGGATGTGGCAAGTCTAGGGGAAGGTCAGGCCAGGGAGAATCCCAACGCGGCCGAAATCACCTTTGCGCGGATCGCAAAGCCCGCCCTCCCGCAAGGGAGGCGGCTACTTGCGGATATTCTTCAGCACCGAGGGCGCGCTGGCCAGGAAGGCCTGGAGTTTCTGGTCGATCAGGCGTTCGATATCCTGCGGAACCGGCAATCCGTACACCGACTTGCGCATGCCGACATAGAAGATCGCCGCGTGCAGTCCCCACACGAACTCGATTTCATCCTCGTATTGCTGCTCGGTGGGTTCGGCGACCTTGAATTCGCGGCGCAACTCGGCCAGCACCACATTGAAGATGCGCTCGCGCAGGCGGGTCAGATAGCGGCTGTTGATGCCTTCGCGCGACAGGCCGGCGTGGATGAAGATGCGGATCCAGTCGCGCTGCAGGATCACCTTGCTGTACTGCTGGTAGAACTGGTGCAGCCGGTCGGCCAGCGGGCGCTTGCGGTCGGCCAGGATTTCTTCCCATTCGGGATTCCAGCGCGACAGATAGACTTCCTCGAACACGCGGTCGGCCAGCGCCTGCTTGTTCGGGAAATAGCGGTAGAGCAAAGGCTGGGAGACGCCGATTTCCTTGGCCAGGTCGCGGGTGCTGGCGCCGAAACCATACTCGGCAAAGTAGCGGATGGCTTTCTGGACGATGAGCTGCTCGCGTTCTTCGGGCGCCAGACGCGGTGTCGGCGCCGTGGGCGCCGTCGAGGGAGTGCGGGCAGAAGCTTTTTTTGTCGCGGGCGATCCCATGTCTGGCTCTCAGTAAAAGAGCGCCAAGTATAGCCAGCCATGGATCATTTGACAAATCAGGCGGCAACCGCGCCGCGGGGCGTCAGTTCATGGCCAGCTGCGGCACCGCCTTCAGCGCGTGTTTGCGGTGCATGGCCGTGCGCGACAGCGGCTCGCCCGACGCCCTGGCCGCCACCGGCTGCGCTTCCAGCTGGAAGCTGCCGACCATCTCCGACAGCGACGCCGCCTGGTCGCGCAGGCTGGAGGCGGCCGCCGCCGCCTCCTCCACCAGCGCCGCATTCTGCTGCGTCACACTGTCCATCTCGGTGATCGCGGTGTTCACATGGCCGATGCCGGTGCGCTGCTCGCTGGAGGCCTCGCTGATCGCCGCGATCACGGCGGTGACGCGGTCGACGCTGGTGACCACCTCGCCCATGGTGGCGCCGGCCCGTTCCACCATCAGCGTGCCGTCGCCGATATTGCGCACGGCGTCGTCGATCAGCGCCTTGATTTCCTTGGCCGCCTCGGCGCTGCGCTGCGCCAGGCCGCGCACTTCGGTCGCCACCACGGCGAAACCGCGCCCCTGTTCACCGGCGCGCGCCGCCTCCACCGCCGCATTCAGCGCCAGGATATTGGTCTGGAAGGCGATGCCGTCGATGGTGCCGATGATGGCTTCGATGCGCGTGGCGCTGGCGTTGATGGCGGCCATGGTGCTGACCACCTCGGTGACGGCCTGGCCGCCGCGCTGCGCCACGCCGGCCGCGGTCTTGGCCAGCGTGTTGGCCTGCGCCGAGTGTTCGGCGTTCTGCGCCACCGCCTGCGTCAGCTGCTCCATCGAGGCGGCGGTTTCCTCCAGCGAGCCGGCCTGCATCTCGGTGCGGCTCGACAGGTCCAGGTTGCCGGTGGCGATCTGCGACGAGGCCGCCGCGATGGTTTCCGCGCTGCCGCGGATGTCGCCGATCATGCCGGCCAGGTTTTCCTGCATCCGGCGCATGGCAAACAGTAAGCTGTGCTGGTCCTTGCTGTCGGTGATGACGGCCACGCTCAAATCCTTTTCAGCGATGCGCAAGGCCATCTCCGCCGCGTATTCCGGGCTGCCGCCGATGGTGCGGTGCAGGCTGCGGTTGACCGCGATCACGATGGCCGACAGCAGCAGGCACACCGCCGCCACCATCACGCCGACCTTTTGCAGCGAGGCGTAGAAGGCCTGGTTGATGTCGTCCACATACAAGCCCGTCACCAGCGCCCAGCCCCACGGCTTGAAGCTGACCACGCGGCTGAGTTTTTCGGAAGGCTCGGTGCTGCCGGGACGCACCCAGAAGTACGACAGATAGCCCTCGCCGGCGGCCGAGGCGGCCGTGCTGGAAATTTCACGGAACACGTGGAAGCCGTTCGGATCGGTGAAATCGCTGAGATCCTTGCCGTCGTTTTCCGGGCGGGCCGGATTCTGGATCGGCCGCGCGTCCATGCTGATGATCACCAGATAACCATCTTCGCCGTAGCGGATGCTTTTCAGGACTTCCTTGGCGCGGGTCCGGGCTTCGGCCTCGCTGATCTTGCCGGCGGCGGCGTCCGCCGACAGGCCCTGGACGATGGTCAGCGCCGCCTTGGCGACGTCCGCCAGGTCGGCCTTGCGTTCGGCATAGCGCAGGTCGCGCGCCTCCATGACGTGGAAGACCGAAATCGCACACAGGCATACCAGGCTGGCAATCAGCGGCAACCAGAGCTTTTGCTTGAACGTGATCTTTTTCATACCATTCCCTTTTCTAGACATCGGTCCACCACCGGCGGCGGCATGTGCTCACATTAATTGATCGTGTGATCATTATCAAGCTGCCGGCGGCGACAAAATGTCTACATGGCGTAGCCAAAAGGGACGGTGGTGCGCTAGCGCAGCCGCAATCGTTGCGGCGCGGCGTGCGACGGCGCGGCGGCGGCCGGCGTCAGGCGGAAGCTGTTGACCAGCTCGGTCAAGCCGGCGGCCTGGTCGCGCAGGCTGCCGGCAGCCGCCGCCGCCTGTTCCACCAGCGCCGCGTTTTGCTGGGTCGCGGTGTCGATTTCGGTGATGGCGGTGTTGACGTGGCCGATGCCGGTGCGCTGCTCGTGCGAGGCGGCGGAAATGTCGGCCACGATCGCGGTCACGCGGGTGACGCTGCCCACCACTTTTTCCATCGTCTCGCCGGCTTTTTCCGCCAGCGCCGCACCGGCGCCGATGCGCTGCACCGAGTCGTCGATCAGGGTCTTGATTTCCTTGGCCGCGCTGGCGCTGCGCTGGGCCAGGTTGCGCACTTCGCTGGCGACCACGGCAAAGCCGCGTCCCTGCTCGCCGGCACGGGCCGCCTCGACCGCCGCGTTCAGCGCCAGGATGTTGGTCTGGAAGGCGATGCCGTCGATCACGCCGGTGATGTCCTCGATCTTGGCCGCGCTGGTGTGGATGGCGGCCATGGTGCTGGTGACTTCTTCCACCACGCCGCCGCCGTGCCTGGCCACATCCGAGGCGCTGACGGCCAGCTCGCTGGCGATGCGGGCGTTTTCCGCGTTGTGGGTGACGGCCTGGGTGAACTCTTCCATCGAGGCGGCGGTTTCCTCCAGCGTGCTGGCCTGCATCTCGGTGCGCGACGACAGGTCCAGATTGCCGGCGGCGATTTCCGCCGACGAGGTGGCGATGGCGGCCGCGCTGTCGTGGATGGCGCTGATCATCTCGGCCAGGTTGGCCTGCATGGTTTTCATGGCGAACAGCAGGCTGCTGGTGTCGTCGCGCGCGGTGTCGATGGCGGCGCTCAGATCCTTGCCGGCGATCTGCGTGGCCACTTCGATCGCGTACTCCGGACTGCCGCCCAGCGCGCGCTGCAGGCTGCGGTTAATCGCCAGCACGATCAGCGTCAGAATGGTGGCCGCCACCAGCAGCATCAGCGCCACCGTTGTCAGCGAAGCATAGAAATCCTTGTCGATGTCATCGATATACATGCCGGCCACCAGCACCCAGCCCCAGCGCTTGAAGGCGACCACCCGGCTCAACTTGGTGGACGCGGCATGTTCGCCGGGACGCAGCCAGAGATAAGTCAGGAAGCCTTCACCGGCGGCGGAATTGCCGATGTTGGCCAGTTCGCGGTAGACGTAGAAGCCGTTCGCGTCCTTGAAACCGCTCATGTCCTTGCCGTCGTAATCAGGAAACACCGGATTCTGGATCGCGTGCGCGTCCATGCCGTTGATGGCGATGTAGCCGTCATCGCCAAAGCGGATTGCCTTCATCGCGCGCATGGCGCGCTGCTTGGCTTCCTCTTCGGTGATGCGGCCTTCCTGCGCGTCGGCGGCAAAGCGCTCGACCTGCTTCAGCGCCGCCTGGTCGATATTGGCCAGCGCAAGCTTGCGTTCTTCATAGCGCATATGGCGCGCGTTCAAGACCAGCATGGTGGCGATGGCCACCAGGCACAGCAGGCTGGCCGCGAGGGGGAACCACAGCTTCTGCCGGAAAGTAAGTCGAATATTCATGCTAGTTAATAACCTTGCGTACAAACCCAAAATCTTAAATTATCAGTTGATAACTTGCAAGATGATTTTCCACGCAGCATGTTTTTAAAGCCAGGAATTACCTCATGTCGACCGCCGGTCTACGCGGCGTCCACCACGCGGACCGCTGGGCACGGCAGCTCGCGTTCCCACGGCGGCACATCGCCCCAGGCGGCGACCAGCGCATCGATGAACAGCCTGACCTTGGGGGACAGATGCTGCCGCGTCGGGTACAGGATGCGGATGGGAATGCGCGGGCACTTGTGTTCCGGCAGCAGCGCCAGCAGGCGGCCGGCGCGCAGGTCATCCTCAATCAGGTAGGACGGCAAATTGCCGATGCCGGCGCCGTCCAGCGTGCTCAAGCGCAGTGCTTCGGTGCTGTTCATCGCCAGTCGGCTGGCGGCCGTGAATTCGACTTCCAGTTCGTCGTCGTAAAACACCCATGGCTGCGGCTTGCCGCCGCTGACATAGAACAGGCACTGGTGCTCCTTGAGATCGGCGATCGCGGCCGGCGCCGGATGGCGCGCCAGGTAGGCCGGCGCGGCGCACAGCACCATGCGCTGCTGGGCGACGGTGCGGCCGATCAGGTCGGAATCCTGCAGTTGCGCACCGATGCGCAGCGCCACATCGACGCCCTCCTCGATCAGGTCGACGCACTGGTCGGTGAAACCCACCTCCACCGACACGTTCGGCCATTGCGCCAGGAAGCTGTCGATCACCGGCAGCACATGGGCGTGGCCCAGCGCCAGCGGCAGGCTGAGTTTGAGCCGGCCATGCGGCGCGCCGCTGCGTTCGGCCATCGCCAGTTCGGCGTCTTCCAGGTCGTCCATCAGCTGCACGCAGCGCTTGTAGAAGGCGGCGCCGTCGTCGGTCAGGCTCAGGCTGCGCGGAGTGCGGTTAATCAGGCGGACATTCAGGCGCTCCTCCAGCCGGGCGATGCTCTTGCCCACGCCGGAGCGGGTGACGCCCAGCTGCTGGGCCGCGACGCTGAAGCTGCCGGCGTTCACGGCCGCGATGAAGGTAGCAATCTCGCCAAAATTGTTCAGTCCCACGTGTCCTCCGTATCGGTATCTTCCCATGTTACAAGAAAAACCAGCACGGAGCGCTTCCAGCCCGCCGATGTAGACTTTTGGTCGCCTTTAATTAATCCTTTGATCAACTATATTGAGGGAAGACCTGCGAAATTCGAGAGATGAGACGATGACCACGACCGATACAGTACAAATACGCCGCAGGGAATTGTCGCTCGGGCTGGCCGCTGCGCTGCTGGGCCTGCCGCTGGCGGCGCACGGCGCGCCACAACCGCCGCTGACGCTGGCCCTGATCGAACTGATGCCGTGGGCCACCACCACCGCCGACGGCACGCAAGCCGGCATCCTGGTCGATACCGCCGACGCGTTGTCGCTATTGAGCGGCGTCGACCTGCAACTGCGGCTGCTGCCGTTTCCACGCGGCGCGGCGATGCTGCAGCAGCGCCAGGTGGACTTGATGGTCGCGCTCCAGGCCGAACAGCTGGACCGCGTCGCCGTCCGCCTCGGGCCGCTGTCGATGGAAGACATCATTGTTGTCGGCCGCGCCGGCACGGTGCTGCGCGCGATGTCGGACCTGAAGGGAAAAATCGTCGGCCGCCTGCGCAACGCGGAATACGCGGCCGAGTTCGCCGCCTCCACCGACATCATCAAGTACGACACCAGCAGCTACCGTCAAAGCCTGGAGATGCTGCGCGCCGGGCGGCTCGACGCGGTGGTCTTCATCCGTTCGGCGCTGCTGTTCACGCTGAAGTCGATGCAGCTTACCCAGGCGGCGGTCGGCCAGCCGCTGCTGATCGGCCGCACGCCGCTGACCATGTACGCCACCGCCGCCTGCGCGGCCACGGCGGCCGGCCAGGCCATCCGCGAGGCCTGCAAAATCCTCTACCGGCGCCAGACCGTGAGAGCGCTGGCCGAACTGCTCAACACCGAGGCCAGCGAACTGCCTACCGCCCTGTCCTGGCGCGGTTGACGGCCCCGCTCAGTACTTCAGCCGCATGCCGACGGCATAGGTCTTGCCGAGGTTGGCGGTGCTCAGCTTGTCGGTCTGGAGGATGGCGTACAACTCGGTACGCTTGGACAGGAAGTAGTCGTAGCCCAGCGCGCCGGTGTCGCGCCGCGTATCGGCCAGACCGGCCGCGGTGTTCCGGGTCTGCGCCCACGACAGCAGGATGTTGCCCGGCCCCGACGGCACCGAGACGCCGGCCTGCGCGGTCTTGCCCTTGCCGTCCGGCGCGCGGTTGTTGGCCGTGTCCCAGGACGCAAACAGCTTGGCGACGCCGAAGTTGTAGCTGGCGCCGGCAAAATAGGTCTTCTGCTCCGACTGGCCTATCGTCGCCAGGCCCGGCCCCACGCGGACGCGCTGCGCCGTCAGCGTCGCCATCAGCGGCCCCTGTTCATAGCTGACGGTGGAACCGACGTTGTTGGTGCGGGTGCCAAACTTCGTCTCGCCCAGGCCGACATAGGTGGCCAGCTTGAAACCGCCGCTCACCGGCGTGGTGTACGAGATCGCGTTGTCCCAGCTGGTGTCGCCATATACGGTGCGCGACATCGGGATCGACCATACCTGCGCCAGCAGCGGCGCCAAGCGGATCGAGCCGCCGAAGGGATTGGACTGGGCGGTCGCCACGAACAGCGGATTGAGCACGCGCCCGATCTTGATTTCGCCGGCCGCACCCTGCAGGCCGACGTAGGCGTTGCGGGCAAACAGCGCGTCGGTCGGCGTGCGGCCGCCGGCGCCGGTGTCGAGCTGGATATAGCCCTCCACCGCGAAGATCGCCTTCAGCCCGGTGCCCAAGTCCTCGGTGCCGCCAAAGCCCCAGTACGAGGTTTGCAGGCCGCCGCTGTTGACCACGCTCGACGCCGGTCCGCCGGCGCTGGTCTCCGAGCGCCCGGCCCACATGTCCAGCACGCCATAGACCTGCACCGACGATTGTGCCGACGCCGCGCCGGCCGCCCCCGCCAACAGCAGCGCCAGGGCCGCCGGGTTGCCAATTTTTTTCATGTCTCCTCCGTTTTTTATGGAGTTTAATTATCGTTCGATAATTTGTTTTATCAAACACAAACCTGAATGCCGACAATCTTTGTCTCGTTTACGCAGCAAAACCCAAAAACCAGCGGCGCAACTCAATTGATCGATCTATCATTAAAGGATTCTTACAACAAGCAAAGGAAGCAGAATGACAAGCAGGAGACAATTCATCAAACACGGCGCCCTCAGCGTTGGCGGCATCATCATGGTCGGCTGCGGCGCGCACGGGCCGCTGCGCGCGCCCGAGGCCGACGCCACGCCAGGCGCCCCACTGGTCCTCAATGGCGCGCCGGTCAAGACCGTCGACGTCCACGCCCATTGCATGATTCCGGAGGCGCTGGCCCTGCTGGGCATGGACGTGTTCTCGCTGTATCCCAAGACCATGCACGGCGGCCAGGAGAACGTGCTGGTGATCGCCGAGCGCCTGGCCGCGATGGATGCGCAAGGCGTGGACATGGAAGTGCTCAGCATCAATCCGTTCTGGTATGAACAGCCGCGCGAGTTGTCGGCAAAAGTCGTCCGCCTGCAGAACGACAAGCTGGCCGAGCTGTGCGCCGCCAGGCCGGACCGCTTCGCCGCCTTCGCCTCGCTGTCGCTGCAGCATCCCGACCTGGCGGTGCAGGAACTGGAACACGCGATGACCAAACTCGGCTTGCGCGGTGCGGCGATCGGCGGCAACGTGGCCGGCGCCGACTTTGCCGATCCGCGCTTCCATCCGGTCTGGGCCAAGGCCGAGGCGCTTGGCGCCACGCTGTTCATCCACCCGGTCGGCACGCCGGAACTGGCCAAGCGCTTTGCCGGCAACGGCTGGATGCCGAACGTCATCGGCTATCCACTGGAAACCACGATCGCCTTGCAGCACTTCATTTTTGAAGGCGTGCTGGACAAGTTCCCCAAGCTGAAGATCTGCGCCGCGCACGGCGGCGGCTACCTGCCCACCTCGGCCGCCCGCATGGACCACGGCTGCTTCGTCAACCCGGGCGCCTGCGCGCACGGTCCGGTGTTGAAAAAGAAACCGAGCGAATACGTCAGCCAGCTGTTCTTCGACAGCCTGGTGTTTACGCCGGAAGCGCTGACCAACCTGGTGCGCCAGGTCGGCGCGTCGCAGGTGATGCTGGGATCGGACCACCCATTCCCATGGGCCGGCAAGCCGGTCAAACATGTGCTCGATACGCCGGCGCTGTCGGACGCCGACAAGGCGGCCATCCTGGGCGGCAACGCGCGCCGCGTGCTGGGACTGTAGCGAACTATGGCAGCTGCGGCTCCCGCAGCTGCCGCAACACCAGCGGCGCGCTGGTCATGAAATCCTCGACCTGGCGGTCAACCAGCCGGTCGAGTTCTTCCGGCACGCCCAGCCGGTACACCCACTTGCGCACGCCGATGTAGAAAATCGAGGCGTGCAGTCCCCAGATGAATTCGATCTCGTCCTCGTGCTGCTGCGGCGTCGGCGGCGGCACGTCGAATTCGCGGTGCAGCTCGGCCAGCACCACGTCAAACACCCGCTCGCGCAGGCGCGCCAGGTAGCGCACGTTGATGCCGTCATAGCTCAGTCCGGCCAGGATGAAAATCCGTATCCAGTCGCTGTGCAGGATGACGCCGGCGTATTGCCGGTAGAAGCGGTGTACGCGCTCGGTCAGCGGCAGGCTGCGATCGGCCAGCAGCAGGTCCCACGCCGGATTCCAGCGCGACAGATACACTTCCTTGAAGACGCGCTCGGCCAGCGCCTCCTTGCTGGGAAAGTAGCGGTACAGCAGCGGCTGCGAGATGCCCAGTTCCCTGGCCAGCTCGCGCGTACTGGCAGCGAAGCCAAAGGTAGCGAAGTACCGGATGGCCTGCTGCACAATCTGCTGCTCGCGGTCCGCCGACGACAGCCGGCGGCGGCGCTCAGGCGTCGGCAAGATGCGCGCCGGGTGGCACCGCGGTTTCGCGCATCACCGCTTCCGGCGTGCGGTAGCGTTCCGCCATCCGCATTTCCTGCTCGGTGCGCAGCTGCGCCTGCATGTAGGCGCCCAGGTGGCGGGCGTGGGCGACGATCCGGCTGCCGTAGGCCACGCGTTCGGCCGAGTAGCCGGCCAGCGCTTCCGCCACCGGCAGCCTGGTCAGCCATTCGGTCAGCGCCAGCGCGTCGCCGGCCGCCTTGGTCACGCCCATGCCGCAGTGCGGCCGCGCGACGAAGGCCGAATCGCCCAGCAGGGCGACGCGGCCATACGCCAGGCTCGGCGATTCCAGGTCGTAGATCGGCTGGAAGAACGGCTGCACGGTGCGCGCCACCACCTCGGCGAACTGCGGCGACAGCGACTGTTCGGCCGCCGCGCGCATCTCGCCGATCACGCCGGCCGAAATCAGCGGCGGCGGAATGCCTTTTTCGTAGACGTGGCCGGCGGCGTCGGTCGACAGGCGCAGCACTTCCGCCTCGTCGGCCGGACGATACCAGACGAAGTTGTAGCGGCGCTGGCCCGCCTCCATCGCATTGAAGGCGCCGGCCACCGGGTAGCCCAGCATCTGCTCGCGCGGCGGCAGGCAAAAGCCGAAGTGGCCGAACAGCTGCCGGTGCGTCTCGGCGCTCAGGGTGTGTTCCTCGACCAGGCCGCGCCAGGCGATGTAGCCGGCGTAGGCCGGTGCGATCTCCGGCGCCAGCACCTGGCGCACCGACGAGCGGATACCGTCGGCGGCGATCAGCAGTTCGGCCTGCGCCGTGCTGCCGTCGGCGAAATGCGCCTCCACGTGCTCCGCGGTCTGCGTGACATCCACCAGGTGCTTGCCGCAGTGGTAGCGCTGCTCCGGCAAGGCCGCGCGCAGCAATGCATACAAGCGGCCCCAGGCGGTCAGCACCTGCGGATGCGGATGCTCGCCGATGACGGCGCCGCCGTGGTCCAGCGTGATGCGCGACGGCACTTCGACGCCGATCTTGTCGTCCGTGATGCCGATGCGGGCCAGGATCTCGAACAGTTCCGGATGGGTCACCACGCCGGCGCCGCGCTCCGCCAGCTGTTCGTTGACCCGTTCGTACACTTGCACATCCCAGCCGGCGCGGTGCAGCAGATTGGCTGCAAACAGGCCGCCGAGCGAGCCTCCGATTATCGCTACTCGTTTCATGGTCTCCTCCTTGTTGTCTCAGGCCAGGCCGAGGGCGTGCGCCTCGGCGTGCGGGTAATTCATCTCGATGGTCACGCCGCTGGGGTCGGCGATGAACACCTGGTACAGCCCCAGCGACGGCACCGTGCGCTCGGTGAAATCCATGGCGCGCCGCAGCAGCCTGGCGCGCATGTCTTCCAGGCCGGTGGCCAGGAAGGCCACGTGGTCGACCGCGCCGGTGCCGAACAGACTGGCCTCGTCCTTGTCGCCCAGGTAGTCCTTCAGCCCCTGCGGATCGTTGGCGTCGATGCCGATGATGTGCACCACGCCGAAATCGCTCTCATCGTTGCTGTCGTACAACCAAATGCCGGGGAATTTGAACGGCGGGCGGAATCCTTCGCGCAGCCCGAGCATCTCGGTGTAGAACCGCCGCGACGCCTCCAGGTCGCCGGTGCGGATCGAGTAATGCCCCAGTTTTCTGATACCCATGTGCTCCTCCATTGTTGGTGATGTTTGACTCAATATAAGTTATCGATCGATAAGTAGCAAGAAGAAAAATTGAAGATTTTCTTGACATCGCGGTCTGTACATTCGATTATTTATCAACCGCTCACTAAAAACAAAGGAGACATTCATGCAACCACTACGCCCGTTCGCTGGCGCGGTCTGCCTCGCGCTGGCCACCCTGGCCGCTTCCGCCCATGCCCAGTCCCAAGCTCAAGCCGCGCCGATCCGGATCGGCCTGCCGGTGCCCTTGACCGGCCCCTACGGCGCCGAAGCCAAGGACCAGGTCGGGAACGCCGAGCTGGCCGTCAAGGAATTCAACGATGCCGGCGGACTCAACGGCCGCAAGGCCGAGCTGCTGGTGCGCGACGACAAGCTCAATCCGGGCGAAGCCGCCACCCGCGCGCTGGAGCTGATCGAGAAGGATCACGTCAACTTCATCGTCGGCAGCCTGTCGGCCGCCACCCAGCTGGCGGTCAACAACGTCACCCGCCAGCGCAAGGTGCTGTACATTTCGATCAGCCAGTCCGACGCCATCAACGAGGCGGCCGACTTCTCGCGCTACACCTTCCACGAGTCGCTCAATCCGCACATGACCACCCAGGCGGTGGGCAAATACGCCTTCACCAAGGGCGCGCGCATCGCCTTCCTGACCGCCGACTACGCCTACGGCCAGGAAATGACGCGCGGCTTCACCCGGGTCGCCAATGAAGTCGGCGCCACCGTGGTGGGCGAGATCAAGCATCCGCTGGGCGCCACCGACTACTCGACCTTCCTGCCGCGCCTGATGGCGATGAAGCCGGACATCCTGGTCTTCAACAACTTCGGCCGCGACAACCAGATCTCGATCAAGCAGGCCGGCGATTTCGGCCTGAAGAAATCGATCCGCTTCGTCACGCCCATCCTGACCTATACCTCGCGCATCGCCGCCGGTCCGGGCGTGTACCAGGGCGTGGTCGGCGGCAGCTCCTACTACTGGCAGATCCAGGACAGCCTGCCCTCGGCCAAGGCGCTCAACGAACGCTACAAGCAGACCAACAACGGCGCGCTGCCGTCCGACTACGGCTCGATGGCGTACTCCGCCGTCAAGTCGCTGCTGACGGCGGTGAAACAGGCCAACACCAGCGACACCGAAAAAGTGGTCGACCAGCTGGCCAAGCTGCAATACGACACCTACAAGGGGCCGCAGTTCTACCGCGCCTGCGACCACCAGTCGGTGCAATCGGTGCTGGTGATCGCGTCCAAGCCCGCGCCCAAGGACGCCAACGACCTGTTCACCGTGCTGCGCGTGGCGCCGGCGTCGACCGACGCCCTGCGCAGCTGCGCCGAGCTCGGCCACAAGTAGTCCATCACCCGATCCGCAGGAGGCAATATGGAAGGCATCACCCTTGAGCTGGTGGGACTACAGCTGTTTACCGGACTGGCGCTGGGCGCGGTCTACGTTTTGCTGGCGGTGGGACTGTCGCTGATTTTCGGCATGCTCACCATCGTCAACTTTGCGCACGGCGCATTCTTCATGGTCGGCGCCTACGCCGGCTACGCGCTGTACCAGCTGGAGCCGAATTTCTGGCTGTGCCTGGTGCTGGTGCCGCTGGTGGTCGGCGCGCTCGGCATGGCGGTCGAGCGCGTGCTGGTGCGGCCGCTGTACGGGCGCGGCATCGACTATCCGCTGCTGCTGACCTTCGGGCTGGCCTATGTGATGGTGGAGCTGGTGCGCATCGCCTTCGGCAAGCAGGGCCTGCCGGTCGACACGCCGGAGCTGCTGCAAGGCTCGGCCGACATCCTGATCGGCCAGTTCCCGCTGTACCGCCTGTTCGTCATCGGCGTCACGGCGGCGGTGCTGTTCGGGCTGTGGCTGTTCATCGAGAAAACTTCGTTCGGCCTGATCGTCCGGGCCGGCGCGCGCGATCCGCAGATCGTCCGCATTCTCGGCGTCGATATCGCCCAGGTGTGGCTGATCGTGTTCGGCCTCGGCACCGGCATTGCCGGCCTGGCCGGCTTCCTGTCGGCGCCGATGCAGGGCATCAGCCCGGAAATGGGCGGCCCGGTGCTGACGGTGGCCTTTGTGGTGACCGTGGTCGGCGGCATGGGTTCGCTGGTGGGCGCCATCGTCGCCGGCGTGCTGGTCGGCGTGGTCGAGAGCCTGGCCGTGCTGTTCTTCCCCGAAGCGGCCAAGGTGTCGATGTTCGTCATCATGGCCGTGGTGCTGCTGGTGCGTCCGCAGGGTCTGTTCGGCCGTCCCGGTCTGATGAGTTAAAGGTAGAAAAATCATGCATGCAAAATCCGACATCCTGCCGCGCGTGCGCGTCGCGGCCCGTCCGCTGGACCTGGTGCGCCACCATCGCGCGCTGGCCTCCGTCGTCGCCCTGATGGCGCTGCCGTGGCTGCTGCCCAACCATTCGGTGGCGGTCAACATCCTGATCTACGGCCTGTACGGCGTCGGTTTCAACCTGCTGTTCGGTTACATGGGCATGCTGTCGTTCGGCCACGCAGCCTTCCTCGGCCTGGGCTCGTACACGGCCGGTATCCTGATCGCCCACACCGGCCTGGCGTGGTGGGCGGCGATACCGCTGGCCATCCTGGCCTCGGCGGTGCTGGCGCTGGCGATGGGGCTGCTGGCGATCCGCACCCGCGGCATTTACTTCGCCATGGTGACGCTGGCGCTGTCGCAGTGCGTCTACTTCCTGGTCTACCAGTTCCCGCTGTCCGGCGGCGAGAACGGCCTGCGCGGCGTCAACCTGCCGACGCTCGACCTCGCCGGCCTGACGCTTGACCTGCTCAATCCCACCAACAAGTACTATGCCTTCCTGGCGCTGGTGGCGCTGACCCTGTTCGCCCTGTCGCGGGTACTGTCCTCGCCGTTCGGCGGCGTGGTGGAGGCGATCCGCGAGAACGAGGCGCGCACCCGCGCCTGCGGCTTCAACGTCGAGCATACCAAGCTGATCGCGTTCATCCTGTCCGGCGCCATCTGCGGCCTGGCCGGCGCGCTCAACGCGATTCACCTGTCCAGCGTGGCCATCGAGAGCCTGCACTATGAAACCTCGGGCCTGGTGGTGATGATCTGCCTGCTGGGCGGCATGGGCACCTTCTTCGGCCCGTTCATCGGCGCCGCGCTGTTCCTGCTGATCCAGGATCTGTTCTCGCAATGGACCGAACACTGGCAGCTGTACGTGGGCGCCATCTTTATATTCTTTGTGCTCTTCTTCCCCAAAGGCGTGTGGGGCACCCTGCTGGAGAAACTTCATGACCGCTGACCTGATCCTGCGCACCGAAAACCTGACGCGCCGCTTTGCCGGCTTCACCGCGCTCAACAACGTCTCGGTCGGCTTCGAGCGCGGCAAGCTGACCGCCATCATCGGCCCCAACGGCGCCGGCAAAAGCACGTTTTTCAACCTGCTGTCCGGCACCTTCCCGCCGTCCGAAGGCCGGGTGGTGTTCGAGCAGCGCGACCTGTCGGGCCTGAAGCAGCATGAGTTCGCCCATGTCGGCGTGTCCAAGTCGTTCCAGATCACCAATATCTTCCCGGCGTTCAGCGTGCTGGAGAACGTGCGCATCGCCTTGCAGGCGCGCGTCGGCCGGCTGAATTTCTGGAGCCGGCGCGCGGCGCTGGGCCTGGACGACCGCGCCAGGGAACTTCTGGCGCTGGTCGGCCTCGGCGCGCACACGCGGCGCGCGGCGCGCGAGCTGGCGCACGGCCAGCAACGCGCGCTGGAAATCGCCATCGCGCTGGCGGCCGATCCCAAGCTGCTGCTGATGGATGAGCCGACCGCCGGCATGAGTCCCGAGGAAACCCGCTCGATGATGGACTTGATCGTGCAACTGGCCGCCGAACGCACGGTGGTGCTGGTGGAACACAAGATGAAGATGGTGATGGGCATCAGCGACCGCATCGTGGTGCTGCACCACGGCGAACTGCTGGCGACCGGCAAGCCGGACGACATCCGCGCCAACGACGAAGTCAAGCGCGTCTATCTGGGCCAACACTGAGGAACTACCATGCTGACCATTAAAAACCTGAACGCCTGGTATGGCACCAGCCATATCCTGCAAAACGTCAGCCTCGACGTGCAGCGCGGCGAGGTGGTGTCGCTGCTGGGCCGCAACGGCGCCGGCAAGACCACCACCATCAAGAGCGTGATGGGGTTGCTCAAGAAAACCAGCGGCGAGGTGTCGTTCAAGGGCGTCAACCTGCTGGGCCTGGCGGCGCACCAGCGCTTCGGGCTGGGCCTGGCCTACGTGCCGGAAGAGCGCCGCATCGTGCCGGGCATGACGGTGCTGGAAAACCTGCGGCTGGGCATCGTCGCCTCGGGCAAGATGGCGCAGGAAAAGGACATCATCGACCGCATCGCCGAGACCTTCCCGCGCCTCAAGGAGCGGCTGGGACAGACGGCGGTGACCATGTCGGGCGGCGAGCAGCAGATGCTGGCCATCGCCCGCGCCACGGCGGCCGATCCGGACATGATCCTGCTGGACGAACCGTCCGAAGGCATCATGCCGGTGCTGGTCGATGAAATGTTCGAACTGTTCCAGCAGCTCAAGCGGCAGGGCAAGACCATCCTGCTGGTCGAACAGAGCGTCGAGGCGGCGCTGGGCATTTCCGACCGCGCCTACGTGCTGGACCAGGGCGGCATCGTCTACACCGAACGGGCCGACGCCATGCTGGCCGATCCGGAAATCCAGGAACGCTACTGCGCCGTGTGAACAGGCGCTGGCGCGCGCCGCCAGCGTTGCCCGCCGCCCTCACCTCTCCAATCTCCAGCGGGCTTGACACCGATCAAGCCCGCTTATCCACAAAGCCATAGCATGGGCATGCCTCAAGGTTGGTCGTTCACTGGATGCGGCCTCGGGCATCAAGCCACCTGCCGGCGGCGGCGCTGGCGATGACCTTGGGAGGTCCGCGATGAATTCCCTGTTTCGTTTGCTGATTCTTTGTCTCTGCACGGTGCCGCTGGCCGGTCGCGCCGCCACGCCGGCCGAGCAGGGGATGTCGAGCGCGCCGATGCCGCACGCGCTGCTTGCCGCACCTGGCGCGCCGGTCAAGGTGCACCTGGTCAGCCTGCGGGGCTATCTGATTGGACAGCCAGACAACGCCGCCCGTCTGGCCATGCTGCACGCCGAAGTGGAGGACTGCGTGCGGCGCAATAACGCGGCCGGCGCCGCGTCCAAACCGCCGCGCGCCTGGCCCGAGCACGTCGACAGCCAGCGCCACGATGTGTATTCCGCCGTCAACCGAACCATCCACTACACCAGCGCGCTGACGTATGGCGTCAACCAGCTCGACTGCAGCTTGACCGAGACGCACCTGAGCCGCGCCAGCCTGTTCTCCAGCCGGGGAATCTGCGATATCGACCTGCTCAAGAAAACCGCCCACGGCGCCTGCGACGCTGCCGGCCAGGCAAGCGCCAAGCCGCCCAGCCGCCGCCCCGGCTTGACTGCCGAGCAAATTGCCGCCATCGAGCGGGACGCGGCAGGCAACCCCGCCAAGGCCGCCATGGCGGCAGCCATCCGCGCCAACCCGCCGTCCGGGACCGGGGAGCACAAAACCATCCTCGGCATCGAATGCGATGTGTGGAAAAGTCCGCTGAATCCGGAAGGCACAGTTTGCCTCTCCCGTGGCGGCAGCTTTCCCGCATCGACAGCGCCCGGCGCTGCGCAATCAGCCATGGCACTCGAAGAAGACAGCGCCACGTCGGGCATCAAGCTGCTGGCCACCACCGCGCAACTGGATACGCTGGTCAACGGCGCCGTATTCACGCCTTATTTGAGCGGCGGTTTCCGCATTGCCAATACGGGAACACGCCCATGAACACCGGTCTTGGCCACGCGCAGGCCAGCCACGCTTAATGCGTTTCGCTGTAGAAGCAGCGGCCGCAGGCCTGGCGATAACTCTCGTTGCCGCCAATACTGATCTGCTCGCCTTCCTTGATGCGCTTGCCGTTTTCGTCGACGCGGATATTCATCGTGGCCTTCTTGCCGCACGAGCAGATATTCTTGATTTCCTCGATATCGTCGGCCAGCGCCAGCAGGTAGGCCGAGCCGGGGAACGGCTCGCCACGGAAGTCCGAGCGCAGGCCATAGGTGATCACCGGAATGCCGCGCACCTGCGCCAGCTGGTGCAGCTGCTTGACCTGCTCCGTGCTCAAAAACTGGGCTTCATCGACCAGCAGGCATGCGATTTTTTCATCTATCGTTAGAAGAAAATCGGTATTGGCCTCGAACACCTCGGTCTCGCGCTGGGGCCCCAGACGCGACGTCACCTTGCCCACGCCATAGCGGCTATCGATGGCGGCCGTGAACAGGCGCACCTTCTGGCCTTGTTCTTCGTAATTATGGGCCACCTGCAGCATGGCGGTGGACTTGCCCGCATTCATCGCGGAGTATCGGAAATAGAGTTTTGCCATAGGCGAATTATAAACCGCGAAAATAAAAAATAGAGCATACTTGGCCGACACGCCCATAGGAGAACTCATGCACAAACCTGCGCTGTTCAACCTGATCGGCAAGACGCCCATGGCCGAGATTACCCGTCTCGATACCGGCCCTTGCCAGTTATTCCTGAAGCTGGAATCGCAAAATCCCGGCGGCTCGATCAAGGACCGCATCGGCTTGGCCATGATCGAAGCGGCCGAAGCCCGGGGCCTGCTCAAGCCCGGCGGCACTATCATCGAAGCGACCGCCGGCAACACCGGCCTCGGCCTGGCGCTGGTCGGACGGCTCAAGGGCTACCGCGTGCTGCTGGTCGTACCCGACAAGATGTCCACCGAAAAAGTGCTGCACTTGAAGGCGCTGGGCGCCGAGGTGCGCACCACCCGCTCCGACGTCGGCAAGGGCCATCCCGAGTATTACCAGGACTACGCCGCGCGACTGGCCGCCGACATGCCGGGCGCCTGGTTCTCGGACCAGTTCAACAATCCCGCCAATCCGCTGGCGCACGAAACCACCACCGGCCCGGAAATCTGGGAACAGATGGGCCACGACGTGGACGCCATCGTGGTCGGCGTCGGCTCGTCCGGCACGCTGACCGGGCTGACGCGCTACTTCCGCAAGGTCGCCCCGCACGTGGAATTCATCCTGGCCGATCCGGCCGGCTCTATCCTGGCCGAATACATCGATACCGGCCACGTGTCCGAAACCAGCGGCTCGTGGGCGGTGGAAGGCATCGGCGAAGACTTCATCCCCGCCATCGCCGACATGACCGGCGTGACCAAGGCCTACACCATCACCGACGTCGACAGCTTCGCCACCGCGCGTTCGCTGCTGAAGGAGGAAGGCATACCGGGCGGCTCGTCCACCGGCACGCTGCTGGCCGCCGCGCTGCGCTACTGCCGCGAACAGACCACGCCCAAGCGCGTGGTCAGCTTTGTCTGCGACACCGGCACCCGCTACCTGTCCAAGGTCTACAACGACGGCTGGATGCGCGACCAGGGCCTGCTGGAACGCCAGCGCTACAACGACCTGCGCGACCTGATCGGCCGCCGCTTCGATGCCGGAGAAGTCATCAGCGTCACGCCGGAGGACACGCTGATGATCGCCTTCAACCGCATGCGCGCCGCCGACGTGGCACAACTGCCGGTGCTGGAAAAAGGCCAGCTGGCCGGCATCATCGACGAATCCGATGTGCTGCTGACGGTGGGCGCGGAGCCGGAACGTTTCAACAACGCCGTGGGCGGCACCATGACCAGGCGGCTGGAAATTCTCAAGCCGTCCGCCGACCTGCAGGCGCTGCGCGACACGCTGGACCGCGGCCTGACCGCCGTGGTGGCCGACGGCGACACCTTCTACGGCCTGATTACCCGCTACGACCTGCTTAACCATCTGCGAAGGACACTATCTTGAGCGACAAAAAACCTGCCCTGGCCACGCGCGTCATCCATGCCGGCCAATCGCCCGATCCATCGACCGGCGCGATCATGCCGCCGATTTACGCCACCTCCACCTTTGTGCAGGAAAGTCCCGGCGTGCACAAGGGACTGGATTACGGCCGCTCGCACAATCCCACGCGCTGGGCGCTGGAGCGCTGCGTGGCCGACCTGGAAAGCGGCGCGCAGGGTTTCGCCTTCGCCTCCGGCCTGGCCGCGATATCGACGGTGCTGGAACTGGCCGACGCCGGCTCCCACATCATCGCCGGCGACGATATGTATGGCGGCACCTACCGCCTGTTCGAACGCGTGCGCCGGCGCAGCGCCGGCCACCACTTCAGCTATGTCGACCTGACCAATCCGGAAAACCTGCTGGCCGCCATCAAGCCGGAGACGAAAATGGTGTGGGTCGAAACGCCGACCAACCCGATGCTCAAGCTGGCCGACTTGCAGGCGATTGCGAAAATCTGCCGCGAGCGCGGCATCATCGCCATCGCCGACAACACCTTCGCCAGCCCGATCGTCCAGCGGCCGCTGGAACACGGCTTCGACATCGTGGTGCACTCGGCCACCAAGTATTTGAACGGCCACTCGGACATCATCGGCGGCATCGCCGTGGTGGGCGGCGAGGAGCGCCAGAAGGAATGGCGCGAGCAGCTGGCCTTCCTGCAAAACTCGGTCGGCGCCATCGCCGGCCCGTTCGACAGCTTCCTGGCGCTGCGCGGCGTGAAGACGCTGGCCATCCGCATGGAACGCCACTGCGCCAGCGCGCTGGAACTGGCGCGCTGGCTGGAACAGCAGCCGGAGGTGCGCAAAGTGTTCTACCCCGGCCTGGAATCGCACCCGCAGCACGCACTGGCCAAACGTCAGATGCAGGGCTTCGGCGGCATCATCTCGATCGACCTGAATACCGACCTGCCGGGCGCGCGCCGCTTCCTGGAAAGCTGCCAGGTGTTCGCGCTGGCCGAGAGCCTGGGCGGCGTCGAAAGCCTGATCGAGCACCCTGCCCTGATGACCCACGCGTCCATCCCGGCGGCCCAGCGCGCGGCCCTGGGCATCGGCGACGGCCTGATACGGCTGTCGGTTGGAATTGAAGATATAGAGGATTTAAGGGCCGATATTCGCCGTTCGCTGGACGCTATTTAACTGCTAAGATTCGGCGCATGATCTATATATTCATCATCATCGCCGTTATTGGCCTGGGCTTTGCCTACTCGATTCTGGTGGCCGCGGCCAAGCCGGTGGTCGGCAGCGACTATTACAAGGTGTCGAAGGACGGCCGCGTGCTGATGGCGGCCGGTCCCAAAGTCACGGCTATCAAACCGACGCTGTATCCGGATGGCCTGAAAGTCAAGCTGCGCGGCGGTAAGCGCGAGGGCGAGTTCTACGTGCACGACCTGGTGGCCGAAGTGTTCCTGCCGAACCCGAACCGGCTGCCGGCCGTCCGCCACCGCGACGGCAATGTCCGCAACAACAAGGTGGAGAACCTGCAGTGGATACAGCTGGAAGGGGTGGAGCATCCGGCGCCGGTAGTCTACCCCAAGCCGTAAAAGCTCGCGGCACCAGCAAAACCCGCACACCGCTGCGGCCAGGGTCTGACCCCGCATGGGGTCAGACCCTTTCGTTCGGGGGCTATTCCAGCCCCTTGGGTCAGACCCTTTCGTTTGGAGGGCTATTCGCCAGGATGGTAGCGGCGTTCGAGGTTCTTTTCCACGTCGGCTTTATAGAACAGCACATCCTTGAACTCACCGCGCGCATACATCGCGGCCTGGTCATAGAAATGCGGCGAGGCCGGATTGCCGCTCTGCCCACCCGCCAGAATGCTCCTTGCCTTGATGCGCGGCCCGAACTCCACCGCCGCCACGAAGCTGTTGCCACGCTCGCCGTAAATGCGCCTGGTCTTCTGCTTGGACGTGGTGCCGTAGGCCGCCAGCGATCCCCAGTTGGCCGACGCGAACGGCACCGGCAGGCTAGGCTTGCTGTCGTCGAACGGCTGCACGATATCGCCGGTTAAACGCTGGAAGCGGTTGATCTCGCCCCACGGCGTTTGCCAGCTGCCGAAATCCGCCGTCAGCTTGGCGATGGCGCGCTCCAGCGCCTCCAGCCGCTGCTGCGGCGTGATCGCGGCATGGATGTAATCCAGCACCTGCACTTCCCTGGCCTTGGCCGCCGGCTGATACGTGGTCCACAGATCCTGCGCCCAGTACACGGCCAGCGAGGTGGTGGTCGACTCCAGCGAATAGCGCATGTCCCACGCGCGCAGCGCCTTGATCTGCGGCGCCAGGGCGGCCTTGCGCGCGTCGTCGGCAGGCAGTTCGTCGTAGGCGGCGAACAGCTGCGGCAGCAGCGGCTCGAACGCCGGCAGCTGGTTGTCGTAGGCGGCGGCGATCAGGCTGTCGATAGTGAAGTCTTTTTTGTTTTGCAGCACGCGCACCGCGTGGATGCCGCGCGGGTTCTCCGGATTCATCGACATATAGGCCGGATAGTCCTTGACCTTGGGGCTATAGGCCCCGGCAGCCGTGTACGGCCAATTGTTGGTGTTCTGGATCCAGCCGTTCTTCGGATTGAACAGCGTGATGGTTTCCTTGACCTCGTGCAGGCCTTGCCACTCGGTGGCCGGATTGCTGCCGTCCACCGGATGCTTCCAGTCGAACTGCGGATCGCGGCGCGGGATGAAGTTCCCGTGGAAGTAGGCGATATTGCCGTCCGCATCCGCATACACGGTGTTGTTGGACGAGTTGGTGCGCAGCTCCATCGACTTGTAGAACGCCTTGTAGTTGCGCGCCTTGGTGCGGCTGAAGGACTGCGTCAGCGCCTTCAGCGGCTCGTTCATCAGGCGCACCGCCACCCACTTGCCATCCTTGGCGCGGACGATCGGGCCGTGGTGGCTGTAGTAGACGCGCACCGTCTTGCTGGCCATGCCGTCCTTGGTCTTGTACGGCAGTTCGATGTCGACCGCCTTCAGCGCACGCTGTTCGCTGCCATACTGGTAAAAGAACTGGCCGTCCTTTTCGCTGATGGTTTCCAGGTACTCGTCGATGACGTCGCCGCCGCCGGAGGTGTGCATCCAGCCGACACGGTCGTTGAAGCCCTGGTAGATGAAGAACTGGCCCCAGGTCACGGCGCCATAGGCATTCAGGCCTTCCTCGCTGTGCATCGCCACTTCGGGACGGAAGTAGAACGAGGTGTGCGGATTGATCATCAGCAGCGCATGCCTGTTCCTGGTCAGCGCCGGCGCGATGGCGAAGCCGTTGGAACCACCCGGCTCCTTGTCCGGATCAACGCCGTCATTGGACGACATCAGCACCGGCGGCATCAGGGGCAGCTTGATGCCATCGGCGTACAACGCCTGCAGCTGCTTGATGTCGATGGTCTCGATGTCGCCGCCGATGCTGCCTTCGCTGAAACTGAGCGCCATCCACGGCTCGAAGTGCGTCAGCAGCGCCGGCTTCACGTCGGGATGCGTTTGCAGATAGTAGTTCAGGCCATCGGCCCAGGCGTTCATCAGCTTCTTCAGCCACGCCGGCGCCTGCGCGTACTGGCGCTTGAGTTCATCGGGATTGATGAACAGCTTCATGCGCAGGTCCTTATACAGTTCGGCCTCGCCCTCCACTTCCGCCAGGCGGCCCATGGCGTTGATGAAGTTCAGCTCCACGCGCGGGAAATCATCTTCCGCCTGCGCGTAGACCATGCCGAACACCGCGTCGGCGTCGCTCTTGCCGTAGACGTGAGGGATGCCCCATTTGTCGCGCAGGATGCTGACGCGCTGCGCGGCCGCCTTCAGGCGCACAGGTTCGGCTACCGCCACCACTGCGGGCGCTGCAACCGCCGCGCTCATCGAAATCAAACAAGTCAAAGCTAACGGGGCTTGCAGTCGCTGCATAAGTAACACTCCAATAATCAGGCGCTGACCAACTCGGAAATACGGCGTTGCAGAACAGTGATCTCTTCCAGCAGCGCGGCGTTCTTTTCACGCAGCGCCATGTTTTCGGCGCGCAGTTCGCGCACGTCGGTTGGCATGTCGCTGTAATCGACTTCCGGCGCGGCCTTGCCCTCCTTCGGCTCCTTGGCTGGACGCGAGGCGGCGCGCAGGTCGCGCACTTCCTTGGCGGCCTTTTGCAGTTCCTTCTTGCCGCCGGCAACGGCGGCCAGCTGCACCTCTTCCGGCAGCGAGGCCACGGTGGCCGCCGCGTTGATCGAGATGGTGCCGGCGCGGACCGCTTCCACCAGTTCCGGCGTGGCCGTCTTCTGGATCTTTTCGATCTGGCCAATGGTCGCGCTGCTCAGGCGCGCGGCGCGGGCGATGTCCTCGCGCGACGCCAGCGGCATGGCGGCCGGCTTCTTCGGCGCGTCGCCGTCTTCCGGCGCGATGCGCGCATCTTCGGCGGCGGCTTCGGCGGCCAGTTCCAGCGCGCGGGCGGTCATGATTTCCTTCTTGCGCAGCGCCAGCACGCCGCGCTGGTAGTCCGAAATGCTGCGGCGACCGAGATTGTTATCGATCATCCACAACTTCACGTCTTCCATGCTGCGGAAGCTGGTGTTTTCCGTCACTTTGAACGGAATGCCGTGCTGCTGGCAGATCTGGTAGCGGTTGTGGCCGTCCACCAGCACGTCTTCCCACAGCACCAGCGCGTCGCGGCAGCCTTCGGTCAGAATGCTGCGCTCCAGCGCCTGATATTCACTCTCGGTCAGCGGCTCGATGTAAGCACGCAGCACGTCATTAATTTTGATTTGCATAGCTATCCTTGAAATACCGACCAGCATGCTACACCATCCGGCGGTCCGCCAAAAGCGGCAAGTGGCATGATGGTGACTAAGGCAATTTTAAGAAACCCACATTAAGATTTCACTCAGTCAAACGTGCTTTCTCCGCCAATTGACCAAAAGCCCCGACAGGTTCACTGCCTGATCGGGGCTTTGCTTTTGCAATTTCACAACATACATTACACTCTGACAACGACATTAAATTACTTTCATGCTATCGTGCATGCACTGGAGTAAATATTAATTCTTTGGAGAAATAACATGATTGCAAAAATCTACATCAAGCTGGCTGCGTTTGCGGTCGCCGCCGCGTTCAGCAACATCGCTGGCGCCGTGGTCACCGACCTGACCGGCCAATATACCCTGCAATCATCGGCCACCGCCGTGGCCGGCCAGAGCCATGAATATGTCTTCAATTATTCGGTCACCAACGTGGGCCAGGGTTATGCGGGCACCCAGACCGGCCTGGACGGCTTTACCATCTACATCCCGACCAGCGCCACCGTCATCAGCGCAACTGTACCGGCGTCCTACGCCGGCAGCCCGGGCGTCTGGACCAACGCCCCCTCCGCCAGCCTGGACCTGCGCGGCAACGGCACCCAGAATATGGTTGCGCCGGCCGGCTATGTGGCCTACACCTTCTGGGGCCAGAATACGCAGTCGGTCTATCAGCAAGGCAGCACCGCCACCTTCAGCCTGACGCTGGCGAATGTCTCGGTCGGTTCGAACACGGTGGGCATCTCCAGCTACTACGGCTTCAGCACGCCGCCGACCGGCCAGGCTTACACCACCAATGAGTATGGCAACTACACCACCTTCACCACCCATGCGGTGTCCGCCGTGGCGGCCGTACCGGAACCGGAAACCTACGCCATGCTGCTGGCCGGCCTGGGCGCGGTGGGCATGATCGCGCGCCGTCGCCGCCGCCAGGACTAAGCGCTCGTCCCAAGAGAAAAACGCGCTACGGCGCGTTTTTTTATGCCATCATGCGGAATCGACAACAAGGACTTGGCATGGTCAACTACATCATCCGCGTTTCCTACACCGCTCCCGACGCCGACACCCATGCGCGCGTGAAAGCGGAACTGGCCAAATACAATATCGCCGACGCCATCAAGGCCGACGACGGCCAGGGCTACTATCTGCCGGAAGGCGAATTCTGCTACAGCGGCATCGAGACCATCAACGAAGTGCGCGACGCGGTGCACCGCCTGGCCGGCGGCATCCAGCCCGAACCGGCTGTGCTGGTAATGGAAATCACCACGCTGTCATGGGCCGGCTTCAAGCTGGTCGAAGGCTGATCAGCGGGCGCTTTGCGCCTTGGCCGCGGCCTTGATGTCCGCACAGGACATCGGCTTGCCATTCTTCGCCGCCTCGGCCTCCAGCTGCTGGCAGCCGGTGTAGTTATGCCAGAACACCGCCACATAGCCCGCCACCCCCAGCACCACGGCAACCATCGCCGCCACCAATCCCAGTTTTACCACTTTGTCAGACGCCATTTCTTAACTCGATAAGCAAAGGAACGATGTTAGCACGCCGGCCTTACTTTATTTGCAGTGCTAAATAAACTATAATTTTATTTCCTCTAGACAACTCGACGGCAATATGGATATTTCCCTGGAACAGTGGAACGAGACTATCGCTGGGCTTTACGATGCCATATTGCAGCCCGACCTGCTGTCGTCCGCCGTCGCCACCGCCAATCAGGCGCTGGACTCGGATTTCTGCCACCTGCTGGGCGTCACGCCGCAGGGCGAGGTGGCGTTAAACATCGTGACCGCGCCGTCCTATCAGACAGCGATAGCGGATTATCGCGATTACTACGTCGGTATCGATCCGCGCCGCCAGTTCGCCGACAGTCAGCCGGTGGGCGCCACCTACCGCTGCAGCTCCTTGTTCACGCCCAAGTTTGTCGACCGCAACGAGTTCTATCAGGATTTTCTGAAACCTCACGGCCTGCGCTACATCATCGGCGCGTGCCTGCATCGCAGTGACCGGATGAGCGTGTACGCGGCGTTCAACCACGTCAACGGCCGGGCGGAATTTACCGATGAAGAACACAAATTCTTCGGCTTGCTCAATAGCCACCTCGGCAAAGTCATCACCGCCATTGACCGGACCCGTCCGGTCAGCACCGCCTTATCGCTGGGAGAACATGCGCTCGAAGCGATGCAGGTCGGACTGATGGGCGTGGCCGCCAGCGGCGTCATCACCTACGCCAACGCGCAGGCAAAAACCGGACTGGCCGCCCTCGCCCTGGCGCGCGACGGCACCGGCCGGCTGGCGGAAGGCAGTCCCTGCCGGCTGCTGGTGCAACAGGTCCTTGCCGACGGCATGCCGCACGCGCTGCGCCTGTTTGACAGCAACTTGGCGCCGCAGTTCGTGACCGCCCTGCCGGCGCCCGCCGATACCGGCAGCGCGCCATCCGGCGAACTCAGCGCGGAACGCACGGCGGTGGTGCTCATCCTCAACACGCCCGGTGAATCCGGGCCGCGCCCCAGCCACCTGGTTGAATGGTTCGGCTTGAGCGGCGCGGAATCACGGCTGGCCCATGCGCTGGCCTCGGGCCACAGCATAGAACAGTACGCCATCACCTATTCGATCAGCGTCGCCACCGCGCGCACGCAACTGCGCTCGATCCTCAAGAAGACCGGCGTCAGCCGGCAGCAGGAGCTGGTTCGCCTGCTGGCAAGCTTGCCAACCGTCTAAATCATCCATTTTGATGATGCCGATGCGGCGCGAGCTGCTGCAAGATTGCTATCAGTGTTCCGCTTGCGCAACTTCTGATCAACAACGAATAGGTAAATTTATGATTTTTTCCTGGGTACTCTTCATCCTTGGCGGCCTGCTGATTGTTTTTGGCGGCCTGCCGGGGATTGCTTTCGGCGGCGCAGCCGTGTTCTTCGGCTACAAACTCCAGCAAAAGCGCAAAACGAAACAGAACAACATCAAGGATCTCAACCAGTCCGCGCTGGCGGATGCCGACTACAGCCATGTCTTTGAAGACTACGCGATGGCGGTCAGCGAGAAGAACCGCCAGGTCTATCTGGCGGCAGGCGGCCACTCCAAAACCTATGACTTCAGCGACATCCGCAGGTGGCACTACAACCTGGAATCCGGTGGCGCGATCATCGGCGGCGGCATGGCCGTTGCTGCAATGAACGTCCGGCAAGGCCGCCAGAACGAAGAAAACAGCGGTTTCTTCGTGCAGGTAAAAGATGTCGACCATCCCGAATGGCAGATCAGATTCCCGTATAACAAGGACCTGAAAAAGAACCTGCTGCGCTGGATGGAGATTTTTGAGCAGAAAGTGAACAACCAGTAGAACCGCGAAGGTTCGCTCAAAAAAGGCGGGTGGTGCTCCGAGCCGGAATCGAACCGGCACGCCTTGCGGCGGCAGATTTTAAGTCTGCAGTGTCTACCAATTTCACCATCGGAGCCCACACAAGCCCAATATTATGCCATGAACCAGCCGTAACTGCCAGACAACTATTGAATCCGCCAACATGGCATGACTGACAATATCAGGACACCGGCGGCTTGCGGTCGCTGGCGGCCGGCGGCAGCCGGTACTTGAGCAGGCCGACGCGCTGCGAGCGGTAGATGCCGCAGTGGCCGGAGAACAGATAGGCCACCACGCACGCCAGCGCCGCGAAAGGGCCGATCTGCGGACCGAACAATTCGATGGCCATGATGGTCGACGCCAGCGGCGTATTGGCGGCGCCCGCAAACACCGCCACGAAGCCCAGTCCCGCCAGCAGCGCGAACGGCAGGTGCAGCAGCGGCGCCAGCGCATTGCCCAGGGTGGCGCCGATGTAGAACAGCGGCGTCACCTCCCCGCCTTTGAAACCGCTGCCCAGCGAGCCGACCGTGAAGACGAATTTGCCGATGAAGTCCCACGGCGCCACCGGTTGCTGGAACGCTTCCACGATCACCGGGATACCCAGGCCGATGTAGCGCGTGCCCAGCCACCAGACAGCCAGCGCCACCACCGCGCCGCCGATCAGGGGCCGTAGCGGCGCATAGGCGATATGCCGCTTCATGAATCCCGATGCAGCATGGGTGGATTTGGCGAAGGCCATGCCCGCCAGTCCAAACACGATGCCCGCCACCAGCACGGCGGCCACGCTCAGGCAAGTGACCGGCACCATGGCGTTCATCGCGTAATGGGTGTGATGCACGCCCCAGGCCATGCCCACCTGGTCGGCGGCGATGGCGGCCACCATGCAGGGAAAGATGGCGTCGTAGCGCAAGCGGCCGATCGCCAGCACTTCCAGGCCGAAGATGGCGCCGGCCAGCGGCGTGCCGAACACGGACGCGAAGCCGGCGCTGATGCCGGCCATCAGCAGGATACGGCGGTCGCTGTGGCGCAGGCGGAAGATGGGCGTCAGCTGGTCGGCCAGCGTGCCGCCCATCTGCACCGCCGTGCCTTCGCGTCCGACCGAGGCGCCGAACAGGTGCGACACCACGGTGCCTATCAGCACCAGTGGCGCCATCCGCAACGGGACGACTTTTTGGGGATCGTGGATTTCGTCGATCAGCAGGTTGTTGCCGGCTTCGACGCTGCTGCCGACTTTCAGATAGATCCAGCCGACCGCGAAGCCGGCCAGCGGCAGCAGCCAGATGATCCACGGATGCGTTTCACGCCAGGTGGTCGCGAACTCCAGCGCAAACAGGAAGAAGGCGGAGGCAGTGCCGCTCAGCACGGCGATGAGGCCGGCAAGCAGCGTCCACTTGCCGATGTACGGCAGCAGCAGGATTTGTTCCGGGTAGCGGGATGGCTTCATAGCGCTGAGCATACTAGCAAATCCGCTGAGGTGGATCAAATCTCATGCGGATAGGTCTAACACCTTATCAGCCCGCCATTGCCCCACTCGCCCTACAGGAGGACGATTTTCATGATGGAAGAGCGCATAACAATTCTGGAAGCAGCATCCGACAGCAACGCCTCAGCGCTTGCTGCGCTGGGGAACGAGATGAACGACCGATTCAACCGCATCGAAACCGAACTCAGCGAGCTGCGCCGGACCAAAGCCGAAAACGAGTCGACCCTGTATCGCCTGGAGAATCTGCAAGACGAGATGAACCGGCGCTTTGCCGAGGTGAAGGAAGACATCCAACGCCGCTCCGTCGAATTACGCGAGCATATCGACCGTACTGCCGACGTCGCGCAACGCGAGGCAGAACACCACCGGCAGGACTTCCGCGCAGACATCGAACAACGCCTCGCAAGCATGCGAAGCGAGTTTGAACTGCGCTTCGACATGTTACGCAGTGCCGAAGAGCGAGATTTCAAAAAAGCCAGTGAAGAATTGGCGAGCAGCACGAGCCTCATCCGCGAGGATATGCTGCGCCGCTTCAGCGAAATGCGAGAGGACATAACCCGGCAATTCGCCGATATGCGAGAAGAATTGAACCGCCGACTGGCTGAGCCGCGGGATGAGATCAATCGTCGGTTTGACCAGGTAAATGAGCGCTTTGAACAAGTTGATAGGCGCTTCGAGCAAGTCGACAGGCGCTTCGAAAGCGTGGAGTCTTCGATAGAACAACTGCGCAAAGAGCTCCACACTTTTATCCGCTGGGGCCTCGGCATCCAGGTCACCGTGCTGCTTTCGCTGGCAACGCTGGTGGCCAAGGCCTTCCTGGGTTAGTGATGGTGATGCATATCGCCATCCCGCTTCACGTCCATCGCTTCTGATGGTTTGGCCGGCGGCGCGCCTGGGGCGCGTGGTACTGGCGGTAGTTCGCCGGTATATTCATGCGCCACGCTGCCTTTCGGATGCCTGTACCAGCCGGGATCCTTGTAGTCGTTCCGCGCCAGCCCTTCCCTCACCTTCAGCACCGTGAACATGCCGCCCATGTCGATGCCGCCGAACGGTCCCTCGCCCGTCATCATCGGTAGCGTGTTCTCCGGCAGCGGCATCTGCATGCCGTCCATCGAACCGCCCTTGTCCCCCATGACCATATAGCCTGGCACCAGATTGTTGATCTTCTCCGCCACGCCGCTGTGATCCACGCCGATCATGGTGGGCACCGAATGCCCCATCGCGTTCATGGTGTGATGCGATTTGTGGCAGTGGAAGGACCAATCCCCCGGCTCATCGGCGATGAACTCAATCGCCCGCATCTGGCCCACCGCGATATCGGTCGTGACCTCCGGCCAGCGCGCCGCCGGCCGCACCCAGCCGCCATCCGTACCGGTGACCTCGAACGTATGACCATGCAAATGCACCGGATGATTGGTCATGGTCAGGTTGCCGACGCGGATGCGCACGCGGTCATCCTTGCGCACCACCATCGGATCGATGCCGGGGAAGGCGCGGCTGTTGAAAGTCCACAGATTAAAGTCCGTCATCGTATTGATCTTCGGCGTATAGCTGCCCGGATCGATATCGTAGGCATTCAGCAGGAAGACAAAATCACGATCCACCGCATGCTGCTTCGGATCGCGCGGATGCGTCACCCAGAAGCCCATCATCCCCATCGCCATCTGCGCCATCTCGTCGGCATGCGGGTGATACATGAAGGTGCCCGCGTTCCTGGCGATGAACTCATACACAAACGTCTTTCCGGGCGCGATGCCAGGCTGCGTCAGCCCGGTCACGCCGTCCATGCCGTTCGGCAGACGCTGGCCGTGCCAGTGCACGCTGGTGTGCTCCGGCAGCTTGTTGGTGACAAAGATGCGCACACGATCGCCCTCCACCACCTCGATGGTTGGACCCGGACTCTGGCCGTTGTAGCCCCACAAATTAGCCATCATGCCCGGCGCGATCTCGCGCACCACCGGCTCGGCCAGCAGATGGAACTCCTTGACGCCATCCTTCATCCGCCACGGCAGCGTCCATCCGTTCAGCGTCACCACCGGGTTGTAGGGACGGCCGTTCGGCGGCGTCAATGGGCCCTGCGTGGCGGCCGCCGATTGCACCGGCGCTTCCGGCAGCGACGCCACGGCGACCTTGCTCACCATGCCGGCGCCGATCAGGGCCGCGCCAGTCAAAAAAGATCTGCGGTCGGTCATGGTTGAACTCCTTTATTCTTGGTCAGATTGCCGCCCAATGCGGCATCGAGGTTGGCTTGCGCTGTCCAGTAGTCCTTCAACGCGCCGATGTAGCCGCTGACGGCGGCGGACTGCTCGCGCGCGTCGGCCAGCAATTCAAAGACGCTCATCAGCATGCCGTTGTAGCGCAACAGGGTTTGCTCCGAAATCTGCTTCCGCAGCGGCAGCACCTGGTCGCGGTAATGGTGCGCCAGATCGTAGGAAGTGCGATAGTCGGCATAGCTTTCGCGCGCCTCGCTGCGCGCGTTCACCGCCGCCTGCGCCAGCTGGTTCACCGACTGCATATACGTCGCTTCCGCGCGCGCGACGCGGGCCGAACCCCAGTCGAACAAAGGAATCTCCAGCGTCAGCTCATAGCCGCGTGTGGCCGCCGGGCCATCGGTATTGCGCACCGCGCCAAGGTCCAGCACATTGATGAAGCGCGTGGTGCGCGTCAGGCCGAGCGTGGATGCGGTCTGCTCGGTATCCAGCCTGGCCGCTTGGATGTCCAGCCGCTCGTTGACGGCGATCTGCTCGATATCCGCCAGCGCGCGCGGCGCCGCCGGCAGGTCCGGCAAATGATCCGGCAGACGATAGGCCGTCGCCTGCTCGCCGCTCAGTCCCAGCAAGCGTGTCAGCTTCTCGCGGGCCGCCACGGCGGCCTTCTGCGCATGGGTGACATCGGCCACCGTCTGCGCGTGATAGGCCTGCTCGCGCGCCATGTCGAGCGAACTCCAGTTGCCCGCCTTGCGCATGCGCTCCGCCAGTTCGGCGCTGGCCTGCGCCGACGCCTCTACTTGTTTCGCATAATCGGAAACCTGGCTGGCCGCCACCGCCTCCACCCACGCGCGGCGCGTATCGGCGGCCACCTTCAGCGCCTCGTTCGACACCAGCAATTTGGTTTGCTCGAATCGGCGGCCTTCGATGCGGCTGGCCATCGGCGCCGTAATCAGGCCGACCAGATTGAAGGTCAGCGTGCGTTCGACACCCACCTCGCCGCCGCCATGCGTGCGTTTGAAGTCCAGCACCGGATTTTGCAGGCGGCCCGCCTGCACCAGGTCCGCCTCGGCCACGCCCAGCGACCAGTATGTCGCCTGCAGCCCGCGATTATTCAGCAGCGCGACCTGCACCGCATCGTCGGCAGCCAGCGGCTGCTCCAGTTTCTTGCCGATGACGGCGGCCAGCGCGCGCGCATCGTCCTCGTTGCGCGGCAAGCGTCCAGCCACGCTGGCGCTGACGCCGGTACGCTGTTCGCTGACGCCGGCAACCGCGCCGAAGCCGCCATCGCCGGACGGCGATGCACAGCCGCCCAGCAACACCAGCAAACTGGCGCCACCGGCGAGTTTATACAGAGAAGTCATGTCCTCAACCTCAAAAAAATCGTTATGAAAACCCAGCTCGCGGACGGAGCTGTCGTGTGATCAGGCGAAGTAGCCTTGAGGGGGACGTTCAGGGTGGGCCAGGTCGACCGCAGGGAGGAAATCGGAATAGAAAGGAATCACGCGCGATACCGACGGCAGCGCCGGTGCGGCCAATTCCAGCGCCAGCAATGGCGCGGCGGCCGCGCAGCATGCGGAGCCGCTGCACTTCATGGTGGCATGAGAGGATGAACCCTGTTCCTGCTTTGTCTGCGCCGCCATCATGGCCGCGTGATCGTGCGGTCCGGATGGCATGGCCATGGCGGCATGCGTGGTCGCGGGCGCGACGCACAGCAGCATCTGCGCCGACGCATATCCCTGATACGGGAGCGCCAGCAGCATCAGCCAAACGACGAAGGATCGGAGCAGGACAGTCATGCAGCTATGTTATCACAAGCCGTTACTGCCTGCGCCTGGCGTCAGGCCATGCGCACCAGCGGGTTGGCGATGATGTTATCGATCTGGACGATCGCCTCGTCGCAGGCAGCGGTGATGGCGTCTTCCTGGCTGTCGCGCACAAACTGCATGGTGGCGCCTTCGAACACTTCCTCGCCGTCCGCGTTCACGCGTGCGAGGTCGCAGCTGGCCGTCCATTTATGGTCGCTGGTCGGCAGCGCGGTCGGGATGATGTCCCATCCTTTGTAATGAAGCCTGTCCATGATTGCCTCCTTGTTAACGACAAGGCTACCATGGGCGGACAAAGCCCGGCGCACGCATGCGCCGGGCGCCAGACGCTTACTCCGGCTTGGCGACGCGGCCGATGTTCTCATCCATATTGGCGAGGAACCAGCTCAGCGACGTCATCACCGCCACATGGCGTTTCAGCTCCAGCGTGCTGACCTTGTCCAGCGTGTCGGCCGGCGTGTGGTGGTAGCTGAAGTAGAAGCTGGCGTCCACCAGCGGCTGGAACGACGGCACGCCGCCGCGCTCCAGCGGGCCGATGTCGGCGCCGGCGGCGGCATCGTGGCGCTCGAACACGCCGGCGCCGATCGGCTCCAGCGCGGCTTTCAGCGGCGCGAAGTACTTCACCATCGGCGGCGTCACGCTGCCGATGAAGCCGAACGGCCGGCCGCCGCCCTCGTCGGATTCGATCGCGGCGAAGTGTTTGTCCAGCTTGTCCTTGTTGGCCTCGAAGTAGGCGCGGCCGCCACGGGTGCCGTTTTCCTCGTTCATCCAGGCGATGACGCGGATGGTGCGGCGTGGATGCAGGTCCAGTTTCTTCAGCGTGTCGATCACGCCCATGGCGCCGGCCACGCCGGTGCCGTCATCATGCGCGCCGGTGGCCAGGTCCCACGAATCCAGGTGGCCGGAGACGATCACCACCTCGTCGGCCTTGTCGGTGCCTGGCCAGTCGGCGATGACGTTGAAGCTGTCGGCGTCCGGCAGGGTTTGCGGCGTCAGGGTCAGGTGCATTTTCAGCGGGCCGCGTGCCGACAGGCGGGTCATCAGCATCGCGTCTTCCGCCGTCACGGCGGCGGCGGGAATACGCGCGCCGTCTACCAAGCCGGTGGCGCCGGTGTGGGCGATGCGGTAATTGGCGCCGCCAACCGAACGTACCAGCGCTGCCGCGGCGCCCAATTCAGCCGCCAGTTTCGGGCCTTGGGTGCGGACGCGCGAACCCTGGCCGTAGGCCGGACCAGCCAGGCCGCGATCCGCCATCTCCTGGTCAAAGGCCACGTCGAACAGCACGATGCTGCCCTTGACCTGCGCGCCCTTGGCTTTCAGTTCATCAAAGCTGTGCACCACGATCACCGGCGCGGTCAGGCCGGCGGCTGGCGTCGCGCCGGAGCCGCCCAGCGCGGTCAGCACCACTTTTTGCGACACGCCGTCAGGACGGCCGGTATAGTCAACCAGCTCCGCCTTCTCCTCACCACGCACCCAGTGCGGCACCTTCACCGGCTGCAGCGTGACCTTGGCGCCCAGCTTGCGCATGGCGGCCGCCACCTGCTCCACCGCTGCGGCGGCGCCGGCGGAACCGGACAGGCGCGGACCGACCAGGTCGGTCAGGTCGGCCAGGCGCTCGTAGGCCCAGTCGCTTTTCATCGCACTGTCGCGGATCTGCGCCAGCGTGGCGGGATCGTTGGCGGGTGCGGCGCTGGCGCCGAGGCTCAACAGGCTGCTGGCCAGGACGGTCAGCGACAGGGAGTGTTTGAAGACGGATTTCATGCGGTTCCTGTATTGATAGAGGTTGGGTAGCAAGATCGTCTCAAACGATAACCCATCGTGACGATCTTGTCATCCATGTTGATTTGCTATCGCGCTTGCTCTACCATGTGTATTCAACTGCTTGAAGAAAGCGTCTATGCTCAAGGGCCGAAACTGCACCGTGCGCCATCTGGTCACCGCAGACCTGAACACCTTCATCGCGTTGGTCAACGACCTGCCGTCGCGCGGTGATTATTTTTCCACGCACTTCAAGTCGCCGGAAACCATGCGCCGGGAGTTCATGCAGAACAGCTTCGTCACCGAAGACAGCGAACTGTTTGTCATCGAGGACGCGGCGCACCACATCATCGGCGTCATCACCCACTTCAAAAGCCGCACGCCGACCACGCGCGAAGTCGGCTACCGCCTGTTCGACGAAAAGCTGGGCGGACGCGGATATGTAACCGAGGCGTGCCGCCTGGTGGTCGATTATCTGTTCAACGTCTACCAGTATCACCGGCTGGAATTGCTGACGGCGCCGGAGAACGTCGCTTCGGTGCGGATCGCGCAAAAATGCGGCTTCCAGGCCGAAGGCACGCTGCGCCAATCGTTCTTTATCAACGGCCGTTACCAGGATGTGACGGTATTCAGCCTGCTGCGTCCGGAGTGGGAAACACGGCGTCTATAAACGTATGACCAAATGTAACAAGCCATTACCAGCAAGGCCCCTTTGTAAGCATGTGTATAAGACGTGGTAATAATTCCCCCCTGATTTAAAGTGGAGTCACTGGCTAACGAATCATTTCGATCCGAGCCGCAGCAAGGGGAAATACCATGTTGAGCAAAAAAATGATGGGTGTAGCGTTACTGGCCACCGCAGCACTGTCGTCGTCGGCCTTCGCAAGCGACCGTGATTTCAACACGGTGGCCGGTGCTGTGGTCGGCGCAGCAATCGGTAACAGCGCCGGCGGCCGCGATGGCGCCATCGTCGGCGGCCTGGTTGGCGCGGCGGTGGGCAACAGCGTCCGCACCTCGGATGACCGCTACTATCGCGGCGGCCGTCGTGACTACGTCGAAACCCGCGTCTACACGCAGCCGGCGCCGGTCTATTACGAGCGTCCTGCCCCGGTGTACTACGCACCGCCACCGCGCTACTACGAACCGCCACCGCGCGTGGTCTACGTTGAACCGGCCCGCCCGTACTACCGCGAATATCGCGGCGACCGCTGGGAGCACCACCACGATCGCTGGGGCCGTTAAGCCCTCGCCTGAAAAGCCCCGATTCGTCGGGGCTTTTTTCATTCCCCCCGCTAGCGTTCTGCAACGGGGGAATCATGACGACAGCAGACGCAATCATCGCTTTGGAACTGGGCCACTACCGGCTGCGCGAGCAGATCGGCGGATCGGCGTATGGGATCATCTGGCGCGCCAGCGGGCCGCAGGCCACGCGCGACGTCGCCATCAAGCTGATTAACCAGGAACAGATGGCGCGCGCCCTGCCCGCCCTGCGCGAGCGCTGGACCACCAGCGCCACCAACGAAATCGCCTTCCTGCAGTCGCTGGAACCCTGGGATGAACGGCACATCGTGCGCCTGCTGGACAGCGGCTGGCACGAAGGCCTGCCGGTGCTGGCGCTGGAGCTGATGGGTTCCGACCTGGGCAAGCACATGGTCGCGCTCAAGGGGCGCGGCGAAACCGTGCCGCTGGCGCAAACGCTGGGCTGGATCGCGCAGATCAACCAGGCGCTGGCCAAGGTGCACCAATACGGCTGGCGTTACCTGGACCTGAAACCGGCCAATGTGCTGCTCGATCCGAATCTGCACACCGTCAAACTGGCCGATTTCGGCACCAACCGCGAGTTGGGCCACTTGCAGGCGCACTCCTATGCCGGCACCGCCAACTGGCAGGCGCCGGAACAATTTTTCCCCGCAGACGGCGGCGGCTACGCCACCGGCGCGCGCAGCGATTACTTTTCGCTTGGCGCGCTGCTGTACTTCCTGGTCACCAACGGCACGCCGCTGCGCTTTTGCAGCGACTGCGGGCAGGCGTACCGCGAACACCACGTCGCCGGCGCTGACCTGATTCGCGGCAGGAACGGCGGCGATATCCCCACCGCCCTGCATGCGGCGGAAGAGGAACGCTTCGCCGCCGCCATCCCGTCCACGCAGCGCGACGCGGCGCTGGATCTGCTGCGTGCCTTGCTGCATATCGATCCAGCCAAGCGGCCACGCCACGCCATTCAGATCAGCCGCATGCTGAATGCGATCCAGGGCGTGAAGCTGGCGCGCGGCGCCTTCGACGCGGTCGATCCGGTGCTGGCCATGCGCCGTCCTTCAGCCGTCAACGGCTGGCAGACCACGCGGAGCACATGGTGATGACCGCCTCCAACCGCACGGCGCCACGCAACGCGCCTCATCGGCTGGTGCTGCGCGCCTCTTTGGGCCAGCGCTTTGCCGGCCTGCTGACCGACGGCCTCCAGGCACTTGCCCGCGCCGCCGCCCACAACATCGGCCTGGCGCTCACGCTGGCGTTGCTGGCGGGCCTGTGCGGCTTGCAGGCGCTGGCCTTGCTGCGCGCGCCGGCTGCCTGGCTGCCAGCCGCCATCACCGTCAATCTCGCGGCGGGCGACAGCATCACGCTCGGCCAGCGCGAGCTGGCGGCGCCGCAGTCCGACCGCAACCACCTGTCGCTGCGCCATGACGCCGGTGGCTGGGTTCTGCGCAATCTCAGCGCCAGCAAACAGGTCGTCCTGCTGCGCGACGGCAGCGACCAGCGCCTGGGCAGCATGGCCATGCTGGGCTTGCAGCGTTTTCAGATCGACGGGGCGGTGTTCAATGTCGGCGCGGCCGATGCGCGCGAAGTGAGCTTCACCCGCGACGGCCACGCATGGCGCTACGACGGCGCCGTGCTGTATCGTGACGGCAGCCAGCAGGCCAACTGTCCGGAATCGCGGCTGGCCTCCAAGGCGCTGTCCGCGTGGAACCGCATCATGCCGCTGGCGCTAACGATTTCCCGCCCATTGACCTTCGGCGGCAACCTGTATTGCGACAATCGCCTCGGGCTGGCGCAGGTAACGCCGGGCGCCGCGCAAGTCGCCCGCATCAACGGCCGCCTGCAGCTTTCGGCCGGCAATCCGGATGGCGACCGCGCCGCCGTGCTGGTGACGGACCGCAGCGACCAGTCCGACCTGCGCAAGCAGGAAGCTGCGCTGACCGGCGTGAACGCCATCATGGTCGGTCACACGCGCTTCCAGCTGACCACCCAGGACGACCAACTGGTCTTGCAGCCCAGCCGCCACGTCAAGCTGTTCAGCGATCCCGAACTGAAGCTGCCGGAGCAAGTCAGCTGGCAATGGCAGCAACGCACGTTGTGGAGCGGCGGCCATGCGGACGCCATCTGGATCGGCATGGCGCTGTGCCTCGCCTGCGTCGCCGTCAGCGCTGGCGCGCGCGGCCTGGCCCGTTCGCCATGGACAACGCGGTTGGCCGACGGCGGCGGATTGCTGGCGGCGGCAGGCATGCTGACGGTCGGCCTGATCGCGCTGATCGCACAGCGGGCCGGCTACGCGCCAAGCGCCGCATGCTCGCTGCTGCTGGGCGCCAGCGCGCTGCTGGTATGGCTTGCGCTGCCGGGCCGTCTGACGCTGGCAACCGCCGCCGGCGCCGTCCTGCTGGCAGCCGGCCTGCTGGCGCAGCTGGAACTGGGCCTCGGCGCGCCGGAATCCTCGTGGCTGCGCTATTACCAGAAGAGCGCCGCCATGCTGGCCATCGGCGCCGGCCTTGGCGGCCTGCTGCGTCTGTGGGCACAGCAGCAGGCCGCGCGCGGCGCACATCTTCAGCAACGCACCATCGAATGGCTGCTTGCATTGTTCGCCGCCGTGGCGCTGGCCGCGCTGGCGGCGCAGGTGCTGTGGGGCGATGAAACCGGCGTCTTCGACCTGCAACCGGTGGAACTGGCCAAGCTGGCGCTGACCGCCCTCACCGCCCACTGCCTGGCGCTGCGCTTCAACTGGCACAGTGGCCCGCAACGGCTGGCCGACCACGGCGCGCGCTGGCTGCAACTGATCGCGCCCGCATTGCTGTTCCTCGCCCTGCTCGGCCTTGCGCTGGTGCAGGTGGACGATTTCTCGCCGCTGATTCTGCTGCTGGTCTGGAGCACCGGCATGGGCATGGCTTATGCCGTCGCCGCCGGCAACCGCATGCTGGCGGGTCTGCTGCTGGCTGGTGCGCTGATGGCCGTCGCCGGCGTAGTCTACCTGCGTGTCGTCGGCACCGATGATTTGATCCGCTGGGGCTTCTACGCCGACCGCTTCCTGGTCTGGCTCAATCCCGCCGAACACCCCCACACCGGCCAGCAACTGCTGCTGGGCGCACGCGCCATCGGCGACGGCGGCTGGCTGGGCGCCGACCACTGGCTAGGCCTGCGCGCGCTGGGGCAGTCCGCCGGCGGCGTGGTGCAGATTCCCGCAGTGCAGGACGACTTTGCCGCCTCATTCTTCCTCAATCGCCATGGCCTGGTCGGCGGCCTGCTGCTGTGGGCCGTGCAGGCCGCATTCCTGATCGGGATCGTGCTGACGGCGGCACGCGCCTACCGCAGCGGCACGGCGGCCCGCAACTTCCGCCACGCCTGGGTCGGACGCTTCCGCTACTTCGCGCTGTGCGGCGGCGGCGCCTTCGTGTTGGCGCACTTTCTGCTGTCGTGGGGGACCAACCTGGCGATCTTCCCCATCATGGGCCAGCCGATGAGTTTTCTGTCGGCCGGCGGCAGCCATCTGCTGTTTTTCCTGTGCCCTCTGCTTACGTTCTGTGCGATCAGCGCGCCATCTACAGAAGGAGTTTGAATCATGCCGACCTATGTCCAACACGCCGTCCTGGGACGCATTCCGGACGTATTCAACGCCGAGGCCATCTGGCAGACGCCGGGCCTGGCGCTGTTCTCGCGCCGCCCGCTACTGCGCGATCTGCTGGAGCGCAGCCCGCGCGAGCACAAGGGCCGCGCCGCCACTCGCTGCTTTTCGCATGTGACGCTGGTGCTGCCACAGGAAGAAGTCGATGACGACTACCACCTGACGCGCGGCGCGCGGGCGCGCGATCTGGCCGAGACGCTGACCGCGCTGCATCAGAAGGATTTCGGCGATCTGCTCGGCAGCGACCAGGTGCGCTATGACGTAGTGGGCGCCACCTCGCTGGCGCCGGGCGAGATCGAAGTCAAGTTCGGACATGCCGTGTACCTGCCGGCGCCGGACGAAAAGATTCTGTACAACGTCAGCGTGTCGCGCGACAGCGCCATCTGGCATCCGGTATGCCCGCTGTATCCCAACCAGCGCCTGGCGCTGATCGGCGGCGAAGGCGCGGAAGCCAGCGCTGTGGCCCAGGGCTGGCCATTCGGTCCCGATGCCGCACTCCTGATCCTGAACGACGGTCCAGATGCGCCGCCTGTGGTGCAGATGCGTCCCAAGGACGCTTTCGACTGCCGCTACGATCCGCGCAGCGGCTACTACACCATCAAGTCGCTGCGCGAGCCGCAAGGCGGCCAGCGGCTGCTGCTGAAAATCGCCCGCACCTCCGCTTTCCCGGCACGTCCGCGCACGTTCAACGATCCGGCAGCGAGCGCTGCGCCAATCGCCGCCAGCAATCCGGCGGTCTGGCAGAGCCGTTCAGGTCAGGCCAACGTGGACTCGCGCGGCGCGCAGGACGCCGCTGACGCGCCCCGCGTGTCCGTCAGGCCCGCCGGGATGACCGAAGCGGCGGGCCGGGATCGAGTACCGACTGGCCTGACCACGGCGGCGGGGGCGCCCTACGCGTCCACTGGTCTCGCCGCAGCGACCAGCCGGCAGACCGGCGCGCAAGCCGGCGCCGGCCCGATCGACCTGACCGCCGTGCCGGCCGCAGCCAGCCACAAGCCGGCCAACCGCGCAGGCGAAAGCGACGCCACCTACGCGCCGGTGTCGCAACAGCGCGTCAGCCTGGTGGCGCTGGCCCTGCCGCGCCTGAGCCGCTACCGCGACACCGGCGCGCAGGCGCTGGAACTGCCGTTCAACCGCGCGCTGGCCTTGTCCGCCGACGCGCAACCGGCCATCAGCCTGATGGTCGATGCGGCCGACGATCTGTACGCCTGCACCCCCGAAGGCCGCCAGCGCATCGAAGCGCCCGCCACCTTCGCACCGGTCGACGCGCGCTCCCTGCGCCTGCTGCCCGCCGCGCCGGAAATGGCGGACCGCTACCGCGCCCTGGTCTGCCTCGCGCAGCCGGTGAGCGCCGGCGTCGCCAGCGGCGTGCGCTTCACATTCGGCCGCAACTCGCCGATGCTGGCGTCACTGCGCCTGCTCGACTCGCCGCGCTTCCTCAAACGCGCCGACGGCGCAGGCACGGCCAGCGCCGACCGCATCGGCCTGTCGCGCACCGCGTTCAGCTTTGAAGCCGCCGCCAAGGGCTACACCATCGGCCGCCAGAGCGCCACGCAGGCGCTGTACCACCTGGACGACAAGCTGCAATTCGTCGCCAGCATCGGCGATGCACCTTACCTGCTGCCGCATGGCCATCACCTGGTCGCCGGCCACTACGTGCTGCGCTTCGACGCCTGATTCATCATGGACGCCGCCAAACTCTATGCCGTTGCCGCATTCGTCGCTGGCCTGATCATCACACTGTTCCTGGCCGCGTACCTGACGCCGCGCACCTGGTGGCGCCGGCCGAACGCGCGTGCGCTATTCATCACGGTGGCCGGCGCCTGGGGCTTCGGCAGCCTGATTCTGTACGCCACGCACGGCCCGGCGACCGCCAGCGCCAGCGCGCTCGCCAGCAGCATCGCGCCGGCAGCAGCCGCAGAAATAGCGCATCCCACCGCATCCGGCCCGGCTGCCGGCCAGCCCTTCCACGTGCACCGCGACCTGAACCTGCGCGCCGCGCCTGGCGTGCACGCCGCCCGCGTCGCCATCGTGCCGGCTGGCGCCGATGTCACGCCGACCGGCGCGCGCGACGGCGACTGGTGGCAGATCAAGGCCAGCGTCAATGGCCGCGACAACACCGGCTGGGTCAGCAGCCTGTGGCTGCGCCGGAGCGGCGAATGACGCACACGCCGCCCACCGCCGCCGGCACGTTTTCGGCTAAGCTGTGGCCTTTCGCATCCCGCGCTGCGGCGCCCGCACCGATGACACGCATCACCGACCAACTCAACTTCGGCCCCGGCCTGGATGTCGCCGCCCGCAGCAGCGCCAGCATCAGCAAACTGCAAGCGCCGGAAAACCAGGACAACCTGCTGCTCATCGACGCCAACGGCCGCGCCGTGCTGCTGCGCGACCAGACGCCGCAAACCACGCAACTGCCCGACTGGCCGCAAGGCCATGTGCGCCTCGCGGTCCTGGACGGCATGGGCGGCCATGGCCACGGGCGCCAGGCCGCCGAAGCCGTCGCCACCGGCCTGCTGCGCATCCCCGCCTGCGCCACGCAGGAAGAACTGAGCGCGCGCCTCGACCAGTTGCACCGCGACCTGCAAGCCCGCTTCGCCCGCCCGGACGACCATGACACCTTCCGCCGTCCCGGCACCACGCTCACGCTGCTGGAAATCCCGCCCGGCCGGGAGCCGATGCTGTACCACGCCGGCGACTCGCGCCTGTACGAAATCACGCAACAAACCGTCAAGCCGCTGACGGCGGACCACGTCCCCGCCACCGCCTTCGCCATGCACGGCCTGCTGGACGAACAGGAATGGTGGCAGCAGGTGCACGGCGAACACCGTGCGCAGATCTCGCAGGCCTACATCCTGGGCAACGCCTTCACCAATCCGCAAGTGCTGGACGACGGCCTGCTGCCGCTGGACGCGACCAACCTGCCGCCCTTCCTGCGTCACCTGGCCGACCGCCGCGCCGTGGCCGTGCGCGCCGACGCCACCTACCTGCTGGCCACCGACGGTTTCTGGTCCTGCGCCCGTCCACAGCCATGGATCGAACGCTGGCCGGAACTGCTGGCGCAGCCGGACGCCGGCCACGCGCTCGACGCCCTGTTCAGCGACTACGCCCACAACCCGCCGCCGCAACTCCACATCGACAACCTCAGCGCCATCGTCGTCCGCTTCGCCACGCCCAAAACGGTCGGCAATGTTGACGAAACGGCACTGCCGACAGCACCAATTCCGTCGCATTTTTGATACCCGCACAGCCTGTATCAAAAATCGGTTGCAAAGTTTGCCAAACAGAGCGAAAACCGCATAAACTTGCGGGTATCCCATCGGTCGGTTTGTCATGAAAAAATGTAGTAATGCCCAGCACCCGCATTGCACCTTCTGGGTCATGCCTGGATCGCAAACTTGTGAAGGCGGCCACGCCCAAGTTGAAGCGTCCAGCTACGACCTGCTGAATGCCTTGCGTACCAACCGTGCCGCCTCGCCGGCCACGGTGCTGGATGTCGTCCCTGCATCCGCCGAAACGCACGAACCGCCAGCCAATTACGCCCGTCCCCATCAACGCGCCCAGGCGTTGCGTCCGCAACTGCATATCAGCGGTTTCGACCCGCGCGCTGCCGGCGGCCGCCAGACGCTGAAAATGGAACTGCGCGGCATGCCGGACACCTGCGCACCGCAACTCACGCTGCAACTGCAATCGGACCTGATTCCCAACGGCGCCTCGCGCCAGCAGTTCGTGCGCTCGGTCAGCGGCGAATGGCGGCCGGTGTTCGCCGAGTTCTCCTCGCGCGGCAAGGAACATGGCCAGTACCAGATCAGCATCGAACTGCTTAGCCAGCACACCGGCATGGCGGCGCGCAAATGGGTGTGCACCTTCGTCATCCTGGTGCCGCGCCTGGACGCGACGCTGACCGAAATCCACCGCATCTTCCTCAGCACCCACAAGAACGTCCGCGTGATGGCGGACGACGCCTCCATCGCCCGCGTCAGCGCGCAAGGCGGCGACAGCCTGGATATCGACGTCACCGCCCGCAACGCCGGCATCGCGCATCTGGACCTGAACGCGCCGGCCGGCAAAGTGGACCTGGGCTTCACCACCATCGCGTGGGACGAAGACCTGATCGAAATCGACATGCCGCAAGCAGCCGCCGTGCATCCGCACACCACGCGTTCGGCATCGCTGGTCAACGCCGCGCCGGAAGCCGGCTCGCAGCGCCAGATCCGCCTGTTCGCGATGGAAGAATGCGTGATCGGCCGCTTCGAACTGGTCGATCCGGAAGCGGACGTCATGCTGACCCACTACTCGGCGGACGGCCAGGACACCAACGGCCTGACGCGCCGCCTGTCGGGCCGACACGCCATCATCCGCCGGTCCGGCCTGGGATTTGAAATTGAAGATGTCTCGCGCTACGGCATCCTGCTCGATGGCGTCTGGCCGGGCAAGCACAAGCCGACCGCGCTGCGGCTGGGCATGCGCATTGAATTCAGCGCCAGCATCAAAGGCATCGTCACGCTGTCGGTATCGGCCATCATGCCGCATGGCGTGATCCTGCACCGCGTCGACCAGGGGGCCAACGCCGAATGCTTCTACCTGCTCGCGCCGGACACGCATCCCGGCTATCCGGTCAAGTCCTATCCCGCCGCGCCGCATGCGGCCGCGTTGCCGCTGCTGGTGCACCGCGACGGCGGCTTCTGGCACCTGGACCAGCTGACCGGCAAGGAAACCGCGCTGGCGCCGACCGTCTCGCTGGATAAGCTGAGCCGCGTGCCGCGCCATACCCGCTTCGCCAGCGATCCGTATCCGGAACACTGGATCATCCGCACCGGCGCCGAGGATATGTACAGCACTGTGGCGGCGAACGCGCTGTCCACCGCCTGAGCCTTCGTCAGGCCGCCGGCTTCTTCGCCGGCAGGGGAATCCAGTCCGTCTCACCCGGCACCGGCGCGAAGCGCTGGGCTTCCCAGTCCTCCGCTGCCTGCGAGATGCGCTCCTTGCGCGACGAAACAAAATTCCAGTACATGAAGCGATGGCCGTCCAGCGGCTCGCCGCCGATCACCACGAAACGCGCGACCGAATTGGCCTTCACGCGTTGCGGGCCGTCGGTGTTCAGCAGCGCCATGGTATGCAGCTCCAGCGGCGCGCCGTCGATGTGCAGTTCGCCGCTGATCGGATAGATCGCCGCTTCCGCCGGCAGGCTGTCCAGCACCAGCTCCTGATCCGCTTGCAGCTCCACATCCAGATACAGCGTCTGGCTGTAGGTCACCACCGGCGACGTCTGGCCGAAGGCCGAGCCAACCAGCACGCGCACCTTGGCGCCGTCCACCGTCAGTTCCGGAATCGCTTCGGAAGGCGTATGGCAGAAGCCTGGTTCCTCCTCTTCATGCGCCACCGGCAGCGCGGCCCACAGTTGCAGGCCGTGCGTGCGGTGCGGCTTGCCGACCAGGTCCTTCGGCGTGCGCTCGGAGTGGACGATGCCGCTGCCGGCCGTCATCCAGTTGATGGCCCCCGGCTCAATGCGCTGCACGGTGCCCAGGCTGTCGCGGTGGTCCATCGCGCCTTCGAACAGATAGGTCACGGTGGCCAGGCCGATGTGCGGATGCGGGCGCACGTCGTGGTCGGCGTCCAGCGGCACGTCGAGCGGACCGAAATGGTCGAAGAAAATGAAGGGGCCGACTGCCTGCTTGACGGCCGATGGCAGGAAGCGGCGCACCATCAGGCCGCCGCCCAGGTCTTTTTCGTGACCTTTCAGCAGATTCGTAACGCTCATGATGTCATCCCAGAACGGTGGTGATTTCCGTGGTCACGGAAGTCATCAGCTTGTGGACAGGGCACTTCTCCGCGACCGACAGCAGCTCGGTGCGCTGCGCGTCGGTCAGCTCGCCGGTCAGGTGCAGCGTGGCGGTCAGCCGGTAGACGCCGTGGCGTTCCTCGCTGTCGTCGCGCTCCATGGTCACCTCCACGTTTTCCAGCGGGATGTTCTTGCGTTTGGCGTACCACACCACGGTCAGGCCCTTGCAGGCGCTCAGGGCCGCGTCGTACAGGTCATGCGGCGATGGTCCGGCGTCGCTGCCACCCTCTTCCGCCGAGATATCGGCGGAGATGATGTGGTTGCGCACATGGACGATATGGCGCATCGGCAGGGATTGATCGCGCAGGGCTTTGATAGTCATTCGGCGTTCCTTGAAGGCGTTAAATCAGAACCGACAATGTACACCGAATGACGGAGTTATGCTTCTACAAAAAGGCCATCACGCCCCGACCAGCACCATCGAGAAATCGGCGCCGGACTGGCGCAAATTCTTGAGGCGCGCGTGCTCCGGATCGTCGTACCACGCGCGCGCCTGTTCGGCCGACGGGAACTCGATGACGATCATCGTCTGCGGCAGCGCCGGCGCGCTTTCCATCGCCTGCGGTGCCGATTTCGCCACCAGCTTGCCGCCATGTTTGGCCACGAGCGCCGGCATGTGGGCGCCATATTCCTGCTGCCATTCAGTGCTGCGCAAGGTAATGGATCCGATTGCATAAGCTGCCATGGTGTTCTCCTGGTATGTAAGTGAAAGGCCATTATGATCACAAGCCGGTCGGCGATAAATACGCTAGAATTTCACCTACTCCTAACTAAAAGTTCTGAATATGAGCGACAAGCTGCGCAGCATGGAAGTATTTGCGGCCGCCGCCACGGCGGGCAGCTTTGCCGGCGCAGCGCAGGCCTTGGGCATGTCCGCAGTCATGGTGGGCAAGCACGTGCAGGCGCTGGAGCGGCAACTGGGCGCGCGGCTGATCGAACGCAGCACGCGCCGCCAGACGCTGACCGAAATCGGCACGGCCTACCTGGAGCGCTGCCGTGACGTGCTGACCAGCGTGGCAGCGGCGGACCATGTGGCGGAAAACCTGCGCGCCGAACCGCAAGGGAGCTTGCGCATCTCGGCGCCCGCCACGTATGGCGAACATCGGCTGACGCCCATCATCGCCGAATACGCGGCGCGCTACCCGCGCGTGCGCATCGATCTGGTGTTGAGCAATCGCGTAGTGGACATGGCGGAGGAAAGCATCGACGTCGCCATCCGTTCCGGCCCGCTGACCGACACGGAACTGATCGCGCGGCCGTTGCGGCCGGGCCGCATGCTGGTCGCCGCCAGTCCGGCCTATCTGGCGCGGCACGGCACGCCGCGGCACCCGCAGGAACTCGCTGAACACAACTGCCTGGTGTTCGCCGGCGGCAGGCCCGCGTGGCGTTTTCAGCGCGGCGACGAGCAGATCGACATGCCGGTGCGCGGTGCGCTGGTCAGCAATACCGGCGCATCGCTGGTGGTGGCGGCCGTCGCGGGCATGGGCATCGCCATGCAGGCCGACTTGCTGATGGAGCCGGCCCTCGAAAGCGGCAGGCTGGTACGCCTGCTGGCGGATTGGGAACTGCCCACGCGGCCCATGCACATCCTGCGCCGTCCGGAAGCGCGGCCCAGCGCCAAGGTCCGCAGCTTTGTCGACTTCGCGCTGGAGCGGTTGGGTTAAGCGCCGTCGCGCGTCACCAGCACGCGGTCGATGATGCCGTATTCGGCCGCCTCGCGCGACGACATGAAGTTATCGCGGTCCGAATCCTTTTCGATGCGTTCCAGCGTTTGCCCTGTGCGTTCGGCCATGATGGTGTTGAGGCGGTGGCGCTGGTACAGCACCTCGCGCGCCTGGATCTCGATGTCCGACGCCACGCCCTGCGAACCGCCGTGCGGCTGGTGGATCATGATGCGGGCGTTGGGCAAGGCATAGCGCTTGCCCTTGGCTCCCGCCGCCAGCAGGAAGGAACCCATGCTGGCGGCAAATCCCGTGCACAGCGTGGACACGTCCGGCTGGATGAACTGCATCGTGTCGTAGACCGCCATGCCGGCGTACACCGAGCCGCCCGGCGAGTTAATGTACAGCGAGATTTCCTTGTCCGGATTGTCCGACTCCAGGAACAGCAGCTGCGCCACGATCAGGTTGGCCGACTGCTCGGTCACCTCGCCCACCAGGAAAATCACGCGCTCCTTCAGCAGCCGCGAATAAATGTCGAAGGCGCGCTCGCCGCGTCCGGTTTGTTCGATAACAGTGGGCACCAGGCCAAGCGCCATGGGAGAATTCGAAGTCATGATCGTCCTTTTGCGGTAGAGTGGAATTACTGTCCGCTTGACGCGTGGAGACCGGCGCCGTGTGACGGCGAAAAAATATATCGTTGGCGTGTCACATCCGGGCCGCGCCCAGCGTCAAGAGACAACAGCCCTACAACAGGAGATTTCCGATGCCCTGCCCTACCGACACCGATGGCGCCCTGTTCGAACGCCTGCGCCCGCGCCTGAAAGCGATCAGCTGCCGCATCGTCGGCAACGAGGCCGAAGCCGAAGACATCGTGCAGGATTGTTTTCTGAAATGGCGCGTCGCCGAGCAGGCGGCGCTGACGACGCCGGCCGCCTGGCTGACCACCGTCGTGCAGCACCAATCGATCGACCGCCTGCGCAAGCGGGCACGGGATGCGGTGGCGGCGCACACCGCCATGGAGCTGACGCCGGAATCACCGCCCGCGCCGCCGGAAGACAGCCTGCTGCGCCGCGCAGAACTGGCCGACGCGCTGGCCCGCATGCTCAGTTGTCTGTCACCGGCCGAACGTCTGGCGCTGGTACTGCATGAGGTGTTTGAATGCGAACATGCCGACATCGCTGCGACGCTGGGCACCAGGCCCGCCAACGCCCGCCAGCACCTGGCGCGCGCACGCCGTCGGCTGCGCGAACAGCAGGCCGAAGCACCGGCCAGCGAAAAACTCAACCGTGAATTGATACGCCGCTTCCAGGCCGCCCTCAACGGCATCGACGTGCCGGCGATGATAACGCTGCTGGGCGAAGAACAGCCGATGTCGGTACACACCTCGTTCCGCACCGAAGCCTGCGCCAACGATGCGGTGTACGCCCTGGCCGCCTAGCATGAACAACGTCGATCCCGATTTGCTTGCAAGCTGGCTGACCGCCAGGTCGATTGCGCGCGGTCTGCCCCTGCCGGTGCCCGACCACGGCGGGCTGCGCGTGGACACCGGACTGCCCGAGGAATTGTGCCGCCACGTGTTTGCCGGGCCGGACGTCGGCATCACCGAACTGGCGCACAAAATCACCGACCCGCGCATCGTCATCAAAATGTGCGGAACACGCGAGCAGTTGCTGGTGCGCGTGACGCCACGCTGGCACCTGCAGCCGCCCGGCTACCTGATGACCAAGGAGCCGGGCCGCAATCCGGTGCCGTCGCTGCCGCCGGGCTACTGGATGCAGGTGGCCACCGAAGCCGCCGTCACCACCGCCCGCATCTTCGCGGAAGACGACACGCTGGCCGCCAGCGGCTACGCGGTGGAATATGAAGGCGTGTTTGTGTTCGACCGCATCGCCACCGACGCGGCGCACCAGCGCCAGGGACTGGGCGCCGCGCTGATGGCCGCGCTGGGAACGGCGCAGCGGTCGCAGGCCGCGCAGCGTGTGCTGGTGGCCACCGAAGCGGGCCGCGCGCTGTATGCCACCTTGGGCTGGCGCGTGCTATCGCCGTACTGCACGGTGGCGCTGCCGAACGACTGATACGCGGCCTCCGCCGAAAGTAGCAGGCCGCCATTCCGAATATTAGCTACCGCATGGCTTAACCTAATACCAGTGGCCGGCCAGCACCACGCATGATGTAATTGCCAGATTCACTATCCAAACAAGAAAGGCATATCATGGGCAATTCAGCACTGCGCTCAGCACTGGCAAGCGCCACCCTGGCACTGGGCTCATTCACTTTCGGCGCGCAAGCCGCCGCGCCGCTTTCAAAGATCGCGACACCAGGCTACGCGCGCATCATGGTGGGCGACGTCGAGGTCACGCCGCTGAGCGACGGCACCGCCGACCTGCCGATGGTCGACCTGCTGAAGAACGACAAAGCCAAAACCAAGGCCGCGCTGGACAAGGCGCACCTGACCACGCCCACCACCACCTCGACCAACGCCTTCCTGGTCAACACCGGCAGCAAGCTGATACTGGTCGATACCGGCAGCGGCGCCCTGTTCGGCCCGACCCTGGGCAAACTGGCCGACAACCTGAAGGCGTCCGGCTATCAGCCGGAGCAGGTCGACGACATCCTGATCACCCACTTCCACCCGGACCACGTCGGCGGCCTGATGGTGAACGGGAAAATCGCCTTCCCCAACGCCACCGTCCACGCCGACAAGCGCGACGCCGACTATTGGCTCAGCCAGGAAAACATGGCGCATGCGCCCAAGGATTTCACCGGCTTTTTCCAGGGCGCGATGACGTCGCTCACGCCCTACGTCAAGGCCGGCAAGTTCAAGCCCTTCGAGCATAACGGCGAAGTGGTACCCGGCATCAGCTCCTTGTCCAGCTACGGCCACACGGCCGGCCACACCTCGTATGTGGTCGAGAGCAAGGGCAAGAAACTGGTCATCCTCGGCGACCTGATACACGTCGGCGCGGTGCAGTTTGACGCGCCGTCCGTGACCATCGGCTTCGACAGCGACCCGAAACAGGCCTACGCCGCGCGCACCGCAGCGTTCTCGATGATCGCCAAGGAAGACGACCTGGTGGCGGCCGCGCACCTGCAGTTCCCAGGCCTGGGCTACATCCGCGCCAACGGCAAAAGCTGGACCTGGACCCCGGCCAACTACACCGTGCGTCCCTGAGTGTCGCTGAGATAGGCCAGCCGCGCCGGAATCGAGACCCGCACCACCGTCTCGCCCGGCCGCGAGGCCATGCTGCACTTGCCGCCGATCTGTTCGGCGCGGCGGCGCATGGCGTCCATTCCCAGATGCCCGGGGCGGCCGCCGGACGCCAGGACATCGGCGGGGATGCCGACGCCGTCGTCGCGCACCTCCAGCACCAGTTCCTTCGCCGCATAGGCCAGCGTCAGCGTGACCTGGGTGGCGCCCGCATGGCGGATCGCATTGCGCAGCGCCTCGCGGCCCACCACATACAGCTCGTCCTTCACCACCAGATGCAGTGCGCGTGAAACGCTCTGCTGTTCAACGCGCACCGGCACCGCCGCGCCTTCGCGTTCGACCAGCGCGTCGAACAGGTCGATCAACTCGTCGTCGCTGCCATGACGCAGGCTCTGTACCCGCTCGCGCCCCTCGATGATGGCGTTGTTGGCGTGCTCGATCACCCGCACCAGCTTGTCCCGCGTCTCCGCCTGGCCCTCGATCCGCTCCACCGCATTTTCCGCATGCAGGATCACGCCGCGCATGGACTGCAGCACCGTGTCATGCAGCTCGATGGCGATGCGTTCGCGCTCGGCCACCCGCACCTGCAGCCGTTCGGCCATGCGCCACGACAGCTGGCGGATCCGGTAGTGGTACAGCGCAAACACCAGAAAGACCAGCGCCAGCACACAGCTGACGCGGAACCACAGGCTCTGCTCCGTTGTCGGCTCCACCGTCACCCGCAGGCTGGTCTCGTTTTCGCTGGGCGTGCCGTCCTCGTTGAACGCGCGCAGGCGGAACACGTAATCGCCAGCGCCGACGTTGGTGTAGGACGTCGAACGGCGACTGCCGGCGTTCTGCCAGTTGGTATCGACGCCATCGAGGCGATATTCGAAGCGCACGCTTTCCGGCGCGCGCAGCAGCGGCGCGGTGAAGTCGATGCGGAAGTGGCCACTGCCCGGCGGCAGGCGCAACGCCCGGTCCGGCGGATACACATTCTGATCGGTTGAGACGCGCTGAATCACCGGTTGCGCCACTGCGCGGTTGCGCGGCAGTCCGGCGGTGTCGACGTACACCACGCCGCCGGTGGCCAGCAGCCACAGATGGCGGCCGTCCGGACTCATGGCGCTCGGCCAGCGCGTTTCGATCACCGCCCGGCCAGGATAGCCGTCCAGCGCGCCGAACAACTCGTAGCGCAGCGGCTGCGCCGGATCGGCGATGCTGCGCGCCCAGTCGGCGGCACGCACGTGTACCAGGCCGGCAGCGCCGTTGAGCCAACGGTCGCCGTCGCGCGTCGCCACCAGGCCGGAGACGTTGCGCAGCACTTCGGGATCGGCGGCGCGCCACATCGTCAGCTTGCCGTCCTTGAACACGCCGGTGCCGTCGGCGCCGCTGACGATCGGCTCGCCGCTGAGGAACACGCTGGTGACCATGCCCAGTTGGTGAATGTCGGTGGTGGTCAGCTTGCCGTCGTCGTAAAACACCAGCGTGCCGTCGCCGGTGGCCAGCCACAGTTGTCCCACACCGGCGGGACCGGACTGGAAAATCTTGGCCGGCAGCGTGAACGCCGTCGCCGGCAGCCATTTGCCTTCGCGCCAGCCGATCAAGCCGGTCTCCATGGTGGCGGTCCACAGCACCTTGCCGTCGTCCAGAATACCGATCATATGGTGATCGCGCGGCTTGCCGTCCGGGCCGGGCGGCAGCGGAATGACCTCCTTGCGGCCTTGCGCGACGCGTTCGATATTGCGCTTGTCGCCGATCAGCAGCGCGCCCTGGCGGCCGTTCGCCACCAGCGTCACCGGCGTGCGCGCCACCGCTTCGGGCGGACGATCGGCGGTCAGCCGCCACAAGGTATTGCTGTCCATATCGGCGGCCCACATATTGCCTGCGCCGTCGGTGGACAGACTGTATCGGATGCCGGTGCCAACCAGGCCGCTGCTCAGCAAGCGGTTGCGCCGGAAACGATCAATACCGTTTTCGGTCGAGACCCAGATATTGCCTTCGCGGTCTTGCAGAATGCCGCGCGCTTCCTGACCTGACAGCTGCCGCACTTCGCCCAAGGTGGCAAGACTCACCTCCGTGCCGGCCGGCTGTGGTCCGGGCGGCGGCGCCGACGGCTGCATGCGGCACACCAGCGCGGCGCAATCCATGGTCTGCCAGACCGCGCCATCGCTGTCGAAGATGGCGCCCCAGCGATTTCCCGAATGCGCGTAGGCGTCCGGCCAGAGGGTGCCCGACTGCGCCAGCAACCGCAACGCGCCACCATCCCGCTTCTGCCACAAGCGCCCATCTGGAGAAAACAGCAGCGGGCCACTGCCATCCATCAACTTGATGAAGTGGCCGGCCTGGCGATCCAGCCGCCATACGCCATGGTCGTTGGCGGCCCACAGATCGCCGCGCTGGTCGATCACCATGCTGAACCCGATCGGGCTGGCCCATTCGGGGCCCTCCTCGACCACGGTCCACCGGCCGTCCTTGAAGTGCTGGATGTTACCGGCGAAGATCCACAGGCTGTTGTCGCCATCGACGATGACGGCGCCGATGCCATTGCGTGCGGCCGGCGCTGGCGGCAGCGCTTCGAGCCGGCCGTCCGCATGCAGCACCGAAAAGCCTTCGGCGTAATAAGTGATGTACAAGTCGCCGTTCGGCGCCGCGCGCACCATGTTGATGCGGTCGCGGTTCAACCCCAGGCGCGGCGGCAGGCGGTAGCGGCTGAACTGCAGGCCGTCAAAGCGGTACAGGCCATCCGCAGTGCCGAACCACAGCCACCCGTCCGCCGTCTGCGCCATGCTGACCACGCCCGGTGGCGCGCCCTCGGCGGCGGTCCATTGCGTGCGGCTGTAATCGGCCAGGTCAGGCCCCCTGGCGGCGGCCGCGCTTGCGGAGGCGCCCCAGAATGTCGCCAGCAAGACCAAAACAAACGCGCGTGCGCTTCGTATCATGCGGATATCCTCGGCAGGTGGACTGCCGATTATGACAGCGAACGCAGGATATCGGTAAGATTGTTGACTTCATAAGTCGGAATCGCTTCCGACGCGTTGTTCAGCCGCTGCGGATTGAACCAGCAGCTGTCGATGCCGTAGCGGTTGGCGCCAAGGATGTCGGCGTCCAGGCGGTCGCCGATGATGATCGCGTCTTCTTTTTCGAACGGCCGCGCCATGCGCGCCGCGTATTCAAAGAAGCGCACATCCGGCTTGGCGTAGCCGCAGGCCTCGGAGGTCGCCACGAACGAGATATGTTCGCGCAGCCCGGACTTGGCGATGCGCTGGTTCTGGATCGCTTCCACGCCGTTGGTGACGATGCCCACCTCGCCCAGGCCGGCCAGCGTCTCGCACAGATGCAGCGCACCGTCGATCAGCACCACGGTATCCGACAGCGATTCCAGGTACAGGCGGCTGGCCGCCTCCGGGTCCAGTTCCAGGCCATTCTCGGCGAAGGTCTTGCGGAAGCGCTCCACCTTGAGGAAGTCCTTGGACACCGTCCCGGTTTCAAACGCGCGCCACAGCGCCAGGTTGATGGCCTGGTAGCCGAGGAAAAGCTCGGCCAGGTCGCCATCCATGCCCAGCGCCTGCAAGGTGCGCGCGAACGACAGCTCCTCGGACGCCTTGAAATCCAGCAGCGTGTCGTCCAGGTCGAACAGGAAAAGCTTGTGCGTCATACCTTGCGCACGAATTCGGTTTTCAGGCTCATGGCGCCGAAGCCGTCGATCTTGCAATCGATATCGTGATCGGAATCGACCAGGCGGATGTTCTTGACCTTGGTGCCGACTTTGACGGTGCCGCCGCCGCCCTTCAGCTTCAGATCCTTGATGACGGTGACGGTGTCGCCGTCCTGCAGCACGTTGCCGACCGAGTCGCGGTACACGCGCGGGCCGTCGTCGGCATCGGCCGCCGCGCCGGCGGTCCATTCGTGCGCGCACTCAGGGCATACCAGATTGGCGCCGTCTTCGTAGGTGTATTCGGAACTGCATTTGGGGCATGGTGGCAAAGCGCTCATGGATAATCCTGACTTCTCAAAGCCCGGCAGTATACCTTATGCGAGCTTGCGGGCGACTCTAAAGCCGACGATATCGTTGGCCAGCACCGCCGAAAAGCCGTTGCGCACCGCCGAACGCAGGTAGCGCGGGTTGTACAGCCACGAGCCGCCGCGCAGCACGCGCCGCACCGGATCGCCGCCCTCTTCCCAGGCGCTGCCGTCGGCCGGCGCGCCGCCGTAGTTGTCGTGCACCACGTCCTGGGTCCATTCCCACACGTTGCCGTGCATGTCGAACAGGCCCCACGGATTGGGCTGGAACGCGCCCACCTTGCTGGTGCCCTGGATGTAGGCGCCGCGCGGGCCGCCGTTGTAGGTGTAGTGGCCGTCGTAGTTGGCCTGCTCGGTGCTGATGGTGTCGCCGAAGCTGAACGCGGTCTTGGTGCCGGCACGACAGGCGTACTCCCACTCCGCCTCGGTCGGCAGGCGGTAAACATGGCCGGTTTTCTCCGATAGCCAACGCAGGTACAGCTGCGCGTCCGCCCAGCTGACGCCGACCACCGGATGCTCGTCGTTCTGCGCGAACCCTGGCGCACGCCAGTCGGTGTCGGACTGCGATTCCCAGCCGGTGTCCTTGACGAAGCGGCGCCACTGCCCGACCGTGACCGGGAAGCGCGCCATGGCGAACGAATAATCGATGCCGACCCAATGCTGCGGCAGTTCGCGGTCCAGCCAGTTCTTCTGCGCGCCGGCTTTGACGGCCAGCGCCTGCTCATGCTCGTGAGATCCCATCTGGAAGCGGCCGGTCGGTATCAGCACCAGGTCCGGCCCGGCGCCGGTGCCGTCGAGGAAGCGGTCGCGCAGCACGCCGTTGGCGTCGGCCACCGGCGCGTTGGCGGTCAGCGCAGCCAGCTCCGCCGCGTGACGTTCGGCCTGCTGCTTGCGATGGCGTTCCTGCTCCTGACGGTAGGCCACTTCCGCCTTCAGCTGCGCGACCTTGCGCTGCTGTTCTTCCTGCGCGTCGCGCGCGGCCTTGGCGTCGGCCTCGCGGCGCGCCTGCAACTGCTCGCGCAGCACCTGCTTGCGCGCCTGTGCGGCGGCTTCCGCTTCGGCGCGCTGTTTGGCTTCCAGCGCGCGGCGTTGCTGGTCCTGGCGCTGCTTGTCGACCGCAGCCGCCTGCATCTCGGCCTGGCGGCGCGCAGTCAGCTCGGCCACCATCGCCTTGCGCTTTTCTTCCGCAAGGCGGGCCTGTTCGGCCTGCGCCGCCTGTTCTTTCTGGCGCTGCTGCTCGCGTGCCGCCTGTTCGCGCGCGGCCTGCTCGGCCTGCGCCGCCAGTTCGGCATCGGTCGGGCCGGCCGCGCGGCGCAGCTCCGCCAGCAACTCGTTCACCGATGCCGGGCGACGCTCCTGCAGATACGCAAAGCCTTGCTGCAGCACTTTCCATTGACGTTCGTTCAAGCCGCGCGGCGGCGATGGATGGAAATCCGCCGGCCGCATATCATCAAACGGCATGCGGCCTTCCAGCAGCTGGTAGATCATCACCGCCACCGCATACACATCCAGCTTGGGCGCAGGCTGACGCTGGTGCGTGCCGGCTTCCGGCGCGCGGTAGCCGGCGGTGCCGGCGTTGGGCGTCTGCAAACCGAGGCTGCTGCCGGCGCTGCGCGCGCGCGAGGCGATGCCGAAGTCCAGCAGCTTGACTTCGCCGCGCTGGGTCAGGAACACATTGCCCGGTTTGATGTCACGGTGGACCAGCTTGTGCTTGTCCCACGCATATTGCAGCGCGTCGCCCACCGGTTCCAGCAGCTTGTAGACCGACTCCAGCGGCAGCGGCCCCTGTTCGGCCAGATACGCATCCAGATCCTGGCCTTCCAGATACTCCATGATGATGAAGTAGCTGGACGTGGCCGGATCCTGCGCCCACTCGTAGACGCGGACGATATTTTCATGCGCCAGCTTGCGCGCCTGCGTCGATTCCTCGATCAGCAGCTTGGCGTGGGTGGCGCTTTGCGTCAGCTGCGGCGGCAGGATTTTCAGGGCCACCTGCGCGCTGTGGCCCAGCTCCGCGTGCGTTGCCAGGTCGGTCGCCAGCCACACCTGTCCCATGCCGCCCATGCCGATCAGGCGTTCCAGCCGGTAGCGGCGGTTCTGCGGGCCGATCTCCTGGCCCGTCATCAATCCCAGTTCCGTGCCCTGGCGCGCCGGCATCGGCACAGGCGAAGCACTGCCTCCCGGCGGCGCGTACTCCGCGTCCAGGATGGCGTTCTTGCGACGGTCGAATTCTTGGAGACTCAACAAACCGTCATCATGTAAGGCCCGCAGTTCGCGGATCTTGTCTCTTGCTGTCTGCATCATTACTCGAACTATACCGTTCCCTACGAAACTACGGGCGCGCCGCACTCGGCGCAAAATTTGTCATGCTCGCGACCAGACGGCACCACGTGGCCGTTGGCGCAACGGTGCACGGCTGCCGAGGCATGGTGATGATGCACCGGCGCGCCGGCCTGCGCCACGCCAACGCCCAACTGGCTCTGCGTGCTCAAGGCACTGGCGCTGGCGGTGTTCTGGATATTCAGCAGGTCGACCTGGTGGCGGCGGTCCTTGTCCAGCTCCGCATCGCGGTGCGCGCGTTCTTCCACCACGCGCTCGTAGGCCAGCTTCGCAGCTTCGGCCGGCGTGATGCCCTGCTCGGCCGCCACCACCTGCGACAGCGCCTGGATCTGCTCCGCCGTCATGCCGCCCTGGATCTGCAGCTTCATGATCTGCGCCACCGCTTCCACATTGGATGGCGCGGCCACGGCGGCCAGCGCCATGTCGCTCAGGCGGCCCATGGTTTCCATGCGGCGGATTTCGTGGTCCTGCTGCGATTGCTGGGTGCTGAAGGCGGCCGCGCGTTCCTGCTCGAATTTCTTCAGTTCGCGCTGCCACGCGGCCTCCTGCTCCTGCTGCTTGAGCATCTGGCGCTGTTCGTCCACCGCCAGCTGGTCCAGCATGGCCTGCTTGGCGTTGGCCTGGTTCTGGCGCGCGTGAATGCCGTCCGCCTCGATGGTGCGCAGCAGCTTTTCGTACTGGGCCACCGAATCCGCCTGCGCGCCGGAGCGCTTGAGGTCTTCGATCTTCTGGTTGATCTCCGCCACTTCGACAGCATTGCTGGCGTCCTTGACGGCGTCGCCGCGCAGCAGGTCGCGCTGGCGGGCCAGCGCCAGTTGATCCTCCCACTCCTGCACGCGCTGGGCTTCACGCTGACGCGCGGCGTTTGCCAGCGTCATGCCGAGAATGCGGGCGGCATGGGCTTCCGCCTCGATTTGCAGCTCGCGCGCTTTCTCGTCCTTTTCGCGCTGGCGCAGCGCGGCCAGTTCGCTGCGCTTGTGCGATTCGTCTTCGATCAGCAAGGCTTGCGCGATCTGGTTTTCAATCGCCTGCTGCTTCAACTGGTGGGACAGGCGCTGCTGCGCCAACTGGCGCTGTTCGGCGGCGGTCTGCTGGTGCACTTCCAGCTCGGTGCGCATGCGGATCTGCGCCAGTTGGCGCACATGATCCCAGTCGGCCTGCTCGCCTACGCGGTGGGATTTGTTCCTCGCCAGTTCGTGCTCCAGGTCCGCCAGCACGGTGCCGGCGCCTTTGTCGATGGCCACCTTGCGCGTCTTGGAGTCCATCACGCGGCTGTACAGTTCCACCTCGCGTGCGCGCAGGGCTTGTACGCGTTCGGCTTCCTTCAGCGTCAGTTCTGCCTTGTTGACGCTCGCGTCCTGGCGCAGTTCGGCACGGCGGAACTCCGAATGCATCTTCTGCTCTTCGCGCCAGATGGTCTGCCATTCCTCTTCGTTGTAGATCTGGTCCAGCTGCTTGACATGTTCCAGTTGAACGTGGCGTTCATCGGCCACCAGCCACAGGGTGCCGATGCGTTCGCGGTTATGGTCGAACTTATCGTGGCGCAGCGCGGCGGTTTCCACGCCGTCCACCGCCAAGCCGTAAGTGGCCAGGCGCTGTTTGAGCGCGGCTTGCAGACGTTCGTTCAGTTGCAGGCGCAGGTCGGCGTTGCCGGCCATTTCGCGCATCGAGCGGCTGCCGACGAATTCCGACGCCAACTGGCGCACCGACGGCTCCAGCAGCTCATGCAGATTGGCGGTGCTGACCACGCCCGGCACGGTCATGAAGTGCTGTGCGAATGCGGGCACGTTTTCAATGCGGATGACGACGGTGAAACGCGCCGAGATCTTCAGGTGCTCGGCGGTGTGCAGGTCGCTAAACGAAAACTCCACCGGCAGCGGCAAGGTGCGGGTGATCAGGATTTCGGCGTGCTGGTTGCGCAGCAGGTGGTTCAGGCGGGTGAAGAAGCCTTCGATTTCGTACTCGCCCTGCGGCACTTCGGTGGCCTTGTCGGCCTGCAGGATGTAGGCGCGCGTGGTGGCCGGCACGCGCAGCGTCTTGGTGAAGATGCCGGACAGCGTGCTGACGCCGAAATACACGGCCAGTTCATTGTCGCCGGGGACCCAGCGGTTGTCGCGCAGGACCGGCTCATTGCGCGGCGCGCCCAAGGTCAGGCCGCAATGCTTGCAGTAGCCCGACTGGCCGTCGTTTTTGTGCTCGCAACGCGGGCATTTGACGCCGCCAAAACCAAACATTTGGAACATGCCAGACTCCTTCTACGATTCATCTTCCAGGCTCCCCTGCGATGTGCAGATTTTAGCAGGGCGAGCGCGATTTGCTTCTTGCGCACGGTTTAAATCATGCCAATCTTGTCGATGCAGGCCAGTGTGGCGCCTTTTTGGCGCAGTCCGGCCGCAAATCCGGGCGGCAACTGGTCTTGCCAGTCCTTCGGCAGCAGCACGCGGTCGCCGTGGTTTACTTGATTGAATATCAATTCCAGCTTGGGTTCGCGACCGTCGACGGTGTCCACGCGGCCGGCGTGCCAGGCGCTGGAGCAGCCGGTGGCGATGATGCGGCCGCGCGGGACGAATTCCCTCCCGCGCGCGAGGCGGTCGGCCATCACCAGCGCCAGCTGGTAGGAGCCGCCCTGGAAGCGCGGCTGGCCGAAGCGCACCACGCTGCGCCAGCGGTTCAGGCCTTTGCCGTCGAAATGGCGGGCGGCGGCCAGTGTCTGTTTGACTTCCTGCTGGGCGGTCAGGTCCAGGCCTGGTGCGGCGATGCTGTCTTCTTCGCTTGCGGCCGGCGCTTCCAGCGGAAAGACGCTGACTTCGAGCCAGCCCAGGGTGTCGTTGATGCCGCCGCTGTGCAGCGGGAACCAGGTCCGCACGATGGACACTGCGGCCGACGGATCGGCGTGGCCGCTCAGGGCGCCCAGGTGGGTGATGTGCAGCGTTTCGCCTTGGCCGGCGTTTGCAGCAGCTTGCGAGACATCGGCGTTGAGCGACGCAGCGTTGGTGCCTGCCGGCCGGATGCCGGCGCCGGTTGGCGTAGCGTTGAAGCCATCTGGCCGTGCGTCGGTGATGAGCGGCGCGGCTGTACGCACAGTGCCGGTGACGCGGCCGAGATGCCAGGCGTCGGAGCTGCCTTGGGCGGTGGTCGTTGTTCCTGGCTTGACGGCGTGCAGGCCGCGCACCATGCGGTCGGCCAGCACAGCGGCCAGTTCCCAGTCGCGCTCCGTGACGGGTGGCGCGATATCCATGCTGAGGACGACCTGGTCGCGGCTGTCCAGGCGCGCCTCGGTATGGCGCGCGAGGCGGACGACTTGCTGCATGTGTTCCGCGATCGTCGGGGCATTCGGCGCCGAGCATTTGACGTCGGCGCGGTTGGCGCGCGGGCGGCGGCTGGCGGTGATGGTCAGCGTGCGGCCGTCGGCCAATGTGGTGCGGCATTCGGCGTTGGTGGGCACGGCGCTGATTGAGATGGTTGTCATAGCGAGGGTTCCGTGCGTTCGATGTAGGCGGCGCGGCGCAGGGACAGGCCGGTTTCCAGGTTGGCGCAGATGCGGTCTGCTTCGTCCAGCAACTGCGGCCATTGCTGGTGGTCTGCCAGCTGAAGGCGAGCCAGCAGGGACCAGGTTTCGTCCAGCGCTGTTTGGGCGATCATCGTTTGCGCGCTGCGGCGGACCTGGTCCGCGGCGGGCAGCGGCTGGTCTGGCGCGGCCCAGGCCAGCGATGGCATGGTGTTGACGTTCAACGCGGCCATGCCGAGGCGCAGCAGCAGGGATTGATGCTGCTGGAAGATCGGCAGGCCGTCGGGCAGCGTAAGCAGGCGCAGTTCGGCGCTCAATACCGGCAGCTCGATGAACAGGCGACGCAGCCCGCGCGCGTCCTGCTCCGCCGCCGTGACGACACGCGGCACCTGACCACCCGCTGTGCTGGCGGTGGCGGTGGTCGGCGCAGCACGGCCGCTAGCAGTAGCGGCAACGAACGTCGAGGCGGCGATTGTGTCGGTGGACGAAGCGGCATTGGCGACGTCAGGGGCATTGACGGTGGTTGCGGCGTGCTGCGCGCTTTGCGGGCCGGCTGGCGCGGCGGGCGGCGTGGCGGTGCCGATGTGCGGCTCGATGGGAGCGGTCGGGGTCGCGCTGACAGCGGCATTGGCAGCAGCTTTCTGCTCGGCGGCGCGGCGTTCGGCTTCGGCGGCTTGCTGGGCGCGGGACTGGAGGATGGTGGCGAAGTCGATTTGATCGCCCAGGTCGACCGGCACGCAATCGTCCACCGTCACGCCGTAACGCGTGTACATCAGCTGATTCAGCCCGGCGCGGAAGGCATGCCACTCCTCCAGCGACGTGCATGGCGGCAGATCCAGCGCCCCTTGCGCCAACTCCGCCTGCAAGGCCATGCCAGCGGCGGCGGCAAAATCGGCCAACCCCAGCCGCCCCGCCGTCTCGCTGTACAAATACAAATCAAACCGCTGCTGCGACACACGCGGATTCGGTGCATCGATCACAAACCGCAGCCGCAAGCCCCACTCCGGCGCCGACGCAAACGGCACCAAGTCCACCGTGTACGGCCCCGGATGAAAACAGAACGCCATCTCGCCCTGCTCGCAAGCCACCTTCCCCGCAGCCACACGGCGCGAATGACCACCGGCGTTGAACACCACGACCACGCTCTGCGCAGGCGCTACATCACCCGCCTCAAGCCGAAGCGCGATCAACGTGTCGCCAAGGCCGCCTGTATCGGCGGCCGGCTTGTGGCGGAGGCTGAATAATCCCATCATCTACGGCGCTACCGGTTGAACGGCAAAGCCGGCCCCATACAGTTGAAAATGCGACGCCGGCGCAGTGGCGAACGGCCACACACGCTCGCACTCGCCATCCGCATCCAGACGCCCCTGCAGCACGATCGCGCCACCACCGTCGATCACCCGCAACTGCGGCTGCTCCTGCAACAGCCGCGCGGCAAACGGCGCTTCCGCCGACAGGCTCAGAATCACCTGCCAGCCGCCATCCTGCGGCAGGAAGTGCAAGGTCCAGTAGCCATCATCGGTCACCAGCGTTTCCAGCGCCTCGGCAGTCGATGCCGCGCGCAGCATGCCGCTGCTGCCGGTCCACACCGGATCGTTGGCGGCCTGCGGCGGCGCAGCCACCGCATGACGCTCCAGCGACAACTGGCGGAAGCGGCGCAAGGTCAGCGGCGACGACGACAGCGCCTGACGCTCGTTCGGCGTCAACGGGCGCACGCCGTCCAGCGCCGCCAGCAGCGTGGCGTCGGCCAGCATCAGGCGGTCGCCCGGTGCGGCGCGCGCCAGCAGCAGACGCTCGCGCAGACGTGCATCCAGGTCATCTTGTGTTGAGTTCAAATCGTTCTCCTTCATCGCGCGCCCGCCGCTTGCAGCCTGGCGATTGCTTCATTACGACGCTTGCGCAGCGTCGGCATCGAAATCTGATCCAGCGCCGCCAGCTGCTGCAAGGTGGGCAGCTCGCCGGTGGCAGGGTCCAGCCAGGCGTCGGGATAAGTATCGTCCGCCACGCCCAGCAGCTTGTGGTACACGGCCAGCCGGATCGGCAGCGATTCGTCGCGCAGCATGCGCACCGTCCAGCTGCCGGCTTCCTGTGCGGCCCGCGCCATTTCAAGATAGCGGAGGGGCAGGGAAAGCTCCTCGGCGCGGGACTGTTCGGCGGCCAGTTGCGCCTCGTCGGGCGCGGGCGTGTCGTCGAAGACGCCACCTGCTTCGTCAGGCGCTTCGTCGGCCACGTCGTCCTCCGGCGCGGCCAGGATGCGGTCCGCGCCCTGCGGCAACCCGCTGGCCTCCGCCTGCTCGGACTCGCCCAGCACGCGCCAGTAGTCTTCCATCCACAGCCCGGCCTCGCCGGCTTCGCCCTGCCAGTCCTCGGCGCTGTCCATATTCGCCGACAGCTCCTCATAATCGCCGATTTCCGCCAGCAGCGCCGCAATCTTGTCCACGCTGTTTTTCAGGCTGGCGAAGCGCTTGGATTTGGTATGCAAAGGCCCCGGCGAGCCGCCGAACTGCTCCAGCGTCTCGCTCCAGCGGATGATCCACTCGGCCTTGCAGCCGCCGATGGACTTCATCTGCCGCACCTCGATCGGCGTGCCGGCCAGCGGACGCCCGAGGATCGCGCCAACCTGCGCCGCATGCTGTTCCCAGGCCGCGAACAGGCCGGATATCTCGCGGTAGGCGGTATCCAGCATGCGATAGGTGTAGATTTTGTTGGGCGAACAGTCGCGCCCCGTGGCGACGATATAGTTGTCCGCATCGACCTTGTCGCGCAAAGTGGCGTACATATCGTTGACCTTCTTGCGCAGCACGCCCTCGGCGGCGGCATCGCGCCAGAAAGCGCCACTGCGCGCATGTTCGCTGGCCATGGCGGCCGCAAACGCCGACCAGTACGCAGGCTGGGCCTGCAATTCGTACAACAGGCCGAGCGACAATTCATAGACGCTCTCGCCGTAGCTGTTGCCCTCCGCCTCACCGCGCGCGCTGTGGGCGTTGGCGCGCAGCGATGCGGCTACCGCATCGGTATAGGCGTCGAGCAGCGAGGCATGCTGCCCGGGGTCGAGCACCTGGTGCATCTCAATCTGCCGGAAGGCCTGCAATGAGCAATGTCCCAGCAGCTTGCGCACTTGTTCCCAGCCGTGCTCCTGATACCGGGTTCCTGGCAAGCGCATAAAATCCTGTGTGTGAAAGTGAATCAAAAAGCCTTCTCAAGAATGCCATAAAACAGCCCTTTGCATTATCCCGTTTACAAGGCTATTTCCCCTTCTGTTCACCATTCTGCACCGCGAGCGTGGACAGGATGGCGGCAATCACCGGCGCGGCATGCTCGCCGCCGGTGGCGTCCGAGTGGCTGACGAAGGCCGCCATGGCCAGGCGGTGGGTCTGGCCGGGCAGGCTGCCCGCTTCCAGCCAGCCGGTGAACCAGACGGTGGCCGTGTCTTCGCCGCTCGGCGCGGTGCCGGTCTTGCCGTACAGGCCAGGACGCACATGGGCCAGCGCCACGCCACGGAAGGCGCCGGCGCCGGTGCCGACATCGACAACGCCCTTCATCCCGGCCTTGATGCGGTCCAGGCGGATGCCCAGCGGCGGCGCGGACGGCGTTGCACCGTCACGACCGTCCAGCGACAGCAGCAAACGCGGCGTGACCACCCTGCCCTGTCCGACCGCCGCCGACGCCAACGCCATTTGCAGCGGCGTGACCTGCATGCGCAGGCCGATCGACATCTGGCGCAGCTCATGGCGGGTATGGATCGGGTCCATATGGGCCGGCGTCGATTGCAGCGCATCCCAGGCGCGCCAGTTGAAATCGGCCGGCAGCAGGCCGCCATCGAGCTTCTGCGCCTGCTCGAATCCCAGCCGGTGCGCGGCGGCGACGATGGGGCGCACCGAATCCAGCGCGTCGGCGTCCAACGCCTGCAAATCCGGCGCGCCGCCGTCCGGACGGCCGAACAGGCTGCGGTCGCTCATCTCGCCGGACCAGGCGAACCAGGTATTCAGGCTGTAGGTCAACGCCTGCGCCAGGCCAAGACGCCCTTCCTGCGCGCGGCGGTCCAGGCTTTGCTCACGGTAGTTGGTGATGTGGGCCAGGCGCGGATTGAGCGGATAGGTGGCGGCATCGGTCTGGAAGCCGTAGCCGCGCTGCGCCGCCACGCGGTTGATGGCGGGCAGCGGCATGCCGCCCAACAGCGCATCCATCTGCGGATCGTTCTGGGCCGCCAATTCCAGCCCCAATGCGCTGACCACCTTGAACGTCGAGCCCGGGCTTTGGTGCGCGCCGCCGTCGTGCTGCAAGGCCGGCAGGCGCAAGGGGCTGCGCGCGGGGCTGGTGCGGTCGAAATCGCGTACTTCCGCCCAGTTGGCGGCGGTGACTTCGCCCGCACCTGCGCCGGCGGCGGCGAGGACGTCGCCGGTTTCGGTATCGAGCATGACCAGGCCGGCGTGGCGGCCGTCCGGCGCGGGCTGGCTGCCGGTGCAGCGGCCAGACTCCCAGCGTCCGCGATGCATGGCGACGCATTCAAGCACGCGCTGGCTCAGCGCCTGCAACGGCAGATCCAGCGTCAGCGTGGCGTTGACGGCGCCTTTGGCGGCAGGCAGGCGCGCCAGCATGCCGGCAATGCTGTTGGCGTGTTCCGTACTGACGCCCAACAGCGGCGCAAGACCCGCTTCCGCCGCCGGTTCGCTCGGCGCGCCGTCGGTCCACAGCACGGTGCCATTGCGGTCCTGCAGCTGGACCGGCGACGGCGCGGCGTTGCGGGCGACGGTGTTGTCGCTCTGCGCCAGCGCTTGCCAGATCAGGCGGCCATTGGCCACGCGCAGGTGGCGGTATTTCTGGTCTTCCGGCGCGTTGAAGTCGAGCGGCTGCACATCCAGCTGGATGCTGCGGGCGCCGGCTTGCAGCGTCAGGGCAATCTGCTGGACGTCGTTGGCGCTGGCGCAGGCGCGGCCGGTGCAGGCTGGCGCGAAGTCGGCGCTGGCGCCGCTGATGCCGCTGCCAGCACGGCCGGCGATCAGCAGGTGCACCACCTCACCGCCGCTGGCGGCGTGCGGCAGGTTCAACGTCAGGTGCAGCACCGGACGGCCACCATTGCCCTCGCCGGCCTGGGGCCAGCGAGCGACTCGGGTCCAGGGCTGCCAGCCTTGCGGCAGCGACGCAAACAGGCGCGACGCGGCGACCGGCATCTGGCTGGTGGTGGCGATCATCACCGGCGCGTTGCCGTTGGCGGCGCTGCCGCCGGTGCTGGCGGTCCAGTCCAGCGCGAGCTTGTCCGGCGCCTTGATACGCCACGCCAGCAGGCGGCGTTCGCTGTTATAGATGTCGATCTGCTGGCGGACGTAGGCGCCGTCTGCCTGGTAATACAGGCGCTTGAACAGTTTGTGCGTGGCGGCGCCAGGCTGGATCTGCTTCCAGTCGCCGAGTTCCGCCGCGCGTTCGGCGCCGTCGGCGGCCTGCCACTGCGGCAGGTCGCGCGGGGCCAGTTCGATGGCGCCACTGGCGGTGAGGCGGATCAGGCCCTTGGCTTGCAGGTCTTCGAACAGCGACTGGTCTTCCAGTTCGCCGGCGGCGGCTTGCGGCACCTGGTACTGGCCTGGCGCGAAATAGGCGCTGACAGCGCGGCCGCGCGCCGGGAAGGCGGTGACCAGCGCCGGGCTGGCGATGGCGTTCGGCGCGGCCGGGCGATACATCTGCACCAGCAGCTCGCCGGCCTGCGGACACATGGCGTTGGCGCGGCGCTCGATGCGCAGGGCCGAGTTGGCGCCCCACAGCAGCCAGCCTTGCTGGCGCAGCGCAACCTGGCCGCTGGCGCCCCGCTCGATCTGTCCCAGACTGGCGTCGCTGAGCCAGCGGGCGTCGCCCTGTTTGGTGTGCCAGCTCAGTTGCAGCGGTTCGCTCAACGGATCGCTGAAGTCGGCGCGGGCGCTGCCTTCGATGTCGATTTCCGGCACGGCGTCGGCGGCGCTGGTGCGGTCGGCCACCAGCAGCACATTACGCAGCGAGATCTGGACGTTGGCGTCCTGGTTGCGGGCGACCCAGCGTTTGACGTCGTCGAAACGGTAGCCCAGGCGCAGCGGCAACAGGCGCGCGTCGGTCGGGCTGCGCATCTGGCTGCACAGGTCCACCCGCACCGGCGGCGCGGCTTGCAGATTGGAGGCGATCAGCAGCGCGCCGCCCGCATGCAGGCTGGCGCTGATGCCCGGCTGTTCAGGCACGGTAAAGGCGACGCCCGGCAACACCGACTGGTAGGCGTTGGCGGCACGGATATTGGCGGCGGCCTGCGGCGTGTTGGCGGTGGCGGCGGCCAGATGGCGCGCATGCCCGGCGATCAGCGCGCCGCCGCCCAGCACCACGACCGCGCCGGCCAACGTCAGCCACACGGCGCGCGCGGGGACGGCACGGCGGCTCTCATCAGATGTTGGCGATGGCTTGCGGGCGGACGACACCAGCGTCACGGCCGGGCCGGAACGCCGTCCGGCGCGCAGATTGGCACTGCGGCGACGGGCGCGGCGACGCTCGGTCCAGGCTTGCAAAATGGTGCTGAAGAATCGCGGCATAGGCCCCTCGCGCTAGGTGAACGGTATCTGCCGCTACTTAGCAGAGGGGCAAGGAAAACCGGCGACAGCAGCACGCTTTGTTCACAACATGTGAACAGTGTGTGGGCCATCTCAAGGGATTATCTACACGGCTTTTTTTAATACACTATGCCCGATGTAAGGAAGTCTCACTTTTGGGAGAGAGGGATGAAGAGCCCAATCACCGTCTACGTCACGCACACCGACCCATTGCTGGTGGCCGGCATCGTCGCCACATTTAGTCAAAACGAGGAAATCCTGGTTCTGCAACCGCCCATATCACGCGAGTGCCTGCGCCATGCGAAGATCGTGGTGGCGGATTACAGGAATGGGCTCGCACTGCATCAGCTGACGAAGACGGATTTCGGCGGGCACGGCCCCGCGGTGCTGATCATCAGTTACGCCAGGGGAGGATCGAAGGTTCGCGCAGCCCTTGAGGCAGGAGTACATGGCTACATTCTGCAGGACTGCACGCCCCAGGAGTTGATACACAGCGTAAGACAGCTGGCCAGGGGCCTGCGCTATGTGGCGCCGGCCGTGGCAGCGGAGATGGTGACCAGTTTGAGCCAGTCGACACTCACCACCCGCGAGCTCGACACCTTGCATCTGCTGGCGCAAGGCTACAGCAACAAGACTATCGCCACGCGCCTGAACATCGCGCTGAACACCGCCAAGGTGCACGTCAAGGCGCTGATGCTGAAGCTGGATTCGACCACCAGGACCCAGGCGGTGGTGACAGCCATACACCGCGGCCTGATCACGGAAAACAGCTCGTCTTAATCACGACCATCGCGCCAGAATGCATTTCGCGCCGCCGAAATGGCGGCTCGTCGCAATCCCGGTGCGCCTTGCGGGGCCCTGGCATACAGTGACTACATCGAAGCCCAATTCACCCACCGCAAGGAGATTAAAATGAACGTCCTGAAAAACTTTGAAGCCGTGTTCGTCGTGACCGCCGCCCTGGCATGCGCCGCCACCTACGCACTGGAAACCACGCCGGTCAACGCCGCCGACGCCAACATGCAAGTGGTCGTGGTCAGCGCCAAGCGCCTCACGCCTGAGCAGAAACTGCAATCGGTCCTGGAAGAACGCGCCACCACCATGGCCGCCGACACCAGCGCCAAAGAGAGCAAAATTTGAACGCCCGCCTCCCCTTCGCCTGTACGCCGGCCGCGTAACAGGCGAAGCACTCTCCGGCGGCTCTCTGTTCGCCATCGCACAATGACTGTACACAGCTTTGTGTCATATGTAAAAAGTTGCATCATTCAGCACCACGCGTTTTTCCGCTTGATATAGTTCATCCCATGCGCAGTAAGCAGCGCGATTACAAAAACGGAGGACTTCATCATGATCAAGCCAATTTTCGCCACTGCCCTGCTTGCGCTGAGCGCCGCAGCGTTCGTGCCAACCATCGCCTCCGCACAAGTCGGCGTCAGCGTCGTCATCGGCAACGCCCCACCGCCACCGCGTTTTGAAAGCCTGCCTGCGCCGCGCCGCGGCTACGTCTGGGCGCCGGGATACTGGAACTGGGACGGCCACCGCCACGTATGGCTGGGCGGCCACTGGGAGCGTGAACGCGTCGGCAGCAGCTGGCGCCAGGCCGAGTGGATCCGCGACGGCGGCGGCTGGCGTTTCGATCCGGGCGGCTGGGTGGTCGTCGGCGGGCCATCGCGCGTGGACTACATCACCGTCGCACCGCCGCCGCCACGCTATGAGCGCATTCCTTCGCCGCGTCCAGGCTATATCTGGGCTCCGGGTTACTGGGCATGGCGCGGCAACCGCCACGAATGGATAGGCGGCAGCTGGATCGCCTCGCGTCCGGGCTATGTCTACAACGCGCCGCGCTGGACGCAACGCGATGGCCACTGGTATCGCGAAGAAGCGCGCTGGGACCGTGGCCCGAACGGCGACCGCGATCACGACGGCATCCCCAACCGCTACGACCGTCACGACAACCGTGGCGACAATCGCGGCCGCGGCGACAAGGACCATGACGGCATCCCGAACCGCTATGACCGCGACCGCGATGGCGACGGCGTGCCTAACCGCTACGACCAGCATCCCGACAACCGTCGTCGCGATTGATGAGCAATCCGGAGTTTGAAACGCTGGCCACGGCCGCCTTCAAGGGCGAGCGCGTGGCCGCGCGTCGTCTGGCGGCGCGCATGCAGTTGAGCGAGCCGCAGGCGCTGTTGCAGGTGCTGACGTTGGCCGCCGGTGCGTTGGGACTGGCGCATCTGCTGGCCGAGCGCGAGGCGCTGCGTCTGCGTGACGAGGAGCGCCGGCAGGCAAGGCTGGCGGTCAGCGCGCACAGGGTGGCGGCGCGCAAGGCCGCCATGCAGCCGTCCACGGCGGGCTGGCGCGGGTGGTTCGACGGCTCGGCGCATCCGAATCCCGGCCAGATCGGCATCGGCGCCCTGCTCTGCGGGCCGGATGGGCAGCGGGTGGAAATCAGCCGCCGCGCGGGACACGGCAACAGCAGCGAGGCGGAGTATTTGGCCTTGACGGCGTTGCTGGAAGCGGCCCGCGACAACGGCGCGACGGCGCTGGCGGTGCACGGCGACAGCCAGGTTGTCATCAATGATGTGAATCTCGGCGCGGCGCGCGGCGCCAAGGGGCTGGAAGAGCACCGTCAGCGGGTGACGGCGTTGATGGCAATGCTGGGAGATGTTTCGCTACGCTGGGTGCCGCGTCACCGCAACGGCGATGCGGACCGCCTGTCGCAACAGGCCATCGACGCTCACAATTAGCTGCCGCGCCAGAGCGAGGCTATTTTCGCAATGGCCCAGCGGGTCGCTGCCGTGGTGGCGTAGATGCCGATGCCGCTGATGAGCATGAAGCCGCCGAAGGTCTGGCTGCCGGTCATGGCCGCCATGATGCCGACCAGGGCGAAAAAATCGCCCAGGACCATGCCGGCGCTGCGTTTTGTGTGAATGATAATCGACATTATCGTCTCCCCGACCACCTGCAGCCACTCTACCTCAATCGCGCCGACGATGCACTAATTCCGTGCGAGACTGTTCAATTGGGCGATGCGCTGGTTGGTCAGCAGGAGTTTGACGGCGGCGGCGCCGGGCGGTGATGGCAGCCTGGCGGCAAACGCGGTAAAGGCGTCACGGTAGGCCAGCCAGCGGCGTTCCGTGTCGCGCACCGCCGCGTGGCTGATGGTCGAGTCGCCGATCCGGTCCGGCCATCCCTCCTGTGTGGACGAAATCCCCATGACGGCTTTATAGGCCTCGTTCAATCTGGCGTCGCGCTCCGCGTAGGCGGCGGCCGACGCGGCGGGCAGCTTGCCGCCGGCGGCGTCCAGGACCGCCTGCATGAACTGCTCGCGCAGCTTGCCGATATGCTGCGACGCCATGGCGTTGGCGGCGGTGCCGCGCCCGTCCACTTCATCATGGGCGGCGTCCAGATAGCGCTCCGCCGCAGCGCGCAGTTTGGTGAAGGCCTCCTGGCCGGCTGGCGTCAGCTTTTTCGTCACGCGCTCCAGGCGCGCATCACGCACCTGCTTGTTCAGGTCTTCGCGGATCGACGCGCAAATGCCGCCCATGTAGCCGCTGGTGATGTCGTCGCACTGGTCGAACGGCGCCTTGCCGGTCCTGCCCGAAGTGAGATGCTCGACCCGCGCCTCCATCTCGGCCTTGGCGATGAAGTCGAGCTGGCAGGCGTAGTGCAGCGCGATGTCGGTATTGCGCTGCACGCCGAAGCCATTCGCATACAACATCATCAGCACTGCGTTGTCCGAGCCGGCAACGGCGCATGCGCGCACCTGGTCCCACTCGCCCTGCGAGGTCACCGCCTGGCTGCGCCTGGCGTAATACAGCTCGCCGGCGTGGCAGCCGCCAGCGGTCTTGGGCGGCGTTTCGCCCAGGTCGGCAACCCGCATGCATTGCTGATACCACGGCTCGTCCTTGGAGAACGGCACGCCGAAAGTGGACGTGTTCGGATACTGCTGCGCGGCCAGGCCGGCGCTGGCGATCAGCAGACCGATGGCGGCGCACGCAGCGCGATACGTTTTCATTTCAGCGCTTTCAGCCGTGCTACCGCGTGGCCGTTGCTGGGATCGAGTTCCAACGAACGCTGGTAACTGGCGATGGCCAATGGCTTGTTATCCAGCGCTTCGTAGCCTTCGGCCAGGCTGTCGTGCAGATTGCTGGCGTTCGGGTACAGCGTTACGCCCAGCTTGAAGATCTCCACGCCGGCGGCCTGCCTGTCGGAGCGCAGCAGTTCGTAGCCCCAGGCGTTGATGTCGGACTCGGACAACACGAATGTGCCGTCACGGCCATGCAGCGTCGTGTAGATCTCCACCGCGTGATCGAAGCCGCGCTTCGCCAGTTCGGCGGCGAAGCCGGCGCGCGTGGCCACCGGACCAGTATCGGCTGCGCGCGGTTCGTACAAGGCCATATGGCGCGGGGCGCCGTTCTGCGTCGGCGAGCGCTGCACGAAGGCCAGGCCGGCCGCATCGTTCTTCAGATAGGCATCGACAAACGCCAGCATGTAGCGCGCGGTCCAGTAGTAGGCCTGCTCCACCTCCTCGCGCGTGTAGTCCTCGAAGTGCGACGGCGGCTGGAAGCGCAGCGCTTCCGGCGAAAAATCCACGTGCACCATCGGCTGCATCACCACCTGGTACAGCTGCATGTGGCGCGCCGCGTTCAGCAGGCTGAATGAGCTCTCGATGCCGCGCTTGTTCAGCTCCGAAATGGTGGCCAGCTTGCGCGAGATGTACAGCCACGGAATCGTCAGGCGCGACACCGGCAGCATCCTGGTCAGGTCCGGCTCGCGCGTGCCATCGAGGCTGATGACGGCGGCGATGCGGTTGTCGTCGGCCGCCGCAAACAGATTGGTCATGCCGCCCCAGCTCCAGCCGGCCGCCGCGATATGCGCGGTATCGGCAAACGGCAGCGTATGCGCGTAGGAGACCAGGAAGCCGATGTCGCGCGCCTGCGTTTCGGCGCCTTCGCGGTCGACCGTCATCAGGTAGCTGCGCGTGCCCAGGTTGCGGCTGACGATCACCACATAGCCATGACTGGCCAGGTACTCGCCGACATCGGCCGCTTCGTGCGCGGGGCTGCCGCCGCCGGGCGCATACACCACCACCGGATATTTGCCCGCCAGCGGCGCGGCATCGCGCACCGCCCACATGCGCTGGGAGAATTTGGCCCGGGCCTGTGCCTCACCAATGGCCGCACTGGCCGATTTGAGTTGGGCCGCCATGAAGGCGTCGACGTCGGACTTGGCTCGGCCGTAGTCGATGTCGGTCGCCTCGGTGCGGATATAGTCGGAATAAGGAAGGCGCGTGCCGGCGCCGGAAGCGGCGGGATACCAGATCAGCGTCTGCACCGGCCGGGCGCGTTCGCCGGCGAACGGCTGGCCGTTGACGACATCGTTCTTCTCGCGATAGCTGCGCGAATAATCGTATTGCTGGACGAGGCGGAAGCCGACGCTGTGCGGCCCCCGTTCAAGATTGGCAAACCCGGTTTCGGCCCGGACCAGCGGCGCCAGGGCCGCCAGCAACACCAACAGAAAATATCGCATCACGCTCCCACGCACATAGCCAAAAAGGCAATGTTACGTGAAAAGCTCAGACGCTGCGAGCTATTTGTAGCGGTTTGCGCGCCTGCGACAGGCGCGGCGTGCCGTCGACCTTGAACACGCTGACGGCGTGCGCCAGCGCGGCCGCCTGCTGCTGCATGGACTCCGCCGCCGCAGCGGCCTGCTCGACCAGCGCGGCGTTCTGCTGGGTCACCGCGTCCATCGAGCCGATGGCCTGATTGACTTCGTGGATGCCGGCGCTTTGTTCCGTACTGGCGGCGGTGATTTCCGAGATCATGTCGCTGACCTTGTGCACGCTGGCGACGATTTCGTCCATCGTCACGCCGGCGTCGGCCACCAGCTTGCTGCCCTGGTTGACCTTCTCCACCGAGTCGCCGATCAGCGCCTTGATTTCCTTGGCGGCCGAGGCGGAACGCTGCGCCAGGTTGCGCACTTCCGACGCCACCACCGCAAAGCCGCGGCCCTGCTCACCGGCGCGCGCCGCTTCCACGGCGGCATTCAGCGCCAGGATGTTGGTCTGGAAGGCGATGCCGTCGATCACGGCGATGATGTCGACGATCTTGCTGGACGACTGGTTGATCGAATCCATGGTGCCCACCACCTGCGCCACCACGGCGCCGCCTTTCACGGCCACCTGCGCGGCCGATGCCGCCAGCTGGTTGGCCTGACGGGCGTTGTCGGCGTTGTGCTTGACGGTGGAGGTCAGTTCCTCCATCGACGAGGCGGTTTCCTCCAGCGCGCCGGCCTGCTGCTCGGTGCGGCGCGACAGATCCTGGTTGCCCTGGGCGATTTCGCTCGAGGAGGTGGTGATGTGGTCGGTGCCGGTGCGGACTTCGGTGACGATGCCCAGCAGGCTGGTGTTCATTTCCTTCAGGGCCGACAGCAGCTGGCCGGTTTCATCCTTGGCGCTGTCGTCGATCTGGCCGGTCAGGTCGCCGCTGGCGACGCGGCGCGCCGCTTCCACCGCTTCCTGCAGCGGACGGACGATGCCGGTGGTGAGCAGCCAGGCGGCGGTGGCGCCGAAGGCCAGCACCAGCGCGGCCAGGATGAACAGCAGGCGGCGGCTGCTGTTGGCGATGTCTTCGATGTGCTGGGCGGCGGCGTCGATCTTCGCGCGCTGCATTTTCAGCAGTTCGACAATCAGTTCCTGGTACTTGGCGGTGCCGGGACGGAAAACGTTTTCAAAAATCTTGGTTGCTTCGTCCAGTTCGCCGGCGGTCTTCAGCTTGTTGATCTGGTCGCGCGACGACAGGTAAACCTTGCGCTGTTCGCCGATGCGGACGAACAGGTCCTTTTCATCGGCATCGGTGATCAGGGTTTCGATTTTCTTCTGGAGTTCGCTGGAAGCGGCGGACGAGGCCTTCGACTCTTCGGCGAAATAGGTGCCCAGCGACTGGTCGCTGCTGCGGGCGATGGCGGTGGTGCGGCGGATGCCGCTGTCGATCTTGCCGGACCAGTCGGAAATCATGCGTTCCTTGGCCAGCGGGTTCTGCATCATTTCGCTGGTGGCCGAGGCCACGCCTTGCAGACGCCACACACTGATGCCGGTAATCAGCACCGCAAACGCCAAAATGACGGTAAAACCCAGCGCCAGGCGTTTGCCGATACTGATATTCGCCAACATATTCATTCTTGCACCTACCTCTCGGAGTAAATCAAAAACAAAACAACGGGATCAGCATCGGGTCCTGCCCGGCGCGATGGACGCTGGCGCTTACGCGGCCAGGGCCGTGCTTTCGATCAGGCCCATATCGGCGCTGGACATCAGCTTGTCGATATCGACCAGGATCAGCATACGCTCTTCGATGGTGCCCAGGCCAACAATGTGATCGGTATTCAGGGCCGAACCGATTTCCGGTGCCGGTTTGATCTGTTCAGGCAACAGCGTGGTGACGTCCGACACGCGGTCCACCACCATGCCGACCACGCGGTGGCCGATGTTGAGGATGATGACCACGGTGAACTGGTCGTAGGTCGGGGTGCCGAGGTTGAACTTGATGCGCATATCGACGATCGGCACGATGATGCCGCGCAGATTGACCACGCCCTTGACGAATTCCGGGGCGTTGGCGATGCGGGTTGGGGTTTCGTAGCTGCGGATTTCGCTGACTTTTTGAATGTCGATGCCGTACTCTTCCTGGCCCAGGGTAAAGGCCAGATATTCGCCGGCAGGGGACGTCGCGTGCAGTTCGCTTACGTTAGACATGGGTTTTCCTTCAATGCGTAGTGACTATGCCTAATGTTACCGCAAGTCAAGATCAATAGCACCAAAAAAATGCAGTCAAGCAACAAATAGACTTATGGCAATTTCTAGATTGCCAGTTCTGCCATGGTTTTTCCTCTGCACAAGCTTCGCCAAGCATGTATGATTTGCACTAAATCGTCGTATATTTTCAGGGAAATAGATGAATAGCTTGCTCAGTAGCTGGCATCCGCGCCTGGTCGCCCTGGCCACCGCGGCGCAGGGGATGGATGGCGCCCACGATACCAACCATTTGCACCGCGTCTGGCGTAACGCCAGCCTGCTGCTGGACGATTATCCCGAGGCCGACGCCTTGATCGTGCTGGCCGGCTGCTATCTGCACGACCTGGTCAACCTGCCAAAGAACGATCCCGAACGCCATCTGGCCTCGCGCAAGGCGGCGCTGCTGGCCAGCCGCCAGCTGGCCGAGCTGGATTTCCCGCCGAACAAGCTGTCGGCCGTCGCCCACGCCATCGAAAGCCATAGTTTTTCCGCCGGCATCCGGCCGGAAACCATCGAAGCCAGGATCGTGCAGGACGCCGACCGGCTCGATGCGCTGGGCGCGGTCGGCCTGGCGCGGCTGTTCTACACGGCCGGCCGCATGGGCACGGCGCTGGCGCACGCCGACGATCCGATGGCGCTGCACCGCGACCTCGACGAAAAAGCCTACGCCCTCGACCACATCGACACCAAGCTGGCCACCCTGCCCGGCAAGATGCAGACCGCCGCCGGCCGCCGCCTGGCCGAGAACCGGCTCAACGAACTGATCGCCTTCCGCGACAACTTCATCGCCGAGTGGGCCGCCAGCCCGGCCGCGCCGTAACACGTCGATCGAGTCCCCATGAACACACCTGCTGCACCTGCGGCGCCGGCGGCCGCCGGCAACCTGAATTTTGTCCTGATCTGCGTCTTCATCGATATGCTGGGGATCGGCCTGATCGTGCCGGTACTGCCGGCGCTGGTCGGCGAGTTCGCCGGCACGCGCGAAAACCAGGCCTACTGGTACGGCATGATGAGCGCCGTCTTCGGGCTGATGCAATTCATCTTCATGCCGATGCTGGGCGCCATCAGCGACCGCGTCGGCCGCCGCCCGGTGCTGCTGTATTCGATGGCCGGCATGAGCGTCAACTTCCTGACCACCGCCTGGGCGCCCAACCTGGCCTGTTTGTTCATCGGCCGCGTGATCGGCGGCATGTCGTCGGCCAGTATGTCGGTGGCGTCGGCCTACGCGTCGGACGTGTCGACGCCGGAAAACCGCGCCAAGAGCTTCGGCAAGATCGGCGCCGCTTTCGGCCTGGGCTTTATCTGCGGGCCGATGCTGGGCGGGCTGCTGGGCACGGTGGACCTGCACCTGCCGTTCTATGTGGCGGGCGGATTGTCGGCCGCCAACCTCGTGTACGGCTATTTCGCGGTGCCGGAATCGCTGCCGGCCGGGCGCCGCGCGCCGTTCAGGCTGTCGAAGATCAATCCGCTGGCGGCGCTGGTCAAGCTGGCGCGGCGTACCGATATCCGCGGCCTGATCGTCACCTACACGCTGGTGACGCTGGCGGCCATGATGCTGCAAACCACCTGGGTGCTGTACACCACCTTCCGCTTCAACTGGACGCCGGGCGAGAACGGCGCGGCGCTGTTCTGCGTCGGCCTGACGGCGGCGGTGGTGCAGGCCGGGCTGCTGGGGCTGCTGATCAAGCGCTTCGGCGAGGTGCGGCTGGCGCAGCTGGGCATGCTCTCCGGTTGCGTGACCTATCTGCTGTACGGCCTGGCCACGCATGGCTGGATGATGTATGTGCTGATCCTGTGCAATGTGCTGTCGTTTGCCATCGGCCCCGCCCTGCAAAGCATTATTTCCAAGGACACGGCGGCCGACCAGCAGGGCGAGCTGATGGGATCGCTGCAATCGATCAGCAGCGTCGGCGTGATCTTCATGCCGCTGCTCGGCTCGGCGATTTTGGGCGAGGTCAGCCATCTGGCGTCCAGCGACTGGCGCGTCGGCAGCACGTTTTATCTGTGCGCCGCCATGCAGGCGGTGGCGGTGCTGGTGGCGCAGCGTTATTTCAACCAACACGAGGTAGCGGCATGAAGCTGCGCGTCATCATCGCGGCCTGTGCCGCCAGTCTTGCCGCCCACAGCGCCGGCGCCACCGGCTGCTCGCGCGAAATCGCCATGCCGGTGTCGGCCAACGGCGCCAGCGTGATTATCGATGGCACGCATGTGAAAGGTATTTATCCGGACCTGCTGCGCAGCATGGCGCCGAAGATCGGCTGCCAGTTTACTTTCGTGGTGGTGCCGCGCGCGCGCCAGGTGGCGATGTTCAAGAGCGGCACCGCCGACCTGCTGGCACCGGCGTCGCGCACGGCGGACCGCGACCAGATCGGCACCTTCATTCCGATGATTAACCACCGGGCGATGCTGATCTCGGTGAAGTCCAGCCGCGCGCCGATCGCCAACGCGCAGGAGCTGCTGGCGCGGCGCGAGCTGCGCGTGGCGGTGGTGCGCGGCTTCGACTATGGCGAGCAGTATTCGGCGCTGATCGAGGAGCTGCAGAAACAGGGCCGGCTGTTTGTCGAGGTGGACGTGATCGGCGTGGCGCGGCTGCTGAACATGGGATCGGCCGACCTCACCATCATGGGACCGAGCCTGATGGCCGGCGCGATCCGCCGCGACCACCGGGTGCAAGGCTTGCAGGAAAAGCTGCGCACGGAGGCGATACCGGAGCTGCCATGGCGCCAGAGCGGCGCCTACCTGTCGAACGCGCTCAAGCCGGAAGACTTCGCCATCCTGCGCGACGCGCTGGAGAAAGCCGGCAAGTCCAACCACGTGATGGAAGGCTACCTGCACTACTTCCGCCCGGAAGTGCTGACCGACAGCGTGCGGCCGCGCCAATAGCTAATGCAACAGCTTGAACAGCACTGCTGTCATTCCGGTCTGGACGATGACGACGCCGCACATCCATTGAATCAAATCGGATTTCATCGTCGCCATTTCCAGTTTGAAGTCGATACGGAATTCGGCCAGCCGGGCGTCGAGATAATCTTTGGTGACCAGATGGCTATCAATTAAATGGTACAGGGCCGTGGCGAGCGCTTTCGCCTGCCGCTCGGTAAATCCGCCTTCCACCAGTGAGTCCATGAACGCCACCATGTTGAAATTGTTAGCTATCTTATTCTCCTTTTCAGCTTAGACCGCCTCCCGCACAAATTGGTTCCTGACCTTGACAGACCGCCACCAAACTGCAACCATACGGCCATGATTTTTTACGCCCTCCTTCACACCCGCACGTATTGGCGCCGCTCCTAGCGCGAGCGGCCACTGTCTACCCATAGTGATGTGATATTTTTATCAACGCCGCCCTCGTCTGGTGGCGTTTTTACATCCAAGCGCCGGACCTGGGCAACGCAAAGGAACCCTGATGAGTCTGCCTGACCAGCCACAAACCGCCGCCGTACCGACCGCACCAAAAGGCCCGCAAATCATCCTGACCGGCGACCGTCCGACCGGTCCGCTGCACCTCGGCCACTTCGTCGGCAGCCTGCGCAACCGTGTCGAATACCAGCACCAGTTCAAGCAATTCATCATGCTGGCCGACTCCCAGGCCCTGACCGACAACATGGACGACACCAACAAGGTGCACCGCAACGTGGTCGAAGTGGCGCTGGACTACCTGGCGGTCGGCATCGATCCGGCCAAGTCCACCATCCTGATCCAGTCGCAGATCCCGGAACTGGCCGAGCTGACTTTCTACTACCTGAACATGGTCACCGTGGCCCGCCTGGAGCGCAATCCAACCGTCAAGACCGAAATCGCCCTGCGCGGCTTCGAGCGCGACATTCCGGCCGGCTTCCTGACCTACCCCGCCTCGCAGGCCGCCGACATCTCGGCCTTCAAGGCCACGCTGGTGCCGGTCGGCGAAGACCAGATTCCGATGATCGAGCAGACCAACGAAATCGTGCGTCGCTTCAACCGCATCGCCGACAAGGAAATCCTGGTCGAGTGCAAGGCGCTGGTGCCGGACCTGGGCCGCCTGCCGGGCATCGACGGCAAGGCCAAGATGAGCAAATCGCTGGGCAACACCATCAACCTGGGCGCCAGCGCGGCCGAAATCACCGCCGCCGTCAAGAAGGTCTACACCGACCCGCTGCACCTGCGCGTGGAAGATCCCGGCCACCTGGAAGGCAACGTCGCCTTCATCTACCTGGACGCCTTCGATCCTGAAAAGGACAAGCTGGAAGAAATGAAGGCCCACTACGTGCGCGGCGGCCTGGGCGATTCCATCGTCAAGAAACGCCTGGAACTGGTGCTGCAGGAAATGCTGGCGCCGATCCGCGCCCGCCGCGAAGAGCTGGAAAAAGACAAGGGCTACATCATGCAGCTGCTGAAGGAAGGCACCATGCAAGCGCGCGAAGTGGCGGCGCAGACCGCCGACGAAGTCAAGGCCGCCCTCGGCCTGCGCTACTTCTGATCGCGCTCAACCTGCTGTGGCTGGCGTCGTTCTACGGCGTCGCCAGCGTGGCCTGCTTCATCGCCTACGCGCTCGACAAGGCGGCCGCCGTCGAACGCCGCCAGCGCATCGCCGAACGCACCTTGCTGTTGCTCGGACTGTTCTGCGGCTGGCCCGGCGGCCTGCTGGCGCAGCAGCTGCTGCGCCACAAATCCAGCAAGACCAGCTTCCAGATCAAGTTCGGCCTGACCGTGCTGCTCAACGTGGCGCTGGTGCTGGCCGCTACAATCCAGATGGATATGTCTCCGGAAATTCATCCAGCACCCAGTGCGGTGACGACTCCAGCGGCCTGACCGCGCTGCTGTGGTCGACGTGGATGACGGCGTCGAACTGGCGCGCCACGTCCGCCTCGAAATAATGACTGAGCCGCTCGGTCTCCGGCCGGTAGATGACGCCGATCGCGCGTTCCAGCAAGGACTTCGGCAACGCCGCCACCACCTCCGGCCGCTCGCGCAGCGGCAACATGAAGCGCGCCAGGCGCTGCGGCTCCACCGCGCTCAACTGATGCAGCAGCGCCTCCACACTGCCCGGCAACGACGGCCGCACCCGCTTCAGCTCGGCCGCGCCATCCCAGCGGCTGGCCGCCGTCACCGTGCCGTCGTGGGTGCTGAAGCCCAGCAGGTAGACGGCGTCGGCGCCGCAGCGCTGGCGCATCAGCTGGCCCAGATTGAGCTGGCCGCGCCGGCCCATCTCGGTGGCGCGCGCGTCGCCCAGGTGCGAATTGTGCGCCCACACCACCAGCCGCGCCGGACCGCCCTTGCGCACGCTCAGGTGCATGCGCAAGGCTTCCAGCGTGTCGGCCATGTGCGTGTCGCGGATATTCCACGATTCGTCGCGGCCGCCGAACATGGTGCGGTAGTAGCGCTCGGCATTCTGCGCCACGCGCGCGTTCTGCTGGGCGTAGAACAGTTCGTCCGGCACCACGCCGCCTGAGGTGCTCAGGTGCCTGGCCGCCTGGGAATTCATGTCCGCCAGCTGGTGCACCACTTCCCTCTCGCAATCGGTGCGCAGGCCCAGCGCGGCGGCCTGGCCGTAGAACTGCGGATCGGCCGCCATGTGGTCGATGCAGCTGTAGCGCTCGCGTGCGCGGTTGGCCGCTTCCGGATCGACGCGGTCGAGGTAGCGCACCACCTCGTGCATCGATTTTTGCAGGCTGTACAGGTCCATGCCGTAGAAACCGATGCGGCGGTTGGGCGCATGCACATGCTCGTTGTGCAGACGCATCCAGTACAGCAGCCGGACGATGTCGACGTTGCGCCACATCCATTGCGGAAAGCGCTCGAAGCCGGCCATGGCCTGGTCGGCGGTCTGGTCGCCGCCGCTGAGCTGGACGAAACGGCTGACCTGCAAGGCGTCGGGCCAGTCGGCCTCGGCCACGATGGCGTCGAAGCCGCGCTCGACGATCAGGCGTTTGCTGAGGGCCGCGCGCAACTGGTAGAACTCGCTGGTGCCGTGGCTGGCTTCGCCCATCAGCACCAGCGGCGCATCACCGATATGATCGACCACCGCGTCGAGGTCGTCGTCAGTGCGAAGCGGCAGCGCATGCGTGCGCAGCACCTCCAGAGTCGTTTGGTCGGACATGATAAATCCTCCAAAATGTACGCAGATATGCGACACTCTATGGTTATTTTGAAACTTGTGCTTTGGAAAGAGTGTGCGATGTGGCGTGGCGTGTTGTGCGGTTTATTGGCCGGAGCCCTGTGGGGCATGGTGTTCGTGGCGCCGGTGTTCCTGAACGCCTTCACGCCGCTGGAAATGGCATGCGGCCGCTATCTCTGCTATGGCCTGATCGCCGCCGTCATGATGTCCTCGCGGCTGCCGGCGCTGCTGCGGCGGCTGGATCGCGCCGACCTCGTCGCCATGGTCAAGCATGCGCTGGCCGGCAACATCGTCTACTACATGCTGCTGGCGCTGGGCGTGAAATTCGCCGGCGTGGCGGCCACCTCGCTGATCATCGGCGTGCTGCCGATTTCGGTCACGCTGATCGGCCACAAGGACCACGGCTCGGTGCCGCTGCGGCAGTTGCTGCTGCCCTTGCTGCTGGTCGCGGCCGGCATCGCCTGCATCAATGTCGATGTCTTCACCCATGACGCCGGCAATGGCCTGCCGCTGGCCAGCAAGCTGCTGGGCGTGGCGTGCGCGGCCGGCGCGCTGGCCTGCTGGACCTGGTACTCGGTGGATAATGCGCGCTACCTGAAGCGCAATCCGCATTTCAGCAGCGGCGAGTGGTCGGCCCTGTACGGCGTTTCCAGCGGCCTCATTGCGCTGGTGATCACGCTGGTGGCCTTCGCGCTGTTCCATGGCGAAGTGACCGGCGCGGCCGGCGCCGCCAGCGGACGCGACTGGGGGCTGTTCTGGATCGTCAACGGCGTGATCGCACTGGGCGCGTCGGCCATCGGCAACCATCTGTGGAATGTGGCCAGCCGCAAGGTCCCGCTGACCTTGTCCGGTCAGTTGATTTTATTCGAGACGTTGTTCGCGCTGCTGTACGGCTTCATCTACAAGCAGCAGCTGCCGCGCGGGCTGGAGATCGCCGCCATGGTGCTGCTGGCGGCGGGCGTGATGTGGTCGGTGCGTATCCATGCGCTGGAAGACGCCAGCGAGGCGCATGCCGGTTAATCCAGCAGGCCGTTTTCGCTGAGCACGTCCTGCACCAGTTCCAGGCGCAGCACGGGATTTTCCTGCAGCAGCAGGCGCTGCTTTTCCTCCAGATCCAGCCGCAACAATTCGCACCAGCGGTTGGCGACCCAGCCGGCTTCGTCCAGCCGGTACGGCGGCGCCAGCGACATATTGGCGGTGGAAATCTGTTTTTTCTGTAGTGATCGGATCAGCGCGCCCAGCGCGTTGGCCACGTCCTGTTGTTCGCTCGGAATCGGCACGACCATGTCTTCGGCCACCTCGTCCACGTCGGCCATCCACAAGCCATGCTTGAGCTGTTCGGCGGACTTGACCTGGAAGCGCGTGGTGCCGATGCAGGAAATTTGCAGCAGGCCCGGCAGCGGCGCGGTCCAGTCGATGATGCGCGCCATGGTGCCGGCGGCGGACAGCGTTTCGTGCTGGTCCGGCACGCGCACTTCGCTGCCGTCCAGCAGCGAGACCACGCCGAACTCTTCCCCCTTGGCGATGCAGCGCTTCACCAGGTCCAGATAACGCACTTCAAACACCTGCAACGGCAGATGCCCGTCAGGGAACAGGATCGTTTTCAGCGGAAAAAGGGGGATGGATGGCATTTCGCTATCATCGCACGAAATGGCTGGCCCCGGTTCACGGGCGGCGGAAAATCGTTCCGCTTTTCATCACAAATTGCACTTTGCGCAGTGCGGCGATATCTTGCGTCGGATCGCCCTGCACCGCCACCACGTCGGCCAGATAGCCCTCGCGGATCTGTCCCAGCGTGGCGGACTGGTCCAGCACCGCCGCGTTGACCATGGTGGCGGCGCGCAAGGCTTCCACCGGCGTCATGCCGAGGCGCACCAGCCACTCCAGCTCGCGCGCGTTGTCGCCGTGGGCAAACACGCCGACATCGCTGCCGTTGCCGATCGTGACGCCCAGCTTGCGCGCCAGCTGGAAGGCGCGCGCGGCGGCCTGCATGGCCGGCGTTGGCGCGGTTTGCCAGTTGCTGCGCTGGTATTTCTGGAAGTATTCGCTGGTGGCTTCCGGCGCCGTCAGCGTCGGGAAATAGGTCACGTGGCGCTCGGCCATCAATTTGAACGTGGCTTCGCTGCCGCCGTAGCCGTGCTCGATGGTATCGACGCCGGCCAGCGTGGCGCGGCGCATGCCCTCGTCGGTGCTGGCGTGGGCCGCCACCTTGCGGCCCGATTCGTGCGCGGTCTGCACCAGCGCGTTCAGTTCGGCCTGGGTGAAGGTGGCGCGCGAGCTGCCATCGACGCCGGTACGGTAGTCGGCGTAGACCTTGATCCAGTCCGCCCCGCGCGCGCCCTGCTCGCGCACCGCCTTGACGACTTCGTCAACACCGCTGGCTTCCTGTGCGCCCTGGGGCAGGTCGACGTCGTCGCGGTAGCTGCGCGGCGACGGTCCATAGCTGCCGCTGGCGACAATCGCGCGGGTGGCGATAAACAAACGCGGGCCGGGAATCACGCCGTCGTTAATCGCTTTTTTAATCGCCACATCCGCATACAGCGCGCCTTCCGTGCCCAGGTCGCGCAAGGTGGTAAAGCCGGCTTGTAAAGTCGCGGCCGCGTGGCGGCTGGCCAGCAAGGTCCGGTATTCCACCGATTCCTTTAACACCTGGTCATCCCACGCGGTTTCGTTATATGGATGCAGCAGCACGTGCGAGTGCAAATCCATTAACCCGGGGATCAGCGTCGCGTCCGGCAGGCTGATACGCTCGGCGCCGGCCGGGATATTCATTTTATCGCTGGGGCCGACTGCGGCGATCTTGCCGCCGCTGATAAGCACCGACCAATTCGCGTGCGCCGCACCTTCTCCGGTCCACACCCGCGCCGGGCTTAACAGGGTATCGGCCGCCTGCGCCGGCGGCGAGAATACGCCGATTAAGATGGAGAATAAGACTGCAAAGCGGCTACGCTGCATGGAGTGCGCCCCAAAAAGAAAAAAGCTGGTACCGGGTTTATCGATATAAACCCCGGCTACCAGCTTTTGCTGAAGAATTACTTAATCAGATAATCATCTTTGTTCTTGCCTTCCAACCATTTTGGCGCGCGGCCACGGCCGGTCCAGGTCTGGCCGGTCGCGTCGTCACGGTACTTGGTTGGCACCGGAGCGCGTGGTTTCGACGTCTTGACTTTGGCTACAGCGCCCAGATCGGCAATGGTCAGGCCATAATCACGCATGATCGTGGCAATTTTCTCTTTTGCCTGCGCAATTTCGTCCTTGCGGGCGGTTTCAGCCAGATTTTCCAGTTCAGCGATCTTCGCTTTGTATTCCTGGTAAGTCGTCATCTTATTTCCTTCTTATCGGTGGGTTGGATTTAAAAAAACCACAAGTGACAATGTGTGAGATTTGATAGGCGCAATTTACCATAAGTTTGCAGAGATATTCCACATATATCCTAACAAATACCAATATAGCTATAAAAACGGATATTTTCCACAACTGTTTAGGGAATATAAATGCCGGTTCATTCGCACAACGGGCGCAACTGTATCCCATCCACCACCACTTTGCGAATTAAATTAGCCAGCCGGCACGTGCCCGGTCCGGCTAATTCAGGATTCGCCACCACCAGCGATAAAGACAATTTACGCCGTTGACCAACGCGCAAGGGTAAAGGCTTGAGCAAGCCTTGTTCCAGCTGGTTTTTAATCTTGTGTTCGGCCAGCCAGCCAAAACCGATTCCATTACAAATCATTTCCAGCCGGGTGTGCGGACTGGTGACGCTCCAGCGCTGATTGCTGTTTAACCAGCCGTGGTCGCGCGGATTCAAGGTGCCGGAATCGCGCACCACGATTTGCAGGTTGCGGCCAAGGTCGTCGAGTTCCAGTTCGCGCCCGAGGGTATGCAGGGGATGGCAGGGATGGGCGACCGCGACAAATTCGATATCCATCAGCGCATCACCGAGAAAGCCGGACGGAATGCGGCTGACGATGGCGATGTCGACGCGCTTTTCGATCAGCGCGTCCTCCGAGCCGGAGAGGACGGTTTCTTCCAGATTGACGCGGGTGTGGCTGGCCCACGGTTCGAAATCGCGCAGCACCTGCACCAGCAGTTCGACCGGGAACAGGCTGTCGACCGCGATGCTGACTTGCGGTTCCCAGCCTTCAGCCAGGCTGCCGGCCAGTTGTTCCAGTTGGAAGGCGTCGCCCAGCAGTTCGCGGGCTTTGTTGAGCAGCGCTTCGCCGTTGCGGGTCAGGCGCGCGCGGCGGCCATCGATTTCCAGCAGTTCGACGCCAAGTTGCTCCTGCAACTTGGCCACCATATAGCTGACCGAGGATTGGCTGCGGTGCAAGGCTTCCGCCGCCTGCGCATAACCACCGCACTCGACGATGGCCTGCAGGACTTGCCATTGCTCCAGCGTACTCTTAGGTATCTTCAAGGGCATTCCACGGCGAAAGAATTCACCGGGAAATCATACCACCGTCAGAAGCGGGTCTCCACGGTCACGCGGAACTGCGTTTCGCCGTTGGCCACGGTGGTGCGGTTCAGCGTGCCGTTGCTGTCGCTGTACAGGCTTTCAGTGGTGTAGTCCTGCGCCAGCAGATTCGAGACGGCGACGCGCAGATTGTTCTGCTGGTCCAGCTTCCACAGCGCGTAGACGTCCAGATCGCGCCGCACCGAGGTGTAGCCGCCCTGCGTGCCGCTCAGACGGGCCAGGCCGCCGTTGCGGAAGCTGAAATTGCTGCCGGTGCTCAACTGGCCATCCGGCGTCTTGTAGTCGATGCCGACCGTGGCGCTGAGCGGCACCTGCTGGTCCAGGCGGTTGTCCGGCCCCGGCACGCTTTCCACGCGCGACCAGTTGCGGCTGACGCTGGCGCGCAGATCCAGCTTGGGCGCGTGATCCATCAGCACGCTGGCCGGAAACTTGGCTTCCAGCTCAATGCCACGCGTTTCGGCGCGGCCATCGTTGATGGCGGTCGAGACCCAGCGCTGGTCCTGGAAGAACAGGCCCTGGTGGGTATAGTTTTCGATGCGGCGCACCGAGGCGCTAGCGCTCAGCAGGCCGCCCTCGCCCCAGTAATGCTCAAACGACGCATCCAGGCCCAGCGCCAGTTCCGGCTTCAGGTTGGGATTGCCGCGACGGTCAGGCTCGGTCGGGCTGTTGTTGGTCGAGGTGAATTTGCGCGGAATCAGCGCGGCGGTGGTGGGCGGTTTGTAGGTGCGGGTCAGCGCCACGCGCACCTGGTCTTTCTTGTTGGGTAGCTTGATCAGCGTCTGCATCAGCGGACTCAGCACGCTGGAACGGTTTTGTACCGGGTCGATGCTGCCGCCGTCGGCGCGGGTGTCCAGGCCTTCCCAGCGCACGCCGGTGTAGACCGACCACAGCGGCGTGATATTCCACTCATCCTGGCCGTACAGCGCCAGCCGCGTGACCTTGGCGTTGAAACCTTCGTCGCTGTTGATCGGCGAGCTGCCCGGCAGATCGGCATCGCGCTGGACGCGGCTGTCGTCGCGCTGCGTGACGCCGGCGTCCCAGCCCAGCGACAGCGCGTGCTCGGTGGCTTCCGTGCCGGCGGGCGGCGTGCCGAAGGTGAGCGGCGTCGAATACTTACCCTGCGTGCTGAAGCCCTGCTCCGAACTGTCCGCATGCACGGTGCGCACCAGCGTCGCCGGCGCGCCATTGTTACCGCCGACCTGCAGCGAGTCCGAGCTGTTGCGGGCGTCGCTGACGGCCGCTTTCACGTCCAGCTTGGCGCCCTCCTCCAGCTTGTGCACCCAGTTCAGGTCGGTGCGGCCAAAACCGTTGTGGTTGCTGTAGGTGCCGTCGATGCGGTCGTAGTCGGGGCCGGCGCCGAGGGTGGTCTCGGTGCGGCTGTGGGTGGTGCTGGCGAAGCGGTTGTAGTTGAGGAAGGATTGCGAGGTCAGCGTATCGCCGCCGTCCAGGTTCCAGTTGATGCGCGGCGACAGGTTGAAGCCGTCGCCATGGCCGATGTCCTGCCAGGTGATGGCGCGCGCGACGTTCGGCAAGCCATCGGCGCCGTTGCCGGTTTCCCAGCTCGGCGTCGTGCGGTCATAGTTGAAACGCCAGGCGTTGCCGCCAAACGAATAAGACGTCGCGCCATTCTTGTCCGACATTTGCAGGCTGACGGCCGGTGAGCTGCCGGTGCTGCTCCTGGACTGCGTGAGCTTGAGTTCGTGCTGGGCCGGCTTGAGCGCCTTCTTCAGCACGATGTTGATGGTGCCGGCGATGGACTGGGTGCTGAACTCCGCGCTGGCGGCGCGCAGCACCTCGATGCGTTCGATCACGTCGGGCGCCAGGCTGTCGATCGAGAAGCCGGCTGGTGCGCGTTCGCCGTTGATCAGGATCTGCGTGTAGCCGGCGCCGAGACCGCGCATGCGGATCTCGCCGCCGCTGCGGCCGGCCGCGCCGCCAATCGTGATGCCGGGCAGGCGCTTGAGCACATCGTTGACCGAAGTGTCGCCGTATTTCTGGATTTCCTCGCTGCTGACCACGGTCTTGCTGGCGGTGTCATCGCGGCGCGCGTCGTATTTGGCGGCGGAACCTTTGATTTCCACCTTCTGCATCTCGTCCTGTTTGGGCTGCTCCATGTCGGCATGGGCAACGGCGGCGGAACAAAGGGCGAAGACGGCGGCGGCTATCTGCGTCAAACGAGTAGGCATGATACGGATCGAGCGAGTTTTGGGATGCTTAAATTATGCCTTGATCCAACAAAAATGTTCAGTATTTAGCAATAACATCGCGTGTTTAGCTAAATTTCATAAACGCTCATCGCGAAAACGATAACTCCGGGGTCAGGTCCCCCATTTCTACACGAGCTCATGCTGAAATGGGGGACCTGACCCCGGAGTGGGCGCTATAATGCGCGATCGTCAATTTGTATGGATTGCTACCGTGTCCGACCGCTTAGCCGTTTTGCCGCAATACCTGCTCCCCAAGGGAGCGCTGACCAATTTCGCCGGCCGCGTCGCTGGCGCCAAGGGCGGCGCTTATACCACCCGCTTGATCCGCTGGTTTGTCGGCCGCTATAACGTCAACATGGACGAGGCGCTCGATCCGAATATCGCCCACTACAAGACCTTCAACGAATTCTTCACCCGCGCCCTGCGCCCGGACGCCCGTCCGCTGGCCGACGCCGCCTATATCTGCCCGGTCGACGGCCGCATCAGCCAGTTCGGCGATATCGAAGACGACCAGATTTTCCAGGCCAAGGGCCACAAGTTCAGCACCACCGCCCTGGTCGGCGGCGACGCGCAACTGGCCGCGCAGTTCCAGCACGGCAGCTTCGCCAATCTGTACCTGAGTCCGCGCGACTACCACCGCATCCACATGCCGATCGACGGCAAGCTGACCCGCATGATCTATGTGCCGGGCGAGCTGTTCTCGGTCAATCCGACCACCGCGCGCGGCATCCCCGGCCTGTTCGCCCGCAACGAGCGCGTGGTGTGCGTGTTCGACACCGCCCACGGACCGTTCGTGATGACCCTGGTCGGCGCCACCATCGTCGGCAGCATGGCGACCGTGTGGCACGGCGTGGTCAATCCACCGCGCCTGCCGCAGGTCACCGAGTGGAAATACGACGACCAGAATATCGTGCTGAAAAAAGGCGATGAACTGGGCCGCTTCCTGCTCGGCTCCACCGTGGTCATGCTGTTCCAGAAGGATGTGCTGAAGTTCAATCCCGCCTGGCAGCCAGCCGGTCCCGTCCGCCTGGGCGAGGAAATGGCGCAGACGAAGTAACTACATGCCGCCCGGCGCGCCGGTATCGAACGCTTCCTGCAGCATATCGATGAAGACCCGGGTCTTGGCCGGCATCAGCCGCCGCCCGGGGAACACCGCCCAGCCCGTCACCTGCGGGAACGCCCACTCGGGCAGCACCCGCACCAACTCCCCACGCTGCAAATACGGCCGCGCAATCGCCTCGGTCGACGCGCCGATGCCAATGCCGGTGCTGGCCATGCGCACCAGCAGTTCCGGCGAATTGGCCAGCAGCCGCACCGGCAGCTCGCGCTCCCACGAGGTTTTGCCGCGCAGCAGATTCCAGCGTATCAGCCCATTCAGGCGCGGCGGCAGGCTCAGTAGATCGTGCTTGAACAAGTCATCCGGGTGTTCGGGCAGGCCGCGCAGATTGGTGTACAGCGGCGAGGCGTACAGCGCCAGCGAACTGAAGGTGATGCGCCGCGCCGCCAGCGTGGCGTCGTCCGGCAGGTTGCCCATGCGGATGGCGACGTCGAAGCCTTCCGCCACCAGATCCACGCGGCGCGGCGACAGATCCAGCTCCAGCGAAATGGCCGGATAACGGTCCATGAATTTGGCCAGCACCGCGCTGACCGCCACATTGGCGAAGTCGGCCGGCATCGACACCCGCAGCAAACCGCTCGGCGCCACCTGCCGGTGCTGCACCAGCGCGCCGGCCGCTTCGGTCTCGTCCGCCACCTTGCGCGCGTGCTCCAGCAGGCTGGCGCCGAATTCCGTCAACACCAGCTTGCGCGTGGTGCGCTGAAGCAGGCGCTCGCCCAACTGCCCTTCCAGCAGCGAGATGCGGCGCGACACCGTCGATTTGGGCAGCTGCACGCGTTCCGCCGCCAGGCTGAAGCTGCCGCATTCCACAATACGGGCAAACAACAGCAGGTCGCCAGGATCGATTTCCATAGGATTGTTCCATCAGTGGATTAATGTTATCCATTTTAACGGCTTCCGCATCGAATTTGAAACGGTTAAAGTTACTCCATCGACGCAGCACTCACCAACATCAAGGAGCAACACCATGAACATCCTGCAAATCAACTCCAGCGCCCGCAGCAACGGTTCCGAATCCACCCGTCTGGCTGATGCTCTGGTGGCAAAAATCAGCGCCGCCAATCCAGGCGCCGCCGTCACCCGCCGCGATCTGGCCGCCCAGCCACATCCAGTACTGGACGAAGTCGCCCTGCAAGCCCTGTTCACCCCGGCCGACCAGCGCAACGCCGACCAGGCCGCTCGCGTGGCGCTGGACGACGCCCTGATCGCCCAGGTGCAAGCTGCCGACGTTGTCGTGATCGGCGCACCGACCTACAACTTCGGCATCACCGCCCAGCTGAAAACCTGGTTCGACGCGATTGCCCGCGCCGGCGTGACCTTCAAGTACGGCCCAACCGGCCCGGTCGGCCTGCTGACCGGTAAAAAAGTCTACGTGGCGCTGTCGCGTGGCGGCATCCACCGCGATGCGCCAACCGACACCCAGCTGGCGCACATCAAGATGTTCCTGAGCTTCGTGGGCCTGACCGATGTGCAGTACGTGTTTGCCGAGGGTCTGGGCATGGGTCCGGAAGCCGTGGCCAAGGCGCAATCGCAGGCGGAAGCAGAAATCAACGCCATCCTGGTGTAAGCAACACGGCAGTACAGGCGGCGCAGCAACCAACCAATGGAGAATGATATGACCGAGCAAGTAAATACCCCACGCACCGTGGAACGCATCATCACCGGCCAGGCCGTGATGGACGGCGCCGGCGTCAAGATCAATCGCGTGTTGACCCAGACCTTGCAGCGCCGCCTCGATCCATTCCTGATGCTGGACAACTTCGGCAGCGACCAGGCCAACGATTACATCGCCGGCTTCCCGAGCCATCCGCACCGCGGCTTTGAAACCGTGACCTATATGCTCGAAGGCCGCATGCGCCACAAGGACAGCGCCGGCAACGAAGGCCTGCTGACCAACGGCGGCGTGCAATGGATGACCGCCGGCCGTGGCGTGATCCACTCGGAAATGCCGGAGCAGGAAGACGGCGTGATGGAAGGCTTCCAGCTGTGGCTGAACCTGCCCGCCAAGGACAAGATGCGCGCACCGTGGTATCGCGACTTCAACGGCGCCGACGTGCCGGCGTTTGAAACGCAGCAAGGCGCCAAGGTCAAGGTGATTGCCGGCCGCAGCCATGGCGTGGACGGCGCGGTGCAGCGCGAAGTGACCGAGCCGCTGTATCTGGACGTGCACCTGCCCGCAGGCGCCCCGTTCAAGCAGCAGCTGCCGGAAGGCCATAACGCCTTCATCTTCACCTATCGCGGTTCGGTGGAGATCGACGGCAAGGCAGTGGCGACCGGCCGCATGGCGATCCTGGCCAACACCAAGGACGCCGATGGCGTGGTCATCACGGCAAGCGAGGACAGCCGCTTCATCCTGATCGCCGGCCAGCCGCTGAACGAACCGATTGCGCAATACGGCCCGTTCGTGATGAACACGCAGGCCGAGCTGCACGCCGCCGTGGATGATTTCCGCGCCGGCAAACTGGGCGAGGAAGCCCAGGTTTAACAGTTACAACAGCCACCAGGCGGGGACCACCTGCGCCTGGGGCTGCCTATTTTCGTTTCAGGCCGCGCTCAACGCCAGGCGGCGCGACACCGGCACCGCCAGCACAAACTTGCCGACCAGTTCGGACAGCGTGGCGGCCTGATCCTGCAAGGCCTCGGCGGCGGCGGCCGATTGTTCGACCAGCGCGGCGTTCTGCTGCGTCACTCCATCCATCTCGATAATCGCCTGGTTGATCTGCTCGATGCCCAGGCTTTGCTCGCGGCTGGCCGCCGTGATCTCCGAAATCACACCGCTGACGCGGCGCACGCTTTCCACCACTTCGCTCATGGTCTGTCCGGCCTCGTCCACCAGGCGCGCGCCGGTGTCGACCTTGTCCACCGAATCGCTGATCAGCGTCTTGATTTCCTTGGCGGCGGCCGCGCTGCGGTGCGCCAGGCTGCGCACTTCGGTGGCCACCACCGCGAAGCCGCGGCCCTGTTCGCCGGCACGGGCCGCCTCCACCGCCGCGTTCAAGGCCAGGATGTTGGTCTGGAACGCGATGCCGTCGATGACGCCGATGATTTCCGCGATCTTCTTCGACGAGGTGTTGATCTCTTCCATCGTTTCGACCACATTGGCGATCACGGCGCCGCCCTTGCCGGCCACTTCGGTGGCGATCGCCGCCAGCGTGTTGGCCTGGCGGGCGTTGTCGTCATTCTGCTTGACGGTGCTGGTCAGCTCTTCCATTGACGAGGCGGTTTCTTCCAGCGAACCGGCCTGCTGTTCGGTGCGCGACGACAGGTCCAGGTTGCCGGAGGCGATTTCCTGCGAGGCGGTTTTCATCGTATCCGTGCCGTCGCGCACGCGGCCGACGATCACGCGCAAATTCTCGTTCATGGCCTTGAGCGCGGCCAGCAGCATGCTGGTTTCATCGCTGCCGTCCGGAGCGTGGATATCGCTGGACAAGTCGCCGTCCGCCACGGTCTGGGCGATGTGGACGGCGCGGCCGATCGGCACGGTGATGCTGCGGGTGATGCGCCAGGCGATCAGCAGTCCGCAAATCACCGAGACAATGCTGATGGCGACCATGACATTGCGCGCCATCGCATAGGAGGCGTCGGCGGCGGCGGTTGCCTCTTCGTTTTGCTTTCTTTCGGTTTCCACCAGCGCCTGCAGGCTGCCCTGCCACTGCTGCTGCATGGTGCGCAGGTCGCCGATCAGCAATGCGGTGGCTTCGGCATTGTTATTCCGCAGTCCCAGCGCCTGCACTTTTTCCATCAGCGGCGCCGCCGCCGCCGCGCGCGCGGCGACATCCGCCAGCAGCTTGCTCTCGTCCTCTTCGATCCCATATTCGGCAAACGTGGCCCGCAGCTCTTGCTCGGCAGTGGCGTAGTCCGCCGCCTGCGCGCGGATGCGGTCGATTTGGCCCTGCATTTGCGCCGGATCGTCCAGCAGCACGATATTACGGAGGGCAATCATGCGGTCGTCGACGCTGAGGCGCATGGCGGAAGCCGCCGCAGACTCCACATCGTTGCCCTTGGTGATGTCGATCATGGCGTGCTGGATCGCCGCCATGCGGCTGACTCCCAATGCCGCCACGACCACCAGCATCAGCAGCAACACACTGAATGCGGCGATCAGCCGATGACCAATCTTAAAATTTTCCATTTTCATTTCACTGCTCCTGCGGAGATATGTCAGATAAATGGCGGCAATTCTTGGGGCGCCCTGCTTGGGAAGAATTCTACATTCATTCCACTGGGGAAATTTCTTCCTTTCCAAAAGGATAGGATCAATACACAGGTTAAAATACCCATATGATGCCGATACTATTTCAATGGCTGCGCCGGCTGAGCCACATGCTCGGCTTCGAAACCGCCGACTCCTTCCCGCCCGGTCACCCGTATGAGCGCACGCGCTGGAACGGCGCGTATTTCGACATTGCGTCCGACGTCAAGCCGGAGCAGATCGAACAGCGCCTGTGCGATGCGATCAGCAACACGCCGCTGGTGTTCGGCTACATCACCAATCCGACGCCGCGCATGCAGCGGGCGCTGCTGGCGGTGCTGGAGGAGCGCATGCGCAACAACCGCGGCCGCGCCACCGAACTGGCCGTGCTGCTGGTCACCGCCTACGACGAAAACTCGCTGATCACCGAAATCATCCCCGGCCTGCGCGACGCCATCGTCGCCACCCGCCGCGAGGAAATGGGCGACCGGGCCCGGGCGCTGATCGCCTTTCTCAGCGCCACCCCGTCACCGTTCGACGTGATCGACATGCATTAGGCGGACACCGCCATCGTCAGCACGCTGTTGGACAAGGTCAGCACCGCCGTGCAGTCGCCTGGAATGGCGACGTTCTGGCTGTGGCAGGAGTAATAATCCGTCATTCCCAGCCGGATGTGGTCGATGGCGGCGCTGATGCCGGTGCTGATCGTGTAGGCGCTCAGCACCAGGTCCGGCGCGGTGACGAATTTCAGCGTCACATCCTGGCCGGTATTGTTGAGGAAAACGGTTTTGGACGGTTTGACCGTCTTGCGCGACGGCGTCTCGGTAAAGCAGATATTCATCGCTACAGCACCCGGAACAAGCCAGCCGGACGCTCCGGACTGTTACACGCCATGCGCACGCTGATGCGCTGGCCATCATCGACCGGCAGCACCGCGGCGTCCAGTTGCCGCAGGCTGTAGCCGCCGTAATCCTCGGTCTCATCCGCCAGCCAGCTGACCGAGGCCAGGCCCTGCGCCATCATCGCAGCGCAGCATGCACCGGAGCCATACACGCCGACCTGGTACTGGCGCTCGGCCGCCGAGGCGGCGCCGAAAGCCTGGTTCACCCCTTCAAAATAGCGCGTGACCGGGCCGGCAATCTCCGCCTCGCCCGGATGGAAGTCCACCGCGAAATACACCGCCGAGCCGGACGGCTGGGCAATCACCGACTGCGCCATCAGATATGCGGCGGCGCCGTCGGCACATCCCTGGGCCCGGCTGAAGTAGCTCAGGTGGGCATCCGGCGTTTCCCACACCACGCCGATCTGGATGCCGGCGTCGGTCAGCGCACGCGCCTCGGCCAGCGACAAACTCTTGCCCGCCTGATGCGTGTAATGGCGGATGGCGAAATCGATCCCCTGTTGCTTGATTGCTATTGCGTACTGCGTCAGTTCAAACGGTGCTTTCACGCCGGTTAAAACAGTCATGTGTTCTCCGCTGGGTTGCTTGAAAATGTTTCTGTGAATCTGCAACTATTTCTTAGTCGATAATGTTAGTATTTATATGTAATGACTTTAAGCAACTAATGGAAAACTGGCCTTCCGAAAACCTTCCGGTTGCTAAGTCATTGATTACACAAATGTATTCGAGCGCAAAGAAGGTTGGATGTGAACCACAAGAGTTTTCGTTTTGGCGAGTGGCGGGTCGATCCGGCCACCAATACGCTCAGTTGCGGGGTGTTAAACCGGCAACTTGAGCCGCGCGCAATGGACGTATTGTTGTACCTGTGCCGCCATCCGCACGTGGTGGTGTCGGCCGAAACGCTGCTCGATGCGTGCTGGGGCGACGTCTCGCCAAGCGACAACGCCATCCACAAAATCATCACCCAGCTGCGCCGCGCGCTGGACGATTCGGCGACCGAACCGCGCTATATAGAAACCATCCGCAAGCGCGGCTACCGCCTGCTGGCCGAACTGAGCTACGACGACGAAGTCAGCCAGGGGAGCTGGCTGCATGCCTCGCCGTTCCGCGGCCTGGAAGCGTTTGAAGAACAACACGCCGCCATCTTCTTCGGCCGCAAACTGAGCGTCGACCAGCTGGTGCAAGTGGTGGTGGCGCAAGCCCAGGCCGCCTGCGCGATGGTGCTGGTGCTGGGGCCGTCGGGCGCCGGCAAGACCTCGCTGGTGCAGGCCGGCCTGATTCCGGCGCTGAAAGCCGGCGCCGCGCCGGCTGATTCCGGCATCGCCATCAGCACGCACGTCCAGCTCGATTGCGCCGACATGGGCCAGGCCGGCCTGCTGGAAACCCTGGCCAGCGTGTTGCTGGATGCCGAAATCGGCGGCAGGCTGCTGTTTGAGAACACCAGCGCGGCCGCCCTCGCCCAGCGCATGGGCAACGATCTGCCGGGCCTGATCGAGCAATTGCAGGCACAACTGCCGGCCATCCAGCTGCTGCTGTTCATCGACCGTTTCGAAGCCGTGTTCCGGCTGCCGCATATTAGCGATGCCGAGCGCGCGGTCTTCATCAACGTGCTGGACCAGCTGGCGCGCTCGGGCAGCATGCAACTGGTGCTGGCCTGCCGCAACGACTTCTACCCGCATCTGGCGTCCTACCCGGCGCTGATGAACCTGAAACTGAGCGGCGGTCACTTCGACCTGACGCCGCCCGGCAGCGCCGACATCGCCCAGATCGTGCGCCATCCGGCGCAGGTGGCGCAACTGCGCTACACCGTCGACGAGCGCGGCGAAGGCCTGGACGAAGTCCTGTGCCACGCTGCCCGCTCCGGCCCGGACAGCCTGCCGCTGCTGCAATACTGCCTGCAAGAGCTGTACCGCCAGCGCACGCCCGAAGGCGAACTGACGCACGCCGCCTTCCACGCCATGGGCGGCCTTGAAGGCGCCATCGGCGCCCGCGCCGAGCAGGTGATTTCCGCGCTGGGCGCGGCCCAGATCGCCGCCCTGCCCCACGTGCTGTCGCAACTGGTGCTGGTGGCGGAAGACGAAGCCACCGTCAGTTCGCGCCGCGTGCCGTGGTCGGCGCTGCGCAATGAAGCTGAAAACAAGCTGGTGCAGGCATTGGTGGACGCCCACCTGTTCGTCAGCGACCTGCAAGGCGGCGCGCCGGCCTTCGGCATCGCCCACGAAGCGCTGCTGCGCCGCTGGCCGCGCGTGGTGGCATGGATCGAAGAACACCGGCAGGCCCTGCAAGTGCGCAGCCGCATCAGCGCGCAAGCCAACCGCTGGCAGGAAAGCGGCCGCAAGCGCGACATGCTGCTGCCGTCCGGCACCCAGACCAACCAGGCGCGCCAGTTGCTGGCCACCAGCGGCTTCGGCCTCACGCCCCAAGAACAAAACTTCATCCAGTCCTCGCTCCAAAGCGAGCGCCGTGGCGAGCGCGTGCGCATGGCGGTGATGATCGTGGTCACCGGCCTGGCCCTGCTGGCCGGCGGCCTGGGCCTCGCGGCGCGTTCCGCCCAAACCCAGGCCGAAGCACACCGTGCCGAGGCGGAAAATCTGATGGGCTATATGCTGGGCGAATTTGCAGACCAGCTCAAGCCGCTCGGCAAGCTGGACCTGCTCGACAGCATCAGCAACCGCGCCCTGACGTATCTGTCCGACAAGAGCAAGGTCGACGATAGCGATGCGGCGCTGGCCCAGCGCGTCAGATCTTTGCAGCTGATTTCGGAAGTCAAGATTTCGCGCGGCGATCCGGTCGGCGCCAAAACAGCCTTGTTTGCCGCGCGCGACATCCTGCAACGGCAGCTGAAGGCCAAACCTGCCGATATCGCACTGGTCAAAAGCGCGGGCGAAAACGCATTCTGGCTCGGCCAGATCCATTTTGACCGCAAAGAGTGGCAGGCTGCCGAGCAATATTTCAACGAGTACCGCCTGCATAGCGACAAGTTGGCAGCCATTGCGCCGGGCGACCCCGACAGCTGGATCGAACAATCCTACGCCCACAACAGCCTCGGCAGCCTGGCGCTGCAACGGGGTGACGTGGAGAAAGCCGCCACGGAGTTCGAGCGTTCGGTTCAGTTAAAGAGTCGCGCCGCCGCGCAACGCCCGAGCGACAACGTGCTCGCGGCCGGCCTGGCCGACAGCGTCTCCTGGCTGGCCAGCGCCAAGCTGCAATTAGGCCAGTTGCAACAAGCGGACTTGCTCTACGCGCGCGAACTGTCGATCTTCCAGGCGCTGCACGATGTCAATCACGACGATAAGCGCGGCATGAAACTGCTGGCCTCGGCGTGGCTGCATCAGGCGCAGATCAAGCAGGTGATGGGCGACGTGGCCACCAGCGCCGCGTATGTCGCCAAGGCGGAAGAACTGCTGGAGGGCTTGGTGCGTCAGGACCCCAGCAACCGCTCCTGGCAACGTGACCTGTACATCGCCCAGCTCAAGGCCTTCGACCTGAAAAAACCGGCCGCCGGCAAGTCGGCGGCGCTGGCGGAACTGAACCAGCTCGAAAGCCGCTTATCCGCACTGGTGCAACGCGAACCGACCAAGCTCAATCTGCAGATGCTGGTTTCCGGCGTGATCCAGCGCAAGGCTGCGGTCGAGTTGCAGGCAGGAAATTATCAGGGCGCCCAGGCCGCGTTGCGCCCGGCACTGCTCGACCTGCAGAAAATTCATGCGGTGGCGCCGACCGACCAGTTGCTGCGCAACTATCTGTTTGACGCGCTGCTGCTGGACGCGGATATCGCCGCGGCCCGCAACGACGGCGCCACCACCCGCCTGAGTTGCCAACGCGCGCGCGCGCTGCTGCCGCCTTCCATCGAGGGCGTCGCCGACTTCAACCTGCTGTCGCAATGGGTCAGGGCCAGCCATTGCCTGAACGACCAGGGCGCCGCCAGGCAAGCCATGAAGCAGCTGGAAAAAATGAATTACAAAGATCCTGCCTACCTCGAGTATTTGTCCACCCACCAACCAAAGAAAGCAACGTAATGACCCAATCGATCTCCATTCCAGTCACGTTCCAGAATATCCTGGTTTCCGTCAAACCTGATGCAAGCAGCCCTAACGGCTACAGCGTCGAGACCATCCCGAAAATCCCGACCATCACGAATCAGAACACGGTCATCAATTATCAGATCGCCGAAGATGGCGGCTACCCGATCACGTTCACCGGCATGACCGTCGTTCCTGCCGACAATGGTCAGCTCAGCGCGGCAAGCGTCAGCGTCGATGGCCAGCTGATGACTTTCAACGACTTGAATACGACCCAGATGACGCTCAATGTTACACTGGAGTTTGCAGACAAAGCCGGCGTCAAGTTCGCGCACGACCCGCAAATCCGCAACGACCCGCAAGGCTAAGCGCGCTGTTCGGCCCGCAGTCTGAAACCCGATGAGGCCACCAGTGACAGAAACGGCAGACATCCAGTTCGCCTGCCGCCAGTACGGCGGGCAGCAGCCGGGCCCTCGCCTGATCGTCACTGGTGCCGTGCATGGCAACGAGACCTGCGGCACCAAGGCCATCCGGCGCGTCCTCCAGCAGCTGGAGGACGGCATGCTCACGGTCCGGCGCGGCAGCGTAACGTTCGTGCCGGTGACCAATCCGCTGGCGTTCGCCAAAGGCGAGCGGGCCGGCGAGCGCAATTTGAATCGCAATCTCTTTCCCCATCCAGATCCGCAGGATTTCGAGGATCGCGTGGCCAACTGGCTATGTCCCTTGCTGGCGCAGCACGACGTGCTGCTCGACCTGCATTCGTTTAACGCCGCCGGCGAACCGTTCGTCATGGTCGGTCCGCGCAATAACAATGGGGCGCTGGAACCTTTCCAGCATGAAGCGCAGGAGCGCGCGTTGGCGCGACGGCTGGGCGTGCGGCGGTTTGTCGATGGTTGGTTGAGGACCTATGGTGCGGGCGTTCAGCGCCGCATCGCTGACAGCAGCGCGTTGCAGACGGTGCTGCGGTATGGCGTGGGGACGACGGAGTACATGCGCTCGGTCGGCGCCTATGCGCTGACGCTGGAATGCGGGCAGCACGAAGATCCGCAGGCGCAGGAAGTGGCTTACCGCGCGATCATGAACACGCTGGCGTTCCTCGGAATGATTGATGCGCCGCCACCGGAGCCGGTCGCGCCGGAGCGGATGGAAGCGCTGAGCATGGTCGCCGTCTACGATAAACAGCACGCCGACGACACCTTCAGCCGCAACTGGTCCAGCTTCGATCCGGTCCGGCAAGGCGAGGAAATCGGCCGTCGCGCCGATGGCACGCCGGTGCTGGCGGAGTTCGACGGCCGCATCCTGTTCCCCGATGCCGCAGCCGGCGCCAACAGCGAGTGGTACTACCTGACCCGCCCTGATCCATCATTTTAAACGTTGGCCTCTAGCCGCAACCGCCTTGCTCAGGTCATAATGTTCCTTCAACATTCATAACAACAAGGAGCCCCCATGCATTTAGCAGCGCAGATCGTCACCGCTCTGGTGGCGCTGATCCATGTGTACATCGTCCTGCTGGAAACAGTGCTGTTCAATACGCGCGGCCGCCGTGTGTTCGGCCTCAGCAAGGAAAAGGCGGAGATCGTCCAGCCTGCGATGTCCAATCAAGGCTGCTATAACGGGTTTCTGGTCGCCGCGCTGCTGGTCAGCCTGCTGCATCCGGACGCGGCCATTGCTTCGGCGTTTGGCGTGTTCGGCCTGGCGTGCGTGGCGGTGGCCGGCATCTGGGGCGGCGTGACGGTCAAACGTTCAATCCTGCTGATTCAGACCCTGCCGGCGGTGATCGGCCTGGCACTGCACTTCGCCGCATGAACATGCAGACCAAGCTCAACACGATACTCTTGATCGTCGCCACCATCGCGCTGGTCTTCACCGGCTACCGGGAGCTGAACAGCAAGCCGCAGATCCACGCCGTCAACGATGACGCCTGCACGCAGGAGGCGATCAAGGCCATCGGCAGCATTACCGAGCGCGCGGTGCAGTCTTCGCGCTGCGCGCAGCGCGGCAAATAGGCTATTTACGCAAGCCCGGCAAGGTGACGACGGACGATGGCGGCGCGGTGGTCTCCGCCGCCGGTTTGGCGCCGGTGCCGCGCAGCGCCAGCAGCCAGCCGATGCCGTCGAACCAGAACGGCGAACCGAGCGATGCGGCAAACGCGGTCGCGATCCAGCCGATCAACGCGAACACCAGCGCCACAGTGAACGCGCCCGCGCCGCCGATGTTTTCAAAGCGCGCGGACGGCCAGCCGATCGGCAGCTCCTGCACTTCCTGCGCCTGCACCTTGGCCTGCCTGGCCTGCGTCAGCGCGGCGTTGGCGTCGGCCGAAGGCGGCGCAGGCTTGGCGTCCTCCGCCTTCTGCACCAGTTGCGCCGTCAGCGCCGCGTCGTTCCACAGGCGCTGCGACAATTGCAGCGCGTCGATGTTCATCGCGCACGCATAGAACAGTCCCACCAAAAACAGCACGAACTGCGAGCGCCGCTTGTACCAGCCGCTGATGCGCTCCATCACCGTGTCATACCAGATGCGCACGGCGCTCTCCAGCGCGGCCGCGTCGTCCGGCCCCTCGCCCATGATGGCCAGCAGTGTTTTCGTCAGCCCTTCGTTGCCGACGTGGTTGAGCAGGATGGCGGCGGTGTGGCCCTTGCCGTACCTGGCGGTCAGCGTGGCGACGAAGGCGCGCGCGAAGATCGCCGATGGAATATACGACGGCATGCGCCCCTGCTGCGCCAGCCCGGTAATCAGCGGATGGCGCATCACCTCGGCCGTCAGCGACGCCGATCCCAGCTTGTCCAGTCCGAAGCCGCCGTCCATGCGGAACAGGCGGCGGATCGACGGCAGGATGCCGCGCAGGCGCGGCTTGGCGGCCGGCTCGTGCAGCATGGTCAGCACGCCGTCGAGCAGCACCTTGGCGCGCGTCTGGAACAGCGAGGCGATCGCTTCCCGCGTTGCGCTGCACAGCAGGCTCACGGCCAGGAACGTGTAGGACAGCCCCACCGTCACATCCAGGTAATGACTCGACATGCCACCCTCATTAAATTTCCAACAATGTTCCCATAACATAAAGGATTTTTCCGCCGCCAGCACGTTTTTCTTTTATATCGTAAGATGGCGATATTGAAATCGGAAAAACACGATACATATACCTTTCATGGACATCGACGCTATTCACAAAGCCCTCGCCAATCCGACGCGACGCCAGATTCTGGCGTGGCTGAAGGAGCCGGACGTCTTTTTCGCCGACCAGCAACATCCGCTGAGCCTGGGCGTCTGCGCCGGCATGATCGACCGCCGCGCCGGCTTGTCGCAATCGACGATGTCGGCCCACCTGGCGGTACTGGTCAAGGCCGGACTGGTGACGTCGCAGCGCGTCGGCCAGTGGAATTATTTCAAGCGCGATGAAGCACTGATCCAGGCTTTCATCGCTCAAATGCAACTGTAAATATAGGGAAACTCATTATGCCAACTCTGTTCGATCCGATCACCATAGGCGACCTCACCCTCAAAAACCGCATCGTCATGGCGCCGCTGACCCGTTCGCGCGCTGTCGGCGGCGGCCGCGTGCCGAACGCGCTGATGGCCAGGTACTATGAACAACGCGCCACCGCCGGCATGATCCTGAGCGAAGCGACCGCCGTCACGCCGCAAGGCGTCGGCTATGCCGATACGCCGGGCCTGTGGTCGGACGAACAGGTGGAAGGCTGGAAACAGGTCACCGCCGCCGTACACGCCAAGGGCGGTGTGATCTTCGCCCAGCTGTGGCACGTGGGCCGCATTTCGGACCCGAGCTTCCTGAACGGCGACGCACCGGTGGCGCCGAGCGCGATCGCGGCCGAGGGCCATGTCAGCCTGCTGCGTCCGCAGCGTCCATACCCGGTGCCGCGCGCGCTGGACACCGAAGAGCTGGCCGGCGTGGTTGCCGCCTACAAGAAAGGCGCGGAAAACGCCAAGAAAGCCGGCTTTGACGGCGTGCAGATCCACGGCGCCAACGGCTATCTGCTGGACCAGTTCCTGCAAAGCAAAACCAACCTGCGTACCGACCAGTACGGCGGCCCGATCGAAAACCGCGCCCGCCTGATGCTGGAAGTGACCGATGCCTGCATCGAAGTCTGGGGCGCCGGCCGCGTCGGCATGCACCTGGCGCCGCGCCGCGATTCGCACGACATGGGCGACGCCAACCCGGCCGAGACCTTCGGTTACGTCGCGCGCGAGCTGGGCAAGCGCAAGATCGCCTTCATCGCCGCGCGTGAAGCCGTCGGCGAAGACAGCCTGGGCCCGCTGCTGAAGAAGGAATTCGGCGGCGTGTTCATCGCCAACGAGAAGATGAACAAGGTCGTGGCGCAGCAGGTGCTGGACAGCGGCAACGCCGACGCCATCGCCTTCGGCAAGGACTACATTTCCAATCCGGACCTGGTGCGCCGCCTGCAGATCGATGCGCCGCTGAATCCGTGGAATGCCGATACCTTCTACGCACCTGGCGAAGTAGGCTATACCGATTACCCTGCCCTGGCGTAATCAGCATGGATTCCCGCCTTCGCGGGAACCTCATGCCGCGTTGCTAGCGCGGTTGCGTATAAGCGATCGGCACGAACACGTAATGACCTTTGCCGTTCGCCCGCACATGCCCCAGCGCCGGGAACGACAGGTGCGGCGCGCCGATCAGGTAGCCCTCCTTGGCCGCCGCGGCAAACGCTTCCTTGCGTTCGGCAATCGCCACCTTGCTGTCGCTGTCGAACGAGATGCCGACGCCCGGCTCGTCAAACTGCACCGCCTGCACGTGCAGCAAATCCCCCAGCAACACCAGCTTCTGCCCCCTGCTCTCCACCACATAGGTGATGTGGCCCGGCGTATGGCCGCCGTTGAAGTACGACTTAATCCCCGGCACCAGCTCGGTATTGGCGACGATGGGCTGGAACTTGCCCGCCTTGACATACGGATTGATCGATACCATCGGCCCCTGGAAATTATCCTTGGCCTCGCCGGACGCCTTGTCCAGGTTGGCCGGGTTCAGATAGTAGTCGGCGTCCAGCTTGCCGGCGCGGACGATGGCGTTCGGGAACACGCGCTGTTCGTTGGACGCCAGCCCGCCGACGTGATCGCCATGCATATGGCTGATGTAGATCTCATCCACCTGCTCCGGTTTGTAGCCGGACAACCTCAGATTGGTCAGCAGCTGGCCCAGCGTCGGGCCGAACAGGCTGGCGGCGCCGGTGTCGATCAGCACCAGCTTGGTGCCGGTATTGATCAGGAAGCCATTGACCGAGGTCTGGACCGGACTTTTCTGGAACGACTTGGCCAGCGCGGCGTTGGTCTTTTCCGGCGGCTGCTTGAGCAGCTTGTCGACCGGCAGGTCCAGCGTGCCGTCGTTGAGCACCGTCACCTCGAAGTCGCCCAGCGTGGTGCGGTAAAAACCCGGCGCCTGGAAGCGCGCCATCGGCGCGCCGGCCTGCGCCGACACAGTCACCAGCAGCGCCGCGATGACGGACCAGGGTTTCAGAATACTCGTGGACATGGCTCCCCTTATGTTTAAATTATCAGGAGCACTACAATACATCAGATTTACATAGAGCACGATTAGAAAGTCATCGGCAGGCGGAACGATAGCTGCACGTCCGGCGTATCGCGCGTCAGGCCGGCGCCGACCGCGACGTTGATGGTGCGCTTGTCGCTGATCCGGTACGAAAAACCCATTAACAGCGTGCCCAGCTGCGTGCGCACGGAGCCGGCCACCGGCACGCCGTTCTGTTTGGTGCGGGCGATGGAGCTGTGGTCGTAGCCAAAGCTGATCAGCGCGCGTTCGTTGAGCGCCAGGCCGAGGCCGAAATTAAAGCCGATCACGCCGCCCGGCGCGATTTTCCCCAGCGGTTCCTGCTCGCCGCCGAGCACCCGGCGGCTGACGTTGTCGCGCTTGAAGTTGTACAGATAGCTGACACTGCCGAACAGGATCGCCGGATCGGTGGAATACAGCCAGGTCAGGCTCGGTTGCAAGGCGTAGAAGCCGGACCCGGTCGGCAGTTCCAGCGGCAGGCCGGTGCCGGTGGCGTTCGGCCCCACGCAGCGCTGCGTGCAATCGGTGACGACCTCGAACGGATCGGTGCCGGTGCGCGACTTGAAGCGCAGCCCGGCCACGTAGTACGGTCGGTCGGGGCCGCCGTCGTTGAGCTGGTAGCGCACGGCCAGTTCCGCATCGCCGACGCCGCGCCCGCTGGTGTCGAACACGCGGTCGACGCCGGTGCCGGTGAAAATTTCGCGGCTGACGGTGGAGTCGGAGCGGTACACATACGGCACCTTCAGCTCCAGCTCGGCGCGGTTGCTCAGGCCGTAGCGGCCGGTGATGGCGCCGGTGGTGGTGTTGCGCTTGACCTCGCGCACGTCGACCAGCCCGATCAGCAGTGCCGGAATGATGGTGTAGCCCACCAGCACCACGCGGTTGCTGGACGAATAGCCGAACTGCAGCGACGGCTCCAGCACCATCTTGCCGCGCGGCGTCAGCACGCCCGGCTGCTCGAACAGCGGCGCCACCGCCGGCGGCCGGCCATCCTGCGGCGGCGCCGTCCCCACCGCCTGCTCCGGCACATCGGCCGCCGCGGCTCCGCCGGCCAGCATCGCTGCGGCCAGCCAGCTCATCTTGAGTTGCATCGTTCCCCCTATCTGCCGACTGCGCTGTTGAGTGCGTCACGCAGGCTGCTTTCGAAATTAACGGCCTTCAGCAAGGCCAGATTGGCGACCGTGGTGTTGATCGTGGTCTGGCTGCGGATGGCCTGGTCGTTGAGACTGTTCTGCACCAGCACGGCTGCCAGCGTGTCGCTGGCCATCTGTGCTTCCGCAGCGCTCAACTGTGTCATATCGGGGATGGAAAAATGGGTATTTGCTACAACAGTGCCATTGATCGAAACCAAACGTTCGACACCTAATGACACCAGCATGCCGTTGCCAGCGTCGAAACCGCCGCGCGCCTGCTCCAGCTGGCTGTCGTCGACGGCGATCCAGTCATCGGTGGGATCGGCGTGCACCGCCGTGCCGCAGGCCAGCAAGGCGAATGCGGTGCATACAAACTTGCGCATGGCAGCGCCTCCTTCAGAAGTTGCCGCTGCCGTTTTTCGGTAAGGTGATGTCGGTCAGGCTGGAGCGGTTGATGGCCTCGCCCAGCGGCGCGCGCGGCGCGACGCTCCAGTCGACCTGCTGATTGAAATGCGGCTTGCCCGGCCACTTGTAGATGACGAACAGCAGCTTGTCGACCCAGGCCGCGTCGAACGCATCGCGGCGCATGGCGCGCGTGCCGCCAGCCGGATCGCCAATCAGCACGCGCTGCGCATCCACGCCCTTGATGACGACAAAGTGCATATAGCCGTTCTCGACGATGCGGACGATGGCGGGCAGGCCCGCCTCGGCCAGCTTGTGCAGCGGCTGGAAAAAGCCGTCGGCGGTAAAGCCCTGCTGCGCCAGGTAGCGCTTGATGTCCAGCAGCGAAAAGCCTTCGCGCTGGATTTTCTTCTGGTCGCCCTGCTGGTACATGGCGCTGAACACCTGTTCCTCGGTCACCGGGCGGTCGTAGTGGTAGCTCAACAGCGTTGCCACCGCCGCCGAACCGCAACTGAAATCGAAGCGCTGGTGCACCGTCGAGCGGAAGCGCGCTTCCTTCAGGCTGGTGACATGCAGCGCGTAGTTGCCGCCGCCGTTCAGCGCCGGCAGGTCCGCCGCCGTGGCCGCGCCGGCGGCCAGCATCAGTAACAAGAGGGTCTTCATTGCATGTGGATGTTGATGATGGTGGCGTTCTGGATCAGCACATTGGAGCCGGAATTCTGGATCGCCACCGGCAGCCCGGACGCATTGCTGAACGCGCCGCTGCTGATGATGTTGGCGCCGCTGACGACGTCCGTCGTGCTGTTGCCGCTGACCGTGCCGTTGACGCGCATGTCGTTGCTAACCGTATCGGCGCCCGCGTGCAGCGCCGCCAGCCGTTCGTCGCTCACCGGCGGGCCGTCGAACACGGATGTATCGGCCGGCGCCGCGACAGCGCCGCCGCACATGGCCAGCAGCAGTGCTGCGGCATATCTGGATGGTGATGCGTGCATGGTTGTCCTCCCTGGATAACAGGCGGGACGCAGGCGCCCCGCCCTCCTGCTTATTGGCCCAACGCCAGGTTGGACTGCACGTTCACGCTTTGCTGGATCAGCGCGGAAATGCCGCTGTTCTGTGCCGCCGTCATGATGCCGGCGGCCGACTGGCCGACACTGGTCATGGTGTTGGACAGGTTGAACGTTCCGGCATCGACCGTCGCCGCCCCGCCATTGCCGCCGGTGCCGGCGCCGCCCACGCCGCCGGTGGCCGTGCCGGCCGTATTGCTGCCCGCCGTGCCGCCAGCGCCACC
>NZ_WKJN01000021.1 GCF_009674495.1 Duganella alba | reverse complement strand
GGACGTGGCGGTGCATTACCGCGCCTCCGAGGCCGAGGCGCGCGCCGTCGCCGCCGAGATCACGGCGTTGGGCCGGCGCGCCGTCACGCTGCAATGCGAGCTGGCCGACGAAGCGGCCGTGCGCGCATTGTTGCCGCGCGCCGTCGCCGCGCTGGGCGCCGTGCACTGCGTGGTCAACAATGCCTCGCTGTTCGACTACGACAGCGCGGCCGACTTCAGCTCCGATAAACTCGACGCCCACATGCGCGCCAACGTCGCCGCGCCCATCCTGCTGGCGCAGGCGCTGCACGCCGCCACGCCGGCCGGCGCCCAGGCCTGCGTCATCAATCTGCTGGACCAGAAGCTGTACAATCTCAATCCTGATTTTTTGTCGTACACCCTGTCCAAGGCTGCGCTGCACACCGCCACCACCATGCTGGCGCAGCAGCTGGCGCCGACACTGCGGGTGGTCGGCATCGCGCCGGGCATCACCATGGTGTCCGGCGACCAGACCGAAGCCGGTTTCGCCAACGCGCACCAGCAAACGCCGCTGGGCCGTTCCAGCACACCAGAAGACATCGCCGACAGCGTGGTCTACGCCGCGTCGGCGCGCGCCCTGACCGGCACCACGCTGCTGGTCGACGGCGGCCAGCATCTGCTGCCGCTGCCGCGCGACGTGATGTTTTTGACGAAATAATTTAATCCGAAAGAAGGTTCCTCCCATGCTGTCCGCCCTGATCCACCCGCAACTGAACGACTGCCGCCGCCTGTTCCTGCGCAACTACGAAGTCATGATCAACATCGGCGTCTACGAGTTCGAGAAAAAAGGCGAGCAGCGTCTGCTGATCAACGTCGACCTGTATATCCCGCTGGCGCTGTCGTCGCCGGCGCACGACCAGCTGGAGGAAGTGGTGGACTACGACTTCATGCGCGACACCATCGCCAGGCGCATGGCGCGCGGCCACGTGCAGCTGCAGGAAACGCTGTGCGACGACATCGTCCGCGCGATGCTGGAACACCCGAGCGTGCGCGCCGCGCGCGTCTCGACCATGAAGCCGGACGTGTATCCCGACTGCGAAGGCGTCGGCGTGGAAGTATTCAAAATCAAGGAAGCAGCATGAACGCAGTCATCGACAACGCCGGCGTGAGCGTCAAATCCGCCGAAAAAATCGCCCACGAGAACAACAAGCTGCACAAGCGGCTGTGCCGCCTGGTCGGCCAGGCCATCGGCGACTTCAACATGATCGAGGACGGCGACAAGGTGATGGTCTGCCTGTCCGGCGGCAAGGACTCGTATGCGTTGCTGGACATCCTGATGACCTTGCGCGAGCGTGCGCCGATCAACTTCGAGCTCGTCGCCGTCAACCTGGACCAGAAGCAGCCGAACTTCCCGGCCGACATCCTGCCGGCCTACCTGGACAAGCTGGGCGTGCCGTACCACATCGAAAACCAGGACACCTACAGCATCGTCAAGCGCCTGATCCCGGAAGGCAAGACCACCTGCTCGCTGTGCTCGCGCCTGCGCCGCGGCATCCTGTACCGCGTGGCCGATGAACTGGGCTGCAACAAGATCGCGCTGGGCCACCACCGCGACGACATCCTCGAGACCTTCTTCCTGAACATGTTCTTCGGCGGGAAAATCAAGGGCATGCCGGCCAAGCTGGTGTCGGACGACGGCAAGCACATGGTGATCCGCCCGCTGGCCTACGTGAAGGAAGAAGACACCGAGCGCTACGCCGAAGTCAAAGGCTTCCCGATCATCCCGTGCGACCTGTGCGGCTCGCAGGAAAACCTGCAGCGCAAGCAGATCAAGGCCATGATGCGCGACTGGGAAAAGAAATTCCCGGGCCGCGTGGAAAACATCTTCTCGTCGCTGTCGACCGTGGTGCCGTCGCACCTGATGGACCGCGACCTGTTCGGCTTCAAGGACATCAAGGCCGACGGCGTCGCCAACCCGCTGGGCGACATCGCCTTCGACGAAGAGCCCTGCTCCACGCCGGCCACGGTGCCCGGCGTCATCTCGCTGCAACGCGAAGATTAGCCACTTCCATCGTCCCCCTGCTATAAGATCGGCAACCACCTCACAACAAGGGAGAAAACATGAGTTTGAAGATCGAGACCAAGGCACTGAGCGAGGCGATGCTGGCGAATCTTTCGCCGAAGAAGAACGGCGGCGGCGGCGATTTCGGCGCGTTGCTCAAGCACGCCGAAGTCAGGCAGTCGGATGCGGCGGCGGAACTGGAGAAGTACGTCAAGATGTCGCCGGCCGAACGCATGACGCAGGCGATGATGAAAAAGCTCGGCATCACCAAAGAGGCGTTCGACGCCATGACGCCGGAACAGCAGGCCATGGTCACCGCCAAGATCGCTGACATGATCAAGCAGCAGCTGCAGCAGCAAACCGCGGAAAGCCAGGGCGGCACGCCGACCCTGTAAAAAATGGGCCTCGCAATGAGGCCCATTTTTCTTAGTACTTCTGCGCCGTGCGCAGCACCGGATACAGGTTGTAGCGCTCATCCCACGAGGCATGGCGCTTGGCGAAGAATTCCAGCCGCTTGGCAGGGCTCTTGTTGAACTCCGCATCGGTGTCGAGCTTCTTCTGGAACGCCTCGCGCAGCGCCGGATCGGCCTCCAGCTGATCGCGCGCCACCTCCTCCGCCACATACTCCTCCATGTACTCCTTGCGCTCGAAGAAGTTGTTGAACTCGCCCCAGGCCAGCAGGCCGTCGGCGCCGCGCGGTTCCAGCATGGTCATCACCAGCCGCGCCTTCGGCTGCGCGATCGGCACGAACAGCGCGCCCTTGCTCACCGGACGGCGCTCGCGCGCCCAGTCGCCTTCCACCGCCAGCGACTGGTGGCCTTCGAACGACGCCTTGCCGAAGGTGGTCTTGGTGGCGCGGAAGGTCTCCACCTCGGCCGACATCTGGTCGTCCTTGAGCACCTTGAACTCGATGCCGTGCTGTTTCAGCTTGGCGGCCACCCACGCGGCCTGCGACAGCGGCACGATGTAGCCGCCCAGCGGCGCCGTCACCTTCAGGTCGGGCACCACTTCGTCGCGCAGCGGCACGGTCCACATCTGCGGCTTGCTCTCGTCGTAGCGCGTCCACAGGCCGCCCGACACTTCCGAATGCTCGCGCGTGTATTCGTAGCCGGGGAACTGGATCATCTTGCTGTTGAAGGTGGTGCGGTAGCTGAGCGGGAACTCGCCGCCGCCCAGCGTCAGCGCGCGCGCATCGGCCTCCTTGACCAGCTTCTGCCACTCCTGGCCATGCTGCGCCACCTGCGCCAGCAGCGAGACGATGGTGTTGTGGGTGATGCGCACGCGGGTCGGATAGTCCTTCCACGAGTGGGTTTCCACCAGCATGGCGAAGCGGTTACGCATCGGGAAGTAACCGGTCGAGAAGCGCGGCGTCGACATGCTGTCGACAAAGCCGGACATCGGATCGTCTTCCTTGTCGAACGAAATGTAGTACGGCTTCGGATCGGAACCCTGGGCCTTCAGGTCCGCCATCACATTGTTCTGCAGCGCGGCGCCGGCCACTTTCAGCGCCTCGTCGCCGCCGTGCACCGGCTCGACCTGGATCGACACGTCGGGCTGGAACTTGGCGCCGTCGGTCACGTGCAGGTCGACGTAGGCCAGCGGGTCCCAGGCGTTCACCAGCGCCAGCATGGCCTGCATTTCCGGCGCGTCGGCCTTCACGTAGTCGCGGTTCAGGTTGTAGTTCTGCGCCGTGACGCGCCAGCCCATTTCCACCGGACCGCGCTGGTTGGGACGGTTGTTCTTGCCGAAGCGTTCATGGCCGTCGACGTTGAACACCGGGACGAACAGCAGCACCTGCTTGTCCAGCGCGCCGGGCGCCGCCTTGTTTTCCAGCGCTTCGCGCAGCGCCAGGAAGCCGGCGTCCTTGCCGTCGATCTCGCCGGCGTGGATGCCGCCCTGGATCAGCATGACCGGCACGCCCTTCTTCTTCGCCTGCTCGGCGCTCAGCGCGCCGGTGCGGGTGACGGCCAGCGCCAGCATCGGCCGGCCTTCCGGCGTGCGGCCGAATTCAAAGCAGCGCACCTGCTTCGGATACGCCTTCTGGAACTGCGCGCACAGCGCGATCACTTCGTCATAGCGGCCGGTGCTCTGGAAGCCGGAGCGTTCGGAAACGGTGGTCAGCGGCGCGCTGGCTGGCGCGGCGGCGGCAAGGGTGGAGGTGGCGGCGAAGGCGAGCAGTATGGCGGAACGAATCATGAGAGGCTTCCAGCTAGGGTTGATCGACCAGCGCCTGTAGCGGCGCCGGATGCGATAAAAATTATAGTGCCTGGGGCGAGCGTATCGCAATTTGTTTACCCGGCGGCCGCTCCACCTGCAGCGGACTGCCGGCCGGCGCGCCATGCAGGCTGCGGTTGCCCATCGGCGTGGCCGGGCAAACGCCATGGGCGCGGTAGCTCAACGCCGTCGCCAGCATGCTTTCCGCCGGGTCGCCCATTTCATGCGTCAGGTCGTCGTCCACCTTGCAGGTCGGCGCAAAGCCGTTGGCGTAATCGCCGAAGCCCTTGTTGTTGGTGCCTTCCATCTCGATGGCGAAATAGGTGGTGCCGCAGTTGGGCACCGGCTTGAAGGCATACGGCTTGCCGCAGGTTTCGCCGCCGATCAGCGTCACGTCGATGTCGACGCCGCGCAGGCCGTTGATCACCGATTCGCTGGCCGAGCAGGTGCCGGGCGTGGTCAGTATCGTCACATGTTTCAGGCCCAGGGAAGGCAGCGCCGTGCCGTACTTCATCAGCTCCTGCGACAGGCCGGCGGCGGTGGCGGCAAACAGCTGCGGATTCGGCAACGGCCGCTTGTCGTTGCGGTGCAGCTGTTCGAACACCTTGCCCTTGGTGGCGTCCGGGCCGGCGATCATGTACGCCAGTTCGGCGGCCAGCACCACATAGCCGCCGCCGTTGTAGCGCATGTCCAGCACCAGGTCCGACACGCCGGCGCTCTTGAAACGGCTGAAGGCGGCGGCCAGCTGGCTCTCCGCCACCGCATTGTGGTCGTGGAATTGCAGATAGCCGACGACGCCGCTGTTCGAGGCCAGCAACTGGTAGTTCTGCACCGGCGTCATCGCCAGGTTGGCGGCGGTCAGCGTCACCGGCAGCGGGACGCCGCCGCGCGTCAGCACAAACTGGTGGCTGTCGCCGGCCTTCGCCGGCGCCAGGCCGGCGTTGATCGCGGCCACGCCCTGCGCAGTCCTGTCCTGCATGTCGACGCCGTTCACCGACAGCAGCGTGTCGCCGCGACGCAGGCCGGCCAGGTCGGCCGGCGATCCCGGCTCCACCATCGCCACCATCCACACGCGCGGCAGCACGCCGCTGGCGGTGTGCGACCAGGTCAGGCCATAGCCCAGCTCCACGCCGGAGTTGCTGATGGCTTCCCACACCTCGGTGGGATAGGTGAAGTGGAACTGGTCCTTGGGACGGCCGCTGGAGGTGATGGCGGAGGTCTTGAACATGGCGAAGTAGTCGACCGGCGTCTTGTAGTCCGCCATATTCAGCTTGGGCAGCTCGGCGTACCAGAGATACACCAGGTCGAAATAGGAGTTGATCCAGCGCAGTTCATCGTTCAGCGTACCCTGGACCTGCGTCCCGGTCGGATGCTCGCAGTGGTTGGACAGCGCCTCCCAGTCCGGCGACACCGGCGGCGTCACCACCGGCGGTGTGACGACCGGCGGCGTCACGACGGGCGGCGTGACCACCGGCGGTTCAACCGGCGGCGTCACCACGGGGGGCGTCACCGGCGGCGTGACAGGGACACTCGCGCTGTCGGACGAACCGCCGCCGCAGGCGCTCAATACCGCCGCCGCAGCGGCGCAAGACAAAACAGTTAGAAATCTCATCCGCACATTATGACTGCAAATCGGCGTCCTGGCGCACCAGCGCCGCCACCCATTCGGCAAACACGCGCAGGCGCGGCGACGACATGCGGCCCTGCGGATACAGCAGCGACACCGGCATCGGCGTCGGCGGCGTGGCCGCCAGCACCTCGACCAGCGCGCCGCTGGTGAGATGCTCGCGCACCTGGTAGCGCGCCACCTGCGCCAGTCCCATGCCCTGCAACACGCAGCTGACGCTGGCCTCGGCATCGTTGACCGCGATGGCGCTGCGCACCTCGGTGGTCACCACGCTGCCGTCGACCACGAAGTCCCAGTCGAACGGGCGGCCGGTGCGGCCGGAAAAGTGCGACACGCAGCGGTGATCGCGCAGGTCGGTCCACGCCTGCGGCACGCCATGCCGCTGTAAATAGGCCGGCGCGGCACAGGTGACAAACCCCATGCTGCCGAGCGGCCGGCCGATCATCGCCGAATCCTGCAAGGCGCCGATGCGCAGCGCGCAGTCCGCGCCCTCTTCGATCAGGTCGCGCACGCGGTCGCTGAGGCTGATCACCAGGTCGATGTCCGGATAGCGCTCGCAGAACGTGGCGATGTGCGGCACCACCACATTGCGGCCGAACGTGCCGGGCAGCTCGACCCGCAGCTTGCCGCGCGGCGGACGGGCGCCCTGGCCGCGGTAGGTGCTCTCCGCATCCTCCACCGCCTGCAGGATTTCCAGGCACTTGCGGAAGTAGTCGGCGCCGTCCGGCGTCAGCGACAACCGGCGCGTGGTCCGCTGCAGCAGCTGGGTGCCGAGGAAGGCTTCCAGCTTCTTGATGGTGGCGGTGAGCGCGGCGCGCGGCAGGTCCATCGTCTCGGCCGCCTTGGTGTAGCTGTTGGCCTCGACGATGCGCACAAACGTCTGCATGGCTTTGAGTCTGTCCATTGTTCACATTTTGTGAAAGGTGTGGAGCTATTATGCCCTAATTATCTTTGGTCAGGTTTTGCCTAGAATTGACCTATCGAAATCTCCCACTGGAGTTACATCATGAACAAAGAACAAGATATCAGCCCCGGCATGGTCTCGCTGCTGGCTACCGCCACCGGCCTGATCGTGGCCAGTCTCTATTACGCGCAAACCCTGGTCGGTCCGATCAGCGCCTCGACCGGCCTGTCGCCGGAAGCGGCCGGCCTGATCGTCACCCTGACGCAGATCGGCTACTGTATCGGCCTGCTGTTCATCGTGCCGCTGGGCGACCTGCTGGAAAACCGCCGCCTGATCTTCACCGGCCTGCTGTTCACGTCGGCGATGCTGGTGCTGGCCGCGATCAGCAGCAGCGCCTGGATGTTCCTGACCGCCGCGCTGGGCATCGGCCTCGGTTCGGTGGCGGCGCAGATCATCGTGCCGTTCGCCGCCCACCTGTCGAAGGAATCGACGCGCGGCGTCACGGTCGGTAAAGTGGTCAGCGGCCTGCTGCTGGGCATCATGCTGTCGCGTCCTGCGGCCAGCCTGATCGCCGACGCCACCAGCTGGCACGTGGTGTTCGGCGGCGCTGCCGTCATGGTGCTGATCGTGGCCTTTGTGCTGCGCGCCAAACTGCCGGTGCGTGCGCCGGTCGCCACCATCACCTATCCTAAGCTGCTCGGTTCGTTGTGGCATCTGTTCCTGAACACGCCAGTGCTGCGCCGCCGCGCCGCCTATCACGCCGGCCTGTTCGGTTCGTTCAGCCTGTTCTGGACCGTGGCGCCGCTGATGTTGTCGGGCCCGCAGTTCCACCTGTCGCAGACCGGCATCGCGATCTTTGCGCTGGTCGGCATGGCCGGTGCGATTGCCTCGCCGATCGCCGGCAAGCTGGCGGACAAAGGTCACACGCTGATGGCGACCGCCGCGGCGCTGCTGTTGGGTGTGATTGGGTTTGCGTTGCCGCTGCTGATTCCAGGTTCGCGCAACGTGGCGCTGGCGGTGCTGGTGATCGCATCGATCGTGCTGGATATGGGTGTGGCGGCCAACCTGGTGCTGGGCCAGCGCGCCATCTTCTCGCTGGGTGCGGAAGTGCGCAGCCGCCTGAACGGCGTGTACTTCGCGCTGTTCTTTGCCGGCGGCGCCCTCGGTTCGGCGCTGGGTGGCTGGATGTTCGCCACCCACGGCTGGACCGCCGCGCTGCTGACCGGCGCCGCCTTCAACGGCATCGCCCTGCTGTACTGGGTGACCGAATACATCGGCCACGCCAGCCAGCAGCGTAAAACGGCAGTGTAATTGGAGATTGGCTCAACATGATCGCAGCGAGGCGCCGCAACGAAGCTGCGGTCTTTTTGAGCCGATCTCCTAACCGCCGAAGTGGTAATTCAGCTCTACCCAGCCTTGACGGCCGACCGGGCTGTAATTACCCACCGGGTAGTAAGGCCAGCCCGCGCTGTTGTCCGCCTTGACCTGGTTGAACAGGTTATTCACCGCCACCGACAAGGTGGCGCGTGCATTCAAGCGATACACCACGCTGGCATTCACCAGCGTGGTCGGCGTCAGGAAGGCGTCGCCGGCGGCGTTGGGCACCTTGCCGTAGCGCTGGAAGAACAGGGTGTTCGACCATTTGCCGCTGTTCCAGGTGAGGCTGGCATTGAGCTTGTCGCGCCAGTCGTAGTTGGTCAGGTCGTCCAGATCGTCCTTCAGCGGATCGCCGGCGAACTGGCGCGAATGCTTGTTGAGCGTCTTCGAGTAGTTGACCTTGGTGATGAAGTTGCCATAGTCCCTGGTGCGGAAGGCATACTTGCCGGCGACGTCGATGCCATCCACGCTGGTGGACGCCGCGTTGATCGGATTGACCAGGATCTGCTTGATCTCCCCCGGACGGTTCAGCGCATTGTCCGGGAAGCGGATCACGCGCGCGATGGCGTCGGCGCAGGTCGGCGACGTCAGGTCGCCGGCGATGCGGCAGGCCGCTTCGTCGCGCAGCAGCGTATCGTCGCTGAGGTTGGTGACCAGATCGCTGATCTTGATGTTCCAGTAGTCGACCGAGACATCGAAGTCCGCGCTCGGCGACCACACGATTCCCAGCCCGGTCGACCGGCCCTTCTCCGAACGCAGATCCTTGCTACCGCTCTGCACATAGTCGGCGCCCGGCGAGACGTTGGCGAACTCGCAGTCGGCGATCGCCTGGCCGGCCTTGGCGCAGCGGTAGTAGTCGGTGGTGGACGAGTAATAGCCGGTGCCGCGCGCCTTGTAGATGTAATTCATATCCGGCGCGCGGAAGCTGGTGGCGTAATTGCCGCGCACCAGTAGCTGCTGCACCGGACGCCATTCGATGCCGCCGGCGTAGGTGAACTTGCCGTCGTTGCGGCCGGCGAAGCTGTAGCGGTCATAACGGCCGGCCAGGGTCGCGTCCACCGACTTGATCACCGGGATGCTGGCCTCGCCGCCCAGCGCATAGCGCTTGCGGGTGCCGGCGGTGACGTCGGAACCGGTGGCGACGTTGAAGTAGCCTTCATTGATGCGCGCGTCCGGCACGTTGGAGAAGCCCTGCTTGCCGAATTCGGCCACCGTCGCCACCTTGAGCGGACCGGCCGGCAGGTTGAACAGCTCGCCGTTGGCGGTCAGGCTCACGGTGTTGGTCCACGACTTGTCGTCGCTGTTCGAGGTGCCGGTGATGCTGTCGAATTCCGCCGGCGTCAGGCGCCGGGTCAGGCGCGCCGGATCGGGCGCATAGATCGCCGCGCCATCCCCATTCACGCCCAGCTGCGGGCCCAGGAAGAAGCTGTCGATATTGGCCAGCGCGCGCGGACGATGGTCCTGGCTCTTGTACAGCGACGCCGTGTAGCCCGCTTCGTAATTCCAGGTGGTGCCGGGGATCGCGCCCTTGACGCCGAACGACAGCGAGCTGGCCTGGTCGTCCCAGGTGCGGTTATAGCGCTCCACGCCGCCCATCTCTTCCGGCGCAATGTAGCGGCTCCAAGCCTCGTAGGCATTGGTGTTCTGGTTCCAGAAATAGCTGTCGGTCAGCGAGCGCGACGTCCACGACGGGCCGCGCGTGTTCTGCGTGCTGCGGTTCTGGCCGAACAGCGCTTCCGCGTACAGCGTGGTGCTCGGCGACAGCTCGTAGTTGGCGCTGCCGAAGATATTCTGGCTGCTGTTCTTGGTTTGCGTGGTCCAGTAGGTCGGGCCGACTTTCGGGCTGGCGCAGTAGCTGCCGGTCTTGCTGGCATAGCTGACCGTGCTGCCGCCGAACAGATCGCCGAGCGAGGCGCAGGTGTCGCCCAGGTCGACGTACTTGCCGGTGCTGACGTTCTTGCGCGACAGGACCGAGGTCGGCGCCACGCCGGTTTTGCTGGCCATGAAATCGCGGTCGGCGCTCCACAGCGGATCGCGTTCCGTCAGCTCCACGCTGAACAGGGTATTGAGCTTGTCGAAGGTCTTGCCGCCGGTGACCTGCAGGCGCTTGTCGCCGGCGCCGCCGCGCGACGAGCTGCCGGCTTTCACGTTGACGTCCAGGCCTTCGAACTGCTTTTTCAGGATGATGTTGACCACGCCCGCAATCGCGTCCGAGCCATAGACAGCGGAAGCGCCGCCGCTCAGGATCTCGACGCGGTCCACCACGCTGGATGGAATATTGGCCAGGTTGGTGAAGTTGACCGTGCCGTCATAGGCGATCGGAAAATCGGCCATGCGGCGGCCGTTGAGCAGCACCAGCGTATGGTTCGGTCCCAGGCCGCGCAGGCTGATGGCGTTGGCCGACGGCGTGAAGGTGTTGCCGTAGTCGGCGCCCTGGGTGAAACCGCTGTTCTGCGTCTGGTTGCTCAGCGCATCGAACACATTGCGGTAGCCCTGTTTCTCGATGTCGGCAGCGGTGATGACGGTGACCGCCGACGGTCCTTCGGTGCCGGCGCGCGGAATGCGCGAGCCGGTGATGACGACCGCCGGCGGCGTGTTGGCCACCGCTTCCTGCGCCTGCGCCACGGTATGGCCGGCAACGCCGGCTAGCAGCGCGATAGCGCCAGCCGCCAACGGCTTCAAGTTACATTTTGTTTGCATTGTAAATAATTCAGGACTGAAAAGGTCGACACCTTATCAAACGCAGAACGATTACTGAACGAATGATTTGTTACATGCTTATGCAGTTTTTTAAATAAAGTTGTTTCGTGGATTAAAAAAGGCGCCCTCGGGCGCCTTTGGTGAAACGAAAAAAATTTTAAGCCGCGTGGCTATGGCTGTCCGTCGGCAAAGGCACGGCAGCCGGCGCCGGCTTGCCGAAAGAGGCCAGCAGGCTGGCTTCCTTCTGCTTGGCCGCCAGCAGGTGGCGTTCCTTCACGTGGCCGTAGCCGCGGATGTCTTCCGGAATGCTGGCGATGGCGACTGCCTGGGTCAGGTTGTCAGCCGTCAGCCTTGGCAGCAGGCCGGTCACGGTGTCGCGGTACTCGCCGATCAGCGCGCGCTCCGATTTGCGCTCCGCCGTGTAGCCGAAGACGTCCAGCGCCGTGCCGCGCAGGCCCTTGAACTTGGCCAGCACGCCGAACGCCTTCATCATCCACGGGCCATATTCCTTCTTGATCAGGTGGCCCTGCGCGTCGTGCTTGGCCATCAGCGGCGGCGCCAGATGGAATTTCAGCTTGATGTCGCCTTCGAACATGCCGGCGACCTTCTGCTGGAAGGCGCCGTCGGTGTACAGGCGGGCGACTTCGTATTCATCCTTGTAGGCCATCAGCTTGTAGTAGTAGCGCGCTACCGCTTCGGTCAGGCGGGTGCTCTTGCCCAGCTTGGCCTCTTCCGCGCGGACCTGGTCAACAAACGATTTATACTGTTTCGCATAATTCGCATCCTGATACGCGGTCAGCAGCTCCACGCGCTTGGCAACGATGTCGTCCAGCGTCTGGATGCGTTTGAACTCGATCACCTTGGCCGGCGTGGTCAGCTTGGTCACCGACGCCAGATCGTGCGCGGCGGTGCGGCCCCAGTTGAAGGCGGCCTTGTTGAAGGCCACCGACACGCCGTTCAGCTCAATCGCCTTGATCAGCGACGCTTCGCTCAGCGGCACGAAGCCTTTCTGGAAGGCGTAGCCCAGCATGAACATATTGGTGGCGATGGAGTCGCCCATCAACGCGGTGGCGATCTGGCCGGCGTCGACGAAGTCCACATTGTCGTTGCCGCAGGCGCGGATGATTTCACCGCGCGAGCCGGCGTCCGGGAACTGCCAGTCCGGATTCTTGACGAAAGCGGCGGTCGAGGAACCGGTCGAATTGATCATCGCATGCGTGCGGCCTTCGCCCATGCGCGACAGCGCGTCGCGCGAGGCGGTGACGATCAGATCGCAGCCGATCACCAGATCGGCGCTGCCGGTGCCGACGCGGGTCGAGTGCAGATCGCCTTGCTTGTCCGCCAGGCGCACGTGCGACATCACCGGACCGCCCTTCTGCGCCAGGCCGCTCATGTCCAGCACGATGGCGCCCTTGTTCTCGACGTGGGCGGCCATGGCGAGGATCTGGCCGACCGTCACCACGCCGGTGCCGCCGATGCCGGTGATCAGGATGCCGAACGGCGTCTCGGTCGATGGCAGCGTCGGCATCGGCAGCACGGCCTGCGGGCCTTCACCGACAGCGGCTTTCTTCGGCTTCTTCAGCGCGCCGCCTTCCACCGTCACAAAGCTCGGGCAGAAACCGGTGGTGCAGGAGAAGTCCTTGTTGCACGACGATTGATTGATCTGGCGCTTGCGGCCCAGGTCCGTTTCCAGCGGCTCCACCGACAGGCAGTTGGACTGCACCGAGCAGTCGCCGCAGCCTTCGCACACCGCTTCGTTGATGACGGCGCGCTTGGCTGGATCAGGGTATTCGTTGCGTTTCCGGCGGCGGCGCTTCTCGGACGCACAGGTCTGGTCGTAGATCATGGCCGACACGCCCGGCTTGTCGCGCAGTTCGCGCTGCACGTCCATCAATTCGCTGCGGTGGCGCACGGTGACGCCAGGCGCCCAGTTGTAATCCGATGGATATTTTTCCGGCTCGTCGGTGACGACGATAATCGGCGTCACGCCTTCGGCCGCGATCTGGCGCGAGATCATGCCCGGATCGAGCGGGCCGTCGAACTGCTGGCCGCCGGTCATCGCCACCGCGTCGTTGAACAGGATCTTGTAGGTGATGTTGACCTTGGCCGCCACCGCCGCGCGGATCGCCAGTATCCCCGAGTGGAAGTAGGTGCCGTCGCCAAGGTTGGTGAACACGTGCTTCTCGTTGGTGAACGGCGCCTGCCCGACCCACGTCACGCCTTCCGCGCCCATGTGGGTGAAGGTCGAGGTCTCGCGGTCCATCCACAGCACCATGTAGTGGCAGCCGATGCCGGCCAGCGCGCGCGAACCTTCCGGCACCTTGGTCGAGGAATTGTGCGGACAGCCGGAGCAGAAGTACGGCGTGCGGTCGGTCTGCGGATTGGATTTGGTCGGCAGCGTCTTCAGCGCCAGCTCTTTCGCTTCCAGATACGCCACGCGTTCCTGCACGCGCTTGGCGACCGGATGGCCGTCGCAGTAGTGCGCGATGCGCGAGGCGATGGCGCGCGCGATCTGCGCCGGATTCAGTTCATAGGTGGCCGGCAGCAGCCAGTCGCCGTGGCCGGTCTTGCCCTTGTTGCTCCATTCGCCGGTGTCGTCGAACTTGCCGACCACGCGCGGACGTTCGCCGTCCGGCAGGTTGTACAGCTCTTCCTTCAGCGCGTATTCAAGGATCTGGCGCTTCTCTTCCACCACCAGGATTTCGTCCAGGCCCTTGGCGAATTCGTGCACGCCGTCCGCTTCCAGCGGCCAGGTCATGCCGATCTTGTACAGGCGGATGCCGATGTCGGCGGCGGCCTGCTCGTCGATGCCCAGGTCGGCCAGCGCCTGGCGCGTGTCCAGGTAGGATTTGCCGGCGGTGATGATGCCGATCTTCGGCTTCGGCGAATCCCAGATGATCTTGTTGAGCTTATTCGCGCGGCAGTAGGCCAGCGCGGCGTACCACTTGTAGCTGTTCATGCGGACTTCCATGTCCAGCACGGTGTCCGGCCAGCGGATATTCAAACCGCCTTCAGGCAGCTCGAAGTCGGTCGGCAGCTCGATCTGCACGCGGTCCGGATCGAAGTCCACCACGGCGCCGGATTCGATGATGTCGGTCACGCACTTCATCGACACCCACAGGCCGGTGTAGCGGCTCATGGCCCACGCATGCAGGCCGTAGTCGATGTACTCCTGCACCGAGGATGGATACAGCACCGGAATGCCGCAGGCGTTCAGGATGTGGTCCGACTGGTGCGCGGTGGACGAGGACTTGGCCGCGTGGTCATCGCCGGCCAGTACCAGCACGCCGCCGTGCTTGGCGGAGCCGGCGTTGTTGGCGTGCTTGAACACGTCGCCGCAACGGTCGACGCCGGGGCCTTTGCCGTACCACATGGAGAAGACGCCGTCGTATTTGGCGTCCTTGAAAAGATTGGTCTGCTGCGTGCCCCAGACGGCGGTCGCCGCGAGGTCTTCGTTCATCCCTGGATGGAATTTGACGTGATGTGCGTCGAGGTATTTCTTGGCCTTCACCGCCGTCATGTCGACGCTGGTGACCGGCGAACCGCGGTAGCCGGTGATGTAGCCGGCGGTGTTCAGGCCGGCGTTCAGATCGCGCTCGCGCTGCATCATCGGCAGGCGGATCAGCGCCTGCGTGCCGGTCATGAAGGCACGGCCGCGCTCCAGGGTCCATTTATCGTCCAGCGTGATGTCGGCCGGCTCCAATTGCAAACCCTTTTGAGGTGCATTCATTGTCTTGTCTCCAATATTCTCGAATCTGCGCGGCAGTGCCGGGTAGGCTCTGCCGCGTTCGCGCCGGTGCTCTGTCTATGTGCTTTGCTACCGGCTTTGGTCTTACTCTACACCTTATGCGGTGGCCTTGCTTGGGTCCTGCAGGACACCGCGCTTGATCTGATCCAGCTCAATCGATTCGAACAGCGCGCGGAAGTTGCCTTCGCCAAAGCCCTGGTCGCCCTTGCGCTGGATGATCTCGAAGAAGATCGGGCCGATCACGTTCTGCGTGAAGATTTGCAGCAGCAGTTCGCGCTCGGTGTCGTTGCTCTGGCCGTCGATCAGGATGCGCAGGCGGCGCAGGTCTTCCAGGCGCTCGCCGTGGCTTGGCAGGCGGCGGTTCACCAGTTCGTAATACGTCTCGATGGTGTCCTGGAAGGCGATGCCGGCGTGCTTCATGCCTTCGATCGAGGTATAGATATCGTCGGTGCCCAGCGCGATGTGCTGGATGCCTTCGCCGTGGTACTCGTCCAGGTACTCGGCGATCTGCGATTTGTCGTCGGACGATTCATTGATCGGAATGCGCACCTTGCCGCACGGGGACGTCATGGCCTTCGACTTCAGGCCGGTCAGCTTGCCCTCGATGTCGAAGTAGCGCACTTCGCGGAAGTTGAACATCTTCTCGTAGAAGTCCGCCCATTCCTTCATGCGGCCGCGGTGGACGTTGTTGGTCAGGTGGTCGATATAGGTCAGGCCATGGCCGACCGGATTGGCTTGCGCGCCGGGGATGGCGACGAAGTCCACGTCATAGATGCTGATGTCGCCGATGGCGCCCTTGGCGTCGGCGTTCTTGCCGCGCCAGCGGTCGACCAGGTAGATCAGCGAATCGCCCACGCCCTTGATCGCCGGGATGTTCAGCTCCATCGGGCCGGTCTTGTTGTCGAAGCCCCAGGCGCCCTTTTCCAGCATGGACTTGTAGGCAAACGCCGCATCCTGCACGCGGATGCCGATCGCGCACACGGACGGACCGTGCTGGCGCGCGAAGCGCTGCGCAAACGAATCCTTCTCGGCGTTGATGATGAAGTTGATCTCGCCCTGACGGTACAGGGTGACGTCCTTGTGGCGGTGGCGGGCGATGGCGGTGAAGCCCATGCTCTCAAACAGCGCGCCGAGGGCTTTCGGATCGGGTGCGGCGTACTCGACGAACTCAAAACCGTCGGTGCCCATCGGGTTGTCCCATGGCTGGAATTGCATGCGTGTCTCCTTATTCGAATAGCGCACAGTATAGATCCGCTTTCACGGCATTAAATTGCAAACAGTTCCCACGCCCCGCCAGTTTGAGCAATAATATTGCCTTAATTCCGAATTTATGAGGTATTTATGACCAAAATCGCGCTGGACAAAACCGACCGTAAGATTCTGTCCATATTGCAATCCGATGGCCGCCTGTCGAACCAGGACGTGGCCGAGCTGGTGGCGCTGTCGCCCTCGCCCTGCCTGCGCCGCATCAAGCGCCTGGAAGAAGCCGGCGTGATCCGCCAGTACGTGGCGCTGCTGGACCCGGACAAGATCGGCCTCGGCCTGCTGGCGTATGTGAACGTGCGGCTGGAAAAGCACAGCGACGCGGCGGCGCACAGCAATGCGCGCGCGCTGGGCGCCGTCAACGCGCCGCCGTCGCCGCGCGCCGACTTCGCCGAATCGGTGGCGCAGTGGCCGGAAGTGGTGGCCTGCTACGCGATGACCGGCGAGATGGATTACCTGCTGCGCGTGCACGTGGAGGACATGGACCACTTCTCGCGCTTCATGATGGCGACGCTGCTGCGCCACCCGGCGGTGCTGGACGTGAAGTCGTCGTTCGCGCTTCAGCGCATCAAGGACACCACGGCGCTGCCGCTGGTCTGATCACCAGAGCTTCGCCAGCGGCAGCGTGACGCCGCCGAACAGCGACCAATCCTGCGAGGCGGACGTCATGCCATGCGCCACGCCGAAGTCGAACACCAGCCGCTTGTTCGGACTATAGGCGGCGGCCACCAGCAGCTGCGCGGTGTTCAGCGTGTTCTCGCGGTGGGTGCCGGACAGCTCGCCGGTCGCGCTCCATTTTTCCGCCACCGGCACGGAGAACGACGCCGACCAGCCGCTCTGCGTGCGGCTGGTGCCGGCGTCGTAGGCGCCCAGCCTCGTGGCGTTCAGGTTGGCGTCCATGTGGACGTCGCCGAAGTCGCGGCTGAGAATGCCGTTGATGCTGTAATCGCTCTTGCCGCTGCCGATGGTGTCCTTCGCCGTCGGCGCCTTGGCGCCCAGCTCCAGGCCCAGCGCGGTGGCGTCGTCAATCAGGAAGGCGCGTTTCAACACAAAGGTGGTGTCGCCGATGCCGCGCTGGCGCGGGCTGCCGTCGTCATGCTCCGAGACGTAGCCTTCGCCGCCCACCAGCACGCCCCACTGTTCATTGAACGCCAGCTTGAAGGTGTAGGGCAGGCTGCCACGCCGGCTGTCGCTGGACCTGGTGTTCAGGAAGCCGGTCTCCAATTCCAGCTGCCCCGGCACCGGCAACTGCGCCGGGCTGGAAACCGATGGACGGTAGGGCAGGACAGCGTCGTCCTGGGCGTAGAGAGGCGCCGCGGCGGCGCACAGCATGAGGAATACGAGCGGTTTCATACCGCGTATTCTACCTGCGATTCAGGAATCGATATGCCGCGCCAGATGCTGAACGAACGGCTCTGCGGCCAGGAAGCCGATCACGCGGCTGTCCGGAATTTCCTTGCCGGCCTTGAACAGGATGATGCCCGGTGGGCCGAACAGGCCGAAACGCTTCATCAGCTCCTTGTCGTCGGCGTTGTTGGCGGTGACGTCAACCTGGATCAGCTTCACCTGTTTCAGCTTGCCCGCCACTTCCGGCTTCGAGAAAGTGAAGCGCTCCATCTCCTTGCAGGACACGCACCAGTCGGCGTAGAAGTCCAGCATCACCGGCGTGCTGCTGGCCGCCAGCACCTGATCCAGTTCGGCCGCCGTCTTGATGCGGCTGAAGCGCACATCGCCCCCCTCGCCCGCCGCCGGCTTGTCGGCGCGGGCGATGCTCAGGTGACCCAGTGGCTGCAACACATCGCGGCCGGCGCTCGCGGCGCCGGTCAGTTCGAACAGGCCGGCCAGCAGGAAGGCCAGGCCCAGCGTCTTGCCGACGTAGGCGCGCAGCTCGGCACCCTTTTGCAGCGGCTCGAACACGTGCAGGAAGACAGCGCACAGCAGGGCGAAGATGCCCCACAGCGCCATGTCGACCGTGACCGGGAACACCGGCGACACCATCCAGATGGCCACCGCGATCAGCAACAGGCCGAAGACTTTCTTCACGCCGTTCATCCAGGCGCCGGCGCGCGGCAGCAGGCTGCCGGCCGATACGCCGGTCAGCAGCAGCGGCACGCTCATGCCGGCCGCCATCGAGAACAGCGCCCAGCCGCCGGTCCAGACATTGCGCGTCTGGCTGATGTACAGCAGCGCGCCGGCCAGCGGTCCCGCCACGCACGGGCCGACGATCAGCGCCGACAGGGCGCCCATCACGAACACGCCGGCGAAACGGCCGCCGCTCATGCCGCTGCTGGTTTCACTCAGGCGGCTTTGCAGGCCGCTCGGCAGCTGCAACTGGTAGACGTCGAACATCGACAGCGCCAGACCGACCAGCAGCGCGCCGAAGGTCAGCAGCACCCACGGTTTTTGCAGTGCGCCGGCGAGGCCTTCGCCAGCCAGGCCGGCAGCCACGCCCAGCGAGGTATAGACCAGCGCCATGCCGAGCGAATACGCCAGCGCCAGCGTCAGGCCACGGCTGCGCGACACGGCGCCCTCGCCGACGATGATCGAGGACAGGATAGGCACCATCGGCAGCACGCACGGCGTGAACGACAGCAGCAGGCCGAAGGCCAGGAAGGCCAGGCCGATGCGCCACGCGCTGCCGCTCTGCAGCGTACGCTGGGCCAGCGAACTGTCGTCTTCCGGCGCGGCTGCCGGTGTGGCGGAATTTGCGGACGTCGGCGTTGCCGTTATCGTTGCAGCAGCATTCGGCGTCGCGGCCGGTGTGGTGGCCGGATCGGCCGGCGTCAACTTGCCCGGCACGGCCGGATCAACGCGATAACTCTGCGACGCCGGCGAATAGCACAAGCCCGCATCCGCACATCCCTGATAGCCCACCTGCAGCGTGAACGGCGCAGTGGCCGTCATCGGCAGATCCACCACCAGCTTGTTCTGGTAGGTCTCCATCTCCTTGTTAAAGTTGGTGTCGAACTTGCGCAGACCAGCCGGCAGCGCCGGCGCGCCAACCCCGCCGTTGAAGCTCAGGCGGTCGCGGTACAAGTGGTATTCCGGTGCGATCACCCAGGTCAGGCGCACCGTATGCGCGTCCACCAGCTCGCCCTGCAACTGGAACGCCTGCTCCGGCTCCAGAAAATCGCCCGCCCGCGCCCAGGCGCAGAACAGCATCACCATCGCCAGCAAGGCCTTCAACCATTTTTGCATGCTCATGTCAGATCCCTATACAACATCTGTCCTTCGTCATCGACCGCCAGATAAGCCATGTCGGACGCATTTAAAAAATCCAGCCCGTCGCGCTGCTTGAGCATTGCGATAGTCGAACAACTGCCGGCCGCAATCGCCACCGGCGCCAGCACGCTCACCGAACGCCAGTAGCGCACCGGCATGCCATCGCGCGGATCGAGAATGTGGCAATAACGCTGCCCATCCAGTTCGAAGAACCGCTCGTAGTCGCCGCTGGTGGCCAGCGCGCCTTCGCTGATGGGGATCGTGGCCAGCACGCCCTCCGCTTCGCGCGGGTCTTGAATGCCGATCTGCCACGGTCTGCCATCCATGCGCGGCCCGATGAAACGCATGTCGCCGCCCAGGTTCACATAGCCGTGGCGCACGCCGGCATCCGCCAGCAGCGTCGCCGCGCGGTCGGCCGCATACTCCTTGCCAAAGCCGCCGAAATCGATCTCCATGCCAGCCTTCGGCAGATATACCTCCGCCGCACCAAGCGCCACCTGCCGCCAGCCCACAACCGCCAGCAAAGGCGCCAGCACCGCCGCCGACGGCACGCGCGGCTGGCGAAAATCCCAGGCCCGCCGCAGCACGCCGGAGGTGATGTCGAACAAGCCATCGCTGGCGCCGAACAGCGTGTTGGCATAACTGAACAAGCCTGCCGTCTCATGATCGATCGCCACCGCCCTGCCGCCAGCCGCCGCGTTGATCAGCGAGACGATGCTGTCCGGCCGATAGCGCGAGTACTTATGCTCAATGCGCCGCACCTCCTCCACCGCGCGGCGCATCAGGCGCTGCGCGCTGTCGACGTCCGCCGCCGCCAGCCGTATCTCGCAACGGCTGCCCATGGCGTCGAACGGCAAGCGGTGGATGGCGTCTACCATTGGCGGTTGATGGCGATCTGCAGCGTCTGCGCGCGGAAGGTATCCAGCCCAGGACTGCCGTCATGGAACAGGCGCCAGCTGCCGCGCTGCTGGTAGGCGGAGACTTTGGCGTCCACCGACCACAGCTTGTCGATCTGCTTGCTGGCCTTGAGGCCTAGCGTCACCGCACCAAAGCCCGACAGGCGCTGGTCCGCCGACATATAACCGGTGCCGTTGTAGCCCGGCGGGAACGGCGCCCCCAAACGGCTGTCGTACACCGGGTCGTAGTAGAAACTGGCCGCGCTCTGCGTGTACAGCCGCACTTCCGGCGTCACGCTCCAGCCGTCGGAGAGCGGCTGAACATACTCGCCGGCCAGCGTGTGACCGCGCACGCCAAAGCTGTCGTGGTAGTAGCGATACGACAGCCGGCTGGTGCCGCCGGTAGCCGCGATATGGTGGTTCCAGCGCGCCAGCAGCGTGGTCTCCGAACGGCTGCGCGGACGGTTGTCGAATGACTTGTACGGATCGGAGAAGTAACCGCTGCCGTTGTCGTAGCCCAGCGTCAGCTGCGCCACGTCGTTCACCGTCAGCACCTGCGTCACGCCAAGCAGGAAGTTGGTGCTGCGCTTGCGCTCATTGACCACGATGTGGTTCACCGGATCGATGCGGTCGTCGGAATGACCGATGCCGGCGCTCCACGTGGTGTTGCGGTCCTCGCTTTCATACGTGCCCTGTAGCGACAACGCGCGCGACACATAATCGTGCTCGGTCGAATACGCCGCGCCCACCGTCACGCTGCCGCGTTCCAGGTAGCGGGTCAGCGAGGCATCGCCGGCCTTGCGGTCATCGCTCATGCGCGACGCGCCCGACACCGCCGTGTGATAGCGCGGCGAAGCGCCGGAGACATCATCCTTCACCAGCGAACCGCTGACGCTCCACACGCCCGCCACCGGCGCCATGATGGAAATCGATGGCGCATGCACGTTGATGCGGTCGAAGCCCGACTGGCTGTCGCGGTAATCCAGGTAGCCGACGCTGATGACGCCATTGGTCGGCGGCGCTTCGGCGTGCGCCTGCACGCCCGGCAGCATCAGCGCCGCCGTCAGGATGGATGCTGCGGCGACGCCGCTTTCTTTATTGATCGTCATAACGTCGCTTTCAATTGCAGCCGCAACCGCCGCCGCCCACACCGGCGCCGCCGGACGAGGCTTCGCGGCTGGTGTAGATATGGTCGTCGTAGCGGTTGAACAAAGTGCTGTCCTTGAAGGTCATCTCACTGCGCGCAAGCGTACCCTTCTCCCATGGCTGCACATTGCCGAGCGAGGCGCAGCCGCTCAGTGCAGCCAACAGCATCACAGACAGTGCGGCCTTCATTTGACGGCTCCCAGCGCGGACTGGATTTTGCTTTCCAGTTCGGCGCGATCGGCCTCGCGGAAACCGGAATGCTCCAGCAGCACCTTGCCGTCCGGCCCTATCAGCACGCTGCTCGGCATGCCCTTGATGCCGTAGTTGCGCGGCGTGGCGCCCTGCGGATCGAAGGCGATGGCGAAGCGCGCCGGCGTCGCGGTCAGGAACTGGCGCGCATCATCGCTCTTGGCGTCGACGTTGACGCCAACGATCTGCAGGCCCTTGGCGCCATACTTGGCCTGCATCTCGTTCATCCACGGGAAGGACTGGCGGCATGGTCCGCACCATGAGGCCCAGAAATCGACGTACACCACTTTCCCCTGCAGCTTGGCCAGCTTGATTGCGCCGTCCACGCCCGGCAGGTCGAACTGCGGCGCCGGAGCGCCTTTCTCCAGCGCCTGGGCAGAGGATGCCGCCAGCGCGGCGGCAAGCATCAGCATCTTCCATTTCATTTCACGTCTCCTTTACGACGACGCCATACGATGACGAACAGCGACAGCACCAGCAGCGCTGCCAGCGTAGGATCGGTCACGTCCTGCGAAGCGGAGCAACCGCCGCCGCCATGGTTGGATGGCGCTGCGTTCGGCATCGCGGTCACACCCTGGCCGCTCAGCGCGATATTCCAGCTCGGGCCGCCGTTGCTGGCCTGGATGGTCGCGGTGCCGTTGCTGGCGCCCGCATTGGTGGGTGCGTAGCCGATCACCAGGTCGCACGACGCGCCGGCTTGCAGGGTCACCGGGAACGCGGCGCAGCCGGTGCTGTCCGCCACGACAGCGAATGGACCACTGAAGGTGGCCGCCGACAGCGTCACCGCTGCGGCGCCGCTATTGGTCAGCGTGAAGCGGCGGGTGGCTGCGGCAGCGCCGATCGTCACCGAACCGTAGTCGAAGCTCTGTGGATTGATCGTCAGCGATGGTGCGGTGACCACCACAGCCACGCCATTACCGTTCAGCGCCAGATGGAACTGGGCGCCGCTGTCGGTCACCAGCATCAGGTCCGCGCTGCGGGCGCCGGCCGCCGTCGGCTTGAAGGCGGTGGTGATGGTGCAGGTGGCGCCGGAACTGACCGAAGCGCCGGCCGCGCAGGTGCCGCCGACAACGAAGTCGCCCGGCTGGCTGCCGCCCAGCGTCAACGTCGAGATCTTCAACGCGGCGTTGCCGGTGTTACCCAGCGTCGTCGTGTGTTCGGCGGCGCTGCTGCCGACCTGCGTATCAGCGAAGGCGATCGGACCGGTTTCCGACAGCATCGGCTTGGCCGTCGCTTGCGTGGTGCCGGTGCCGGTAATACCCACTTGCAGCGCTGGCGCATTCGATGCCACTGCCAGCGTGGCGGTGACCGCGCCTTCCACGGTCGGCGCAAAGCTCACGGTGGCGACGCAATTGGCGCCGACCGCCAGCGTCGTGCCGCAGTTACTGTTGCTCAGGGTGACCGCTGGCGAACCGGTCACGCCAACGCTGCCAATGTTCAGCACCACGTTGCCGGTATTCGCCAGCGTGATCGCCTGCGAGACAGCGGCCGCGCCGATGGTTTGCGAGCCGAAGGCCACGGCGGAAGGCGTGGCGCTCAAAGCAGGCGCCGGTGCTGCGGCGGTGCCGGTCAGGTTGACCGTGGCCGTACCGCCACCGTTGGAGGCGTTCGATGCGAATGTCAGGCTGGCGACAATGGCGCCGGCGCTGGTTGGCGTTGCCTGCAGGGTCACCGTGCAGTTGCCGCCCGCCGCCACCGCAGTGCCGACAGCGCAGCTGCCGCCGCGCGTGATGATGCCGGCGTTGGCGCCGCCCAGCGTGATGCCGGTGAAGTTAAGCGCCGCCTGGCCACTGTTGGTGACGGTGATGGTCGACACCGCCGACGCCGTACCGGTCAGCAGCTTGCCGAAATCGACGCTGGCCGCCGACAGCGCGATGGTCGCCTGCGGCGTCGCGTTGCCGGTGCCGTTCAGCGTCACGACGCTGCTGCCGCCGGTGGCGTTGTGGGTGATGGTCAGCGTGGCCGCGCGCGCGCCGGCCGCCGTGGGTTTGAAGGTCGCCTGCACGGTGCAATTGGCGCCGGCCGCGATGGACGCGCCGTTGGCGCAGCTGCCGCTGCCCAGCGCGAAATCTGCCGCCGCCGCACCGCCGATGCCGATGGTGCCGATGTTCAGCGCGGCGTTGCCGGTGTTGGTCAGCGTGGCCGACAACGGCGCGCTGACCTGGCCGATGTTGGCGCCGCTGAAGGTCAGCGTGGTCGGCGCCAGCGATGCCGCCGGCGCTGCCGTCACACTCGGATTACCGATGAAGGCCGCCAGGTCGGCGATTTCCGCCGCCGAGAATTTGCCGCTGAACAGGCTGCCCATACCGCCCAGGTTGGCGGCGAAGGCGTTGGAGATGACCGACGGCTGGTTGGCCGCAGCCAGGATGCCGTTGACGTTATTGGCCGGCGTTGGGCCGTGACAGGAAGCGCAGGTCGCGCCCCCGCTCACCGGGCCATTCAGGTACAGGCTCTTGCCGTTCAAGGCGTCCGCTGCATGCGCTCCTTGCCATGCCAGGCCAAACAGCAGGGCGGCCGACGCCACCCGCGCTATCAATCGATTCATGCCACTCTCCAGTTGAAGTTATAGACCGCAGACTGAGATGGCAAACGCGTTCATGGCACTATGGGCGACGGCGCACCAGCGCCAGCTGCGGGTACGCTGGTACAGCAGCGCCAGCGCCAGCCCCGGTATGGTCACCGCCAGCGAATGCGGCCAGCCGGAGCGCAGGTGCAGCAGGCCGAAGGTCGCCGCCGACACCAGCACCGGCGGCGCCACCGCCTGCGGCGCGCGCCGCATCAGCCACTCCTGCAAGCCCGCGCGCACCACCACCTCCTCCAGCACGGGGGACAGCACGAGCAGCAGCAGGAGCTGCCGTCCATAGAACTCAGGGATCGACCACACGGAATGTAGAACCTTTGCTTGCACATCTAGTCTGGCCGTGTATTCCGGCCAATGTGGCGAAGGTTCTAAGAATGCTTAAATTATTTTCGGCCGGGTTATTTTCGGCCAATGAGGCGCCCCAGCCATTTGACGGCGATGCGCTTGTTGGCTTTGTAGGTGTAGTCCAGCACCGCGAACTGTTCGTGCAGGGCCTCCTGCAGCATGCTGGTGGGATCGGCCGGCAGCAATTTGAGATAGGCGTCGGCTTCACCATAATCGCGATGGATTTCCATGCCGGCTTTTTTCGCGATGTGCATCATGGTCTTGTTGGACGACAGGCAGTGCATATACAGCGTGTCCACGTCGTTGTTGCGGCAGTGGATGGCGGCGCGCTCGAACAGCCGCGAGCCGACGCCCAGGCCGCGCGCCGAGCGGCTGACCGAGACGCCGAACTCCGCCACCCGTTCCTTGTCGGTGACCGTGCTCGATTCGTCGCGCGGCGCAAACGCCAGGTGGCCGACGGCGACCAGCTTGAATACCCGGTTGTAGACGCCGAACACCATGTCGCGCGAGAAAGCGATACCGTTGACGTAGTTGGTGACCTGTTCATCCGGCAGCACGGAGCCGAAGCGCAGCAGGCGATCACTGTCCTCCAGCTCCAGGAAATGCCGCAGCATGCGGCGGCGGTCGCGCTCGCGCAGTTCCTTGACCAGTACCGTCGGCCGCTTGCCGTTGCGGTGCTTACCCCAACGGCGCAGCGGATTCTGGAACAGGTCGGAGGAATTCATTCAGGCGACTGATCGTCATCGACCAGCTTGAGCGCCAGCTTGACGGCGGAAACGCGTGCCGCGTGGACGCGCTCGGGAATGCGCTGCGGCTGCCCGGCGCAGGCTTGTGCGATCTCGCCGGCATTGACCCCGCGCGCCGCCGCCAACGCGGTTTCCAGAACCGCCATCTGCGGGAACGGCGCATCGGCATAACTGCCGCTTGGGCCGATGCGGCCGCGCGCATCGCACTCGGTCGCTTGCAGCATCTGCACGAAGCGCACCGGCTTGCGGAAAGCGTCGCAGCGCTCCAGCAGCTTGACGATGGTGTTGGCGCGCAGTTGCAAGCCACGTCCCACGTTGCCATGCTCGCGCGCCGTCATCACCGCCAGGTCGCGGCACTCGGTCGGTACGCGCAGGCGTTTGCATACATTCTCCACCAGCTTGACGCCCAGGTCTTCGTGGCCGTGGTGCGAGGGCCATTTGTCGGACGGCGTCACGCCCTTGCCCAGGTCGTGCATCATGCAGGCGAAACGCACCGGCAGTTCGCGTTCCAACCTGGCCGAGCAGTCGATCACTTGCAGCACGTGGACGCCGGTGTCGATTTCGGGATGCCATTTCTCCGGCTGCGGCACGCCGAACAGCACATCCACCTCCGGCAGGATGCGCGCCAGCGCGCCACAGTCGCGCAGCACTTCCAGCATGCGCGACGGCTTGGCTTCCATCAGCCCGCGCGACAGTTCCTGCCACACGCGTTCCGGCACCAGCGCATCGACTTCGCCCTGTGCCACCATCTGCTTCATCAGCGCATTGGTTTCCGACGCCACGGTAAAGTCGCTGAAGCGCGCGGCGAACCGCGCCAGGCGCAGGATGCGTACCGGATCTTCAGCGAAGGCATCTGACACATGGCGGAAGACGCGCTGTTCGATATCGCGCTGGCCGCCATACGGATCGGTCAGCGTGCCGTCGTCGGCGCGGGCGATGGCGTTGATGGTCAGGTCGCGCCGCACCAGATCTTCTTCCAGCGTGACGTCGGCCGAGGTGTGGAACACAAAACCCTTGTAGCCCGGCGCGGTTTTGCGCTCGGTGCGCGCCAGCGCGTATTCCTCCTGCGTTTTCGGATGCAGGAACACCGGGAAGTCCTTGCCCACCGGACGGAAGCCCTTGGCGATCATTTCATCCGGCGTGGCGCCGACCACTACGTGGTCATGGTCCTTGACCGGCAAACCAAGCAGCGCGTCGCGCACCGCGCCGCCGACAACATAAGTACGCATCATCTCAATCCGGCATGTCGGCGTCGTGCTTGGGCGCCGTTTCGGTTTCGGCCAGCGCCTCGCTGACCCAGCGCGCCACCGCAGGATGGGCCAGCACGCGCTGGCAGTAGGCGTCCAGCGCCGGCGCCAGCGTTACGCCATAGGTGCGGAAGCGCAGCACCACCGGCGCGTAGAAGGCGTCGGCCAGCGAGAACTCGCCGAACAGGAACTGGTGATGGCCGAAGCGCGACAGGCACTCTTCCCAGATTTCGCTGATACGGCCGATATCGGCCTGGGTGCCCGGCGTGCGGCCCTTGCCAGGATAGCTGCCGCGGATATTCATCGACATCGAGTTGCGCAGGTCGCTGAAGCCGGCGTGCATCTCGGCGCATACCGAGCGCGCGATGGCGCGCGCCGCCACGTCCTGCGGCCACAGATGCAGCTCGGGGAACTGCTCGGCCAGATATTCGCAGATGGCCATGCTGTCCCAGATGGTCATCTCGTCGCCGGCCAGCAGCACCGGCACGCGGCCGGAGGCCGAGTAGCTGCAAATGCGGTTGGCGGTGTCTTCGCGGTCCAGCAGCACGCGCACTTCCTGGAACGGAATGCCGAAGGCGACCATCGCCACCCACGGCCGCATCGACCACGATGAATAATTTTTATTCCCGATGACCAGCGTCAGGCCAGGCGAACGCGCCGCTTCCAGGGTTTGCGTCAGGCTGGGATCAAGTTTGGTAGTCTGCATGGTGGTACGTCCTGTATGGTGAACAATCAGCGCGGAACGAAGCTGGTTTCCTGCTCTTCCGCTTCTGTGTAGCCTTTCGGTGCGACGGTGCCCAGGCGCGCCTTCAGCGACTGCGGCCGCCCTTCAAACAGCGCCGCGTAGTAGGTGGAATTCGACATCACGTTCTTGACGTAAGTGCGCGTCTCGACATATGGAATCGACTCGATGAAGACGGTGCTGTCCATCGGCTTGGTCAGCGTGGCGCGCCAGGTGCGCAGGCGGCCCGGCCCGGCGTTGTAGGCGGCGGTGGCCAGCACCTCGTTGCCGTCCATATTCCCCAGCACCATGTTCAGGTAGTTCGTGCCCAGCATGATGTTGTAGCGGACGTCGCTCAGCATCTCCTGCGCGAAATCGGTCAGGCCGATCTTCTTGGCCACCCAGCGGCCGGTGGATGGCATCACCTGCATCAGGCCCGAAGCGCCAACGTGCGACTGCGCATCCATGATGAAGCGCGACTCTTGCCGGATCAGGCCATATACCCAGGCCTTGTCGAGGCCCAGCGTCTGCGTGGCCGGATGCATGACATCGTTGTGCGGCGACGGGAAGCGCTGCGTGTAGTCGACCTGGATGCGCGTGCGCTCCGAGGTATTGACCATGCGGTCGAGGATATTGTTCTGGCGTGCGTATTCGGCGGCGGCCAGGTGTTCGCGTTCGCTCAGGCCGCGCAGGCCCCAGTTCCATTCACGCGTGCCTTCGAAACGCAGGCGCATGTTGAAGAACTTCAGCGCGCGCTGGAAGTTGGGGTTGGCCGCGATCGGCGCGATTTCCGCCGGCGTGATCGGCGCGCCGGCTGCAGGAATCGTAATCAGCTTGCCGGATTCCTCCAGCGCCAGCTGGCCGTAGTAGTTGGACTGGTCCGAGATGCTGCGGAACAGTTGCAGCGCTTCGCCGGTGGGCTGGCTGGTGACGCCGTCACGCGCCATCAGCGCGCGGGCCAGCCAGTAGACCCAGGTCTGTTCGCTGCGCAGCGATGCCGGCATGGCGCGGATATTGTTTTCCACCTGGCGCCAGTCGCCGTTGCGCAGCGCGATGCGGGTCTTCCACTGAATCTGGTCGATCGACAGCGGGGCGCCGTTGGCGCGCTTCCAGTAGTCGGTGGTTTCCGGCGCCAGCGTGTACGACGATTGCAGCGCGATCGCGGCCCAGCCCTGCTGCTGTTCCTGCGGCGTCATTTTCGGCGAAGCCTTGTTCAACGCCAGCACCGCCAGCTTGGTGCTGGTCTTGGCCAGGCGGCCGATGGCGACGATGTAGATCTGGTGTTCGACCTTGCCGGCGCCGATACCCTTGGCGACGGCCAGCGTCGGCAGGTCCACCGCCTGCACGGCTTTCTTTTCCGGGCCGTCCAGCAGCGCGACGATGCGGCGCGCCTGGCCGGTGGCATTGTGCTCGCCCGAGAGGCGCAATTGCGCATACAGGTCGTCGGTGGTGAACTGGCCGTTCTGGTACAGGGTGGCGATCAAATCGGCGCACGGCTGGCCGTAGACGCTGGGCGCGGTCAGCAAGGCGCGCGCTTCGTCGGCGACCTTCTGGCCCTTGAGCGCGCGCGAGATCAGCGCGTAGCATTTGACCTGGGTGTCGTCGTTCAGCACGAACAGCGGATACTGTTCGTCAAAGGTGGCCCAGTCGCGCTTGCGGCCCAGTTCCAGCAGCCAGTCGTTACGCAGGCGGTCGACGATGGCCTGGCCTTGGTAGCGCTGGAAAAAATCGCGGATTTCCGGCGCGGTGACATCCTTCAGGCGGGATTTCAGCCGATAATAATCGACGTAGGACGGAATGGAATAGCTGGTCAGGCGGGCGGCGTAGAAATCCACTTTGCTGGCGTCGTCCTGGCGTACAGCGTCGCGCAGCAGCAGGAAGGAATCGTCGTCCCTGCGGCTGTCTGCGCTGATGTCGTCGGCGTGGGCAAACGTGGTGAAGGCAACGACCAAGGCGCCGGCAATCCATTTCGAAGCAGAAATCACTGTGAAACTCTCTAAAGTCTTGAACCAAATATGACCAGCGACCCTAGAATACCACGCAGCGCGTCCGTCTCACCAGTACAGAAGGCGGATTTGCGCAGGCAGCTCCTGACCGCGCGGCGCGCTCTTGACGGCACCGCGCGCGCGGCCTGGGACCGGGCGATTGGCGAACAGGTGGTGGCGTGGTGGAAGGCGGCGCGGCCGCCGGCGCTGGGTGTGTATTGGCCGTTGCGCGACGAGCCGGATTTGCATGCGGCGTATGCGGAGCTGGAGCGTCTGGGTGCGCGGTTGCTGCTGCCGGTGGTGGTGCGGAAGGATGCGGCGCTGGAGTTCGCGGAGTGGCGGATTGGCGAGGCCATGGTCAAGGATGCCATGGGGGTGGCGGTGCCGGCTGATTTGCGGCTGCAGGCGGCGTATCCGCCGGCGTTGCTGGTGCCTTGTCTGGGATTTAACCCGGAGGGCTACCGGCTGGGATATGGCGGCGGATTCTATGATCGCACGTTGGCGCGGCAACCCCGGCCGCGCGCACTCGGCATCGCATACAGCAGCTTGCAAATCGCTTTCGCCGCGGACGCACACGATGTGGCGCTGGACTGCGTGCTCACCGAAATCAGCGGCCTTCAACCCGCACTGCGGCCAGCAGGGGGCCGGCCCACTGGGCCGGCGGGGCGAAGCCCCTGACCTGCCCCTGGGTCAGACCCCACGTCTCCGGTTTGCGGGTTGGCTCACTCAAGTTGTGAAGGAGCGACAGGGGTAGGTTCGGGGGTTAGACCAAGCGTTGCCACAACGCTGTCGTCGCCGCCGCCTGGTTCATGCTATAGAAGTGCAACCCCGGCGCCCCACCCTGCAGCAACCGTTCGCACAACGCCGTCACCACATCCAGCCCAAAGGCCTTGATCGACACCGAATCATCGCCAAAACTGGCCAGCTTCAACCGCACCCAACGCGGAATCTCGGCGCCGCACATGTCCGAAAAACGCATCAGCTGCGTGTAATTCGTAATCGGCATGATGCCCGCCACGATCGGCACATCAATCCCCAGCTTGCGGGTCTGCTCGACAAACTGGAAATACGCATCCGCATTATAAAAATACTGCGTGATCGCCGCATTCGCACCGGCCTTGATCTTGCGCTCGAACGCCAGCAAGTCATCCTGCGGCGACTTGGCCTGCGGGTGCACTTCCGGATACGCCGCCACTTCGATGTGGAACCAGTCGCCCGTCTCCTGGCGGATGAACTCCACCAGCTCGTTCGCATAGCGGAACTCGCCCGCCGCGCCATAGCCGCTCGGCAGATCGCCGCGCAGCGCCACAATGCGCTTGATGCCGTGCGACTTGAACTCGCTGAGGATCTCGCGGATCGACTCGCGCGTGCCGCCCACGCAGGACAGGTGCGGCGCGGCCTGCTCGCCGGCGGCCAGGATCTCGACCACCGTGTCCAGCGTGCCGCGCTGCGTGCTGCCGCCAGCGCCGAAGGTCACGGAGAAATATTTAGGCTTCAGCTCGGACAGCTTGGCGCGCGTGACGCGCAGCTTTTCCGCGCCTTCCGCCGTTTTCGGCGGAAAAAATTCGATACTGAAATTCGGATTATCCATCTGAGTTCTTCAAAAGTAAGGTAGACAGAGCCCAGGAAATAATGCTGTACAACACGGCGCCACCGACGGCGGACAGGAAGCTGTCAACGTGGAAACCATCCACCCATTGCGCCACCAGCCAGAACATGAAGCCGTTGACGATGAAGATGAACAGGCCCAGCGACAACAAGGTCACGGGCAACGTCAGCAACAGCAGCACAGGTCGTATCAGCGTATTGACCAGGCCCAGTACAAGAGCCGCGACGAGGGCTGCGCCTATGCTTGTGACATCGACGGAATGCATCAGGTAAGGCACTGCCAGCAAGGCAACTGCATTGATTAACCAGGTAAGGACCAAACGCATAAGAAGTTCTCGCTGCAAAAAAAGCGGGGCCAGCGGCCCCGCCCTTAACGATTAATAACGGTAGTGATCTGGCTTGTACGGACCTTCCTGCGTCACGCCGATGTAGTCGGCCTGCTCCTGGGTCAGCACGGTCAGCTGCGCGTTCAGTTTTTTCAACTGCAGGCGCGCCACTTTTTCGTCCAGATGCTTCGGCAGCACGTACACGCCGACCGGGTACTTGGCGGTGTTGGCGTACAGCTCGATCTGGGCGATGGTCTGGTTGGCGAACGACGACGACATCACGTACGACGGGTGACCCGTGCCGCAACCCAGGTTCACCAGGCGGCCTTCGGCCAGCAGGATGATGCGCTTGCCCGATGGGAAGATCACGTGATCGACCTGCGGCTTGATGTTTTCCCAAGTGTATTTCTTCAGCGCGGCGACGTCGATCTCGTTGTCGAAGTGGCCGATGTTGCAGACGATGGCCTGATCCTTCATCTTGAGCATGTGCGCTTCGGTCAGGATGTGGTAGTTGCCGGTGCAGGTGACGAAGATGTCGCCGTGTTCGGCAGCGTAGTCCATGGTCACGACGCGGTAGCCTTCCATCGCGGCCTGCAGTGCGCAGATCGGATCGATCTCGGTCACCCACACTTGCGCCGACAGCGCGCGCATGGCCTGGGCCGAGCCCTTGCCGACGTCACCGTAACCGGCGATGACGGCGACCTTGCCGGCGATCATCACGTCGGTGGCGCGCTTGATGCCGTCGACCAGCGATTCGCGGCAGCCGTACAGGTTGTCGAATTTCGACTTGGTGACGGAGTCGTTGACGTTGATGGCCGGGAAGGCCAGCTTGCCTTCCTTGTGCATCTGGTACAGGCGGTGCACGCCGGTGGTGGTCTCTTCGGTCACGCCCAGGATGTGCGGCAGACGCTTGGAGTACCAGGCCGGGTCGATCGCCAGGTGGGCCTTGATGGCGTTGAACAGGCAGATTTCTTCTTCCGAGCCAGGCGCGGCCAGCACCGAGATGTCTTTTTCAGCGCGGGCGCCCAGGTGCAGCAGCAGGGTGGCGTCGCCGCCGTCGTCCAGGATCATGTTCGAGTAGACCGGGTTGCCCGAGGCGTCGGCTGGCCACTCGAAGATGCGGTGGGTGTAGTCCCAGTATTCGTCCAGGGTTTCGCCCTTGATGGCGAACACCGGGGTGCCGGCGGCGGCGATGGCGGCGGCGGCGTGGTCCTGGGTCGAGTAGATGTTGCACGACGCCCAGCGGACGTCGGCGCCCAGCGCTTCCAGCGTCTGGATCAGCACGGCGGTCTGGATGGTCATGTGCAGCGAACCGGTGATGCGTGCGCCTTTGAGCGGCTGGGCGGCGGCGAATTCCTCGCGGATCGCCATCAGGCCAGGCATTTCGGTTTCGGCGATCTTGATTTCTTTGTTGCCCCATGGCGCCAGGGAGATGTCGGCGACCAGGTAGTCTTGAGCGGTTTTGAGTACGGCGTTCATCACGCCCTCCTTTCATGTGTTGAAAAAAGTAACGTGAGCGCGGTTTGGATCTCCGAGCCTGGCGAAAGCTAGTTCGTCGCAGCGCTCCTCGGAACGTGCATTTTAGCATCGTTAAGCCCGGAAGGCGACAACAATCCTGCCGTTTGCGCTGGCGCAGAGGCCTGGCGCCGGCGTCATCCTATAGTGGATTTTTTGCACATGAGCGCATCATGGAGACCGATCCACGCGACGCCATCTGGGACGAGGCGCATGACTTGCTGTACAACGTCCGCTATACCGCTGGGATAGAAAGAGCATTGCTGGCGCGCTGGACCTGGCTGGACAGCATCACCAAGATTGCGGTCGCCGTCTCGTCCGGCGGTGGTGCGCTGGCCGGCCTCGTATTCTGGAAAAACAGCGACTATACTTTTCTATGGCCTGTATTTACGTCTGCCAGCGCATTGCTGGCTATCGTATCCAGACAATTATCGGTCGCGGAAAAGGTCAACCGCCATGCAACTGCCGCCACCGGTTTGACGTTGTTAGCCGTCAATGTTGAAAGCCTGGTTGTTCGCATGAAGGTCAATCCCTCATTTTCCATTACCGAATTTGAGAAGAAATTACTGGGCTTGCGCGACAAATACGGCAGCGAATACAGCAAATTGCAGCACGACCTGCTATTGACGGAAAAAATACGCGTCAATGTGCAAGACAAGCTCAACAAATCAATAACCATCGCATAACGCTGAGAAGGAACCATCATGGATGACGATTTCCACCGTCGATATTTGCCGCCCAAACCGCCGCCGCCGCCGCCTGCGCGGCCCAAATAAAAACGCCCCGGAGTCCGGGGCGCTTGGCTTCATGCGGGGCGATTACTTCAGGCCGGCTGCGTCGCGCAGGATGGCGGCCTTGTCGGTGCGCTCCCAGCTGAATTCCGGCTCTTCGCGGCCGAAGTGGCCGTAGGCGGCGGTCTTGGCGTAGATCGGACGCAGCAGGTCCAGCATCTGCACGATGCCTTTCGGACGCAGGTCGAAGTGCTCCATCACCAGCTGGGCGATCTTGTCGTCCGGGATCACGCCGGTGCCTTCGGTGTACACGGTGATGTTGATCGGACGCGCCACGCCGATGGCGTACGACACCTGCACCTGGCACTGGCGCGCCAGACCAGCCGCCACCACGTTCTTGGCCACATAACGCGCCGCGTAGGCCGCCGAACGGTCCACCTTCGACGGATCCTTGCCCGAGAACGCGCCGCCGCCGTGCGGCGATGCGCCGCCGTAGGTGTCGACGATGATCTTGCGGCCGGTCAGGCCGCAGTCGCCCTGCGGGCCGCCGATGACGAAACGGCCGGTCGGGTTGACCAGGTATTTGGTGTCTTGCAGCCACTCTTTCGGCAGCACCGGCTTGATGATCTCTTCGATCACCGCTTCTTCAATTTGCTTGTGCAGCATTTCCGGCGCATGCTGGGTCGACAGCACCACGGTGTCCACCGCGACCGGACGGCCGTTGACGTAACGCAGCGTGACTTGCGACTTGGCATCCGGACGCAGCCATGGCAGGCGGCCGTCCTTGCGCAGCTGCGACTGGCGCTCGACCAGGCGGTGCGCGTAGTGGATCGCGGCGGGCATCAGCTCGGCGGTTTCATCGCAGGCGTAGCCGAACATCAGGCCCTGGTCGCCAGCGCCCTGGTCCAGATCGAGGCCGGCGCCTTCGTCCACGCCCTGGGCGATGTCCGGCGATTGCTTGTCGTAAGCCACCAGCACGGCGCAGCCGCGGTAGTCGATGCCGTAGTCGGTGTTGTCGTAGCCGATGCGTTTGATGGTTTCGCGGGCGACACCGATGTAGTCGACATTGGCGTGGGTGGTGATTTCACCTGCCAGCACGACCAGGCCGGTGTTGCACAGCGTTTCGGCTGCTACACGGGCTTTTGGGTCCTGGGCCAGAATCGCGTCAAGGATGGCGTCGGAAATCTGGTCAGCAACCTTGTCTGGGTGACCTTCCGAAACGGATTCCGAGGTGAAAAGATAATCATTAGACATCGCAAGCTCCTGATATGGTTTGAGAAACGGTCGCATACCAACACGGCTTGCGACGCTTTAGCGATATTTATATCCCGCATCGCAAGTTGTCATTAACTCAGCGGTTACTACTTAACGTGGTATTTTACGCTTTTTTAAAAAAGCTTGCTTCTAACACAGGGCAGAATTTTCTCATGCTGGTTCCCATCTTCCGTTTTCTCTCGATTTTCCCCCTGTCCTTCCTGCACGCGGCCGGCGCCGCGCTGGGCTGGCTGGTGTACTGGGCCTCGCCGTCCTACCGCCGCCGCATGCGCGACAACATGGCGCAGGCCGGCTACAGCCAGTACCTGTCGGCCGCCGTGGCCGAAGCCGGCAAAAGCATGTTCGAGCTGCCCTTCATCTGGTGCGCCGATCCGGCCCGCGTGTCGCGCCACGCCACCCTGGAAAACTGGGAACTGGTGCAGACCGAGCTGGACGCCGGCCGCGGCATTGTGTTCATGACGCCACACCTGGGCTGCTTTGAAATCGTCGCCCAGGAAATCGCCCTGCGCACCGAACTGATGGTGATGTACCGGCCGCCGAAAAAAGCCGCGCTCAAGCCGCTGATCGAAGGCGCCCGCGCGCGCAAGAACCTGCTGCTGGCGCCGGCCACCATGTCCGGCGTGCGCATGCTGGCCAAGTTCCTCAAGAAGGGCCAGCCGGTCGGCGTGCTGCCCGACCAGGTGCCGCAGGAAGGCGAAGGCGTGTGGGCCAAGTTCTTCGGCCGCGATGCCTATTCGATGACCTTGCCGGCCAAGCTGGCCCTGCTGGGCGACGCCACCGTCATCATCACCTACGCCGAGCGGCTGTCGGGCGGACGCGGCTATGTGGTACGCTTCGTGCCCTTTGACGGCACGCTGGACGGCGACAACGCCGCCCAGGCGCAAGCGATCAACAGCGCCATGGAGCGCCTGATCGCCCGCAATCCGTCGCAATATTACTGGAGCTATAACCGCTACAAGGTGCCGCACGGCATAGCCGCACCGGTGGCGGGAGAACACGCATGAAACTGACGTTGGGATTGATGTGGCTGCTGCACTGGCTGCCATTGCCGCTGCTGGGCCGCTTCGGCGACGCCATCGGCACCTTGTTGTTTGCGACGCTGCGCTCGCGCCGTCACATCGCGCTGACCAATCTGCGCCTGTGCCTGCCGGAGCTGACGGAAGCCGAACGGGTGGACATCGCCCACCGCCACTTCCAGGCCTACTCGCGCAGCGTGTGGGAACGCGCGGTGCTGTGGTGGGCGCCGGAAGCGCGCCTGAAACGCCTGATCCGGATCGACCCGAACGGCGTGATTCCCGTCGCCGAGATGACGGACAAGCCGACCATCCTGCTGTGTCCGCACTTTGTCTGCCTGGACGTGGCCGGCGCCTCGATCGCCATGGAAGCGAGCGCCTCGTCGATGTACGTGACGCAGAAGAACGCCGCCTTCGACCAGGTGCTGCGCGCCGGCCGCGCCCGCTTCAAGCCGGTCAAGCTGTTCACGCGCCAGGATGGCATCAAGCCCATCCTGCGCGCGCTGCGCGACAAGCTGCCCTACTTCATGCTGCCGGACATGGATTTCGGCGAAAAGGATGCCGAGTTCGTGCCCTTCTTCGGCGTCGAGGCGGCCACGCTGACCGCCACCGCCCGCATCGCCGCCACCACCGGCGCGCAGGTGATGCCGGTGATCGCCACCTTCCTGCCGAATTACCAGGGATGGCGTGTGAAATTCTACCCGGTGTGGGACAATTACCCGGGCGACGACATGGTGGCCGCCACCCGCCGCATGAACCAGTTCATCGAGGAGCGCGTGCGCGAAGCCCCGGCCGAATATTTCTGGACCCACAAACGTTTCAAGACCCGCCCGAACGGCGAGCCTTCGCTGTACAGCAAAAAATAAACCGCCCATGAAACTCAAATTCACCAAAATGCACGGCGCCGGCAATGACTTCGTCGTCATCGACGGCGTCAACCAGCACATCGACTTCACGCCAGCGCAGTGGAAGCTGCTGGGCGACCGCCGCTTCGGCGTCGGCGCCGACCAGATCCTGCTGGTGGAAAAGCCGACCGAGGCCGGCTGCGATTTCCGCTACCGCATCTTCAACGCCGACGGCGGCGAGGTCGAGCAGTGCGGCAACGGCTCGCGCGCCTTCGTCAAGTTCGTCTCGGAGAAGGGCCTGACCGACCAGCGCAGCATCACCGTGCAGACCAAGGCCGGCGTCATCGCGCCGCGCCTGGAGGCGGACGGCAGCATCACCGTCGACATGGGCGCGCCGATCCTGGAACCGGGCCGCGTGCCGTTCGACGCCGACGGCCTGCAGGGCGAGCCGCAAGGCCGCGACACGCTGTGGCCGCTGGTGCTGGAACTGGGCGGCGCCCGTGAAAGCGTGCTGATTTCGGCGGTGTCGATGGGCAATCCGCACGCGGTGCAGGTGGTCGATGATGTCGACGCCGCGCCGGTGGAGCTGACCGGCCCGCTGATCGAGCACCACGTGCGTTTCCCGAACCGCGTCAACGCGGGATTCATGCAGATCATCGACCGCCAGCACGTCAGGCTGCGCGTGTTCGAGCGCGGCGTCGGCGAAACGCTGGCCTGCGGCACCGGCGCCTGCGCGGCGGCGGTGGCCGGCATCCGCCGCGGCCTGCTGGACAGCCCGGTGCGCATCGACGCGCGCGGCGGCCAGCTGTCGATCAGCTGGGAGGGCGAAGGCCAGCCGGTCTGGCTGACCGGCCCCGCGGTGACGGTGTTCGAAGGTGAAATCGAGATTTAAGCCGTGCTTCAGGCAGCGGCCAGCAACTCGTCCGCCACGCCCGCCGGCAGCCAGGTCTTGAGCCGGTACAGGCGCTGGCGGTAGTTGCCTTCCCAGCCGTCCGGTCCGCTGTCGATGGCTTCAAACAGGCGCACGATGCGGTCCAGCGCCTGCCGCTCGCGCGCCGTGCGCAGCAGCACCAGGCGGCGCTTGCTGCGGCCATAGCTGGCACGGATATCCACCACCAGGCAATGGCCCTGGTCGGCAGCCTTCACATCCAGCAATAACGCTTCCGCCCGGCTCAGGCCGAACAGCGCGGCCAGCTCCAGCCGCGCCGCCAGCAAAGGCTGGCTTTCCAGCAGTTCCCGCGTCAGGCAGGTGACGATGCTGGTGATCCAGTCCGCTTCCTTGGCCACGCACGCCACCCGCTCCAGCGCGGCTTCCGCTCCCGGGCAGCCCTGCGCGGCGGCCTTCTGCAGCCAGTAGGCGGCGCGCACGTCGCTGTGCGCGTCGGTGCGGCGGTTGCGCCAGGCGTAGATGCCGCACTCCAGCTGCGCGCCGCAATGGCCCATCTCGGCCGCCCGCTCCAGATAGCCTTGCGCCTCGGCCACGCAGCGCTGCGAAAATTCCGGTTTCAGATAGATGCGCGACAGCGCGAACCACGCTTCCGCCAGCCCCTGCTCGCCGGCCAGCGTCAGCCAGCGGATGGCGCGCTTGAAGTTGACGGCGGCAATGCCCTGGCTCTGGCGCTTGCCTTCGCCATCCATGCGCGCAAACCACAGGCCCAGCGCCAGCTGGGCGTTGCGCTCGCCGCCGTAGGCCGCCAGTTCGCGGCACTGCTGCAATGCGGCGTCGCTGTCGGCCGGCGCCAGCAGTTCGGCGCAGCGCGCCAGCAATGCCAGCAGTTGCGGCGCCGGCTGCCAGTCGGCCATGCGCGCCGCTTCGGCGTCGGCCGGCGCGGCGGCCAGCAGCGGCCGCAGCAAGGGACGCGCCTGTTGCAGAAACGCCGCGTGGCTTTGCTGCCACAACTGGTCCAGCTGCGCCTGCTGTTGCGCGGTCAGCGCGTGGTCGCCATGCAACGGCGATGACGGCGAACGCTGCAACGTGGACGGGCGTGATGGCGGCGGCGCCACGCTGTGCTGGCACAAGGGCGCCGGCGCGGGCGGCCGCGCCAGCTCGGCCAGCACCTGCCCGGCCGCCGCGATGCCCTCGTCGCAGGCGCGCTGATACCAGCGCAGCACGTCGGGGGCGCAGTGGCGGGCCACTTCAACGGGAATATGGCTGCCGATCAGGCGCCACGCCTCGTCGCGCTCCTGGCGCGCGGCGCGCTCCAGCCAGTGCAGCGCGGTCGGCACATTACGCGGCAGGCTGGCGCCACCGAACAGGTACAGCTTGCCCAGCGCCAGTTGGCAATCCGCGTCTCCGGCGCGGGCGCCCCTGATGATCCCTAACTCTTCTCGATTGGCCATTATCTCTGCGTGCAAGTCATCGAAGCGGGGGGCGCCGCTGTGCGGTCTGCGGCGCCATTTGTATCCTAGTGTAGCGTGCCATCCGCGCCACACGCTAAACAATATGCGCGCCCGGATTGATCTGCCACAAGCGACGCCCCCCACCCCCGCCTGTACGCTAGAGCTGTTTTGATGCCCGGACGAAAGCAAACAAGGCCCCGGACGGCCCCGATAACACGGCGGATAAACGTTTCGAAAATACAACAATAAGCCCTGGTTCTGCGGCTTTCGACCAAAACAAGCCGTTCCACTCGACCATTCCAGCGCCGTCGCGCCAGCGACCTATTAAGGTTCTAGCAACCGGTCAGGCAGCGGTGGGGATGAGAAATACACTTATAAAAGGAATAAAAATGAAGAAAACTTTGGTGGCTCTGGCACTCACGGGCGTTTTCTCTGGCGCATACGCGCAGTCGTCGGTCAGCATTTACGGCACCCTGGACGCCGGGGTGTCGCGCCGCACCGACACCGACATCACCGCCGTCGGCAAGCGCGACAACAACAAGCTGGGCTTCCGCGGCGTCGAAGACCTGGGCAGCGGCCTGAAGGCGCTGTTCCAACTGGAAATCCGCTACGAGCCGGACACCGGCGTCATCGAAAACACCGTGCGTCCGCTGTTCCAGGGCCAGAGCCGGGTCGGCCTGCAGGGCGACTTCGGCACGCTGCGCCTGGGGCGCGGCCTGACCGCCTTCCAGGAAACCAGCACCGCCTTCGAGCCCTGGTCCGGCATGCCTGCCGTGGCCGGCTACCAGACCGACCTGCAGGTGGCCGGTTACACCAGCGATCCGATGAGCGTGGCCGGCAACTCGCTGAACCGCTTCTCCAACGCCGTGTTCTACAACACGCCGGTGATCGCCAACATCTTCCAGCTGAACGTCACCGTGGCCAGCCGCGAGGCCAACAACAACCCGATCATCATCGGCCGCGGCACCGCCGCCGCGCCGCAGTTCCCGGCCAACAGCATGGCGGCCAAGTACCCTTACTCGGTCAGCGCCACCGCCACCCAGGGCCCGTTTGCCGCCTACGGCGCCTACGAGCGCAACGCCGTGGCCACCAAGCTGTGGTCGGTCGGCGCCTCGTACAAGCCGATCAACGACCTCAAGCTGATGGCCACCTACCAGCGCCAGGACCAGGACTTCAGCGCGCCGATCAATCCGATCACCAAGGCCTGGATGATCGGCGCCAACTACAACATCGGCCCGGGCATGATACGCGCCGGTATCGGCCGCAAGACGCCCGACAACGTGCTCAACGTGGCGACCATCGCCAAGACCAAGCAATTCTCGCTGGGCTACGACTACAACTTCTCGCCGCGCACCTATGTGTACGTGGACGGCACCCGCCGCAAAGCGACCGCCACCACCACCTTCAATTTCTACAGCGTCGGTATCCACCACAACTTCTAAGCCTGAGCAGTCGACAGAAACTGCCAGCGTGAGTTGGGGAATGACGGGCATGGGTCACCATGTCCGTTTTTTTTCGTTTAGAATTGCACACCAACCTCGCATACAAAGTACCTCAATGACCGCCCCACTGGATTCCACCCTCGTCGCGCAGTACCTGACCGACCACCCGCAATTCTTCGAAGAACACGCCGACTTGCTGGGTGAAATCAAACTGGCCAGTCCGCTGACCGGCCGCGCCGTCTCGCTGCAGGAACGCCAGATGGAAGTGTTGCGCGACAAATACAAAACGCTGGAACTGCGCATGAGCAACCTGATGCGCCTGGCGTCGGAAAACGAAGCCATCGCCAACAAGTTCCACCGCTGGACCCAGGTGCTGCTGCAATCGGAAGATGTCGGCTCGATGCCGCACTCGGTCGCCAGCGGCCTGAAAAACAGTTTCGAGGTGCCGCAGGTTACGCTGCGGATCTGGGGCGCCGCCCCGGACTACGCCGACGAATGGTTCGTCAAGGGCGTGTCGGAAGACGCGCGCATCTTCGCCAACAGCCTGCTGGCCCCGTACTGCGGCGCCAACAAGGACTTCGAGGCGGTGCGCTGGCTGGACGACCCGAGCGCCGTGGTGTCGACCGTCATCATCCCGCTGCGCAAGCCGGGCGACAAGCAAGCCTTCGGCCTGCTGATCATGGGTTCGCAGGACGCCAACCGCTTCACCTCGCTGATGGCCACCGATTTCCTGATCCACATCGGCGAAACCTCCAGCACCGCGCTGGCCTGGCTGCTGGCCTGAAGCCTGAGATCATGGGCGCCGCGCCGGACAGCAAGCTGGCCTGGATCGACGCCTATCTCGCCCATCTGCGCGGCGTGCGCCAGCTGTCGCCGCACACCACCGCCGCCTACGCCCGCGATCTGCAGGAACTGGCCGCGCTGTCCGGCGAGCAGGACTGGACCGCGCTGGACCAGCACGCTGTGCGCCGCCTGACCGCCAGGCTGCACGCGCAGCAACTCGATCCCCGTTCCATCGCCCGCAAGCTGTCCAGCTGGCGCGGCTTTTTCAACTGGCTCGGCGAACACACGCCGCTGGCGGCCAACCCGGTGCAGGGCGTGCGCGCGCCGAAACAGGCCAAGACCTTGCCGCGCGCGCTGTCGGTGGACGACGCCGTGCAGCTGGTGGCGCCGTCGCGGCCGGTGGCCGGCGCCGCGCCCGAACCGATCGAGCTGTGCAACCGCGCCATGTTCGAACTGCTGTATTCCAGCGGGCTGCGGGTGTCCGAACTGGCCGGGCTGGACGTCACGCCCGGCAAGAGCAGCCTCGGCTGGGTGGAGCTCGGCAACCGCGAGGTGATCGTCACCGGCAAGGGCAACAAGCGGCGCGTGGTGCCGGTCGGCGCGGCCGCCATGGACGCGCTGCAAGCCTGGCTGGCGGTGCGGCCGGCGCCGGCCGACGGCGGCGACGCCCTGTTCCTCAGCACGCGCGGCAGCCGCGTCACGCCGCGCGTGATCCAGCAGCGGCTGCAAGCCCACGGCGTGGCCAACGGCGCGCCGGTGCACGTGCATCCGCACATGCTGCGCCATTCCTTCGCCTCGCACGTGCTGCAATCGTCGGGCGACCTGCGGGCGGTGCAGGAAATGCTGGGCCACAGCAGCATCAGCTCGACCCAGGTCTACACGGCGCTCGATTTCCAGCACCTGGCCGAGGTCTACGACAAAGCCCATCCGCGCGCCAAAGTGAAGTAAAGGTGGGCTACCGAACCTCGGTGCTGATATTGCTCAATTGGACGAATTGCAAGCGCCCGAAAAATTCCGGCATAATCAGCCGATTGCATTAACGCATTTTGAAACGATACCTACCCATGGCCATGATTCCCACCACCATCCTGACCGGCTTCCTCGGCGCCGGCAAAACCACGCTGCTCAACCGCATCCTGCAGGAAGAGCACGGCATGCGCATCGCCGTCATCGAGAATGAATTCGGCCAGGAAAACATCGACAACGAAATCCTGGTGCAGGACACCGGCGAACAGATCGTGGAAATGAACAACGGCTGCATCTGCTGCACCGTGCGCGGCGACCTGATCGTCGCCCTCGGCAGCCTGGCGCAGAAGCGCGAAGCCGGCGAAATCCAGTTCGACCGCGTGGTCATCGAGACCACCGGCCTGGCCAATCCCGGCCCGGTGGCGCAGACCTTCTTCGTTGACGAGGAAGTGGGCGCTAACTACATGCTCGACGCCGTGGTCACCGTGGTGGACGCCCGCCATGCCATGGACCAGCTGGACCAGCACGAGGAAGCCCAGCGCCAGGTCGGTTTCGCCGACAAGATCCTGCTGTCCAAGACCGACCTGGTGACCGAGGAACAGCTGGCCGCGCTGACCGCCCGCCTGTCGCGCATCAACCCGCGCGCGCCGATCAGCAAGTCCGACTTCGGCCGCGCGCCGATCGCCGAGGTGATGGACCTGAAAGGCTTCAACCTGAACGACAAGCTGGAACTGGACCCGGACTTCCTGCTGACCGAGCAGACCCACGAAGACGGCCACGTCCACGACGAACACTGCGGCCACGACCACCATGGCCACGATCATGATCACCACGACCACCACCACAGCCACCACACCGACGACATCGCCGCCTTCGTGTTCAAGAGCAACCGTCCGTTCGATACTGCCAAGCTGGACGAATTCCTCGGCGGCCTGGTGAATGTCTACGGTCCTCGCATGCTGCGCTACAAAGGCGTATTGTTCATGCAGGACGCCGACCGCAAGGTAGTATTCCAGGGCGTGCACCAGATTATGGGCAGCGACCTGGGCGCGAAATGGGGAGAAAACGACGTTCGCGGCAGCAAAATGGTATTTATAGGTAAAAATCTGCCCAAAGACATCTTTATTAGCGGTTTAGAACAATGTCTGGTATAAACTATCCCGGTTTTGTGGGGATGGCTAAATAGCCACAAAATTCGGGCTGATTAATTTGATTGAAAACTCTGTCGTATCGAAGGTAAGCGAAGTTATGACCAAAACTAATAAATCGACCCCCGCCGCCGCCGAGCGCATCCTGACCGAAGAAGAAATTCTGAAGATGGATGACAAGGACTATATGAACCCAGCGCAAATGGCTTTCTTCAAGGCCAAGCTGCAACAGCTGGAAAAAGAGCTGCTGAAAAACGCCGGCGAAACCACCGAACACCTGCGCGAAACCGTGCTGGTGCCGGATCCGGCCGACCGCGCCACCATCGAAGAAGAACACGCGCTGGAACTGCGCACCCGCGACCGCGAGCGCAAGCTGCTGAAGAAAGTCCAGCAATCGATCGCGGCGATCGACGCCAACGACTATGGCTGGTGCGAAGAAACCGGCGAACCGATCGGCATTCCACGCCTGATCGCCCGTCCGACCGCGACGCTGTCGCTGGAAGCCCAGCAACGCCGCGAACTGAAGCAGAAGCTGTACGGCGATTAATCCCGTCCACGCCCGACAAAAAGCACGCGCCTGACACCGCGTGCTTTTTTTACGTAAATTTTCATTTCCCGTTTGATACATCGTGCGGCAAACGCCACGCTTCCGGCTACACTATGGCGATGGGATTGTTCTCTCTCTTCAAGAAAGCCGACACGCTGCCGCCGCTGACCGACGACGAGCAGGCACGGCTGGCCGCAAACAGCGAACTGGAACGCCAGCACCAGCAAGCGCGCCAGCGCGAGATCGCCCGCGCCACCGCCATGAAGATCGACGCCATCGAGTCGGCGATGGAAGCCGACATCTTCAACCTGCCGGAACCGGCCTGGGGCAGCCAGCGCCCGGCCCGCCCCGCCGCCATCGCCGGCGCTGATGAGGTGCTGGACGACTTCCCCACCACCCTGTTATTGAGCGAAGAATTGCCGCTGGCGGCCGCCGACGACAGCGCGCCGGTGATCGAGGAGATCGCCATCCTGTACGCCAACGGCCAGGCCGCCGTGGCGCAGCAGATGCTGACCGAGGCGGTGGCCGCCACCAGCGGTCACAACAGCGACCGCAGCGCCTGGTGGATGCTGTTCGACCTGTACCAGGCCAGCGGCCAGCACGACGCCTTCGACAACCTGTCGATCGACTACGCCAGCACCTTTGAAACCTCGCCGCCGTCGTGGCAGGCGCCAGCCCAGCTGGCCGCCGCCTCGCCGGGCTGGGCCGGCCTGACGCCGACCGCCGCGCTGTCCGGCGTGCTGGACGCGCACATCGCCGCGCAGCTGGAGCGCCTGCGCCAGCAGGCCGATGCCAGCCCGGTGCTGCGGCTCGAATTCAGCCGGGTGACGGCGGTGGACGCCGAAGGCTGCACGTTGCTGCTGGCCACGCTGCGCCAGTTGCAGGCCGGCCAGCGCGAGCTGATCCTGGTCGGCGCGCCGGCGCTGGCGGCGCGGCTGCGCGACGGCATCGCGGTCGGCCGCCGCGACGACGGCGAAGCGCCGTGGCTGCTGCTGCTGGAACTGCTGCAACTGCAAAACCGCGAAAAGGAATTCGAACACGCGGCCATGGACTACTGCGTGACCTTCGAGGTGTCGCCGCCGTCGTTCACGCCGCCGCACAAGGTGGCGATGGCGCCGGCGCAACACGTGCCGGCCTCGCCCGACCGGTTTATGTTGCCGCCGATCATAGAACATCAACTTGGGCCTTTACTGCCCGGCATCCGGCAGTATGCTGAACAGTATCCGGCGCTGGTGTTCGACTGCTCGCGCCTGACGCGCATCGACTACCCGAGCGCGATCCAGCTGCACGGCGTGCTGCAGGCGCTGGCCGACGCCGAGCCGGGCCGCAAGATCGCCTTCCGTGACGTCAACCACCTGGTCACCGCGCTGCTGCGCCTGCTGGGTTATGCTTCTTTGGCAAGAATTTATCCCCACAAGTACTAACTTGCAATTTCGTTTTCCAGCCCCACTTTTCAGTCTTGACGCAGTCTGCATCATTACTTTGAGGTAACTATGGAACAATTTCACGGCACCACCATCCTGTGCGTGCGCCGCGGCAAGGAAGTAGCGCTGGGCGGCGACGGCCAGGTTACGCTGGGCAATATCGTCATGAAGGGCACGGCCCGCAAAGTGCGCAAGGTCTACCAGGGCAAAGTCCTGGTCGGCTTCGCCGGCGGCACCGCCGACGCCTTCACCCTGCTTGACCGCTTTGAAGGCAAGCTGGAAAAACACCAGGGCAATCTGTTGCGCGCCTCGGTCGAACTGGCCAAGGACTGGCGCACCGACCGCGTGCTGCGCCGCCTGGAAGCCATGCTGCTGGTGGCCGACAGCGAATCGACGCTGGTCATCACCGGCAACGGCGACGTGCTGGAACCGGAAGACGGCGTCGGCGCCATCGGCTCCGGCGGCACCTACGCCCAGTCGGCCGCCAAGGCGCTGGTCGAGAACACGGAACTGTCGCCGGCGGAAGTCGTCAAAAAGTCACTGACCATCGCCGGTGAGCTGTGCATCTACACCAATCTGAACCACATCATCGAAACACTGGATCCAGCATGAACATGACTCCACAGGAAATCGTCGGCGAACTCGACAAACACGTGGTTGGCCAGGGCAAGGCCAAGAAGGCGGTCGCCATCGCGCTGCGCAACCGCTGGCGCCGTCAGCAGGTGGAAGAACCGCTGCGCCATGAAATCACGCCGAAAAATATCCTGATGATCGGCCCGACCGGCGTCGGCAAGACCGAGATCGCGCGCCGCCTGGCCAAGCTGGCCGACGCCCCCTTCATCAAGATCGAAGCCACCAAGTTCACCGAAGTGGGCTATGTCGGCCGCGACGTCGACACCATCATCCGCGACCTGATCGACATCGGCGTCAAGCAGACCCGCCAGTCCGAGATGGCCAAGGTGCGCACCCGCGCCGAAGACGCCGCCGAAGACCGCGTGCTCGACATCCTGCTGCCGCCGGCGCGCGACTTCGGCTTCACGCCGTCGGGCGCCGAGGCGCCGAAGGACGACACCACGCGTCAGACCTTCCGCAAGCGCCTGCGCGAAGGCGAGCTGAACGACAAGGAAATCGAAATCGAGCTGGCCGAGAACGGCCCGCAGATGGAAATCATGGCGCCGCCGGGCATGGAGGAAATGACCGAGCAGATCAAGTCGATGTTCTCCGGCATCGGCGCGCAGCGCAAGAAGGCGCGCAAGGTCAAGATCGCCGAAGCGATGAAGTTCCTGATCGACGAGGAAGCCGCCAAGCTCATCAACGAAGACGAGATGAAGCAGAAGGCCATCCAGAACGTCGAGCAGAACGGCATCGTGTTCCTCGACGAGATCGACAAGATCGCCTCGCGTTCGGAAGTGGGCGGCGCCGATGTCTCGCGCGCCGGCGTGCAGCGCGACCTGCTGCCGCTGGTGGAGGGCACGACCGTCAACACCAAGTACGGCATGATCAAGACCGACCACATCCTGTTCATCGCCTCGGGCGCGTTCCACCTGGCCAAGCCGTCGGACCTGATTCCCGAGTTGCAGGGGCGCTTCCCGATCCGCGTGGAACTGGAGTCGCTGTCGATCGCCGACTTCGAACGCATCCTGACCGCGACCGACGCCTGCCTGACCAAGCAGTACGAGGCCCTGCTGGCGACCGAAGACGTCAGGCTGGAGTTCGCGCAGGAAGGCATCACCCGCCTGGCGGAGATTGCCTACTCGGTCAATGAGCGCACCGAAAACATCGGCGCCCGCCGGCTGTACACGGTGATGGAAAAACTGCTGGAAGAACTGTCCTTCACGGCCAGCGAAGACAGCGGCAAAACCATCGTGGTCGATGCCGCCTATGTGAACGCGCGCCTGGATGCGCTGGCGGTCAACGAAGACCTGTCGCGCTATGTGCTTTAATTAAACCGTCAGCGGGCGCCGGTGGTGGCGCCCGCTCTCGGGTTATCGTCAGAAGCCGACCGACACGCCGGTCGACAGCATCGCGTGATCGACGTTTTCCTTGGAGCCGATCTTGACCTGCGTGTAGCCCACATCCGCCCGCAGCCTGACGTTGTCGCTCAGCGCATAGGACGCGCCGAGGCTGGCCAGCGGCGCCACCTTGGTATACGTGCTGGCATATTCGCTGCCCTGCTCGCGCACGTTGGCGTGGTTGTAGGCCACACCCACGCGTCCCGCCACCGCGACCCGGTCGCTCACCTTCAGCGTCGGCGCCCAGGCCAGGGCGCTGCCATCCACCCGCACTTCGCGGCGGACGGTATAGCCGCCCCGCCCCACATCGGCACGGAAGTTCAGCTTGTAGAGCTGCGCCTCGGCCGCATTGACGAACTCCATGCCGAACAGCTGCGCGGTGCCCAGCTGATAGCCGACGTAGACCCGACCGTTGCCGCCGTCCTGCCGGTAATTGCCGCCCAGGCCGGCATCGGCGCCGACATACCATGGTTGATCATCGGCGGCGCTGGCGCAGCCCATGACGCCCAACGCGATCAGTCCTGCAACAAGTGTTTTCATCCCATCCTCCACGAAGTTAGAAACCATAGCCTACACCCACGGAATACATGTTGACGCTGGTCTTGTCACCGGCGCCCAGCTTGACCGGTACGTGCAGCCAGTCGCCATGCAGCGACCAGTTTTTGTCCAGCGCATACGACAGGCCCAGGCCGTAATTCACGCCGACGCGGTTGTGCCGCACGCTGCCGCTGGCGCCGTAGTTGTCGAAGCCGGTCATGGTGGCGTACTGCACGCTGCTGCGCGCCAGGCTCAGGCCGACCTTGCTCTGCAACGACAGGCCTTGCGTGAGTTCCAGTCCCGACACATAGTTCAGCGAGCCGCCGTAAACCTTGCTTTTGCCGTTCAGATAAAAGTCATCGGCGGCCTGGATCACGCTGCGCGCATGGCCAAAGCCAAAGGCGCTGAGTTCCAGCGAATTCGTATTACGCAAGCCAAACAGCTGGTTGCTGCCCAGCGTGTAGCCGCCATACAGGCGTCCGCTGAAGTCGCCATGCGAGTCGCAGTCCTTATCGGTCCAGCAGCGCAGGTCCTTGTATTTGCTGCTGAAGCCGACATCGGCGCCGACGTAATACGGCGAGCTTTCCTGCGCGCCGGCGCTGAAGGCGGCCAGCAGCAGCAAGCCACATGAGAGTTTCAATGTAGAAACCATGATTTCCCTTACTTTGAGGTGAGTCCTGATGCAGCCCCTTCTACGAGGGGCGACGTCTTGCAGTGTGCTACGCGGCAGGGCAATGTACCAATGGATTATTCCAAGCGCAGGTTTTCACACCGCTGGGTATCGTGTTACGATACCTTGTTATTTTTGTAAGGCAGAAATATGAGTTCACCGGAATTGCTGTTGCAAGTGCTGCGGACCCAGATGCGGACCGCCGGCGTCACCTACAAAATGCTGGCCGAGCGGATTTCGATGAGCGAATCGAGCGTCAAGCGCATGTTCGGGCAGCAGGACATGTCACTGTCGCGGCTGGCGCAGATCTGCAAGGCCGCCAGCATTCCGATGGAGGACGTGCTGCGCGGCGCGGCCGACGCCACGCCGCAAGCCGACCGCCTCACGCTGACGCAGGAAAAATCGTTGCTGGCCAATCCCAACCTGCTGCTGATGGCGATCTGCTGCCTGGGCCACTGGACCCTGGAGCAGGTGCTGGAAACCTACGACCTGACCGAACCCGAATGCATCGTGCTGCTGGCCGAGCTGGACCGCCTGGGCCTGATCGAACTGAAGCCGCTGAACCGCTACCGCCTGCGCGTCTCCAACGCCTTCCGCTGGCTGCCGGACGGCCCGGTGCAGCAGTTCTTCCGCGAACACGTGGTGGACGATTATTTCGGCGGCAGTTTTGACGGCGCCGGCGAAACGCTGCTGTGCCTGCCGGCGCGGCTGTCGCTGCCGAGCGCGCAGGAGCTGGTGGGCCGCATCCAGCAGATGGCCGGCGAACTGGCGCGCCTGCACCAGGGCGACCGCCGTCTGGCGTCAACGGAACGCGATGGTTTTACATTACTGGTAGGATTCCGCTCCTGGGAATTCGCAGCGTTCACCGCGCTGCGCCGTACAGCACCTACCAAATAAACGCATGAAAATCGCAACGCTTATCAGTCTGGCCGGCACCGTCACGTGCTCCGGCGTCTTCACCGTACAAAAACAATGGGTGCTGGCCGCGGCCTTCATCTTCCTGACCGTCTACACGCTGCTGGAACGCGTGATCCACATCGGCGCCATTCCGCCGGTGGTGGTGGACGCCTTCCCTGTCGTGGCGCTGCTGCTTGCGCTGTACGAAATCCTGCGCAAGGTCGTGGCCAAGTAAATGTTCGTCACCGCCGACATCGACAGCGCTGTTTTGGCCGGCAATGCGCTGGGCGATCCGGTGCGCCGCACGATCGGCGTGTATCTGCCGCCGGGCTATGAGGAAGATGGCGCGCGGCGTTATCCGGTGGTGTATGTGCTGGTCGGCTTCAACAGCCGTGGCACCATGCTGATGAACGAATCACCGTGGGACGAGAACATCGCGCAGCGCATGGACCGTTTGATCGCCAGTGGCGCTGTGCAGCCGATGATACTGGTCATGCCGGACTGCCTGACGCGCTATGGCGGCAGCCAGTACATCAACTCCACCGCCACCGGCCGCTATGAGGATCACCTGCTGCAGGAAGTGGTGCCCTTCATCGACCGCAGCTACCGCACCAGGGCGCAGCGCGCATACCGCGCGGTGGCCGGCAAAAGCTCCGGCGGCTACGGCGCTGTCATGCTGGCGATGCGTCATCCGGACGTGTTCGGCCTGGCGGCGTCGCACAGCGGCGATATGTATTTTGAGCTGTGCTACAAGCCTGCCTTCATCGCCTGCGTGCGCGAGCTGCATCGGCGCGAAGGCGGCCTTGCCGCTTTCCTGCGCGACCTGCGCACCATCCGCCCGCGCGATGCGGCGTACAGCACGATGCTCAACACCATCGCCATGGCCAGCTGCTACTCGCCCAATCCGGATTCGCCCTACGGCTTCGACCTGCCGTTCGATGTGGACACTGGCGAGATCATCGAAGCCGTGTGGCAGCGCTGGCTGGAATGGGATCCGGTGCATCTGGTCGAGCGTCACGCCGAAGCGCTGCGCTCGCTCACGCTGCTGTTCGTGGACGCCGGCCGCCGCGACGAATTCAACCTGCAATTCGGCGCGCGCATCTTCTGCGAAAAGCTGCAACAGCAAGGCATCCGCCACGTCCACGAAGAATTCGACGACGGCCACCTCAACATCCCGTACCGCTACGACATTTCGCTCCAGCAGATCTCGAACGCCATGCGGCAACCATGAAGAAACTGCTCGTCGCCCTGCTGCTTGCCGCGCCGGCGGCCGGCGCTACGGAGTGGACCAACTTCCGCTGGATCAGCTTCGGCACGTTCAAGCACGCCGCGATTTTGCTGCCCGCGAAAATCGATGGCGTGGACAGCTTCGTGCAACTGGACACCGGCGCCAATGGACGATTCATCCCCGCTTCCCATCCCACCGCCGACGCGCCCGGCCGCGAAGTGAGCATCGAAGTCGCATCGCACACGGTACGCGCCTTGCTGCCGCAGCCGGTGCATGCCGGCGAGCGCGCAGGCACGGTGGGCAACGCATTCTTCGAGCACGGCACGCTGACGATCGATTTGAAAAACGCGCGCTTTGCCTACGTCGAGCAAGCCGCACTGCGCGACGACAGCGCCGCCGCGCCATTCAAGTACGTGCACCACGAAGGATGGGACGGCGGCCATATCGTCGTGCCGGTCACGCTGCCGGACCAGCCGCCGCAGGATGCGCTATTCGACACCGGCGCGGCGCTGTTCACGTTCACGCCACTGCAGCAGTCGCTGTACGAAGCGCTGCGCGGCGCGGACAGCCAGCCGCTGCGCGCGCCCAGTCTGGGCCACGAGATCCTCTGCGAAACCAGCCGCCTGACAACACCGATACGCGTCAGCCAATACACGCTGGACACCGGCGTCCTTGGTCACTGCAAGGCCGGCGTGGATATCGGTGTGCCGCTGGCCGGCGTCATCGGCCTGGCCGGCTTTGCCGACCAGACCATCACCATAGACTATCCGTCGCGTCGCTGGAAAATCACCAGATAGGACCGAGGAACAGATAGGCGCTGCTGTTGCCGCCCTTGGTGGTGCCGGCGCCGAAGTACAGGGGACCGAAGCGCGTGTCGACGGCGATAAAGCCGCTGGCCGCATTCTTCAATTTACCCCAGTGCAGCGGATCGGCCGGACTGTAGGCGCCGCCGGCTTCCAGCGAGAAGCCGAGCCGCACGTCGCCGCCCAGCGCGGCCGGCATCGAGCCGATGCTGCGCGCCATCACCATCCGGCCCAGCACCGTGCGGCTGCCCACCACCGACTCCGGCGTGGTGCCGGACAGACGCAGGAAGCCGCCCAGATTGTTATCCGTCGCACCACCCTGGCTGCGCGCCCATTCGGCGTACAAGTGGCCCGCCCAGCGGCCGACGTGGAATGCCTCCATGCCCTTCACCTCCTGCTTGGCCGGCACCGGCACGATGGCGCCGGCCTTGTGCAGCGCGCGCTGCCAATCCAGGCTGAATAAGGTGCCGCGCGTCGGGAAGGCGATCGTGTCCAGCGTGTCGACGTTGAAGCTCAAGGCCTGCACGGTCTGGAATTCGCGCTGCCTGGTCAGGTCTTCCGGTATCGCCATGTGCTTGTTGCTGACCTGGCGCTCGACCGTGTAGCGCAGATCGCCCCAGCGGCCCAGCTGGCGGCCGAAGGACATGGTCGCGGCGCTGTAGTCGTAGGCGTAGCGCGACTGGCGGAAACCGGTGGAATTGAACACATCGGTGGCGCCCGAACCGTATTCCAGCGACGGCGCCAGATACCACTGCGAGCCGGCGCCCAGCGGCTGCCAGAACTGCGTGCCCAGCACGCGCGCCGTGCCGACCCGCGCCACGGTGCGCAGCTCGGCGCCCCAGTCGTTCAGCGACGACAGCACGTGCATGGCCTTGATCTCGAACGCGTTGTTTTCGCTGAAATCGCTGTTCAGTTCCAGGCCCACGCGCAGGCGGCTGTGCGCCCATTCCGCCTCGGTCGGTTTGATCAGCACGCTGCGGCCGCTGTCGTCGTCGCGCACTTCGGTTTCCACGCGCGCCAGGTCGCCGCGCCCGAACAGCTGGTTGCCGGCCGCCGTCGCCTGCTCGGCGGTCACCATCTGGCCGAGCTTCAGGCCGGACTGCGTTTCCAGCTCCTTGGGATTGATGCGGCCACTCGGCGCCACTTCCAGCTTGGTCAGCCGCACCGGCTGGTCGATGGCGATCGGCGCCGACAAACGCTTGACCTCATACGCCGCATACTGCGCTTCCGGCAAGGCCAGTTTCACCAGCTTGTCGCTCATGGCGCGCACCGCCGCCTCGCCTTCCTTCATCGCGCGGTCGTAACGGCCGAAGTCGAGGAAACCGATGCCGCCCAGGTCCGGCTGCACCAGCACGTCGTTGGGACGCAGCTCCTTCAGCGAACGCTGGACATTCTGCTCGGTCAGGATCTGCAGCATCTGCTGCGCCACGCTGACCGCGCTGACCAGTTCCTTCTCCGGCGCCAGCGGCGTGCCGACGTTGACGGCGATAATGATGTCGGCGCCCATCTCGCGCGCCACGTCCACCGGCAGGTTGCGCACCAGGCCACCGTCGACCAGCAGGCGCTGGTTGACGCGCACCGGCGCGAACACGCCCGGCACCGCCAGCGAGGCGCGCATCGCCAGGAACAGCGGCGCGTCGCTCAGTTCCACCAGTTCGCCGGTCACCAGGTCCGACGCCACGGAGCGGAACGGCAATTGCAGCAGGTTGGCCGGCTTGTCGCGCGCGCCGGCCGGCAGCACGCTGGTCAGCGCCAGTTCCAGCGCCTCGTTGCCGGCGGCGGCAGGCGGCAAGGACACGCCGTCCGAATGCAGGCCGAACTCGATCCGCGACGGCAGCAGCAGGTCTTCCTCGCGGCGGCGATAGATCAGCTCATCGCGCGGCGGACGGTCCGCCACCACAGCATTCCAGTCGGTGCGGCGCACCAGCTGCTCCAGCTGGTCGACCGAGCTGCCGGCCGCGTAAGCACCACCCACCACGCTGCCCATGCTGGTGCCCACCACGAAGTCGACCGGAATGCGCAGCTCCTGCAAGGCGCGCAGCACGCCGATGTGGGCAAAGCCGCGCGCACCGCCGCCCGACAGCACCAGCGCGATCTTGGGACGCGGCTTGATGGCGGCATCCGGCGCCACCGAGGTGGCGTTGGGCTGCTGCGGCGCAGGCGCCGCCAGCGCCGCAGACAAGAAAAAGCCGCAGCATAAAGCTGCGGCCAGTGTACGAAGAGAAGCCATGGGCTCGACCTACTGACGATCGTTGGTGGGGATGGGCGGAATGCCCATCGGGGCGATGGGCCGCTGCTGGCCGTTCTGCGGCGGCGACTGCACCGTGGTCGGCTGCGGCATGGCCGGCGCCGGTTGCACCGGCTGCGCCGGTATCGGCTGGCCCGGCATGGTGGCCGGACCGCTGGACACGCCGGCGTCGCTCGGCAGGTCCAGGCGTTTATTGACGCCGCCCTCGGACAGGATCACATGCTTGGCGTGCACCTCCTTGACGATCACCCCCGGCAGCACTTCCTTGCCGACGGCCAGCGCCACGGCCGGCTTGTTGTCGACCGAGATGATGGCGGCGCTGTCTTCACCGCGCGCCGCCACCACTCCCTTGAGCTGGTAGTTGCTGACCGCGGCCACCATCACCTGGCCGCCGAACAGGCCCTTGGCCGCGTCGAGGTTGACGCCGATCGGCGGCGCCGGCGGCGGCGCGGCGATCGCGCGCTGCTGCGGCTTGAATAACTGCAGTCCCCAGTAAGCCAGCGATGCGGACAGCAGCACCACGGCGAGAACGGTAACGATTAAGGGCAAACGCTTCATGGTGTCCTTGTTGTATTCCTGACGATCAGCGTACCAGCTGATTGATTTCGATAATAGGCATCAGCACCGCCAGCACGATCAGCAGCACCACCACGCCCATGGCCAGGATCAGCGCCGGTTCCAGCAGGCCCGCGATGGTGAGCGTGCGGCGTTCCAGGTCGGCCTCCTGCGCGGCGGCGGCGCGGTCCAGCATGGCCGGCAGCTCGCCGGTGATTTCGCCGGCGCGTATCATGTGGATCAGCATCGGCGGGAAGTGCTTCTGCGCCGACAGCGCGCGCGCCAGGCTCACGCCTTCGCGCACGCCGTCGCTGGCCTCTTCCACCAGCTCCTGCATGGCGACGTTGTTGAGCGTATCGCGGCTGGTCTCCAGCGCGCGCAGGATCGGCACCCCGGAACCGGTGGTGATCGCCAGCGTGCTGGCGAAGCGCGCCGTGTTCAGGCTGCGCTCGAACTTGCCGTACAGCGGCGCCGTCAGCAGCCAGGTGTGCCAGCGCCGCTTCAGCGCGGGATTTTGCAGCGCGCGGCGCCACATGGTCCACGCGCCGACCAGCGCGATGGCCACCACGATGCCGTAGTGGCGCACGAAGTCCGACACCGCCAGCATGACGATGGTCAGGAACGGCAGCTTCTGCTTGGTGTTGGCGAACACCGAGACAATCTGCGGCACCACATAGGTCAGCAGGAAGATCACGATGGAGAACGCCACCACCGTCACGATGGCCGGATAGGTGAACGCCAGCCTTACCTTCTGCACCAGCGCGTTGCGGCGCTCGATGTAGTCGGCAAGGCGCGACAGCACGCGCGACAGCTGGCCGATCTGCTCGCCGGACGCCACCAGCGCGCGGTAGATCTCGGCGAAGTCGCGCGGATGGCGGCCCAGCACGGCCGACAGCGAATCGCCGCCGATCACTTCCGAGCGCACGGAGGCGATCAGGTCGCGCAGGTACGGGCGTTCGGCCTGCTCCAGCAAGGCGGTGAAGGCCTGCTCCAGCGGCAGGCCCGCTTCCAGCAAACTGGCCAGCTGGCGCGTGAACAGCGCCAGTTCGGTCGAACTGAGACGCTCGCCGAAGCCGCGGCTCCTGGCCACGCCGGAAGCGTCCACTTGGGCGGAGATGGCGTCGACCTTGAGCGGCACCAGTCCTTGCGTGCGCAGTTCGGCGCGCGCGGAACGGGCGCTGTCCGAATTGAGGACGCCTTTTTTGGTGGCGCCGCCGGCATCGACGGCTTCATAACGAAATGCGGGCATGGTCGGTCGCCTAGTCCTTGGTCACGCGCAGCATTTCGGCTTGCGTGGTGATGCCGGAGGCCAGCCAACGCTCGCCGTCTTCGCGCATGGTTTGCATGCCGTCGGCCACGGCGGCGGCCTTGACTTCCGCCTCCGAGGCGCGGTTGTGGATCTGCGCGCGGATCTGCTCCGTGGTCTCCAAAAACTCGTAGACTCCCACCCGGCCCTGGTAGCCCGTGTGGCCGCAATGCTCGCAGCCGACCGCGTGCCACAGCGCGCCGTCGAAGGTCTTGCAGCTCGGGCACAGCTTGCGCACCAGGCGCTGCGCCAGCACGCCCAGCAGGGTGGACGACAGCAGGAACGGCTCGATGCCCATGTCCAGCAGTCGCGTGACGGCGGCGGCGGCGTCGTTGGTGTGCAGCGTGGCCAGCACCAGGTGACCGGTCAGCGATGCCTGCACCGCGATCTGCGCGGTTTCCAGGTCGCGGATCTCGCCGATCATGATCACGTCCGGGTCCTGGCGCAGGATCGCGCGCAGCGCCTTGGCGAAGGTCATGTCGATGCGCGTGTTGACCTGGGTCTGGCCGACGCCGGCCAGGTCGTACTCGATCGGGTCTTCCACCGTCATGATGTTGGTGGTGGAGGCGTTGAGCAGCGCCAGCGCGGCGTACAGCGTGGTGGTCTTGCCGGAGCCGGTGGGACCGGTCACCAGCACGATGCCGTGCGGCTGGTTGATCAGCGCGTCGAACTTCGGCAGCATGGTGTCGCTCATGCCCAGGTGGTTCAGGTCGAGGCGGTTGGCTTCCTTGTCCAGCAGACGCAGTACGGCGCGTTCGCCGTGGCCGGTCGGCAGCGTCGAGACGCGCACGTCCACCGGCTTGCCGCCGATGCGCAGCGTGATACGGCCGTCCTGCGGCAGGCGTTTCTCGGCGATGTCCAGTTGCGCCATGATCTTGATACGCGAGATCAGCGAACCGTGGATCGCCTTGCGCGGACGGACGATGTCGCGCAGCGTGCCGTCGACGCGGAAGCGCACCACCGAGGTCTGTTCGAACGGCTCGATGTGGATGTCGGAGGCGCCGTCGCGCAGCGCCTGCGTCAGCAGCGCGTTGATCATGCGGATCACCGGCGCGTCGTCGGACGATTCCAGCAGGTCTTCGATGGCCGGCACGTCCTGCAGCAGCTTGGTCAGATCGAGGTCGGCGTCGAATTCCTCCGCCACCATCGAGGCGTTGCCGCCCGAGCTGGCGTAGGCCGCGGCGATCGCGGTTTCCAGGTCGGCGCGCGTCATGTTCTTCAACTGGATGCGGCCGAAACGGCGCGACACCTCGGCGATGGCGGCCGGCGCGGTGGCGCCGCACACCAGCACGTCGACGGTGTTCTCGGCATCGTCGCTGTGCCGGGCCAGCACCACGAAATCGCGGGCGAAGGCGTAAGGGAGAAGATTGCTCATATTACTGTTGCGGCACCGGTTGAGGTACTGGCTGAATATTCGAAGCGCCGCCCGGCAGGCGCGAAGGCAGCGGCGCAGGCGGCACCGGCGCGGCAATGCCGCCACCGCCGACCGGCGCACCGTTCTGCAGCGCCGGCAGCACCGCCTGGCCCAGATCCTTCACCAGCGCGCCTTCCGGCGGCTGGATGTTCTCCTGCTGGCCGCGCATGTAGTCGTAGCGGTCGGTGGCCAGACTGATGCTCTGCTCCTTGCTGCGGATGACCACAGGGCGCAGGAACACCATCAGGTTGGTCTTCTTGCGGGTACGGCTCTGGTACTTGAACAGGTTGCCGATCACCGGCAGGCTGCCCAGGCCCGGCACCTTGTCGGTGCCGTCGCCTTCGGTGTCCTCGATCAGGCCTCCGAGCACGATGATCTGGCCGTCGTCGGCGATCACGTTGTTCTCGATCACGCGGTTGTTCAGCGTGATGCCGGAAGCGGCGGTCAGCGTCGATTTATCCACGCTCGACGTCTCGTGGTAGATCGCCAGCTTGATGGTGCCGCCTTCGGAAATCTGCGGCCGCACTTTCAGCGTCAGGCCCACGTCCTTGCGGTCGATGGTCTGGAACGGATTGCTGTTGGTGCCGGAGGTGGTGGTGAACTGGCCGGTCAGGATCGGCACGTTCTGGCCGACGCGGATGGTGGCCAGCTCGTTGTCCAGCGTGATCATGTTCGGCGTCGACAGGATGTTGGCGTTGGCGTCCGATTCCAGCGCGTGCGCCAGCAGCCCCAGGCCGGTCTTGTTGAACAGGCCGAAGGACACGCCGTTGCTCGGCAGGACGGTGCCGCCGCCGGCGTAGATCGAGGTCAGGTTGTTGTTGGTGCCGCCGGTGGTGAACGATTGCAGCACGCCGACCCGCGTCGTGCTGTTCGAATTGCCGGTCGCGCCGACCCACTGCACGCCGAACTCGGAGGCCTTGTCGGACGTGACCTCGACGATCAGCGATTCGATATAGACCTGCGCGCGGCGCACGTCCAGCTGGTCGATCACGGCGCGCAGGTTGCGGTACACCGATTCCGGCGCGGTGATGATCAGGGTGTTGGTGGTGGCGTCGGCCTGGATGTAGCCGGCGCTGCCGCCGCCGCTGTTCTGCTGCTGGTTGTTGTTCCCGGTCAGCAGCGGATTGGTAGGGCCGGAACTGCCGGTGCCGGAACCGCTGGTGCTCGAGCTGCTCGACGTATTGCTGAAATTATTGTTCGCGTTGCCGCTGTTTTGCGCATTGGCGCCGCTGCCGCTATTGCCGCTGTTGGTCTGCGAGGAGTCGCCGGACACCACCGAGCGCAGCGTCTGCGCCAGCTTGGTCGCCTCCGCGTTCTTCAGGTAGACCACGTGCACATTGCCCAGTTCCTGGGTCGGCTGATCGAGCTTGGCGATCAGCGACTTGGCCAGGTTGGCGCGCGCCAGCGACGGCGCGCGCAGGATCAGGGAGTTGGTGCGCGGATCGGCCAGCACCGACACCTTGCTGGTATCGCCGCCGCCGGCGCCGGCGGCGGCACCGTCCATCAGCTTGTTCATCATCGCCGCCAGGTCGCTGGCGATGGCGTAGCGCACCGGGATCACATCGAGGTCGGTGACGGCCGGCGCGTCCAGCGCGGCGACGATCTTGGCCAGGCGCTTGACGTTGTCGGCGTAGTCGGTCACCACCACGCTGTTGTTGCCCGGATTGGCGTTGACGGTATTGTTCGGCGAGATCAGGGGACGCAGCACCGTCACCACGTTGGCGGCCGACTCGTAATTCAGGTGGAAGATCTGGCTGACGATCTGGTCGCCCTTGGCCGTGGCCTGCGCCGCACCGACCTGCGTCGGGCTGGCCTGCAGCTTGGCGTCCGCTTCCGGCACCACCTTGGCGAAGCCGTCGCCGCTGACCACCGCATAGCCTTGCAGGCGCAGCGCGGAGGTCAGCAGGCTGAAGGCCTGCGACTTGGTCACCGGTTTTTCCGACACCACCGTCAGCGTGCCTTTGACGCGCGGATCGATGACGAAGGTGATGTTGGTGTAGTGGCCGACCGCCTTGATCACCGATTCGATATCGGCGCCGACAAAGTTCAGCGCAGCGTCGTCCGCGACGGCTTGCGCCTGCAATGGCAACAGCAGCATGGCCGCGGTGGGCGCGGCGCTGATCGCACAGCACAGCATCGCACCTGCGCTCAGGCGGCGCAGCGCAGGAAGACGGGATTTGCTCATGGACTGATTTTTCATAGTCGGACTTTATCTTAGTGGAACTCTAATGCGATGACGTTACGGTCACTACCTGGCTTGCGCTGGCCCAGCAAATTCAACAGATTGGCCAGTGCTTCTTCGTTTCCTTGTGCTGCCTCGGCCTGCCCGGAAAACTGCAGGCGGCCGTTGTTCAAACTGCCCCGGCCACTCAACAACAGCGGCCCCTTGACGGAGCTGAGCGCCAACTGCGCCTGCTGGCCGTGCCAGTCCAGCGCCAGCGCGTAGCTGCCCAGCGGCCGGATCGACGACAGGCGCGAGGCCATGTCGCTCATCTCCAGCGTGGTGCGGCCCTCGACGCTGGCCTGGCGGTTTTCCAGCGCCAGCTCCAGCCCGGTCCACGACAGGCGCATGGTGCCGCTCGGCGCCAGCGTATTCAATGGCGCGCCCAGGCCGGACAGCCCTTCGGCCGGCAGCAGCAGCGCCGACGGACTCAGTTGCCAGCGCGACCAGCTGCCGCGGAACGTCACCGCCTGCGCCAGCGCCTCCGGATTATCCAATTGCAGGTCGACCATGCCGATCAGCGACAGCGGCGAAATCTTCCAGCTGAAGCGCCCCGGCAGCAGCGGCGTGACCGGGCCGTTGTTGCCCGCCGCGCCGCCGACAAAGGCCGAACCGCGCCACAGCGTACCTTGCGCATCCCCCAGCGTCAAACGGCCGCCGGTGCGCTGTTCGACGATGGAACCGAGCCACGCCGCCGGAAAGAATACCAGCAGTGTGATGACCACCGTCAGCGCGATGGTCAGCAACCATAGCACGGCGCGTTTCATCGGGCTCCCTGGCGCAGCGTCAGCGTGCCGTTGACCACGCCCGCCGTGTCCTGCGCGGTGAAGCTGGCGTCCACCACGTTGATGCGGCTTTCGGTGCGGATCGCATTCAGCCAGTCGACGATGCCGGCATACTGCGCGCCGGTGAACTGCAGCTTGGCGTATTCGCCGGTGACGTTGAGCGACTGCGGATTGAGGCCGCGCGCGGCAAGGCCGGCGTTCAGGTTATCGCGGGTCATCGGCGTCGGCGCGATGGTGTTCTGGCCTTGCAGCGCCTGCGCCTCGCGCGCCATGCCCTGCATCTCGGCGGCCTGCTGGTGCAGCTGCGGCAGTTCCTTGTGCAGCCTGTCGGCGCCGCTCATGGCGGGATCGATGGCGATGCTGTAGAACAGCCCCAGGCCGACGACGATGCCGCCGATGCGCAGCAGCTTGCGTTCCTGCTCGGTGCGCGCCAGCCAGAAGGCGTCGGCGCGCGCGCGCAGCGTGGTCCATGGATTCGGCTTGCTCATGTTTTTCCTCCTGCGGTCAGCGGCTGGATCTTCCAGGCGCCCGGCGTCGGCTCCAGCAGATCGAGCTTGCGGCCGGCCAGCGCGGCGCGCAGCTGCTGCATCGCCGCCGCGTCCACGGTATTCGGTTTGACCTTGACCAGCAAGGCATGCTCCTTGTATTCCAGCGTGGCGATGACGTCCTTGCGCGGCAGGACGTTCAGCGCTTCGCCGAAGGCCGCGCTGAGGGTGACGAATTCATCGCCGCCGGCTTCGCCGCTGTTGGCTTTCGCCAGGCGGATATTGCGCGTCATCTGATCCATTGGCGCCGCCACCAGCGGTTCTTTCGGATAGACCGACTTGAAGGTCTGCACCATCGACTGGCCCACCACCTTGGCTTCGCCGCGCAGGCGCAGCCACTCGATATTCACGCCGACCACATTGATCAGCAGCGCCACCACGGCGATGCGCACCGGCCAGCGCCAGCGCTGCCACGCACGCGCCGAAGCGCCGTTGTTGCCGAGCGCAGGCGCCAGGTCCAGCCCCGCGCCGCGCGCGCCCGCCACCCAGTGCGCCCAATGGTCCTCTTCCAGCGTCAAATGGGGAATTGCGGCGGCCAGCGACGCGAACTGCGCCTTCTGCGCCGCCGGCAGGTACAGCGTCACCGGCTGCTCGCCGGCCAGCGCGCGCAGCGTTTGCAGCGCGGCCTGCGGTTGCGCCGGCAGGGTCATGCCCAGGCCTTCGAACTGCGACTGGCGCATCATCAGGTCGTAACCGGCGTCGCCGGCCACCAGCGCGGCCGACACGGCGCCCGGCTGGAACGGCAGGCACAGTTGCGACGGCACCACCGACACCGCCTGCGCGCCCTGCGCCAGCAGCGCCTTGACCAACACTTCCAGCCAGGCGCGCTGCACCACGGCGACGGTGCGCAGACCTTCGTCATCGGCGGCGGTGGCGGCCAGCACGCAATCGTTCGGATCGCCCAGCACCTGTTCTTCCACCAGCGCCGGCAGCGCCGCTTTCAGACGGCTGGCCGACAGCGGCGGCGCTTTCACGCGCAGCAGCGTGGTGTCGGCGGCGGCCAGCAGCAGCGTCACGCGGCGCGCGGACGCCACCATGTCCGCCAGGTTGCCCAGCGGGGAAACGCCCTGCTGCAGCAGATTGCCGCCATCGCCCACCAGCGCGAACGGGCAGGTCTGCGCCGCGCCGCTGTCGACGCTGGCCTTGGCCGGATAGCGGATAAATAGTGTAGTCAAAGGATCTCGCTTTCGTTCATCGCTGTTCTTTAGTATTCCCGTATCCATTCCACCGAGGTGGCGGCCATCCTGCCCGGCCGCCGCAGCAGGGACTGCGTTTCAAGCGAAGCGCGGTCCAGCTTTACCCGGCTGTAGGCCAGGAAGAAATCGCTGCGCACGTCATACGGCACCACCGGCCGCTTGCCGGCCAATTGCGACACGCTCGTAAAATCGGTCACCAGGCGGTAATACACCGTCTTGCGCGTATTGACCATCGCCTGCGCATCCGACAGCGACAGGCCCTGCACCAGCGCCGACAGCAGCTCGGCCGGCGCGGTGTTCACATTGACCGCCGTCGCGCGGACCGGCAGCACGATCACATAGTCGCGCAACTGGTCGATGGCCGGCGGCGAGAAACCGCTCACCGCCAACAGATCCTCGGCCCGCACCAGTCCCAGCGGTTCGCTGCCGCCACCGCTGGCGGTGCCGGTGGTGGCGGTCGTGCCCGTCGTGCCGCCGGTGCCGGTAGTGCCGGTTGTTCCGCCGCTGCCGGTAGCGCCGCCGGCGCTGCCGGTGCCGCCGCCCGGGCCGCCGCCGGCTTGCTGCGCGGCCGATAGGCTTTGGGATTTCAACACCAGCTCGGCCACGCCCTGCGCCAGCCCCGAGTCCAGCCGCAGGTTGCTCAACAAGCGCTGGAACACCGCGACCTGCTCGGCATTCACCTTGCCGTTATCCGCCAGGTTGGCAAGATTGTAGCGCGCCTGCGCATCCGTCATGCGGCCGGACAGCGTGGCGTTGAAATTTTCACCTTGCAGACGCTCGCGCTCGACATAATCGTCCAGCCGCGTTTCCTCCAGCGGCGTGGCCCACACGCCGTTCAGCTGCGTGAACAGGGGCGAGTCGATCACGTCCTGGTTCAGGATCAGGCGGCTCAGGTCCAGCGCGCCGCGCAAGATCCAGCGCGTTTGCAGTTGCAGGCGCTGGTTCTCCATCGAGCGCACCTGCACCTGCTGCTGCCAGAACAGGCTGGCGACGATGGTCACCGCCAGCGTTGTCAGCAGCAGCGCCGTGACCACGGCCACCCCGCGTTGGCGCCGGATCTTCACAGGGCCCCCAGCAGGAAGGACTTCACCATCGGGACCTGGCGCCCTTGCAGCGTCAGCGACACTTCCATGCCGGTCGGCAGGCCGGTGATGCCGGCGGTGGTCACGCCGGCCGCCGCCTGCCAGCCGCCCGCGTTGGCGGCGGTGGGAATCGTCCCGGCACCGGGCACCCAGAAGCGCATGCTCATGCCCTGCACGCTGGCCTGCAGCGCCACGGCGGCGGCGGGATCGGTATCGCTGAGCGCCGCCTGCCACAGGCTGTCCAGCTGCGTCAGCTCGCGCGTGTAGGCCGATTCGCGCCGCGTCAGCACGCCGTCGGCGTTGACGCGGTAGGACACCACCTGCAATTGCGTCGGCTGGTTCTCCGCCATCACCATGCGCACCAGCGTGATGCGGCCGTCCTCGGCCTGGATGAAGGCGCGGTTGTGCACCAGCGCGCCGATGGCCAGGTTTTCGCAGTCGCTCTGCAGCTGCGCGAAGGCCAGCTGCATGCCGCGCGTCTGCTCCATGTCGGCGGTCAGCGTGGCGCGCGAACGGATGATGCTGTCGAGGCCGCGCCAGCCCAGCACCGCGATCACGGCCAGGATGGAGATGGCCAGCAGCAGTTCGATCAGCGTGAAGCCGGGCGCGCGGGAGGTCATGCGAGAGGCGGTCATGAATTGAGCACCAGTTGGACCAGCTTGATGATGCGGCGCTCCGGATGGCTGATCTCGTACACGCTGACCTCGACCCGGCGGAAGCGCGGATTCGGGCTGGCGATGACTTCTTCCTCGCACATCAGCTGCAGGTCGCCCTGCGGGCATTCGTAGGTGGTCTTGCCGATCGGCGGGAATACGTGCGACAGGCGCATCTGCACCAGCCGGTTCTCGGCCGACCAGGTGGCCATCATGTTGGCGCGCAGGCTGTCGCTGTTGCCGGTCAGGCTGCCGACCGCGCGCAGCGACGCGATCAGCGCGGTGGCGACGATCATCAGCGCGACCAGCACTTCCAGCATGGTGAAACCTCGGGACGATGAGCGGCGCATGTCAGTCCACCGTGAAATGGCCGATGCCGTCGGCGCGGATGGCGACGCTGGTGCCGTCGCTGGCGGCCATGGTCAGCACAAAGGGTTTGTCGACCGGCTCGCGGCCGAAGACGATGCGCAGCGTGGCTTCCGGCAGCGCCGGCGGCGGGTCCAGCATCAGGGTGACCGGCGCCTGCTTGAATTCGCGTTCGCGCAGCAGGTCGTCCTGCACCACCGGCTCCCATTGCTTGTTGTCGTTGCGGATGACGAAACGGTAACTGTCGCCGCCCGCCTCGAAGGCGATCTGGCGGTTGCGCACGATGGCCTCGTCGCGCGCCAGTTGCAGCAGCAGCGCGATGCGCTTGGCGTCCTGCTGCATGGCCTGCTTCTGGCCCGGCATGGCGTTAAGCGACACCAGCCCCAGCGTGATGCCCAGGATGACCATCACCACCAGCAGTTCGATCAGCGTGAAGCCACGCTGGCCGGTGCGCATGATACCGTGTCCCTTCAGTGCTCAGTTTTCCCAGGAACCGATGTCGGCGTCGTCGCCGGTGCCGCCCGGCTGGCCGTCGGCGCCGTAGGAGAACACATCGATCTCGCCCTTGATGCCGGGCGACAGGTACTGGTACTGGTTGCCCCACGGGTCTTTCGGCATTTTCTCGACGTAGCCGCCGGCTTTCCAGCCGTTGGCCGCCGGACCGGCCGTCGGTTTTTCGAGCAGCGCCTGCAGGCCCTGTTCGGTGGTCGGGTAGCGCTGGTTATCCAGCTTGTACAGCTTGAGCGCCTGCATGATGGTCGCGATATCGACCTTGGCGGCGGCGACTTTCGACTCGCCGGCGCGGTTCAGCAGCTTGGGCACCACCAGCGCGGCCAGCACGCCCATGATCACCACGACCACCATGATTTCAATCAGCGTAAAACCGCGTTGCATGCGGCGGCGAAGGTTCAGCTTTTTCATAATTTGATAACAGATAAAAATGAGTGCAGAGTATAAGGCGGAATCCGGGCCATGGCGACATTTGGCAGCGATTTATCCGCTTTGGCGCTTAAATCAATCTTAATATGACAGTTTCTTTACAAGGTCTTACTCAATCCCGCTTGCGGGCGCTGGCTTCGATGCGGGCGCGGGCGCCGTCGTTGCCGCCGCCGTAGACGGCCGCCAGCGGCGTGGTGCTTTTGACCACTTGCGGCGCCGCGCCGACGAACGGCGCGATGCCCAGCGTGGCGTCGATTTCCTGCGGGTAGATCAGGAAGCCGCGCGTGATCACCGCCGCCACCTTGCGCACGTCCTCGATGTTTTGGGTCGGATCGCCGTCGACCAGCACGATATCGGCCAGCTTGCCGGGGGCGATGCTGCCGCGCTCGTTGCTGGTGCGGGTGTAGCGCGCGCCGTTGCGGGTGGCCACCTGCAGCGCCTGCGCCGGCGTCAGGCCGGCCTTGACCAGCAGCGCCAGCTCGGAGTGCAGCGTAAAACCAGCGATGTCGTCGGTGCCGGCCACGATCGGCACGCCGGCCTTGTACATGATGCCGACGAACCGCACCATCTTGGCGTAGGACTTCTCGTAGCGCTTAAGCTGCGCGTCGCCGTCGATCTTCATGGTGCCGACCTTGAAGCCGCGCGCCACGTCCGGCGGCATGTGCGCGGCCACCGAGGCGTATGGTTCGTTCATGTCGCCGTCGCGCTGCTTGAGGAAGGCGAAGGTGGCCATGGTCGGATCGATCGAAATCTGCTTCCTGGCCAGGTAGGCCACGAAGTCCTTCACCGGCCTGGAGTTGAAGTCCAGGTCCGCCACTTTTTCGGCCGGCAGCACGAAGCGGTTCAGGTCGCGCGTTTCGGTGTCCGGCTTGACCAGGAAATTCAGCAGCACCTGGTTGATGTGCTGGATTTCGTCGTAGCCGGCGTCCAGCGCCTCCTGCGCGCGCAGGCCGACCGGAATGTGGCCGGAGACGCGCATGCCGCGGCTGTGCGCATAGGCCACCGTCTCCTTCAGGATGGCTTTCGGGAAGGAGTTATAGATCTTCAGCTGCGGGTAGCCGCGTTCCGCGTACCAGTCGACGGCCTCCTTGGCGCCCTTCAGATCCTTGATGACGAAGCCGTTGTTGGCGCTGTACGGGCTTTCGCCTTCGAGGAAGCCGGCCGGCACCACCTGCGGCGCCAGCAGCTTGCCGGCGGCGGTTTCGTCCAGCATGGCCTGCAGCTGGGCGTTGTCGTTGCCCATGTCGCGCACGCTGGTGACGCCGGTGGACATGTCCAGCGCGCCGGACCAGCGGTCGACGTGGGCGTGCAGGTCGAACAGGCCAGGCAGCACGATGCGGCCGGCGGCGTCGATGGTGTTGTCGGCCTCGCGCACCGGCGCGCCGGCCGGCAGCACGGCGGTGATGCGGCCGCGCAGCACGTAGATGTCGGACGGCCGGCCGACGGTGGCGCGGTCGCTGTCGAAGATGCGGGCGTTGCGCACCACCGTCAGGCCGGTCAGCGGATGCTGCAGTCTGGCGGCGACATCGGCCAGCATCTGGTTCTCGGCGGTTTTCTGGCGCGCGGCCAGCGTCGGCGCGGCGGCCTGCCAGCCCTCTTCCAGCATGTTGGCGAAGCCGGGCATGATCACGCCGAACAGGCGCGGTTGCGCGCCGGAGGTCGCCCAGTAGAACGAGGGCGACAGGCCGACGCCGGTCTGCGCCAGCAGGCGCACGGTTTGTTTCTGGCCGTTGGCGCTGGTGACTTCCACCTGGTCCAGCTCACGCTGCGACAGCGTACCGGAGGGCAGCAGCGCCAGCTTGGCGTCCGGGGTGTGCGCCAGCGCGGCGATGGCGATCGATTCCACTTCAAACGAGCCATTCAGCGGCAGGTAGACGGCCGGGCCGCTGACGGTTTTTTGCCCCTGCTCCGAGGTGGAGGCCCACTCGGCCTGGTCGCCCTGGCGGCTGAAGCGTTCGTCGACCACGGCGCCGAAGGTGGAATTGCCCTTGACCGCATATTCCGTCATGACGCCGTCGGCGCCCAGGCGGAACTGCTCGGTCAGATCCGGGCCACGACCGTTGTCCTTGTAGGCGAAACGCACCCTGGTCAGGCCGTCGTCCAGGCGCTCGACCACCTGCTCGCCGATCTGCTTCTGGTTTTCCGCGATGATCAGGTAGCGAGTAGTGCTGGCGGCCTGCGCGCCGAAGGCGGCGGCCAGTGCGAGCGGCAGGACGGCGAGGCGTTTCATCAGCAAGGTCAAGCTCCGGGTGGCGGGTTGTTGGCGGCGCAGACCGGGCAATCGCCATGGCGGGCGACGCCGATGCTGGTCCATTCCATGTGCAGGCCGTCGAGCATCATCAGGCGCCCGGCCAGCGACGCGCCGACGCCCATCAGCAGCTTGAGCGCCTCGGCCGCCTGCATGGCGCCGACCACGCCCACCAGCGGCGCGAACACGCCCATGGTGGAACAGGCCACATCCTCAAACTTCTGGTCCTGCGGGAACAGGCAGGAATAGCAGGGCTGCTCGCCGCCGCGCGGATCGAACACGCTGATCTGGCCGTCGAAGCGGATCACGGCGCCGGACACCAGCGGCTTGCGCGCCGCCACGCAGGCGCGGTTGACGGCGTGGCGGGTGGCGAAGTTGTCGGTGCAGTCCAGCACCACGTCGGCGGCGGCCACCAGCGCGGCCAGGCGCGCGTCGTCCACGCGTTCATTCAGCGCGGTGACGGTGATTTCGGGATTGATCTGCAACAGCGTCTGGCGCGCCGACGCGGCCTTGCCCTGGCCGACGCGTTCCGTGGTGTGGGCGATCTGGCGCTGCAGGTTGGTCAGGTCGACCGTGTCGTCGTCGACCAGCGTGATGTGGCCGACGCCGGCCGACGCCAGGTACATCGCGGCCGGCGAACCGAGGCCGCCGGCGCCGATCACCAGCGCCTGCGCGTCGAGCAGCCGTTGCTGGCCCTCGATGCCGATTTCGTCGAGCAGGATGTGGCGCGAGTAGCGCAGCAGTTGTGAGTCGTTCATCTCTCTGTGCGGCGGCGTGGGCGCCAGCGGTTACTTGGTGACGGGCGCCTTCGGCAGCGGCTGTTCCTTGGGCTGCGAATCGGACTGGGTTTCGCCGACGTCGCTGACCGGCTTGGCGTCCGCCTTCGACAGTTGGACCGGCAGGCCCTTGAAATGGTTCAGCGCCTGCGCCAGCTGGAAGTCGTCCCTGGAGCCGAATTCCACCGGCTTGGTTTTCTTCGCCAGCGCGGCCAGGCGTTGTTCGTCTTCCAGCACGTCCCGCTTGTTGGTCTCTTCCGGGTCCTTGTCGTTGCCGAGGTGTTTTTGCAGGTCGGCTTCGCGGATGCGCAGGCGGTTCATGCCATCGCCGTCGGCGCTTTCGTCGACCAGCAGGTCGGGCGTGATGCCGCGCGCCTGGATGGCGCGGTTCTTCGGCGTGTAGTAGCGGGCGGTGGTCAGCTTGACGGCGGTATCGGCGGTCAGCTGGCGCAGCGTCTGCACCGAGCCCTTGCCGAAGGTCTGCGTGCCGATGATGGTGGCGCGCTTGTAGTCCTGCAGCGCGCCGGCGACGATTTCCGAGGCCGAGGCGGAACCGGCGTTCACCAGCACCACCATCGGCACGTCTTTCAGGCCGGCCGGCAGCTTGGCCAGCGGGTCGTTCTTGGCGCGCGGCGCATAGAATTCCTGGCGGCCGTAGAAGGTTTCCTTGGAACTCAGCAGCTGGCCGTTGGTCGAGACGATCACCGCATCCTTGGGCAGGAAGGCGGCCGAGACGCCGATGGCGCCCGGCACCACGCCGCCCGGATCGTTGCGCAGGTCCAGCACCAGGCCTTTGATGTGCGGGTCCTGCTGGTACAGGGCGGTGATCTTCCTGGCCATGTCGTCGACGGTCGGTTCCTGGAATTGCGAGATGCGCACCCACGCGTAGCCCGGCTCGATGATCTTGGCCTTGACGCTCTGCACGCGGATTTCCTCGCGCGTGACGTTGAAGATCAGCGGCTTGTCCTCGTCCTTGCGGCTGATGGTGACGCTGACCTTGGAGTGCGGCTCGCCGCGCATCTTCTTGACCGACTCGTCCAGCGACATGCCCTTGATCAGGGTGCCGTCGATGCGGGTGATCAGGTCGCCGGCCTTGATGCCGGCCTTGAACGCCGGCGTGTCCTCGATCGGCGAGACGACGCGGATGTAGCCGTCTTCCAGGCCCACTTCAACGCCGATGCCGACGAATTTGCCGGCCACCGTCTCGCGCATTTCGCGGAAGGCTTTTTTATCCAGGTAGACCGAATGCGGATCGAGCGACGACACCATGCCGGAAATGGCTTCCGTCAGCAGCTTCTTGTCGTCGACGGTTTCGACGTAGTCGGTCTTGATCAGGCCGAACACATCGGACAACTGGCGCAGCTCTTCCAGCGGCAGCGGCGTGCCGACGGCTTTTTGCGCAATGGCGGAAAACTGGAAGGAGGCGGCAACACCAGCCACCATACCGAGGCCGATCAGGCCGATGCTCTTGACTTTGTTGCCCATAGTTTCCGCGAACCTTAAAACTTGACCCAGCCAGCCGGATCGAATGCTGCGCCCTGATGGCGAAGTTCAAAGTATAGCCCCGATTCCTCGTTGCCGCCGCTGTTACCTGCGCTGGCAATCGGATCGCCGGCCTTGACCACGTCGCCGATGCGTTTCAGCAGCGACTGGTTATTGCCATAAATGCTCATGTACTGGCCGCCGTGATCGACGATGATCAGGTTGCCGAAGCCGCGCAGCCAGTCGGCAAACACCACCCGGCCGGCGGCCACCGCGTGCACGTCGGTGCCTTCGGTGGCGCGGATGAACACGCCCTTCCAGCTCGGGCCGTCGCCGCGGCGCGAACCGAACTTGGCGGCGACCTTGCCCGCCATCGGCGAACGCAGCTGGCCTTTCAGGCTGGCGAAGGCGCCGGCCGGCGCGGCGGGCGCCAGCGCGATGTCGGCCGCCCTGGCCGGGGTTTCGTTCACCGGTTCCGGCGCCGGCGCTGGCTTGACGGCCGCCACTTTCGGCGGCTCGTCGGCATCGATGGCGTCGGCCGGATTCGGCGCGGCCGGCTTGATGGTGCCGGACTTGGTGGTGTTGGCCCTGGCCAGGCGCTGGCGTTCGGCCTCGGCGGCCTTGGCCCTGGCCAGCGCGCGGGCGTCGGCCTCCGCCTTGGCCTTGGCGGCGGCTTTGGCGGCGGCCACCTGCTCCAGGCGTTTCTTCTCGGCGGCCGCGGCGGCGGCCTGCTCGGCGATCAGCTTGTTCAGCTTGTCGACCAGGCCGGCCATGCGCTGCTCGTCGCGCTCCAGGTTGCCCGCTTCCTTGCGCTGCGACACCAGTTTGTTCGACAGGCTGGCCAGCAGGGCCGCGCGGCGGCCTTTTTCCTGCTCCAGCCTGGCTTTCTGCTGCAATTGTTCCTGGGCGATTTCTTCCAGCTCGTCCTTGGCGTTCTGCGCCTCCTCCTGGTTGACCTCGACGGCCTTCAGGTTGGCGCGCAGCGCTTCCAGCAGCCGCGCCTGCGCCTGCGACACATAGGACAGCATTTGCAGGTCGCGGTTGATGCGGTTCGGGTTGTCGCCGGACAGCAGCAGCTTGATGCGGTCTTCGTTGCCCGCCACGTACTGCTCGCGCAGCAGCTTGGCCAGCTGCTGCTTCTGCTGGGCCACCGTGGCCGCCAGCCGCTCGTGCTCGGCCGACAGCTGCTGCAGCTTGACGTTGGTGTCGCCCTGCTCCTGCTGCAGGTCGCGCAGCGCGCGGTTGGCGTCCGAAATCGCCTTTTCCGACTCGGCCAGCGTATCGGCCGCGTCGTCCTTGGCGCTTTCGGTCTTGCTGATGTCCTTCTTGAGGGTGGACAGCTTCTGCTGCAAGCCGGCGCGCTCGGCCTCGGCCACCGCTTTCTGCTTGCTGCGCTCGGTTGTCTTGCCGAACGGGGCCGCGTTGGCCCCGAGCGACAACATCAGCAGCAAGGCTGCGGTGTGGCGGAACGAAGAAGACAAATTACTTGGCCTTACCCTGGTTGGCCACGGCGGCTTGCGCGGCGGCGATGGCGTCGGCGTCACCCAGGTAGTAGTGACGGATCGGTTTCAGGTTCTCGTCCAGCTCGTAGACCAGCGGCGTGCCGTTCGGGATGTTGAGGCCGACGATGTCGCTGTCGCTGATGCCGTCGAGCATCTTGATCAGCGCGCGCAGGCTGTTGCCGTGGGCCGAGATGATGATTTTCTTGCCGGCCTTGATGGCCGGGGCGATTTCCTCGTCCCACACCGGCACCACGCGGGCCACGGTGTCCTTCAGGCATTCGGTCAGCGGGATCTGCGCTTTCGCCAGGCCGGCGTAGCGCGGGTCGTTGAACGAGGCGCGGTCGTCGCTGGCTTCCAGCGCCGGCGGCGGCGTGTCGTAGCTGCGGCGCCAGACCAGCACCTGCTCGTCGCCGTACTTGGCGGCGGTTTCGCCCTTGTCCAGGCCCTGCAGGGCGCCGTAGTGGCGCTCGTTGAGGCGCCAGTCGTTCTTGATCGGCAGGTACATCATGTCCATCTCGTCCAGCGCCAGCCACAGCGTGCGCACGGCGCGCTTCAGCACCGAGGTATAGGCCAGGTCGAAGGTGAAGCCGCCGTCCTTGAGCAGCTTGCCGGCCTGCTTGGCTTCATTGATGCCTTTCTCGGTCAGGTCGACGTCGGTCCAGCCGGTGAAGCGGTTCGACAGGTTCCAGGTGGATTCGCCATGGCGCATGAAAACGATTTTGTACATGTGGACTATCTTTTCAGGAAAAGTTGGAAAACCGGTGCAATGAGTACTGTAACGGCTTCTATTTTATAATGCGCAGATTAAGTTCAACCATTGGAATCCTGTGAAATTCTTCATTGACAATATTTTCCTCATCGCCGTGGTGCTGGTTTCGGCGGGCGGCCTGCTGTGGCCGGCCCTGACCCAGCGCGGCAAACGCAGCACCCCGCAAGACGTGACGATGTTGATAAATCGCGGCAAAACCACCATTGTGGATGTACGCGATCCCAAGGAATTCGCCGAAGGACACTTGCCGGACGCCAAGAATATCCCGCTGGCCGACCTCGACAAGCGCATCGGCGAACTGGACAAGTTCAAGAGCCGCAGCGTGATCGTCGTCTGCAAGAGTGGCGCGCGTGCTTCGGCCGCCGCTGCTAAACTGGGCAAAGCTGGCTTTGCCGATGTCGTGAACCTGGATGGTGGCATTGCCGCATGGCAAAAAGCCGGCCTGCCACTGGCCAAATAAACAGGAGGTCAAGATGACTGCCGAAGTGATTATGTACACCACCGCCGTCTGCCCCTACTGCACCCGCGCCGAACGGCTGCTGGAAGCCAAGGGCGTGACCGGCCTGAAGAAAATCCGCGTCGATCTGGACCCGGAGCAACGCATGACGATGATGCAAAAGACCGGCCGCCGCACCGTGCCGCAAATCTATATCGGCGACACCCATGTCGGCGGTTTCGACGATTTGTATGCGCTGGATCAAGCTGGCGGTTTGTCACCCTTGTTGAATGGCTAACAGACCCCAAATACGACAAACGGCGGCCGGAAATCCGTTGAAACCATAATGGTTTTGATACAATTGCCTTCGCGTTTGATTTGAGCTGTGTTTAGCCATAGCAAGCAAACATTATCCAGAGCGGCTTGCGTGAATGAAGCCGCTCGTTTTCACTACAACGAAAGCGTTCCATGTCTGAAGAAAATCTGCAACCAGTATTCCAAATCCAACGCGTCTACCTGAAAGACCTGTCGCTGGAACAACCGAATTCGCCAGGCATCTTCCTGGAACAGGAAGCCCCGACCATCGAAGTCGCACTGGACGTTGGCGCCGAGCCGCTGGCTGACGGCATCTTCGAATCGACCGTGACCATCACCGTGACCGCCAAAGTCAAAGACAAAGTCGCGTTCCTGGTGGAAGGCAAGCAAGCTGGTATCTTCGAGGCACGCAACATTCCAGCCGACCAGCTGGACCCGCTGCTGGGCATCGGTTGCCCGAACATCGTGTACCCATACCTGCGCGCCAACATCGCCGACACCATCACCCGTGCCGGTTTCCCACCAGTGCACCTGGCTGAGATCAACTTCGAAGTGTTCTACCAGCAGCGTCAACAAGCCATCGCTGAAGCAGCCGCTGCTGCCCCAAGCGCTGACGCGACCCACTAAGCTGCAAGCATTACTCAGCAATACCGCCGCCGGGCGCTCGTCCGGCGGAGTTTCACCCTCTCAAGGCAAGCCATGACATTTCCCCGTTTGATCGCTGCGCTGACCATGATGCTGGCCGCTGCCGGCAGCCAGGCCTACGACTTCAAAACGGTCGGCGCCGCGCCCGTCATCCTGTACGACGCGCCGTCCACCAAGGGCGGAAAACTGTTCGTCGTGCCGCGCGGCGCACCGCTGGAAGTGGTGCTGGCGTATGGCGAATGGCTCAAGGTCCGTGATGTCAACGGCGAACTGGCCTGGACCGAGGCCAAGGGCCTGAGTCCGAAGCGCAACGTCATCGTGCGCACGGCCAACCTGAAAGTCCGCGCCACGCCGGACGACGCCGCCGCTGCGGTGTTCACCGCCGACAAGGGCGTGCTGCTGGAACTGTCGGAAACGGCGGCCGGCGGCTGGATCAAGGTGCGTCATCGCGACGGCCTGGTCGGATACGTCAAACAATCCGAAGTCTGGGGCATATAATTGCCGTAGCGGCGCTTCCCACGCGCCGAATGAGATCCCATGCAAGAAAACACTAGCAAACATGCGGGCGCGGCCCGCAAGGTGAGCGTGCTCGGCGCAGGCGCCTGGGGCACCGCCGTGGCCATGGCGCTGGCACAGCGTCACGACGTGCTGCTGTGGGGCCGCAACGCCGCCGCGCTGCAGGCCATGGGCGCGGCCCGCGAGAATCCCTACCTGCCCGGCTACACCTTCCCTGAACGGCTGCAGGTGGCGGCCGGTTTCGACGCCGCGCTGGCTCATGTGGCCGAACCTGGCAGTTTGCTGATCGCCGCCTGCCCGGTGGCCGGTCTGCGGCCGCTGCTGCAGTCGCTGAAGGGCCGCCAGATTCCCAACGTGGTGTGGCTGTGCAAGGGCTTTGAATACGACACCGGCCTGCTGCCGCACCAGATCGTCCGCGAAGTGCTGGGCGACGCCGTGGCCGGCGGTGCGCTGTCGGGCCCGTCGTTTGCGCAGGAAGTGGCCAAGGGCCTGCCGTGCGCGCTGACCATCGCGTCGGAGTCGGCGTCGCTGCGCGCCTGCGTGGTGGAAACCGCGCACGGCGGCAATATGCGCGTGTATTCGAGCGAAGACCTGGTCGGCGTGGAAGTGGGCGGCGCGGTCAAGAACGTGCTGGCCATCGCCACCGGCGCGGCCGATGGTTTGGGCCTGGGCCTGAACGCGCGCGCGGCGCTGATCACGCGCGGGCTGGCGGAAATCACGCGGCTGGGCGTGGCGCTGGGTGGCAAGAACGAGACCTTCATGGGCCTGACCGGCATGGGCGATCTGATTCTGACCTGCACCGGCGATCTGTCGCGCAACCGCCGCGTCGGCCTTGGGCTGGCGCAGGGCAAGGCGCTGGATGTGATTGTGCAGGAGCTGGGCCACGTGGCGGAAGGCGTGCCGTGCGCCAAGGCGGTACGCGAACTGGCGGCCAGGCTCGGGGTGGAAATGCCGATCACCAATGCCGTCGCTGGCGTGCTGTTCGATGGCGACCAACCCCAGACCATGGTCGCCCGCCTGCTTTCCCGCGATCCCAAGGACGAATAAAGCGGGGCTAAGCGCTTTTCCCTACCCCGTGAGACGTCCGCGTTCGGCCACGACCTCGAATATGGGGTCTGACCCCGCACGGGGTCAGACCCCCTCGAGCTTGAGGGGTTACTCCTCGACCAATTCCTCCTTCGCCCCGCGCATCCACTGCACCAGCGGATAAGCATCCTTCAGCCCGGCCGCCAGGGTCGGCACCAGCAGCTCCGGCTTGTTCAGCGGCAGCGCGATCTCGGTCCAGATGAAGAAACTCTTCAGCTTGATGTACTCGATGTGCTCATGCTCCGGGTCAAACCCCTTGGGCGGTCGCATCAGCTTGCCTTCGTTCTGGATGTCGCCAAACGTCGCCACCAGCTTCTTGTTCTTCAACACCTTGCGGAAGCCGGCCGCGTCGTCGACCATGTGCTGGCGCAGCGCTTTCAGGCGGTGCGGCGGCGGCATGTATTCGCCGGCGCCGAACAGCATCTTGCCGCTGCCGTCGATCTGCATGTAGTAGGTCGGCCCGCCCGCCTTGCTCGGACGGCGCATGTCGTTCGGCGCCACCGCGGCCGAAAAGCGCGTCTTGTACGGGCTCTTGTCATGCGCAAAGCGCACGTCGCGGTTGATGCGGAACATGGCCTTCTTCGGATTGCTGAACTTGACCTGCGGGTCGAACTTGCCCAGCTCGGCAATCATGTCGGTCACCACTTGCAGGAATTCTTCGCGCAGGATGTCGTAGCGCGGCTTGTTCATGATGAACCAGGGACGGTTGTTGTTGTCCGCCAGTTCGCGCAGGTATTGGGTCAGGTCACGCAGATGCATTTCATTCCTTATTTGGCGTTGGGCGGCCGCTTGCCGACCGTGATGTCCAGCGTGGTTTCTTTGTTTTTCCGCAGGACCGTCATTTTAGCTTTTCCGCCAGGAACGAGTTGGGCGATGAGATTGAGCATGCTGTTGGTGTCGGCCACCGGCTTGCCGTCCACCGACAGCAGGATGTCGCCCGGCTTGATGCCGCCCTTGTCGGCCGGGCCGTTGCGCACCACGCCGGCGATGATGGCGCCGCTCTGGCGCTGCAGGCCGAAGCTGGCCGCCAGCTCAGGCGTGATTTCCTGACTCTCGACGCCGATCCAGCCGCGCACCACGTGGCCGGACTTGATGATCGCTTCCATCACCGACTTGGCGGTCGACACGGGAATCGCGAAGCCGATGCCGACCGAACCGCCGGTCTGCGAATAAATCGCCGAGTTGATGCCCAGCAGGTTGCCGCCGGCGTCGACCAGCGCGCCGCCCGAGTTGCCGAAGTTGATCGCGGCGTCGGTCTGGATGAAGTTCTCGAAATGGTTGATGTGCAGGTTGTTGCGTCCCAGCGCAGAGATGATGCCCATGGTGACCGTCTGGCCGACGCCGAAGGGGTTGCCGATGGCCAGCACCACGTCGCCCACCTGCGCCTGCTCGGCCTGCCCCAGAACGATCACCGGCAGCTTGTCCAGCGTGATCTTGACGACCGCCAGGTCGGTCTCCGGATCGGTGCCGACCAGCTTGGCGGCGGCCCTGCGGCCGTCGGCCAGCACCACCTCGATTTCATCGGCGCCCTCGACCACGTGGTTGTTGGTCAGGATGTAGCCCTGGCCGGATACGATCACGCCCGAGCCGAGGCTGGACTCGTCATCGTCGTCGTCGCGCTCGCGGTTGTCGAAGAATTTCTTGAAGAAGGGGTCGCGCAGCAGCGGATGCTTGCCGCGCTTGGGCGCCTTGCTGGTGATGATGTTGACCACCGCCGGCATGGCGCGCGCCGCCGCCGCCCGGTACGAGCCGGCCGCCGACGCCGGCGGCCTGGACGGCCCGGCCTCCAGCATCGCGGCCGGATGGTCGGTGTTGCCCATCTGCTGCACGCGCACCGGCGCCGGGCGCTCGCGGCCCACCGCCGTGTAGACGAAATACAGTGCCAATACGACGGTCACCGTTTGCGCAAACAATAACCAGAGTCGTCGCATCGCAGTCCAGCTTGCCGCCCGGGGGACGGCAGTCCTTTATTATTTTTTCAGGGAGTCGCGAATTTCGCGCAGCAGCACGATATCTTCCGGCGGTGGCGGCGGCGGTACGGCCGCCGCGGCGGCCTCGTCGCGCTTGATGCCCAGGTTGCGCGCCTTGTTCATGATGCGCACCATCTGGAAGATCACGAACGCCAGGATGATAAAGTTCAGCAGGATAGTAGCAAAATTCCCGTAGGCGAACACGGCGCCCAGTTTCTTGGCTTCCGCCAGGCTCAGGGAGGCGGCCTGGCCGTTCAGCGGGATGTAGTAGTTGGCGAAGTCCAGACCACCGAACAGCTTGCCGATCGGCGGCATGATGATGTCGGCCACCAGCGAATCGACGATCTTGCCGAAGGCGCCGCCGATGATCACGCCGACCGCCAGATCGACCACATTGCCCTTCATCGCGAATTCTTTAAATTCCTGCATCATTGACATGTTGATATCCTCGCTGTGTGGTCAATTGTGAACAAAACTGCGCTTGGATCATACTATTTTTTCAATTGGATTCCAAACACGCTTGCTGTTTACGCATTTGCAACCCGAATTACGATATAAATTGACCTACATCAATTTCCGCTCACACCCCGAGCCCCTATCATCGCACCGGGAACGGTGTAAACCTGGCCAAACTTGGGAACCGAGCAACGTTGGTGTAAAGAGTTGCATCACGCATACCTTCTCCTGTAAGGTTGCGAGGTTTCGTGCTATCCAGTTTTCAGCTTCAGGTTTGTACACAGTTCTCGAGATTTTGTTCGCACTTTGACTGATTGGGGTTTGTATGAGTAACGAAAAGCAGGTCGATTCGGGCCGTCGCGGATTGCTGGTCGCGACCGGCGCGGCAGGCGGGGTTGTAGGTCTGGCCACCGCCGGAGCATTGGTAAGCACCTTCCAGCCGTCGGAGCGCGCGAAAGCCGCCGGCGCACCGGTCGAAGTGGATATTTCCACTCTCAATCCCGGCGAAATGAAAACCGTCGAATGGCGCGGCAAGCCGGTCTGGATCATCAAGCGCACGCCGGAAATGGTGGCGTCGCTGAAAAAGACCGACGGCAAAGTCGCCGACGCCGAGTCCAAGCGCAACCCCGACGAATTCACCCCTGAATACGCCCGCAACGAATGGCGCTCGCGCAAGCCCGAGCTCATGGTCGCGGTCGGCATCTGTACCCACCTGGGCTGCTCGCCCTCGTCCAAGTTCACCCCCGGTCCGCAGCCGTCGCTGCCGGACGACTGGGAGGGTGGCTTCCTTTGTCCTTGCCATGGCTCGACTTTCGACATGGCTGGCCGTGTATTTAAGAACAAGCCGGCGCCGGACAATCTGCAGGTTCCGCGCTATATGTTTTTGAGCGACACCAAGCTGGTCATCGGTAAAGACGAGAAAGGCGAGGCATAAGATGGGGGCGTTTAAAGAAACCAAATTCCCGGCCGATGCGCCGGCCGCACAAAAAGCACTGGGCTGGGTCGACGACCGCTTCCCGCTGACCAAGCTGTGGAACGACCAGTGGGGCAAGTACTACGCCCCGAAAAACTTCAACTTCTGGTACATCTTCGGCTCGCTGGCGATGCTGGTGCTGGTGCTGCAGATCGTCACCGGCATCTTCCTGACCATGCACTACAAGCCGGACGCCGGCCTGGCCTTCGGCTCGGTCGAATACATCATGCGCGAAGTGCCGTGGGGCTGGCTGGTGCGTTACATGCACTCGACCGGCGCCTCGTCGTTCTTCATCATCATCTACCTGCACATGACGCGCGGCCTGCTGTACGGCTCCTACCGCAAGCCCCGTGAGCTGATCTGGCTGTTCGGCTTCGCCATCTTCCTGTGCCTGATGGCCGAGGCCTTCTTCGGCTACCTGCTGCCATGGGGCCAGATGTCGTACTGGGGCGCGCAGGTGATCGTCAACCTGTTCGGCGCCATCCCGTTCATCGGCCCCGACCTGTCGCTGTGGATCCGCGGCGACTACGTGGTGTCCGACGCCACCCTGAACCGCTTCTTCGCCTTCCACGTGATCGCCATCCCGCTGGTGCTGCTGGGCCTGGTGGCGGCGCACCTGATCGCGCTGCACGAAGTCGGCTCCAGCAATCCGGACGGCATCGAGGTCAAGGAAAACCTGGGCGCCGACGGCCACCCGGTCGATTCGATCCCGTCGCATCCGTACTACACGGTGCACGACCTGTTCGGCGTGTCGGTGTTCCTGCTGATCTTCAGCGCGGTGGTGTTCTTCGCGCCGGAAATGGGCGGCTACTTCCTGGAGTACAACAACTTCCTGCCGGGCGATTCGCTGAAGACCCCGCTGCACATCGCGCCGACCTGGTACTTCACCGCGTTCTACTCGGTGCTGCGCGCCACCACCGCCGACTTCATGTGGGTGCTGATGTTCTTCGTGGCCGCCTACGTGGTGTTCGTCTGGCTCAAGTCGCGCCTGGCGCGCACCACCAAGATCGTCATCGCCGTGATCGCGCTGCTGGCCATCGTCGGCATGCTGCCGCAGGTGCTCGACGCGAAATTCTGGGGCGTGGTGTTCTTCGGCGGCTCGGTGGTGATCCTGGCCTTCCTGCCATGGCTGGACAAGTCGCCGGTCAAGTCGATCCGCTACCGCCCGAGCTGGCACAAGTATGTGTACGCCGTGTTCTTCCTGTCGTTCCTGACCCTGGGCTACCTCGGCACCCTGCCGCCGACCGACGGCCGCACCCTCGTTTCGCAAGTGTGCACCCTGCTGTACTTTAGTTTCTTCCTGTTCATGCCATGGTGGAGCGCCATGGGCACGTTCAAGAAGGTTCCGGACCGCGTGGTCTTCCACGCTCACTGAGCGCTAAAGTATATAAAGGACAACACATGAACTTCCCGAAACGATTGATTGCCATCCTGGCATTATTGCCGGGCCTGGCCCTGGCCAACGAAGGCGGCGTGGCGCTCGACAAGGCGCCGGACCGCTCGAATAACCTGGCGGCACTGCAGAACGGCGCCAAATTGTTCGTAAATTACTGCCTGAACTGTCATAATGCGTCCTCCATGCGCTACAACCGCCTGAAAGACCTGGGCTTGAGCGAGGAGCAGATCAAGGCCAATTTGCTGTTTACCGGCGACAAGGTCGGCGAAATGATGACCACCACCATGAAGCCGGCCGACGCCAAAGCCTGGTTCGGCGTGGTGCCGCCGGACCTGTCGGTGATCCAGCGCGCGAAAGCGTCTGGCGCCGGCAGCGGCAGCGACTATCTGTACACGTACCTGCGGACGTTCTACAAGGACGATACCCGCCCCACCGGCTGGAACAACCTGGTGGTCAACAATGTGGCGATGCCGCACGTGTTGTGGGAATTGCAAGGTATTCAGAAAGTCGTGATGAAGGAAGTGCCCGATCCGCACGAACACGGCAAAATGATTCACGAGTTTGCTGGATTTGAGCAGGTCACTCCGGGTAAACTGCCGAAGTTGGAATTTGACACCGCCGTGGCCGACCTGGTCGGCTACATGGAGTGGATGGCGGAGCCTGCTGCGCAGACCCGCAAGAAACTGGGCGCTGCGGTCGTGCTGTTTATGGCCGTGTTCGCCTTCCTGGCATGGCGCTTGAATGCGTCGTTCTGGAAAGAAGTGAAATAGACGAGAGCGCCGGCTGGCCGGCGCTTGTTTTGCGAAGCCCGCGTTTGGCGGGCGATCGATCCGGGGTGATCCGTTCGCGGCCCACCCCCTTTTGTTCTTCTAAGGAACTACACACATGATGGTTCTCTACTCGGGTACGACCTGCCCATTTTCGCAACGCTGCCGCCTGGTCCTGTTTGAAAAAGGCATGGACTTTGAAGTGCGCGATGTCGACTTGTTCAACAAGCCGGAAGACATCTCGACCATGAATCCGTATGGTCAGGTGCCGATCCTGGTCGAGCGTGAACTGATCCTGTACGAATCGAACATCATCAACGAGTACATCGACGAGCGCTTCCCGCATCCGCAACTGATGCCGGCCGATCCGCTGATGCGCGCGCGCGCGCGCCTGATGCTGTTCAACTTCGAAAAAGAACTGTTCGTCCACGTGCACACGCTGGAAAGCGAGCGCGCCAAGGGCAACGACAAGAGCCACGACAAGGCGCGCGCGGAAATCCGCGACCGTCTGACCACGCTGGCGCCGCTGTTCCTGAAGAACAAGTACATGCTGGGCGACGAGTTCTCGATGCTGGACGTGGCCGTTGCGCCGCTGCTGTGGCGTCTGGATCACTACGGCATCGAACTGTCGAAGACCGCCGCACCGCTGATGAAATACGCCGAGCGCATCTTCTCGCGCCCGGCCTACATCGAAGCGCTGACGCCGTCGGAAAAGGTCATGCGCCGTTGATCGGACGCAGGCCGTTTGTCTGAAGTACTGCGGCGCGTTTGCCGGCGACAGCCGGCGGCGCGCCGTGTTTTACCGCAGTCTGGAATCCCATGTCTGAAATCTCAACCAAGCCCTACCTGCTGCGCGCCATCTATGAATGGTGCACGGACAGCGGCTACACCCCCTACCTCGCGGTCAAAGTCGACGCCGGCACCACCGTGCCGATGGAATACGTGAAGAAGGGCGAAATCGTGCTCAACATCAGCTTCGGCGCCACCTCGGGCCTAAAGATGGACAACGACAGCATCCGTTTCCACGCCCGCTTCGGCGGCGTCTCGCGTGAAATCTACATCCCGGTCAACAACGTGATGGCGATCTACGCCAACGAAAACGGCCAGGGCATGGCGTTCGAACCGCAAGTGGGCCAGGCCGCCGCGCCGGCGCCGGACGCGGTGGAAGACGTTCCGGCCGCGCCGGTGCTGTCGGCCGTGCCGAGCGCCGCATCCGAGGCCAAAACCGAGGCCCCAGGCACGCCGGACGACGACAACGAGCCCCCCAAAAAGGGCGGCCGCCCCACCCTTACGCGTATTAAATAGCGTATAATCCGCAGCGTAAAAGTTACGCCGACTTAGCTCATTTGGTAGAGCAGTTGATTTGTAATCATCAGGTGGCCAGTTCGAAACCGGCAGTCGGCACCAGTAAAATCAAGCACTTAGCGCAGCCTACCTAGGCTGCGCTTTTTGTTTCGAAGTCTCGTGTAGGCACCATGTAGGTTTTTCCCGCGCTACGCGATTTGAAAATTAAAGATATGATGGCTGTGTAGGAACACTGTCTCATTCTCGGCAGAAATTAGTAATATTTTTGCCAACTTCTCTTTTTATGATGTAACCTGTATCCCACGGTCTACATCTAGTGCAGCAGCGCTAACCCTGTGCCAATCTATGTTAATTAGTCACGAACGCGAGAAGCTTCTCAACGCGATTATTTTCTTCGCGAAGAACACGAGCTATCTCGGGAAAATAAAACTTTGGAAGCTGCTCTATTTTTTAGACTTTGAGCATTTCAAAGAGACCGGCCGTTCCGTTACTGGGATGAGCTATAGCGCTTGGCCGATGGGTCCGGTGCCAGTAGCACTACATAACGAGGTCAGCGAGCCAGCCGAGGACATGGCTGCGAAGATTCGTTTTGGCTCCAAAGATGTCAAAGGGACCAACGCCATGCTTACGGTTACTCCTCTCGTCGACTTCGACCCATCGCATTTTTCCAAACGCGAACTTCGGTTGATGGAACGTTTAGCTGCCGACTTTTACAAGACGAAGGCTGATGACATGATTGAGGCCACTCACCTGGAAAACCAGCCGTGGCACAAAATCTACAATGAGCTGGGCCTGAAGCAACATGAGATACCTTTCGACCTGGCTCTACGAACCCAGGAACAGGAAGAGTTACGCCATGTCGTGCGTGAGCGCGATGAAGTCTTATCGAATTGCGCTCACTAAGTAATGACACCAGGGACTGTTCTCCAACATCAGAATTTCCGCTTTCATGACGGTGAGGTCGGAAACAAAATAATAATAGTCCTTGGCTCGCATGCTGAGGTAACTGTTGTGGTGAAAACAACCTCCCGAAGCTGGCGGTTTAGTTCATCTTACGGTTGCCAACCTTTAGACCGCTTCCCCAATTTCCACTTGGTGCAAAATTGCTGCTTATTGCCCAAAGCCACCTGGGTGTGTCTCGATGAATATTACGAGTTCTCGGACGCGAGCCTTATCGCTCTGCATTTCGCAGGTGATGTAAAGCAGTTGGGGAACCTGCCAGCCGATATCACCGAGGCGCTTGTGGCCTGTGCGGTCGCATCAAATGACATTTCTCATCATCAAGAACAGATAGTTCGCGCAGCAAATCCTTGACTGCCGAAATTCAAGTTGGACGTACAACGTTCAGAATATTGGCTCGCGATACCTGATAGGTCCGCGCCAACGCGCTGACACTCTCGCCGGCAGCATACTTGGCGATGATGTCGACCCTTTGCTCTGCGGTGGTTTTCGAGGGACGCCCCAGCGTCTTCCCCTCGTTCTTGGCCCGAGCCAGACCAGCTTGCGTACGCTCCACCAGCAAATCACGCTCCATCTCAGCCACGGCAGCGAGCATGGTCAGCATCATCTTGCCGGCCGGCGAGGTCAGGTCCAGTTTGCCCAGTTGCAGTACGATGACGGCAATCTTGCGGCTGGCCAGCAGCTTGACAGTGGCGCCCACGTCCTGCGCGTCGCGGCCCAGGCGGTCCAGCTTCGCCACCACCAGCGTCTCACCATTCCGAATCTGACCGAGCGCAGAGCGGCGCTCAAGGCGCGCTGTAACGCTGTTGTTCGGCATAAGCATGGGGGCAATTTCACATGGACACGCGCCCTCATGTTAGTCTCGTTCGCGACCTCCGTCATGATTCTCGCACGCCAATACGCCGGACTGGCCGCTCGGGACGAAAATCTCTTGGCATGCCTGCCTTTCTGCATCTACGCATTGGCATGGCTTCGATTTGACGCCTTGACAGAAACCAGATCGCAAACGACGAAGCGACGTGGGCCTACACTATATTCGCCCGCCAGGAGGCATCAATGAGCGGCGTCTTTGCGTTCTTGACAGCGTCGATTGACAGCGCCCTGTCAACGTACGTTACGTCCGTCTCGTCCAGCCTGGCCGCCACCCTTGCGCCGCTCGTTGTCACCGGCCTCTCGATTCACTATACCTTGTTCGGGCTTGCCGTTATGCGCGGCGAGGCAGATGCCTCGCTACCCAAGCTAGCTTGGAATCTCGCGAAGCATTCCATGATCTTCAGCATTGCCCTTACGGCCGCCGCGTACCAGGAATGGGCCGTTGATACCGTCAACGCGACAACTGGCCTGCTCGTTCAGGCAGCGTCGCCAAGCGGTGCAACTTCACTTGCAATCGCTCTGGATCAAATGGATGCCCAAGGTGGCGAGTACGCGATGACCGTCCTGGGGCACGGAATGACCCTGATGCCAATTGGCGGCTGGCTAGACTTAATTGCAGGGATCGTGATTATGGTCAGCAATCTTGCGCTGATGGCCCTCATTGGAATTTGGGGAATCCTCGCCAAGGTCGCCCTCACGTTCGTATTGGCGTTTGGTCCGCTATTCATTTCGTTGCTGGCTTTCCCGGCCACGAAGAAATTTTTTGATGCGTGGCTCGGCAAAGTGCTCAACTATCTTCTGCTGACCGTCTTCATGGCAGCGGTGACCACCTTCAGTATGAGAATCGCCGGGAGCTTCGTTTCACAAATGATAACTGCGGACGATTCGTCAAATTCATTTTCCGACGCGTTCGGGTTCGCACTTCTGTCGATTACTCTCATCGTGGTCACTTGGCAAATGCCAGGCATCGCCTCCGGAATTGCAGGCGGCTCCGCAGTATCGAGCCCAACCGGATGGGCGGCGGCCATGCTGGCGGCCGGACGACGAGGCGGTGGCGGCCAGGACAGCAGTCCAGCGCCTGCGCCTGGAGGGGGTGAAATCAGCGGCCAGAACGCAACAGGCAATAGCAATGGTGGGAATGCTGATGGCCCAAAACGTCCAGTCCCAGCATATCGGCGCGCAACACTGGATCAGCTTGGAAGAAAGTAAATGATTTTCTCTTGGCAAGATTCCGCTTGATTGCGCTAAACTCCATATCAACTCTTTAAAAATGGATATTTGATGAGCCGTCGATTGGTCGTTGCATTTGCCGCTGTGTCCATGCTGCTCACAGGTTGCCTTATTCCCGAGCGATTCAACGCCAAAGCGGAATTCCAGCCGGACGGCAGCTATTCCTTCACGTACGCTGGCACCGCCGTTCATGCGATGGCGGCAATGCAGCTCGCAAAAGCAGGAAAGCTAACTGCGAAGGACGATGAATCCCTCGAACGCGAAGTTGCAGCACTGAAGCGCAATCCCGATGTTCGGCGCGCGACCTACAAGGGTAACGGCCGCTATGACCTTGCACTGGAAAGCAAACGGAAAAGCGGGCAGGCCCTCGACGTTTTGAGTATTTTCACTGTGCGGACTGGGAAGGATGGTGTGATCACCATCGCATCCGGCGAGCTGGACGAAAAAGGAAAGAAGCAACTGGCTCAGCTCGGCATCAAACTCGATGGCACGCTTGATATAACGGTCCCGAAGAACGCGGAGGTCTTGTCGCACAATGCCACATCTGCGCCATCGTTGTTAGGACTTGTCGGAACCTACTCCTGGAAGATCGGGAGCATTGAGCAACGCCCTTTTATGAAAATTCGGATGAAATCATGACTACCTCGCCCCGCTATCCCACGCAAACTCAGCACTCGCGCCGTCAACACGTCTCGCGGATGAGGACCAGCTTTGCCCTTGAGGGATTTGAGCCTGACGCCGATGACCTTGCAAACCAACAAATGTACATCGATGGAAAAGTCGGCCTGGACGACATGTTGAGGTATGCGCTGGACTTCGCAAATTCCCGCGCGTCGGGCAAACCAACTTCACCATAGCTGCCGTCCGCCCTGCGGACTTAGTTGCCGCGAGGGTGCGCAGCTATTCAAAACGCATTGCAGGATGGAAGTAGCCACGCCGTCGCACCCTGCGCGAATGAGCCAGTTCAGTTCTAACGACTACGCAGGAAAGATTAGGAGGCGCGCAGGGCGCGCTTGCAGCTCGAAACAAAGTAGCGGGCATGCAAGCCGCGACCTGGGCCAACAGTTGAAGCCTCAGCCCTGCTGGCCAACGGGCCGCGAGGCGCGGCCCCAAGTTCGACAAACTCGTTGGATTGTGCAATCCACGAGCCTATTTGTTCTGGGAACATACCGTTAACGCCGTGCTGGGAGGTCTTGGTATTACCAAGGATTCTGTGCGTGAAAACCTTGGTATTTCCAAGAAATTGACGGCTGTTGAGACTAGTGCAGGATAGGCTTACGCCGGTATTTATAACATAAGCTCCATAATTTAAGCCGTTTCTGCTAGGGAGTAAAAATGACAATCATCCAAAAATTTGTAAAAAACATTCGTGTTTGGATGGGAAAGCCACCGCGCTCAGAACAGCGAATAATTATAATTGGGCGAGAAAATCAAAAACGCATAATTGATTCTTTTCCATCGGATTTGGTTCGCCGTATCAAAAATTTTTCCCAGTCTGTGCCAAGAAATAAGGCATCTACAGACGAACTAATAGGCATGCTTTATAAACTCACAGATGAGGTTCAAGAAGTGGTTGGAAAGCACGCGGCATGCCGCAAAGGGTGTTCACATTGCTGCCATATCAGCGTTCCGATCTGTGATATTGAAGCTGAGTTTATAGCCCGGCATACCGGCAGGGGCTTGCGAAAGGTTAGAAGCAACGGTCCCAGGCCCATCGACTCGTTTTCGATGGAGACACCATGCAACCTTCTCGACACGGATGGAACATGTTCAGTCTATAAAAGCCGCCCCTTCACCTGCAGAATTTATCACAACTTAGACGCTGACAATTGGCTCTGTTTAGAGCCAAACTGGAACACAAAACATCGGCCAATGTATGGACTTCAGCCTCTTCATGATGCTTACAACGCAATAATGGAGCGCAAGTCAAAATTGCATGCTGACGTCCGTGATTTCTTTCCGCCCAAGGTTTCTTCTAACGATATCACTCAACAATGAGATGGCTTAACCCAATGAGTCGTGCAAAGCGCACCTTCGGATGGATGGTTGGTCATGTCCATCATTTTTTCCTGATAACATGGATTATTATTTGATCAAATGAATAAAGATCAATATTTTTCTATCCGAGCTCCTGCGAGAATTCATACCGCTCTTTTAAACGAAAGTGGTTATTTAAATCGCATTGATGGGAGCATCGGATTTGTAGTTGACAGACCATATTGGGATATTACAATTTCAGCCGACAAAAGTTGCATGAACTTGTCGCATTTAGATAGCGAATTAGTACCACGGTTACTTGAAACTGTCGCAATCTTTGAAATCCAGTTTAAATTACAAATAGGGGTTTCGATATCTGGAGAAATCCCTATTCATTCAGGACTTGGTTCAAAGACATCCCTATTAATGGGTGTTGGTAATGCAATAAGTGAGCTCTTTAATTTAAATTTACATCCACCAGAAATAGCCGCGATAGTCAAGCGCGGAGGTACGTCCGGCTTAGGGATATGGGCTGGGTCAAAACGTGGTTTCTTATGGGATGCGGGTAGGCAATATCCCAATCAAAAATCCACCTTTTCTCCCTCGTCAACATCAATAGCAAAAGCTCCAAAGCTAATATCTAACATAAGTATAGGCGAATTTTCCATCTGTCACTTTAGGTTTACCGATAGAGGTATATCCGGCATTTCTGAGCAATCCGTTTTTACCAACAATTGCCCCCTACCCGAAAACGAAGCAATAGAGGCACTCGCAATTGTAGGTGGCGGTATTCTGCCTGCTCTTCTTGAGAAAGATATAGTTAATATTCAAGCTCCTCTTCGATCTCTTCAACGTATTGGGTTAAAAAAAATTGAATGGGATCTTCAAAGTAGCGTCACAAAGGAATTCCGAAGCTACTGGGAAAAATGTGTTCCTGATATCACTTTATGTCTTTCAAGTATGGGGCCGACTCTATATTGTTTAACTGATAGGCCGGATTTCATAAAATATATTGTAGAAAATTTCTACGCAGACCCATTTCATTTTATTATTACTTCTTAATCAAAGAGAACTTATGAAGACTCGTGACATCGGAATAATTTCTATCGGAATTAATAAATACAATAATTTGCAATCCTTAGGATTTTGTGCAAGTGATTCCAAGAAAATTGTGCAGGCATTTGGCAACAGAACGCAAATAAATTCTTACGAGCATAACGATGAGGCGCAACCTGCCTCCATAGATGACGTTAGATATTTAATTAAATCGACTTCTGAAGCAAGTAAAAATTGCGATGGTTTGATTTTTTTCTTTGCAGGCCATGGTTTTTCTCAAGAGGGAAAGGATTACTTGGCGTGTACAGATACAGATATTTCCAATCTCAATACGGCGATCAGTACTGATGAGGTAATCGCGGAATTAGTAAAGAGCGGGGTAAAGGATTTGGTTCTCATCGTGGACGCTTGTAGGCAACAGGTTGATCGTTCGGTTGCAGATATCTTCGGTGAAAGAACAGCAGAATTGGCAAGAAGATCCGGAGTCGTAACTTTTTTCGCGTGTAGCCCCAAACAAACCGCGAAAGAATTGCAGCAGCTTGATAGTGGGATTTTTACTTACTCATTTTGTTCACTAATGAATGATAAAAGCATTGCATTTACTCCTCTTGCATTTGCACGACCATTAATAGACAGTGTTGCAGCGATTTGCAAACAGCACAATCTGTCTACTCAAACTCCATATACGGCCGTCGCTCCAATAGAAAAAGCTGAATACGATTTAATTACTGGAAAGCTTCATTCAAGTCTTGTAAAAAAACGGGAAATGATTCTTATAGTTGGCCCAACAAATGCAGGGAAATCTACGATTGGGCAACATCTTGCTAATCGACATGGGTACGTTCATGCAGAGATGAGTTCTTTTGCATGGAAAAGACTTGATCAGCAACCTAATTTCCGTGGCAATATGCAGGATTTTATGGAAAAGGAAGTTTGGATTGGAGGAAATGAGGATGCCATCGCACGTGATATGCTCGTATCAATACAGGATCAATCGAAGGTAGTAGTTTGTGGTGCTAGACGAATGGAAGAAATTGAGACTATTGAGAACTCTGAATGGGATGTCAGGTCGATATTCATTTTTTCCGATACAAATTATCGCTTTCAAAGGCAAAAACATGCGACTGGAAGGTTCGGCTTGAGCTACACAGAATTTATAAAGAAAGATCTGAAGGAATTTGCATGGGGAATTGCAAACATGAGCGGAATGAAGAATATCGAACTTGTACTTAATGAAGACTCCGTAGAGAAATATACTGAAGCGATTGAGGAAATACTCGGCTGCAAAGATTAAATTAAAATCTAGCCAAACCAGATCGATCTTCAACGATTGCTTACAGTACCGCACCTGGAGACAGTGCCGCGCCTGCAGACCTTTGGTTGGTGCATCGCCACCGAAGATTATGGCTGCCCTCGCCATTGTTGGTTGCGTAAGCGGAAGGCATTGCACGGAGATCGTGAGTCCATCCACGTTACGTATTTAAATTGATGAATTTTGCGATCCCATGCGCTACGAATACGCTAGAGCGTAAGTGATTTCATGATGTCTTTTGACAATTGCTTCCAACCGCTGCTTTTGTAAGGTGTGAAGTCGAATGTTTGGAGAGGCACGAGCAGTTTGGGATAATCCATTTGGGAAAGCGGCACGCCTGCCACTGTTAAGCGTTCCAGTAATAGCAACAGCCCGCCCACTATCGTTGTGGAAAGAATTCCCCCTTGAGCAACCGGGTTCCAACGATGTTGTAAGTTTTGCTTGCACCCCGCCAGTAATCGCTTGATTTCGGTAACAGAGTAGTCAACGTATTTCTGCCTTTGTGCAGAATCAGAAAGATCTTGAGTCCCCGCAGGGTCCCAAGTCTTGTAGAACAGGCTGCCTTTTCGAAGTAGAGGTTTCAGCACATACGGACCAAGCGACCCGGTTGCAATTTTTTCAGGGGGATCAAATTGTGAGACTTGTAGCATCCCATCCAAGGACCCGTCGCGCGACAACCTGTTAATTACTGAGCGGCCGATAGCTAACGGAGTATCCGGCTTGATGATCGTTTCAAGATCTTGCCGTAACTGGGTATGTACTCCAGTTTGAGTGTCGTTGATCGAAAGAAAAAGTTCAGCCTCAAACTTGACCCGCATTTCGGCCGTATAGTCCATTGGGAAAATAATTCCAGTCACAAGCAAATTCTGTCTCTTACGTAGCGGTGAAATTTTATCCTCGACTGGCCCACTGCCTTCAAAATACGCCAAGATTCTATGCTGTCCGTCGACGACCCCTACAGTGCCCAGTTCAAGCGGCAATTCCAGCTCCACATGCGTTCTTTGCGAAAGGGTCTTAGGGTCAACGAGTTGGCCGCTAGTTTCTCGCATAAGAGCTTTCGATGGCAAGGTGACTATTAGATTGTTTATGAACACCTTTCCATTGTTCGCAAGGTAATCTCTCATCTCCGAAAGCTTTTCCGCTCGCACAAAACGCTGATATGACAAATCCGGACTTTCCCAACCGTCTCGACGGAGGATGTATGCACGCTGAATTAGGGCCATTGGGTCAGCGTAGAAGGATACAATGGCAAAGTCTTTGGGGTAGTTTGTATGCGCCGCTGGCAGCGCAAAACCAGGAAAACTTTGCAAGGTCACGCCACCACCGGAGATACGGGACTGCCCAACGCGATTCAAAGTAATTCCTAGGTACTTAAGGATTTCAAATTTTGCGGATTTCGCAATCGTCTTAACTAAGGCGTCGAAATAAGCGGCATTAGCACGACTCAAAATTGAAAATGGTGCAGAATTCTGCGCCACTCCCTCATCCAAATCATATTCCTCAGAATAGTAAATGTGGCGCACTTCAAGTTCTTGTGCTGTGTAATTCGTCCCAATGTAAGCGTCGAGTTGAGGATTGTGTTTACGATACGTTTCAAAAAACTTTGGCCAATCTTGAGCAATCAACTTATGGAAGAATATTTTGTTAGTGCAATGCTTTGTAACTTCTTTGCCGGCTGTTTCTTCACACAATACAATCACATTTTCCCATGCAAAAATATGATCAATCTCACCTTGCCTCTGCTCAAGGTAAAAGTGGATGTTGTCAGATGGGATGTGAGTGAATCCGGCACCTACAAAAATATTAGTTAATTTCGGCGTCGAACGTGCTTTCTGTTTTGCACTTGGTTTGGCTGATTTCGGGGCCGCCTTGCCGATAGTTTTTGCTGCTGGGGATTTAGTACTGGCAGATTTTGCGTTGGGGGGCTTTTTTACAGAGTTGGCGATTGACATTTTTGGAATTTTCGTTGTAGTTATTGATTTAGTGTAAATCTGCTTTAGAACGCAAATGACTACGGCACCAGTTGTTCTTCGGTAAGTAAATTGTAGCAAGTTGCGTGCAATTACGGTCTTTTTTGAAGTCGCGAATCATATTAGTTTAAATTGCTTAAGTTACATTTTAGCAATTTTTTCTCTACTTTTTTTTGGGCTAAGACGGTTCCTGTCCATAAATGCAAAATGAGCATTCTAGTCCGTGGACTCATAGTCCGTATTTTGTGAGCATGTCGGGATGGAAAATGACCTACTCAAGAAGCTTGGGACACGCATCCGGGAGAAGCGCAAAACTCTGGGATGGACTCAAGAGGACCTTGCAAGCACCGCCCAGATCGACCGTTCATATATTGGGAGCGTTGAACGGGGCGAGCGGAATCTGACGTTTACGGTCCTATGTCAGATCTGCACTGCCCTCGACTGCGAAGTCGCGGAGCTCACCGTAGGAATTCTGGAGTTGCCACAATGAAATGGCTCCGTACTCTAGTGATTTTTGACCAAGGCAACATCGTTTCAAACCAGGATTGGGAGAGCATTCATCAGGCGTTCGTGCGTTCAATTGAAAGCATTGACTCGCCAACAGGATCCGGCCGACTCGTTTTGCGCCGAAAAACATATGTGCCAGAATCGAAGCAATGGAATCGAAATGGCGTGGGCTTCCTACGAAACCGGTTTCTTGAGCATATTGTTCAGAAAGAAGGATGGAAGGCTGAAGGTGAGGTCGATCTCCAGAATCTTCAGGAAAAACCTGAACTCCAGCTCTATCCATCACTGGAGCCATATGCTGAGCCCATTACCTCATCCTTTGGTGCTTTTGACTTCGTCACGACGACCGAAGGTGGCTTGCGTGTGGCTATCGAATGGGAAACAGGAAATATTTCATCTTCGCACCGGAGCTTGAACAAGCTATCAATCGTGCTGGCGGCGAACAAGATTCAGGTTGGTGTGCTGATACTTCCAAGCAGAAATCTTTACGAGCACCTCACCGACCGAATTGGAAACATCGGAGAGCTTTCGCCATATCTTGAAATGTGGAAGCGCATGGGCGAGACTGTGGAGCATGGGCTGCTTGCAATTGCAGTTGTAGAGCATGACGAACTGACTGACGACCAAACTTTTCCTTATTTAAAGGTTGGAAAAGATGGTCGTGCGGGGGAAGGGAAAACTAAGAGGAATGCGCCGAATCCTAAACCTAAAAAGGAAAGCTCCTAGTTCACAATGCATGCTGCGCTGGCCCCTTAGTAGAGGGCTTGCAGTTGCAGCTATCTTGTTCAATTTCTACACGATCGTCAATTCTGTAATCTAGTGACAGCGGCTTGCCCGATTTCGCACGACGTTTTAGATCGGCATCAGTAAATAGCTTATTCTTTTGCGACCAGATTTCATCGAGATGCTCACGATCGTCTCCCAATGCATCGAAACGTTCGATGATTGACGAACATTCCAATTCACTGCCGACCCAGCGCCGCCCTGCAAGTTCGGCCGCTACATAAGTTGTTCCTGAGCCGCCAAAAGGGTCGAGCACAAGCGAGCCCGGATCAGTAGTCATGCTAATGATCCGGTCCATTAATTTCAACGACAAGGCATTCGCGTCGCGTTTTTTGTATTTGGCGTGTCGAACTGGCGGGATATCGGTCCACACATCGCTGATGTTGACTCCGGCCGGATTCATCTTGTTTTTATATCCGCCATAGTCTTTAAGCTCACCGCCGCAGTGACGGCAACAAGCTATCGGCAATCGGTCCGGATGGAAAATTGCTGGTTTCGGCCCTTTGACGTAGTATAAGAGAGAATAGTGCGACGGGTATAGGCGGCCGGAGATTGGAAGGCTGTACTTAATATCCACCGAAATCCAATTGCGAAACGTTAGACGCTTCCGGAGAAATTCGCCCAGCGGTATGTTCCACTTTGGCAAGTTCCAAAGCATAAGCGTTCCACCAGGCTTCAAGACGCGAACCATTTCATCAAGCCACGACTCACACCAAGCGAGATAGTGCTCTTCGGCTAAAGCATCATTGATCTTGGATGTGTACTCTTTTCCGAGATTGAATGGCGGGTCTGCGAAAGCGAGGTCGACGGTCGAAGATTCAACTTCCGCTAGTACTTTTAGGCAGTCTGCTTGAAAAAGCTGTCCCGCGTTAGTGGTTAAAATGGGTATCATAGTCACCATTGTCTCATGTTTTCTCGCTTGTCCACAAGCGGAAAATGGCCCCAAAGCACTCGGGGGTTCTCAAGAAAATTGCAATAATGACACTGTTTTACAATCGGCCAATCCTGCTCTAGGGTCTATGTGTTCGGTGCTAAGAGCATCCAGCAAGGACGACGACACCGTCTTAGACTAACCTAGTCGAGCACGCAGACTTACGAATCTTATCTCCAACCGCGTGCTAAGATGGACAGTGACCCGAGCTTACTTTACCTCACTTTCCCTACGTACATGGTTTCAGTGGCAAACTCTTAACCCACCTACCCGTGCATGTTGCTCCGCTCTTCCCGCCGGCCAGCAGGTACAAATTCAGTACATCAACCAGTTCTTGTCGACTTCGTGAAATTACGCTAAGTTACTGATACTAAAGTACATTTACTTTAGCTAAATTACGGTACAATTCGCTTAATAATCAAAGACATATGATCTTCTTTGCTAATTTGTAATCATCAGGTGGCCAGTTCGAAACCGGCAGTCGGCACCAGAAGTAAGCAGGAAAAATGAAGGGTTACATGCTCACGCTTGTAACCCTTTTTTCATGGGCCTTATTTCGACCGCCTCTTCCGCGCGTTACTACATGAAGTCAGGCCTTCGCCACTCGGCGTTCCAGCCACTCACGCCCGCCATTGTTCAAGGCTTTGGTCACCGTTGCAGGCGGCAGGCTATACACCGTAGCCCAGGTCGCTCGCCCGTCGCCGGAATTGGAGGGGAAGCTGCTGGACTCGATTGGCCAATGGTATTTGCGCTTCAATGTCTTGACGATGGCTGCAAGTGAGGTGCGCCCTTGCAGCGGTTCAGCGCCGGTTTGGTCAGCATCTGATAACAATACCGCCAGGACAGCGCCGCGCGCTGTCAGTGGGCCTGGGAATTTAGGAGTTTTGGACATCCCATCATTCTATCCTGCGCCTAGTCGAGAGGAAGGCTTGCCTCGGGGTAGAGGTTAGGGAACAGCATTCCCAGCGCGTCCAAGGGAAGTCCCATGCGCACCGGACCGTAAACCGTGTCACTCACCAGCAGGCCATCCGCCAACAGCTTCGACAGCAGCGATCTTACGTTGCGCTCGCCCAGGCCTGTCAGCTGCGCAAACTCCCCGCGTGTCACTGGCCCAAGCCCGAAAACATGAATGAGTGGCAGAATCGCTTCTTGCCGTCCGGGTTCGGATCTGCCCAGGAATAATCACGTCGCCATCATCAGACAGCCGGTCACCGAGCGCCAGTCTTTCATACAGCGCACGATGCGCATCAATCAAAAAAACCGATCGCAACGCTGAACCAGCGTCATCCAATCCCTCCAGTTCTTTTTCCGCTGCGATATGTGCGAGCGCGATGCGCTGTAACCGGGCTATATCAGGCCTGTGAGAAAAGTCATTCTGTAGCGCCCTCTCAATATTGCGCGGATGTGTGCTCTGTCCTTCTATCCGATTGCTGTAGAGGGAGTTCAAATTGATGTGCTGAATCGTACATGTTTGCCGCTTTTTTTGCCGGTTTACGATCATTACAAGTCTTTGATTGTACGACTATTTTTTTAAATAAAAACGAGATTTTTCTGGAATCTTCTGCCGCTTTAACAACCTTGCCGCGCGCAGATCTCCAGTAGACCTGCTAGGCTACACGTCCCTGATCCTTACTTTTGACGGAGACACCAGATGACCCGCAAGACCGCCGCTGATTTTGATCCGGAAGTTCTGAAGCTGTTTGACCAGTATGTCCACGGCGGCATCAACCGCCGTGATTTCCTGTCGTCGGCCACGCGTTACGCGGTGGGCGGCACGACGGCGGCCGGTCTGCTCAGCGCCCTCAGCCCGAGCTTTGCCGCGCCGCTGGTCACGCCGGAAGACAAGCGCATCGTCACGCGCTACGTCGAGCTGCCGTCGCCGCAGGGCAATGGCAAGGTGCGCGGTTACCTGGCCTCCCCTGCCGGCGCCAAGGGCAAGCTGCCGACGGTGCTGGTGGTGCATGAGAATCGCGGCCTGAATCCGCACATCGAGGACATCGCGCGCCGCCTGGCGGTCGACGGCTTCATCGCCTTCGCACCGGACGCGCTGTTTACGCTGGGCGGGTATCCCGGCGACGAGGACAAGGCGCGCGAGCTGTTCGGCAAGCTGGACCAGCCGAAGACCCGCGTCGACTTCGTCACCGCCGCGCGCTGGCTGCAGCAGCTGCCGGAAGGTAATGGCAAGCTGGGCGTGGTGGGCTTCTGCTACGGCGGCGGCATCGCCAACTACCTGGCGACGCAGCTGCCGGATTTGCTGGCGGCGGTGCCGTTCTACGGTGCGCAGCCGAAGGCCGACGATGCGACGCGCATCAAGGCGCAACTGCTGATTCACGACGCCGGCAACGACGAACGCATCCGCGCCGGCTGGCCGGCCTACGAGAAAGCCCTGAAAGAGGCCGGCGTGCATTACGAGTACCACGTCTACCCTGGCGTCGAGCACGGCTTCAACAACGACACCACGCCGCGCTACGATGCGGCCGCCGCCAAACTGGCGTGGCAGCGCACCACCGACTTCCTTCACAAGCAACTGGCTTGAGGCAAAAAAAACCCGCTGAATCAGCGGGTTTTTTTTATTACTGCATTACGACTTGGCGAAGGCCAGGAAGTCGGCGTGGAACTTGTCCTTGTGGGTCTCGGTCAGGCCGTGCGGCGCACCCGGGTAGGTGATCAGCTTGGCGTGCTTGACGATCTGGGCCGAGGCGCGGCCGGCGGCGTCGATCGGCACGATCTGGTCGTCTTCACCGTGGATCACCAGGGTCGGCTTGTCGAACTTTTTCAGGTCGTCGCGGAAGTCGGTTTCCGAGAACGCCTTGATCGAGTCGTAGGTGTTTTTGAAGCCGCCCTGCATGCCCTGGGCGTACCAGGCCTGGATGATGCCTTGCGACGGTTTGGCGCCCGCACGGTTGTAGTTGTAGAACGGGCCCGACGCCAGATCCAGGTACAGCTGGCCGCGGTCCTTGACCGAGGCGGCGCGGATGCCGTCAAACACTTCGATCGGCAGGCCGCCTGGGTTGTCGGCCGTTTTCAGCATCAGCGGCGGCACCGCCGAGATCAGGCCCAGCTTGGCGATGCGCTTGGTGCCGTAACGGCCCACATAGCGCGCCACTTCGCCGCCGCCGGTCGAGAAGCCGGCCAGGATGATGTTGTTCAGGTTCAGCGCTTCGATGACCTGCGCCAGGTCGTCGGCGTAGTGGTCCATGTCGTTGCCGTCCCAGGGCTGGCTCGAACGGCCGTGGCCGCGGCGGTCGTGGGTGATGACGCGGAAGCCATTATTGGCCAGGAAGAACGCTGCCGATTCCCAGCTGTCCGAGCTCAACGGCCAACCGTGGCTCAGGACGACCGGTTGGCCGCCGCGCGGGCCCCAGTCTTTATAGTAGATCTCGACGCCGTCGCGGGTGGTGATGGTGCTGGCGGTCCTGGCGACCGCACCCTTGCCGTTCACCACTGGAGCAGCTTGCGCGCTGCCGCCAGCCAGCGCGGCCAGCGGCACGGCGACAGCGGCGGCTGCGGCGCCGGCGCCACTGAACATTGCGGAACGACGCGACAGGCTGACAGCTTGGTCTTGGTTTTCTTTGCTCATGATGGACTCCATTCAGTAATTAGCGATTTAGTAGTGAACTATGTTTTAAGGTCTTGCCGGACAATGTTGCGCTGTCCATGTGCTCAATATATATCGCACGCTATTCAATAGCAAGCAATTTTTAAAATAAAAAAAAGGGCGGTGATCGCTCACCGCCCTTTCCATCACATGCCGGGGCCAGACCCCGGCATGTGCAGCTATCAGAAGAACTTGTAGCTGGCGCCGATTTTGAAGTAACGGCCGATTGCGCCGCTCGCATCCATCGGGTTGTAGCTCATGCCGCCGTAGGTCAGTGGATCCAGCGGGGCAACCTTGTCGAACACGTTGTTGATCGAAGCGAACAGTTGGAACTGCTTGTTCACGTTCCAACGGGTCGACAGGTCAACCGTGGTGAACGAAGCGATTTTGCAACCGTTCGGTGCGTCAGCACCGCTGGCCAGTTTCGATGCGCACAGGTCGCCTTCGAACAGGACGTTTTTCATGTCCGAACGGTAGTTGGCGATGGCGCTGAAGTTCCAGGCCTGGCTAGGATCCCACGATGCGTTGACGCTGATCTTGTCTTTCGGCGTACCGGCGCAGTTCGAGGTGTCGCAGTTGCCGTGGGTGCCAGCGAACTGGTAACGCACGGTGGCGGACTCGGCGCGTACCCACGATGCCACGTGGGTCCAGGTCAGGCCAACGCTGCCGCGGCCGTAGTCGCCCAGGCGCAGACGCTGTTTCACATCCAGGTCGACACCTTTGACTTCGGTGAAGCTGGAATTGCGGTAAGGCGCCTTGGTGATCAGCAGCGTGCCGCTGTTCGGGATGACTTTGCCGTCAGCACCCACCAGGTTGTTGTCGGCGCGGATCGCGGTCGGCAGCGCTGCTGCTTCGTTGTACGGCAGCGGGTTGATCTCGTCGGAACGTTTGATCTTCCAGCCGTCCAGCGACAGCGACAGGTCGTTCAGCGGATCCCACACCAGGCCCAGGGTCAGGCCTTTCGAGGTTTCCGGACGCAGGTTAGGATCGCCGATCTTCACCGCCGCGACGGAAGCCGCGCAGTCGGTCGAGGTCGCGCCTGGCAGCGGGGTGCCGTTCGGGCAGCGGATCGGATCGCGCACGGTCGAGGTGCCGGTCGATTGCGACAGGGCGCTGCTTTCCGCAGGGCCTGGCGCACGGAAGCCTTCCGAGTAGGTGCCGCGCAGGGCGAAGCTCTTCACCGGGGTCCATTTCACGCCGGCTTTCGGCGTGGTCGACGAGAAGTGGTCGTATTTGTCGTAACGCACGGCAGCCGACAGCTCGACGGTTTGCAATACCGGCGCCAGCAATTCGGCGTAGACCGCCGACACCTTGGTGTCGCCGAAGGCCGCCACGTAGCTGGCGTTGATGGTGCCGTTTTCGGTGCCAGACAGCGATGGGTTCGACAGCTTGTCACGACGGTGTTCCGCGCCGACTGCCAGGCCGAGGTCGCCGCCTGGCAAGGTCATCAGCGAGCGGGTGGCCTTGAAGTCAACGATGTCCAGCTTGGTGGTCGAATGCGAATAAGCATGGGTCACCATGGCGGCGTACAGCGAGGCCGGGTTTTTGTAGGCCTGGTCGCCGATGTAGTACGGGAAGTACTTGCTGGTCGGATCGCCCAGCGCCGCCTTGACCACCGACATGTTCAGCATATTGCTGTAGTCCAGGTCCAGCTTGGACTCGGAGTGGGTGAAGCCGGTGTCGTAGTCCCAGCCCAGTGCCGAGCCTTTCAGGCCGACCACGAAACGGGTGAAGGTGTTGTCCACGGCGCGGGTGCTTGGGCCGACGTCGAACGCGCTGTAGCGCACACGGGCGGCGGCGCCGAACGGGTTCTGCGGATGGCTTGGGGCCAGCACGATGGTGGTGCCGGCGCCGGAGCCGTAGTTGATCACGCCGGTCGGGTTGGCCGCGTTCGGCGGGAAGGCCACGGTCGGGGTGATCGACGGCGGGGTCAGCGTGAACGAGGTGTTGCGCTGCGAGTAGCCGGCTTCCGCGTAGGCCTGGGTGTTCTCGTTGATCTGCCAGGTGCCGCGGCTGTACAGGTTCACGCCTTCGATGTTCGGCTGCATGGAGCGGAACTGGTCCTGATACCACAGGCAGCCGCCTTTTGGATCTTGCGGCGACGCGGTCGACAGCTTGGAGCAGCCTGGCAGCGACACGTAGTCCAGCGTGGTCGGATTGCGGATCGCGCCGACCGGGCTGGCGGCGGCGTTGTTGTTGCCGCTGATGTAGCCGGAGGCGAACTGGGTGCCGATCGGGTAGCCGTATGGACGCAGGTCGCCCTTGCCGATGTAGGCGCGGTCCTTGCGGTCGCTGTTCATCAGCGGGTCGGATTTGAAGTACTCGGCGTTGACCACGAAGTTGTACTTGTCTTCGTCCAGGGAACCTTTACCGTAGGTGACCGATGCCTTGTGCTGCTGGGCGTCGCTGTAGCGCGAGGCGCCGGTGTCGGCCTTGAAGGTCAGGCCGGTGAAGTCCTTGCGCAGGATGATGTTGACCACGCCGGCGATCGCGTCGGCGCCGTAGGTGGACGAGGCGCCGTCCTTCAGGATCTCGATGCGCTCGACGATCTGCATCGGCACGGTCGACAGGTCGGTGAAGCTCTTCTGGCCGTCATCGGCACGGGCGAATGGCGCCATGCGGCGGCCGTTCAGCAGCACCAGGGTCGAGGTCGCACCCAGGCCGCGCAGCGAAATGGCGGTCGAACCAGCGGCGAAACCGTTACCGAAACCGGTCGGCAGCGAGCCGGCGCCGTCAGCGGTCAGGGTCTGCAGGTAGTCGGCCACGGTGGCCTTGCCCGACTTCATCAGGTCATCACGGGAAATCACCTGCACCGGCGATGCGGTCTCGGCGGTTGCGCGCTTGATGCTGGAACCGGTGATCTCCACGCGCTGGATTGGCGCCTGGGCTTCCTGTGCTTGAACCTGGGCCATCATGCCCAGCGTGGCGATGGCGAGACCGCCTGCAAACATCTGGCGCACCGAACGCGCCAGTACTGTTTCTTTCATCATGAACTGCTCCCTGAAGTGGCTTTTTGTTTTGAATGGTGATTGTTGAGAAATGCAATTTTTCTCAAGCGGGATCATGGAAACACCCGTCGAAAATTGCGTCAATGCGGGTTTCTTCCACATCCTCGGTCAACAAGCCCATCGCCACTGCCAATGTTGCAAAACCACAACAAGGTAATTTTCAGCTTCTTACGGCGATCTCCCGGCAATATGAATCTAACTTAACGATTGGCGACGCCGCCACGGCGCGCCGGCAGCGCGCCCGGGCGGCCGCAAAATAAACATCTTGCAATTTGAAATTGTGCGCTGCAAACCACACTTTACGAACAGTTACAAGGACCAATGCGTAAATTAATGTATCGCTATGCATGGTTATGTAAAAAAAGGCCCCGGATGGGGCCTTGGCGGGGATTACGACTTGGCGAAGGCCAGGAAGTCGGCGTGGAACTTGTCCTTGTGGGTCTCGGTCAGGCCGTGCGGCGCCCCCGGGTAGGTGATCAGCTTGGCGTGCTTGACGATCTGGGCCGAGGCGCGGCCGGCGGCGTCGATCGGCACGATCTGGTCGTCTTCACCGTGGATCACCAGGGTCGGCTTGTCGAACTTTTTCAGGTCGTCGCGGAAGTCGGTTTCCGAGAACGCCTTGATCGAGTCGTAGGTGTTTTTGAAGCCGCCCTGCATGCCCTGGGCGTACCAGGCCTGGATGATGCCTTGCGACGGTTTGGCGCCCGCACGGTTGTAGTTGTAGAACGGGCCCGACGCCAGATCCAGGTACAGCTGGCCGCGGTCCTTGACCGAGGCGGCGCGGATGCCGTCAAACACTTCGATCGGCAGGCCGCCTGGGTTGTCGGCGGTTTTCAGCATCAGCGGCGGCACCGCCGAGATCAGGCCCAGCTTGGCGATGCGCTTGGTGCCGTAGCGGCCCACATAGCGCGCCACTTCGCCGCCGCCGGTCGAGAAGCCGGCCAGGATGATGTTGTTCAGGTTCAGCGCTTCGATGACCTGCGCCAGGTCGTCGGCGTAGTGGTCCATGTCGTTGCCGTCCCAGGGCTGGCTCGAACGGCCGTGGCCGCGGCGGTCGTGGGTGATGACGCGGAAGCCGTTATTGGCCAGGAAGAACGCGGCCGATTCCCAGCTGTCCGAGCTCAACGGCCAACCGTGGCTCAGGACGACCGGTTGGCCGCCACGCGGGCCCCAGTCTTTATAGTAGATCTCGACGCCGTCGCGGGTGGTGATGGTGCTGGCGGTCTTGCTGACCGGGCCGCCCTTGGCGACCGCGGCTTGCGCGTCGGCGGTGCCCAGGGCGGCCAGCGGCAGGGCCACGGCGGCGGCGACAGCGCCAGCGGAGTTGAACAGTGCGTTGCGACGGGACAGGTTGGCGGTGTTCATGATGTTCTTCCTTATAGACGATGTATAAATAACCAGTGGTGTGCTACAGTCGTTTCGTTCTGCAGCTGCGATGGAATGCATCTTAGCCCTCGCCCAAACTTTGCGGAACAGACAACACTGCAAGGCCACTTTGCAAAAATGCAGCCCCCGATATGCCCACTAGCAACGACTTCGACTGGAACGACATCCCGCTGATCCTCGCGCTCGCCCGCAGCGGCAGCATGAGCGCCACCGGCCGCCAACTGGGCGTGGACGCCTCGACCATCAGCCGCCGCATCGCCGCCGCCGAAAAGGCGCTGAAGCTGCGCCTGTTCATCCGCGACAACACCGGCTACCAGCTGACCGACGCCGGCCAGGTCTTCGTCGAGCACGGCGAAGCGGTGTACGGCAATGTCCAGAGCATGCTGCAAGCCTCGTCGCAGGAGGCCGACGCCACCGCCGGGCCGGTCAACCTCACCTCCATCGATTTCCTGTTCGACTACTGGCTGCTGGAACACGTGCCCGCCCTGCACGCCCAGCATCCGCACCTGCAACTGACGCTGCAGGCGGAAAACCAGAATCTCTCCTTCACCCGCCGCGAAGCCGACTTCGCCCTGCGCCTGGGCAAGCCCGGCGAGGATGCGGCGCTGGTGATGCGCAAACTGGGCGAACTCGGCTTTGCCGTCTACGGCCACCCGAAGTTCGCCGACACGCCGCGCGCCTGCTGGGGCACGCAGCCGTGGATCGCCTATGACGACGCGCTGGCCGGCACCGCCGAGATGCAATGGCTGGCCGGCATGAGTCCGCAGCCGCGCAAAGTCCTCAAGGTCAACAGCCTGAGCACGATGGTGCGCGCCTGCCGCGCCGGCGTCGGCATGGCGCTGCTGCCCTGCAGCATGGGCCAACAGGAAGGACTGCAGCGCATCGGCGCCAAGGTCGAGGTGCTGCGCGACATCTGGCTGCTCAGCCATCGCGACGCCGGCAGCATCGCCCGCTTCAAAACCGTGTCCGCCTGGCTGTCCGGCGTGTACGCCGCCAGCGGACACCTGCTGTGCGGCGCGGATTCGCACCCTTAAAACGCATCCTGTCCCCCGTTTTTTGCAGTTCGTCACATCCCGGTGGATGGACGGTTAGCCCTTGTCTATAGTTCACTCAACGCAACGAACCAACCCCCCACAAGGAGCTCAAAATGAACATCGCAAAAAACATGGAAGCCATCTTCGTCGCCGCCATCGTCATCGCCAGCGCGACTTCCTTCGCCACCGCCGCCGTCGAGGCGCCGGCAGTCATCGCCGTCAAAGCGGAAGCGACCACGATGCCTACCGTGACCGTCACCGCCAAGCGCCTGACCGCCGAAGAAAAAGCAGCCCTGTAATGCCAACCACGACGGAGCGCATGATGAAAACCTACCTGAAGGCCGCGATGCTGGCGGCGGCACTGAGCAGCGGCGCACACGCCGCCCTGGCCGACGACAGCATCAGCGAGAGCCGCAGCGTCGATGCGCGCACCGTCAAGGTGGAACTGGACGGCGTGATCAGCATCAAGGTCAGGCAAGGTCCGGTCGCGGGGCTGACGATCTACGGTGAACCGGAAGCGATCAGGAAAGTGGTGGTCGAACAAAGCGGTGACACGCTGCACATCGGCACCAGGAAAATGAACACGATTAACTTTGGCAACAAGCGCGAACTGCGCGCCGAACTGACGCTGCCGACACTGCGCGCGTTGACGTCCGGCGGCGTGGGCGCCACCGAAGTGAGCGGTTTTAACGGCGACAGTCTGCGCCTGGCACTGGAAGGTGCGGGCTCGGTGAAGGTCGACGCACAGTATCGCAATCTCGACGTGCGGCTGGGTGGCGTGGGCGGCATGACCGTCAACGGCGGCAGCAGCGACAACGTCGAGCTGCAACTGAACGGCGCTGGACGGATCGAGATCATCGGCCAGGCCAAACAACTGCACGCCAGCCTTGGCGGCGTGGGCAGCCTGGACGCGGAACAGCTGCGCGCCGACGCCATCGACGTCAACATGACGGGCCTCGGCAGCGCCACGGTGTATGCGAAGACCAGCGCCAATCTGAAATTAACCGGCATGGGTTCGGCCAAGGTGTATGGCAACCCGGCCAGTCGTAACGCCAGCGCCCGCGGCATGGGCAGCGTGAGCTGGCAGTAAGGAATGCGCCGGTGTGAGCACCGGCACAGCAGGAAACACATGGGTGTGTTTTTTACCGTCCGGGAGGCGATCCCTCCTGGACGGTTTTTTTATTTCAGCGCGCCGATGTCGTGGCCAAGCACGATGCGCAGGTCGGCGTAGGCCGGTGCGGCGCGACGCTGCTGCAACGGCAGGCCAAGCCGCTTGCCGAGCGCCTGCGCCGTCGCCTGCTGCGCGCGTGGATATTCGATGCGGCTGAGCGGCACCACGAACGGCCGCAGGTTCGACAGGCGCACGGTCTTCACGCCGTCCGCCTCCAGCACGCGCGCCAGCCGCGCGGCGGCGCCGACGACGCCGTTGCCGTTGCTGATCTCAAGCCGCACCGGCATCGGCGCCGGTGGCGTCCCGCTGCCGCCGGCCGAGATCCGCTGCACCTCCACCAGCGCCGGGCCGAGGCGTCTGACCTGCGTGCGCGGCACATCGGCAAGGGCTGCGTCGCGCGCCTGCTTCATGATGGCGTAGTCCTGCCGCACATCGTGCCGGCGCAGCGAGGCTGCCTGCAGATACATGGCGGCGGCGCGTTCCCGCTGCCCTGCCGCCGACAGCGCGGCGGCCAGTTGTTCCCACGGCGCCGGATCGAGCGGCTCGCGCAGGCACGCCCGCTCCAGCGGCGTGAGCGGATCGTCCATCGCCTGTTCCACGCGTGCGCCGCTGCATGCCGCCAGCAGAACGCCCGCCGCGAGAAGTAGTTTCTTCATCGTGAGCTCCTAATGCGCCTGTATCATGCGGAAGACCTGGATGCCTGCGGGCCCGATCAGCACCAGCATCAGCGTCGGAAAAATGCAGAAGATCAGCGGAAACAGCAGCTTCAGCGCGATCTTGGCGGCGGCTTCCTCGGCCAGCACGCTGCGCTTGCTGCGCAGGTTGTCGGAATGGATGCGCAGCGAATCGCCCATGCTGGTGCCGAAGCGCTCCGACTGGATCAGCATCGCCACCAGCGTATCCACATCCTCCACGCCGCTGCGCAAGGCCAGGTTGCGCAAGGCGCGTTCCTTGGTGAAGCCGGCGCGCATCTCCATCAGCACCAGTTGCAGCTCCTGCGCCAGCGCCATGCTCTTGATGTGAATCTCGCCCGCCACCTTGGCCAGCGCGCGCTCCAGGCTCAGGCCCGCCTCCACGCACACTGTCAGCAGATCCAGCGCATCGGGGAAATTCTCGAAGATCTCACGGCAGCGCACTGCCGCCATATGCGACAGCACCGCATTCGGCAGGTAATAGCCGATACCCGCCACCAGCAGCAACAGGTACAGGAACAGCTTGTGCGCCGACTCCAGCGTCAGCAGGCCGCATAGCGCCAGGGCCGAAGGCAAGCCCAGGGCCAACAGCGTCTTGGCGGCGAAATACAGCGACGGCGCCGCAGCGCTGCGCCAGCCGGCATTCATGAAGCGGGCGCGCAGCGGCGACCTTTCCCAGCCCTGCTCCGGCAGCGACAGGCGCGAAAACGGTTGCGCCGCTTGCGCCACCTTCTCCACCCAGCCGCCGCCCACCGGATCGGGCGCCGCCTCGGTGGGCTCCACCACGTCGCTCAGGCGCTCGCGCAGTGCGATCGGCGAGAACATCATCAATGCCGCCACCGCTATGCCGGCAGCCACCAGAAACACAATCGCCAGGAACAGAATCTGCGCGCCATCCATGCCGTTCTCCTTCACACGCGGATGCGTATCAGCTTGCGCATCCACAGCACGCCCAACATCGCGACCGCAAACGCGTACCACATCAACTTGACGCCGACAGGATCGGTCCACAGCACGCTCACATACGCCGGATTGGACAGCGTCATCAGCAGCGTCACGCCCAGCGGCAGCAGACCCAGTATCCAGGCCGACATGCGGCCTTCGGCTGACATCACGCGCACCTGCGCCAGCAGCTTCAGGCGCGAACGGATCAAGCGGCTGATACTGCCGAACACCTCGGCCAGGTTGCCGCCCGATTCGCGCTGTATCAGCACCGCGATCACCAGGTAGCGCAGGTCGGTCAGCGGCACGCGCAGCGCCAGGTTGTGCAGGGCTTCGTTCATCGGCACGCCGTAGTTGATTTCCTCGTAGGCGAACTTGAATTCGGCGGCGATGGGATCGGGCAGCTCTTCGCCGACCATTTGCATCACGTTGGCGAAGGAGTGGCCGGCGCGCAGCGCGCGCGCAAGGAAATCGGCCGCTTCCGGCAACTGTTCTTCCAGCTTGCGCAGGCGCGCGCCGCGTATGCGCAACAACAGCAGCCATGGCAGGCTGGCGACCAGCGCCAGCATGCCGGCGGCCGGCAGGAACGGCATGCCGATCATCCGCGGCAGCAGCAGCCCGGCGATCACCATCGCCAGCGCTGCGCCGAGGAACTGCGCCACCGACCAGCGCACGCCGGCCTGCATCAACAGGCGGTCCAGAGACGCCAGCCTGGCAACGCGGCGCAGCAGCTTTTCCAGCGTCGGATTGCTGCTGTAGCTGCGGCGCTTGAGTATGTCGATACGTTCGATGCCGCCATCGCCGGCGCCGGCCATCAGCCGCAGGCGCTTGGCGATGCGGCGCGCGGCGCGGCCGTGCGCACCGGACCACCACAGCCAGGCGCCCTCCAGCATCAGGATCACGGCCGCAAACAGCAGCACGGCGAAAGCGGTGAAGATGCTGTCCATGGCGTCACTCGTAGATCTTGTCGGGATCGAACACGCTGTCCGGCACCGCCACCCCGAACATGCGCAAACGGTCGGCAAAGCGCGGCCGCACGCCGGTGGCGTAGAAGCTGCCCTGCACCGCGCCGCGCGCATCGACACCTTTTTGCTCGAAGCGGAAAATCTCGTGCATGGCGATCACCTCGCCCTCCATGCCGGTGACTTCCTGCAGGCTGACCAGCTTGCGCGCGCCGTCCGTCAGGCGCGACACCTGCATCACCACCGTGACGGCGGAGCAGATCTGCTGGCGCGTGGCGCGCGGCGTCAGGTTCACGCCGGCCATGCCGACCATGTTCTCCAGCCGCGACAAGGCGTCGCGCGGCGTGTTGGAGTGGATGGTGGCGAGTGAACCTTCGTGGCCGGTGTTCATCGCCTGCAGCATGTCGAGCGCCTCCGGTCCGCGCACCTCGCCGAGGATGATGCGGTCCGGCCGCATGCGCAGCGCATTGCGCACCAGTGAGCGCTGATTCACCTCGCCCTTGCCCTCGATGTTGGGCGGCCGCGTCTCCAACCGCACCACGTGCGGCTGGCGCAGCGCCAGCTCCGCCGCATCCTCGATGGTGACGATGCGCTCGTGCGCGGGAATGAAGCCGGACAGCACGTTCAGCAAGGTGGTCTTGCCGGAGCCGGTGCCGCCGGAGACCAGGATGTTGATCTTGGCCTGCGCCAGCGCCTGCAGCACCTGCACCATCGGCGGCGTCAGGCTGCGATACTCCAGCAGGTTCTCGATGCTGAGCGGGTTGACGGCGAAGCGGCGGATCGACAGGATCGGCCCATCGATCGCCAACGGCGGGATGATGGCGTTGACGCGCGAACCGTCCGGCAGCCGCGCATCCACCATCGGACTGGATTCATCCACGCGCCGCCCCACGCGCGAGACGATCTTCTCGATGATCTTCATCAGGTGCGCGTTGTCGTTGAAGGCGACTTCGGTCAGTTCCAGCTTGCCGGCGCGTTCGACGTACACCCTGGCCGCCGTATTCACCAGGATGTCCGACACGCCGGGATCGGCCAGCAGCGGTTCCAGCGGGCCGAAGCCCAGCATCTCGTGCTGGATGTCGAGCACCAGATTGTGCCGCTCGTGCTGATTGAGCACGATGCGCTCTTCCTCGATGATGCGCTGGACCAGCAGCGCCAGCTCGTGCTTGAACTGCTCCGGCGTCAGGCGTTTCAGGCGTTCCAGGTCGATGCGGTCGAGGATGGTCTGGTGCATGCTCTTCTTCAGCTCCTGGTAGGCCGCAGCGGCCAGGCCCGGCGGGCCGTTGGCGCTGTTGCGGCCCTCGTCTGCGTTGGACAGGCGTTCGCGTAAGCTCATCTCATCCTCCATCGTTGCGGCCGAAGATACGGTCGAACAGGCCCTTGCTCTCGGCGACGCGGCGCGCCGCCACCAGTTCCACCAGTTCCGCCAGGCTGCGCGCCACCGCGCTGCTGCGCGAGAGTTGCAGCACCGGTATGCCCTGGTTGACCGAGTCCGTCGCCGACAGGTAATCATTGGGCACCGTGTGCACCACGTCCGCGCCCAGCGCCTGCTCCAGATCCATCAGGCGCAGCTTGCCGCCCTTCTCGTAGCGGTTGACGATCAAGCGGGTGCGCTCGCTCGGATAGCCGAGCGAGCGGAAAATATCGAGCAGGCGGCGGCCGTCGCGGATGTCCGGCAGCGCCAGTTGCAGCACCGGGTAGATGGTGTCCGCCTGGTCCAGCGCGCGCAGCGAGATGGCGTCGATCTGCCGGCCCACGTCGAGGATCACGAAGTCGTAATGCTGGCGCGCCACGCGCAGAATGCTGTCCATGTGCTCGGGCTTCATGTCGACCGTGCGGTTAGGATCATCCGCCGCCGCCAGCACGCCGAAGTTGGAGGCCACGTGCACCAGGCAGGAGTCGAGGAAGGCGCCGTCCATGCGGCTGATCTGGGCGCAGATATCGGACAGCGTCATCGCCGGCTTCTGGTCGGAGACGTACAGCGTGGCGTCGCCGAACTGGCCATGCAGGTCGATCAGCAGCACCTTCTTGTCGGCCAGCGCCGCCAGCGCGAAACCGAAATTGGTCGACAAAAAGGTCGCGCCGCTGCCGCCCTTGCAGGAGATGAAGGCCAGCACCTTGCCTTCGCGGACGGGACTCAGGCCCGCCGCCACTTCGATGCGGTCCATGGCCTCGTGGAAGGCGCGGTGCACCAGCGGCAGTTGCAGCACCTCGCGCATGCCGGCGCGCATGGCGCGTATCAGCAGATCCTGCTGCGGATCGCGCGTCAGCAGCATGAAGGAAGCACCCGGATACTGTTTGCTCAGGCGTTCAACCAGCTCGCCCTCCTCGGCCGCGATGTCGCTGGCGTCCAGCACCACCAGCTCCGGCATCTCCGGCAACTGGCGTTCGACGGCGTCGCGCAGGCCGTTGCGCGACGCCACCAGCTGCACCGCAGGCATGCGCGCCGAGCCTTGCGCGGCGATCTCCGCGTGCAGCAGGCTATCCTTACTGACCATGAGCGCTTTCATTTGGCGCTCCCGCTCATGATGGGCGCCTGCGGCTGTTCGCCGCTGGCTTTGTGATAGCGCTCGTAGGCGGCGCGCGCGCTGCGGCCGTCCATTCCGTCCACCGGATCGGTGTTGGCGCCGGCGTCCGGATGCAGGATCTGCTGCGCCAGCGTCAGGCGCGTGTCGACGCCGAAGCGGCTGTCGAATTTCGGCGTGGTGTCGGCACAGGCGCACAGCGCGGCTGCCGCCAGCAGGATCAAAAGATGGCGCATGATGGTTCCCTGGTTATTTGCGTTCCGTACCCGGCTCCGGCGGCGGACCTTCCTGCCGGCCGCCGAGGAACAGGCCTGCGCGGCTGGGCAAGGTCACGCCGTCCGTGGGCAGCCGGTAGCCGGCCGGCAGCGGGCGCACCAAGTGCGGGGTGACGACAAACAGCAGCTCGGTGCGGTCCTGCTGGAAGTCTGTGCTGCGGAACAGCGCGCCCAGGATCGGCACTTCGCCCAGCACGGGCAGGCCGTGGATATTCGAGGTGGCGCTGTTTTTAATCAGCCCGCCGATGGCGAAGCTTTGGCCGTCGAACAGTTCGACCGTGGTGGCGGCGCGGCGCGTGGTGAACAGCGGCAGGATCGAGGTGCCGGAAATGCCGGACGCGGAGATGCCGATGCCCTCGCGCGAAATTTCGGATACTTCCGGCGCCACGCGCAGGTTGATGCGGCCGCCGGCCAGCACGGTGGGCGTGAAGCGCAGGCCGACGCCGAACTCCTTTTCCTCCAGCGTGATCTTGTTGTTGTCCTGCGCGACCGGGATGAAGATGCGGCCACCGGCCAGGAAGCTGCCCTCCTGGCCGCTGATCGCCATCACCGTCGGCTCGGCCAGCATGCGCACCAGCGCATCCTGCTTGTCGGCGGCGATGCCGGCCTGGCGGCCGCCAGGCTTGCCGATATTGAGCAGGCCTTTCAGCGTACCGCTGACAAAGCTGGTGTTCAGCGCGCCGGCCCAGCTGCCGCCGCCGAAGCTCAGCGCCACATTCGCTTCCAGGCTTTCCAGCAGCGACTTGGAGACTTCGGCGATTTTCACCTCCAGCATCACCTGCTGCGGCGCGCCGATGTTGAGGAAGTTGACGATGCGGGTACTGGCCTGCGCAGCGACGGCGCCGGCGTTCTGCATCGCTGCGGCGTCTTCGCGCCGGGCGCCGTCCAGCGCCTGGGCCGGACGGCGCACGAAGGCGGTGGCCAGCTCCAGCACGCGCGCGGCGGTCGGCGCATCGTCGACGGTGCCGCTGAGGACCAGCGTGTCGCCGGCGGCGCTGACCTGGATCTCCTTCTGGTCCGGCAGCAGCGCGGCCAGCGCCTGCTGCAAGGCGCTGGGATCGATACCGACCACCACCTCGATCACGTTGCACAAGCCGCTGCGGCCCTGCACGATCATATTGCTGCTGCCGATGTCGACACCCACCACGTACAGCGTGTCCGGCGCCACCAGCATGGCCTGCAGCACGGCGGGATTGCCGACGCTGCGCGCCTGCACCGCCTCCGGCATGCGCACCAGCGTGGACTTCCCCAGTTGCAGCGACAGGCTGCCCGGCTGCGCCGCCTGGCCGGTGCAGCGCAGGCCGGCAACCTCGCCAGACGTTGGCGCCGGTGCCGGTGCCGCAGCTCGCAGCGGCGCGGCCGGCGTCAGCGCAAGCGCGGCGGCCAGCGATAGCGCCCAGGCGTGATGGCGAAAGTCCATGGCGCGCTCACAGGCATTCCTGCGTGCGCTGCACGCCCGCGATCACGCCCACGCAAGCCCGCGCACGCGGTGCGGCGGTGGCGACCTGCACCCGCGGCCTGGCCGGCGCCGGTGCTTCGGCA
>NZ_WKJN01000020.1 GCF_009674495.1 Duganella alba | reverse complement strand
AAGGCGCTGGCGCGCCGCCACGCGCCCCAGGCGGCCGCGCTGGCGCTCGGCGACCTGTCGCTGGACGTGGCGGCCAAGCGCGCGCGCGTCGGCGACAAGGTGATCGAGCTGTCGGTGCGCGAGTGGGCGGTGCTGGAATACCTGTTGCAGCACGCGTCGCGCGTGGTGTCCAAGCAGCAGATCATCGACGCCATCCTGCCGTGGGGCGACGACCTGACCTTGAACGCGGTGGAAGTCTATATTTCGCGGCTGCGGCTGAAGCTCGCCGACGCCGGCGTCTCGATCCGCACCATCCGCGGCTTCGGCTACATGCTGGAGCCGGCGGCATGAGCGCCCGCAGCATCCGGCTGCGCCTGCTCAAGTGGCTGATTGCGCCGGTGTTGCTGATGAACCTGGCGGCCGGCGCGCTGGCCTACATGCTGGCCGCGCCGCCTCTGCGCGAGGCGGTGCTGCGCACGCTGGTGCTGCTGGAAAGCGTGTTTGCGCTGGCCTGCGTGGCGCTGATCTGGTTCTCGGTCAGCAACGGCCTGCGCCCGCTGATCCGGCTGCGCGCCGATCTCGATGCGCGCGACGGCGACGACCTGGCGCCGGTCGCCACCGGCGACGTGCCGTATGAGCTGGAACCGGTGGTGGCGGCCTTCAACGGCCTGCTGGGCAAGGTGGGCGAGGGCGCCCAGGCGCGCCAGGATTTCCTGGCCAACGTCGCGCACCAGCTGCGCACGCCGCTGGCCGGCCTCAAGACCCAGCTCGAATGGCTGGGCGCGCGCCACGCCGAGCCGGACACCGCGCAGTCGGTCGGCCTGATGCTGTCCGCCACCGAGCGCATGATACGCCAGACCAACCAGCTGCTGGCCCTGGCCCGCGCCGAGCCGCTGCAGTTCGAGAAAGCCCGGCTGGAGCCGCTGGCGCTCGATGCGCTGGTGGCCGGCGCGGTGCAGGCGTTTGTCGACCAGGCCACGCTCAAGCACATCGACATCGGCTTCGACCTGCAGCCGGCCACCGTCACCGGCGACCGCTTCCTGCTGCGCGACCTGATCGACAACCTGATCGACAACGCCATCCGCTACACGCCGCCGCACGGCGCCGTGACGGTCAGCGTGCGCGCCGGCCTGCTGACGGTGGAGGACAACGGCCCCGGCATTCCGCCGGCGCAGCGCGAGCAAGTCTTCAACCGCTACGTGCGGCTGGACGACACCACCCACGGCAGCGGCCTCGGCCTGGCCATCGTGCGCGATATCGCGCTGGTCCACGGCGCCAGGCTGGCGATTTCCACCCCGCCAGGTGGTCGCGGCGCGCTGTTCACGGTCAAATTCAGCTGACTTTGTGCGCTTGTCAGGAGTTTGTCAGCATTTCCTCAGGGAAATGACAGCCGGGCACGTTATACTTTCTCCATAGAGCAACATTCTCAAACGGGGACACCATGAAACGCGCACCTGCAGGCTTTACCCTGATTGAACTGCTGGTCACCATCGCCATCGTCGGCATCCTGACGGCGGTGGCGCTGCCGATGTACGGCGACTACGTGACCCGCAGCCGCCTGACCGAGGCCTTCACCGCGCTGGGCGCCGCGCAGCCGGCCGCCGAGCAGTTCTGGCCGAACGCCCGCACCTACGCCAATTTCAACAACGCGACCGGCTTCCCGGCCGCCACCGCCAACTTCACCTATGCGCTGAGCAACGCCGGCCCGTCGAGCTACACGCTGACCGCCACCGGCATCGGCAAGATGAGCGGCTTCGTCTACACGCTGGACCAGAACGGCCGCCGCGCCACCACCGGCAGCCCGTCCGGCTGGGGCACCAACACCGATTGCTGGGTCGACCGCAAGGGCGGGAAATGTTCGTCCAACTAAGCCGTGGCCGCGGCTTCACGCTGATCGAGATGATGGTCGCCATCGTCGTCATGGGCGTGCTGATGGCCATCGCCATTCCGAGCATGAGCGCCTGGCTGATGGCGACGCGCGCGCGCTCGGCCGCCGAGTTCTACCGGGAAGGCTTTACGCTGGCGCGCCGCCAGGCGGTCAGCCACAACAGCGCCAGCCGCATCACGCTGACCGTCAATCCCGTCAGCGGCCAGATGGACTGGCAGGTCGACATCTGTTTTACGATTCCCGGTTCGCCATGCAATGACCTCACCGGTTCCTGGTCCACCGTTGACGCACCCGCCGGCAACGACCCGCAGGGCGCCGCCGGCTATCGTTCCGTGTTCCGCGCCGCCAGCGCCTTGCCCCCCACCGAGGTGCTGACGCCGAGCATCTTGCCGCAAGGCGCCAACGCGATTTATTACACGGCGCTGGGCTGGGTCGATCCGACCATCCAGCCGCGCGTGGCCCAGTTGCGGCTGGACCCGGCAACCGCCTTGGCGCACGACGTGCCGGTCAGCGCGGTGACGGTGTCGCTGGCCGGCATGCCGAGCCAGTGCGATCCCACCCGCGAGGCCGGCGATGCGCGGGCCTGTCCGCCATGATGCGGCGCCGGCACAGCGCGGCGCAGCGCGGCATCGCGCTGCTGGAGGTGATGATCGCCGTGGTCATCCTCGGCATCGGCCTGCTGGGCGCGATCGGCATGCAGGCGCGCGCCTACTCGGCGCTGTCGGACGCCGGCCTGCGCGCCGAAGCCACGCTGGCCTGCGAAAAGCTGGTCGGCGCCATCAGCACCGACGCCGCCAACGTGGCCAGCTACGCGCTGGCCGAGGGCGCCACGCCCAACAGCACCATCGGCCCGTGGGCCAGGGAGACCGCCGCCGCGATTCCGGGCGCCATCCTCTCGGTGACGGTGACGCAACAGCCGCACCGCAGCCAGGTCGACATCAGCATCCGCTGGACCCGCAAGGCGGGCGCGGCGGAAATCCGCCAGCAACTCACCGCCTATATAGGATCCTGACATGCGACGCCTGCCGCTTCCGCGCCGGTCCGCCGGTTTCTCGCTGGTCGAGCTGATGGTCAGCGTGGTGATCGGCATGCTGGCGATCCTGTTCGCCACGCGGCTGGTGCTCAGCGGCGAGCAGACCAAGGACGGCGCCGTCGGCGGTTCCGCCTCGATGCAGAACGGCATGCTGGCGCTGTACTCGATCAGCAACGACGCGGCGGAGGCCGGCTGGGGTATCAACGATACCCTGGTGGCCGGCTGCAACACCAGTTTTGCCGACAGCGCCGGCTACGCGCTGGCGCAGATCACGGTGGGCGGCGTTGCGCGCACGCCGCTGGCGGCCGCGGTGATCCAGCCCGGCGGCAGCGGGTCGGACGTGATCTCGCTGTATGCCGGCAAGTCGGCCGCCGCCGTCGGTTCGCTGCGCGTCAATGGCGACCTTGCCGTCGGCGCCACCGTACTGCCGACCAGCACCCAGACGCCGTTTGGCTTCGCCGCCGGCGACGTGCTGGTGGTGGTGCCCGAACCGGCCTCGCCAGGCTATACGGATTGCTCCATCGTGCAGATGGCCGGCATGCAGTCGGGCTCGAACAGCGACAAGATCGCCCTCGCCAGCGGCGGCGGCTTCCGCTTCGGCCCGGCCAGCGGCCTGGCGCACGCCTATGCGAAGGGCGGCGGCCGCATCTTCAATCTCGGATCGCCGACGCTGCTGTCCTTCCATACCTGGTCGGTGTCGGCCGGCACCTTGCTGCTGCGCGCCACCGATCTGCCCGGCGCCGGCCCGCAGGGCATGTCGGTGACCGACAACATCGTCTCGATCAAGGCCCAGTACGGCCTGGACACGCGCGTCGTGCCGATCTATAACCCGCTGCCGCCGCCGAACGGCAACGGCGTGCAGCTGACGCAATGGAGCAACACCATGATCGACGCCGACGGCGACGGCGTCGTGGCCGGGCCGGGCGACTTCCAGCGCGTGGTGGCGCTGCGGCTGGCGGTGGTGGCGCGCAGCAAGACGGCGGCGCGGCCCGGCAGCGACGGCAACTGCCATGCGACCGACGCGCAGCCAACCATGTTCAACACGGCGGTGGGCGGCGCGGCGGCGGTGCAGGTGAGCGTCAACGTCGCCGTCGCCGACGACCCGGTCGCCTGGCAGTGCTACACCTACCGGGTGTTCGAAACCGTGGTCCCGGTGCGCAACGCGCAATGGCGGCCATGATGCGGCCACCCGTCCAACCGCGCCAACCGCGCCAGCGCGGCATCGCCCTGCCGGTGATCCTGATCATGCTGACCGTGATGCTGATTGGCAGCATCTACCTGCTGCGCGCCAGCACCTCGACCACGCTGACGGTGACCAACCTGGCCTATGACGCCGCGCTCAGCAAGGAAGCCGACCTCGGCGTGCACGCGGCCTTCGACTGGCTGGCGCAGCCGGCCACCAAGCCGCTGCTGGTGGCCAACAGCCCGGCCAACGGCTATGTCGCCACCATGAATCCGGGCTGGACCGTGAGCACGCCGGCGTTCTGGACCGGCTCGGTCTTCAAGGACCCGGTCGGCGGCGGCAGCCGCGTCGAATACGTGATCCACCGCCTGTGCAATTTTGCCGGCACCTACAACGCCACCACGCCGGTCGCCAACAGCTGCATGCTGAGCGCGGCCAAGCAGGGCGTGGCGGCGCCGACGCCGCTCGGCGCCAGCCTGTCGCAGAACGCGCCGCTGTACGACGGCCAGCCGCAACTGCATTACGTGATCACCGCGCGCATCTTCGGGCCGCGCGGCGGCAACGTGGTGGTGCAGTCGGTGGTGATGATGGGCCCGTGAGGCCGGTTTTTACAATGGAACAACCATGAACTCCTCCCTGTCCACGCTGGGCCGCCGCGCCCTGTTGAGCCTGATGCTGCTGGCCTCGGCCGCCGCCTTCGCGGCCCAGACCCAGATCGCCCAGGTGCCGCTGCTGAACATCCAGGGCACCGGCACCGTCAAGCCCAACCTGATGCTGCTGTTCGATAATTCCGGCTCGATGGACCAGGCCTACACGCCCGACTATGTCGACGACGCCATCTGCCGCGGCGGCGCCACGCTGGCCGCCAGCGCGGTCAGCTGCCAGCCCGGCCATCCGCCGTACATGACGGCCGACTTCAACAAGCAGTACTACAACCCGGCCATCGTGTACGCGGTGCCGGTACGCGCCGACGGCACGTTCTATCCGTCGCAGACCACGTTTACCAATGTCAGCAACGACGGTTTCGGCGTCCGCTACAGCACCCTGGGCGGCACCGCCAGCAGTTCGTCGTCGTCGGTCAACCTGCTGACCGGCTTTCCCGACCTGCTCTGGTGCAATCCGAACAACAGCCGGGACTGCGGCAGCAACACCACCACCTACACCTATCCCGACGCCACCCATACCTCGGCCAGCGTGATCTACGGCGCGCCGTACTACTACACCATCGGCGTGACCGAGTACTGCACCGACGACACCATGACCGTCTGCCGCACCACCTCGGCGGGCGCGGCGGCCCCGCCGAATTACCCGGTGCCGGTCAAGGTGCGCTGGTGCAGCGACAAGACGCTCAACACCTGCCAGGCCAAGCAGGTGGGGGCGTTCAAGTATCCGCGCTATTCGACCTCGGCCGGATCGGTGGCGGCCTATGCCACCATCGCCATCAATGCCTCGATGGGCGCCGGCGCGCTGGCGATCAGCGGTGTCAGCATCAACGAAGGCGGCACCAGCGTGGCGCTGACCTCGGGGGCCGTCACGGCATCCAACGGCACCAACACCGCCGCCAAGAGCCAGGCCTTCGCCAGCGCCCTGGCCAGCAACATCAACAACAACACGGCCACCACCAGCACCGACACCTCGGCGCTGCGCTACATGGCCTGCGTGCGCACGCCTAGCGGGGTCGGCAACGTGCCGACCTGCGCCAGCCTCGGCATCACGCTCAGCGCCGACAACATCGTCGGGGTGGTGGCGGTCGACTGCACCAGCACGCCGAAGAACGCCGCCAACTGCCCGCGCATCTTCGATGCCTCGCGCTCCGGCTACGGACTGACGGTGACCGCCGCGCCGCCGGCCATCGTGCCGCCCACCGCGCTGCTGGCTGTCAGCGGCACGGCCACCAACGCCTCGACCACCACCATCAAGCTCGACTCCGTGACGCTGGCCAGCAACGTTTCGATCAGCCGCCGCGCCAGCGCCGCCGCGGCGGCCAGCGCCATCGCCACCGCCATCGGCACCACCGCCGACGTGCGCGGCTATGTCGGCGGCAGCAACGTCACCGATATCTGCCAGGCCGCCAGCAACAGCACGGTCTGCCTGGTGAATGTGGCGACCACGGCCATCAACCAGGTGCCGTCCGCGACCGGCGTCACCGGCCTGACCTTCAGCGCCACCAAGAGCAGCGGCTTCATCGACGCGATTCCGACCGTGACGGCGCCGATGTCGGGCGGCTCGACCGGCCCGAGCAGCTTTGTCCGCGTCGACATCGTGACCGGCAAGACCTATCCGCGGGCCAGCGAGCGCACCGACTGCGTGGCGCAGGCCGGCGTCTGCACCTACCAGGAGGAAATGACCAACTTCGCCAACTGGTACGTCTACTACAAGACCCGCCTGCAAATGATGAAGACCTCGGTGGGACGGGCCTTCTCGACGCTGACCGCCAATTACAAGGTCGGCTTCGCCAAGCTGTCGGTGGCGGCCACCGGCGGCGCCATGGAAATGGTGCCGGCCGATTTCACCGGCACCTCGCGCAGCACCTGGTACACCAAGCTGTACGCCACCACCACCTCGGGATCGACGCCGACCCGGCCGGCGCTCGACAATCTGGGCCGCATGTTCGCCAACCAGACACCCTACGAGTACGCCGCCGGCCAGGAAGTGGTGCAGTATCCGTGCCAGCAGAACTTCGTGATCCTGACCACCGACGGTTACTGGAACGGCGGTTCGACCAAGGACTACGGCAGCGGCTTCCCGGCGGTGGTGAACAACGACAATGCCGAGAGCGTTTCGCGCTTCTGCAGCTATACCGGCGGCTGCACCGACACCCGGGCGCAAAGCCAGCCGTCGCTGGCGGACGTGGCGCTGCACTGGTACAACGGCGGCTCGAGCACCGGCACCGTGTCGCTGCGGCCGGCGCTGGAACCGAATATGAGCAAGCCCGGCTCGGTGCCGGCGCGCTCGGGCGAAAACACCCACCTGCACATGAACACCTACACGCTGGGCCTGGGCGTGGACGGCGTCATGAACTACGACCCCAATTACGATACCAGCGCGCGCAAGATCGGCGGCGACTACTACAACCTCATCACGCGCCTGGCCACCGGCTGCCCGTGGAACAACAACGGCCCGTATGTGTGGCCGAATCCGGACGTGACCAACACCGGCAACACGGTGCAGGAGCGGGTGGACGATCTGTGGCACGCGGCCGTCAACGGCCACGGCAAGTACTTCAGCGCCTCGCAGCCGAAGGAAGTGGTGGCCGGCCTCAGCGAAGCGCTGTCGAACATGCAGATCCGCCTCGGCGCGGCGGCGGCGGCGGCCACCTCGACGCCGAATATCTCGCTGGCCGACAACGACATCTTCGCCGATACCTTCACCACCGTGAAATGGTACGGCGAACTGGCGGCCAAGAAAATCAACACCTCGACCGGCGAAATCGGCGCCACCACCTGGACCAGTTCCGACACGGTGGGCCGCAACATCGGCGCCACCGGCCCGGACGGCCGCAGCATCAAGATGCTCGACACCAGCAACAACACGCTGAAGGAAGTCAACTTCAACACCATGAGCACGCTGGAAAAGGGCTGGTTCAGCAACAAGTGCACGGCGCTGGCGCAGTGCACGCTGTTGAACAGCACCGAGCGCGACACCGTCAACAACGGCGTCAACCTGGTCAACTGGCTGCGCGGCGCCCAGACCTATGCCGACGACCGCCTGTTCCGCGCCTACACGCTGACCGACCACACGCCGCCTGGCCAGAGCAACGCGATTCCGATCCTGCTGGGCGACATCGCCTCGTCCAAGCCGGCCTATCTGCGCGACGCGCGCAAGAATTACACGCGCGCCGGCTATGCCGACTTCAAAAACGACACGCTGACCCGCCCCCGTCCGGCCACGGTGTTCACCGCCGCCAATGACGGCATGCTGCACGCCTTCGACGCCAGCAACGGCACCGAGCGCTGGGCCTATATGCCGCGCATCACGATGAAAAAGCTGTACCTGCAGGCCAGCATCACCTACGGCACCAATCACCAGTTCACCACCGACGGCTCGCCCGAGCTGGGCGACGTGCAGATCGGCGGCGTCTGGAAAACCGTGCTGGTGGCCGGTCTCAACGGCGGCGGCCGCGGCTACTATGCGATTGACGTCACCGACCCCATCAATCCGGTGGCGCTGTGGGAATTCTGCGCCGATTCCACCGTGTGCAGCCGCAACGATCCGGACCTCGGCCTGACCTTCGGCAATCCGCAATTCGGCCTGTGGAACAACCAGTGGGTGGTGTTCCTGACCTCCGGCTACAACAATGTGCCGGGTACCGACGGCGTCGCCACCGGCAGCGGCCAGGGCATTCTGTACATCGTCGACGTCGCCACCGGCGCCGTGCTCAAGAAAGTCTCGAACCTGACCGGCGACACCACCACGCCATCCGGCCTGGCCAAGATCACCGGCATCAGCAGCGATCCCAACCTGGATCCGACCACCACCTACATCTACGGCGGCGACATCAACGGCCGCATGTGGCGCTTCGACCTGACCGACGCCACCGGCGCCACCGTGCCGGTGGTCAAGATGGGCGACGCCGGCACCAGCAAGCCGATCACCACCCGGCCCGACGTGACGCTGTGCGCCATGACCACCAGCAGCACCGACAACGGCGTCACCAGCAGCGCCACCACCGCCCAGCGCGTGGTGCTGTTCGGCAGCGGCCGCCTGCTCGACGTGCCGGACACCACCAACACCGACGTCCAGAGCCTGATGCTGCTCAAGGACAGCGGCGCCACCATCAACGTGCGCGGCGCCAGCATGGTGCAGCAGACCCTGAGCCAGGTCGGCGACAGCAGCAACATCAGTTTCGCGCTGACCAGCAACCCGGTCGACCTGAGCCAGAAGGACGGCTGGTTCTTCGATTGGAGCGTGACGCCGGGCGAGCGCATGAACCTGGACCCGCAGATCGTCAGCGGCGTGGCCAACGTGGTGACCAACCTGCCATCCTCGACGTCGGCCTGCTCGGTGGGCGGCACCAGCAACATCTACCAGGTCGACGTCTGCACCGGCACGGCGCTGCCGAATACGCCGGCCGGCGTCATCCTGTCGTCGGACTCGGCGGCGGTCGGTTTCACCATCTTCCGCCTGCAGAACGGCCAGCTGATCTCGACCAGCACGCTGGCCACCGGCATCACCAAGAACAACAATTTGCAGGAAGGGAAGTCGGCCGAGGCGCACCGGGTCGGCTGGCGGCGCGTGCAGGGGGAATAAGTTGCTGTCGGCGGGGCCAAGAGCCGGTATAATCGAGGGTTTGCAGAACCGCCTCAGATCGCTCATACATGGTCAACGATAACGAAAACGTAACTCCCGACAGCAACGACGACAGCGCCTCGGCCGCCAGCGCCAGGACGCCGGCGCTGATCGCCCGCGAAGTGCAGCGCCGCCGCACCTTCGGCATCATCTCCCACCCGGATGCGGGTAAAACCACGCTGACCGAAAAGCTGCTGCTGTTCTCGGGCGCGATCCAGATGGCGGGCACCGTCAAGGCCCGTAAATCGGGCCGCCACGCGACCTCGGACTGGATGGAGATCGAGAAGCAGCGCGGCATTTCGGTGGCCTCGTCGGTGATGCAGTTCGAATTCCGCGACCACGTGGTCAACCTGCTCGATACGCCGGGCCACCAGGACTTCTCGGAAGATACCTACCGCGTGCTGACGGCGGTCGACTCGGCGCTGATGGTGATCGACGCCGCCAAGGGCGTGGAAGCGCAGACCATCAAGCTGCTCGACGTCTGCCGCATGCGCAACACGCCGATCGTCACCTTCATGAACAAGATGGACCGCGAGACCCGCGATCCGCTGGAACTGCTGGACGAGCTGGAATCGGTGCTGAAGATCCAGTGCGCGCCGGTGACCTGGCCGATCGGCATGGGCAAGAACTTCCGCGGCGTGTACCACCTGCTGAACGACACCATCATGCTGTTCAAGGCCGGCGAAGAGAAGGCCGACGGCGCGTTCGAGATCCTTGAAGGCATCGACAATCCACGCCTGCAGGAAATGTTCCCGCTGGAGATGGACCAGTTGCGCATGGAAGTGGAACTGGTCAAGGGCGCCTCGCACCCGTTCGACCTGGCAGAATTCCTGGCCGGCGTGCAGACGCCGGTGTTCTTCGGTTCGGCGATCAACAACTTCGGCGTGCGCGAGATCTTGTCGGCGCTGGTCGACTGGGCGCCGGCGCCGCGCGAGCGCGACGCCACCGTGCGTGCGGTCGATCCGAAGGAAGAACCGTTCACCGGTTTCGTGTTCAAGATCCAGGCCAATATGGACCCGGCGCACCGCGACCGCATCGCCTTCCTGCGCGTGTGTTCTGGCCGTTTCGAGCGCGGCATGAAGGTCAAGCATTTGCGCCTGGGCCGCGAAGTGAAGGTATCGTCGGTGGTGACGTTCATGGCCTCGACCCGCGAACAGGTGGAGGAAGCGTATGCCGGCGACATCATCGGCCTGCCGAACCACGGCAACATGCAGATCGGCGACTCGTTCTCCGAAGGCGAGCAGTTGACCTTCACCGGCATCCCGTTCTTCGCGCCGGACTTCTTCCGCCAGGTGCGCATCCGCAATCCGCTGAAAATCAAGCAGCTGCACAAAGGTTTGCAGCAGCTGGGCGAAGAGGGCGCGGTGCAGGTCTTCAAGCCGGTGCAGGGTGGCGAGCTGGTGCTGGGCGCGGTCGGCGTGCTGCAGTTTGAAGTGGTGGCTAGCCGTCTGTTGAACGAATACGGCGTCGATGCGGTCTTCGAAGGCACCAGCATCAGCAGCGCGCGCTGGGTGTCGAGCGACGACAAGAAAGCCCTGTCCGACTTCGAGGACCAATTGGGTCACAACGTCGCCTACGACGCCGCCGGCAACCTGGCTTATTTGGCCACATCGGGCGTCAACCTGCGCCTGACGCAGGAACGCTGGCCGAAACTGCAATTCCACGCCACCCGCGAACACTCGGCCAAGCTGGTCTAAAACCCGGGGTCAGGTCCCTCATTTCTACACGAGCTCTGCGCTAGCCACGGCTAGGGCAGAGCTCATGTAGAAATGAGGGACCTGACCCCGGATTAGCTGATCTTTTTCAGATCCAGCTCGACCCATGTTGGTGCGTGGTCGCTGGGCTTCTCGCGGCCGCGCACATCGCGGTCGACTTCGGCGGCTGTCAGCGCCGGCGCCAGGGCAGGACTCAGCAGCAGATGGTCGATGCGCAGGCCGGCGTCGCGGCCGTAAGCATTGCGGAAATAATCCCAGAACGTATAAATCTTTTCGCCCGGATGCATGGTGCGCAACGCATCGGTCCAGCCCTGTGCGAGCAGCTTGTGATAAGCCTCGCGCACCTCGGGACGGAATAAGGCATCGTCCACCCAGCGCTCCGGTTTATATACATCCAGCTCGGTCGGCATGACGTTGAAATCGCCCGCCAATATTACCGGTGCGCCGCTGTCCAATAATCTGGCGGCATGCGTGTGCAGCCTGTCAAACCATTTGAGCTTGTAATCGAATTTCGGGCCGGGCGCCGGATTGCCATTCGGCAGATATAATCCGCCGATTAATATACCATCGACTATCGCCTCAATATACCGGCTTTGAACGTCGTCCGGATCGCCGGGCAGTCCACGACCGGTTTCAATCGGCTTCTGGCCACGTGCCAATATGGCCACGCCATTCCAGCTTTTCTGTCCGTGCCAAATGGCCTGATAACCGGCGTCGTTAATCGCGGCTTCGGGGAATTTCTCCTGCGGCGCTTTTAATTCCTGCAAGCAGACGACATCCGGTTGGGTCTCATTCAGCCATTGCAGCAGGGCGGGGAGACGGGCGCCGATGCCATTGACGTTGAAGGTAGCGATTCTCATGCGCCCAGTATAAGCAGTTTGCCCATGCCGTGCACGTTCGGCAGCACACGCAGCGCCAGGCAACCAAGCCAACAATTGGCGCGTTCCCGCCAACTCCTGGTGTGGAACGAAAACACTGCTTGACAACGCCGCTGATCATGTTTACTGTATTAATCAACTAATACACTAATATGGCTCTCATGGCTGCGCATACGGCTTCAATGTTCTCGATAGCGACCGGGTCGTCCGATCCTATTTATCGCCAGTTAATCGAGCAGGTGCGGCGGTTAATTGCGGCCGCCGTCTTGAAACCCGGCGATGTATTGCCGTCCGTGCGTGAAGTGGCACTGGTATTGGCGGTCAATCCCATGACAGTTTCCAAGGCTTATAACATGCTGGAAACCGAAGGTTTATTAACGCGCGCACGCGGTGTTGGCATGCTGGTGGCCGATGGCGAAAAAACGCAAGGAAAAGAAAAACTGTTGAGACCCACGCTGGAACGCGCCGCCATCGAAGCGCGTCAATTGGGGCTGGATGATGAAGCTGTTTTAAAACTATTTAAGAATATTCTTGGAGAAAATAAATGAAGCCTTATGTCGTCGAGATCGCCAATTTACATAAAAACTTCGGCAAGCAGCAGGTGTTGCAGGGTGTGAATTGGTCGATTGAACAGGGCAAGGTCATTGGTTTATTAGGCCGCAATGGCGCCGGCAAATCGACGCTGCTGGAATGTTTGCTCGGCCTGCGCGATGTCGAGGCCGGCAGCAGCACGCTGTTCGGCCAGCCCGCCACGGCGCTCAACGACGCCGTCCGCGCCCAGATCGGCTACGTGCCACAGAAATCCGATTTGTTCGAATGGTTGACGCCCTTGCAACTTCTGGACTATTTCAAGGCGCTCTATCCGCACTGGAACCAGGCCAAGGTGGACGGCCTGATGCAACGCTGGGGCTTTCACGGCGACGCCGCCCGCAAACAGATCAGCACGCTGTCCGGCGGCGAACGGCAGCGCCTGTCCATCATCCGCGCGCTGGCCCACGATCCCCGGCTGCTGGTGCTCGATGAGCCGGTCGCCAGCCTGGACCCGATCGGCCGCCGCGATTTTCTGCAGGAACTGATCAACGACGTCATCGAGCGCGACACCACGGTGATTTTCTCCACCCACATCCTGTCCGACCTGGAGCGGGTGGCGCTGGATGTGGCTTTCCTGCAAGGCGGCAAAATCGTCCTGCAAGGCGCGCTGGATGATTTACTGGAGGGAAAAAATCTCAGCCTGGAAGACTTGTTTGTCGAGGTGACCAAGTGAACGCCGCCGTCCGTCGTGGCTACGTCCAGTTGCTGGCGCAAGTGCTCAATGACGTGGCCAGTTACCGTTCCATGAAGCGCATGAGTCTGGCGCTTCTCGGCACCGAGGGGTTTCTGCTCATCATGCACAACACCAATCGTTTCGGTCTCTACAAGGTGCTGATGGTGTGCGTGCTGTGGGGGATGTGCCAGATGTGGTGCGGCGCTTTCGTCCGCAGCGCCGTCAAGCAGAACCGGCCGGAACTCTCCTGCCTGGTGCCGCACCTGCGCCAGCGCCTGATTTGGCTGACCGCCGCGCTGTATGCCGCCAACACGCTGGTGTTTGCCCTGATTGCGCATTGCGCTTTCGGTCACGGCGGTTATGGCCTGCTGGCCGCCACCCTGATCACGACGGTGGCCATCCTGACGCAACGGTTCAACATGCTGGCATGGGGAATGGCGTTGTTGATTCCCTTCGGCGTGCAGTTTGCCTTCAATACCCTGCAGGGCTTGATCGAGGTCTTGTACGAGCCGCTGGTGACCGTCGCCGGCATGCTGCTGCTCCTGCCGCTGATCGGCTGGGGATTGGTCCAGCTGCTGCCACAGGGCGGCGACCGGCACTGGGCCTGGTATCACCATTTTTCCAAATGCCAGGCGGCGCTGCACGGCAACGCGCCGCCTGCGTCGGCCGTCCAGTTGCCGACACGCTGGCAGCAGCTGTTGCGTACCTTCTATGGCGTTGCGTTGCGGCGCGACAGCCGGGCCGGCACGCGGCCGGAACGCGTGATGATGCATGTGCTGGGCCCCGCAGCGCATGGCGGCGGCAACCTCATCTTTTTGCTGCTGGCGACGGTGCTGGCGCTGCTGCCGGTGCTCTATACGATGATTGATGGCGGCAACAAGGTGGTGCTGCCGTGGACCGGGATGATCATGTTGGGTGTGGCGGGCATGTACGTAACCAGCGTCGCCGACAGCATCACCCGCCACGGCGCCGAACAGCGACTGTATCTGATGACGCCCGGCGCGCCGGCCGGCGCCCGCATCAATCGCCTGCTGGGACAGATGCTGCTGCGCCGCTTCCTGGGTGTATGGCTGGCCTCGGTGGTCTGCGCCGCCTGCCTGGATTCCTTCATGCTGGGCCATCTCGCCCTGCGCGGCATTAACTTCACCATCGCCATGGCCATCCTCTGGAGCGCCACTTCACTGCTGGACAACTACGCCGTCAAGCGTCCGCATACGGGCGGTCTCAACCGCAGCCTGCTGCTGATGCTGATTGTCCTGGGCTTTCTTGTCGCGCTGGTGTTGAACCGGATTCAGTCCACCTTCCCGTGGTATCAGACCGGATGCCTGCTGGGCATCGGCGCTGTGGTTCGCGTGACGCTGGCCTGGCGCAAGCTGATGGCCTTGCCGCCGGTGCTGCCGGCCGGGCGCCTGGCGGCCTAGTCGCGCTTGCCCAGCCACAGCACGTCCAGCAGCGCGCCGATCCAGCCGACCAGCAGCACGGCCGCCGCCAGGTTGGTGGCGGCGTTGTCGACACCGGCCGCGTGGACGCGCTGCAGGATGGCGACCGGGTCGAGCGCCAGCTTGCCGCTGTCGAGTTCGTCCTGCAATTGGTAGACCAGGTTGAGCATGGTGCTCAGCAAATACAGCGCGGCGGCGGCGGTCGGCAGCAGGAACAGCATGCCGCGCCCGGTGCGGCGCGGCCGCAATGCCAGGTGTCCCAGTCCGGGAAACAGCAAAGCGGAAATGAGGGCGGCCTTGATCGATGCTTTCATGTTGCTCCTGTTGTTACTTTGTGCGGATTGACCGAGCGCAAGATTGCCTTGCGGCAGCCAGCGTAGATTACAGGTTCTAGCTGCCGGGGGGAATTATGCGTGCTTGGATCATAATCGCTTTGCTGACGCGCTGCATAGCGCGGCTCAACAAGAACCCGCTGAAAGCGCCGCACGCCGGCATCTGCTCGCGCTGAGCTGCCGTGCTGCATTTACTCCAACAAATGCTCGGCAGGCTGCGCATCGGGCCCAAGCTGTTGCTGGCGCCGGGCGTGGTGCTGATCCTGCTGATCGTGCTGTCGGCCGGCGCCTATCTGGGCCTGCTGCGGCAGAACCAGTCGCTCGACAACATCGTGCAGCAGCGCGCCGTGCGGCTGAAGGCGGCGGCCGACCTGGTCGCCAGCGCACACAAGGCGCATACCGAAATCTATCAGTTGCTGACCTGGATCAGCGGCAGCTTCTCGGCGCCGCGCGTGGATGCGCTGGTGCGCGACCTGCACCTGCGCCACGCGGCGCTGGACCGCCAGTTCGCGCAACTGGAAATGGCGACGCAATCGAGTCCGGCCGAGCGGCGCTTCGTAGTGCAGTCGCAGGCCGCGCATGCGGTATATGTGAAGGCGATGGAAGATGTGATCGAGCTGGCCATGGCCGATCAGTCGATCGCCGCCAACGCCATGGCCAAGGCCGAGCGGGCGTTCGACGTGGTGGCGCTGCGGCTGGAGGAACTGGCCAGGCTGGAACAGTCGTTGAGCGAGCGCGCCTATGCCGATGCCGAGAGCGACTTCCGCATCCTGTCGACGTGGATGCCGATCATCGTGGCGCTGTCGATTGCCTTGTCCCTGCTGGTGACCATGGCCGTGCGCAACGCCATGCTGAAGGACGTGCGCGAGATCGGCGCGGCGGCGGTGGATCTGGCCGAGGGCAACCTGACGGTGCGCCAGCGCGTCTACGGCAAGGACGAAATCGCCGACACCTCGCGCGCGCTGGACACCAGCATCCGCAACCTGAACACCACCTTGAAAACCATTCTGGCGTCGGCGCAGTCGATCGACCGCGCCGCGCGCGATATCGCCCAGGGTAATTCAGCGCTGACGCGGCGCAGCTACACGCAGGCCGGCACGCTGGAGGAAGCCGGCGGCGCGGCGCGGCAGCTTGGCGTGCAGGTGTCGGAAGCGGCCACACACGCCGAACTGGCGGGCCAGCTGGCGCAATGCGCGAACAGCTTCGCCGCGCGCGGCGGCAACGTGGTGCAGCGGCTGGTGGTGACCATGGCGTCGATTCGCGGCAGCTCGCGGCGGGTGGTGGAAATCGTCGGCGTCATCGACGGCCTGGCCGTGCAGACGCATATGCTGGCCTTGAGCGCGGCGGTGGAGGCGGCGCGCGCGGGCGAGCAGGGGCAGGGCTTCGCCGTGGTTGCGGGCGAGGTGCGCACGCTGGCCCAGCGCTCGACGTCGGCGGCGCAGGAAATCCGGCTGCTGATGGAAGAATCGGTGGCCCACATCGACAACGGCACGCGCTCGGTGGAGGAAGCCGGCGGCAGCATGGCGGAAATTGTCTCAACCGTGCGCCGGGTCGGCGACATCATCAGCCAGATCGGCGACGCCAGCGCCCAGCAGGCGCAGGGCGTATTGGGCGTGCAGCAGGCGATCGTCAGCCTGGATCAGGTGACGCAGCAGAATCTGGCGCTGGTGCAGCAGGCCGCTGCCGCCGCCAGCAGCTTGCAGCGGCAGGCGCTGTATCTGTCACAGGCGGTGGCCATCTTCAAGCTGGACGAGGGAGCGGAACCGCCGGACGCCAACCGCCTCGCCGGCAGCCCGCGCGTGGTGCGATTGCGTCTGGCCTCGGTACGCAGTTAGGCGGTGCGCCAGCGGTCGCCGGGCTGCTGGATGTAGCGGGCGTAGACGTACTGCCATGGCATGGCCAGCGGGATGATGATGGCGACCATGCATTCCATCGCGGTGCCCATGATGCTGTCGTCCATGGCGCCGCTTTGCCACGCGGGCAGGGCGACGATCAGCAGCCAGATCGACTTCCATGCCAGTTCCCAGAACAGCACCGGCAGCATTTGCAGCGGATAGCGGATTCCGATCACGCACAGCAGGCTGAAGGCGGCCAGCATGCACTTCACCACGCCCTGCGACAGGCCCCACGGCTCGGCGTGCTGGATCACGCTCGGCCACACCACCAGCGCCAGTCCCAGCGCAATAATCAAATATACGGCTCTCAGCGAATACAGGCGAAACAGCGATACTTGCGGCATGGTGATGCTCCTCGATGTGGGTGGAATTACTCGACTTGCTTCAGGATGTTTTCAATGGCGACGATACGCACCTTCAGGTCGGCCAGCGCGGCGGCGTTTTGCTCCTGCGCGGCGACGGCGCGTTCCGCCAGCTGGCGGTACGCCTCGTTACCCTCGGCCGCCAGCTGCGCCTTCCTGATGGCGGTGCGCGAGCGCAGGAAGAAGATGAGGAAGATGGTCCCCAGCGGCATCAGCAGGGTAAGCAGGTAAATATGTTCGGACATCGTAAGCCTCTACTTTTCAGGATTGGTGGTCAGGGTACGTACTGCTTCGGCGATCATGGCCGGGGTGAGGTCGATGGCGAACGGTGCGGCCTCGAAAAAATTCAGCGCCTTGCCGTCGGCCGACAATTCCAGCTGGCTGGTGACCAGGCCCGCTTCTTCCAGCTTCTGCAAATGCAGGTGCAGCAATGGGCGGCTGATATTCAACTCGCGCGCCAGCTGGCTGACGTAATTGCGTCCACCAGCCGCCAGCGCCGCCACCACCCGCAAGCGATGCGGATTCGACAGCGCCGAGAGCGCCGCCAGCAACTGATCGCCTGTGAGATGTTTAGATTTCATGTGTAAAGAATATCTGACAGGTGTCAGCGTGTCAAACGATTTAAATAAAAAAAAGCCCGGCGCGCGGCCGGGCTCTTGCGGGCGAAACGAGATTATTCGTAGTCGCTGATCGGTGCGCAGCCGCAGAACAGGTTACGGTCGCCGTAGACGTTGTCGGCACGGCCGACCGGCGGCCAGTACTTCTGCTTGCGCAGCGATGGCAGCGGATAAGCCGCCACTTCACGCGAGTACTTGCGGTCCCAGACGTCGGCCGTCAGCACTTCGGCGGTGTGCGGCGCGAACTTCAGCGGGTTGTTCAGTTTGTCGAACTCGCCGCTTTCCACTTTGGCGATCTCGCCGCGGATGGCGATCATGGCGTCGATGAAGCGGTCCATCTCGACTTTCGATTCCGACTCGGTCGGCTCGATCATCAGCGTGCCCGGCACGGGGAACGACATGGTCGGCGCGTGGAAGCCGAAGTCCATCAGGCGCTTGGCCACGTCTTCGTTGCTGATGCCGGTGGCATCCTGCAGCGGACGCAGGTCGATGATGCACTCGTGCGCCACCAGGCCGTCGTGGCCCGAGTACAGCACAGGGAAGTGCGGCGACAGGCGACGGGCGATGTAGTTGGCGTTCAGGATCGCGGTTTCGGTCGCGGCGGTCAGGCCTTCCGCGCCCATCATGGCGATGTACATCCACGAAATCGGCAGGATCGATGCCGAGCCGTATGGCGCGGCCGAGACGGCGCCGATGCCGGCGTTGTCGCGGATGTAGCCGTTCGAACGCTGGTTCGGCAGGAACTTGGCCAGGTGCGCGCCAACGCCGATCGGGCCGACGCCCGGGCCGCCGCCGCCGTGCGGAATGCAGAAGGTTTTGTGCAGGTTCAGGTGCGAGACGTCGCCGCCGAACGCGCCCGGCGCGGCCACGCCGACCAGTGCATTCATGTTGGCGCCGTCGACGTACACTTGACCGCCGTGGCTGTGGATGATCTCGCACAGCTCGCGGATGCCTTCTTCAAACACGCCGTGGGTCGAAGGGTAGGTGACCATGACGCAGGCCAGGTTCTTCGAGTGCAGCTCGGCCTTGGCTTTCAGGTCGGCCAGGTCGACGTTGCCGTTTTCGTCGCAGGCGGTAACCACCACCTGCATGCCGACCATGCTGGCCGATGCCGGGTTGGTGCCGTGCGCCGACGATGGGATCAGGCAGATGTTGCGGTGGCCTTCGCCACGCGACTGGTGGTAAGCCTGGATCACCAGCAGGCCGGCGTATTCGCCCTGCGAGCCGGCGTTAGGCTGCAGCGAGATGGCGGCGTAGCCGGTCACCGCGCACAGCATCTCTTCCAGCGACGCGATCATCTCGCGGTAACCGACAGTCTGCGCTTCCGGCGCGAACGGGTGGATGGTCGAGAATTCAGGCCAGGTGACCGGGATCATTTCGCTGGTGGCGTTCAGCTTCATGGTGCAGGAACCCAGCGGGATCATGGTGCGGTCCAGCGCCAGGTCCTTGTCGGCCAGCGAGCGCAGGTAGCGCAGCATCTCGGTTTCCGAGTGATAGCGGTTGAATACCGGGTGGCTCAGGTAGGCCGAGGTACGGGCCACCGCGTCAGGGAACGATTGGGCAACGGTGGCTTCCACGGTGTCGAAATCAGGGCCGTGGGCAGGGCCGCCGACCGGATGCGCGAACACGGTCCACAGCAGCGCGATGTCTTCGCGGGTGGTGGTTTCGTCCAGCGAAATGCCGACGTGCGAAGCGTCGATCACGCGCAGGTTGACGCCGTGCGAGTGGGCCGATGCGTGCAGCTGCTCGGCGTTTTTCACGGCCACGGTCAGGGTGTCGAACCAGGTGTCGTTGGTGACGGTGTAGCCCAGGGTTTTCAGGTTCGAGGCCAGCACGCCGGTCAGACGGTGCACGCGCTGGGCGATCTGTTGCAGGCCTTGCGGGCCGTGGTAGACGGCGTACATCGACGCCATCACCGCCAGCAGTACCTGCGCGGTGCAGATGTTCGAGGTGGCTTTTTCGCGGCGGATGTGCTGCTCGCGGGTTTGCAGGGCCAGGCGGTAAGCCTTGTTGCCTTGCGCGTCGATGGTTACGCCCACCAGGCGGCCCGGCATCGAGCGTTTGAATTCGTCGCGGGTGGCCATGTAGCCGGCGTGCGGGCCGCCGAAGCCCAGCGGTACGCCGAAGCGCTGCGAGTTGCCGACAACGACGTCGGCACCCCATTCGCCTGGCGGCGTCAGCATGGTCAGCGCCAGCAGGTCGGCGGCGGCAACCACCATCGCGCCCTTGGCCTTGACGGCTTCGACGTCGGCCTTGTAGTCGCGCACATTGCCGTTCACGCCAGGGTATTGCAGCAGCACGCCGAAGCACTCGCCCACGCTGGCCAGTTCGGCCGGGTGGAAGGTCTTGACGGTGATGTCCAGCGGCTTGGCGCGCGTTTCGATCACTTCGCGGGTTTGCGGCAGCACGTCGTCGGCGACGTAGAACACGTTCGATTTCGATTTGCTCACGCGCTGGATCAGCGTCATGGCTTCGGCGGCGGCGGTGCCTTCGTCCAGCATCGACGCGTTGGCGATGCCCATGCCGGTCAGGTCGGTGATGGTTTGCTGGAAGTTCAGGATTGCTTCCAGGCGGCCTTGCGAAATCTCAGGCTGGTATGGCGTGTAGGCGGTGTACCAGGCCGGATTTTCAAAGATGTTACGCAGGACGACGTTCGGCGTCAGCGTGTTGTAGTAGCCCTGGCCGATCAGCGACTTGAGCACCTTGTTCTTCGACGCGATTTTTTTCAGCTTGTTCAGCGCTTCGTTTTCCGGCATCGGCTGCGTGTAGGCGCCCAGCGGCAGGGCCGCCGTGTTGCGGATATTGGCAGGCACGATGGCGTCGATCAGGGCGGCGCGGGTGGCGTAGCCGAGGACCGACAGCATGGCTTGCTGTTCTGCGGCGTCAGGGCCGATGTGGCGGGCGATGAAGGCGTCGCGTGCTTCGAGTTGGGAGAGGCTGGTGCGGGTCATGATTTGTCAGGGCGAGAGAGGAGAATACAAAAGGCCAGCACGGGGCTGGCCTCGGAGCGCTCGAATTTAGGCGCCGGTGTTTTTGCCGTAGGCTTCAGCATCCAGCAGGCCGTTGATGGCTGCGGCGTCGCTAGGCTTGATCTTGAACAGCCAGTTGGCGTAGGCGTCGGCGTTGATCGATTCCGGAGCGTTGACCACTTCTTCGTTCACGGCCACGACTTCGCCGGCTACTGGCGCGTAGATGTCGCTGGCGGCTTTCACCGATTCCACCACGGCGGCGTCGCTGCCGGCTTCGTAGGTGTCGCCGACTTTCGGCAGTTCGACGAAGACGATGTCGCCCAGTGCGTCCTGCGCGTACTCGGTGATGCCAACGGTGACAGTGCCGTCGGCTTCAGCGCGTACCCACTCGTGGGATTCGGTGTACTTCAGGTCTGCAGGAATGTTCATGTAAAGCTCCAAAAAGGATCGAGAGGTAAATTTTAATTAAACGGCCAAGATCTTGCCGTTGCGGACGAACGGCAATTTAACCACAGAAGCGGCCAGTTTCTTGTCGCGGATTTCCACATGCACGGTGTCGCCGACGTTCACGCCGTTCGGCACGCGCGCCAGGGCGATGGCCTGCTGCATGCTCGGGCTGAAGGTGCCGCTGGTGATCTCGCCGGTGGCGTCGGTGCCGGCCACGATGACTTTCTGGTGCGCGCGCAGCACGCCGCCTTTTTCGCGCAGGATCAGGCCCACGAACTGGCTGTTCTGGCCCTTGGCCTGCAGCGCGGCCTTGCCGATGAAGTCGCGCTCGGAGACCGGGTCGATGGTCCATGCCAGGCCGGCGTCGAGCGGGTTCACGGTTTCGTCCATGTCCTGGCCGTACAGGTTCATGCCGGCTTCCAGGCGCAGCGTGTCGCGCGCGCCCAGGCCTGCCGGCTTGACGCCGGCGGCGACCAGCGCGTTCCACAGGTTCTCGGCCTGCTCGGCGGCGACGCCGATTTCAAAGCCGTCTTCGCCGGTGTAGCCGGTGCGGGCGATCATCGCCTCGCCGAAGGCGGCGCTTTGCGCGAAGGCGACGTTGAACGGCTTCATTTCAGCGGTGGCGTCCTTCGATTCCGGAATCACTTCCCAGACCTTGGCGCGGGCGTTCGGGCCTTGCACGGCGATCAGCGCCATGGCGTTGGCGCCGTCGCGGCGCTGGGTGATGGTCAGGCCGGAGCCGGTGGCGTCGTTCTGCGCCTGCATCCACGCCACGTCCTTCTCGGCGGTGCCGGCGTTGACCACCAGGCGGAACCAGCTCTCATTGATGAAGTAGACGATCAGGTCGTCGATGACGGTGCCTTCCGGATTCAGCATGCACGAATACAGCGCCTTGCCCGAGACTTGCAGCTTGTCGACGTTGTTGGCCAGCAGGCCGCGCAGGAAGGCGCGCACCTGGTCGCCCTTGATGTCGACCACGCACATGTGGGCGACGTCGAACATGCCGACGTCGGTGCGCACGGCGTTGTGTTCTTCGATTTGGGAGCCGTAGTTGACGGGCATGTCCCAGCCGCCGAAATCGACCATGCGGGCGCCGGCTGCGCGGTGAGCGTTATTGAGGGGGGTAGCTTTGAGCGTCATGGCACGGTCCGAACGAAAAGAGGTTAACAGGGAATACTAATATTCCAAACCCCTCTGTCCTTGGTACCTGAGAGATAGCGGAAAAGATCTTTCCGCACGCCCCTTCGGTGGATTGCCCATGCAATCTCTCTCCAGAGTTTGAGTCATTGATGACCCCTTGACCGGTCCTTTTGCCTGAGAGTTTGTGGGTAGTGCCCCTTCGGCGGCAACGCGAGTTTGCCCTCTCCCGATCAAGACTCGGGAATATATGTCAGAAGGGCCTGAATGTCAATCTTGCGGCCCGGCGTGGGGTCGCGCACGAATGAGGCAATAAAAAAGCTTCCATACCGACAATTTGCTAGAATAAATCACACTTATTCAAGAGCCCAGCCATGAGCCAAGATCATACAAATTACGAAGGACATGCGTGGTTCACGCTTTCCGGGGATGTTAACAGCGACATGGTTCGCCGCGTTTTCGACGCGGTGGCCGACATGACGGAAGACCGCATCACCACCGCCCACATCCTGATTCAGTCCAATGGCGGCTATGTCAGCGACGGCATCTGCCTGTACAACTACCTGAGCAAGTTGCCGATCAAAATCGTCACCTACAACGCCGGCGCGGTGGCGTCGATCGCCGTCATATTGTTTCTGTCGGGAAGCGAGCGCTACGCCAGCGACACTGCCCGTTTCATGGTGCACAAGTCGCACGCCAGCGCGCCGCACGGCGCCCGTCCGGACGCGCTGCGCATCATCGTCGAGGGCTTGCAGGCGGACGACGCCCGCACCGAGCAAATCCTGCGCAACCACGTCGAACTGGCGGAAGAGCAATGGCGCACGCACGAGTATTCGGACCTGCATCTGACGTCCGCCCAGGCGCTCAAAGTGGGGATGATCAACGGTGTGGAAGATTTTGTGCCGCCTAGCGGGCAACGGGTGACCAACATCTGATGGGGCAACGATGCGGCGCGCAAGGCGCCGCATTTACCGCTGATTGTCTACTTAGCGATTGCCGGATTGCTTGTTGCCGTCATTTTTGTGGCTTTGACGACCAGCTTCGACGTGCTGCTCATGGGTGCCGCCCTGGGTGCCGCTTTGCTGATTGCTGCGCGACCCGCTGGACGAGCCGGCGGTGCCGGACTGCTTGCTGCTGCCTTGGTTCGAGCCTTGTTTCGAGCCCTGGTTACTGCTGCTGCCTTTTTGGTTCGAGTTCATTTTGCTTCCTTTTTAAAGTGAAAAGAACGTACTCGCCAGAATCGTCCCGGCCGTTTGCTAGCTGAGGCGTTTCCGGTGACGCCATCATGCGTTTTTGAGCTTCTGCCCGGTATCGGAGTTCGCCCTGATGGTCTGTAGGAGTAGACCTCACTGGCAGATTAAAATTCTTCCCACTCGACTTCCTTGCGCGGCGTGCGCGCCGGCTGCGGCAGGGTGGCGCGCACGGCCGGTTGCGGCCTGGCGACTTCCGGCGCCATCGCCCCCGGTGGCTCGGCGGCGATGGCAAACACGCTGATGGCCGCGCTTAGTTTGGCGGTTTCGCCCTGCATCGACGCCGCCGCAGCCGCCGCCTGCTCCACCAGCGCCGCATTCTGCTGGGTCGCCTGGTCCATGGCGGAAATTGCCTGATTCACCTGTTCCAGCCCGGCGGTCTGCTCGGCGCTGGCGTCGGCGATTTCGCCGATCAGTCCGGTCACCTGCTTGACGCTGCCGACCACTTCGTCCATGGTCTTGCGCGCCTGATCGGCCAGTTGCGTGCCGCGCGCCACCTTGTCGACCGAATCGTCGATCAACTCCTTGATTTCCTTGGCTGCCGCTGCCGACCGCTGCGCCAGGTTGCGCACTTCGGACGCCACCACCGCGAAACCGCGCCCCTGTTCGCCGGCGCGCGCCGCTTCCACCGCCGCGTTCAGGGCCAGGATATTGGTCTGGAAGGCGATGCCGTCAATCACGCCGATAATCTCGGCAATCTTGCGCGAGCTGTCGTTGATCGACGCCATGGTGCCGACCACCTGCGCCACATCGCCGCCGCCGCGCACCGCCACGGCGGACGCCGACAGCGCCAGCTTGTTGGCTTCCATCGCATGGCCGGCGTTCTGGCGCACGGTGGCGGTCAGCTGCTCCATGGAGGACGCGGTCTGCTCCAGCGCCGACGCCTGCTGCTCGGTACGCGCCGACAAATCCTGGTTGCCTTCCGCAATTTCGGCCGCCGAACCGCCGATCGCCCGCGCGCCGCTCTGCACCTGGCTGACGATGGCGTGCAGGCTGTCGTTCATGTGCTGCATGGCGCACAGCAGCTTGCCGGTCTGGTTGTTTGGCTGCGGCGGAATGCGCGTGCCGAGGTCGCCGCCGGCGATGCGTTGCGCCACCAGCATCGCGTGCTGCAAGGGCGAGGTGATCGAGCGCGCCGTCCACAGCGCCAGCAAGGCGCCGCCGGCGATGGCGGCAAACAACAGGCTGAACGTCGTGACGCGGGCGCCGGCGTACAATTCATCTTGCTGCTTTGTTGCCTCCTGGCTGGACTGGATGGCGCTGACCAATAGCTGACTCAGCTGCGTGTTCAGGGCCTTCGCCTGTTGCAGCCGGGTTTCCAGCGACGGTTCCGAGCCTTCGCTGAGCAGGGTTTCATTGCGGCGGGACAAGGCGTTGATGGTCTGCGGCAGCCACTGGCCGTTGAGGTCGGCCGAGGCATGGTTGATGGCGCTGATGCGCGACAGCGCGCTGATCCCCACCAGCGCCGTCAGGCACAGCACGACGGCAAAGGCGGCCAGCAATTTGCGGGACGTTTCCAGGTTGTGCAGGAATTTCATGGGCATCCTTGGTGGCGGTTGATGGACGGAAAGAGAGTTTTTTATCTTAGGGAAACTGCAATCTTGTCTGTTGAGCCGTCTCAAAATACGCAAAAAATTGCAGATACTTGGTGGTTTGGTATTGCTTGATGGAAATATCATGCAAGAATGGTGAAATACGCTGATTGACTCCGCAGGAACGCCCATGGTTGCAACTCCAATAACGCCCGCTACGCCGAAAAAGACGGTGTCGCCGCGCCATGCCTTGCTGGAAGAGCTGATCGGCATCGCGGTCAAGCATGCGGGCGATCAGTATCTGGATCTGGCCGCCAGGCTGGCCGGGGCGCTGATCGATGCGACCGATGGCGATACGCGCCTCATCCAGCAGCGCATTCGCGCCGGCAATCTGCTGCGCAACCGGAATTTCGCGTTTTTGCATCTGGCCACCAGCACGCTGGAGAAGGCGCTGCGGCGCGAGATCGCGGAGCTGGCGCCGGCCGCCAAGCGGGTGGCGCGCGGCGCGGACCAGCCGCTGTCGCTGGTGCCGTTCGAGGAGATGGACAACAAGGTCGCTTTGAGCGGCGTCAGCAAGCCGTTCGAGGTGCAGTATGCGGATGCCTTGCAGACGCTGAATGTGCGGCTGGCGTTTTTGCTGGAGCGCGACATTTTGCGTGTCAGCCAGAATCCATTCCGGCCGGCGGTGTTTCTGGAGGCCTTGCAGCAGGCGTGGACGGAGTTTGATCCGGAGGAAGAGTCGGCCGGGCTGTTGCAGCCGTGGATCAAGCCGGACATGTTTATCGAGCTGGGGCCGATGCTGGAGGCCTTGAGTCTGGCCTTGCAGAGCAAGGGCGTGTTGCCGGGCAATGTGGACGGCTACAAGCGCCGCAAGGCGGATGGCGGGGCGGCCAAGGCCAGGACGAATCAGGCGGCGCTGGCGCAGCAGTTACGGCAGTTTTTTGCGTCCAGCGATGTGGCGGGATCGGCGGCCGGGCAGATTGTCGATGGCATCGCCAGCGGCATGCTGGGCGGCGGCGTTGATTTGACGATACCGGATCTGCCGGCATCGGTGCTGTCGGCCGGCAGCACGTGGGCGCCGAACGGCGCGCAGCAGCCACCAGGCGGCCAGCAGGGCGGCTCGCAGGCCGCTGGCGCAGCGTTTGCCGGTCAGCCCGGCCCGCACGCGGTGAGCGGGCCGGTGCAGGGCTTTGTTGGCGGCCCGTTTGCCAGCGGCCCGCTCGTCGGTGGCGTGGTTGCGGGCGGCGCGGTCGCAGGCGGCGCGCAGATGGCGATGCCGGCTGGCGGCTGGCCGCAAGGAGCGGCGCAAGGCTTCCACGTCGGCGCGGTGCCGAACGAAGAACTGCAACGCGCGGCACAACTTCATGCCCGGCAGCCGTTGCTGGCCTACCTCGCCACGCTGCAGAAAGCCGTCCCGTTCGAGTCGAGTGGCAGCGCCGCGCCGGCGCAGACAGGCAACGTCTTCTACCTGCCCAGCCTGAAGCAGACCATGCCGGAAGGCAGCCTCACGCGCGCCGATGAATCCACCATCGACCTGCTGTCGGCCGTCTTCGACACCGTATTCCGCGACCAGAGCATCTCGCCGGAAATCCGCGAACTGATCCGCTTCCTGCAAATCCCGGTGCTGAAAGCCGCACTGGTCGACAAGAACTTCTTCTTCCAGGAAGCCCACCCGGCGCGCCGCCTGCTGGAACTGTTGTCGCGCATGGGCTGGGAACAGCGCAAAGGCCCGGACGATCCGCTGTTCCAGGCCATGCAGCGCAGCGTCGACCGCGTCGGCCGCGACTACGAGCAGGAGCTGTCGGTGTTCACCGAAGCTGTTAACGAACTGGAAGCCTCGATCCAGGCCGAGGAAAAAGCCGCCGCAGCCGCCATCGCCGCACCGATCGCCGCCGCGCTCAAGCAGGAAAAAATGGCCGAGTCGAACAAGCTGGCCAAAAACGCCGTCGCCTTGCGCATCGGCACCGGTGAAGTGATCGCCGTGGTCGAAGCCTTCCTCGAACAGCGCTGGGTGTCGGTGCTGACCATCGCCTACAGCATCGAGGACGACAAGCCAGGCGCCGTCAACAACGCCACCAGGGCCATGGACGACCTGATCTGGAGCGTGCGGCCGAAAATGACGCCGGACGACCGCAAACAGCTGATCGCCAAGCTGCCGGGCCTGCTGTCCGCGCTGAACAAATGGCTGGACGTCATCAAGTGGCAGGACGCCGACCGTCTGCAATTCTTTGCCGAGCTCGCGGAATGCCACGCCTCCATCGTGCGTGCGCCACTGGACATGTCGCCTGAACGGCAAGTGGAAATCTCCATGCAGGTGGCCCAGCAGGCGGCCGAACGCCGGCTGGCGCTGCAAGCCAAGGCCGACGCCGAAGCCGCGCGGCAGGCGGCACCGGAGCCGGAAGAGGAAGACGCGATCATCGAAGTCGACAGCCTGACGCGCGGCATGTGGCTGGAGTTCGAGCAGGAGGACGGCAGCAGCCGCAAGGTCAAGCTGGCCTGGATCAGTCCGCAGCGCACGCTCTACATCTTCTCAACGGCGGCACGGCAGGAAGCCTTCTCCATGTCGGGCGTCGACCTTGCCCGGCGCTTCCGCGAAGGCAGCGCCCAGGTCGTTCGTGCCGAAGGCGTGGTCGCCGTCGCCTTGTCCCAAGCCCTGTCCCGCACCGCCGACAACGACGCCAGCATCATCCCACCTGCCGCCGCCGGCTAACTAGACTGCATGCCGCCAGAGCGACGATGATGGCTGCTTCCAGCACATCGAAGATGACGTTCTGGCCTTCGCGCAAGCGCAGTTGCGCGTCTGCCCAGCCGTGGAACAGCACGCTGGCGAGATAGGTGGCGACCAGCAGGGCGGTGACGAGAGGGCGGCCGCGAAACGGCCGGGCCGAAACGACCAGCAGCGCGATCAGCACCAGCGCCGGCGCCAGCGGCCAGCCCGTCAGCGCGAAAAACAGGCAGCCGAACAGCCGCAGCGCAATCAGCGGCAAGGCGGCCAGCCGCACCAGCCCAAGCAGCAGCGCACAATAGATTGCCTTGTCCCGTCCTTTGGTTATCATGTGAGCTGCGCCGAGGTGATCGGAATTGCGAGAATGCTACCACTGTTAAGGTGATCTTGACTGTTGTGGTGCGGCAATAATCGCTAGAATGTGTTCACGTGAATTGATAGGTGCAAAGTGATGATTTGGCATTGGTTGAGTTTGATCGGCAGTATGGCGGTGACAGGGCCGATAGGCGGCGCCATCGCGGTGTGGCTGTTGGCGGGCAAGTCCTGGCGACTGGCGGCCGCCTGGGTGGTCCTGTACGGCGCCGGCATGGCGCTGGTGGTGGTCACCAAGATGGCCTTCATGGGCTGGGGCATCGGCGTGCAGTCGGTGGACTTCGCCGGCTTCAGCGGCCATGCGATGCGGGCGGCGGCCGTCTATCCGGTGGTCGGCTTCCTGATCACCCGTTCATCGCCGCCGTGGGCGCAGATACTGGGTAGCACCGCCGGCGTGCTGCTCGCCGTGCTGATTTCGCTGTCGCGCATCTATACCCACTCCCATTCGCCGTCCGAAGCCTGGACCGGATGCCTGCTGGGCCTGGCCGTGGCCGGCGCCTTCATCTGGTATGCCAGCGGTGAGCATCACCTGGCCTTGAGCCGCATCCTGGCGGTGCTGTGCGTGCCGGTGTTCCTGATGGCGCCCCATGTCAAGCCGGTGCCGGCGGAACTGTGGATAGCCAAGGCCGCGCTGTACCTGTCCGGCCATGACCATCTCTATACCCGCGCCATGTGGCACGCGCCCCGGCCGCAGACGCGCTGACAATGGTGCAGCGTGTTGTGTTTTCGGCCTGATATCATACGCAAAATGGTATTATTGTGAAATTTTCCAGCCCAACCACCAGATAACAACGTGCGTCTATCTTCCATTAAATTGTCGGGATTTAAGTCTTTCGTTGATCCCACCAATTTCCAGGTGCCGGGTCAATTGGTAGGCGTGGTCGGTCCTAACGGCTGCGGCAAGTCGAACATCATCGACGCCGTGCGCTGGGTGCTGGGCGAATCCAAGGCCTCGGAGCTGCGCGGCGAGTCGATGCAGGACGTGATCTTCAACGGCTCGACGCACCGCAAGCCGGCCGGCCGCTCGTCGGTGGAGCTGGTGTTCGACAACAACGCGGGCAAGGCCGCCGGGCAGTGGGGCCAGTATGCCGAGATCGCGGTCAAGCGCACGCTGACGCGCGACGGCACCTCCACCTACTACATCAATGGTCAGCCGGTGCGCCGGCGCGACATCCAGGACATTTTCCTCGGCACCGGCCTCGGCCCGCGCGCCTACGCGATTATCGGCCAGGGCATGATCTCGCGGATTATCGAGTCGCGCCCGGAAGAGCTGCGCGTGTTCCTGGAAGAGGCGGCCGGCGTATCGAAGTACAAGGAACGCCGCCGCGAAACCGAAAACCGCCTGCACGACACGCGCGAAAACCTGCTGCGCGTGGAAGACATCCTGCGCGAACTGAACTCCAACCTGGAAAAGCTGGAAGGCCAGGCCGCCGTGGCGACCAAGTTCCACCAGCTGCAAGCCGACCAGGAAGAGAAGCAGAAGCTGCTCTGGCTGCTGCGCAAGATCGAAGCCGAGAACGAACAGAAGAAATACTTCCGCGAAGTCGAACAGGCGCAGAACGATCTGGAGGAGCAGACCGCCAAGCTGCGCAACGTCGAGCTGTCGCTGGAGCAGATGCGCCAGTCGCACTTCGCCGCCGGCGACCGCCTGCACACGGCGCAGGGATCGCTGTACCAGACCAACGCCGAAATCGGCAGCCTGGAAGCGCAGATGAAATTCGTGGTCGAATCGCGCAGCCGTCTGCAGGTGCAACTGGCCACGCTGGCCGCGCAGCGCGACCAATGGCAGCGCCAGGCCAGCGAATTCGGCGAGCAGATCGAGGAAGCGGAATTCAACCTGGAAGAATTGAGCGCCAAGGTCGAGGAATCGCAAGTCATGGCCGAGCAAAAGGCCGAATCGCTGCCGATGCTGGAACAGGCCTGGAAGGAAGCGCAGACCCGCAGCACCGAATCGCGCTCGCGCATCATGCAGGCGCAACAGCAGTTGGAACTGGAATCCGCGCACCAGCGCAACGCCAACAACATCCTCAACGGCCTGGCCGTGCGGCGCGAGCGCCTGCAGCAGGAAAAGAACGGCTTGAGCCTGCCGGATAACGCGCATTTGTCCAATCTGCGTTTGCAGCTTGAAGAGAAGCAGCAGGCGCTGGAAGAACAGAGCTTCGTGCTGGAAGAAGCGCTGGAGCAGCAGCCGAAGCTGGAGCAGGAACGCCAGGACGCGCAGCAGCAGGTCAACACCGAAACCGCCGCCAACGCGCAACTGGAAGCACGCCTGAACGCGCTGCGCCAGTTGCAGGAGCGCGTGCAAACCCAGGGCAAGGTCACGCCGTGGCTGCAAAAGCACGAGCTGGAATCGCTGCCGCGCCTGTGGCAGAAACTGAATATCGAAGCGGGCTGGGAGCCGGCGCTGGAGTCGGTGCTGCGCGAGCGCACCTCGGCGCTGCAAATGTCGAACATCGAATGGGCCAAGGCCTTCTTCAGCGATGCGCCGCCGGCCAAGCTGGCGCTGTACGCGCCGTCCACCGCCGTGCCGCCGGCGCCGGTGGAAGCGGCCGGCCTGAAACCGTTCCTGAATCTGCTGAAGATTAACGATCCGGGCCTGCGCGGCCTGTTGCAGGACTGGCTGCACAATGTCTACATGGCCGAGGACACGGCCGAAGCATTCGCCGACCGCGCCAGGCTGCCGGCGGGCGGCAGCATCATCACGCGCCAGGGCCACGTCGTCACGCAGAACAGCGTGCGTTTTTACGCCGCCGATTCCGAGCAGGACGGCATGCTGGGCCGCCAGCAGGAAATCGACAACATCACCAAGCAGCTGCGTGCGCAGCAGATGCTGGCCGACGAAGCGCGTTCGCGCTCGGTGCGCGCGGATGCCGCCGTGTCGGACCTGACGCGCCGCCTGACCGAGTACCGCGCCAAGCTGCAAAGCCTGCAGCAGTCGGTGCACACGCTGCAACTGGATGTGGTCAAGCTGTCCGAGATCGAAGCGCGCTTCAACCAGCGCAGCACGCAGATCGAGACCGACCTGGCCGAGATCACCGCGCAGGAAGAAGAGCAGACCCAGATCAAGCTGGAATCGGAAGAAAAATTCGAACAGCTGGATATGGAGCTCGGCAACCTGCAAGGCACGCACGAAGACGGCCAGACCGACTTCATGGAAAAGGAACAGCGTTTGGCCGACGCCCGTGAAGCCTTGCGCGACCTGGAACGCGCGGCGCAGGAAGTGCAGTTCGCCGAGAAGACCCAGCGCAGCAAGATCGAGGAATTCCGCCGCAACGTGGCCACCGCCACGGCACAGGTGGCGCAGGTGACCGAGAGCATGGAAGCCGGCCGCATGGAGCTGGAAGGCCTGGAAGCCGGCGAGAGTAACGACGGCCTGCAGGAGCTGCTGGACCGTCGCACGGCGCAGGAAAAAGCGCTGTCCGACGCGCGCCACGAACTCGATCAGATCGCGCAGCAACTGCGCCTGTTCGAGGAAGGCCGCATGTCGACCGAGCGCGCGCTGCAACCGCAGCGCGACAAGATCATGGAAATGCAGCTGAAGGAACAGGCGGCGCGCCTGAACCAGGAGCAGTTCGCCGCGCAACTGGCCGAAGTGCAGGCCGACGAGGCGGCGCTGGCCGAGAAGCTGCATCCGGACATGAAGGCGTCCTACCTGCAGGGCGAGGTGACGCGCCTGACCAATGCGATTTCGATGCTGGGCGCGGTCAACCTGGCGGCGCTGGACGAACTGGCCACCGCGTCCGAGCGCAAGAACTTCCTCGATTCGCAGAACGCCGATCTGACCGAGGCGATCAACACGCTGGAAGACGCCATTACCCGGATCGACAAGGAAACGCGCGACCTGCTGCAAGACACCTTCGACCGCGTCAACGGCCACTTCTCCGAACTGTTCCCGATTCTGTTCGGCGGCGGCCAGGCGAAGCTGATCATGACCGGCGACGAAATTCTGGACTCCGGCGTGCAGGTCATGGCCCAGCCGCCGGGCAAGAAGAACGCCACCATCCACCTGCTGTCCGGTGGCGAGAAAGCGCTGACGGCTACCGCGCTGGTGTTCTCCATGTTCCGGCTGAATCCGGCGCCGTTCTGCCTCCTCGACGAGGTCGACGCGCCGCTGGACGACGCCAATACCGAACGATTCTGCCGTATGGTCAAACGCATGTCTGAACATACCCAATTCCTCTTCATCTCGCACAACAAGATTGCGATGGAGATGGCCAATCAATTAATCGGTGTGACGATGCAGGAGCAGGGTGTATCGCGCATCGTGGCGGTGGATATGGAATCCGCCGCAAACTTCGCTTCCGAGGCACAAGCAGCATGACAGATCTCCAAATCAGCTTAATCGCAGCCGCCGGCGTGTTTGTCGCCGGCGTCTTCACGTACAACAAAATCCAGGAATACAAGGCCAAGAAGAGCGTCGAACGCGCTTTCTCGACCGACCATGACGATGTGCTGATGCGCACCGGCGAAGAGCCGCAGCTGGCGCCGACGCCCAACGCGCCGGCCGCGCCGCATGCGCGCCAGGAACCGAGCTTCTCGCTCGACGGCACCGCGCCTGGCGTGGCCGGCGGCGAAGCCTCGGCTGCCGCGGCTGCACTCGGCGCCCTGGCTGCGGATTTCACCAGCGATGAAGGCGCAATGCTGACGGCAAGTGAAGACGAACTGGCGGCGCGCGCCAACGCGGCGTCTGCCGCGGCGGCGGAGCAGGCCACGGCACTGGTCGATCCGCTGATCGACTGCCTGCTGCCGCTGGCGCTGGAAACCCCGGCGCGCGGCGACAAGCTGCTGCCGGTGCTGCAAACCCTGCGCATGGTCGGCAACAAGCCGGTGCACTACATTGGCAAGGCCGTCAGCGGCGACTGGGAGCCGGTGGTGCATGGCGGCGTCTACACCGAGCTGCAAGGCGGCGTGCAGCTGGCCAGCCGCAGCACCGCGCTGAACGAACTGGAATATTCGGAACTGGTGACGCGGCTGCGCGCCATGGCCGATGAAATCGGCGCCGAACCGGTGATCCCGGACATGATCGAGGTGATGGCCGAAGCGCGCAACCTGCACCGCTTCGTCGCCGGCCACGATGCGCAACTGGGCGTCAACCTGCAAACCAACGGCGCGCCATGGGCCATCAACACGCTGATCGGCGCGCTGGAGAAGCAGGGCTTCGACGTGCGTCCGGACGGCCGCTTCGTGATGCCGGATGGCGACGGCGGCTTCCTGTTCTCGCTGTCGACCAATGTGACGCCGGCCGAGGAAACCACGGCGCGCCTGACGCTGCTGCTGGACGTGCCATGCGTGGCGCCGGCGCGCGACGGCTTCGGCGCCATGGTCGCCTGCGCCAGGGGCCTGATGGCGCGCCTGGACGGCACCATTGTCGATGATTACAACCAGCCGCTGTCGGATGCGGCGCTGACCGAAATCGCCGGCCAGGTGCAGGATTTCTACGCCGAGATGAACGATGCCGATATTCCGGCAGGCTCCACCCGCGCAATGCGTTTGTTCAGCTAAGGTAAAGCAATGACGGTAGATTTTAAAACGCGCATCGAGCAACTCAGCGCGGAGCTGAACCGGCATTTGCACGCCTATCATGTGGAAGACGCGCCGACCATTCCGGACGCGGAGTACGACAAGCTGTTTATCGAGCTGCAAAAGCTCGAAGAAGAACACCCGGCGCTGGCGCTGCAAGACTCGCCGACCAAACGCGTTGGCGCCGCGCCGCTGCCGCAGTTCGAGCAGGTGACGCACACGGTGCCGATGCTGTCGCTGAATAACGGCTTCACCGACGAAGACATCGAGAACTTTGACCGCCGCGTGCGCGATGGCCTGGATACGGCGGCGCTGGTGGAATACGCCGCCGAAGTCAAATACGACGGCCTGGCGATCAACCTGCGCTACGTGGACGGCCTGCTGGTGCAGGCGGCCACGCGCGGCGACGGTTACACCGGCGAGGACGTCACGGCCAACATCCGCACCATCCGCAGCATTCCCTTGCGCCTGAAAACTGCCCATCCGCCAGCCATCCTCGATGTGCGCGGCGAGGTGCTGATGTTCAAGCGCGATTTCGAAGCGATGAATGCGCGCCAGCGCGAGGCTGGGCAGAAGGAGTTCGTCAATCCGCGTAACGCGGCGGCGGGCAGCCTGCGCCAGCTCGATTCGCGCATCACCGCATCGCGCAAGCTGAGTTTCTTCGCTTACGGTATCGGTGCGCTGGAAGGCGCCGATATGCCGCTGTCGCATTCGGCGCTGCTGGACTGGTATCGCGAGCTGGGCCTGCCGGTGGCGAAGGAAGCCTCGGTGGTGCGCGGCTACGATGGCCTGATGACCTATTACAAGCAGATCGGCGAAGCCCGTCCGACCATGCCATACGAGATCGACGGCGTGGTCTACAAGGCCAACCTGCTGCAGGACCAGCGCACGCTGGGCTTCGTCTCGCGCGCGCCGCGCTTCGCGCTGGCGCACAAGTTCCCGGCCGAGGAAGCGCTGACCGTGGTGCAGGCGATTGAAGTGCAGGTCGGCCGCACCGGCGCCATTACGCCGGTGGCGCGCCTGGCGTCCGTGTTCGTCGGCGGCGTCAATGTCACCAACGCCACGCTGCACAACGAAGATGAGGTACGCCGCAAGGACGTGCGCGTCGGCGACACGGTGATCGTGCGCCGCGCCGGCGATGTGATTCCGGAAGTGCTGGCGGTGGTGCTGGAACGCCGGCCGTCGCCGGAACCGGAAGCGTATGTGCTGCCGAAGACCTGCCCGGTGTGCGGCTCGCACGTGGTGCGCGAAGAGGGCGAGGCCATCGCCCGCTGCTCCGGCGGCCTGTTCTGCTCCGCGCAGCGCAAGGAAGCGATCCGCCACTTCGCCGGCCGCCGCATGATGGACATCGAAGGCCTGGGCGACCGCTACATCGACAGTCTGGTCGAATGGGGCAAGGTGCAGCGCGTGGCCGACCTCTATTCGCTCAAGCTGGATGACCTTCTGGAGATGAAGCGCCTTGCCGATGAACGCGACGGCACCACACCGGAAACGGTCGTCAAGGGCAAGATCGCCACCAAGTGGGCGGACAATCTGCTGGAGGCCATTGCCGCCAGCAAGAACCCGCCGCTGGAGCGCATGCTGTTCGCGCTGGGCATCCGCCACGTCGGCGAATCGACCGCCAAGACGCTGGCCGAGTGGCTGGGACGCTTTGAACTGATCCGCCGCGTGCCGGCCGCGCTGCTGCGCGTGCTGCCTGACATCGGCGGCACGGTGGCGGAATCGATTGCCGACTTCTTCGCCGAACCGAAAAACCAGGAAGCCATCGACGCCTTGCTGGCGGCCGGCGTGGCGCCGAAAGGCGAACATCCGCCAAGCGCCAAGCTGCGCGACAAGCTGGACACGGTGCAGCTGATGGCGGCGCTGGGCATTCCAAAATTGACGGAGCCACGCAGCAAGCAACTGGTGGAAGAGGGCGTGACGCTGGAAGCGTTGGCGTACCTGCAGGTGTTCAACGTGTTCGGCCTGCCGGCGACGGTGTCGGACGCGCTGGAGGCATGGATGGCGGAGCCGGCCAACCGCGCGCAAGTCAAGGCGTTGCACCTGCTGCGCAATGATCTGCTGGCGCAACTGCCGGAAAGCGTCGCCGCCGAAGGCCACCTGACCGGCAAGACCTTCGTCCTGACAGGCACGCTGCCGACCATGGGCCGCGACCAGGCTGCCGCGCTGATCGAAGCGGAAGGCGGCAAGGTGTCCGGTTCGGTCTCGAAGAAAACGCATTACCTGGTTGCCGGCGCCGACGCCGGCAGCAAACTGGCCAAGGCGCAGGAACTGGAAGTGACCATTCTCGACGAAGCCGGCCTGCTGGCGCTCCTCGCACAAAAATAACCATGACAAAAATTAGAAAAGCCGTGTTTCCGGTGGCCGGTCTCGGTAGCCGTTTTTTACCCGCCACCAAGGCGCAGCCGAAAGAGATGCTGCCCATCGTCGACAAGCCGCTGATCCAGTACGCGGTGGAAGAGGCGGTGGCGGCGGGCATCACGGAAATGGTGTTCATCACCGGCCGTAACAAGCGCGCCATCGAAGACCATTTCGATACCGCTTACGAGCTGGAATCGGAGCTGGAGGCCGCCAACAAGCAGCAGCTGCTGGATCTGGTGCAGAACGTGATTCCCAAGCATATCCACTGCATCTACATCCGCCAGTCGGCGCCGCTGGGCCTCGGCCACGCGGTGCTGTGCGCGCGGCCGGTGGTGGGCGACGAGCCGTTCGCGGTGCTGCTGGCGGATGACTTCATGGACACCGCCGATGGCGTCAAGCCGGTGCTGGCGCAGATGACCGACCTGTATGCCAGCGAAGGCTCCAGCATCCTGGCGGTGCAGGACGTGCCGCGCGCGGCCACGCGCCAGTACGGCATCGTCAGCGCCAGCGCCTACCAGCCCAAACTGGAAGTGGTGAACGGCATCGTCGAAAAGCCGATGCCGGATGTGGCGCCGTCCACGCTGGCGGTGGTAGGACGTTATGTGCTGAGTGGCCGCATCTTCAACTATCTGGAGAACTTGGGCAAGGGCGCCGGCGGCGAAATCCAGCTGACCGACGGCATCGCGGCGCTGATGAAGGACGAGCGCGTGCTCGCCTACCGTTACGATGGCACGCGCTACGACTGCGGCTCCAAGCTGGGCTACCTGAAGGCGACCACCGCGATGGGCCTGAAGCATCTGGAAACCGGCGATGAGTATTGCCAGTTTTTGCGCGAGATACAATGCGAGATCAAGGGGGATGCACAATGACGGTACGAGAAATCCTGAAAATGGGCGATCCGCGTTTGCTGCGCGTGGCCGAACCGGTGACCGAGTTCGATACGCCGGCGATGAAAGAGCTGATCGCCGATATGTTCGACACCATGCACGCGGCCAATGGCGCCGGGCTGGCGGCGCCGCAGATCGGCGTCAACCTGCAACTGGTGATCTTCGGCTTCAAGCAGAATGCGCGCTACCCGGATGCGCCGCAGGTGCCGGAGACGGTGTTGATCAATCCCGTGCTGACGCCGTTGTCGGAAGAGATGGAAGAGGGCTTTGAGGGCTGTCTGTCGGTGCCGGGTTTGCGCGGCAGCGTGCCGCGCTATGTGCGGTTGCGCTATGAGGGCGTGGATGAGCATCAGCAGCCGATCAAGCGCGAGGTTGACGGCTTCCATGCGCGCGTGGTGCAGCACGAGGTCGACCACCTGCTGGGCAAGCTGTACCCGATGCGTATCAAAGACTTCTCCAAATTCGGGTTCACAGAAGTGATGTTCCCCGGTCTCGACCCCAACGACGACGATTAAAGCCCCGAACGAAAGGGTCTGACCCCGTACGGGGTCGGACCCTGGCCGCAGCGGTGTGCGGGTTTCGCGGGTGCCGCGCATTATTACACCTGGTTCAAGCCTCGGACACGCACGTCCTAACCCGTATAGAAATCGCCCATGCAGCCATTCTCGTTTCAACAAAAAATGTTCCTGCTGCTTCTGGCCGTAGTCACCATCGGCTTCGGCTGGATACTCGCGCCATACGGCGGGGCGATTTTCTGGGGTGTGGTGCTGGCAATCCTGTTCGCCCCCATTTACCGCTGGCTCTTGCAACGCACCCGAAACCGCGCCGCGCTGGCGTCGTTCCTGACGCTGCTGCTCATCGTGGTGATCGTCATCCTGCCACTAACAATGGTATCGATCTCCATCGTCAACCAGGCCGCATCGGTGGTGGAAATGGTGCGCTCCGGTGAAATCACCGTCGCCATGTTCTTCAACAAAATCATGGCGGCGCTGCCGAACTGGCTGGTCTCGCTGCTCGACCGCTTCCACCTGACCAGCCTGGCCTATTTGCAGGATAAGCTCACCGAAGCCGCATCGCAAGTGAGCCAGGAAGTGGCCAAGCGCGCCATCAACGCCGGCCTGTACACCTTCGATTTCCTCACCAGCCTGTGCATCCTGCTCTACCTGCTGTTCTTCCTGCTGCGCGACGGCGACAAGCTGGCCAAGCGTATCCGCGAGGCGGTGCCGTTGAGCCGCAAGTACAAGCAGCGCCTGTTCCAGAACTTCACCACCGTGATCCGCGCCACCGTCAAGGGCAACATCCTGGTCGCCATCGCGCAGGGCGCGCTGGGCGGGCTGGCGTTCTGGTTCCTGGATGTCAGCGCGCCGGTGCTGTGGGGCGTGCTGATGGCCTTCCTGTCGCTGCTGCCGGCGGTCGGCGCGGCCATCGTGTGGGCGCCGGTGGCGATCTACTTCCTGGCGACGGGATCGATCTGGCAGGGCATCAGCCTGGCCGTATTCGGCGTGTTCGTGATCGGCCTGGTGGACAATTTTCTGCGTCCGGTGCTGGTCGGCCAGGATACCAAGATGCCCGACTACGTGGTGCTGTTGTCCACCGTGGGCGGCATGGCGCTGTTTGGCCTAAACGGCTTCGTCATCGGTCCGGTGGTCGCGGCGCTGTTCATCGCGGCCTGGGATTTGTTTGCCACCGCCAGCGAGTTCCACACCGACTAACTGGCGTCGTCCTCCGCGCGCAGCAGGTCGCGGGCATTCAGCAAGGCATAGATGATTTCCGGATGCCGGCCGAAGCAGCGGCGGATCGCGGCCGGGATGTTTTCGCGGGTACGCCGGCACAGGCCCGGCTGCTCCGCCAGCTTGATCTGCAAGCCCATGACGGTACGCACGCCATTGGCGCTGGGCGTAATGGTCAGGCGGATACCCAGCAGTTCCTGCATGCGCTGTTCGAGGCGGCCCAGCGCTTCATAGCTGTCGACCGCCTCGATGCGGGCGATCAGCGCTTTCTCTTCCTCGCGCGTCAGGCGCAAAATGCGGATGTCGGTTTCGCCGTCGCGCTCCCAGGCGTCCAGCAGCTCGCCGTGCCGGCACTCGCAGGCGCCGGGCGGACACTCTTTGCGGATGAGGAATGGCGGGGCAGTGGGCATGGACCTGATTCTACTCCGAAGCCCGGCGCGGCGCGAGCCGCGTTGCCGCGCTTCAGTCAGTGTGTAGACGCTGCTGCAACAACGCCAGCACCGCTGCCTCTTCAGGCCGCAGCGCGTGCAGGTCTTCCTTCAGCTCTTGTCTGGCGCGCTGGCGCAGCGCGGTCAGCATCGTACCGTCGAGGTAGGACTCGATCACCGCCGGATGCACATAACACTTGCGGCAGATGGTGGGCGTATTGCCGAGTTTCTTGGCCACCGATTCGATGGCCTGCACCACGTTCTTCTTGGCTTGCACTTCGGTGTCGTACTTCTCGTATTCCAGCAGCGCGACGGCGGCCAGCACGGTGCCGGCCCAGGTGCGGAAATCCTTGGCCGTGTAGTCGGCGCCGGTGATGGCGTGCAGGTAGTCGTTGACGTCGGCCGAGTCGATGGCGTGCGGATTGCCCTCGTCGTCTTCATACTGGAACAGCTCCTGGCCCGGCAGGTCGCGGATGCGGCCGATGATGCGCGCCAGCCGGCGGTCCTGCACCTCCACCGCGTGATGCACGCCGCTCTTGCCACGGAAGCGGAACTGCACCTTGCTGCCATCCAGCCGCACATGCCGGTCGCGCAGCGTGGTCAGGCCGAAGGACTTGTTCTCGCGCGCGTACTCCTCGTTCCCGATGCGCATCAGCGTCGCTTCGAGCAGGAAGACGATGGTGGCCAGCACCTTCTCGCGCGGCAGGCCGGGCTTGCGCAGCGCTTCGTCGACGGCGCTGCGGATCGCCGGCAGCGCCTTGCCGAAGCTGAGCATGCGCTCGTACTTGGCGTCGTCGCGGTGCGTGCGCCAGCGCGGATGGTAGCGGTATTGCTTGCGGCCGCGCGCGTCGCGGCCCGTGGCCTGCAGGTGGCCCAGCGGATGTTTGCAGATCCAGACGTCTGTCCATGCCGGCGGAATCACCAGCGATTTGATGCGCGCCAGCGTGTCCTCATCCTTGACGGCGTGGCCGTCGGCGTCGAGGTAGCGAAACTGCTTGCCATGCGGCTTGCGGGCGATGCCGGCCTGGCCGTCCTGCACGTAACGCAGGCCGGCCAGGCGTGCGGCCGCTGGTGGCGGCATGGCGGCCGCCGGGAGATCATCGCGCTTCATCACTATCCTTGGTGGGCAGAATACGACCGATGCTACGCCCCGCCAGGACGGTACGATGTGCGCTAGCGCACGATGTGTTTAGTCCATGCGCTTCAGGCGCTGGCCGACGATGCTCCACTTGCAGGCTTCGCCGTCCACGGTGCCGGTCAGCACCCAGCCGGTGCCGATCTTCTCGACGCCGATCTCGCATTCAAGCTCTTTGGCCAGCTTCTCGGCCCAGCCCTTGGCGGCGCCCTGGCCCTTGAACAGCTCATGACCGTCGTAGATCACGGTGGCGTCGAAAACGGAGGCGGCAAATATGGTCATGATGGTCTTCCCGAAAAATCAAGCCGCTATTGTGCCATGACTGCGCCGCGTCGCGGCTGCGCCACTACGTCATTCAACGTATTCCTAGGAGATTGTCACCTGGTTAATCTTGTCTCATCCAAAACCGAACGGGGAGAGCAAGATGGGGGTGAACAAGAAGCTGCTGGCGGCGCTGGCTGCGGCGGCGGTGGGCAACGCCTGGGCCGGGGCGACGATCAATATGGGCGACGACAAGTCGGTCACGGTCGGTTTCGGCCTGCGCGAGAGCTACACCAGCGCTGAAAATGGCGCGCCGGACGGCGGCCGGTCCAGCGACTTTAACCTGGACAGCGGCCGCCTGTTCTTCGGCGCTTCGCTCAACAAGAACATCAAGGGCATGTTCAACACCGAGTGGGACGGCGACAAGATCCGCGTGCTGGATGCGGCCGGGCAGTTCGCCATTTCGCCGGAACTCAATATCTGGGCCGGCCGCCTGCTGTCGCCGTCCGACCGTGCCAACATGGCCGGTCCGTACTACTCGCTGGGCGGCGGCTACTGGGCCGGCGTGGCCTCGCGCTACGGCTACAACGGCGGCATCTTCCGTGGCCGCGACGACGGCGTGGTCGTCTGGGGCAATGCCGGAGACGGCGGCCGCCTGGGCTACTCCTTCGGCGCCTTCGAGGGCCATACCTTCGGCATCGGTTCGCTGACGCAGTCGCAGGCCAAGGCGGCCGGCATCAAGGCCGACGACGCGCTGATGTACGCGGGCCGCGTGCAGTACGACTTCTGGGACGCGGAACCGGGCTACTACGGCACCGGCAATTACCTCGGCGGCGCCGACATCCTCGCCATCGGCGTGGCGGGCCGCTATCAGAAGGACGGCATCCTGACCCCGGGTGCGGTCGGCAAGTACAGCTCCTATAACGTCGACTTCCTGCTGGAGAAGCGCATCAAGGGCGCCGGCGCCTTCGCGGTGGAAGCCGCCTGGTACAAGTACGACACCGACGACATCATCAAGGCCGAGCAGGGCAAGGCGTATTCCGCCGGCGCTTCCTACATCTTCGAGCAGAAGGTCGGCTGGGGCAAGTTCCAGCCCTTCGTGCGCTGGCAGAAGTTCGCCGCCGATACCAACATCGACACCAAGCAGTATGACGCCGGCGTCAATTACATCATCGACGGCTACAACGCGCAGGTCAGCGCGGTGTACTCGAAGACCAAGATCACCAGCGTGGCCGATCAGGACAAGTTCCAGATCGCGCTGCAACTTCAATACTGATTAACCACCACGGAGTTTAGCCATGCAAAATCGTCGTCATTTTATCGGCACCTTGAGCCGCATCGCCGCCGCCACCGCCTTGCTGGCGGCCGGCACGCAGGCCTATGCTGCGGACACCATCAAGATCGGCATCCTGCATTCGCTGTCCGGCACCATGGCCATTTCGGAGACGTCGCTGAAGGACGTGGCGCTGATGACCATTGATGAAATCAACGCCAAGGGTGGCGTGATGGGCAAGAAGCTGGAAGCGGTGGTGGTCGATCCGGCCTCCAACTGGCCGCTGTTCGCGGAAAAAGCACGTGGCCTGATCGCGCAGGACAAGGTGTCGGTGGTGTTCGGTTGCTGGACCTCGGTGTCGCGCAAGTCGGTGCTGCCGGTATTCAAGGAGCTCAATAGCCTGCTGTTCTACCCGGTGCAGTATGAGGGCGAGGAGCTGGAGAAGAATGTGTTCTACACCGGCGCGGCGCCGAACCAGCAGGCGATTCCGGCGGTCGAGTACCTGATGAGCAAGGACGGCGGCGGCGCCAAGCGCTTCGTGCTGCTGGGGACCGACTATGTTTATCCACGCACCACCAACAAGATCCTGCGCGCTTTCCTGAAGAGCAAAGGCGTGAAGGATAGCGATATCGACGAGGTGTACACGCCGTTCGGTCATTCGGATTACCAGACCATCGTCGCCAACATCAAGAAATTTGCGGCGGGCGGCAAGACGGCGGTGATCTCGACCATCAATGGCGATTCGAATGTGCCGTTCTATAAGGAGCTGGGCAATGCCGGCCTGAAGGCGACCGATGTGCCGGTGGTGGCGTTCTCGGTCGGCGAGGAAGAGCTGCGCGGTGTGGATACCAAGCCGCTGGTGGGGCACCTGGCGGCTTGGAACTACTTCGAGTCGATCAAGAATCCGGTGAACGCGGAGTTCATCAAGAAGTGGAAAGCGTATGCGGTCGCCAAGAAGCTGCCGAATGCGGCGACGGTGGTGACCAACGATCCGATGGAAGCGACTTATGTCGGCATTCACATGTGGGCGCAGGCGGTGGAGAAGGCCAAGTCGACCGACACCGACAAGGTGATCGCGGCGATGGCGGGGCAGACGTACAAGGCGCCGGATGGCTTTACGCTGACGATGGATGCGACCAATCACCATTTGCACAAGCCGGTGTTCATTGGCGAGATTCGTCCGGATGGACAGTTCAACGTGGTGTGGAAAACGCCAGGTCCGGTGCGTGCGAATCCGTGGAGTCCGTACATTCCGGGTAACGAGGGTAAACAGAAACTGTAGATTGAGCCGCGCCGTACCCCTAAGTGATAGGGTCTGACCCCTGCGGGGTCAGACCCTTGTCCGCCGCAGTGCGGGTTTCACGATTTCCGCATACTGGAGCTGTATGTTACGCAAACTATTTCTGATCGCCTGCCTGTGTTTCGCCCGCGCGGGTTATGCGGGCATTCCCCCGGACATGCTGGCGCCGCTGGCTGGCGACGACCCTGACGCACGCGTCGCCGCCATCGCCGCCATCGGCGCGCTGGCCACCGACGACGCCACGCGCCTATTAACCGCGCTGCAAAACGGCGACGTCTACACCACGCCGGACGGCAAGCTGTATATCGTCACCGACGACAAGGCCTACAATCCTGCCACCGGCGCCATCACCGCACCGCCCGACGGCATCGACGGCATCATGATCAACAACCGCCTGCGCGGCGCCATCGAAGAAGCATTGTCGGCACTGAAGATGTTCTCGCCCGACCGCGCGCAACGCCTGGCCGCCGTCACCGAACTGCAAAAGACCGCCACGCTGGCGCAGGCGCCGCTGATCGAGAAGGCGCTGGCACGCGAACAGGACGCCGAAATCCGCGAACTCCTGCGCCTGGTCGCCGCCACCGCCAATCTGCAATCCCCGCAAGCCGCTAAACGCAAGGCCGCCGTCGAAGCGCTGGCCGACAGCAGCAACGCCAACCTGCGCCCCGCGCTACAAGCCATGCTGACCAGCGACGCCGACCAGAACGTGCGCGTCGCCGCCGCCCACACGCTGCAAGCGCTGGACAGCCGTCTGGCGCGCACCGAATTTGTCGGCAACCTGTTTTATGGCGTCTCGCTCGGCAGCGTGCTGCTGCTGGCGGCGCTGGGCCTGGCCATCACCTTCGGCCTGATGGGCATCATCAACATGGCGCACGGTGAACTGCTGATGATCGGCGCCTACACCACCTATCTGTGCCAGCTGGCCTTCCGCCGCTGGGCGCCGGACGCGCTGGACTGGTATCTGGCCGCCGCGCTGCCGGCCGCCTTTATCGTCACCGCGCTGGTCGGGATTGTGCTGGAGCGCACGGTGATCCGCTGGCTCTACGGCCGTCCGCTGGAAACGCTGCTGGCCACCTGGGGCATCAGCCTGATACTGATGCAGGCGGTGCGCACGATCTTCGGCGCGCAGAACGTGGAAGTGGCCAATCCCGCCTGGATGTCCGGCGGCGTGACCGTGCTTGGATCGCTGGTGCTGGCCTACAACCGCATCGCCATCATCGTCTTCGCCGCGCTGGTGGTGGCCGGCGTGTGGCTGATCCTGAACAAGACGCGTCTCGGCCTGTTCGTGCGCGCCGTGATGCAGAACCGCCGCATGGCCGGCTGCGTCGGCGTCTCCACCGCCAAAATCGACATGATGACTTTCGGCCTCGGCTCCGGCATCGCCGGCCTGGGCGGCGTGGCGCTGTCGCAGTTGGGGAACGTGGGGCCGGACCTGGGCCAGGGCTACATCGTCGATTCGTTCATGGTGGTGGTGCTGGGCGGCGTCGGCCAGCTGGCCGGCACGGTGATCGCCGCGCTGGGGCTGGGCGAAGCGAACAAGTTCCTGGAACCTGTGGCTGGCGCGGTGCTGGCCAAGATCGCCATCCTGGTGTTCATCATCATCTTTATCCAGAAGCGTCCGCAAGGGCTGTTCGCCATGAAAGGCAGGAGCGCTGAATGAATCATCCCTCGTTATTTTCGCGCCGGGCGTGGACGGGCATTGTCGCCTGCGCCGTGGTGCTGGCGGCGCTGCCGCTGCTGAATCTCTTCTTTGCCGACGGCCATGCGCTGCACGTGCCGAGCTATATGGTGAGCCTGATCGGCAAATTCATGTGCTACGCACTGGCGGCGCTGGCGCTGGACATGGTGTGGGGCTATGCCGGCATCCTGTCGCTGGGCCACGGCGTGTTCTTCGCGTTGGGCGCTTACGCGCACGGCATGTACCTGATGCGCGCCATCGGCCGCGAGGGCGTGTACCAGAGCGACCTGCCGGACTTCATGGTGTTTTTGGACTGGAAGACCTATCCATGGTTCTGGAGCGGCACCGACAGCTTCTGGGTATCGCTGGCGCTGGTGGTGCTGGTGCCGGGCGTGCTGGCCTTCGTGTTCGGCTTCTTCGCCTTCCGCTCGCGCATCAAGGGCGTGTACTTCTCGATCATCACGCAGGCCATGACGTATGCCTTCATGCTGCTGTTCTTCCGAAATAACACCGGCTTTGGCGGCAACAACGGCTTCACGGACTTCAAGCGCATCCTCGGTTATTCGATCAGCGCGCCTGGCACCAAGGCCACGCTGTACCTGGTGACGCTGGCGGTGCTACTTGGCGCGCTGCTGCTGTGCCGCTGGATCGTCACCTCCAAGCTGGGACGCGTGCTGCAGGCGGTGCGCGATTCGGAGTCGCGGCTGATGTTCATCGGTTATAACCCGCTGTGGTTCAAGCTCTTCGTGTGGACCTTGTCGGCGGTGCTGTGCGGGATCGCCGGCGCGCTGTATGTGCCGCAGGTGGGCATCATCAATCCTTCCGAGATGTCGCCGGCGAATTCGATCGAGATGGTGATCTGGGCGGCGGTCGGCGGGCGTGGCACGCTACTGGGCCCCATCATCGGCGCGTTCTCGGTGAATGGCCTGAAAAGCTGGTTCACCGGCGCCTTCCCGAATCTGTGGCTGTTTGCATTGGGCTTGATCTTTATCCTGGTGACGCGCTATCTGCCGCGCGGGCTGGCCGGGCTGGTACGCAAGGAGCAGGCATGACTTTGAACGATGCGCGCATTGCGCAGCAAGGGCTGGACACGACCCACGGCGCGATCCTGTACCTGGAAGAGATCAGCGTGGTGTTCGACGGTTTCCGCGCACTCAATAAACTGAGCCTAGATATTTCGGTCGGTGAGCTGCGCTGCATTATCGGCCCGAATGGCGCCGGCAAGACCACCATGATGGACGTCATCACCGGCAAGACGCGGCCGACGTCCGGCACCGCCTACTTTGGCCAGACCATGGACCTGAGCCGCATGAGCGAGCACCAGATCGCGCACGCCGGCATCGGCCGCAAATTCCAGCGGCCGACGGTGTTCGAGCAGCACACGGTGTTCGAGAATCTGGAGCTGGCCATGAAGCTGGACAAGCGCGTGCGGCCGACGCTGTTCGCGCGCCTGTCGTCCGAACAGCGCGGCAAGATCGACGAGATCCTTAAGCTGATCCGGCTGAACGGCAGCGAGCAGCGACTGGCCGGGCTGCTGTCGCACGGCCAGAAGCAGTGGCTGGAGATCGGCATGCTGCTGATGCAGGAGCCGCAATTGATTTTGCTGGATGAACCGGTGGCCGGCATGTCCGACGCCGAAACGGCGCGCACGGCGGAGCTGCTGAACGAATTGCGCGGCCAGCATTCCATCGTGGTGGTCGAGCATGACATGGCCTTCGTCACCGAGATCGCGCAGCAGGGCGTGGTGACGGTGCTGCATGAAGGCTCGGTGCTGGCGCAGGGCCGCATGGAGGAAGTGCAGGCCGATGAACGTGTGATTGAAGTCTATCTGGGACGCTGACGCTATGCTGCAAGTGGAAAAAATCAACCAGTACTACGGTTCCTCGCATACCTTGCGCGGCGTGTCGCTGGAGCTGGAGAAGGGCAAGTGCATGGCGCTGCTGGGCCGTAACGGCGTCGGCAAGACCACGTTGCTCAAGTGTCTGATGGGCGTATTGCCGGTATCGGCCGGCAGCGTGAAGCTGGAAGGGCGCGACATCACCAAACTGGCGCCGCACCAGCGCGCGCGGGCCGGCATCGCCTACGTGCCGCAAGGGCGCGAGATCTTTGCCCGGCTGACGGTGGAGGAGAACCTGCTGATGGGCCTGGCCACGCACAGCGGCAAGAAGGCGCACACCATCAAGGGCGAGGTGTATGAACTGTTCCCGGTGCTGAAGGAGATGCTGCACCGGCGCGGCGGCGACCTGTCCGGCGGCCAGCAGCAGCAACTGGCGATTGCGCGCGCGCTGCTGGCGGAGCCGAAGCTGATCATCCTCGACGAACCGACCGAAGGCATCCAGCCGTCCATCATCAAGGACATCGGCAACGTGATCCGCCTGCTGCGCCAGCGCGGCGACATCGCGATCCTGTTGTGCGAGCAGTACTTCGACTTCGCGCACGAGCTGGCGGACCAGTTCATGGTGCTGTCGCGCGGCGAGGTGGTGGCCTCCGGCGTGCAGACGGTGATGAACGACCCGGAGGTCAAGCGCCATCTCGCGGTTTAATGCGTCTTGAAGAAGTTGCGGGCGATGTTATCGATCTCGCCCGTGCGCTTCATCTGGTAGATGGCGTTGTCGAACTGTTTGACGAAGTCGTTCTTGTACGTGAATTTTCCGTTATCGCGGTCGGTAAAGCCGAGGAAGCCTTGCTCCACCGCGATCACCGCCGCTTCGGCGATGCCGGCGTGGGCGCCGCCTTCATCGTATTTTCCCTGGGCCTTGAGCTGGTTGAGCGTCCACTGGATCGACAGGCGGTCATTGATGTAGCAGTCGATGCGCTTCAGTCCCAGCTTGACGATGTTGGTTTCGCTGTCCTTGGCTTCCTCCACGCGCAGCTGCCGGGCGCGGACGGCCTTGTCGAAGGCCTCGCCGCCGACGATGAAGCCGGCGTTGTTGCCGATGGTGAGACCATAGAAATCCTCCGGCCAGCGCTTGCGCGGCTTGGCCGCCAGGATGTCCTTGCGGCAGACGGCCACCACGCGCTCTTCGTACAGCGGCAGCGAATAGGGCCAGGTCCACGGTTCGTCCTTGGTGTTCATGTAGGGCGGATAGAGGGCGAAGCCGGCGCCGGTGCGTAGCATCGCCATGCCGCGCTTCCAGGGCACCGGCTGGATATCGACCTTGTAACCCTGCATGTGGCCGACGGCGGCGCGCACGATGTCGTAATACAGACCGGCGGGCTTGCCGTCTTTTTCGTAGGCGTAGGGTGGATAGCCGGCGTCGGCGTAGATCGTGACCGGGATGTCGGCCGCCTGCGCACTCGCGCATAGCACAGAGATCAACGAAGTTAGCCATAATTTCATGTAAGCCATCCTAACATGATAGTTACGGATGGAGATAACTTCCTGCCCATTCCATGATCTGGGCAATGGTATATAACAACAGGCCGATCATGCCGCCGACCAGCGTGCCGTTGACGCGGATGAATTGCAGGTCCTTGCCGATATTGAGTTCGATCTGGCGCGACATGTCCTGGTTGTCCCAGGCCTTGACGGTGTCGCTGATATGGCGCGTGAGGAAGCTGGAGAAGGCCGGCGCCAGCGTGCGCGCCATGCCGGCCATGTGTTGGTTGAGCGAGGCGCGCATGCCGGGATGACGCAGCAGTTCTTCGCTGAGCCACTGGCTGGCCTGGATCACGCCGTCGTTCAGCTTCGACTCGCCGCCGGCGATATCGGCCTTGATCCAGTCACGCACGCTGCCCCACAGATCGGCGATGTAGTTGTTGAAGGTGTCGCCGTCGCGCAGGTAGCGCTTGAACTCTTCGCCCCGGGCGATGAAGGCCGGATCGGATTCCAGCCGCACCAGGAAGCGCTGCACCATGTCGTCGAACTTGAGACGCAGCTTGTGATCGCGGTCGGCGGCGATGTCGAGCATGATATTGTTGAGGGCCTTGGCGATCATGGCCGCGCCGTTCTCGCTGATCCATTCGGTGGGCAGCACCAGTTCCATGGCGGCGTGTTCGCGTTTCAGCCAGGCGGCGATCTGGCCGGCGATGACGTCGCGCGTGGTGGGGCGGTTGATGACGCCCATCAGCGCCACCATGCCGTCGTCCAGCAGTTCCTGGTGGCGGCCGTCCTTGGTCAGTGCGGCCAGCAGGGAGCCCAATGAGCGCGACATATCGAGCTTGCCGATGGCGGAGTTCAGGGCGTCGCGCAGCAGTTGCTGGATGCGGGCGTCGTCGACGGTGGCCAGGATTTCGGGCAGCAGTTGCAGCAGGTGGCTGGCGAGGTAGTTGCGGTTGGCTGGTTCTTTCAGCCATTCGGCGACGCTGGTGGCGGGATCGGTTTTCAGGATCACGGCGGCCAGCGATTCGGGCTTGAGGAATTTTTCTTCGACGAAGCCGGCCAGGTTGTCGGCGATGCGGTCCTTGTTGTTGGGGATGATGGCGGTGTGGCGCGAGATGAACGGAATCGGCACCTTGCGGAACAGCGCCACCACGGCGAACCAGTCGGCCAGCGCGCCGACCATGGCGGCCTCGGAGACGGCGCGCAGGCCGTCGGTCCACAAACCGCGCGGCATCAGCGAGGTGACGACAAATACCGCCGCCGCCGCGGCCAGCAGCGACAGCGCCAGCCGCTTGGAGCGTTTCAGTTCTTCTTCCTTGGTCATTGCCATCGCCCGCTGAGTGGAACATGCAGGCAGTGTATGCCAAAAAGCCAATCAGGAGCGCTCGATCCTGGCCAGCGCCACGGAGGCGGCGGAGGTGCGGGTTTCGACGCCGAGTTTGACGAAGACGTGTTCCAGGTGCTTGTTGATGGTGCGCGGACTGGTGCCGAGGATGTCGCCGATGTCGCGGTTGGTCTTGCCCTTGATGACCCAGTTCAGCACTTCCGATTCGCGCTGCGTCAGCTTGAAGGAGGCCATCAGCTTTTCGATTTGCGCGGTGTCGGATTCCTCGCGCAGCACGATCATCCACTGCTCGTTCTCGCTGAACTCCGCCGCCGAAAAGATCAGGCGCCGCGCGCCGCGCGCCAGCGTCAATGGCGGATGCGATAAGCCCTGGCTGTGCGCCAGCTGGGTCGCCTGCAACCACGCCGGCAGTTCGGCATCGGCCATATAGCCCTGCATCAGCGTGCGCGCCAGCGGCGTTTGCCAGACCACCTTGCCGTCACGCGGCGTCATGGCGATGACGGCGTTGCCGAACGCGTCCAGCGCGCTGCGGGCCTGGTCGACCAGCTTCGCGGTCTGCATGTGGGCGGCGATACGGGCCAGCACCTCGCTGGTGCGCAGCGGCTTGGTCACGTAGTCGTTGCCGCCGGCGTCAAACGCGGTGACCACGTGTTCGGCCTCGGTCAGCCCGGTCATGAAAATCACCGGAATGTGGCGCGTGGCGAGATTGGCTTTCAGCTGGCGGCAGGTTTCGAAGCCGTCCATGCCGGGCATGATGGCGTCCAACAGGATGATGTGCGGCTGCGCCTCGGCCGCGCGCAGCAGCGCCGCTTCACCGTTGTTCGCCACCAGCACCGTGAAGCCCGATTCGTCGAGCGCATCGTGCAGCACCGCCAGGTTCTCCGGGACGTCGTCCACCACCAGCACCACGCCTGCTTCAGTGTTGAAGTTCATCGTTGTTGTTCTCTCTGACAAAGTCCGCCATCGCATCTAATTGGAAGCGGGCGGCAAAGTTGCGCATGGTTTGCGTGAAGTGCTGGTAGCGCGGATCGAGCGCGCCGATTTCGTCCAGCTTGTTCTGTATGCCGCGCACGTAGCCGATGCGTATCAGCTCGCGCAGCGAGGCCATGACGGCGGACGGCGGAAATACCAATATCGGCGGCGCGGCAGGCGCCACCGGTTCCGCCGGCGCCTGCGTGATCCATTCCAGCGCCAGGCGCGCGCCGATCCAGTCCAGCAGCTCTCCCACGTTTACCGGCTTGATGAAGAAGTCCTCGGCGCGGATGGCGGCGGGATTCTCCATGCCCTTGTCGAAGGCATTGGCCGAGACGATGGCGATCGGCACCGCCGACATCTGTTTGCGGCGCAGGATGTAGCTCGCCTCCCAGCCGTCCATGCCGGGCATGGCCAGGTCCATCAGGATCAGGTCCGGCTGGAAGCTGGCGTACAGGTCCAGGCATTCCAGTCCCGACGCGGCCTGCGCCACTTCAAAGCCCAGCGGTTGCAGGATGTTGTGCAGCAGTTCGCGGTCGACGTTTTCGTTATCGACCACCAGGATGCGGCGGCGCGGACCGCGATAGCCGGTGCGTTGCCGCGCCTCGCCGGCCAGCAGCGCGGCGCGCGTGGCGCGGCCTTCCGGCACGTGCACGCTGGGCAGGAACAGCCGCACCTGGAAGGTGCTGCCCTGCGGCGTGGTGCGGACTTTCAGTTCGCCGCCCATCAGCTGCGTCAGCATGCGCGCGATCGGCAGGCCAAGGCCGGTGCCGCTGGCATTGGCGTGGGCGCTGGCGCTGCCGCGCGAGAACGGTTCGAAGATGTGATCGATTTCCTCTTGCAGGATGCCCGGCCCGCTGTCTTCAATTTCCACCGACGCCATCTCGCGCGCATATTGCAGCCGCATGACGATACCGCCATGGCTGGTGAACTTGACGGCGTTGCCGAGAATGTTGATCAGGATCTGGCCCAGCCGCTTGCGGTCGGCGCGCACGCAGGCCGGCAGCACGCCGGTCAGCTCGTAGCGGAAGCTCAGGCCCTTGTTGGCCGCCTGCAGTTCGAACATGCGCACCACCTGGCCGATGAAATCCGGGAAGTCCAGCTCCTTCATGTCGAAATTGAACTTGCCGCCCTCGATGCGGGCGATATCCAGCGTGCCTTCGATCAGCGACAGCAGGTGTTCGCCGCTGTTGCGGATCACGCGCACCGCCTGCTGTCGGTGCGCCGGAATGGCCGGATCGTTGTCCAGCAACTGCGCGTAGCCGAGGATGGAATTGAGCGGCGTGCGGATCTCGTGGCTGATGCCGGCGATGTAGCGACTCTTGGCCTGATTCGCCAGGTCGGCCGCCTGCTTGGCCTGTTGCAGCTGGGCGTCGGTCTGTTGGTGCAGCTCGATCTCGCGCGTCAGCAAACCGGTCTGGCGGTTGGATTCTTCCTGCGCCACGCGCCGGCTTTCGCTGGTCAGCACCAGCCACCACGCCACGATGCCGCTGGCCAGCAGCAGCGCCGCGAAGATCTTGAAGAACACCAGCCGCAGCTGCGGCAGCAGCGCTTCCGAACCTGGCGGCAGCACCGACTGCTCGTGATAGTAGATCAGCCCAAGCAGCGCGCCCAGCGACAGCACGGTGACGATCATCAGCAGCAGGTAATGTCCCAGCCCGCTGCTCAGGTAGCGCCACAGCGATTGCGGCAGCAGCGCGCGCATCGCTTCCTGCCACTGCACGGCGACGCGCGCGTGCGGCTTGCAGGTGTCGTTGCAGCGCGCGTCCAGGCAGCAGCACAGCGAGCAGATCGAGCCTTGATACGCAGGGCAGTGCGCCATGTCGTCGGCCTCGTACTCCTTCTCGCAAATGACGCAGGTCTTGCTGTGGATGTGCTCCGGCTGGCGCGCCATGTAGTATTTGCCGCGCGTGGCGAGCGCGATCAGCGGCGACGCCACGAAGGCCGTCAGCAGCGCGATGAAGGCCGAGAAGGCGTGCGCCTGCTGGCCGAACAATCCCATGAACGCGGCGATCGACAGGGCCGACGCCAGCAGCATGGCGCCGACGCCGACCGGATTGATGTCGTACAGGTAGGCGCGGCGGAATTCGATGCCTTTCGGGCTGAGGCCCAGCGGCTTGTTGATCACCAGGTCCGCCACCACCGCCGTGATCCACGAGATGGCGATGTTGGAGTACAGCCCGAGCACCTGGTCCAGCGCCTGGAACACGTCCAGCTCCATCAGCAGCACGGCGATCAGCGCGTTGAACACGGCCCACACCACGCGGCCCGGATGGCTGTGCGTCAGCCGCGCAAAGAAGTTGGACCACGCCAGCGAGCCGGCGTAGGCGTTGGTCATGTTGATCTTCACCTGCGACACCACCACCAGCAGCGCGGTGGCCGCCAGCGCCACCTGCGGCTGCGGGAACACCAGCCCGAAGCCGACCAGATACATATGGGTGGGATTGACCGCCTGCTCCAGCGGCACCGCCACGCTGATGGCCAGATACGCCAGCAGCGCGCCGCCCAGCATCTTGGCGATGCCCAGCACGATCCAGCCGGGACCGGCCACCAGCACGCCCAAATGCCAGCGCAGCCGGTTCTCGCGCGTCTGCTGCGGCATGAAGCGCAGGAAGTCGACCTGCTCGCCGATCTGCGTGATCAGCGCCACGCCGACCGCCGTCGCCGCGCCGAACATCAGCACATTGAACTGGCCGTTGGCGCCGTCGCGGCCGGCGTAGTGCAGCAGTTCGGCCGGCAGTTCCGGGCGCTTGATCCAGATGGCGATGAAGGGCAGGGCCATCAGCACCAGCCACACCGGCTGCGTCAGCATCTGGATGCGGCTGATCAGCGTCACGCCGTGCGTCACCAGCGGGATCACCGCCAGCGCGCTGACCATGTAGCCGAGCCACAGCGGCATGTGGAAATACAGCTCCAGCGCATAGGCCATGATGGCCGCTTCCAGCGCGAACAGGATGAAGGTGAACGAGGCGTAGACGAAGGACGAAATGGTCGAGCCGATGTAGCCGAAGCCGGCGCCGCGCGTCAGCAAGTCCATATCGACGCCGTAGCGCGCCGCGTAATAGCTGATCGGCAGTCCGGTCAGGAAGATGATCAGGCCCACCGCCATGATGGCCCACAGCGCGTTGATGAAGCCGTAGTTGACGCTGATGGTGCCGCCGATCGCCTCCAGCACCAGGAACGAGATCGCGCCGAAGGCGGTATTCGAGACGCGGAACACCGACCACTTGCGGAAGGCGCGCGGCGTGAAGCGCAGCGCGTAATCCTCGATGGTCTCGTTGGCCACCCAGGTGTTGTAATCGCGGCGGATTTTGACGATGCGCTGTGTGGTGGTCATAAAAAAAGCAGCTAGTGGACTAGCTGCTTTTCAAGCAAGGAACGTGCCGTCGGCAGCGCTCCACCATGATCAACGGTGGTGCTTGCCGCTGTTGAGTTTGTCGAGCAGGCGCTTCAGTTCTTCTTCCATCGCCGGCGACAGGTTGATGAACTGGCAGCCGATCTGCACCTGCTCGCCCAGCAGGAAGGAGCGGAAGGTGCGCGACAGGCGGATTTCCAGGTCGGCGATCATCACCGAGTCCGGGCCCAGCTCCAGCCGCACGCGCTGCAGCTTGCGGCCGATGTGCAGGCCGACCGCGTCGCGCGGCGCGGCGCGCATGCCGACGCCGCCCGCCGAGAAGTCGTACAGCTGCAGCTCATACGGCTTGCCGTTCAATACGAACGAGGCCATGTAGTAGACGCCCAGTGGCGTTTCCAGCCGCGCCGAGGCGCGCCGGTTCAGCACCAGGCACTTGAGCGGGAATTCCAGCGGCAGCACGGTTGGCTCGTTGGGCTTGCTCGGCCACTCGGTCGAGGTCAGCGTGAACTGGATCTTGGCCGAACGCAGCCAAGCCACGAAGGTGGCGTCGCCGGGCGGCAGGAATTCGCCCTCGTTGAGCTCCACCTCGAAATACGGATTTTCCGGATCGACCGACTTGATGCGCGCCATCACCACGTTGGTGGAACTGGACGGATAAATCGAGATCGGCTCGCCGCTATCGGCCAGCAAGGTCAGGGCATCACCGATGTCATGTTCATCGGTCATGTCGTGCGGCTTCGAACCCGTCGCAATGGGCTCCACAGCATCTTTTAGGCTGGGGGGACCGCGACGGAATTCATTAGGTATAGGATCGTTCACGACGGCATATCTCTTTGATAATGACTCTACAATGCGAGGTCGATCTGCGCAGTTTACAGTGGATTCCGCTTTTTGGCTTGCAAAAGAGCAAGAATTTTTATCCCTCTGTGGTCAGAAGCGTTCATCCGGCCGCAAATAACGCCATTGGCCGACCGGCAAGTCCCCCAGTTTCACTTTGCCGATGCGAACTCGTTTCAATCCAACAACTTTCAAGCCCACCATGTCGCACATGCGGCGGATCTGGCGCTTCTTGCCTTCACGCAGCGTGAAGCTCAACTGGTCGTCGTTCTGCCAGCGCACCTTGGCCGGCAGCAGCGGCTTGCCGTCCATCCACAGGCCGTGGTTCAGCTTTTTCAGGTCGCTGTCGGGCAGCTTGCCCGGCTTGGTGTACTCGACGCGCACCAGGTATTCCTTGTCGACCTCGGTGGTCTCGCCGATCAGGTGCTTGGCCACGCGGCCGTCCTGGGTCAGCACCAGCAGGCCGACCGAGTCGATGTCGAGCCGGCCGGCCGGCACCAGCGAGCGTAGCTGCGTCGGGTGGAACAGTTCCGGCGACGGATCGTCCGGCCAGCGGTTTTCCGGCTTGACCAGCACCACGGCCGGCTGGTAGCCGTCCTCGGCCTGGCCGGAGACGTAGCCCATCGGTTTGTTGATCAGGATGGTCACGCGCTTCGACTGTTCGGCCGCCGCCTGGCGCTCGACGGTGACGTGCTGGCTCGGGTAAATCTTGGTGCCCAGTTCGGACACGACTTTGCCGTCGACCCGGACCCAGCCGCGCGCGATCCATTCATCGGCCTCGCGGCGCGAGCACAGGCCCAGTTCGGACATGCGTTTGGACAGGCGGAGTAATTCTTCAGACATGGTAGCTTCTTTAAAACAGGGGTTAAACCTTGATGGCGTCCAGCAGGTCGGTTTCCAGCTGGATCTGGTTGCGGGCGCTGCCCAGCGCCGCGCCGTCGATCAGGAACACGTCTTCCACGCGCTCGCCCAGGGTCATGACCTTGGCCGTGTGCAGGTTGAGCTTGTACTTGGCCAGCACGTTGGCGATCGCGTACAGCAGGCCGGTGCGGTCGTTGGCCGCCACCGACAACAGATAGTATTGTCCCCGCTCGTCGGGGCGCAAGTCCACTGTCGGTTGGATAGGGAAGGTGCGCGACAGGCGCGACAGCCGGCCCTTGCCCGGCGCCGGCAGCGGCTCGGGGAAGGTCAGCAGGCCGCACAGCTCGTGCTCGATCAGGCTGATGATGTCGCGGTAGTTCTTGGCGAAGTTCTGCTCGGTGACCAGGAAGGTGTCGAGCGCGTAGCCGTGGCGCGTGGTGTGGATCTTGGCGTCGAGGATGGAAAAGTTCTTGCGGTCGAAATAGCTGCAGATGCGCGCGAACAGGTCCGGCTGGTCCTTGATGTAGACGGCGATCTGCAAGCCTTCGCCGATCGGCGCCAGGCGGCACTTGACCACCGGCTGCTCGCTGTTGAGGCGCTCGTACAGCGCGCGCGTCTGCCAGGCGATGTCGGAGGCGTCGTGGCGCAGGAAGTAGGCGACGTCGAGCTGCTTCCAGAACGCCTCGTGGGCGTCCGGCGCCAGGCCGTACAGGCGCAGGGTGGCCAGCGCTTCCTGCTGGCGGTTGCGCAGTTCGTTGTCGGCGCTGTGCGGCTCGCCGCCCAGCACGCGCAAGGTGATCTTGTACAGGTCTTCCAGCAGCTTGGCCTTCCAGGCGTTCCACACCTTGGGGCTGGTGCCGCGGATGTCGGCCACCGTCAGCAGGTACAGGCCGGTCAGGTGGCGTTCGTCGCCGACCAGCTTGGCGAAGGCCTGGATCACGTCCGGATCGGACAGGTCCTGCTTCTGCGCCACCTGCGACATGGTCAGGTGGTTCTCGACCAGGAACACCACCAGTTCGGTGTCCTCGTCGCTCATGCCGTGCTCGCGGCAGAACTGCTCGGCGTCGGCCATGCCCAGCTTGGAGTGGTCGCCGCCGCGGCCCTTGGCGATGTCGTGGAACAGCGCCGCCAGGAACAGCACCCACGGCTGCGGGAAGTTGGCCATCAGCTGGCTGCAGAACGGGTATTCGTGCGCGTGCTCGGCCATCGTGAAGCGGCGCATATTGCGCACCACCATCAGGATGTGCTGGTCGACCGTGTAGACGTGGAACAGGTCGTGCTGCATCTGGCCGACGATCTTGCGGAAGTTGGGCAGGTAGCGGCCCAGCACCGACAGGTCGTTCATGCGGCGCAGCGCGTGGATGATGCCGCGCGGCGCCTGCATGATGCGCAGGAACAGCGAGCGGTTGACCGGATCGGCGCGGAACGCGGCATCGATCTGGAAGCGTTCGTGCCACAGCGCGCGGGTGGCGCGCGCCGTCATGCCCTTGAGCGACGGCCGCTCGGTCATCACCAGGAAGATCTCCAGCATGGCCGACGGCGTTTTTTCAAACGTGTCGTCCTCGGCGATGTCGATCAGGCCGTTGACGTCGTTGAAGCGCTCGTTGATCGGCACCGCCACGCCTTCCGATGGGAACAAGCGCTCTTCGATGTTCTGCAGCAGGATGGTGTTGAGCTGGGTGACGGTCTTGGCGGCCCAGTAGTAGCGCTGCATCAGGTATTCGCTGGCGCGCCGCATGTTGGCGCCGCTGCCGGTGGCGGTCAGGCCCAGCGACTCGGCGATCGCCGTCTGCACGTCGAACACCAGGCGGTCCTCGCGCCGCCCGGCGTGCAGGTGCAGGCGCACGCGGATGTCCTTGAAGGCGCGTTCCTTCTCCATCAGCTGCTTGGCCTCGGTCTGCGTGATCAGGCCGCTGGTGGCCAGCGTGCGCCACGAATTGGCCAGCCCGGCCGCCTTCACCAGCCACAGGATCACCTGCAGGTCGCGCAGGCCGCCCGGGCTTTCCTTGCAGTTCGGCTCCAGGCTGAAGGCCGTGTCCTCGTACTTGGCGTGGCGCTGGCGCATCTCCAGCAGCTTGGCGTGGTAAAAGGCGCGCGGGTCCATCGCCGCGTGGTAGCGGTGCTGGAGCTCGGCGAACAGCTGCTCGTCGCCGCAGATGATGCGCGCTTCGAGCAGGCTGGTTTGCACCGTGATGTCGGCCGCCGATTCGGTCAGGCACTCGTCCACCGTGCGGATGCTGTGGCCGATCTCCAGGCCCAGATCCCACAGCAGCTGCACCAGCTCTTCCAGCCTGGCCGTGGTGGCGGCGTCCGGCGCGTCCTGCAGCAGGATCAGCAGGTCGACGTCGGAATACGGGAACAGCTCGCCGCGGCCGTAGCCGCCGACGCCGACCAGCGCCGTGCTGTCCGGCAGGCCGGCCGTGTGCCAGGCCGTGGTCAGCACCGCGTCGACGCTCTGGCGCAGGCTGCGCAGCAGCTTTTCCGGCATGCCGTCTTCCTTGAAGGCGGCGATCACGATCTGGCGATCGGCCTTCAGCTGGCGCTTGAGCTGCTCGCGCAATTCGTTCTTCATCACGGCCGCGTTCACGGGATTACGCCGCCTTGGCGGAATGGGCCGACCCTGCGCCGGTGACAAACGCCGGCGGCGGCGGGCTGCCGGCCGACAGCGTCAGCACCTCGTAGCCGCTGTCGGTCACCAGGATCATGTGTTCCCACTGCGCCGACAGGCTGCGGTCCTTGGTCTTGATGGTCCAGCCGTCGCCCATTTCGCGGATTTCGCGGCGGCCGGCGTTGATCATCGGCTCGATGGTAAACACCATGCCGGCTTCCAGCTTGACGCCGGTGCCCGGGCGGCCATAGTGCAGCACTTGCGGCTCTTCGTGGAACACCTTGCCGATGCCGTGGCCGCAGAACTCGCGCACCACGCTGTAGCCGGCTTTTTCGGCATGCTGCTGGATGGCGTGGCCGATGTCGCCCAGGAAGGCGCCCGGCTTGACCTGCTCGATGCCCAGCCACATGCACTCATAGGTGACGTCCGACAGGCGTTTGGCCAGGATCGACGGTTCGCCGATGAAGAACATGCGGCTGTTGTCGCCGTGATAGCCGTCCTTGATGACGGTGATGTCGAGGTTGACCACGTCGCCCTGTTTCAGCACCTTGTCGCCCGGAATGCCGTGGCAGATGACGTCGTTGACCGAGGTGCAGATGGCCTTGGGGTAGGGCGTGTAGCCCGGCGGCGCGTAGTTCAGCGGCGCCGGAATGGTGCCCTGGACGTTGACCATGTATTCGTGGCACAGGCGATCCAGCTCGCCGGTGGTGACGCCCGGCTTGACGAAGGGGGTGATGTAGTCCAGCACTTCGGAGCCGAGGCGGCCGGCCACGCGCATGCCTTCGATATCTTCGGCGGTTTTGATGGAAATAGACATAGTGGATCGCAATCAGCAAGGTAAACGGTGAAGACGCCACGCGCCGTCCGCAGGTGGCGGACGGCGCATGGCGTGCCATATATGGAAATTATAAACGACGCCGGGGCCTGCGCGTGCAGCCCCGGCAGGGGACGCCTAGCGGGCGGCGCCGGCGGCGGCTTTGGCGCGGCGGCGCGCGGCCCAGCCCATCAGTCCCAGGCCGCCCAGCAGCATGGCCCAGGTGTCGGCTTCCGGCACGGCGGTGTGGATGATGCCATCGCCGCCGCCGTTGATGCCGATGCCGAACGCCATGCGGCGCGCATACTGGTCGGCCAGGCTGTCCAGGTCCAGCTCGTCGCTGAGCACGAACTCCTCGACGCCGCCTTCGCTGGCGCCGCTGCTGGCCAGCTGCCGGCGGTTGCCGGCGTTATCGGCCGGATCGAAGTTGTCCAGCGGGCCGGTCATTTCCTTGTCCGGCAGGTCCGGGTCGATCAGGCTGATGTCGGCAAACTGCGGCACCGGCGCCTGCTCGTCGGCCGCGCTGGCCGCCGCCACGGCCGGGCTCTTCGGCGCCAGCTTGCTGATGCGGCTGACGTTGCCGCAGATCCTGGGCACCAGGATGCAGTGTTCGCCCACGCAGTACACGGCGGCCGGTTCGGCGCGCGACGCCGCCCACTTGCTGCGGGTGACGCTGGCGCACACCGAGGCGGCGCCGAAGTGCATGTCATGGATGGCGGGGTCGTAGTCGCTCTTGCCGGCGATGGCGTCGCGCGTGATGGTGACGCTGTCGTCGGCCTGACGCTCCTCGATGCGGCGCTTGAGCGTGCTGCGCACCGCCGCCGGAATGTCGGTGTAGCGGTCGATGGCGGCCGCGGGGCTGCCGGTGTACGGGTTTTGCCCCGGGCGATCCCAGGAACAGGTAGGCTGGATGGCTGCGGCGAGGGCGGCGGCTAAGAATACGGACATGATGGCGATCTTTCGAAAAGGACGCTATCGCAGGGTTTGGGCGCAACGAAATACTTAATTTACCGGAACGATATTTTCTATAATGATATTACAGTTCAGGCATCTTTTGTACTTCTTGGTGGAATAATTTGATGCACCGTACCATTTTAGTGCACGCCCGTGCGGCGCCGCACCGGCGCGGGGCGTCGCGCCAGAGTGAGAACGCTTGCCCAAGTGGTTGTTTTTAGGGTAGAATCTCGGGTTGCTTGAATTCGGTTTAGGCAATGTTGTTAATTTTATTTATTTAAACACGCGAATCCGTTCGACAAGGGTGCCTGGGCAACTGCCTGGGTCACTGACCGGATTCCAGAACTAACCCTGGAGTATATTATGTCCGTAACTATGCGCGAAATGCTGGAAGCCGGTGTCCACTTCGGTCACCAAACCCGTTTCTGGAACCCAAAGATGGCGCCGTTCATCTTCGGTCACCGCAACAAGATCCATATCATCAACTTGGAAAAGACGATGGGTATGTATCAAGAAGCGATGAAGCACGTGAAACAGGTTGCCGCTAGCCGTGGCACCATCCTGATGGTCGGCACCAAGCGTCAAGCACGCGAGATCATCGCTGCTGAAGCCCAGCGCGCAGGCGTTCCTTTTGTTGACCAGCGTTGGCTGGGCGGCATGCTGACCAACTTCAAAACCATCAAAACCTCGATCAAGCGCCTGAAAGACATGGAAGCTGCCGTGGCCGATGGTTCGGTTGAGAAACTGTCGAAAAAAGAAGCGCTGATGTTCCAACGCGAAATCGTCAAGCTGCAAAAATCGATCGGCGGCATCAAAGACATGGGCGGCGTTCCTGACGCAATCTTCGTCGTTGACGTTGGCTACCATAAAGGCGCCATCACCGAAGCCGCGAAACTGGGCATCCCAGTCATCGGCGTGGTCGATACCAACCACTCGCCAGAAGGCGTGCAGTACGTCATCCCAGGCAACGACGACTCGTCGAAAGCCATCACGCTGTACGCCCGTGGCGTGGCAGACGCGATCCTGGAAGGCCGTGCCGCTGCCGGTAACGAAGTAGTTGAGCTGGTGAAAGCCGCAGCCGGCGACGAATTCGTCGAAGTCAGCGAACAGGCTTAATCGTTCCTGATTGGCTGTAAGGAAAAAGGGGTGGCCAACAGCTCCCCCTTTTTTTTAACGTAAATGGTTGGAGCGCGCCGCAGGCGCCGCTCACCATCCCCACCGAATATCGAAATACAGGAGAAACACATGGCAGCTATTACCGCAGCAATGGTAGGCGAACTGCGCGCGAAAACCGACGCGCCTATGATGGAATGCAAAAAAGCACTGACCGAAGCCGAAGGCGACATGGGTCGTGCGGAAGAGATCCTGCGCGTCAAGCTGGGTGGCAAGGCTGGTAAAGCCGCCAGCCGCATCACCGCTGAAGGCGTGGTCGCCACCTACATCGCCAACGGCGTCGGCGCCCTGGTCGAAGTGAACTCGGAAACCGACTTCGTTGCGAAAAACGACGACTTCCTGAACCTGGCCAACACCGCCGCCCGTCTGGTGGCTGAAAAGAACCCGGCCGACGTGGCTGCCCTGCTGGCCCTGCCAGCTGGCGACGAAGGCAAGACCCTGGACGAAGTGCGCGCTGCCCTGATCGGCAAAATCGGCGAAAACATGTCGATCCGTCGCTTCCAGCGTTTCGAAACGACCAACAAGCTGGCCTCGTACCTGCACGGCACCCGCATCGGCGTGATGGTGGAATTCGACGGCGCCGACGAACAAGTCGGTAAAGACGTGGCCATGCACATCGCTGCCATGAAGCCAGTGTCGCTGTCGGCTGACCAGGTTCCTGCCGAACTGATCGAAAAAGAGCGCTCGGTTGCGCAACTGAAAGCGGACGAAGATGCAGCCGCCGCAGTGGCCGCCGGCAAACCAGTCCAGCCTGCCGACATCGTCGCCAAGCGCCTGGAAGGTTCGGTGCAGAAGTACCTGAAAGAAGTATCGCTGCTGAACCAGGCTTTCGTGAAAAACGACAAGCAATCGATCGAGCAGATGCTGAAAGAAAAAGCCACCACCGTCAAGGCGTTCGCCATGTACGTGGTGGGTGAGGGCATCGAGAAGAAGGTCGATGACTTCGCCGCCGAGGTGGCCGCTCAAGTGGCCGCTTCCAAAGGAGCGTAATACAAGAAAACGGGCCGAGAGGCCCGTTTTTTTAAGCCCGCAGCAGTGCCCGGCGCCGGGCGAGGTATCATAGGCGCCGGCAGACTTACCCCGAACAACCAATCAATAGGAGCCCCGTCTCATGTCCAAACCAGCCTACAAGCGCGTCCTCCTTAAATTGTCCGGCGAAGCCCTGATGGGAGATGATCCCTACGGCATCAACCGCGGCACGATCGAGCGGATGGTGGCTGATGTGGCCGAGGTCGCGAAACTGGGCGTGGAACTGGCGATCGTCATTGGCGGCGGCAACATCTTCCGCGGCGTCGCCCCCGGCGCCCAGGGCATGGACCGCGCCACCGCCGACTACATGGGCATGCTGGCCACCGTGATGAACGCGCTGGCCCTGGCTGACGCCATGCGCCATGTCGGCATCACCGCGCGCGTCATGTCGGCGATCGGCATCGAGCAGGTGGTCGAGCCGTATGTGCGCCCGAAAGCGCTGCAGTACCTGGAAGAAGGCAAGGTCGTGGTGTTTGCGGCCGGCACCGGCAACCCGTTCTTCACCACCGACACCGCAGCGGCGCTGCGCGGCTCGGAAGTGAGCGCGGAAATCGTGCTGAAAGCCACCAAGGTCGACGGCGTCTACACCGCCGATCCGAAAAAAGACCCGAACGCCACGCTGTACCACTCGATCAGCTTCGACGAAGCGATCGCCAAGCACCTGCAGGTCATGGACGCCACCGCCTTCGCGCTGTGCCGCGACCAGAAACTGCCGATCAAAGTGTTCTCCATCACCAAGCCGGGCGCGCTGATGCGCGTCATCATGGGCGAGGATGAGGGTACACTGGTTCACGTTTAATTTAAAGATAACAGGAGAGCAGCAATGTCCGTAGCTGACGTTAAAAAGAGCGCGCAAGAGCGCATGGTCAAATCGCTGGAAACCCTGCGTGCCGATCTGGCCAAGGTGCGTACCGGCCGTGCCCACACCGGCATCCTCGACCACGTGACGGTGGACTACTACGGTAGCCCGACCGCCATCAGCCAGGTGGCCAACCTGACCCTGGTCGACGCCCGCACCATCGGCGTGCAGCCGTTCGAGAAAAAAATGGCCGGCGCCATCGAGAAAGCCATCCGTGACGCCGACCTGGGCTTGAACCCGGCCTCGCAGGGCGACATGATCCGCGTGCCGACCCCGCCGCTGACCGAAGAACGCCGCAAGGAAATGGTCAAGCTGGTCAAGGGCGAGGGCGAGGACGCCAAGATCGCGGTGCGCAACATCCGCCGCGACGCCAACGAAGGCTTGAAAAAGCTGGTCAAGGACAAGGCGATCTCGGAAGACGACGAGCGCCGCGGCACCGACGACATCCAGAAGCTGACCGACAAGTTCATCGTCGACATCGACAAGATGCTGGCGGAGAAGGAAAAAGAAGTTCTGACGGTGTAAAACCCACAGGCGCCAGCAACTGAATTAGCACCTCGTCCGAGGGGTCGGACCCCGTACGGGGTCCGACCCCGCCGCGCGCCGGTTGCCGGGTTCGATTGCTGGCGTCTTGTCTTTTTGTCTCACACCTGCAATACTTTATACTTTGGCACCGAAGTTTTCATGAAATATACGAGTTCGACTACCGAGGTTCCAGACGCACCGGCCGTGCCGCGCCACGTGGCGATCATCATGGACGGCAACGGTCGCTGGGCAACCAAGCGTTTCCTGCCGCGCGTCGGCGGACACGTCAAGGGCGTCGATGCCGTGCGCACCGTGGTCGAGGCCAGCGCCCGCCGCGGCGTCGAATACCTGACCCTGTTTGCCTTCAGCTCGGAAAACTGGCGCCGCCCGGAAGAAGAAGTGTCGTTGCTGATGCGCCTGTTCGTCACGGCGCTGGAGCGCGAAGTCTCCAAACTGCACGCCAACAACATCCGCCTGCGCGTGGTCGGCGACCTGTCCCGCGCGGACGAGAAGCTGCAAGGCATGATCGCCGCCGCCGAACGCAAGACCGCCGCCAACACCCGCATGACGCTGACCGTCTGCTTCAACTACGGCGGCCGCTGGGACATCATGCAGGCCGTCGGCCAGATGGTCAAAGCCCATCCCGGCGCCACCGACTTCAGCGAAGAGCAGCTGGCGCCGCACCTGGCCATGGCCTACGCGCCCGAGCCGGACCTGTTCATCCGCACCGGCGGCGAACAGCGCATCTCGAATTTCCTGCTGTGGCAGCTGGCGTATACCGAGCTGTTCTTTACCGACACCTACTGGCCGGACTTCTCCGCCGCGTGTCTCGACGAGGCGATCGCCTCCTACCAGCACCGCGAGCGGCGATTCGGCCGCACGGGTGCGCAACTGGCTGAAAAGACAAACTGATGCTGAAAACGAGGATTATTACCGCTGTGGTCTTGCTGGCGGTGCTGCTGCCGGTCCTGTTCTTCAACTATTTCCCCGCGTTTGCCCTGGTGGTGACGCTGTTTGTCGGCGCCGCCGTGTGGGAAGGCGCCCGCCTGTTCGGCCTGACCGAGAGCCGCGCCCGCGTGGCCGGCTTCATCGGCGGCGCGCTGTTCGTGGCGCTGATGTACGCGGCCAAGCCGGGCGCCGTCAACGCGCTGTACGGCGTGGCCGCGCTGCTGTGGATCATCCGCTACGCGCCGACGCTGGGCCTGGGCCTGCCGCCGCTGGGCGGCGCCGCCAACTGGTCGCTGTCGATCACCTTCGGTTTCGCCGTGTTCGCCGCCTTCTTTGCGCTGGTCGGCCTGTACCTGCATTCGCCGCTGTATCTGCTGTCGGTGATGGTGCTGGTGTGGGTCGCCGACATCGGCGCCTACTTCTCCGGCAAGGCCTTCGGCAAGCGCAAGCTGGCGCCAAGCATCTCGCCGGGCAAGTCGTGGGAGGGCGCCATCGGCGGCGCCATCGCCGTGCTGGCGCTGGCCGCGCTGTCGATCGTGCTGGCCCACGGCGGCGCGCCATGGCTGCAGGATACCTTCGCCGTCAGGCTGCAGGCCCGCTTCGGCTGGGCGCTGGCGCTGCTGATGCTGCTGGTGATCGTGATCTTCTCCGTCATCGGCGACCTGTTCGAATCCCAACTCAAGCGCCGCGCCGGCATCAAGGACAGCAGCAACCTGCTGCCTGGCCACGGCGGCGTGCTTGACCGTGTGGACGCCCTGATCCCGGTGCTGCCGATGGCCGCGCTGATCACGTCCTGGCTCTGAAAGAATTCCCATGCAACGTATTACCGTTTTAGGCGCCACCGGCTCGATCGGCGTGTCGACGCTGGACGTGGTGGCGCGCCATCCTGAACGCTACAGCGTCTACGCCCTGTCCGCGCACAGCCGCGTCGATGAACTGGCGGCGCAGTGCGTGCAGTTCCGTCCCGCGCGCGCGGTGGTCGGCAGCGCCGCCGCCGCCGACCAGCTGGCGGCGCTGCTGCGCGCGGCCGGCGTCAAGACTGAAGTGGAGTGGGGCGAGCAGGCCTTGTGCAGCATCGCCAGTGCGTCCGAGGTCGACAGCGTGATGGCCGCCATCGTCGGCGCCGCCGGCCTGGCGCCGACCCTGGCCGCCGCCCGCGCCGGCAAGAAGATCCTGCTGGCGAACAAGGAAGCGCTGGTGATGTCCGGCCAGCTGTTCATGGACGCCGTGCACGAATCGGGCGCCGTGCTGCTGCCGATCGACAGCGAACACAATGCCATCTTCCAGTCGATGCCGCAGTTCGGCGGCCGCGTGCCGGCGGTGCGCGACGACGCGGCCGGCGTGGCCAAGATCCTGCTGACCGCTTCCGGCGGCCCGTTCCTGACGCGCGACGTCGCCACGCTCGACGCCGTGACGCCGGCGCAGGCCTGCAAGCATCCCAACTGGTCGATGGGCCGCAAGATCTCGGTCGACTCGGCCACCATGATGAACAAGGGCCTGGAAGTGATCGAGGCGCACTGGCTGTTCGGCGCCCCGGCCGACCGCATCGAAGTGGTGATTCACCCGCAATCGGTGATCCACTCGATGGTGTCCTACGTCGACGGCTCGGTGCTGGCGCAGCTGGGCAACCCGGACATGCGCACGCCGATCGCCCACGCGCTGGCCTACCCGGAGCGCATCGCCTCCGGCGTGGCGCAGCTTGATCTGACGCAGATCGCCACGCTGCAATTCGAAAAGCCGGACTTCGCGCGCTTCCCGTGCCTGGCGCTGGCGTTCGACGCGCTGCGCGCCGGCGGCACCGCGCCGGCCCTGCTCAACGCCGCCAACGAGGTGGCGGTGCAGGCCTTCCTCGACCTGAAGATCGGCTTCCGCCAGATCGACCGCGTGATCGCGCAGGTGGTGCAGCAGCTGCCGCACGGCGCCGCCCACAGCATCGACGCGGTGCTGGCGCAGGACGCCGCCGCGCGCGCCGCCGCCGACACCATCATCGCCGGACTGGCCCCATGAACTTCCTGCAAACCGTGCTGGCGTTTGCCTTCTGCCTCGGCTCCCTGGTGACGATCCACGAGCTGGGACATTACCTGGTGGCGCGCTGGTGCGGCGTGAAAGTGCTGCGCTTCTCGGTCGGCATGGGCAAGGTGGTGTGGTCGCGCCGTTTCGGCCCGGACCAGACCGAATGGGCGATTTCCGCGCTGCCGCTGGGCGGCTACGTCAAGATGCTGGACGCGCGCGAGGGCGAGCTGACCGGCCTGCCGGAAGCGGACCTCCAGCGCGAATTCACGCGCCAGAACGTCTGGAAGCGCATCGCCATCGTGGCCGCCGGCCCGCTGGCCAACTTCCTGATCGCCATCCTGCTGTACGCCGGCCTGTTCATGCACGGCGTCGAGGAACCCAGCAGCAAGATCAGCGTGCAGGCCGATGCCAAGGCCTGGCAGGCCGGCCTGCGCAACAACGACGTGGTGGTGGCGGTCAACGAACAGCCGGTGCGCGTGTGGTCCGAGCTGCGCTGGCAGTTCATGCAGTCGGCCATCGACCGGCACGCGGCGCGGGTGGCGGTCGAGCGTCCGGGCCAGGGCCATGTCAACCTGACGCTGCCGGCCGAACTGCTGGCCGGCCTGAATCTCGAAGGCGACGTGCCGGGCCAGCTGGGCATCGGCGTGGCGCGGCCGCCGCCGGTGGTGCTGCAGGTGATCGCCGGCGGCGCGGCCGAACGCGCCGGCCTGCTGGCGGGCGACCTGCTGATCGCGGTCGACGGCGTGGCGGTCGGCGACAGCCCGGCCTTCATCGACAGGATCCGCGCCGCGCCCGGCAAGGCGGTGCTGGTGACGCTGCAGCGCGCCGGCCAGCCGGTGACGGTGAGCGTGGTGCCGGAAGCGGCCCAGGCAAAATCCGGCAAAGGAACTGTAACAGTCGGTAAGATCAACGCGGAGATCGCAAACCGCCCGGATATGATCAAGGTGGCATCTTCCCCGGTGGCGGCGGTCGGCAAGGCGGTCGGGCGGGTGTGGGAGACCTGCACCATGACGCTGAAAATGATCGGCAAAATGGTCACCGGCGAGGTCTCGCTGAAAAACGTGACCGGACCGATCACCATCGCCGATTATGCCGGCCAGACCGCACGGATGGGGATGGAGTACTACCTGAGCTTCATCGCCTTCATCAGCATCAGTCTTGGCGTGATGAATTTGCTGCCGATTCCCGTTCTAGACGGGGGGCATTTGCTGTATTATTCGCTGGAAGTTTTAACTGGGCGTTCTGTGCCGGAGCGTGTTGGAGAAATTGCGCAGCGCCTGGGCATGGGGTTGTTACTGACTCTGATGCTGCTGGCGGTGTTTAACGACGTCGCCCGGCTGCTGTAGCTGTAACTGTGTAGTTCTCGTTGATTAGCCATTGAACCCGATGAAAAGATATTCTGACCGTATTACTTCCACTTCCTTGCGCCGCAGCCTGATCGGCGCCGCTGTCCTGGCACTGTGCAGCGGCAGCGCGCTGGCCGTCGAGCCCTTCGTCATCAAAGATATCCGCGTCGAAGGCATTCAGCGTACGGAAGCCGGTACGGTCTTCAGCTATCTGCCGGTGCGCGTCGGCGAGACCTTCAACGACGACAAGTCGATCACCGCCATCAAGGCGCTGTACGCCACCGGCTTCTTCAAGGACGTCAAGCTGGAAAAGGACGGCCAGGTGCTGGTGGTGCTGGTCGAGGAACGCCCGGCCATCGCCAAGGTGGACTTCACCGGCACCAAGGAATTTGAGAAAGACACGCTGGTCAAGGCGCTGAAGGATATCGGCGTCGGCGAGGCGAAGATCTTCGATAAGGCCTCGGTCGACCGCGCCGAGCAGGAACTGAAGCGCCAGTACCTGTCGCACGGCCTGTACGGCGTCAAGGTGGTCACCACCGTCACGCCGCTGGAACGCAACCGCGTCAACATCACCTTCACGGTGGACGAGGGCGAGATCGCCAAGATCAAAGAGATCAACATCGTCGGCAACAAGGTGTTCTCGGACAAGGAACTGAAGGAAAACCTGGCGCTCAACACCGGCGGCTGGTTCAGCTGGTACACCAAGGCCAACCAGTACTCCAAGACCAAGCTGACCGGCGACATCGAGTCGCTCAAGTCGTTCTACCTGAACCGCGGCTACATCGAGATGAACATCGACTCGACCCAGGTCTCGATCACGCCCGACAAAAAAGACATCTACATCACCATCAACATCACCGAGGGTGAGCAGTACAAGGTGTCCGGCATCAAGTTCGAGGGCGAGACCTTCGGCCGCGAGGACGAGCTGCGCCAGCTGGTGCTGCTGCGCAAGGGCGAGACCTATTCGGGCGAGCGCCTGACCGCCACCAACAAGCTGATTTCGGACCGCCTGGGCACCTTCGGCTACGCCTTTGCCAACGTCAACGCCGATCCGAACATCGACCGCGAAAAACGCGAGGTGGCGTTCACCTTCTTCATCGACCCGGGCAAGCGCGCCTACGTGCGCCACATGAACATCGCCGGCAACACCTCGACCCGCGACGAAGTGATCCGCCGCGAATTCCGCCAGTTCGAGTCGAGCTGGTACGACGCCAACAAGATCAAGCTGTCGCGCGACCGCGTCGACCGTCTGGGCTACTTCAAGGACGTCACCGTCGACACGCCGGAAGCGCAGGGCACCTCGGACCAGGTGGACGTCAACCTGACCGTGACCGAACGCCCGACCGGCAACTTCCAGATCGGCGGCGCGTTCTCGCAGTCGGAGAAGTTCTCGTTCCAGGCGGCGATCCAGCAGGCCAACTTCGCCGGTTCCGGCACCACCGTGGGCCTGGAGCTGAACACCTCGAAGTACAGCCGCACCATTTCGTTCTCGCAGACCGACCCGTACTACACCGACGACGGCGTCTCGCGCGGCTACGAGCTGTATCTGCGCACGCAACAGCCGCCGGCGCTGAACATCGGTTCGTACACGATTAAACAGCAGGGCGGCCGCATCAGCTACGGCGTGCCGTTCTCGGAAGTCGACACCGTGTTCTTCGGCATCGGCCTGGAACGCTCGAAGATCACCACCGACGCCACCTCGCCGACCCGCTTCCGCGAATACGTGACCACCATTACCGGCATCGCCAACGGTATCGGCACCGCGTCCACCAACGCCGTGCCGCTGACCATGGCCTGGGCGCGCGACAGCCGCGACTCGGCGGTGACGCCGACCATCGGCCGCTACCAGCGCGCCAACCTGGAACTGGACGTCGTCGGCCAGCAGAAATACTACCGCGCCGTGTACGAGCACCAGTGGTACAAGCCGCTGTTCTCGAAAGTCACGCTGGCCCTGAAGGGCGAGATCGACTACGGCCACGGCCTGGGCAACAGCAGCTACCCGGTGTTCAAGAACTTCTACGCCGGCGGTATCGGTTCGGTGCGCGGCTACCTGAGCTCCTCGCTGGGCGCGGTCGACTACACCTACGGCGATGCGCTGGGCGGCGCCTCGCGCCTGATCGGCAATGCCGAGCTGCAGCTGCCGTTCCCCGGCTCGGGCCAGGACCGCAGCCTGCGCTGGTTCGGCTTCCTCGACAGCGGCCAGGTGTACCAGGAAGGCCAGAAGATGCGCGCTTCCGAGCTGCGCTACTCGACCGGTCTGGGCATCAGCTGGATTTCGCCGGTGGGTCCGCTGAAACTGAGTTATGCTAAGCCGTTGAACGCCAAGACCGGCGACCGCCTGGAACGCTTCCAGTTCCAGATGGGTACAGGCTTCTGATGTTGGTAATGCCTGAAAGTATCAATTTTTATTTCGGAGAAACAAGTTGAAGACTGCATCCGCAACCATGACCAAATATCTCGCCGTGCTTGCACTGGGCTGGTGTGCATTGGCGCCGGTGCAGGCGCAGACCTCGGCGTCGCGCATCGCCTGGATCAGCCCGGAACGCATCTACAACGAATCGAAGCTGGCCAAGCTGGCCGGCGAGAAGTTGCAGGAGGAGTTCAAGAGCCGTGAAAAAGCGATGAACGAAATGGGCGCGCGCCTGAAGACCGCCTCCGAAAAGCTGGAAGCCGACGCCCCGACCCTGAGCGAGGCCGACCGCGTCAAGCGCCAGCGCGACGTGTTTGAGCTGGACAAGGAATACCAGCGCCGCCAGCGCGAATTCCGCGAAGACCTGAGCCAGCGCACCAACGAGGAGCGCCAGGCGATTTCGGAAAAGGCCACCAAGATCATCAAGCAACTAGCCAATGTCGAAGGCTTCGACATCGTGCTGCAGGATGCGGTCTGGGCCAGCCCGCGCATCGACATCACCGAGAAGGTGCTGGCGGCGCTGGACAAAGACAAGTAATAACCAAGATTGGATCTCCCGATGGGCACTCGACTAGGAGCATTGGTCGAACGCTTGGGCGGACAGCTGGTGGGCGACGCGAACCTGGAAGTGTCCGGGATCGCGCCACTGGCGGAAGCCGGCGTTTCGCACATCAGCTTTCTCAGCAATAGCAAACTGCGCGCCGAGGCGTTGCAGAGCCAGGCGGCGGCACTGATCGTATCGGCCGCCGATGACGCGTTCATCGCCGCCGGTTTTAGCGGTGCGCGCATCGTCGTCGCCAACCCGTATGTGTATTTCGCCCGCGCGGCGCAGTATTTCGAATCGCTGACGGCCGTGGTGCCGGCGCCGGGCGTGCACGCCACGGCGGTGGTGGCGGCGAGCGCCAAGGTGGCGCCGTCGGCCCACATCGGCGCGCGCGTGGTGATTGAAGAGGGCGCGGTGATCGGCGAGAACGCCGTCATCGACGCCGGCTGCTACATCGGCCGCGATGCCGTGATCGGCGCCGACACCCACTTCTTCGCCAACGTCACCTTCCACGCGCGCTGCCAGATCGGCAAGCGCGGCATCCTGCATTCGGGTGCGGTGATCGGCACCGACGGTTTCGGCTTCGCCAACGAGGGCGGCGTCTACATCAAGATTCCGCAGACCGGGCGCGTGATGATCGGCGACGACGTCGACATCGGCGCCAACACCAGCGTCGACCGCGGCGCGCTGGCCGACACCATCATCGAGGATGGCGTCAAGCTGGACAACCAGATCCAGATCGGCCACAACTGCCATATCGGCGCGCACACGGCGATGGCCGGCTGCGTCGGCGTGGCCGGCAGCGCCAGGATCGGCAAGTACTGCACCTTCGGCGGCGCGGCCATGGTGCTGGGCCACCTGACCATCGTCGACAAGGTGCACGTCGGCTCGGGCAGCATGGTGTCGCGCTCGATCCTGGAACCAGGCCAGTACACCGGCTTCTATCCGCTGGCCAAGAACGCCGAGTGGGAAAAGTCGGCGGCGATCGTCCGCAACCTGTCGACCATGCGCGAGCGTATCCGCGCGCTGGAAAAAATAATCAAGACCAAAACCGAGAATAACGAATCATGACCACTACTGAAAACAAGACGATGGACATCTGCGAGATCAAGTCCTACCTGCCGCACCGCTATCCGCTGCTGCTGGTCGACCGCGTGCTGTCGTACGAAGAAAACAAGTCCATCACCGCCATCAAGAACGTCACCGTCAACGAAGAATTCTTCAACGGCCACTTCCCGCACAAGCCGGTGATGCCTGGCGTGCTGATGATCGAAGCGATGGCGCAGACGGCGGCGCTGCTGTCGTTCAAGACCATGGGCATCAAGCCGGACGAGAACTCGGTGGTGTACTTCGTTGGTATCGACAACGCCCGCTTCAAGCGTCCGGTCGGTCCTGGCGACCAGCTGAAGATGGACATCGAGATCGTGCGCGTGTCGCGCGGCATCTGGAAATACAAGGCGGTCGGCTCGGTCGACGGCCAGACCGCGGTGGAAGCGGACCTGATGTGCACCATCCGTAACGCGGCCGACGCGTCGCAGCCCGCCGCAGGACAGTAATCATGGCCAAGATACACGCCACCGCTGTCGTCGACAGCAAGGCCGAACTGCACGACAGCGTGGAGATCGGCCCGTATTCCGTGGTCGGCCCGAACGTCGTCATCGGTTCCGGCACGGTGGTCGGCCCGCACGTGGTCATCGAAGGCCACACGACCATCGGCAGCGACAACAAGTTCTTCCAGTTCTCGTCGATCGGCGCCGCGCCGCAGGACAAGAAGTGGAACGGCGAGCCGACCCGTCTGACCATCGGCGACCGCAACACCATCCGCGAGTTCTGCACCTTCAACACCGGCACGGTGCAGGACAAGGGCGTGACCTCGCTCGGCAACGACAACTGGATCTCGGCCTACGTCCACCTGGCGCACGACTGCCAGGTCGGCAGCAACACGATCTTCTCGAACAACGCGCAGATCGCCGGCCACGTCGAAATCGGCGACTGGGTGATCATGAGCGGCTTCGCCAATGTGCACCAGTTCTGCAAGATCGGTGCGCACGCGTTTGTCGGCATGAGCACCTCGCTGACGCAGGACGTGCCGCCGTTCGTGCTGTTGAACGGTAATCCGGCGCAGGCGCACGGCGTCAACATCGAAGGCCTGAAACGCCGCGGCTTCACGCGTGAGCAAATCAACGGCATCCGCGCCGCCTACAAGATCATCTACCGCTCCGGCCACACGCTGGAAGAAGCCAAGGCGGCGCTGATCGCCGAAGAGGTGTCGGTGCCGGAAGACGTGGCGCTGCACATGCGCGCCATGCGCGAGTTCCTCGATACCGCGAGCCGTGGCATCGTCCGCTGACAAGCTGTCGTTGGCCCTGGTGGCGGGCGAGCCGTCCGGCGACATGCTGGCGGCTCGTTTGCTTTCCGGCCTGCGTCCGCACCTGCCGGAGGCGCGCTTCCACGGCATCGGCGGCCCGCAGATGATGGCGCAGGGCTTCGAATCGCACTGGCCGATGGACCAGTTGACGGTGCGCGGCCTGCTGCCGGTGCTGATGCGCTACCGCGAGCTGAAAGGCATCCAGAACACGCTGCGCGACCAGTTGCTGGCCGAACGGCCGGCGGCCTTCATCGGCGCCGACTATCCCGGTTTTAACCTCGGGCTGGAAGAGCAACTGAAGGCGGCCGGCATTCCGACCATCCACTACATCGGCCCGCAGATCTGGGCCTGGCGCGGTGGCCGCATCAAGAAAATCATCAGCGCGGTGTCGCACATGCTGGTGGTCTTCCCGTTCGAGGAAGAAATCTACAGGCAGGCCGGCGTGCCGGTCAGCTATGTCGGCCACCCGCTGGCCGAGCTGATTCCGCTGACGCCGGACGAAGGCGCCGCGCGCCGCGCGCTGGGCATGCCGGAAGACGGCAACGTGGTCACCATCATGCCGGGCAGCCGCATGTCCGAATTGAAGTACAACACCGTGGCCTTTGTGCAGGCGGCCAGGCTGCTGAAGGCGCGCGACCGCACGCTGCGCTTCGTCGCGCCGATGGCCGGCGAACGCCAGCGCGCCTACTTCCTGGAACTGGTGGCGCAGGCGGGCTTGCAGGACGTCGAGATCCAGCTGCTGGACGGCCAGTCGCACACCGCGATCGCCGCCGCCGATGCGGTGCTGGTGGCCTCCGGCACGGCGTCGCTGGAGGTGGCGCTGTTCAAGAAGCCGATGGTCATCGCCTACAAGATGATGGAACTGGAATGGCAGATCCTGCGCCACTTCGGCTACCAGCCGTGGATCGGCATGCCGAACATCCTGGCGCGCGAATTCCTGGTGCCGGAGCTGCTGCAGCACGCCGCCAATCCGGAAGCGCTGGCTGAAGCGATGTGGAAGCAGCTGAGCGATGCGCCGCACCGCCTGCGCCTGGCGCAACGGTTCACCGACATGCATCACAGCCTGCTGCGCAATAGCGCGGTGGAAAGCGCAGCCGCTGTGCTGCGCGTCATTGAAAGAGCAAAGTGAAGAATCAAACTCTGGGCCTGTTCGACGACCTGCCGGCATCGCCCGATGAAATCATCTGCGGCGTCGACGAGGCGGGACGCGGTCCGCTGGCCGGCCCGGTGTTCGCGGCCGCCGTCATCCTCGACGTCTCGCGTCCCATCGAAGGCCTGCGCGACTCGAAAAAGCTGACCGAAGCCAAGCGCGACATGCTGGCGCCGCTGATCAAGCAGCACGCGCTGGCGTGGGCGATTGCCGAGGCGTCGGAAGAAGAAATCGACAAGCTGAATATCCTGCAGGCGTCGATGCTGGCCATGCGCCGCGCGGTGGAAGCATTGAGCACCGTGCCGACGCTGGCCCTGATCGACGGCAACCGCTGCCCGGTGATGAAAATCCAGAGCATCGCCATCGTCGGCGGCGACGACAAGGTGGACGCGATTTCCGCCGCCTCGATCCTGGCCAAGACCGCGCGCGACGCCGCGCTGGTGACGCTGCACGCGCAGTATCCGCAATACTGCTTCGACCAGCACAAGGGCTACGGTACCGCGCTGCACCTGGAACGCCTGCGCGAGCACGGACCGTCGCCGGTGCACCGCCGTTCCTTCGCGCCGGTGCGCGCGCTGCTGGAGGTGAATCTGTGAAGACCATCACCTCGCGCGACAACGCCCAATACAAGGAACTGGTCAAGCTGGCCGGCAGCTCGCAGGCGCGCCGCAAGTCCGGCCGCACGCTGCTCGACGGCGTGCACCTGTGCCAGTCGTACCTGCAATTGCGCGGCCTGCCGGAGCAGTGCGTGGTCAGCGAAGGCTCGCTGCAGAATCCTGAAGTGATGGACATCATCGGCCAGCTGGAAGCCCAGCGCGCGCACGTGCTGGCGTTGCCGGATGCGCTGTACAACGCCGTCAGCCAGGTCGAACACGGCGTCGGCGTGATGTTCATGATCGGCACGCCGGAGCGCGCGGTGACGGCGCCGGTGAGCGTGTCGGCGGTGCTGCTGGATGGCGTACAGGATCCCGGCAACGTCGGCTCCATCCTGCGCAGCGCGGCGGCGGCGGGCATCACGCAAGTCTATTGCAGCGCCGGCACGGCGTTCTGCTGGTCGCCGAAAGTGCTGCGCGCGGCGATGGGCGCGCACTTCGTGCTGGATATTTTCGAAAATGTCGACCTGGCGGAACTGGTGCGCGGTGCCAGGGTGCAGACCCTGGCCACCAGCGGTTATGCGACGCAGCGCCTGTACGACGTCGACCTGCGCGCGCCGACCGCCTGGCTGTTCGGCCACGAAGGGCAGGGCGTGGCGGACGATCTGCTGTCGATGGCGACGCACCAGGTGGTGATACCGCACCTTGGTCAAGTGGAGTCGCTCAACGTCGCCGCCTGCGCAGCGGTTTGCTTTTTCGAGCAAGTAAGGCAGAATCAGGCCTAAGCACACTTGGGAGCCGTCATGGACATCGCGCAGTTGCACTTTCTGGTAGCCGAAGGAGATCAGGTTCAACGCCACGCGCTGGCGGACATCCTGGTGCATCTTGGCGTTGGCCGGATCACGCAGGCGCCGGACGGCCACACCGCGCTGCGCCACTTCAATGCCGGCATCACGCCGGCGGTGGACATCGCCATCATCGACCTGGCGCTGCCGGGCATGGACGCGCTGGAACTGATACGGCGCCTGGGCGAAGCCCATTGCCGCGCTGGCGTCATCGTGGTCGGCGCGCAGACCAACGCCGTGCTGTTCTCGGTGGAGACCATGGCTGACGCGTATGGCGTCAACGTGCTGGGTGCGATCGGCAAGCCGGTCATCGGCAGCCGCCTGGTGTCGCTGATCCAGAACTACCTGCAACCGGGCGAGTCGCAAGGCGCGCACGAACCGGCGCCGTCGCTGTCGTTTGCCGAAGTGGGGCAGGGCTTGCAGAACCGCGAATTCGATCCCTTCTTCCAGCCGAAGATCGAACTGGAAACCGGCCAGGTAAAAGGCCTGGAGATGTTCGCCCGCTGGCGCCATCCGCTGTATGGCGTGCTGGGCCCGGCCTCGTTCATGCCGGCGCTGGAAGCGGCGCGGCGCGTGGACTTCCTCGACTGGACCATGATCGAAAAATCGGTGCTGGCCTGCCGCACGCTGCATGACCGTGGGGTGCCGATCTCGGTATCGATCAACGTCGACCAGACCACGCTGGCGCATCCGCAGTTCATGGAGCAGATCACGGCCTGCCTGGAGCGGCACCAGATCATGGCCGACTACATCACCTTCGAAATGCCCGAATCGGCGGTGTTGAGCACCGATCCGCACTTCCTCGAACGGCTGCTGCGGCTGCGCATGAAAGGCTTTGGCCTGGCGATCGACGACTACGGCACCGGGCGCAGCAACCTGCAACTGCTGGCGCGCATCCCGTTCTCGGAACTGAAAATCGACCGCAGCTTCGTCGACGGCGCCTCCAAGCGGGCGGCGATCGGCACCGTGCTGCGCTCCTGCCTCGGCCTGGCGCGCAGCCTGGACCGGCGCTCGGTGGCGGTCGGCGTCGAGACCAAGCAGGACTGGGACTTCCTGCAAAGCCTCGGCTGCACCTATGCCCAGGGCTACTACATCGCCAAACCGATGCCGGTCGAAGACTTCCCGGCCTGGCTGGCCGACTGGCAGCACTTCTTCTGACCCTGGATTGAGGCTGATCAAACACACTCAGCTGTAACAGTCGCACACTCGATGCCCTGCCTCCCGCCGGGGAGGCGCCCACATTCGAGGTGCGACATGGCTAAACGTAAGAACAACGGTGGCGCGGTGGACGGCGCCGGTTCCATCCTCAGTACAGTCGCCGGGCCGGCCGCGCCGCCGCATCCGTCGCGCCTTGGCCCGCCGAATCCCATTTCAGATCAACTGCTGGAGAAAGTCACCGGCGACGAAAAGCTCGCCGCCGAGCGCCCGTTCAACGCCACCAAGGCGCTGGAATACGGCGAGGCGGCCTACACGCCGCACCCCGGCGAGACCCACGCGGCGCCAACGCCCATCGCGACCGCCAGCACCAGCACGGAAACCATCGCTTCAGAAAAAGTCGGCGACGGCCAGCCCGATATCGGCGACAACGCCATCAACCGTCCGCTGGACCGCGTGCGGGTTGACGACACGGCGCGCGAACTGACCACCGACCAGGGCGTCCCGGTGGCCGACAACCAGAACTCGCTGAAAGCCGGCTTGCGCGGCCCGACGCTGATGGAAGACTTCATCCTGCGCGAAAAAATCACGCACTTCGACCACGAGCGCATTCCTGAGCGCGTGGTGCATGCGCGCGGCTCCGCCGCTCATGGCTACTTCGAAAGTTATGAAGACCTGCGCGCCATCACCCGCGCCGCGCCGTTTGCGGCCAAGGGCAAGCGCACGCCGGTGTTCGTGCGCTTCTCCACCGTGGCAGGGGAGCGCGGCTCGGCCGACACCGTGCGCGACGTGCGCGGCTTCGCCGTCAAGTTCTATACCGATGACGGCAACTGGGATCTGGTCGGTAATAACATGCCGGTGTTCTTCATTCAGGATGTGATGAAGTTCCCGGACCTGATCCACTCGGTCAAGCCGGAGCCGCACAACGGCATGCCGCAGGCGGCCAGCGCGCACGATACGTTCTGGGACTTCGCCTCGCTCAGTCCCGAAATCGCGCACATGCTGATGTGGCATACGTCGGACCGCGCCATTCCGCGCAGCTACCGCACCATGCAGGGCTTCGGCGTGCACACCTTCCGCCTGGTGAACGCCAGTGGCGAATGGGTGTTCTGCAAATTCCACTGGACGCCGCTGGCCGGCACCTATTCGCTGGTGTGGGACGAGGCGGCGCGCCTGACCGGCGCCGATCCTGATTTCCATCGGCGCGATTTGTGGGAAGCCATCGACAGCGGCCAGTTCCCCGAGTGGGAGCTGGGCCTGCAGATCTTCACCGAGGAGCAGGCGGCGCAGTTTCCGTTCGACGTACTCGATCCGACCAAGATCGTGCCGGAGGAGATGGTGGCGCTGCGCACCGTCGGCAAGCTGGTGCTGGACCGGAATCCGGATAACTTCTTCGCCGAGACAGAACAGGTGGCGTTCTGCGCCGCGCATGTGGTGCCTGGTATCGACTTCACCAACGATCCGCTGCTGCAAGGGCGCATTCACTCGTACATCGACACGCAGATCAGCCGCCTGGGCGGCGCCAACTTCCACGAGATCCCGATCAACACGCCGGTGGCGCAGATTCATAACAACCAGCGTGATGGCATTCATCGGCAGCAGATCAACCGTGGGCGTGTGAGTTACGAACCGAATTCGCTGGCCGGCGGCTGTCCGTTCCAGGCTGGCGTGCGCGGTTTCGTCAGCGTGCCGGAGCCGTCCCAGGGCAACGAGGTGCGCGGCAAGCCGGAGCTGTTTGCCGACCACTATTCGCAGGCGCGCCTGTTCTGGATCAGCCAGAGCATGACCGAGCAGCGCCACATCATCGGCGCCTTCCGTTTCGAACTGACGCGGGTGCAGACGCCGGCGATACGCCGTCGCACGCTGGCGTTGCTGGCGAATATCGACAGCGGATTGGCTGGCGCCGTGGCGGATGGATTGGGCATGGAAGTGCCGCCGCCGCTGCCGCCCGCGACTGACCGGCCAGCGTATGATTATCCGCCGTCGCCCGCGTTGTCGCTGTTCGCGCGGCCTGGCAATGCGGGCATCCGCACCAGGCGTGTGGCGCTGCTGGTGGCGGCTGGCGTGGATGGTGTGCAGGTACGCAAGCTGTATGCGGCGTTGCTGGAGCAGGGCGCGGTGCCGCGTCTGGTGGGGCAGAAGATTGGTGCGCTGACCTCGTATACCGATGCGCCGCTGGATGTGGAGATCAGCCTGGAGACCGGGCCGTCGGTGTTGTGGGATGGCGTGATTGTTCCCGACTGCGCGGATGCGCGCGATGCGTTGAGCCGTGACGCCAGTGCGCTGGAGTTTGTGAAGCTGCAGTACCGGCACGGCAAGCCGCTGCTGGCGCTGGGCAGTGGTGGGGAGTTGCTCAAGGCCGCCAAGATTCCGCGCAAGCTGTCGCATGGGGTGCCAGACCCCGGGGTGATCGTCGCGGAACCCGGCGACGTTGCTGAAGCCCTGGAGCGGTTCAGGTCCGTACTGGGGCAGCATCGCGTGTACGCGCGCGAGACGGATCCGGCGCGCGTTTAACCCGCACGCTTTAGCTACGACGCCTGCGTTACCACTTAGGGGGCCAGTCCGCAGGACTGGCGGGCGAAGCCCTATCCTGACCCTGGGTCAGACCCCACCTGGCCGTGCGGGTTAGTACTCGCGCCGGTCCGGCTTGATTTCCTGCAGGATGGTGGTGGAAATCTCTTCAATCGACTTGGTGGTCGACGACAGCCAGCGGATGCCTTCGCGCTTCATCATCGCCTCGGCCTCGTTGACCTCGTACCGGCAGTTCTCCAGCGCCGCATACTTGCTACCCGCCCGCCGCTCATTGCGGATCTCGCTCAACCGCTCCGGCGTGATGGTCAGCCCAAAAATCTTCGCCTTGAACTCATACAACGACGACGGCAACCGGCCCCGCTCGAAATCATCCGGAATCAGCGGATAGTTCGCCGCCTTGATCCCATACTGCATCGCCAGATACAAACTGGTCGGCGTCTTGCCCGAGCGCGACACGCCCACCAGGATCACGTCCGCCTCCGACAGATTCTTGTGCGACTGCCCGTCGTCATGCGCCAGCGAGAAGTTGATCGCCTCGATGCGGTTCTTGTACTCCTCGCTATCGACGATATTGTGCGAACGGCCAATCGTGTGCGTCGATTTCACGCCCAGTTCTTGTTCCAGTGGGGCAACAAAGGTCTGGAACATGTCCATATACATGCCTTTGCATTGCCGTATGACATCGGACAACTGCGTATGGACCAGCGTCGAAAACACGATCGGCCGTTGACCATCAGTCGTAAACGCCTCGTTGATCTTGCGCACCGCGTCGTGCGCCTTGTCCAGCGTGTCGATGAACGGCAGCCGCACCTGGCGGAAGCGCAGCTCGAACTGGGTCAGTACGGAGTGACCAAAGGTTTCGGCGGTGATGCCGGTGCCGTCGGAGACGAAGAAGACGGTACGGGCGGCGGAAGGCAGGGGTTGTCGTTGTTCTTGTGTCATGTAGAGGAGGCTATCGGTATTGTGAATCGTCAATTCGCGCCACAGGCTGTAGAATAATCGCCATAGGTAAGATTGTGCTGCACGACGAACAGAATAACAAGAAACAAGTCTGCGCCTCGCTGGAAGATTTCTATCATCAAAAAGGTGTCACTATGTCCAACGCAGCATTGAAGGAGCAAAACAACGAAGCGGTCTACGTTGCCTCGTTTGAACACTTGCGCATGACGGATGTCGAATCCGTCGGCGGCAAGAACGCCTCGCTCGGCGAGATGATCAGCCAACTGGCCGGCGCCGGCGTGCGCGTGCCAGGCGGCTTTGCCACCACGGCCCAGGCTTTCCGCGACTTCCTGTCGCACAGCGTGGCCGGTGGCAAGTCGCTGGCCGACCGTATCGCTGATCGCCTGTCGGATCTGAACATCGACGACGTGCGCTCGCTGGCGCAGGCCGGCGCCGAGATCCGCCAGTGGATCATCGACACGCCGTTCCAGCCACGCCTGGAAGCCGAAATCAAGACCTACTACGAACAACTGGTGGCCGATTCGTCGACCGAAATGTCGTTCGCCGTGCGCTCCTCGGCCACCGCCGAAGACTTGCCGGACGCCTCGTTCGCCGGCCAGCAGGAGACCTTCCTCAACGTGGTCGGCATCGACAACGTGCTGGACGCGATGAAGCACGTCTTCGCCTCGCTGTACAACGACCGCGCGATCTCGTACCGCGTGCACAAGGGCTTCACCCACGCCGAGGTGGCGTTGTCGGCCGGCGTGCAGCGCATGGTGCGTTCCGACCTCGGCGCCGCCGGCGTCATGTTCACCATCGATACCGAGTCCGGCTTCAAGGATGTGGTGTTCGTCACTTCCAGCTATGGCCTGGGCGAGACGGTGGTGCAGGGCGCGGTCAATCCGGACGAGTTCTACGTCCACAAACCAATGCTGGAAAAAGGCAAATCGCCTGTCATCCGCCGCAACATCGGCTCCAAGCTGCTGAAGATGGAATTCACCAGCGAAGCCAAGGCTGGCCGTTCGGTGAAGACCGTCGACGTGCCGGTCGAGCTGCGCAACCGCTACTCGCTGAACGACGAGGAAGTGGTGGAGCTGGCCAAGTACGCCGTCATCATCGAGAACCACTACGGCCGTCCGATGGACATCGAGTGGGGCAAGGATGGCCGCGACGGCAAGCTGTACATCCTGCAGGCGCGTCCTGAAACCGTCAAGTCGCAGCAGAAGGCGACCGACGTGCAGCAGCGCTTCAAGCTCAAATCGAGCGGCACGGTGCTGGCCTCGGGCCGCGCCATCGGCCAGAAGATCGGCGCCGGCCCGGTGCGCGTGATTCACGACCCGGCCGACATGGAACGCGTGCAGCCAGGCGACGTGCTGGTGGCCGACATGACCGACCCGAACTGGGAACCGGTGATGAAGCGCGCCTCCGCCATCGTCACCAACCGTGGCGGCCGTACCTGCCACGCGGCGATCATCGCGCGTGAACTGGGCGTGCCGGCGGTGGTCGGCTGCGGCGACGCGACCGAGGTGCTGAAGGACGGCACTTTCGTCACCGTGTCCTGCGCCGAAGGCGACGAAGGCAAGATCTACGACGGCCTGCTGGAAACCGAAGTGTCCGAAGTGGCGCGCGGCGAGCTGCCTAAGCTGCCGACCAAGATCATGCTCAACGTCGGCAATCCACAGCTGGCGTTCGACTTCCAGTCGGTGCCGAATGCCGGCGTCGGCCTGGCGCGCCTGGAGTTCATCATCAATAACAATATTGGTGTGCACCCGAAAGCGATCCTGGAATATCCGAACATCGACGCCGACCTGAAGAAAGCGGTGGAGTCGGTTGCGCGCGGCCACGCTTCGCCGAAAGCCTTCTACGTCGACAAGCTGGCCGAAGGCATCGCCACCATCGCTGCGGCGTTCTGGCCGAAACCAGTCATCGTGCGCCTGTCGGACTTCAAGTCCAACGAGTACAAGAAGCTGATCGGCGGTTCGCGCTACGAGCCGGATGAAGAAAATCCGATGCTGGGCTTCCGCGGCGCGGCGCGCTACCTGGCCGCCGACTTTGCCGGCGCCTTCGAAATGGAATGCGCCGCCATGAAACGCGTGCGCAACGACATGGGCCTGACCAACGTCGAGATCATGGTGCCGTTCGTGCGTACGCTGGGCCAGGCTGAAAAAGTCGTGGACCTGCTGGGCAAAAACGGCCTGGTGCGCGGCGAGAACGGCCTGCGTCTGATCATGATGTGCGAAGTGCCATCCAACGCGATCCTGGCGGAACGCTTCCTGGAGCATTTCGACGGCTTCTCGATCGGTTCCAACGACCTGACCCAGCTGACGCTGGGCCTGGACCGCGATTCCGGCATGGCGCTGCTGGCGGCCGACTTCGACGAGCGCGACGACGCCGTCAAGGCGCTGCTGTCGCAGGCGATCCAGGCTTGCCGCAAGCAGGGCAAGTACATCGGCATCTGCGGCCAGGGTCCATCGGATCATCCGGACTTCGCCGCCTGGCTGATGGAGCAGGGCATCGAATCGATGTCGCTGAACCCGGACTCGGTGATCGACACCTGGCAGAAACTGGCCAGCCTGCAAAAGTAATAAAGTGTTGACGCCCGCTGTAAATGGTATAGACTGGAGTTATCGAATTTAGTAGCAAAAAACTCTATCAATACCATTTGTACAGTAGCAAAAACCCTCGCAGCCCATTCCGGGAAGCGGGGGTTTTTGCATTTGAAAGGAGAGCATCATGGCTGACTGGAGCTACTGGCTGGCTGCCGCCGGCGTCACAGTGATACTGGAACTGTTCAGCGGCACTTTCTACTTGCTGATGATCGCCATCGGCCTGGCGGCGGGTGCGGTTGCCGCGCTGCTCGGCTTTGGCGAGGCGGTGGCGCTGCTGGTGGCCGCGCTGGTCGGCAGCGCCGCCACCGTGGCGCTGCGCCGCAGCCGCTATGGCCGCCAGCAGGAGCGCGTGCAGGCCGAGCGCGATCCGAACGTCAACCTCGACATCGGTCAAACCGTCCACGTGCCGGCATGGCAGGATGGCGCAGCGCGCGTGATGTATCGCGGCGCGCTGTGGGATGTGGAGTTGGCGCCGGGGGCGGCAGCCACGCCCGGCCAGTACACGATACGCGAAGTACGCGGCAGCCGCCTGATCGTGGCGGCTTAAGATTCACTCACGGAGAACCACATGGACATCAGTATTGGCAACGTCACCTTCATCCTGTTTATTCTGGCGCTGGTATTCGTCTTTAAAACCATCAACGTGGTGCCGCAGCAGCACGCGTGGGTGGTCGAACGTCTCGGCAAATACCACGCCACGCTGGGGCCGGGCCTCAATATCGTGATTCCGTTTGTCGACCGCATCGCCTACAAGCACGTGCTGAAGGAGATACCGCTCGACGTGCCGCCGCAGGTCTGCATCACGCGCGACAACACGCAGCTGCAGGTGGACGGCATCCTGTACTTCCAGATCACCGACGCCATGCGCGCCTCGTATGGTTCGTCCAATTACATCGCCGCCATCACGCAGCTGGCGCAGACCACGCTGCGTTCCGTCATCGGCCGCATGGAGCTGGACAAGACTTTCGAGGAACGCGAGCATATCAACACCGCCATCGTCAATGCGATCGACGAATCGGCCGCCAACTGGGGCGTGAAAGTGCTGCGCTATGAGATCAAGGATCTGACGCCGCCGAAAGAGATCCTGCACGCGATGCAGGCGCAGATCACCGCCGAGCGTGAAAAGCGCGCGCTGATCGCGGCGTCGGAAGGCCGCAAGCAGGAACAGATCAATATCGCCAGCGGCGAACGCGAGGCGCAGATCGCCCGTTCCGAAGGCGACAAGCAGGCCGCCATCAACCGCGCGCAGGGCCAGGCGGCGGCGATTGTCGCGCTGGCGGAAGCGAATGCCTCGGCGCTGCGCCAGGTCGGCGCCGCCATCCGCGAGCCGGGCGGCGAGGATGCGGTCAACCTCAAGGTGGCGGAACAATACGTTGGCGCCTTCGGCCAGCTTGCCAAGACCAATAATTCGATTATCATACCGGCCAATCTGGGCGATATGAGCGGCCTGATCGCCACCGCGATGCAGGTGGTGAAGACGCAAAAAGACGCGCCGCTCGTCAAGCCCGCCAAAGCATAAGGAGCAGGCATGGGTACATGGTCGGTAGACGCATTTGGCAATGACTACGCGCAGGACTGGGCGGAAGACTTGCACGAAACGGGCAATCTGGACGCGGTGGAAGACACCCTCAACACCGCGCTGGACACGCCGGGCGAACTCGATGCGCCGTTCGGCGCCGAAGCGCTGGTGGCGATCGAAGTGCTGGCGCGCCTGCAAGGCAAGGGCGGTCCGCGCAGCGAGGACAGCGCATCGGTGGATGAATGGGTGGAGGCGCGCAAGCCGAAAGCCAAACCGCGCGCCGACCTGGCCGACAAGGCAGCGCGCGCGCTGGAGCGCATCCTGTCGGAGGAATCCGAGCTGCGCGCTTTATGGGAAGAGAGTGAACACTACGAGGCGTGGCGCGCTTCGGTCGAAGACCTGCGCGCCCGCCTGTAGCCGATTTACTGCTTGCGGCGGCGGGCAATGGCGCCAACCAGGCCCAGGCCCAGCAACATCATCGCGTAGGTTTCAGGCTCCGGCACGGCGGCCGTCAGCGACACGTGGTCCAGCGAGGTGCCCAGGCCGTCGCTGGTGCCCACGGCCTGGAAGCTCAGCGTTTCCGCATGGCCGGTGCCGATCAGCGTGTAGGTGGCCAGCTGCCAGCCGCCGCCCAGCGAATTGTTCACCGTCGCCACCGTGTTGCCGCCCCAGCTTACTTCCAGACCTTGCGACGAGGTTGGCACGCGGACGCGGTCCTGGAACTCGAACGTCAGCGTGTAGCGCTGGTTCAACACCGTGTTGATCGATTGGCTCATCGAGCTGTTGGCCGAGGTGTCCAGCTCAACGAAGTTCACGCCGTTCGACGCCACGCCTTCGACGTTGTTGCGCAGTTCAATGCCATAGGCACCACCGGTCCAGCCCGTCAGGTTGCTGTAGATGTTCCAGCTGTTGTTTGGCTGCGTGTTCAGTTCGAAGCTGCCGTTGGTCAGCAGTTCGGTAGCGGCGTGGGCAGCGGAGCCGCCAGCCAGCAGGGCGGCGACGGCGACGGCTTGGAACAGTTTGGTGGTTTTCATGGCGTATCCCGGGTTGTTGTTATGTGGTAAATTAAATTTCTCAAAAGACATGAGAATAATAATCTGCTATCGCTCGGCAACCTAGAGACATTTGTCACTTTTATAGCCGTTTCACATCATGTCGATCCGGCCGTACAGACCGTGCGCTTCGTCGCCCGGCCCGGCGGTGAAGAACAGGGTGTTGGTGGGCTGGCTGTTTACGCCGGGACCGAAGGCGATGCCCCACAAGCCATCGATCGCCACCGCGCTGCCGTCGGTCTTGCTGACGGTGCCGCTGATGGCGCCGGTGGCCGTGTCATAGGCGTTGATCTTGCCGTCACCGAAGTTCGCCACCAGCAGCTTGCCGCTGTAGGTGCCGAAGTTGGCCGGCGCTACCGCCATACCCCAGGGCGCATTCAGCGCGCCGCCTTTCACCAGTTGCTTGACCAGATTGCCGGCCGTGTCGAAGACATCGATCGCGCCCAGGCCTGCGCCCTTGACATCATCGTCGCCGGTGGTGGCGCGCTGCGCGTAGCTGACGTAGATGCGGTCGCCGACCGCCTGGATGCCGAACGGCGCGTAACCGGCAGGCAGCGCCGCGTCCTGGAAGGCGCCCGGCAGCGTGGCCTTGTTGAACGCGGCGTCATAGACGTCGATGCGGCCATGATGGAAGTCGGTCGCGTACAGGTAGTTGGCGCCGTTATAGGCGGCGATCGCCAGGCCCTTGTACACGACCTGCGTGCCGGCGCCATCGACCGCCGTCACCGTATTGTTGCGGTTGACCGTCGGCGACCAGGCCGAGATGCTGCCGTTCTCGCCGGCGAAGATGAACGGGCTGGCGGCCGTCACGCCGTTCTGCGTGATCTTGAAGTCGCTGCTGCCGTTGTAGGCGATGCCGGTTGGCGCGTCCGGCGTGGCCACCACCAGCGACTGCGGCACGCCGTTGCCGTCATACAGGGTCGAGCTGTTGCTGCCGTTGTTGGCCACCCAGACGAAGCCGGTGGGATTGAAGGCGATGCCCCAGGGGTTGATCAGTTTGGCGTCGCTGTGGGCGGCGGCGGTGCCGCTGTCGGCCACCAGGCTGGTGACGGTGAACAGGGTGTTGCTGACCACCGGCGGCGGTGCGACCGGCATGTCGCCGCCGCCGTAGCCGCTGCCGCCACAAGCGGCCAGGGTGGCTGCCATGGATAAGGAGAGAGCTGTGCGCATGGCGTTTCCTTTCGTTTGGACTGGTTGATGCGCTGTTAATGCCAGTCCGCGCCCGCAAGGTTCTTCTTTGTCAGAACGCGTAGGTCGCGCTCATGCTCCAGCTTTTGGATGGGTGGATCGGGTAGCTGTTGTAGCGGACGCCGTCATCCTGGCCTTGTTCGCGCGCCAGTTGCAGCGTCCAGTCGCCGAGCGGCACGCTGACGCCGAGCCGCGCGTCGTAGCGGGAGGTGGCGGGAATGCCGGGCCAGATGCCCTTGCTCAGGTTGCGCAGCAGGCCGGCGTGCGCGATCAGGTTGACGCTCGGGTGCAGCGGATAGAACAGATTCACTTCCCCATACAGCGTATGCGCATCGTAGCCGAGATAGCGCGGCGCATAGTACAGCCGTCCGCTGACGCGTTCGCCGGACAGGCCGCCGTAGCATTCCTGGAAATCGTTCATGTGCAACTGCGTGTAGCCGGTGTGGCTGCAACCGAGTTCCCAGCTCCAGCCGGAAGGCAGACGCTGCGCGAAGCCGGCGTAGCTTTGCAGCTTGTAGCCTTTGCGATCGCCGATGGTCAGGGCGCTGGCGAAGCCGCCCAGATACCAGCCGCCCACGGTATCGAGATTGAGCGTCAGCTGCGGCACCGGGCCGCTGTCGCCCGGCGACTGGCCGCGATAGCGGTACTCCGATTGCAGCGCCACGCTGCCGCTGACATCGACCTGCGCCATGACGCTATGCAGCGGCAGCAGCGCCAGCAGGGCGAATGCGCGCAACGACGGCGTCACGGCGCGGCGCCGCTTTGCGACAGCGCGCGGGCGCAGTTGGATTGGCGGACAAGGCGGGCGATAGTGGCGCATGCGTCGATGTTACCAGCGTTGAGCGCCGCCGCCGGTTGCAGCAGGGTGCGCAATTGTGCGGGGGAGGCATCCGGCTGCAATTCGTCGAGCAGCGCCAGCATGCCGGAGACGTGCGCCGCCGCATACGAGCTGCCGTTGACGAAGGCCCAGCGCCCGCCCGGCGCGGTGGTGGGGATGTCGTTGCCCGGCGCCAGCAGCAGCGGATCGCCCGGCCCCGTTTTGACGCCGCGCCCCTGCGACGCCACCGCCAGCACGCCGTGATGACTGGCGGGGAAGGCCGGCCCGCTGTTCTGCGCATCGACCGCGCCGACCACGCCGATGCCGCGCTCCAGCGCCACGTCCAGCAGACGGTCCAGCAGCCTGTCGGGCGGACCGGACAGGCTGAGGTTGATGACCCTGGCGCCGTTCAGGATGGCGTAGTTGATGGCCTTGGCGAGCGTGAAGCTGTTACATCGGGTGGCCTGGTCGGGCAGTTGCCAGCAGGCCCGCAAGCCCATCAGCCGCGCTTGCGGCGCCACGCCGATGATGCCGCCGTTGCCGGCGCGGGCGGCGATGATGCCGGCCACCGCCGTGCCGTGGTTCTCCGGCGGCGTGGGACCGGCATCGACGAAGTTGCTGTTGACGGTCAACTGGCCTTGCAGGTCGGGATGGCCGGCGTCGATGCCGCTGTCGACCACGGCGACCTTGACGTTGCGGCCGGTGGTGTAGCGGTGCAGTTCGGCCACGTGCCAGTAGCGCGCGGCCGGCTGTACCGGATAGAGCGGATCGGCGCTGGCCGCCTCCTGTCCCATGCCGCTGAAGCGCGCCACCGGCTGCGCCCATTCCACCTGCGGATCGTGCGTCAGCAGGGCGATCACGTGGTCGGCGGTTTCGTCGTCCGGATAGCGCATCACGTAGCAGTCGATGCCCAGCACCGGCATCGGCCAGTCGTCCAGCAGCGCCAGGCCGTGCTGCTGCGCCAGTTCCTCGGCGCGGCGACGGCGCGCGCTGCGGCCGCTGTCGTCGAGGTAGCGGCCGCCGTAGCTGGCGTCCGGCCGATAGTGGGCGGCGGGCAGGCGCAGCATCACCAGCACCTGATGCTCGCCGGATTCGTAGGCGGTGCTGACGATGGGCGCATCCTGCGCGTGTGCCGGCTGGCCAGCCAGCGCGGTCAGGCAGGCCAGCAGCAGCGCCACGCGCTTGCAGAAGGCGTTCACGGTGCGCTGCCGCCGTCCAGCGGCTCCACCAGTTTGACGGCGGACTCGGCGCGCAATGCCTGCAAGGCCTGGGCACGGCTGGCGGCGGGAACGTTGAGCAGGTAAGCGTCGGTCACGGTCGGGCCGTCGACCACGCGGGCGTTTTGCGCTTGCAGGATGCGGCGCAGTTCGCGCTCGCTGGTGCTGGGCTGGAACACCACCACCAGGTTGCCCATGGCCGCCGCGCCGGCGCCCAGCGTGCGGTAGGTGGCCGGATCGGCGTCGGGACGCAGCAGCAGCGTGCCCAGGCCGATGATCGCCATCCATTGCGCCGCAACCGCCCAGCGCAGCCAGGATGGCTGATTGGCGGCGGCCGCGCGCCACCACGATACGCGGTGTGCGGACGTCGCGCCAGTGTCCGGCCCGTGGGCCGCGATGGATGCGGCCGATGCGGCATCGGCCGCCGCCGCGCTCGTCGCCACAGCAGGCGCGACGCCGTCGCCGGCCATCGTTGCGGCGGTGCGCTCCTGCGGCCCCAGCGCCGGCAGCAGCCGCGCCAATGCGCCTTCCATGTCGACGCCGTCCGGCAGGCTGTCCGCGGACGCCGCCGCCTCGGCACGCATGCCGTGCTCCCATTCCAGCGCATGACGGCACTGGGCGCAGCCTTGCAGGTGCTCGTGCACACGCCGCGTCTCGTCGGCCGACAGCTGCGCCGACGCATACCACGGCAGCAATTCCTGCACCGCCTGGTGCACCGGGATATCCAGTCTGAACACGCGCCCGTTCATTGGCTGCTCTCTCTTTCGTTCCACAACAAATCCTTCAATCTGTGCCGCGCATGAAACATGCGGGTCTTGACCGTGTTGAGCGGGCACTCGACAATCTCGGCGATATCGGCATACGCCATCTCGTGATAATAAGTCAGCACCATCACCGCCCGCTGCGCCGCCGGCAGCGCATCGAGCGCGTCGGCCACGGTCTGCTGCAATTGCTGGCGGCCGAGCACTTGTTCCGGCCGGCTGTCGCCCTCATCTTCGTACAGCGACGCATCCGATTCGACCGGCTCGTCGGTCAGTTTCAAGCCTTTCAGGGTCTTGCGGTAGGCGATCGCGAAAATCCAGGTGGAAGGCTTGCAGCTGCCGTCATAGCTGGCCGCCTTTTGCCAGACGACCAACATGGTGTCATTGACCACTTCTTCGATCAGCGCCGGATTGCGCGCCATGCGCCCGGCAAAACGCGACAGACGTGGAAAATACGACCGGTAAAGTTTCTCGAAGGCGTGCCTGTCCCCGGCAGCGATCCTGCCCAGCAGCTGTGCGTCATCTGAATCCGGGGTCATGCAACTTCCTCCATTTTTCCCGTTAATGCCTTGCCGAACGCAAACGGTTCTACAAATCGGGAAATAATTTTTAGGCTACCATGCGCATATGAACCTGAACCAGCAAATTGACCAATTGAGCAGCTTCCTGCAGCGCCACGAGCGCGTGCTGGTGCTGACCGGCGCCGGCCTGAGCACGGCGTCCGGCATTCCCGACTACCGCGACAAGGACGGCGTGCGGCGCGGCCGCAATCCGATCCAGGGACCGGATTTCCGCAAATCCGAGGCCGTTCGGCGCCGTTACTGGGCGCGCAGCATGGCCGGCTATCCGACCCTGGCCGGCGCCGCGCCAAACGCCGGCCACCGCGCGCTGGCCGAGCTGGAAGCGGCCGGCCGCATCCACGCCATCATCACGCAAAACGTCGACGGCCTGCACACGGCTGCCGGCAGCCGCAGGCTGATCGAGCTGCATGGCAATATCCACGGCGTGCTGTGCCTGGAATGCCGCGCCGTCCATCCGCGCAGCGAGATCCAGGACTGGCTGGCGCAGGCCAATCCGTCGCTGGTGCCGACCGGGCCGGCGGGCGAGGTGGTGCCGGAGGCGCGGCCGGACGGTGACGCCGAGGTCGAGCTGGATGAATTCCAGGACTTCCAGCTGCCGGTGTGCGCGGCCTGCGGCGGCGTGTTGCAGCCCGACGTGATCTTCTTTGGCGATAATATCCCGCCGCAGCGCACCGCCGACGCCCTGCAATGGGCCGACGAGGCGGATGCGGTGCTGGTGGTCGGCTCGTCGCTGATGGTGTTTTCGGGCTTCCGCTTCGCCAAGCTGGCGGCGCAAGCAAACAAGCCGATCGCGGCCATCAACCTGGGCAAAACCCGGGCGGACGACCTGATCGGCCTGAAAGTGGAGGCGTCGGCGGTGGAGGTGCTGCCGCTGCTGCTTTAACGCTGGAGCATCGAGCGGACGATGGCTTCCTTGGCCAGCACGTAGTCATGACCGGCCAGCACGAAGTTGGTGTTCGGCTGGATCACCTTGATGTTGATGAACACCATGTCGCTGGTCTCCGCATAGGACCCGACCACGATCGCCTGCGCATTGTGGCTGGTGGCGACTTCACCGATTTCGCGGGTCAGCATCAGCTCGCCCTGGTTGCGCTTCAGGTAGACGCTGTTGCGCAGCTTCATTTCCAGCATGCTCAGGCCGCCTTGCGCCATGCGCGTCGACACCTGTTCCGACACCAGGCGGCCCAGGGTAGTCGTTTGATCCAGCGCGTCGATATTGACCACGGTGGCGACGATCAGCGGCTTGTCTGCCACCAGCTTGCCGCTCAGTTGCTGCAGCAGCGCGTCGGCGGCCTTGTAGTTGGCGTTGATGAACTGGTTGGGCGAAATGGTGGCGTAGTTGCCTTCTTCGTTCTTCGGCGACGAGGAGCAGGCCGCCAGCATCAGCAGTGGCGCGGCCAGCACGGCGGCGCGCGTCAGGGATTTCATCAGCATTACATGTCTCCGCGTACCTGGAAGGTACGGGTCAGTTTAGGTTCTTCGGGCTTGGGATCGACGATGCCGTACAGGATACGGTCGCTGTCGGCCACGTAATAGGCGGAGGTGCTGCGCGCCACATAGCGGTACTGGTCGGACACCGAAACGGTGACGATGATTTCGGTCTTCGGCGTGTCGCCCGGGGCGAACTGGGCGTTGAACCAGTCGTAGGCGTCCCAGGCGCCGGCGCCGACCGCCACGTTGAGCAGGGCCGGGGCTTCGATTTCGCTCAGCAGCCAGACGCCGCTGCCGAGGATGGCGCGTTCGCCGTGGTAGCGGTATTGCGGACGGTTGGCGCTGAAGGTCACGGCCTGCACGTCCATCTCGACCTTCAGCGAGCCGGCCGGGGTGCGCGAGACCACGTGACCGTCGTTCACCAGCGAGGTGGTCAGCTGGGTCGCCAGCGCGTGCTGGAACGGCGTCGCGTCCTTCGGTTCATTGATGTACACCGGGCGCGGCGGGCTTTTCTTCAGCTCGGCCACGACGCGTTTCTCGATATTGTCGGAAATAACGCCCCAGTGATAGGCCGCTTGCAGCTTGGCCTGCTTGGTGGTGGGGAAGTTGGCTGCCAGCGGCGTCGGCGTATAGCGCGATGCGCATCCTGCCAGCAGCGTCAGCCCGGCCGCCAGAGCCATTGCAGTTTTCAGCGCCATGATAGCCTCGTCGTCAAGTTTCTGTCCGGTCGCGGCCAAGCGCTGGCCGCGAATGTAAAATCATCTTCGTCCAGTTTAGCATGGATGTTTCTAATTAGAAATTCTCCCGGCGATAAAAAACCCGGTACGGGACCGGGTTGTGTACGGGGCGCGCAACAGTTTTAGCGCGCGTGGGTCTTCATCGCGGCCGCCACTTCGCGCTTGCCGTCGCGATCTTTCTCCGTGGCACGTTTGTCGTGCATTTTCTTGCCCTTGGCCAGGCCGATTTCACATTTCACGCGGCCGCCCTTGTAGTGCAGGTTGAGCGGCACCAGCGTGTAGCCGGCGCGCACCACCTTGCCGATCAGTTTGTCGATCTCCTGGCGGTGCAGCAGCAGCTTGCGGGTGCGCACGGCTTCCGGGCTGATGTGGGTGGAGGCGGTCGGCAGGGCGCTGATGTGGGCGCCGAACAGGTACAGCTCGTCGCCCTTGATGGTGACGTAGGCTTCCTTGATCTGCACGCGGGCGTCGCGGATGGCCTTGACTTCCCAGCCTTCGAGCACGATGCCGGCTTCGAAGCGGTCTTCGATGAAGTAGTCAAAAAAGGCTTTTTTGTTATCAGCTATGGTCATGTGTGGGTATCGGTTAAACTACTGCTGCGCGCCGTCGGACGCGAATAATTCAACATCATAGCAAATGGTTAGACAATGGCAGTAGTACACAAATCAGTTTTCCTGGGTTACAGCGCGCAGCAAATGTTTGATCTGGTGGCTGGCATCGAGGACTATCCCAAATTCTTGCCGTGGTGCGGTGGGGTCGAGATCCGTGAGCGGAATGGCAATGTCGTGGTGGCCAGTGTCGGCATCAACTACCACGGCGTCAAGCAGAGTTTTACCACGTCCAATGAAAACACGGCGCCGACCACCATCAAGATGAAGCTGGTGGACGGTCCTTTCAAGTGCCTGGACGGCGTCTGGTCGTTCAAGCCGCTGCGCGACGACGCCTGCAAGATCGAGCTGGACCTGCATTACGAGTTTTCCAGCGGCCTGCTCGACAAGCTGGTGGGGCCGGTGTTCGGCATGATCGCCAACAGCATGGTCGATTCCTTCTGCAAGCGGGCGGAAACGGTGTATGGCGGCTGAGACCTTCTCGATCCAGGTGTGCTATGCCAGCGACGCGGTGCAGTTCCTGCGCGAGCTGCAAGTACCGGTCGGCACCACGCTGGAGCAGGCGATCGCCCTGAGCGGCGTGCTGCAGGAGGTGCCGGGGCTGGACCTGAGCCAGCTGCAAACCGGCATCTACGCCAAGAAAAAGCCGCTGGACACCGTCCTGCGCGCCCACGACCGCATCGAACTCTACCGCCCCCTGATCGCCGACCCCAAGAACGCCCGCCGCCGCCGCAAAAACCCCGCGCCTGTTTGAATGCTATGGCAGATGCTGAAGCACGAAATCCCGCGTTGCTTGCTGGCGGAAGAATTCGGTGTGCCAGACCTGGTTTTGTTTCTGCTCGGCGCTGCCGAAGCTGAGGATCTGGCCCGCGTCCGGCGTGGCGTGGGGGAGGAGGACGCCGGCGTAGGGGACCACCATGTCGTTGGCATCCGTCATCAGCGCGCGGCTGAGTAGGGAGCCGGTCTGCTCCAGCACCGAGTCGCCGAAGTCGAAGTTGGCGCGCGCAAAGTAGCTGTTGGCGCTGGTCAGCAGCGAGCCGCTGTCGTCCAGCAGCTTGATCAGCGTGGAGCCGCTCGCCAGCGCCTGCACGCTCGGCCGGCCAAAGCCCAGCGACACCACCATCCGCGCCAGCCCGATCACCAGATCCAGCGCCATGCCGCCGCTGAGCGACGCCAGCAGCGCCGCCGCGTTCAGCAATTGCTGGATCTGCTCCGGCTCCGCCAGCGGCGATCCCTGGTTGGCCGCCGCCACGAAGATCACCTTGCCCAGCTTGCCGATGCGCCCAGCCCGCGCCCGCACGATATCGACCATCCCCTCGCTCAACATCGAGCGCACCACCAGCCCGCCACGGCTGTGACACAGGATGTCCACCTCCCAGTTGCCATTGAACGGCAGCCGCTGCAACAGGTTCAGCGCGTTTTGCTGCGGCGTCCTGGCGATGGTCCAGTGGTCGTAGCCGAACACCCGGCCCTCATAGCGTTCCAGCAGCGGCGCCAGATCCAGCTCGCCAAACGCGCCGGCCGTCGAACTGAACACGCCGTGCACCAGCAACAGCACCTTGCGCCCGCGCGCCGCCGCCAGTTCCTGCGGCGTGGCGGTCTGCCCATAGCCATGCCGCAGGGCCAGCAGGCGCTCCGGCTTGTTATGCGCTTCGATCTTGTCGATCATCGCCTGCGTCATGCGCTCCCTGGCGTTCAGCGTCGCCTGCACGATCCAGTCCCAGCCGGCCTGCGGCGCCAGCGACGGGCCGGCCGACGGAAATACAAACTGCACGCAGCCGCTGTCCTTGTGGCGCACGATGTGGAACCCGGCGTCGGCGATGAGCGCGGCCGGCAGCGGCGGCGTGCCGGCCATCGGCTGCAGGTCCGGCATCGCCGCCAGCATGGCGTGATCGTCCACCGCGTCCTGCAGGGCGCGCTGCAATTCGGCTTGCTTGTTGGGAGTGAGCGGCATAGCGCCAAGTGTACCGCCGTCGATGGCACGCGCTTTGCACTGTTGCAAACAGGCTTTGCGGAGATGGGCCTTCCTCGCCGCCCTGGGCCAACCTAAGATACACTCATCGTTACTAGCGGAAAAGAGTCCATGATGAGACGCAACCGGATGTTCCTGATCGCCACGTTTTGGTGGAGCCTGCCCGCCGCGCATGCGGAAGCGCTCTGTCCGCCCGTGACGCGCGTCGGCCTCAGCGACCTGGGCTACACCTCCTATCGCGACCAGGGGCGGATCGCCGGCATCGCGGTCGATGTCGCCAACGAGATGGGACGCCGCACCGGCTGCAAGTTCGAATTCCACTGGTATCCGCGCCAGCGCCTGTTCGTCGAACTGGCGGCGGGGCGCATCGACATGACCATGGGATCGCTGCGCACGCCCGAGCGCGACGCCTACGCGCATTATCTGCCTTACGCCTGGCTGCAATATGACCTGGTGCTGGCGCAGTCAGGCGGCCAGCAATACGCCAGCCTGAGCGACTTTGTCGCGCGCGGCAGCGGACGCCTTAACGTCACGCGCGGCCTGGCTTACGACACCGCCATCGAGACCCAGCTGGCGCTGCTGGCCGCTGCCGGCCGTCTTGAGCTGGTGAATGATTTCGAAACTGTTTTCAGCAAGCTGGAAATGGGCCGTGCCGACGGCACGCTGGCAACGCCGCCCATCTACGGCAAATACCTGAAGCACAGCCGATTGAAAGCGCACACGGTGATCGTGCCGCTGCCCGAGGCGACGCCCCGGTTCACCGGCATCTACCTGTCGAAGCAAACGATTTCGCCGGTAGTGCGCCAGCACTATGCGGCGGCATTGAAAGCCATGACGGAAGAGCAGAAGGTGCGCGCCATTTACACGCATTATTTTGACGAGGCCACCGTCAAGCGCACCTTCCGCCTTGGACCGGCGCCGCTGCTGGGCGCCTTGTCCGCCGAGGACTGACGGCCTTACCGGCCGTTGACGTCCACGCTGGTCGCGTCCAGCTTGACCTTGACGCTGGCAGCCGGCTTGGCGCCGGCCGATTCGGCCAGCGTCACCAGGTATTCGCCGGCGGCGATCTTCCAGGTCTTGCTGGCGCTGTCGTACACGCCCACCAGACGCGGATCGATCTTCACCGTGGCCTTGCCGCTGGCGCCGGCCTTCAGCGCCAGCTTGTTCCAGCCGCCCAGGCGCTTCGGCGCTTCCCAGCCGCCAGCCACCGGCGACACGTACACCTGGCCGACCGCCTTGCCGTCACGCGCGCCGGTGTTCTTGATGCTGAAGCTGACCTCGATGCCTTTGCCCGCAGGCTGGGCGCTCAGGTCGTCGTAAGCGAAGCTGGTGTACGACAGGCCGTAACCGAACGGGAACAGCGGCTTGTGGCCTTTCAGGTCGAACCACTTGTAGCCGACCGCAGCGCCTTCGATGTTGTAGTCGGTGACGAACTTCTCGATGAGGTTTTCATCCTTGGTCTTGGCGTCGCCATCGAGCTTCGGACGCGGCAGCTGGGCCAGCGAAGCAGGGAAGGTGGCCGGCAGGTGACCGGACGGATTGACTTCGCCGCTCAGCACGCGGGCAATCGCCGCGCCGCCGTTGGAACCCGCGTACCAGGCTTCCACCACCGCGCCGACGTTCTCCAGCCACGGCATGACCACAGGCCCCCCGGTCTGCAACACCACCACGGTTTTTGGATTGGCCTTGGCCACGGCGGCGATCAGCGCATTTTGCTGGCCCGGCAGATTCAGGTCGTCGGCGTCGAAGCTCTCGGCCATCCACTGGGTGCCGAAGACGATCACCACGTCGCTGCTGGCCGCCAGCTTGGCGGCGGCGGCGGCGTCCTTGCCGTCGTTGTAGGTCAGCCTGGCCTTGGTCAGCCTAGCCAGTTCGCCCATCGGCGACGAGCGGTGATAGACGATCGGGCCAGGGAAATAGCTCGGGCCTTCGTTCGGCACGGCCGAACCGCCTTTCGGGTAGACCTGCGCCGAACCGCCGCCCGACAGCACGCCGACGTCCGCGTGGCCGCCGATGATGGCGATGCTGCGCACGTTGGCCGCCAGCGGCAGCAGGTTGTGCTGGTTCTTCAGCAGCACGATGGCTTCTTCGGCGTCGGCCTGCGACACCTTGCCGTGCGCGGTGAAGTCGATGCCGGCGTCGGCCGACGTCGGCGTCGCCACCGGATGCTCCACCACGCCGTTGGCAAACATGGTGCGCGTGATGCGCTTGACCATGTCGTCCAGGCGCGCTTCCGGCACGTGGCGGTTGACCACCGCTTCCTTCAGCGCTTCGTTGAAGTAGCCGGATTTATCGAAGGGGAAGCCGGACTGCTGGTCCAGGCCGCGGTTGGCCGCCGGGATGGTCGAGTGGGTCGCGCCCCAGTCGGACATCACATAGCCCGGATACTTCCAGTCCTGCTTGAGCACCTGGTTGAGCAGGTAATCGTTCTCGCAGGCGTAGTCGCCGTTGACGCGGTTGTAGGAACACATCACCGAGCCAGGCTGGCCGGCCTCGATGGCGAATTGCAGCGCCAGCAGATCCGACATGCGGCCGGCCTGGTCGTCGATCTTGACGTTGATGTGATTGCGGTTGGTTTCCTGGTCGTTGAAGGCGTAGTGCTTGACCGTCGAAATGATGTGGTTCGACTGGATGCCCTTGATCTGCGCGCCGACCATGTGGCCGGCCAGCAGGGGATCTTCACCGCCGTATTCGAAGTTGCGGCCGTTGCGCGGTTCGCGCATCAGGTTGACGCCGCCGGCCAGCAGCACGTTGAAGCCGGTGCTGCGCGCTTCGCTGCCGATCATGGCGCCGCCGGCGAAGGCCAGCTCGGGATTCCAGGTGGCGGTGGTGGCCAGGCCGGAAGGCAGGGAGGTGCGCTCGTAAGGCTTCTTGGACACGGCCTGCGTGGCGACGCCGACGCCGGCGTCCGATTGCCACTGCGACGGCAGGCCAAGGCGGGCGATGCCCGGCACCCAGCCGGCCGAATCAGGACGGCCTTCCTTGGGCTGTTCGTATTTTTTCGGCGAGAACTCGGTCGAGAAGTAGGCGAACACGGTCTGGATTTTTTCATCCAGCGTCATCGCCTTGACCAGTTGCTCGGCGCGCGCATCCGGCGACTGCCTGGCGTCCAGCCAAGGTTGGGATGCGTCCGCGGCGTGTGCGGCGCCGGTTAACATCAGTGGATAAGCCAGTGCCAGAGACAGCCAGAGACGCTTCTTCATACGATACAGTGTCCTTATAATTTTTTAGTTAATCTTCAGCGCGGAATCAAGACCTCCAGCGCGTATGCTCCGCCTGCAACGATACCTTTGATAACGTTTTCAGTCAAACGATTACCGTCCTGCCAGACCTGAATTTCGCTGACGTCGGCGCGTTGTATAGACACGTTGAAGGTCGCATGGCGGAACTGGCGCACCACCTTGATGGCGTCCCAGTGCGAAGGCAGTTGCGGCTTGATGGTCAGGCCGTCGCTGTTGCCTTTCAGGCCGCACAGGCCTTCGACAAAGCACAGGTACACCCACGACACCGTGCCGGTGTTGAACAACTGGCTGGAGCGGCCGGCCGTGCGCGGATATTCGTGGTACGCGCCGCGATAGTAATTCGGGATGAACACCGGCAGCTGGCCGCGCTGCAGATAGTCTTCCTCGCTCGGGCCGGGCAGCATGCGGCGCAGCAGGTCGTAGGCGCGGTCGCCTTCATTGGCCGTGTACAGGCTGTAGATGTAGAAGATGGCGGCGTGGTTGTACACCGCGCCATTCTCCGCCGAGCCGGGATGCTTTTGCGTGACGCGGCCGACGTCGTCGCGCATGGCGCTGAACGGCGGCGCGAACATCTGCACGCCGTAGGGCGTCACCAGCTGCTCGTGCACCTGCGCCACCATCGAGGCGCGCTGGCCGGCGTTGGCGGCGCCGCCGAGTATCGCCCAGGCCTGCGGATTGAGCCAGATGCGGCCTTCCTGGTCCTTGCGGATGCCGAAGGTGACGTTGTCGTCGGTGATGCCGCGCGCGAACCAGTCGCCGTCCCACAGGTGTTCGTTGGCGGCGCGGTTGACGGTGCGCGCGCCGGCGCGGAAGTGCCTGGCGCTTTCCGCCAGCGAGGAACTGGCGCCGGTGGTTTCGCAAATCTCCGCCCACAGATTGAGTGCGTAGGCGGTGGCCACGGTCAGCCAGCCGGACACGCCGCGGCCCTTGTAGCCCACCATGTTCATCGGGTCGCACCAGTCGCCCTGGGCGATGTAGCTCAGGCCGCGCTTGTCGCGCGCCTGCAGCAGCCAGTCCATGGCGCTGCTCACGCGCTCGGAGACGGTGAGCGCGACGCCGCTGTCCTTGCCCACCACGTCTTCGTGGAGGATGTCGTAGTCGGCGGTTTCGTCGAGGTAGACCTTGAGCGCCACCGGCAGCCACACGCAGTGGTCGGTGTGCGGCACCTGGTTGATGTACTTGAGCTCCGCGCCCTCGGTCAGCAGAATCCCGTCCGGCATGGCGCCGCTGGCTTCCTGCTGCGACAGCGCGTGCAGGAAGGCCTTGCGCATCACGCTGGGCTTGATGAAGCTCATGCCCATATTGTCCTGCAGGTAGTTGCGGGTCTGCGGGTCGGTGCTTAAACGATTGACGTCGCCATGGTAGAACACCTGGCGCGGCAGCCAATTGTTGACGAAGTTATCGAGGTCCGCATCCGGCGTTGCGATGCGCAGGCAGCCCTGGCCGCTGGCGACGTAGGCGGCGTATTCATCGCGCGTGGCCTGGAAGGCGGCGGCGCTCAGGTACTTGGCGCGCAGCGCCAGGATCTCGGCGTCATCGAAGGCGGGGCCGAACAGGAAGCGGTAGTCGCGCGTTTCGCCGTCGTTCAGCGGCAGTCGGTACTGCACGGCGGCGGTTGGCGTTTCGTAGCGGGCGTCGCTGTCGCCCAGTTGCGTGGCGGCGATGGCGGACGGATAGTGCAAGCCGCCTTCGCCCTCGAACGCCGACTGGCGCACCTCCCAGGCATCCGGCGCCTGCTCGCACAGGAAGTAGGTCTTGTCCTTGAAGTCCTTCTGCTTGAAGTAGTCCGCCACCTTCTGGTACGGCGTGACGCTGCTGGCGACCACGCCGCCCAGGTCGGAGCGATATTCGCCGGACTGGTTCATCCACGACATGTAGCCGATCGGGAAATAGGGATAGACGCTGAGCTTGCGCGCGCGGCCGGAGATATTGGTCACGCGCAGCGACCACAATTCCACCACGTCCGCCACCGGCAGACTGAGACTCAGTTCCACCCGCACGCCCAGGTGTTCGATGGTCCAGGCCAGATCGCTCTTGCCGACCGAGAAGCTGTAGCTGTCCACCGGCGCGCGCACCGGCTCGTATGGCGCGGAGAACAGCGCGCCGGTTTCCTCGTCCTTGATGTAGAAGAAGCGGCCCGGGTGGTGGGCGTAGTAGTTCTGCTCCGGCTGCATGAAGGTCTTGGCCTCCAGGTTGGGCGCGTGGGCGTATTTGGCGGGTTCCGGCTGCATGAACTGCGCGGTGGCGTAGCCGCGGCAGGTGACCTGTATCATCATCTTCTGATTCCACAGGAAGCCTGCTGCTTGCGGCATGGCCGTGGGGCTGGTCAATTCGTAGCGGTCGCCATTGTGGGTAGGGCGTAGCATATCTCTCTCCGTCAGGATTTGCGCGCTTCCAGATCCGCCTGAATCTGCAGCAGCTTGTTGTTATCAAGGTTGTAGAAGAACATCACGGCCACCGCGAACAGCGCGAAGGCGGCCGGAATAAAGGACATCAGCCAGACGATGCCGGCCTGCGAGCCTTCGCTCTGCGCGGCGTTGGCCACGTAGCCCAGCCGGGTGAACAGCGAGCCGATCACCGCCACCGCAATCGCGGTGCCGAGCTTTTGCGAGAAGGTGGCGGCGGCAAAGGTCATCGCCGTGGCGCGTCGTCCGGTGCGCCATTCGTTGTAGTCGGCGGTGTCGGCGTACATCGAGAAGGCCAGCGGCGACTTTGGTCCCAGCGCCAGGCCCATGCCGATCTGCAGCGCGAACATCAGCCACACCTGGTCCTTGGGCACGAAGAAGAAGGCGGAGGACAGCACGGCGGTGATGCTCATCAGGATCATCATCAGCTTCTTCTTGTCGACGAAGCGCGTCATCAGCGGCGTCAGCGAGGCGCCGGCGGCGGCCGCGCCCATGTAGGCCGGCACGAAGCCCGACATCAGGTCCTCGCGCTGCACCACGTACTTGAAATAGTAGGCGGCGCTGGTGGTGCGCAGCGTGATGGTGATCATGATGACCAGCGCCAGGATAAACAGCACGATCCACGGCCGGTTGTGCGCCAGGTCGCCGACGTCCTGCCAGATATTGCTCTTCTGCGCCGGGGACGGCGCGATACGCTCGCGCGTGTTCAGGAACGTCAGCACGAACAGCACGGACGCCAGCGCGCTCCACGCCAGCATGGTCAGTTGCCAGCCGAGCCGGGCGTTGCCGGCGCCCAGCGTGTGCACCAGCCATGGCGTGGCCGAGGTCACCAGCATGCCGCCGCCGAAGGCGAAGATGAAGCGCAGGCCGTTGACGGTGGAGCGCTCCTGGGCGTCGGCCGACAGCACGCCGGACAGGGCGTTGTAGGGAATGTTGATGCAGGTGTAGCACACCATCATGGCCAGATAGGTGCCGTAGGCCCAAAACACCTTGCCGCCTTGCGACAGGTCCGGCGTGGTGTAGGTCAGCACGGCGGCGCAGGCCAGCGGCAGCGGCACCCACACCAGATAAGGACGGAACTTGCCCCAGCGGGTGGCGGTGCGGTCGGCCACGGCGCCGATCATGGGATCGGTGAAGGCGTTGATGAGCTTGATTGTGAACATCATCGACGCGGCGGCGGCGGCCGAGATGCCGAACACGTCGGTGTAGAAAAACAGCAGGTAGGTGGCGATGTTGGTCCAATAGAAATTGAACCCCATGTCGGCCACGCCGTAGCTGATTTTTTCGCGCCAGGTCAGTTGTTTGTTCACGGTCGTCTTCATGCGCATGTAAAAGCAGGCAGCAAGGGTATCACTGCCTGAACGAAATGGCCGTTCCTGCCACCTCGGGGAGAAGCTGATTTGATAGCGGTAACTGCGTCGCCATCAAGTATGCAGGATCTGGCGCACCAGCGCCTCCGGCTCCTGGGCGATGTCGAGCACCATGCCGGCCTCGTCGTCCTGCAGCGGTTCCAGCGTCGCCAGCTGGCTGTCGAGCAAGGCGGTCGGCATGTAATGGTCCTTGCGCGCCTGCATGCGGGCGGCGATCAGTTCGCGCGGGCCGGCCAGGTGGGCGAAGCGCAACGCCGGATCGGCGCTGCGCAGCAGGTCGCGGTAGCTGCGCTTCAGCGACGAGCAGGACAGCACCAGGCCGCTGTGCCTGAGGCGCGCGTCGCGGATTTCCGTGTGCAGCGCCCGCAGCCAGTCGGCGCGGTCGGTGTCGGTGAGCGGCACGCCGGCCGTCATCTTGGCCACGTTGGCATAGGAGTGGTAGGCGTCGCCTTCGAGGAAGGGCACTTCCAGCGCGCTGGCCAGTTGCAGCCCGACCGAGCTCTTGCCGCAGCCGCTGACGCCCATGATGACCCAGCGTGTTTGCCTGTCGTAGGTAGTTGATTGCATATGAATGATAGCGCTAACAGTTCCAGCGAGTTTAGACGGATTGAAAAATTTGTAAAGCACTATCGATGTTGCGACGCAGCAGCGGGCGTCGCCGAGGGATCAGGCGCTTTCGCGCGCCATCAGCGTGAAGCCGAGGTCGATCTGGCGCGTGGCCGGCGCTTCGCCCTTGATGACCGCGCGCAGCAGCGTGGCCGCCTCGTAGCCGATGCGGTAGCGCGGCGTGCCGATGGTGGTCAGCGACGGATTCATCCAGGCCGAGGCGGGCAGGTCGTTGAAGCCGCAGATGGCCAGTTGCGACGGCACCGCGATGCCGCGCCGCTGGGACTGGTAGATGGCGCCGTGGGCCAGGTCGTCGTTGCAGCAGAAAATGGCGTCGCAGTCGGGCGCCTGCGCCAGCATGCGGCCCAGCAGCTCGGCGCCGAGCGCGATGGTGGACGGTTCGCCGACCATCACTTCCAGTTTCGGGTCGGCCAGGCCGGCCTCCTGCATGGCCTTGCGGTAGCCTTCGGCGCGGCGCAGCGTCCGTTCGTCGAGCTGTGCGCCGATGAAGCCGATGCGCTTGTGGCCCTTGTCCAGCAGGTAGCGCGTCATCGCGTGGCCGGCCTGGAATTGCGAGAAGCCGACGGTCATCTGGTCGGGATCGGTCGACATGTCCATCATCGACACCACCGGCACGCGCGAGGTGGTCAGGATTTGCTGCACGCGCGGGCTGTGCGTCAGGCCCGACAGCAGCATGCCGTCCGGGTTCGATTGCAGGTAGGTGCCGATCAGCTTTTCTTCCTGCTTGTCGGAATAGCGGGTGTTGCCGATCAGGATCTGGTAGTCGTCGGCGTCCAGCGCGTCCTGGATGCCGGCCAGCACCTCGGTGAACACGGCGTTCGACAGCGACGGCACCAGCACCGCGATCACCTTCGACTGCGACGAGGCCAGCGCGCGGGCGGCGCGGTTCGGCACATAGCCGAGTTCATCCACGGCTTTCTCGACGCGGTCGCGCAGGGCTTGCGACACCATGTCCGGCTGGGTGATGGCGCGCGAGGCGGTCATCGTGGCCACGCCGGCCCTGTCCGCCACCATCGCCAGGGTGATGCGGCCGCTGGCGCGGCTCTTGCCCGCTTGAGTCTTCGTCATTAGTGCTATTCGCTAAAGATTGATACTGATAGCGATATCATACGGCAGCCGGGCCGAAAGAGAGAGCATCTATTTGCAATCGGCCAACACTTTTTGCGTGTTTTTACGCAAATCCTCGCGCTGGGCATCGTCCATGTAGCCGCGTTCGCCGTTTTTGTCGAAAGTGGTGAGGCGGATGCCCTGGTCCAGCGCCTGCTGGTTCTTGCGGGCGGCGTCGCAGTTGGCGACTTGCGCCGCCTTGTTGCGGGCCTGGTCGGCGGCGCGCTGGGCCGCCTCGGCGGTTTCCAGCTTGCGCTTGGCGAAGTCGGCGTTGCGCTCGGCCAGCGTGGCGGAGGGCGGGGCGGCCTCGGCGCTGGCCGGCGCCGTGTCGGCCGGCGCATACGGATTGAACATCGGCTTGCCGGGCGCTTTCAAAATGCGTTTTTCCGGGATGTTCGGCGGCGGCGGCCGGTCCGACAGCTGCTTGACGCCCTTGTCGTCGATCCAGATGTATTGCGCCGTGGCCAGCGATGAGGCGGCCAGCAGCACGGCGGCGAGCAGTGCGTTGCGGTGATTCATAAAGCGCTCCAGTAAGGCATCCGCAGATTTCGCCATGATTCAAGGCAACTGTCAACCGAGTTCCCAGCTTTTGATCGAATGGATCTTGAGGAACTGGCTGCTGGCCTGGCTATCCTGTTGCGGGAAGAACAGGGCGCCGGCGTAGTTGCCGGCCAGCGAACCGCAGGCCAGGTTGATGCCGAGCTGGTGCGGATATTTGGCGGGCGCCACCCAGTTCGACTCCGCGACGGGCACGCCATCGACATAATGCAGCACCTTGTCGCGGGTCCAGATCACGCCCACCGTATGCCTGGTCCCGGAGGTGAGCGGCTCGGCCAGCATCAGGTTCATGGCGTCCGGCGTCAAGGTCTCGCGGTTGACGACGGTGGGCAGCCAGGTGCCGCCGTTGCGTGCGCGATTGGTGCCGGCCTGTTTCAGGGCGCGCTGGCGGGTATAGGGCTGGTTGTGCAGGGCGCCGGTCCAGACCGATTGCCCGCGCTGGAAATTCGTGAAGATTTCCAGGATGTCGAGCTCGACCCATGGCTCGCCGGGGCTGCGCGCCAGGCCGTTGGGGTTGAAGGTGTACAGCCACACCGCAGGCCAGTAGCCCCAGGCCGTGCCCGGCGCGCCGGCCATGGCGGCCTCGATCGCCTTCTTGGTGTAGGCGGCGCCGGCAAACGGCGGCATCGCCGGCATGGTGAACTCCACCTGCAGCGCCTGCACCTCCTGATTCGGCCGCTGCGGGCCGTAGGCGCGTTTGCTCCAGATCTGTCCCGACGTCAGGCCGGGGATGAACAGCACGCCGTCAGCGCTGTTGGGGCTCAGGGCGCCCAGGCCAAGCGGCCGGTCGAAGGTCACGCTCAGGCGGTCCGGCGAAACCGACACCACCCGGGCGCGGTCATTGGCCATCGGATTGTTCTGATAGCCGGGCGCGCACTTGACGCCCAGCGCGAACATGCCCGGCGCGACAGGGGAAGCCACCGGCGTCTTGAACCTGACGGCGCTGGTCATCCCATTGGCGACGTCGGCCGCCACGCGGGCGAAGGCGAAGCGGGTGAAGGTGACGTGCCAGTTGCCCTTGTAGCCTTCCTTGATGCCCGAGCTGACCGCTTCAAACGTGACGGTACCGGCAGCCGCATCCTTGGCGGCCACCACCGAGATGCCGCTGGGGCCGCCACCGACGACGCAGGTTCCCACCTCGATGCTGGCGAGATCGGCCGCGGTCAGCCCGATGTCGGCCAGCCTGGTCGGCAGCGATGCGCCTTCCGCGCCGGCGGAAAAGCCGCCGCTGGCCAGTCCCGTGGCGATGTTGCCGCGCAGGTAGGAGTCGAAATGTCCGCCGTTGAGCACGGCCTGCAAACGCAGGCCGTCCGCCTCCAGCACGTGATTCTGATCGTTGAAGGTGGTTGCGTAGCGCTGCACTTCGCTGTTGATGGTGCTGGGGCCGGCGCCGCCGACGTGCCTGCCGGACGCATTGAAGTCGCCCTCCAGCGGATTGAACAGGTTTTCAAGGTCGTCGAGGGTTTTTACCGCGACGGCGACCGGCGAACCACCGGCCTTGGCGGCGCTGCCGAAACGCAGGTCTTCGACCAGATCCAGCCCTTTGATTGCGGCGTCGAACGCCGGTTCCAGCCCGGGATAAGCAAAGGTCGCCGTTGCAGCGGAAGCGCGGTTGCCGCCGGCCAGCGGCAGCAGCAGCGTGCTGGACAGGAGTTTGACGAGATGGCGACGGTACAAATCGTGGGGTTCGGTCATGTCATTGCCTGAGTTAGGTCTGGAAGAATGACTATCATATTATGATCAGCGAGCCGTCTTGGTTCTTGCAGCCGATTTTTTTCTCCTTGAGGACAAGTAGGCTGATTGCGTTTGAGTTCCCCATGGCTCAAGGCAGGGAATGAGCCCGGTTGTCGTGTGACATGCAAGCACGAAGCTGTAGCACTTTTGTGCTACATACAACCTTCATTATTGTTATTAATATAAAATATATTGTTGTATTGATAGCGCGTTAATGCGCGAAACTTTAAGGGAGTTAGCGTATGAAATCCTGGGGTGCACAATTGTTATCGGGCCTGATTGCGGTATTTTCCAGCGCCTCGGCCTCCGCCACGGTCATCGATTTTGAGCACATCAATATGACATCAACGCCATCGGCACCGGTGTTGAGTACGGGCGACTACATTACGCAAGGCATCTACACCATCGAGATGCAAGACATCAAGAATGTGGTCCGACCCCTGGGATTACTCTCGAATGGCTCACATCCAGGCAGTTGCCTTAATGGCAGTTGCCCAGCGGGCAATAGCACGAATTTCTTGAGCACTTATAACGATGCCTTGGTGCATGTTTCGAGAACGGATGGTCAACCTCTGGTATTTGGCGGTGTCTCTGCAGCCTATATTCCTCCGGTGGATGCGGTGCCAGCTAACGGGCTTTACTTCGCGGTCGACGTAGACCGCGCCGATGGGAGTTATGCAACCTACGCCTATCGTCTTCCGAGCACCGGTGAATTCACTGATATCACAAATCTCCCGTCCCTGTTCCTCGGTGGTAGCGGAACCCTGACTACAGGCGTAGTGACGGACTTGTTTTTCTATGGGTACTATTGCAACGTCTCGGGATCGTGCAACGCCTTTAAAACAGGTAAAGGACAGTTTGGGCTGGATAAGATCGTGTTTAATGACGGATTGTCCCCGGTTTCGGAGTCAGAGACCTCCGCCATGCTGCTGGCCGGGTTGGGCCTGGTTGGCGCCGTTGCGCGCCGGCGTCAAAAGCGCGCCCGAATCACCTGACTACAAGAGACCGCCTGAGGGCGGCTTTTTTTTGTTGGCGAGGACGATTAAAAGCCCGGCTGGCGGAGCGTCGATGATTTATTTCTCTTCGTCTGGCTTGACTCGGCTCGAACGTTCGACTTTCGCGCACCTAGTGGTTGTGCTATGCGGACCGCCGCAGACCTGTCTTTTTTAGATAGAATCATGAGAATCCACCTATGGCTCGGGAAGTTGCAGACAATTAATCACGATCCCTGTATAATGCCGCTTTGCGCCTATAGGAAATGCTATGCGTCTACTTCAAAAAGCACTCACATTCGATGACGTGCTGCTCGTCCCAGCGTACTCCAACGTTCTGCCTGCGGATACGTCCCTCAAAACCCGTCTGACTCGCAATATCAGCCTGAACATCCCTCTGCTGTCGGCAGCGATGGATACGGTCACCGAGGCGCGCCTGGCGATTGCCATGGCACAAGAGGGCGGCATCGGCATCATTCACAAGAACCTGAATCCGAAAGATCAGGCCCGTGAAGTAGCGCGCGTCAAGCGTTTCGAGGCCGGCGTGCTGCGTGATCCGATCACCATCCCGCCAACCATGAAGATCCGCGACGTCATCAAACTGACCGAGCAATACGGCATTTCCGGCTTCCCTGTCGTTGAAGGCAAGGAAGTGGTCGGCATCATCACCAACCGCGACCTGCGGTTCGAACAGGAACTGGACGCCGAAGCCCGCGCCAAGATGACCCCACGCGAAAAGCTGGTGGTGGTCAAGGAAGACGCCGACCGCGACGAAGCCAAGCGCCTGATGAACAAGCACCGCCTGGAGCGCGTGCTGGTGGTCAACGACGCCTTTGAACTGCGCGGCCTGATCACCGTCAAGGACATCCAGAAATCCACCGAGCACCCGCTGGCGTCGAAAGACTCGCAGGGCAAGCTGCTGGTCGGCGCCGCGGTCGGCGTCGGCGCGAAAGACGAAGAGCGCATCGACCTGCTGGTCGCGGCCGGCGTCGACGTGCTGGTGGTCGACACCGCCCACGGCCACTCGCAAGGCATCCTCGACCGCGTGAAGTGGATCAAGACCAAGTACCCGCACGTGGACGTCATCGGCGGCAACATCGCCACCGCCGCCGCCGCCAAAGCACTGGTGGAATACGGCGCGGACGCGGTCAAGGTCGGCATCGGCCCTGGCTCGATCTGCACCACCCGTATCGTCGCCGGCGTGGGCGTGCCGCAAATCACCGCCATCTCCAACGTGGCGGAAGCGCTGGAAGGCACCGGCGTGCCATGCATCGCCGACGGCGGCATCCGCTTCTCGGGCGACATCTCGAAAGCGCTGGCAGCCGGCGCCTCGACCGTGATGATGGGCTCGATGTTTGCCGGTACTGAAGAAGCGCCAGGCGAAGTGATCCTGTATCAGGGCCGTTCGTACAAGTCGTATCGCGGCATGGGTTCGCTGGGCGCGATGTCGGACGGTTCGGCCGACCGCTACTTCCAGGACGCCACCATGAAGGCCGACAAGTTCGTGCCGGAAGGTATCGAAGGCCGCGTCGCCTACAAAGGCTCGGTGCTGGCGATCATCTTCCAGCTGGTCGGCGGCGTGCGCCAGTCGATGGGCTACTGCGGCTGCGCCACCATCGACGAACTGCGTAACAAAGCCGAGTTTGTCGAGATCACCTCGGCCGGCATGCGCGAGTCGCATGTACACGACGTGCAAATCACCAAGGAAGCGCCGAACTACCGTTCCGGCGACTAAACAAGTCCTTGCAACGCCGGCGTCCACCGCCGGCGTTTTTCTATTCTCCTCTTCATCGGTTGACTCCATGCATTCTAAAATCCTCATTCTCGATTTCGGCTCCCAAGTGACCCAGCTGATCGCCCGCCGCGTGCGCGATTCCGGCGTGTTCTCGGAAGTGTTCCCGTATGACGTCAGCGACGAGTTCGTGCGCAACTACGGCGCCGCCGGCGTGATCCTGTCGGGCAGCCACAGCTCGACGCTGGAAGGCGATGCGCCGCGCGCGCCGGACGCCGTGTTCGAACTGGGCGTGCCGGTGCTGGGCATTTGCTACGGCATGCAGACCATGGCGGCGCAGCTGGGCGGCAAGGTCGAAAACGGCAAGGTGCGTGAATTCGGTTACGCCGAAGTGCGCGCGCGCAACCACACCAAACTGCTCGACGGCATCGTCGACTTCGTCACCGACGAAGGCCACGGCATGCAGAAGGTCTGGATGAGCCACGGCGACAAGGTGCTGGACATGCCGCCAGGCTTCGTGCTGATGGGCGACACGCCATCGTGCCCGATCGCCGCGATGGCCAACGAAGAGAAAAGCTTCTACGGCGTGCAATGGCACCCGGAAGTGACGCACACGGTGCAGGGCAAGGTCATGCTGAGCCGCTTCGTGCACGAAATCTGCGGCTGCAAATCGGACTGGAACATGCCGGACTACATCTCGGAAGCGGTCGAGAAGATCCGCGCCCAGGTCGGCACCGATGAAGTGATTTTGGGCCTGTCGGGCGGCGTCGATTCGTCGGTGGCGGCCGCGCTGATCCACCGCGCCATCGGCGACCAGCTGACCTGCGTATTCGTCGACCACGGCCTGCTGCGCCTGAACGAAGGCAAGATGGTCATGGACATGTTCGCCAACAACCTGGGCGTCAAAGTCATCCGCGTCGATGCGGAAGACCAGTTCATGGGCCACCTGAAAGGTGTCAGCGATCCGGAGCAGAAGCGCAAGATCATCGGCCGCGAATTCGTCGAAGTGTTCGACAAGGAATCGGGCAAGCTGGTCAACGCCAAGTGGCTGGCGCAAGGCACCATCTACCCGGATGTGATCGAGTCGGCCGGCAAGGGCAAGAAGGGCCAGACCATCAAGTCGCACCATAACGTGGGCGGTCTGCCGGAACACATGAAACTGTCGCTGCTGGAACCGCTGCGCGAACTGTTCAAGGACGAGGTGCGCAAGCTGGGCGTGGCGCTGGGCCTGCCGCATGACATGGTCTACCGTCATCCGTTCCCAGGTCCGGGCCTGGGCGTGCGCATCCTGGGCGAAGTGAAGAAGGAATACGCCGACCTGCTGCGCCAGGCCGACGCCATCTTCATCGAAGAGCTGCGCAACACGCCATACGAAGCGACTATCGTGCCGGGCTTCGACCAGGACGCCGTGCCGCAGAACTGGTACGACGCGACCTCGCAGGCGTTTGCCGTGTTCCTGCCGGTGAAGTCGGTGGGCGTGATGGGCGACGGCCGCACCTACGAATACGTGGTGGCGCTGCGCGCGGTGCAGACGCAGGACTTCATGACGGCACACTGGGCGCACCTGCCGCACGCACTGCTGGGCAAGGTAAGCAACCGCATCATTAACGAAGTGCGCGGTATCAACCGTGTCGTTTATGACATTTCCGGTAAGCCACCTGCGACCATCGAGTGGGAATGATGCTCTAGGCCGTAGCGGCTGGCGCTGCCTGGCAAATTGATGAGAAAAAGCCCCTGATTCAGGGGCTTTTCTTTTTGCCTTGTCTACGAGGCGTGGCTGGCCATGCGCCGGATGCTTTGCGGTGGGTGGCCGGTGACACGGATGAAGGCGCGCCGCATCCGTTCGGGGTCGGCGAAGCCGGCGCTGCGGGCGATGATCTCGATCGGCTCGGCGCTGCGTTCGACCTTGAGTCGCGCCACTTCAACGCGCAACCGTTCGACCGCCTTGGCCGGCGTCTCGCCGGTCTCGGCCAGGAATGCTCGTCCGAACTGACGCGGACTGAGGCAGGCCACCGACGCCAGGTGCTCGGTCGACAGTTCCTGCGCCAGGTGGTCGCGCATATAGCTCAATACCTGGCGGATGCGGTCCGATTCCGGTTCCATCGCGGCCATGGCGGAGAACTGCGACTGGTTGCCGGGACGGCGGTGATACACCACCAGCATCTGCGCGGTGTCGCGCGCGACCTCGCTGCCCAGGTCGTCTTCGATCATGGCCAGCGCCAGGTCGATGCCCGAGGTGACGCCGGCCGAGGTCCAGATGCCCCGGTCCCTGGTGAAGATGCGGTCGCCTTCCACTCTCACCTTGGGGAACTGGCGCTGCAACCGCGCCGCGTACTTCCAATGCGTGGTGGCGCGCCGGCCGTCGAGCAGGCCGGCGGCGGCCAGCAGGAACGCACCGGTGCAGACGCTGGCAATGCGACGGCCGCCGCGCATGGCGGCGCGGTTCAACTGCTCGGAGATCCGGGGCAGCAGCAAGGGATCGGTGAGCATCGAGCCGCCCACCACCACCAGGGTGTCGTAGGGCTTGGTGCGGATCTTGCGCGTCATCACCTCCAGGCCGGATGAGCTGCAGACCGCGCCGCCCGCCAACGAGACAACCTTGCAGCGGTAGCGGCATGCGCCCTCCGTGATGCCCGCCACCTCGAACGCCGCCAACGGTCCGCTCAAGTCCTGTATCTGGAAGCCGGGGTAGACCAGAAAAGCGATGTCGCGCGCGTTTGCCGGTGGGCCGTCGTGCGGCATGCAGGCGCCGCTGGTGGTGTCGTTGCTGATGTCCATGGGGCGATTCTGCTACAGAAAGGCTTTGTCCGCAATGACATATTTCCCTCGTTTCGCGTCACTTTTTTCCTGTTTTGCGGGATGACCAGAAACGAGGGATCTGCGTCCTTTGCGCCGCCGACCACCTGGATCAGAATTTCGGCACCGAAACTATCTGGTGAAATCCTCATGTCAGTCTTTCCTCTTTCCCGTTCCAGGCGGGCGTCGGCCGCGCTGCTGCTGACCGCCGTGGCCGGACTGGGCGCCTATGGCGTCCTGCGCGCCGGCACGCCGCCGCCATCGTCGTCCGCCGATTTGCCGGAGGTCGATGTGGCCGCCGTGCTGCAACAAACCATCACCGATCTGCAATCCTATTCCGGGCGGCTGGCCGCCGTCGAGCAGGTCGATATCCGGCCGCAGGTGTCCGGCGCCATCGTCGCGGTGCACATCCGCGACGGCGCGCTGGTGCAAAAGGGCGAGCTGCTGTTCGTGATCGACCCGCGTCCTTACCAGGCCGAAGTCGACCGCGCAAGCGGGCTGCTGGCGGCGGCGCAAACGCGCGCCGACTACCTGCAGCGCGACGGCGAGCGCGCGCAGCGCCTGATCGGCGACAACGCCATCGCCCGGCGCGACTACGACGAGAAGCAGAACGCCGCGCGCGAGGCCGCCGCTAACCTGCAATCGGCGCGCGCCGCGCTGGCGCTGGCCCGGATCAATCTGGAGCATACGCGCATCGTCGCGCCCATCGCCGGCCGCATCTCGCGCGCTGAAATCACGCTGGGCAATATCGTCAGCGCCGACAACGGCGCCGCGCCGTTGACGTCGATCGTCTCGGTGTCGCCCATCTACGCCGAGTTCGACGCCGACGAACAGACCTATCTGCAATACATCGGCCATGCCCGGCAGGGCGGCAAGGTCGGCGTCGAGCTGGGCTTGGGCAACGAGAACGGCTATCCGCGTGCCGGGACGATCCAGTCGGTCGATAACCGCGTCGACCGTTCGTCGGGAACGATCCGCATGCGCGCCCGTTTCGACAACAGCGATGGGCTGCTGGTGCCGGGCTTGTATGCGCGCATCCGCATGGGCGGCGGCACGCCGCACGCCGCGCTGCTGGTCGATGACGCCGCCATCGGCACCGAGCAGACCAAGAAATTTTTATACGTGATCGATGCGCAGGGCCGCGCGGTCTACCGCGAAGTGCAGTTGGGCGCGCTGCGCGGCAACCTGCGGGTGGTCAGCAGCGGCCTGCAGGCCGGCGAGCGGGTGGTCGTCAACGGCGCGCAGCGCGTCCAGCCGGACGCCAGGGTGCGCGCGCATCTGGTGGCCATGGGCGGGACGCCAGCCGCCGCTCCGCGGGCAGAGGGCAAAGCCGAATGAATATTTCCAAGTTCTTTATCGACCGGCCGATCTTCGCCGGCGTGCTGTCGGTCATCATCCTGCTGGCCGGCCTGGTGGCGCTGTTCCAGCTGCCGATCGCCGAGTATCCGGAAGTGGTGCCGCCGTCCGTGATCGTGCATGCGCAGTATCCGGGCGCCAATCCCAAGGTGATCGCCGAGGCGGTGGCGGCGCCGCTGGAGGAAAAAATCAATGGCGTGGAAAACATGCTGTACATGCAGTCGCAATCGACCAACGACGGCAACCTGACGCTGACGGTAACCTTCCAGCTCGGCACCAATCCGGACCTGGCGGCGCAGCTGGTGCAGAACCGCGTCAACCAGGCCTTGCCGCGCCTGCCGGAGGACGTGCAGCGGCTGGGCGTGACCACCGCCAAGAGCTCGCCGACGGTGACCATGTTCCTGCACCTGCTGTCGCCCAACGGCCGCTACGACATCACCTATCTGCGCAACTATGCGCTGCTGCATGTGCGCGACCGCCTGGCGCGCATCCGCGGCGTGGGCGAGGTGCAGTTGTGGGGCGCCGGCGACTATGCGATGCGGGTGTGGCTCGACCCGGCCAGGATCGCGCAGCGCAAGCTGACGGCGATGGAGGTGGTGGCGGCGATCCGCGAGCAGAACGTGCAAGTCGCCGCCGGCGTGGTGGGCGCCGCGCCTTCGGTGCCCGGCGCGCCGCTGGAGTTGTCGGTCAATGCGCGCGGCCGCCTGTCGACGGAAGAGGACTTCGGCGCCATCGTGGTCAAGAGCGCCGACGGCGCGGTCACCTATCTGCGCGACATCGCCCGCATCGAGCTGGCCGCCGCCGAGTATGGGCGGCGCTCGATGCTGGACAACAAGCCGGCCATCGCGCTGTCGATCAACCAGACGCCGGGCGCGAACGCCTTGCAGATCGCCGACGACGTGCGCGCCGCGCTGAAGGAGCTGAGCGCCGACTTTCCGGCCGATGTGACCTATGACATCGTGTACGACCCGACCCGCTTCGTCAAATCCAGCATCGAGGCGGTGATCCACACGCTGCTGGAAGCCATCGCGCTGGTGGTGGTCGTGGTCATCGTGTTCCTGCAGACCTGGCGCACCTCGATCATTCCGCTGATCGCGGTGCCGGTGTCGATCGTCGGCACCTTCGCGCTGCTGCTGGCGTTCGGCTTTTCGATCAACGCGCTGTCGCTGTTCGGCATGGTGCTGGCGATCGGCATCGTGGTCGACGACGCCATCGTGGTGGTGGAGAACGTCGAGCGCAACATCGCCGCCGGTCTCGGCGCGCGCGACGCCACCTACAAGGCGATGCAGGAGGTGAGCGGGCCCATCATCGCGATCGCGCTGACGCTGGTGGCGGTGTTCGTGCCGCTGGCCTTCATGAGCGGCCTGACCGGGCAGTTCTACAAGCAGTTCGCGATGACGATCGCCATTTCGACGGTGATTTCGGCGTTCAATTCGCTGACCTTGTCGCCGGCGCTGTCGGCCTTGCTGCTGCGCGGCCACGACGCCGAACCGGACGCGTTGACGCGCGCCATGAACCGCGTGCTGGGGCCGTTCTTCGGCTGGTTCAACCGGGTGTTCCGGCGCGGCTCGGAACGCTACGGCCGTGGCGTCCAGGGCGCGCTGGCGCACAAGGGCGGCATGCTGTTGTTGTACGCCGCCTTGCTCGGGCTGACCGTGCTGGTGACGCGCAGCGTGCCCGGTGGCTTCGTGCCGGCGCAGGACAAGGAGTATCTGATTTCCTTTGCCCGCCTGCCCAATGGCGCGGCGCTGGACCGCAGCGAGCAGGTGGCGCGCGCGATGGGCGAGATCGTCATGAAGCAGCCCGGCGCCGCGCACGCGGTGGCGTTCCCCGGCCTGTCGGTCGACGGCTTCACCAACAGTTCCAATGCGGCGGTGGTGTTCGTGCCGCTGAAGCCCTTCCGCGAGCGGGGCAAGGACTTGTCGGCCGCCGCCATCGCGGCCGCGCTGAACAAGCAGTTCAGCAGCATCAAGGGCGCCTTCATCGCCGTGTTCCCGCCGCCGCCGGTGCTTGGCATCGGCACCCTGGGCGGCTTCAAGATGCAGCTGGAGGACCATGGCGCGGTCGGCTACGAGGCGTTGAACCGGGCCAAGGCGGCTTTTGTCCAGCGCGCCGCCAGCCGTCCCGAACTCGGTCCGATGTTCTCCAACTATGAGATCAATGTGCCGCAGCTGAACCTGGAGCTGGACCGGGTCAAGGCCAAGCAGCTGGGCGTGCCGGTCACCGACGTCTTCAGCACCATGCAGACCTACCTGGGCTCGCTGTATGTCAACGACTTCAACCGCTTTGGCCGCGTCTACCAGGTGCGGGTGCAGGCGGATGCGCCGTTCCGCCAGAACGCCGACGACATCCTGCAACTGAAAACCCGCAACGACCATGGCGACATGGTGCCGCTGGCCGCGGTGGCCACGGTGACGCCGACCTATGGCCCGGTGTCGGTGGTGCGCTACAACGGCCACACCGCCGCCGACATCAACGGCGGCCCGGCGCCCGGCTATTCGTCCGGCGAGGCGCAGGCGGCGGCCGAGCGCGTGGCCGCCGAGGTGCTGCCGAAAGGCGTCAAGTTCGAGTGGACCGACCTGACCTACCAGCAGGTGCTGGCCGGCAGCGCCGGCATGTGGGTGTTCCCGATCAGCGTGCTGCTGGTGTTCCTGGTGCTGGCGGCCTTGTACGAAAGCCTGACGCTGCCGCTGGCGGTGATCCTGATCGTGCCGATGAGCGTGCTGTCGGCGCTGGCCGGGGTGTGGCTGACCGGCGGCGACAACAATATCTTCACCCAGATCGGCATGATGGTGCTGGTGGGGCTGGCATCAAAGAACGCGATCCTGATCGTCGAGTTCGCACGCGAACTGGAACACGACGGCCTGACGCCGATGGCTGCCGCCATCGAAGCGAGCCGTCTGCGCCTGCGGCCGATCCTGATGACGTCGATCGCCTTCGTGATGGGCGTGGTGCCGCTGGTCCTGTCCACCGGGGCGGGATCGGAGATGCGCCAGGCGATGGGCGTGGCGGTGTTCTTCGGCATGCTGGGGGTGACGCTGTTCGGCCTGATGCTGACGCCGGTGTTCTACGTTGTGCTGCGCACGGTCGCGGGCGGCAAGATACATGTGGCGCAGAAGGATGCGCCGCATAGCACTGATTATCCAAAGGTAGCGTGATGAGGCAGCCAATGAATCAAGAAATGAAACAAAAAATGAAACAACAGCCAGCGACCAGGGGAGTCCGCTTGCCACGTCTGACGGCCGGCGCCGCCATGCTGGCGCTGCTGGCGGCGTGCTCGGTGGAGCAGCCGTGGCAGCGGCCCGATGCGCCGCTGCCGGCGTCGTTCAAGGAGGCCAGCGGCGAAGCCGGCAACTGGAAGCCGGCGCAGCCGGCCGATGACGCGCAGCGCGGCCAGTGGTGGCGCGTCTTCGCCGACCCGGTATTGGACGGCCTCGAACACCAGGCGCTGGGCGCCAACCAGGATCTGCAGGCGGCCGCGGCCCGCCTGCGGCAGGCGCGCGCCCTGGCGCAGGC
>NZ_WKJN01000001.1 GCF_009674495.1 Duganella alba | reverse complement strand
GGCCGGCGCGCCGCCGTCCCGCCGTCGTCAACTAGCAGTCGAGCGCCAGCGGCGCGCCGGCCGCCACCATCTCGACATCCTGCAGGCCGGGCAGCGTGTAGGCGCGCTGGCCCATCGCCAGCCAGCCGCGCCGGCGCAGCGCGCTGAGGCAGCGGCTGACGGTGGAGGAGGTCAATCCCAGATAATCCGCGATATCCTGGCGCGACATCGGCAGCGTCGCCCGCACCGCGCCTTGCGCCTGTTCCAGCCGGTGCAGCAGGAACTGCGCCACGCGCTGCACCGCCGAGGTGCTGCGCAACATGGCGGCGTGCTGCTGGTGGCGGGCGATGGTGCCGCTCAACAGCTGGCCGAAGGCTTCGGCGCTGCGCGGGTGGCGGTCCAGCACCGCCGTCAGCAACGTGTACGGCACGGTGGCGATCTCGCAATCGGTCAGCGCCACCGCGCCGGCATGGCGTTCCTGCTCGTTCAGCGATTCCAGTCCCACCCACGCGCCGGGGCCGAGGAACTCGATGATGTGCTGGCCGCCATCGCGGCAGTGCTGGTACAGCTTGATGTCGCCGCTGCGGATGATGTGCAGGTGCTGGTCCACCGCGTCCGACACGCGGAACAGGTGGTCGCCGCAACGCAGCTGGATGCAGCGCTGCTCCATGCAGGCCTGCTCCTCGCGGTCGGGCGGGCCGTCGTCCAGGCACAGCACGTTGAGCGGGCAGCTCTGGCAGCGGCGGCCGCTGTCCGTTGCGGAAGGCGTTGACAGGCTAAGTCGAGTGGTCATGATCAGCTTTCCACGCCGGCCGCCGTGCGCTGCAGCGCGGCCGGATCGAGCAGGGTGAGGTCGCGCCGCTGCAGCTGCACCAGGCCCTGGCGGCGGAACTGGTCCAGCAGCCGGCTGACGCATTCGGCGCTGACGCCGATGTAGCTGGCGATATCGCAGCGCGACATCGGCAGCCGGAAGCGCACCGCCGAATAGCCGTTGCTGCGGTGCGCCTGCGACAGGTTCAGCATCAGGTCGGCCATGCGCTGGCGCGAATGGGTGTGGTGCAGCAGCAGCGTGGCCTGCTGGGCGCGGCGGATTTCGCCGGCCAGCAGGGCGTGCAGGCCCAGGCGCTGCATCGGCTGGCGGCGGCCGCGGAAGGCCTGGCGGTCCCAGTCGATGACGCACACTTCGCTGTCTTCCAGCGCCACGGCGCTGGCGACGTGGCCGGTGGCGCCCAGGGTGTTCAGGCCGAGGAACTCGGGCGCCATGGCGAAGCCGATCACCTGGTCTTCGCCGCCGGGACGCGCCATCACCATCTTGAAACTGCCGGAGCGGATGCAGTAAATGCGATTCCCCGGCGATTCGCCGGCACGGTACAGGCTGTCGTGCCGGCGCACGCGCAGGCGGTGACCGGCGATCTGGTCATTGTCCGCCGTTCCCTCGCACAGGGGAAAATGGACGCAACGTTCGCAATTGCTGCGGTAGGTATCAATACGCATTTCCACTCCGTTCAATGCGCCATCAGGACGGGCAGCGTCATCGACTGCAGCACGCGGCGCGTCACGCCGCCCAGCACGATCTCGCGCCAGCGTTGATGGCCGTAGGCGCCCATCACCAGCAGGTCGGCGCCGATGTCGGCGGCCAGCGACAGCAGGGCGTTGCCGATGTCGAGGCCGGGCGGCGTGGTTTGCTGCGTCACCTCGACCGTCACGCCGTGGCGCGCCAGGTACAGGGCGATGTCGGCGCCGGGCTGCTCGCCGTGGGCGCCGTACTGGGTGTGGGCGTTGAACACCGCCAGCGTCACGCGCCTGGTCTTGCGCAGCAGCGGCAGCGCGTCGGTGACGGCGCGGGTGGCGGCGCGGCCGCCGTCCCAGGCCACCAGCGCGTGCTGGTCGATGTGGGCGTAGCGGCCGGCGTAGGGCACCAGCAGCACCGGACGGCCGCTGTGCAGCGCCAGGTGTTCGGGCAGCTTGCGCAGCAGTTCGGGACCGGTCAGTTCGGGATCGCTCTGGCTGGCGATGAGCAGGTCGGTGTAGCGGGCCTGCATCACCAGGCCGGTTTCGGCGTCGTCGTCGCTGAGGCGGCGCTCGTAGCTGGCGCCGGAGATGGCGGCGATGTCGACAAAGGAGGTCAGCGCTTCCTCGGCGCTGTCGCGGATCGACTGGACGTCGGTCGCGGCCAGCATGCCGCCGTAGGCGAAGGCGGCGTTACGGTAGATTTCCACGTCCAGGCCGGTAAAGGCCGCGCCCACCAGGTGGGCTTCGTGGCTGAGGGCGACCTGGCTGGCCAGCGCATAGCGCGGGGCGGCGTGCACGGACAGGTCGGCATGAACCAGTATATTTTTGTACGACATGATGGGCTCCTTCGTGATTGCTGTTATCAGGCTATCAAAGCTCATCGACAAATTTTATGATCTGGATCAAATTTCCCCGGATAAATTATTGCGCTGACCGGTTGACACCCATTTAGAGCCGCGATAACAAAATGCCATTTAAAGCGACGATGGCGATCATCATGGTCCACGCCAGCCAGGCCACGGGGCGCGGTGTGGCGAAGCGGCCCATGATGCCGCGCGAGCTGGTGTAGCGGATCAGCGGCCACATGGCGAACGGCAGTTGCAGGCTGAGGATCACCTGGCTCAGGATCAGCAGGCTGGTGACGCCATGGTCGCCGTAGACGATGGTGACGAACAGCGCCGGCACGATGGCGACCGCGCGCGTGATCAGGCGCCGCGCCCACGGCGGCAGTTTCATGTTGATGAATCCTTCCATGACGATCTGCCCGGCCAGCGTGGCCGTGACCGAGGAACTGAGGCCGGCCGCCAGCAGCGCCACGCCGAACAGGATGCTGGCCAGCGCGGTGCCGGTCAGCGGGCCAAGCAGCTTGTAGGCCTCCTCCAGGTCGGCCACCTGGGCGTGGCCGCTGGTATGGAACACCGCCGCCGAGGTAATCAGGATGGCGGCATTGACCAGAAAGGCCAGGCCCAGCGCCACCACCACATCGGCCGCCGCGAACGTGAGCGCCTTGCGCGTGCCGTCGTCGCTGGTGCTGAAGCGGCGGCTTTGCACGGTGGACGAATGCAGGTAGAGGTTGTGCGGCATGACCGTGGCGCCGATGATGCCGATGGCCAGATACAGCATGCCGGGATCGGTCACCGTTTGCGAGGTCGGGATAAAGCCTGCCGCCACTGCGCGCCACTCGGGCTGCGCCAGCGCCAGGTTGACGGCGAAGCAAATGAAGATCACACCCAGCAGCGCCATGACGAAGGCTTCCAGGTAGCGGAAGCCGCGCTGCTGCAGCCACAGGATGGCCAGCACGTCGAGCGCGGTGAGGATCACGCCATAGGTCAGCGGTATGCCGAACAGCAGCTTGAGGGCGATGGCGGTGCCGATCACTTCGGCCAGGTCGCAGGCGCAGATGGCTACTTCGCACAGCAGCCACTGCGCGATTGCCGAGCGGCGCGAGGAATGGCGGCGGCACAGCTGCGCCAGGTCCGCCTGCGCCACGATGCCCAGCCGCGCGGACAGGATCTGCAACAGCATCGCCATGCAGCTCGACAGGCCGATGATCCAGAGCAGGGAATACCCGTAGGCGGCGCCGCCGCCAAGGTCGGTGGCCCAGTTGCCCGGGTCCATATAGCCGACCGCCACCAGGTAGCCGGGGCCGGCGAAGCTGAGGAAGCGCCGCCACCAGGGGCCGTGACCGCGCACGCTGACGCTGCGCTGGCCGTTGGCGCCGGCCGGCGCTTCCAGTGGTGCGGTGATGACAGGTGGCGTCATGAGGACTCCTTTGCGGCCGCCGTCGGCCTGTGATGCAAGCGGGGATTGCGTGGCGGCGGCTGGCTGGCTACGTCCTGAACTGCAATGGTACGATATTTTGTGGCGTGCGGTCTTAAATTCCCGTTGCCGTCGCCGCTGCAATGCGCGCGCTTTCGGCGTAGCGCAGCAGGGTGTCGCCGAAGCCGCCGCGCGCCTTGGCGTCGCAACGCGCGCTGGTGGTCACGCGCGGCGCGGCGCTCCAGGCGAAGCGGGCGCCGTTGCGCCGCAGCGCCTCGACCAGCGCCACGTCCTCGCTGCAGGCCAGCGGTTCGAAGCCGCCGGCGCGCAGGTAGGCGGCGGCCGAAACGCCCAGGTTGGCGCCGTGGATGTGGCGGTGCCCATCGGCGTCGGTATAGCTGTTGTGGAAATGGCGGCGCAGCAGTTCGGCGTTGTCGCGGTGCGGCGACCAGTCGTCGACCGCCACCGTGCCGCACACCACATCCACGTTCAGGCTCAATTGCTGCGCCAGCCAGTTGGGCGATACCTGGGTGTCGGCGTCGGTGAAAGCCAGCCAGCGCGCGCCGTATCCCAGCATGTGGCGGGCGCCGGCGGCGCGGGTGACGCCGACGTTGCGCGCGCCGACGCACAGGTAGTCGACGGTGCAGCCGTGGTCCGACTGCGCGGCGTGGCGCGCGACGATGGCCAGCGAGTCGTCGGTGCAGCTGTCCAGTGCGACGGTGATGCGCACCGCTTCGCCGTGCAGGGCCGGATCGGCGGCGGCCACGCGGGCGGCGCGCAGGCAGGCGTCCAGGTACAGTTCTTCGTTGTGGGCGGGGATGACGATACCGATCATGGCGATACTCCTTCTCGTTGCGCCACCGAGCGCGGGCTGCGCGACCAGACGTCGAGCAGGAAGTCGCTTTCGTCGTGGCGGGCGATGCGGTGCAGGTCCGGGCAGTCGTCGAAGACGCCGTGGATGGATTCCGTGGACTGCTGGCGGTCGGCGAACGGGTGGCGCCAGTGGCACAGCAGCAGTGCGCCGTCCATGGCCAGCGTATCGATGCAGCGCTGGCGCAGCTGCTCAAGTTCGGCGGCGTTCAGGTAATAGGCCATTTCGCTGATGACGATCAGGTCGAACAGCGCGTCTGCGGGCCACTGGTGCGGAATGCGCTGGCATGCGACCGAGACGCGGCCCGGTGCGGCGCCGGCCAGGCGGTCGCGGGTCAGCTGGACGGCGGCTGGCGAAAGGTCGGTGGCGGTGATGCGGTCGGCCTGGCGCGCCAGCGCGGCGGTCAGCTCGCCGTTGCCGCAGGCCGGTTCGAAAATGTGGCGCATGTGCGGCGCAGGCAGGGAGGCCAGCAGCACGGCGCGCTTGCGCTGTTCGTACCAGCGCTGGCGCACTTGCCATGGATCGTCGCTTTGTTCGTACAACTGCTGGAAGTGGTCGGTCATGTGAAGTAGATTTCGTATGGGTGGAGCAGGCGGGCCAGCACGTGCGGCGGCAGGATCGCTTGCTGCCCGGTGGAGGGGTCGTCGTTCAATTGGGTCTGGAAGCACTGGATGGCCTGCTGCTTGCGGTGCAGCTCTTCGGCGCCGAGGTCCAGCCGGCAGGCGCGGTGCCATGGCACACGGCGGTCGCCCGGCGCGGCCCAGTGCCAGCTCCATACCGGCATTTCGATCAGCGTGGCGCGGCAGGCGCGCGCGGCCAGCGAGGCGGCCAGGCCGCAGGCTTCGTGGTCGGGATGGCCGTCCTGGCGCCAGGTGACGAACACCACGTCGCCGGAGCGCAGCAGCTGGACCAGCAGTGTGTGCAGCTGGTCCATGCTGGCGCGGACCTGGCCGTCGATCAGGCGGGCGCGCAGAATTTGCGGCGCCAGCCCCAGTGTTTGCAGGGCCGCTGCGCTTTCCTGCGGGCGCAGGCGCGCCAGGTCCGATGGCGTCAGGTTGGCCGAGCCGGGATGGCTGGAAGTACCGTCGGTGGCTGCCACCAGCACCGTTTGCGTGCCTTGCGCGTGCAGTTGTTGCAGCAGGCCGCCGCAGGCCAGCACTTCGTCGTCCGGATGCGGCGCGACGATGATGGCGCGACGGTATGGCGGCACCAGTTCGGCGACGGTGACAGGCGGCAGGGCCGCCAAGCCGCCCCACGCCTGCCAGTCGGCGTCCGGCGTGCCGCGTCCGGCGATCAGACGGTCGGACGTCTGTGGCGCCGCCTGGGCTCGGGACGTCGACTGCATGCGCGCGGTGGGGGCCTGCGGTTCGATCATAATGCCCATGGCGCTTCCTCCTGTTGTGTGAGCAGACCGCCCAGCGTGGCCAGATCGCGCTCGGCGTGGCTCTGGCGCAGGAAGACCGGCAGGTCGGCCGCCAGCCGCGCAAAGCGGGCGTCGCGGCATAGCGGTCCGGCGCCAAGTGCGCGTGTGACGTGGGTGAGAACCGTGGTTGCCGCCGCTTCCGCCGCGAGCCGCGCACGCATCGCCATCCTGCCGGCATAGGCGCCGGGCGAACGGTCGATGGAGGCGGCGGTGGCGCGCAGCAAAGCAGCAGCGGCGCCCAAGGCCACGTCCACCTCGCCCAGATGCGCCAACCGATGCGGATCGGGCTGCACCTGACCGCGCGCAGCGGCATGCAGATAAGCGGCCAGTGCCTGCGCCGCACCATACCAGCACGCCGCGATGCCGGCGCCGCCGTACCAGAATCCAGGCCGGCTGAGGTAAGCGCCGGCGTCGCCCACCGGAATCGCCGGCGCCTCGTCAAAGACGACATCCACGCTGCCGCTGGCGGCCATGCCTACCGCATGCCAGCCTTCATCCGTGACGGTGACGCCGGGGCCGCGCAGCGCCACGGCCGCCAGATGGCGTTCGCCGTCGGCGTCCTTGCAACTGACCAGCGCATGGGTGAGCGCCGAAGCGCCCGAACACCATTGCTTGCGTCCGGAGATCACCTGTTCACCTGCGCCGTTATGGCGCAACACCACGGCCGCATCCGGCGACTCCGCGCACCACACCCCCCATGCGGCGCCCGGCCGCGACGGACCATCCAGCTCCGCCAGGATCGCCAGCGCGTCGGTGTGGCCTTCATACAGCTTGACCAGCGCCAGATCATGCTGCGCGGCCAGCGCCAGGCACTGCCAGCGTTGCAGCATGGCGCCGCGCGCGGGCAGGGGAAGCTGGTCCTGGCCGGAGGCGATCAGCTGCGCCAGCTGCTCGCCCGGCGACTGCTGCGGGTCCAGTTGCGCCAGCGCCTGGGCCAGCGTATGCGCCGATGCGTAAGGGAGACGGTCGATTTCCATGCGGTTTCCTGATTGTTTGGGCCATCATGGGCCGACGTGGCTGACGCTGTCTGTTAAGCCACGCACGCACTGGCGCGGCGGCCCGGTGGTGCAATGCCGCACATACGCTCTATGGGGCATGCGGCATGCTGGCATCTCACAACAGGAAGGATGTCCGCCCATGAGCGACTGGCTCGATTTGCTGCAATGGCCCGCCATGGTCATCACCGTACTGGCGGGACTGCTGGTGGGCTCCAGGTCGCCGCTGCGCGTGACCAATGTGCGGGGCATCCTGAAAAACGAACAAGGAGCATGATGAATTCCACCTACCCAGTGCGCCTGCAGCTCAACGGCGAATCCCGGCAATTTGAAGTTGAAGCGTGGGTCTCGCTGCTGGACCTGCTGCGCGAACGCGCCGGCCTGACCGGCACCAAGAAGGGCTGCGACCACGGCCAGTGCGGCGCCTGCACGGTGCTGGTCGGCGGCAAACGCATCAACGCCTGCCTGACGCTGGCGGTGATGCAGGACGGCCGCGAGGTCACCACCGTCGAAGGGCTGGCGGACGGCCAGCAGCTGCATCCGCTGCAGCAGGCCTTCATCACGCACGACGCCTTCCAGTGCGGCTACTGTACGCCGGGCCAGCTGTGTTCCGCCGTCGGCTTGATGAACGAAGGCCAGGCGCGGACGGTGGCCGAGGTACGCGAGCTAATGAGCGGGAATATCTGCCGCTGCGGCGCTTATCCGGGCATCGTCGCCGCCGTCACCGAGGTGATGGGCCTGGCGCAGCGCGAGGACGATCCGGATCGCCCCTATCAGCCTGGGACGGTGCCGGCATGAATCCGATCACCTATTTCCGCCCGGCCGACGCCAGCGAGGCCCTGGCCCACGCCGACGTCGGCGCCCGCTTCATCGCCGGCGGCACCAATCTTGTCGACCTGATGAAGGAATTCGTCATGCGGCCGGCCGCCCTGATCGACATCAACGGGCTGCCGCTGGATGCGATTGCGCCAGGCGCCAACGGCGGCCTGCTGCTGGGCGCCACGGCCCGCAACGCCGACACGGCCTACCATCCGCTGGTGCGTACCGGTTATCCGCTGCTGACCGCCGCCCTCCTGGCCGGCGCCTCGCCGCAGATACGCAACATGGCCAGCAACGGCGGCAACCTGCTGCAACGCACGCGCTGCCATTACTTCTACGACGTCGCCACACAGTGCAATAAACGCCAACCGGGCAGCGGCTGTTCGGCCATCGGCGGACTGACGCGCCAGCACGCCATCCTCGGCGCCAGCGAGCATTGTATCGCCGTGCATCCGTCGGACATGTGCGTGGCGCTGGCGGCGCTGGGCGCGATAGTCCACGTGCGCTCGGCTTCCGGCGAAAGGCAGATCGATTTCGCCGACTTCCACCGCCTGCCGGGCGACCAGCCGGAGCGTGACACCACGCTGGCTGCCGGCGAACTGATTACACACATCGAACTGCCGCCCGCCGCGCAATTCGCCGCACATTCGGCCTACCTGAAGATACGCGACCGCGCATCGTATGCGTTTGCGCTGGTGTCGGTGGCCGCGATGCTGGACATCGGCGACGACGGCGTCGTGCGCGATGCGCGTCTGGCATTGGGCGGCGTGGCGCACAAGCCGTGGCGCGTCCCAGCGGCCGAAGCGCTGCTGGTCGGCCATCCGGCGACCGCGGAGCACTTCGCCCGCGCCGCCGATGCCTTGCTGGCGGGCGCACAAGGACAGGGCGAGAACGATTTCAAGATAACGCTGGCGCACCGCGCCGTGGTGCGCGCGCTGGAGCAGGCCGCCGCCGGCACGCATGACAACACAGGGAGCAACACGTGACCGATCTGATTGAAGAACTCCGCACGCCGTCCGCGGACCTGGGAACTGGCGCGGTCAGCATCGGCATGGCCGTTTCGCGCGTGGATGGCCGCGATAAGGTGACCGGGCAGGCGCGCTACGCTGCCGAGTATCCGGCCGACGACCTGCTGTACGGCGTCGTTGTCAGCGGCACGATACCGAAAGGCCGCATCCGGTCCATCCGCACCGACGAGGCGCTGGCGGTGCCTGGCGTGGTGGAGGTCATCACGCACCTGAACCGGCCGCGCATCCGGTCGTTCGACATCTTCTACAAGGACATGACGGCGCCGGGCGGCTCGCCGTTCCGGCCGCTGTACGACGAGCAGATCGTCTACAGCGGCCAGCCGGTGGCGCTGGTGGTGGCGGAGTCGTTCGAGGCGGCGCGCTATGCGGCGCGGCTGGTGGCGGTGGACTACGCCGCCGAGCCGCATGCCACCTCGCTGACCGAGAATCGTGGCCGCGCCTACAAGCCCAGTCGCATGAAGGCCGGCTTCTCGCCGCCGCCGTCCCCCAAAGGCCATGCCGACGAGATGTGGGACAGGGCCGACATCAAGATCGAGGGCGAATATTACAGCGGCGTGGAACACCATAATCCGATGGAGCTGTTCGCCAGCACCGTGATCCGCGGCGCCGACGGCCACCTGACCATCTACGACAAGACGCAAAGCTCGCAGAACAGCCGCTGGTACGTGTCGCACGTGTTCGGACTGGCCAAGGACAAGGTCACGGTGCGCAATCCGTATGTGGGCGGCGCCTTCGGCTCCGGCCTGCGCCCGCAGTACCAGCTACCGCTGGCGGTGATGGCGGCCTTGCAGCTGGAACGCTCGGTGCGCGTGGTGCTGACGCGGCAGCAGATGTTTACCTTCGGGCACCGGCCCGAGACCTTGCAGCGCGTGCGCCTGGCCGCAGATCCTGATGGTACGCTGACATCCATCATCCATGAGGCGGTGGCGGAAACCTCGCGTATCGAAGATTACGTCGAGGTGGTGGTCAACTGGTCCGGCGAACTGTATAAGTGCGAGCATGTGCGGCTTGGCTATCAGCTGGTCGATCTCGATCACGCCAGCCCGATGGACATGCGGGCGCCCGGCGCCGCACACGGCGTGCATGCGCTGGAAGTGGCGATGGACGAATTGTCGTATGCGCTGAAAATGGACCCGCTGGCGCTGCGCCTGAAAAACTACGCGGAGATGGATCCGTCCCGTGGCCTGCCATATTCCACCAAGGAGCTGCGCGCCTGCTATGAACAGGGGGCGGCGCGCTTTGGCTGGGAAAAACGGCCGCTGGAACCCGGCACGATGCGTGAAGGCCGGGAGCTGATCGGCTGGGGCATGGCGACCGGCATGTGGGATGCGATGCAGATGTTCGCGCGCGCCAGCGCCGTGCTGCATGCGGACGGCACGCTGGTGGTCAGCAGCGCAGCCACCGACATCGGCACCGGGACCTATACGGCGATGAGCATCATCGCGGCCGACGCGATGGGGCTGCCGCTGGAGAATGTGCGCTTCCAGCTCGGCGATTCGACCTTGCCGGTGGCGCCGATCGAGGGCGGCTCGTCGCACGTGGCGACGGTGGGGTCGGCGGTGCAGGGCGTGTGCGAAAAGCTGCAGAAGAAGCTGTTCAAGCTGGCGCAAAAGCTGCCCGATTCGCCGCTGGCGAAAGCGCGCTTTGCCGACATCGAGTTTTCCGGCGGCGCGCTGCGGGTGTCGTCGCAGCCGGGAGTTGAGGTTGCACTGGCCGACATCATGGCTGGTAGCGGCAACCAGCGACTCGAAGAAAAGTACCTGATGCTGCCGAATATGCTCAAGCAGATGAAGTACCAGCGCTCCACCCACTCGGCGGTGTTCTGCGAAGTCCGCGTCGATCCGGAATTGGGCACGGTGCGCGTGACGCGCGTGGTCAGCGCCATCGCGGCCGGCCGCATCATCAACGCCAAGACGGCGCGCAGCCAGATCATCGGCGGCGTGGTGTGGGGCATCAGCCAGGCGCTGCACGAGGAGACGCATTGCGATCACAGGCTGGGGCGTTTCATGAACCACAACCTGGGCGAGTACCACGTCTCTGTCAATGCCGACGTCCACGATATCGATGTGCTGTTCGTGCAGGAGGATGACCGCATCGTCAGCCGCATCGGCGCCAAAGGCGTGGGCGAGATTGGCCTGGTCGGCGTATCGGCGGCCATCTGCAACGCGATTTACCACGCCACCGGCCGCAGGGTGCGCAGTACGCCGATCACGCCGGACAAGGTGATGGCTATCTCCGCGCCAGCTGCTGCTCCATGAACTCCACGCAGACGCGCACCTTGGCGGAACCGGCAAGCCGTTGCGGGTAGACCGCCCAGACATTGGCGCTCTGCGTGTACTGCGGCAGCACCTGCACCAGCTCTCCGCTGTCCAGGTGCGGCTGCGCGTCCCAGTGCGACCGCAGCACGATGCCGGCGCCGGCCACCGCCCATTGCAGCGCGATCTCGCCGTGGTTGGAGGACAGTGATCCGGTGACTTTCACGGTTTCCTCCGTGCTGCCGCTGCGCAGTGGCCAGACGCCGAAGGGCAGGTCGCGCTCCTTGATCGCCAAGCAGTTGTGGCCCGCAAGTTCCTGCAGGCTGCGCGGTATTCCGTGCCGCTTCAGATACGCCGGCGAGGCGCACAGGATGCGGTGGTTCGCCATCAGTTTGCGGGCGATCAGGTGCGGCGCGATCTCGTCGCCAACGCGGATGTCGAGGTCAAAGCCTTCGGCCACGATATCGACCAGGCGGTCGAACACTTCGAAGCGCACTTGCAGCGAGGGATGTTCTGCGACCAGCCGCGCCACCACCGGCGCCACCACGTTGCGGCCGAAGCCGAAGCTGCTGCTGATGCGCAGCAGGCCGCGCGGCACGTCGCGCCGTTCGGCCACTTCGTGCAGCAGGCTGTCGAGATTTTCCAGAATGGTCATCGCGTGGGCGTAGACACGTTCGCCGTCCTCGCTGACCACGACGCGGCGCGTGGTGCGGTGGAACAGGCGCACGCCCAGCATCTGTTCCAGGATGGCGATGCGCTTGCTGACGTAGGCCGGCGACATGCCCAGCTCCTCGGCCGCCGCCGCAAAGCTGGCCTTGCGCGCTGCGGTCGCAAACACGCGCAGGTCTTCGTTGTCGATATGATTATCCACGCTTCGTGTTCCATCGCTTTACATTTCAGGTGATTATAAACGACGTAAATCGGTTTATGCTGTGGTTTTCCAGGAAGGGGAGCGGACATGAAAGTACATAAAATCGCAGTGCTGGCAGGCGATGGCATCGGCAAGGAGGTCATGCCGGAGGGGATACGCGCAGTGGAGGCGGCGGCAAAGCGCTTCAATATCGGCATCGAATGGACCACATTCGAATGGCCGAGCTGCGAATATTATCTGGAGCACGGCAAGATGATGCCGGATGACTGGAAGGAGCAGCTGAATGGCTACGACGCTCTGTTCTTCGGCGCGGTCGGCTGGCCGGATACGGTGCCGGACCACGTGTCGCTGTGGGGATCGCTGCTGAAGTTCCGCCGCCAGTTCGATCAGTACATCAATCTGCGCCCGGTGCGCCTGCTGCCCGGCGTGCCTTGCCCGCTTGCGAACAAGAAGCCCGGCGACATCGATATGTACATCGTCCGCGAGAACACGGAAGGCGAATATTCCAGCGTCGGCGGCCGCATGTTCGAAGGCACGGACCGCGAGTTCGTGCTGCAGGAAGCCATCTTCACCCGCACCGGCGTGGACCGCGTGCTGAAGTTTGCGTTTGAACTGGCGCAGAAGCGGCCGAAGAAGCATCTGACCTCGGCCACCAAGTCCAACGGCATTTCGATCAGCATGCCGTACTGGGACGAGCGCGTCGATGCGATGGGGCTGAACTATCCGGAAATCAAACATGACAAGTACCACATCGATATCCTGGCCGCGCGCTTCGTGCTGTCGCCGGAGCGCTTCGATGTGGTGGTGGCGTCCAACCTGTTTGGCGACATCCTGTCCGACCTGGGACCGGCGTGTGCGGGCACCATCGGCATTGCGCCGTCGGCCAACCTGAATCCGGAGCGTCGCTTCCCGTCGCTGTTCGAACCGGTGCACGGCTCGGCGCCGGACATCTACGGCCAGAATATCGCCAATCCGATCGCCATGATCTGGTGCGGCGCGATGATGCTGGACTTCCTTGGCTATACCGAGGCGCACGATGCCATGGTGTCCGCCGTGGAGCGCTGCCTGGTCGACGGTCCGCGCACGCCGGACATGGGCGGCACGGCCAGCACCACGGAAGTGGGCATGGCCATCGCGGCGATCATTTAGTATCGATCAGCGGCTTGACGCTAAAGCCGTGCACCAGTATCGAGAGCATGATGACGCCCAGCGCGATGCCGGTCAGCTGCCTGGCGATGTTGGGCGGCAGGCCGGCTTCAATCGCATAGACCAGGTAGAAGATGGAGCCGATGCCGCGCACGCCGAACCAGCCGATCATCGCCCGCATGCGCTTGCCGACGCCGCTGCCCATCAGGCCAACGTAGACCGACAGCGGCCGCGCCACCACGAACAGGAAGGCGGCGACGCCAATGGTTTCGTAGGGCAGGTCGCGCAGCGAAATCATGCCGCCCAGGAGCAGCACCAGCGTCAGTTCGGACAGGCGTTCCAGGTGCTCCTTGAACACCAGCGACTCGTTACTGACCACCAGCGGCACGCCTTCGGTTTCGTCGGATTTTGCGGCCTCGGACTTGGCCATGTCCGGCTCGCGCAGGCCTTGCTTGTCTTTCGGTGCGCCGGCCAGTTTCAATTCCGTCTGGCGCAACGCCACGGCGGCGAAGAACACGGCCAGGAAGCCGGAAGCCTTCATCAGGCTGGCCAGGGCGAACACCACCGCGATCAGGCCCAGGGCCACCAGGTCGTCCATGATGTCGTGGCGGGGCGTCATCACGCGCAGGCGCCAGCTCAGGCGCGCCAGTCCCGCGCCGGCAGCCACGCCGACCAGCAGCGCGCCTGCCGTGGCCCACAGCACATCGACCAGCAGCCAATGGATCAGGTGTTCGTTGACGTTGCCGGCTTCGCTCATGTGCAGCATGGCGAGACCCAGCAGCACGAACGGGAAGGCGCTGCCGTCGTTCATGCCGGCCTCGCAGGTCAGGTTGAAGCGCAACTGGTCCTTGTCGCCGGCATGGCGCACCTGGACATCGGTGGCCAGCACCGGATCGGTCGGGGCGAGTATGCCGCCCAGCAGAACGGCGGCGCCGGCCGGCAGGTGCAGCACATAGTAGGCGAACAGCGCCACCAGTCCCACCGTCAGCGCCATCGACAGCCAGGCCAGGCGCAACGGCGCGCTCCAGCGTTCCAGCGTGAACGGCACCGGCATCTTGACGCCGGCGGAGAACAGGGAAATCAGCAGCGCCACCTGGGCCAGCATTTCCAGCGGTCCGGATTCCTTGGTCGGGTCGAAGCTGAACAGATTGAGCGCGCTTGGTCCCAGCAGCATGCCGACCGCCAGATAGACGATGGCGGAGGTGAACGGCGAGCGTGAAATCGTCGCCGCCGCCAGGCCGCGCGCCAGCATCAGTGCGCCGATCAGCAGGAACCATTCGTTGGTGTTCATGCTGTCTCCTCGGCCGCAGTGCGGGCTTTAGCGGCGCTGGTTGGGATAGCGCTCAAGCGTGGCGATTTCGCGGCCGGAAACCATGAATTCACCATCGCCCCGGTAGTGCAGCGTTTTCGGCAGCCTGGGCGTGGTGGCGACGTGGGCGCGCACCACTTCCCAGACGAACAGCGGGTGATTGGGGTTCGGCTTGGCGTCCGCCAGCCGGCATTCGAAGCTGGCGTAGCATTCGGCGATCAGCGGTGCGGCGACTTCTTCGCCCGGCAGGGCGGTCAGGCCGAACAGCGAGAATTTGTCGGTGTTGGCGCCGCTGCAGTTGCCAATGCCGATGACCTGTTCCAGCAGGTCGGCGGTGGGCAGGTTGATCACGCATTCGCCGCTGCTGACCACCATGTCGTAACTATGGTTGCTTTCGTCGATGTAGCAGCCGAACAGCGCCGGCGTAAAGCCGATCATCATGTGCCAGCCCATGGTCATGATGTTGGTCCTGCCCTGCCATGCTGAACTGACCAGCACCACCGGGCCTGGCTCCAGCAGGCGGCGGATGTTGGCCACGTCGTAAGGCTGCTTGCGATATTTTTTCATCATGCGGTTCAGAATAAGAGGATTTCTTCAAGAAGTCTGTGGGATAGGGCACGGTGGAGCGGTTATACTCTTCGGCACCATGAAAAAAATCCTGTTTCTCCTCTGCGGCGCGCTCCCATTACTGGCTTCGGCAGCGCCTCGCCTGCCCGCCGAGGCGCTGATGGCGCGTGACGCGCAGTACGAAGAAGCGCTGCGCGTCGGCGACCTGCCTTTCCTGCGCACGCTGCTGGCGGATGACTATGTGTGGGTGCATACCCTCGGCTCCGAAATCGAAACGCGCACCAGCCTGTTGGCACGGCTGGAAAAGCCGGTGATCTACAAGTCCCGCACCACCAGCGACGTGCATGCGCACGTGCAGGGCGACACGGTCGTGCTGCGCGGCGTGAGCACCACCGAGCAGTGGAACGCGGATGGCAAGACTTCGCGCAGCAACCGCTACCAGTTTATGCGCACCTATGTGAACGTGGCCGGCGAGTGCAAGCTGCTGTCGGTACAAACGATGAATCTGAAGTGATGGAACAATCGAATACGAACGCCGTCTCCGGCGTGGCGCTGTCGCGCGCCGAACTGGAAGAGCACCTGGCGCAGGGCGTGCGCCGCTTTGAGGGATGCGCCTTCGACGATGAGGATCTGTCGCGCCTCGACCTGCAAGGCTGCACTTTCGAGCGCTGCACCTTTGCCGGCGCCACGCTGTTCGCCTGCAAGCTGGCGCGCTCGCACTGGCTGCGTTGCCGCGCCGGCGGCATCGATCTGGAATCGGTTGATGCGGTCGATGCGCGCTTTGAGGGCTGCGACCTGAATAACGCCAAATGGCGCCGCGCCAAGCTGGCGTCCGCCGCTTTCCACGGCTGCAAACTGACCGGCGCATCGTTCGAGGAGGTGGCGCACCTGGGCATCCATTTCGAGGAATGTCTGCTGGTGGGCGCCGACATGCGCGGCTTCTCGTTCCGCAAGGCGACCTTGAAGGAGCTGGATTTTTCGGACGCCTATCTGTCCGGCTGCGATTTCCGCGATGCGGTGTTCGAAGGCGGCAGCCTGCGCAACGCGGTGCTCAAGCTGGCCAAGTTGCAGGGCGCGGATCTGCGCGGCGCCAACATCGAAGGCATCAAGTTGACCGAGGGCGGCCTGTTCAAGGGCGCCATCATCTCGCACGCGCAGGCGGCCAGCTTCCTGCGCGAACTGGATCTGGTGGTGGTTTAGTTTTTCGCTTCTTCCTCGCGCAGCTGCTGGCTCATGCCGTCGCAGCTGTCCGACCAGGTTGACAGCCAATCGGGCAGCGGCGGCGACTGCTCGGGCACGCCGAGGTCACGCACGATGTCGGCGGGCCGCACCGTGCCTTTGGATGAGCGGAACACGCCGCGCATCACCACCACGCCGGCCACGCGGCCATCCTTGACGAAGCGGTGTTCGAGGAAGCTCCATTTTTCATCCCATCCCAGCATGCGGGTGTGGAGTTCGAACGTTTCGAACACCTTCAGCTCGCGGCGGAACTTGCCCCAGGCGTCGCCGACGATGGGCACGGCCTTGTGGCGCAGCGCGGTGCGGAAGGCGCCGGTCTTCAGCACGTAGTCCATGCGGCCGATGTCGGCCAGCGTGAAGTAGCGGCCGTTGGTGACGTGGCGGTTCAGATCCAGGTCCAGCGGCCAGACGCGCATGCGCACCACGGTGGTGGAAAATGGATCGGCGCTTTTGCGCCACGGACGCTTCAACAGCATCCAGAACAGTCGAAACCAGAGATTCATAGTGTACAGGTGAGTAGATCGAGTAGAGGACAGCCACCACTATAGGGGATGCGGTTCTGGTAAGGTAGGTGCGGAAATGACTTTTTTCATGCGAAATCCGCCATGCACATCACCTTGCTGTTTGCCGACCAGTGTTCGGCCGCCAGCGCCACCACGGCGCTGGAATTGCTCACCGCCGCCAACCTGTTTGCCGCGGAGCCGGTGTTTGAGGTCCTCACGGCCTCGCTGGACGGCAGACCGGTCGCCACGCTGCGCGGCCAGACCTTGCAGGCTGAAGCCGCGCTGGACAACATCGATCACACCGATCTGGTGCTGATCCCCGGTTTTCTGTTCACGTTGCGCGAAGCTTTGCCCGGCTTCGCGCGCTATGCGGACTGGCTGCGCAAACAACATGCGCAAGGCGCGGTGCTGGCGACGATGTGCACCGCTACCTTCATGCTGGCCGAAACCGGGCTGCTGTCCGGCGCGCGCGCCACTACCCACTGGGCCTTCGCGGACCTGTTCCGCAAACGCTATCCCGATGTGCGCATGGACGAGCGCGAAACGCTGTGCGAAGACAACCGCTTCATCACCAGCGGCGGCGCCAGCGCGGCCATGGATCTGCTGCTGCATCTGATACGGCGTTACGGTTCATTGGATCTGGCGCAGAAGTGCAGCCGCTATCTGCTGATCGATAACGCGCGCAGCGCGCAGTCGGTGTATGTGTTGTGGTCCATGCCCAAGAGCCATGGCGATGCCGAGATCCTGCGGGTGCAGAACTGGCTGGAGGAGCATTACGATCAGCCGCTGTCTATTGATGAACTGGCGCCGCGTTTCGGTTTCGGCGTGCGCAATTTCACGCGGCGATTTAAGGAAGCCACCGGCTACACGCCGCTGGCCTACCTGCAGACGCTGCGCCTGGAGAAGGCCAAGCATCTGCTGGAGTCCACCCGCATGAGCCTTGACAGCATCACCTTCAAGGTGGGCTATGAGGACAGCAATTCATTCCGCCGCCTGTTCCAGCAGCGGGTGGGACTGCTGCCCGCGTCGTACCGGAAGAAATTCCAGCTGCGGGCAGCGTAGGGGACTTACTTGTTGAGCAGCGAGTGCTTGCGGGCGTAGCCGAAATAGACCGCCAGGCCGATCACCAGCCAGATGCCGAAGGCAACCCAGGTGACCCAGCTCAGGTAGCACATCAGCGTGACGCAGAAGATCACCGCCAGCGCAGGCACCACCGGCACGCCCGGGCAACGGAAGGCGCGTTTCAGGTCAGGGCGTTTCTTGCGCAGGATAACGACGGCGATCGACACCAGCGAGAAGGCCGCCAGCGTGCCGATGTTAACCAGTTCGCTCAACACGTTCAGCGGCACCACGGCGGCCATCAGGCCGAAGACGATACCGACGATCCAGGTGGCGAGGAACGGCGTCTGGAAGCGCGGGTGCACTTTCGACAGGCGTTTCGGCAGCAGGCCGTCGCGCGACATGGCGAAGATGATGCGGGTCTGGCCGTAGGCCATCACCAGGATCACGGTGGTCATGCCAAGGATCGCGCCCAGGTCGACGAAGCCGGCGAACCAGTTTTCACCCGCCTTTTGCAGCGCCAGCGTGACCGGGTGGTCGATGCCGAGGAACTCTTTATAGGGCACGATGCCGGTCATGATGGCCGAGACGATCACGTACAGAATCGTGCAGCCTGCCAGCGAACCGATGATGCCGATCGGCAGATCGCGTTCCGGACGTTTGACTTCTTCCGCCGCCGAGGTCACGGCGTCGAAGCCGATGAAGGCGAAGAACACCAGCGCCGAGGCGCCCAGCATGCCGTTGACGCCATACGGCATGAACGGGTGCCAGTTGGCCGGCGTGACGTGACGCGCGCCGACGAAGATAAACAGCAGCACCACGCTGATCTTGATGACCACCATGATGTTGTTGACGCGCGCCGATTCACGCACGCCGATGCTCAACATGGCGGTCAGCAGCAGCATGATGCACAACGCCGGCAGGTTGATCAGCGTATGCACGCCGGGCAGGGCGCCGGGCGCCGCGGTGAGTTCCACCGGCAGGTGGATGCCGAAACCGGAGATCAGCGACTGGAAGTAGCCCGACCAGCCGACCGACACGGCCGACGTGGCCAGGCCGTATTCCAGCAGCAGGTCCCAGCCGATCATCCACGCGGCCAGTTCGCCCAGCGTGGCATAGGAGTAGGTGTAGATGGAGCCGGCCACCGGAACGGTGGAGGCGAATTCCGCGTAGCACAGCGCGGCGAAACCACAGGCGATGGCGGCCACCACGAACGACAAGGTCAGCGCCGGGCCGGCGGTGACAGCGCCCGTACCGGTCAGCACGAAGATGCCAGTGCCGACGATGGCGCCGATGCCCATCAAGATCAGGTCGAAAGGACCCAGTACCTTTGCCAGGCCACCGGGCTTGCCGGCGTTGGCGATCATTTCATCCAGATTCTTCGTTCTAAAAATACTCAAAATAGCTCCAGTGCTTTTTGTGTTTTATCGTGTGGCCCAAGGCCGGCCTTGTGGGCTGCTATTTGGGCAAGCGGGAATAATACAGCAAGTTTTACGCATTTCCGAGCCTGTTGTTTTATGTGTATAAGATGGCTTCATTCAGTTTCATTGACTGGACAAGAGCACGGAAATGTAGAGCAGAAAACGGTCTTCCAGCCGCGCCAGATCGAGGCCCGTGATATCGCCGATGCGGCGCAGGCGGTAGTCCAGCGTGTTGCGGTGGATGTGCAGCGCTTCGGCGGTGGCGGCCGGGTGGCCGTCGTGGGCGAACCAGGCTTCCAGTGTGCGCTGCAACATATCCTTGTTCTTGCCGAGCTTTTCGATCGGCGCGCGCAGCTGCGCCGACTGCCATCCGGTGTTCAGGCCGGCGAGCAGCACAGGCAGCGAGTGGTCGTAGTAACTGTGCAGGCGGCGCTGCGGATGGCGGCTGCGACCGATGCGCGCCGCCGTCTTGGCGCTTTGGTAGGAAGTGGCCACGCCGCCGATGCCCTGCAGCGCGATGCCCATGGTGAGCGTGTGCGGCTGCGGGCAGATTTCGCGCAGGATGGCGGCCAGCGCGTGCAGCTGCCGGTCATGGCCGGCGCCGTCGAGAAAATCGAGGATCGCCAGTTCGTGCGGGCCTGCCGCCGCCGTCAGCGCCGACGGCACGCGGGTTTGCAGGCGCAGTTGCAGCGCCTGCAGGTCGGCCTCGTCGACTTCCAGCAGATAGACGGCGTGGCTGCGTTCGAAGTTGACGCCGAGGCGGTGCGCCCATGCGCCGAGGTCCGCCGTGCTGGCGTGTTCACCGTTGATCAGGTTGAGGACGAAGGCTTCGCGGTAGCGCGAATCGCGCTGCAGTTCGCCCGTTAACTGGGCCTGTTCGAGGATCATTTCGGCGGTCAAGCGTACCAGTTCGCCGAACTGGCGCACGTCGTCCGGTGCGCCACTGAGGCCTACCGCGCCGCACAATTGTCCGTGCACCGTCAGCGGCAAATTGATGCCCGGCTGGGCGCCGTGCAGGTTTTTGGCGCTGGCGTCGTCGATTTCCACCGTCAGTTTCTTGGCCAGCGCCAGCAGGGCGCCGGCATGCAGCTCGCCGATGCGGGCCGGATTGCCGCTGGCGATGATGCTGCCGTTGGCGTCCATGACGTTGACGTTATAGGGGATGATGCGCATGGTGCGGGTAACGATATCCTGCGCCAGCTCCGTGCTGAGTATGTCCATGGCGCCTATTTTAGTGCATCCGCCCAATAATTGAGGAGGCGATGCGGCCAGATTCGGGCGTTGGTCCAATGCTTTTTTGTGATCGATTCCAGATAATCGCGGTATCATTAAAATAGATCGGAGACCTGCATGAGCAATTCCAACACCTCGGCGCAAGCGTGGCCGGCGGCGTCCGTCCTGGACGGCGCCTATAAAAAGGCCAGCTGGCACCTGATTCCGTTCATCTTTGTCTGCTACCTGTTCAATTACCTGGACCGCGTCAACGTCGGCTTTGCGAAGCTGGAAATGCTGGACGCGCTCAAATTGAGCAATACTGTTTACGGCCTGGGCGCCGGCATCTTCTTCATCGGCTATGTGCTGAGCGGCGTGCCGAGTAACCTGATCCTGCATAAAATCGGCGCGCGGCGCTGGATTTCGGTGATGATGATCGCGTGGGGCGGCCTGTCCGCCTGCATGCTGTTCGTGCATTCGCCCACCTCGTTCTATGTGCTGCGCTTCTTCACCGGCGTCGCCGAAGCGGGCTTCTTCCCTGGCATGGTGCTGTACTTCACCCACTGGTTCCCGACGCAGAAGCGCGGCCAGGTGATGGCGCTGTTCATGTCGGCGATTCCGATTTCGGGCCTGATCGGCGGTCCGGTGTCCGGCTGGATGCTGTCGCACTTCTCCGCCGGCCAGGGCGGCATGGCCGGCTGGCAGTGGCTGTTCCTGCTGCAGGGCGTGCCGACCGTGCTGCTGGGTGTCGGCGTCTACCTGTACCTGAACGACGGCATCGCCCAGGCCAAGTGGTTGAGCGCCGAAGAAAAATCCGCCATGCAGGCCGCGCTTGCCGCCGATGAGCAGGAGCGCGCCGCCGCCAGCAACGTGGGCCAGACCTTTGGCGCGGTGATCGGCAACGGCAGCGTATGGATGCTGGGCGTGATCTACTTCTGCATCCAGATGGGCGTCTACGCGATTAACTTCTGGCTGCCGTCGATTATCAAGTCGCTCGGCTTCGAGAGCGCGGTGACGGTGGGCTGGCTGAGTGCCATCCCGTACCTGGCGGCTGCCGTGTTCATGGTGTGGAGCGGCCGTTCGGCCGACAAGCACCGCGAACGCCGCCTGCACGTGTCGCTGCCGATGGTCATGGGCCTGGTCGGCCTGCTGATGGCGGCCAACTTCTCCAGCAATGCGCTGATCGTCATGATCGGCTTAAGCATGGCGACCATGGGCGCACTGGCGGCGCTGGCGCAGTTCTGGTCCCTGCCGGCGGCCTTCCTGGGCAGCGCCGCGGCGGCGGGCGGCCTGGCGCTGATCAATTCGCTGGGCCAGATCGCCGGTTTCGTCAGCCCGTTCCTGGTGGGCTGGATCAAGGATGCGACCAACAGCACCGACTCGGCGCTGTATATTCTGTCGAGCGTGCTGCTGATCGGCGCGATACTGGTGCTGCGCGTGCCGGCAAAACTGGTCAACCGCTAAGAGTTTTACATGAAAATAGTGATAGCACCGGATTCGTTCAAGGAGAGCCTGACGGCGATGGCGGTGGCCAACGAGATCGAAGCCGGTTTCCGCGAAATCTTCCCCGACGCCGAATACCACAAGCTGCCCGTGGCGGACGGCGGCGAAGGCACGGTACAGGCCATGATCGACGCCAGCGGCGGCAAGCTGGTGGCCTTGCAGGTCACCGGGCCGCTGGGGCAGCCGGTATCGGCTTTCTATGGCTTGATGGGCGACGGCCAGACGGCGGTGATTGAAATGGCCGCCGCCAGCGGCCTGGAACTGGTGCTGCCGTCGCAGCGCAATCCGCTGCGCACCACCAGCTTCGGCACCGGTCAGCTGATATTGAACGCGCTGAACGCCGGCGCGCGCCGCTTCGTGCTGGGCATCGGCGGCAGCGCCACCAACGACGGCGGCGCCGGCATGCTGCAGGCGCTGGGTGGCCGGCTGCTCGACGGCTGCGGCGCCGACCTGGCGCCGGGCGGCGGCGCGCTGAATATGCTGGACCACATCGACTTGTCCGGCCTCGATGCGCGCATCAAGGAATGCGTGTTCGACGTCGCCTGCGATGTCAGCAACCCGCTGGTGGGGCCACAGGGCGCTTCCGCCATCTTCGGCCCGCAAAAGGGCGCGACGCTGGAAATGGTGGCGCGGCTGGACGACAACCTGCGTCATTATGCGGCAGTGATCGCGCGCGACCTGGGGCAGGACGTGGCCAACGTGCCGGGCGCCGGCGCCGGCGGCGGCATTGGCGCGGCCATGCTGGCGTTCCTGGGCGGCAGCCTGCGTCCCGGCAGCGAAATCGTTACCGATGCGGTGGGCCTGGATGCGGCGGTGGCCGATGCGGACCTTGTCATTACCGGCGAAGGCCGCATCGACGGCCAGACTATCCACGGCAAGACGCCGGTCGGCGTGGCGCGCGTGGCGCAGCGCCATGGCAAGCCGGTGATCGCGATTGCCGGCGGCCTGGGCGCCGGCGCGGCGGCGGTGCATGAACACGGCATCAACGCGGTGTTCGGCTCGGTCAGCCGTCCGTGCACGGTGGAGGAGGCGATGGCCGCCGCCGCCGCCAACGTGCGCAGCGCGGCGCGCAATATCGCCGAGACCTTACGGCTGGGCGCCGGACTGCGGCGGTAAATCGGCCGCCGCCGCGCGCCACAGCACGCGGTTGCGGCCTGCCTTCTTTGCCTGGTAGAGCAGGGTGTCGGCGGCGCAAAACAGGTCGCTGCAACTCTCCTCTGCCGTGCCATTCAGCGTGGCGCCGCCGGCGCTCACCGTCAGCATTGGCGCGACCGACGAGGCCTCGTGCTGGATCTGCAGGGCCGCGATCGCGGCGCAGATGGCGCTGACCACCTGCTGCGCCTGCGCCGCCTCGGTGTCCGGCATCAGCAGCACCACTTCCTCACCACCGTAGCGCGCCGCCAGGTCGGCCGGGCGGCGCAGGCCGGACGAGACGGCGCGGGCCACGGCGCGCAGGGCGCGGTCGCCGGCCGGATGGCCGTAATGGTCGTTGTACTGCTTGAAGGAGTCGATGTCGAGTAGCGCCAGCGACAGCGGCCGGCCGTTGCGGCGGCTGCGCTGCCACTCGGTTTCGTATACCTCGTCGAAGCGGCGGCGATTCGCCAGCTCGGTCAGCCCATCGACGTGGGCCAGGTGCTCCAGCATGCGGCGCTGGCGCACCATCTGCAACTGCATCGCCACGCGCGCCATCACCACGGTCTCGTTGAACGGCTTGGCGATGTAGTCGGCGGCGCCCATCTTCAGGCCGATGGCCTCGTCCTCCGGCCGGCCCAGGCCGGAAATGAAGATCACCGCGATGTTGGCGGTCTGCTCGTCGGCGCGCAGGCTGCGCAGCACCTGGTAGCCGTCCATGTCCGGCATCATCACGTCGAGCAGGATCAGGTCGGGCAGGTGGCGCGCGGCGCGTTCCAGCGCCTGTTCGCCGTTCTTCGCCAGCAGCACGGTATATTCCGGCTTGAGCAGCTCCGCCAATACCTGGCGATTCACCGTGTCGTCGTCCGCGACGAGTACCTTTTGCGTCCCCACCAGATTCATGCGTCTTCTTCCAGTTCGTTTTGCAGCGTTCGCGCCAACGCGTCGAGCGGCGCCAGTGCAGTGTGGTATTCGATGTCATCCACCGCGCGCCGGATCGCCGCCAGATGGTGCGTATGGCGTATGACCTGCGGCAGTGCGGCCAGTTCCCTCAACACGTCTTCGGCGCGGGCATCGTCGCCGCGCAGGCAGGCTTCCAGCCGCGCGATCAGCAGCGTCGCGTCGCCGTTGCGATAGCGCGGCGATGCGGGCGGCTCGCCCATCTGCAGCAGGCCCGCCAGCACCAGGTCCAGTCCATCGGCCAGTTCGGCCGCCAGCGCGGCCACGCCATCGCCGCGTTCACTGCGCAAGGCCTGTTCCAGCGCCTGCGCCTGCGCCGCCAGATGGAAGGCGCCAATGTAGGCCGCGGTCGATTTCAAATTGTGTGTGACGTCGTGCAGTTGCTCGTAGCGGCCGCCGGCGGCCGCCTCGCGCACCGTTTGCGCGGCGGCGTGGTATTCGTTGACGAAGCCGCGCAGGCGCTTGTCGAGGCGCTCGCGCTCGCGGTCCACGCTTTCCAGCGCAAGTTGCCAGTCTACGCCGGGAATGATCGGCAGCGGCGCACCGGTGGCCACGCCGGCGCGGCGGGCCGCGGCGACATGCTGGACGGCGGCGCTGGCCTGGGCACGGCGTTCAGCCAGTTGTTCCGCCGGCAGCCACTTGATCAGGGTACGGAACAGCTGTTCCGGCACGATAGGCTTGGTGACGTGGTCGTTCATGCCGGCGGCAAGGCTCTTGTCACGGTCGCCGGCCATGGCGTAGGCGGTCATGGCGACGATGGGCAGGTGCGCGTGGCGCGGCATGGCGCGGATCTGGCGCGTGGCGGTCAGGCCGTCCATCTCGCGCATCTGCACGTCCATCAGCACCAGGTCGTAGTCGGTGTGGTCCACCATGCGCAGCGCTTCGGCGCCGTGTTCGGCGACGTCGATCCGCATGCGGGCGGCGGACAGGAAGTCCAGCGCCACTTCGCGGTTGTTGGCGTTGTCCTCCACCAGCAGGATGCGCGCGCCGTCCAGCGCCGACAGGTCGCGCATGGCGAAGCCGGCGCCGGACTGGCGGTGCGGCGTGTGCGGCGGCTGTTGCGGCGCCAGCGGCCAGTCCACCGGCGCGGCCGCGTCGTCGGCAATGCCGAGGCGGATGATGAAGCTGAACTGGCTGCCGACGCCCGGCGCGCTGCTGACCTGGATGGCGCCGCCCATCAGCTCCACCAGCTGGCGCGAGATGCTCAGGCCAAGGCCGGTGCCGCCGTATTGGCGCGTGGTGGTCACGCCGGCCTGGTTGAACGACTGGAACAGGCCCGCCACCTGCGACGGCCGCATGCCGATGCCGGTATCCTTGACCGAGAAGCGCAGCGCCACGGTGTCGTCGGCCCGCTCCACCAGCTCTACGCCGACGTTGATCTCGCCGCGTTCAGTGAACTTGACGGCGTTGCTGGTCAGGTTGATCAGCACCTGGCTGAGTCGCAGCGGATCGCCGACCAGGCGCGGCGGCACGCTGTCGTCAACGCGCATTTTCAGTTCCACGCGCGCGGCGTCGGATTTGATGATGGTCAGGCTGGCCAGGTGGTCCAGCATTTCCTGCAATGCGAACGGCGCGGACTCCAGTCCCAGCTTGCCGGCTTCGATCTTGGAAAAGTCGAGGATATCGTTGATGACGGCCAGCAGATGTTCGCCGGCGCCGAGAATCTTACCGAGGTAGTTCTGCAGCTTGGCGTTCGGCTCGGTCATCAGCGCCAGACGGCTCATGCCGATGATGGCGTTCATCGGCGTGCGGATCTCGTGGCTCATGTGGGCCAGGAATTCCGACTTGGTGCGCGTGGCTTCCTCGGCGCGCAGCATGGCGGTCTGCATGGCCTTGGTGCGCAGGCCGAGGATGCGGGTGAACACCAGCATGTCGAACATATTCCCGAACTGTAGCGAATGCATGGTCCAGAAGTTGGCCTCGACCTTGCCGCCGATGACCTGGCTCAGTATCGCCGAGGCGGAAAAGCTGACGCCCCAGCCAACCAGGAAGTAGATGCCGACCGAGTCGCCGCGCCGCGCGCGGAAGTAGGCGCCCGGCAGGCCAAGCAGCATCGGCATCACGCCCAGCGTGCTGACGATGATGACCAGCGTCTCCACGCTCATGATGTCGGTGATGTAGGCGAGGGCGCTGAGCACGCACAGTGCGGCGCCGCCTTTCATCAGGCGGCTGAAGATGCGGTCCATGCCCTGCCGGGCCAGCGCCTGTTCGACGAACAGGTAGGCGCCGCAGGCGGCCATCAGCGCGAACAGGCCGCCCGAATGGATGTTCATCCAGACGTTGTCCTTCCACAGGTATTGATTCCCCAGTCCGAAGAATTCGATCGAAAACAGCGTGGTTCCCGCCACCAGCAGCGCGAACTTGCCGTACAGCGGTTCGCGCAGCGTGATCCATTGCGCAAGGCCGTACAGCAGCAGGCACAGACTCAGGCCGGTCAGCACGCCTTGCAGCATCTGCTCGCCCAGCGCGTCGCCGTGGAAGATGGCGGGACGCGACAGCGAGATGGGCAGAATCATGGTGCCGATGTTCTCGACGCGCAGCAGCAGCACCTGTTCGGCGCCCGGCGTCAGGTGCAGCACGACGGCCGGCACGCGGCTGCGCGGCGCGCCGGGCGGTTCCGGTTGCAGATTGCCGACCACCTGGTGGCCGGTGATGCGGCCGGCGCTGGCCACGTAGACATCGACGCGGTTGAGCACCGCGTAATCGATGCTGAGTACCCATTCGCTGTCGACGGCGGCCGGCGCCCATACCGGGATGCGCAGCCAGACCACGTCTTTTTGCACGCCCAGCGTGGCGTAGGCGGAATCCGGCGCGGCGTAGCCCTGTTCGGCGGCCAGCGCCTGCGCTGGCGTCAGCTTGCCGCCGGCGTCGGTCATCACCTTGACGAAGGGCCAGGCTTCCAGCTGGCTACGCTGCCCGTCCAGCACCAGCGCAGCTCCGGCCGCGCTGCTTGTCAGCGTCAGGGCAAAGATCAGGAACAGGTAGCGGGCCAGGGAGTTCAGCATGAGGTCAGAAGCGATAGTCGATCCGCACATCCACCGTGCGTGGATCGCTTGGCACGGTCATGCCGAAACTGTCGATGGCAAGCGGGCGGACTTTGTTTTCAAGGTTTTTCACACGCGCCAGCACGCTCCATTGCGCCCTGCGCGGGCGGTAGTGCAGCGTGGCGTCGCTTTCGGTGTAGGCGGGAATCCGGTATTGCAGCAGCTGCGTCGGCACGGCGATGATGGCAGAGGCGCTCCTGCGGGAATGGAGGCCGGCCGCCAGATCGCCATCCGGCAGCGCGAAGCTGTGCTCATAGCCCAGCGTCAGCGTATGCGCGGGGGAGCGGTCCAGTTTATTGCCGGCCCAGTCGTGCACGCTGTCGGGACTATAGCGGACATAGTGCGCATCCAGCAGCGCCAGCGCGTAGCTGACGCGGTCCTGCGCCGACAGCGCGACCTGGCCTTCGGCCTCCAGCCCCTTGACGCTGGCTTCGCCCGCATTGGCGGTGACGAAGCGCGGCGCGCCGGCGACGATGGCGACGCCGGACAGTTGCAGGTTGCGGTAATCGTAGTGGAAGGCCGACAGATTCAGGCTGGCGCGCCGGTCCCAGAAGCGGGTCTTGACGCCGCCTTCGTAGGAGCGCACGGTTTCCGGCTGGTAGATCAGCGTATTCGCCGGCACCGCCAGCGCCGCCGGGCAGCTCAGGCCCAGTTGCACCGCGCCGGCCAGGCAGCCGTCGTTAAAGCCGCCGGCCTTGTAGCCGGTGGCGACGGCTGCGTACAGCAGCGCGGCCGGCGCCAGATCGTAATCGGCGCCGAGCCGCCACGTGGTCTGGTGTGTGCCCATGCTGGCGGCGTTCAGCAACGCGAAGTCGGTGGCCGGATTGAATACCGCGCCTTGCTGGAAGTTGGTGGAACCGACGCGCGATTTCTTGTCGTCGGTATAGCGCGCGCCGGCGGTGGCGCGCAGCTTGCCGGTCAGGCGATACGTGGCCTGGCCGAATACGGCCTTGCTGGTGGCGATGGTCGGGCCGTGCGGGAAGACGTAATACGGCACCAGGCCAAGCAGCTCAAGATCGCGGAACACATAGGTCTGCGACGACTGTTCGCGGAAGTAGTAAAGGCCGGCCTGCGCGCTGAGCGGGCCGTCGCCATTGGTGGCGAGGCGCAGTTCGTGCGAATTCTGCGTGTATTCGCCGCTGAAGTTCTGGCGCACGCCCAGCGCCAGCGTCGGTGCCACGCGGTAGTAGAAATTGGCCAGCGCGTCGTGGTCGTAGCTGCGGTGCGAACCGGTGTAGTTCAGCGTCGCCGGGCCCAGATCCCAGGCCAGGTCGGCGCTGATGCCGGAGGTGGTCTTGTGGGCGTAGCCCTGTTCCGGCACGGCGTTGGGCGGCACGAAGCCGTTGGTCAGTTGTGCGCCGGCGCTGCCGCCATGCCAGGTCGGCTTGCCGCCGGCCACACCGGCGTAGAAATTGGTGTCGGGGACAAAGCTGTCGTTGTTGTCGTCCACCCGGCTGTGGTCATAGCGCAGCAGCAGCGTGGCGTCGCGGTTGATCTTGAGCTTTGCGGAGAGGCGCGCCGACAGGTCGTCGCGGTCCTTGCCCAGCGTGTGCGTGGTGTGCTGGCCGTTGGTCAGGTAGCTGTCGTGCCGGTTCCAGGCCATGGCGGCGCGCAGCGACAACATGTCGCTGACCGGCACATTGAGCATGGCGCTGATTTTGCGGCTGTCGTAGTTGCCGATTTCCGTGGCGAGCCAGGCTTCAAACCGGTTGACCGGCGCCTTCGAGATGACATTGACCACGCCCGCCGTGCTGTTACGGCCGTACAGCGTGCCTTGCGGGCCGCGCAGCACCTCCACGCGTTCCAGGTCATAGAAGCTGAGATTCTGGATTTGCGGGCGTGCGATGTAGATCCCGTCGAGCAGGAAGGCGGCCGAGGGATCGCCTTTTTCCGTGGTGTCGGCGTTGGAGACGCCGCGCATCGTGATGCGCAGGCCGTCGGCAAGGTTATCCAGCTCCACATTCGGCAGGCGCGCGCCGATGCCGGACGGACTATCGATGCCGGCTTCGGTCAACTGGTCGGCCGACAGGGTGCTCATCGCCACCGGTGTTTTCGATTCCAGCGCTGGCGCGCGCTGCGCCGTGACGCTGACTTCCGGAATTTGCGCGCGCGCTGCTACCGCCAACATGATCGACAGGGACAGTATCAGGAGTTTAGGCGCGGCCGGCCCTTGTACATTCGTCATTGCTATTGCGTTTGAGCTGCAAAGCCTGAGAGTGTAGCAGGTTGGCTTGCCATTTCGTAGTCACTAATGCAACTATATTTATTTTAGAGCACGACTAAATTGCGTTGCCAGATGCTGTAGCAGAGGCAGGTGGCGAAACTGACCCAGGCAATGTAGGGAATCAACAACAATCCCGCCCAGCGGTCGCGGCGGCCGAAGGCGACGATGGTGGCGGCGATCAGCACCCACAGCAGCAAAATCTCGACAAATGCCCACGCGCCCTTGTGCCACGCGAAGAACAGCCAGGTCCACAAGGCGTTGGCGGCCAGCTGCACCATGTACAGCGTGAACTCGGGACGGGCGCCGCCAGGGGCGCTGGCACGCTGCACGCGCCAGGCGGCGATTGCCATCAGCAGGTAAAGGGCGCTCCACGCGGGGCCGAACAGCCAGGCCGGCGGCGCCCAGCCGGGGCGGTCCAGCTGCAGGTAAAAGTCCGCCGCTTGCGCCGATGCGTAGGCGCCGACGGCGGCAAATGCAAACGTCAGGACCAGCCAGCCGGCCAGCGCGGGCAGCTGCAATGGTCGATGTTGGGCGAAAGTGGACATGGCGTATCCTCCAGAACAGGTTTGCCGACATGGTGGCGGGAGAGGGCGGCAGGGTCTGTGCGCGTGCCAACCGATAAACCATTTACCTGCCATACTATTGAGACTCAACAGAAGGAGATTGCTATGCCGTTTTACAAAGTCTGGTACAAGGATAACGAAGAACCGCTGGAGTTTTCAACCGCTGGCCGCTACAGCGAAGAGCAGATCGTCGAGCACCTTTTCGCCCATGAACAGATTGCGGCGCCAGCGCCGGGGTCGACCTTGAAGGAGCGTATCGCCGGCAGCGGCCTGGCGCCGGTGCGCTACACCGAGGACGAGAGCGAGATCAGCATCATCGGCTAGCCGCCATCTTCAAGCTGGCGTTGAAGGTCATTCAAGAGCCGGACCAATTATCGGCACGCTGAAGAGCGCGCAGAATGGATGCACTACTTTTAACAGGAGTGCATCGTGAAGAATCAGCTTGTGGTGGTAATTGGAGGCTTGTCCGGCATCGGGCAGGCAGTGGCGGAGCAGGCCGCGGCGGCCGGCGCACGCGTGATCGCAGCTGGCCGCCGCAAGGCGCCTGCCGGCCTGTCGCCGCAGGTTCAGTCGGCGCAGCTGGATCTGACCGATGACGCGGCCGTCCGCCGCTTCTTCGAGGAAGTTGGCGCGTTCGACCATCTGGTGGTGACGTCCGGCCCCGTGATCTCGTCCAGCCGTCTGGCGGATCTGGACCCGGAAGCTGCGATGGCGGCTTTCAACGTCAAGGTGTTTGGCCAGCTGCGCGCCGTCAAGCACGCGGCGCGTTATCTGAAGGCGGGCGGCTCGGTCACCCTGACTTCCGGCCTGCTGGCGCGCAAGGCCGTGCCGGGCGCGCTGGTGAAAGCGGCGATGAACGCCGCCGTTGAATCCATAGGCAAGACGCTGGCCAAGGAACTGGCGCCGCTGCGCGTCAACGTGGTCAGCCCGGGCATGGTGGAAACCGGCATGTGGGGCGAGATGAGCGACGCCGAGCGCGGCGCGATGGCGCAGCGTGTCGGCGCCGGCCTGCCGGTGGGGCGCGTCGGCCAGCCGGACGATCTGGCGCAAGCCTACCTGATGCTGATGCAGAACGGCTTCGTGACCGGCGCCGTGCTGGACGTCGACGGCGGAGGTCTGTTATGAGCGCCGATCTGACGCCACGCCGGCGTTTCCTGGCGCAGGCTGCCACCGGTGCGGTTGCCGGTGCGGCGGCCCTGGCGGTCGGTGCCGCCGGTGCGGCCGATGCTTTGGCCGGTGCGCAGGCGCAGACTGCCACGGCGCCCGGCGCCTTCTGGCCGGATGGCGCGCGCATGGTGATTTCCATCTCGATGCAGTTCGAAGCCGGCGGCCAGCCGCCCAAAGGCGCGGATTCGCCTTTCCCTAAAATCGATTTCCCGGCCAGCATAAAATCCGATCCGGTGGCCAATACCTGGTTCGCCTACGGCTACCGTGAAGGCGTGCCGCGCATGCTGGATTTGTGGGACAAGCACGGCGTCAAGGTCACCTCGCACATGATCGGCGAAGCGGCGCAGCGCCATCCCGAACTGGCGCGCGAGATCGTGAAACGCGGCCATGAAGCGTCCGGCCACGGCCCGCGCTGGAGCTCGCAGTACGCGATGAACCGCAACGACGAACGCGCCTTCCTGATCGCCGGCCGCGACATGGTGCAGGCGGCTACCGGCGAACGCACGGTCGGCTACAACTGCAACTGGCTGCGGCGTGGCCCGAATACGCTGTCGCTGCTGCAGGAGTTGGGCTTCGCCTACCACATCGATGACGTCAGCCGCGACGAACCGTTCATCGAACAGGTGAACGGCAAGGATTTCGTGGTGGTGCCGTACACGCTGCGTAACAACGACATCGTGCTGATCGAAGGCCGCAACTATTCGCCGCAGCAGTTCCTCGACCAGATCAAGGGCGAGTTCGACCAGCTGTACGAGGAGGCGGGCAAGCGCCGCCGCATGATGTCGATCAGCGCCCACGATCGCATCAGCGGCACGCCGCAGATGGTGCGCGTGTGGGATGAATTCCTCACCTACGCCCGCAGCAAGGCCGGCGTGGCCTTCATGCGCAAGGACGACATCGCCCGCTACGCGCTGGCCAGTCCGCTGACCTTGCGCGAGCAGGAAACCATCTGATCAGCCCTGGCGGCGCAGCTTGTAGCCGATGGCCAGCGCCGCCAGCCAGGCCGGAATCAGATAGACGGACAGTCGCAGGTCCGGTGTCATATACATCACCACCAGGATCGCGGCCAGGAAGGCCAGGCACAGGTAGTTGGTGAACGGGTAGCCAAGGCTCTGGAACTGCGTCAGCTGGCCGGCGGCCTTTTTCTGTGCGCGGAAGCGCAGGTGGATCCAGCTGATCAGGCCCCAGTTGATGATCAGCGCCGACACCACAAGCCCCATCAGGAAGCCGAAGGCCTTGGCCGGCATGAAGTAGTTGACCGCCACGCACACGCCGGTGGCCAGCGCCGACACGCCCAGCGCCGTCAGCGGCACGCCGCGTGGACTGACCTTCAGCAACGCCTTTGGCGCGTTGCCCTGTCTGGCCAGGCCGTACAGCATGCGGGTGTTGGCGTAGACGCCGCTGTTATACACCGACAGCGCGGCCGTCAGCACCACCACGTTCAGTACATGGGCCACGGCGTTGCTGTTCAAGGCATGGAAGATCAGCACGAACGGGCTGCCGCTGCTGACCACCTTCTGCCACGGGTATAGCGACAGCAGGATCGCCAGCGCGCCGATGTAGAAGATCAGGATGCGGTAGATGGCCTGGTTGGTGGCCTTGGGGATGGTGTGCGATGGATTGTCCGCTTCGGCGGCGGTGATGCCGATCAGTTCCAGCCCGCCGAAGGAGAACATGATGACCGCCATGGCCATCACCAGGCCGCCGATCCCGTTGGGGAAGAAGCCGCCGTGCTGCCACAGGTTGGCCACCGTCGCCTGCGGGCCGGCGTCACCGGAGATCAGCAGGTAGGCGCCGAAGCCGATCATGCCGACGATCGCCAGCACCTTGATGATGGCGAACCAGAATTCCATCTCGCCGAACGCCTTCACGTTGAACAGGCTGATGGCGTTGATGATGACGAAGAAGGCCAGCGCCGACACCCAGGTTGGCAGCTCCGGCCACCAGTATTGAACGTAGATGCCGACCGCCGACAGCTCGGCCATGCTGACCAGTACATACAATACCCAGTAGTTCCAGCCCGCCATGAAGCCGGCCCAGTGGCCGCAGTATTTGTCGGCGAAGTAGCTGAAGGAGCCGGCGACCGGCTCGTCGACCACCATTTCGCCCAGCTGGCGCATGATGAAGAAGGCGATCAGACCGGCCACGCCGTAGCCCAGCAATACGGACGGACCGGCCATCTGGATGGTCTGCGCAATGCCGAGGAACAGGCCGGTGCCGATGGCGCCGCCCAGCGCGATCAACTGAATATGCCGGCTTTTCAGGCCGCGCTTAAGTTCACTCATCTGCTTTCCTGTGCGAAATTAAAGGTTGATTCTCGCACAAGCCGGCTCTCCTGGACGTAATTCGCCTTTCAGCACGACAGATTATAATTGCGTGGTATACCAAGACGAATACCAAGACGAGGAATATCGTATGACGAGTTTTGTGAAGGCGGTACGCGTGATGTGCGTGTCGTTGCTGGCGCTGTGCGTGCAGGTGTCCCATGCGGCCGATGCGGCGCCCAAGGGCAATCTGCTGATCGCCGGCGGCGCGGTGCGCGGCGATAACGGCGAGGTCTGGACCCGCCTGGTGGAACTGGCGGGCGGCAAGGGCGCGCGCATCGCGGTGATGCCCAGCGCCGCCGGCAATCCGCTGCGCTCCGGCACCAACCTGGTCGCCACGCTGAATAAATACGGCGCCTCGGCCTTCGCGGTGCCGGTGGGCGTGCGCTTCAAGGATCGTGACTATACGAAGGACGCCGAAGACCCGGCGCTGGCCAACGCCATCCGCGAGGCGGGCGGCGTCTACTTCGCCGGCGGCGACCAGGGGCTGATCACCAAGGCGCTGGTGCGTCCGGACGGCAGCCGCACCGCCGTGCTGCAGGCGATCTGGGACGTCTACCAAAAGGGAGGGGTGATCGGCGGCAGCAGCGCCGGCGCGGCCATCATGAGCGCCACCATGTACTACGAAGCCCGGACCGTGCTGGGCACCCTGAGCGTGGGCGTCAACGACGGCCAGGAGCTGGCGCCGGGCCTGGGCTTCGTCGGCAAGGACTTGTTCGTCGACCAGCACCTGCTGGCGCGTGGCCGCTTTGCCCGCATGCTGCCGGCGATGCTGAAAAAGGGCTACAAGCAGGGCCTGGGCATCGATGAAAACACGGCCGTCATCATCAATAGCAAGCGCGAAGTGGAAGTGATCGGCTACCAGGGCGCACTGCTGCTGGACCTGGCGCAGGCCACCACCAACGGCGGCGAGAAGGATTTCAACCTGTCGAACGCCCGCATCAGCTACCTGGATCGCGGCGACCGCTACAACCTGCTGACGCGCGAATACACGCCGTCGACCGACAAAAAGGACGGCAAGCTCGATCCGGCCAATCCGTACCTGGACGAGCAGGTGTATTCGGCCGATATGCTCGGTCATAACACCGTGCTGGTGATGATGGAAAAACTGATCAACAATTCGCGCAGCGAAGCGATCGGCATCGCCACGGCGGCGCCGGGCGATCCGCGCCAGGACCTGGGCTTCGAGTTCAAGCTGACGAAGGAGGCCGGCAGCGTCGGCTATGAGTCGGCCACGTCGGACGCCTACACCATCCTGAATCTGCGCATGGACGTGCGTCCGCTGAAGATTACGCAGCCCTGGTATCGGTAATTCGCTTACGGGTAATTACTAAGTTCACAGCGGTGGGAAATGTACGTATGCTTGCGTTTTCTAAAAATACGAGACATGCATGACATCAGGTGATTCGGTTTCGGCCGACATGGCGTTCGTCCAATCGGCGCTGGGACGCGTCTTGGCCGGGGTGCTGGCCGAAGGTTCCGCTTCCCACCGCAGCATCGCGGACTACCTGATGCGCAACCCCATGCGCGGCACCGCGCTCAAGATCGAGGAGATGGCCGAAGGCTGCCAGGTCTCCACCGCCACCATCAGCCGTTTCGCCCGCGACATCGGCTTCGCCAGCTATGGCGCCATGCGCAGCGCGCTGGCCGAAACGCTGCATTCGGCCATGCAGCCGGTCGAAAAACTCCGTTCCTCCATCGCCCGCCGCAACAGCGCTTTGTCGCCGGGCCAGGCGAGCATGGAATACGCCGGCGCCAACCTGGCCACCACGCATGGCGGCCTGACGCAACAGGCGCTGGACGATGTGGCCCGCAGGATCAGCGGCGCGCGCACCGTGTACGTGCTGGGGCTGGGCATGTCGTCGTGCTTCGCCTCGATGCTGGCGCTGCACCTGCAGCCGTTTTGCCAGCATGTGGTGGAAATGGCCGGGCCGGGCGGCACCGAGATCGCCGCCGGCCACCTGGTGCATATCGGCCCCGGCGACGTGCTGCTGGCGTTTTCCTTCCCGCGCTATGCCGCCGATGTGATGCGGCTGGCGCAGTTCGCGCGCAAGCACAAGGCCGGCGTGGTGGCGATTACCGACACGCCGTCGGCGCCGATGGTGGCGCTGTCCGACCACGTGCTGTACGCCAGCGCCGCCCATGGCGTGCTGCCCAGCAGCGGCGTGGCCACGGTGGCGGTGATCGAGGCGCTGGTGGTGTCGCTGATGGTGTCCAACAAGGCCAACGTCAAGAAGGCGGCGCGGCTCAGCGAGGCGCTCGCCGGCTATCTGCTTGGCTCGACTGTTTAGCTGATTTACTAAACATTTGCCCCTTGAGCGGTCTGGCGATTGACCGCCGCGTGGGCAAGCGCTATAAAGTCGGATCGTCTTTAGAGCGGATGCTGAATGAACACGACCAAACTCCTTCTTCCTGCCGGCGCCCTGGCGCTGGTTCTTGCCCTTCCTGCGGTTTCCTTTGCCCAGACCACGCCAGCGGCGGCGGTCGATGTCTTCATCGGCACCGGCGGCGACGGCCATACCTTCCCCGGCGCCACCCGGCCGTTCGGCATGATCCAGTTGAGCCCCGACACCCAGGTGCGGCCGTTCCGCCAGAGCTACCCTTGGGCGGCCGGCTATCGCTACGAGGACGACAGCATCCTCGGCTTCTCGCACACGCACTTCTCCGGCGCCGGCCACTCCGACCTGGGCGACGTGCTGCTGATGCCATACAGCGCCGAGACCAAATGGGAGCCGGGCTATCCGGAGCGGCCGTTCAGCGGCTACCGTTCGCGCTTCAGCCACAAGGACGAGCAGGCGTCGCCGGGCTATTACGCCGTCAAGCTGCTGGATAACGACGTCGACGTCGAACTGACCGCCAGCGAGCGCGTGGGCCTGCACCGCTATCGTTACCAGAAGGGCGCGGAAGCCAAGGTGATGCTCGATCTGCGCAACAGCATCTACGATTACGCCGGCAAGAATTTGTGGTCGCGCATCCGCGTGCGCGGCGACAATATGATCACCGGCATGCGCGAAACGCGCGGCTGGGCGCCGGGCCGCCAGCTGTACTTCGCGATCCAGTTCTCGCATCCGCTGGTGTCGCGCGACATCCGCAATTTTGAGCGCGACGTCGAATACAAGGGCTTTGCCGGCCCGGGCAAGGGCACCGGCGACAAGGCCGTGACCGAGGGTAAAGCTCTGGCGGCCGCGCTGGATTTCGGCGTGCCGGCCGACGGCCAGCTTGAAGTCAAGGTGGCGATTTCCGCCGTCAGCGAGGACGGCGCCGTCGCCAATCTGAACGAGATGAAGGGCTGGGACTTCGACGCCGAACGCGCCAAGGCCACCGCCGCCTGGAACGAGGCACTGGGCACGGTCAGCATCGAGGCCGAGCCGGACACCCGCAAGATGGTGTACACCGCGCTGTACCACTCGATGCTGGCGCCCAGCCTGTTCATGGACAGCGACGGCCAGTATCGCGGCCCGGACAACGCCGTGCATCAGGCCAAGGGCTTCCGCTTCCATTCCACCTTCTCGCTGTGGGACACCTACCGCGCGCTGCATCCGCTGATGACCATCCTGCAGCCGGAGCGCGATGTCGACTTCGTGCGCTCGCTGATCGAGTCGCAGAAGGTCAGCCCGTATGGCATCCTGCCGGTATGGCAGTTCGCCGGGCAGGAAACCTGGTGCATGATCGGCTACCACGCGGTGCCGGTGATCGCCGACGCCTACATGAAGGGCCTGAAGGGCTTTGACGCCGAAGAAGCGCTGAAAGCCATGACCAGCAGCGCCGAATATGGTCCTTACGGCGGCCTGCAGCACTACATGAAGTACGGTTACGTGCCGATCGACCTGGAGCCGGAAGCGGCGTCCAAGACCGTGGAATATGCGTTCGACGACTGGACCATCGCCCGCATGGCCGAGAAGATGGGCAAGAAGGACATCGCCGCCAAGTACTACCAGCGTGCCCAGAACTACCGCAATTCCTTCGACGTGAAGACCGGCTTCCTGCGCGCCCGCAAGTCCGACGGCCAGTTCCGCGAGCCGTTCAATCCGGTGCAGTCCAACTTCGGCAGCGATTACACCGAAGGCAGCGCGTGGCAGTATTCGTGGTACATGCCGCACGATAACGCCGGCCTGATCAAGTTGCTGGGCGGCGACGTCGCCCTGCAGAACAAGATCGACATGGAGTTCGACGCCAAGGTGGACGACACCGTGTACTCGCACATGGAGGATATCTCCGGCCTGATCGGCCACTACGCGCACGGCAACGAGCCGTCGCACCACGTGGCTTACCTGTACAACTACGCCGGCGCGCCGTGGAAGACGCAGCAGCGCCTGACACAGGTGGTGGCATCGCAGTACAACACCACGCCGCAAGGCCTTTCGGGCAACGACGACCTGGGGCAGATGTCGGCCTGGCTGGCGTTCACCGCGTTCGGTTTCTATCCGGTGGCGCCGGGCAGCAATGAGTACGTCATCGGTCGTCCGTTCCTCGACAAGGCGGTGCTGAATCTGCCGGGCGGCAAGCACTTCACGGTGCGCGCGATTGGCCTGAGCAAGGAGAATGCCTACGTCGCCAGCGTCACGCTGAACGGCAAGCCGCTGGCGCAGAGCTTCATCCGCCACGACCAGATCACGGCGGGCGGCGAGCTGGTATTCACCATGTCCAGCACCCCGAACAAGGAGTGGGGCACGGCGAAAAACGTCCGGCCGTACACGCAGACCGCGTACTGATCTTCTTTCCTGCCGGATGAAACGGGCTGCTTTGGCAGCCCGTTTTTACTTTAGAATAAGCCCTTCCTTGCCAACCGGGCTTTACCTTATGTCTTGTCGCAGATTCTTCATGGCGGTTGGCCTGGTCATTGCGCTGGCGTGCAACCAGGCCCTGGCGCTGAACCCGTCCATCCGGCTGGGGGATCTCAACCATGCCTCCTGGAGCGAGAAAGATGGCGTCCCCGCCGACATCAACGGCATGGCGCAGACTCGCGACGGCTGGCTTTGGCTGGCAACCACCGACGGCCTGTATCGTTTCGATGGCGTGCGTTTCGAACGGTTTCCTTTGCCGCATAGCCGGGTGTATAACCTGCACGCGCTCGGCAACGGCGATTTGTTGATCAGCTATCGGCTGGGAGGCATGTCATCGCTGCACCCTGACGGCACGGTCACGGAACTGCTGGCGCCGGACACCCATAACATCGAATATATCGCCTCGATGGGGATGGACCATGAAGGCGCGATCTGGGCGGCAGGCGGCGCGGGACTGTACCGCTACGCACATGAAAAGTGGGAGGTCATGGCCGACGGCCAGGAATGGAATGGCCGCACGTACAGCGTGCTGGTCGACCAGTACGGCAGGGTATGGGCGTCGAACGATCACGCGCTGTATCTGTACGACCGCAGTGTCGGCAAGCTGCAACGGATCGAGGGCAAGGATTTGCACGGCAGCTTGATCCAGTCTCCCGACGGCCGCGTATGGGTAGGCAGCCTCGACTCGGTACGTCCGGTTCCCGCACCACCCATGAGCCAGCAATTGCCGCGCGCGCCGGACGCCAATCAGGCCGAGTCGCGCTGGGCTGGTCAGTTCGACCGCGACGGCAACCTGTGGGCGCTCAAGTGTCCTTATGGTATCTGCCGCGTCACCGGCGCAGGCAATTTGAGCAGTATGCCCATCGTGCCGTCCGTGCAAGCAAAGGAAAAACTGGATCAGCACTGGCAACTGAGCGCCTTGTCGACCAATGTGCTGCTGGAGGACAGGGAAGGGAATATCTGGGTTTCCACCCAGTCCGGACTGGACCGCTTCCGCGAAAACAAGCTGATACCGGCCCGGATTCCCGGCCCGAACGGCATCTACAGCGTCGCCAGCGATAGCGATGGCATCCTGTGGGTGGTCGAGACGACGAATGGCGCCATATGGCGGATCGGCGCCGACGGCATACCGGCCCCGGTCCTGCATCGCAGCGCCAGCCTGGTGACCAACGACAGGGATGGCGCGATTCTGTGGGCGGGAAAGCGGGACATCGAACGCATTTATCAGGGGCAATCGAGCAAGATCCCCCTGCCGCCGCCGGCCGGAAAGGACATGACCGATCTGGATGTACTGGGCCTGCTCGATGACGGTAAAGTGCTGTGGATGTTCTCGGTGAAGACCGGGCTGATGGGATTGCTGGATGGCCGCTGGATACCGTATACCCAGTTCAATCTGCCGAAGCGGATTTTCATGATGGCGCCGGGCGACCGCGGCCAGATGTGGCTGAGTAACAATGATGGCAAGCTCAGATTCTATGACAATGACAGGCTGACGGAGTACGACATCGGCATGATCGGCGTCGAGTCCGGTATTTTCCCGGGTCCGCAACTCATCATCGGCGGCGAGCGCGGCTTGGCGGTATTAAAAGGGCAGCAATTCGTCGCCCTCGCACCGCAAAATTCCGATGCGTTGCGCAATGTGACGGGGATGGCCACCACGCCCGATGGTGACCGCTGGCTGAACGGCAGCAAGGGCGTGGTGCATATCCGCCGCGACGACTGGGAGGCGTCGATTCGCCAACCGGAGACGCCGCTGGTCTACGAAGTGATCAACGTGCTGGAAGGCTACCCCGGGCGCGCGGCCATCGACAACAAGCGGCAGACCGTACACAATCTGGGCAACGGCTTGCTGTGGTTCCGCGCGACAGGCGGACTGGTGCGGCTCGATACAACAACGTTGCGTCCGAATACCGTCAAGCCGGCGATACAGCTGCTCACTGTCAATGCGGGCAGCGACAGCTATCCCGCCGGCTATCTGCTCAAGCTGCCGCCGGACTCCCGCAGCTTCAATATTCAATACACGGCGCCAGGCTTGCGCAAGCCGGAAGGCATGCGTTTTCAATATCGGCTCGATGGCGTTGATGCGAGCTGGCAGGATGCGGGGACGCGCCGGGCGGCCTACTACACCAACGTCGGCCCGGGCCGGTACACTTTCAATGTGCGTGCGGTCAACGAGGATGGCATCGCCAGCGACGCCGTCGCCAGCATGCGGATCGAGGTGGCGCCGACCATCACGCAGACGTGGTGGTTCCGTTTGCTGTGCGCGCTGGCCACTCTGCTGGCTGTCTACGGCCTGTATCAGCTCCGCCTACGAGCGGCGACCCGCAAAATCGCCCATCAATTGCAGGTGCGGACCGATGAACGGGAACGCATCGCGCGCACGCTGCACGACACTTTCCTGCAAAGTGTGCAGGCGCTGACCTTGCGCGTGTTTTCCGTGCTGACGAAAATGCCGGAGGGGAGCGAGCAACGCATCAAGCTCGAAGCCATTCTCGATGACGCTGACCGCACGCTGGTGGAAGGGCGAGACCAGGTGCACCAGCTCAGGACCGGTCACGATGTGGAGCAGAGCCTGAACAGCATGGGCGAGTCGCTGGCGCTGACGCACACCGGCGTTTCGTTCGAGTTTCATGTCGAGGGGACGCGCCGGCCATTGCTGCCGCTGGTGCAAGAGGAGTTGACACAGATTGGACACGAGGCATTACGAAATGCCTTCCAACATGCGCGGGCCAGCGTGATCAAGCTGGAGATTGAGTACGGCTCCATGGCTTACCTCGTGCGTGTCAGCGACAACGGGCGCGGCCTGGACGAGGCGGAAGTGCAAAGCCGTCTCAAGGAGAAGCACTGGGGCATGGCGGGAATGCGCGAACGCGCCCAGCGCGTGGGCGGCGTTTTTGCGATGCACAGCACGGTCAATCAGGGCACCACGGTGGAGGTCCGGACGCCGGCTGCGCTGGCTTACGACAGTCGTGCCAAAACCTGATACCGTTTAGCCGCGAACGGCGGCCTCGATTTTCGCGACGTCTATTTTCCCCATTTGCATCATGGCCTGGAAGGCGCGCTGGGCGACCTCGCCGCCCTGGGCCATGGCGTCAGTCAGCACGCGCGGCGTGATCTGCCACGACAAGCCCCATTTGTCCTTGCACCAGCCGCAGGCGCTTTCCGTTCCGCCGTTGTTGACGATGGCGTTCCAGTAGCGGTCCGTTTCCTCCTGGTCGTCGGTGGCGATCTGGAACGAGAACGCTTCGCTTTGTTTGAAGGCGGTGCCGCCGTTGAGGCCCAGGCATGGAATGCCGCAGACGGTGAATTCAACCGTCAGGACCGCATCGGCCTTACCGCCGGGGAAGTCGGACGGCGCGCGATGGACGGCGCCGACCGCGCTGTCCGGAAAAACACTGGCGTAAAAATGCGCTGCGGCCTCGGCGTCATGTTCATACCAGAGGCAGATGGTGTTCTTGCTCTTCATGGTTGTCTCCTCCAAAAAATGTACATCAGCAGGGAGAAGCTTGCCATTTTTCCGTCGGCTTGTGCAATCGTGCTCGCGTCAGTTGGCCAAATTTGCCTTCTCCGTCCGGGCCTTCTCGAAAAATTTGATCATGTCGGCCTCCTTCAGCTTGGCCTCGGCGAGCGTCGGGACGTCCAGTTCCTTGCGCAGGGCGTCGGAGACGGTCGGGTCGATGGGCGCCAGGCGCGGCGGGCGGGTGCTTGTCCCTCTGAATTGCGTGCCGTATCGTTGCGGGCGCGCGATGCTGATCAGGTAGCGGTCCAGACTGGCGGCGGCCAGTCGATCTTTGCGCCTGGGCCGCCGTTCCTGTCGGCCCGGTCCTCGGTATAGAGCCTGGCCAGTTCCTCGCTGCTGGTCAGCGGCACGCTGTCGGCGGCGAATGCGCTGGCGCAGCCGAGCAAAATTACGGCGGCGACGTGGCGCGGTTTCATGACGAAATTTCCGGCGAGTTGCTGAAGAAGGTGAGGCGGTTGCCGGATGGATCCTTGATCGACATTTCGCGGCTGCCCCACGGCATGTCTTCGACGCCAGGCCGGGAGTGTTTGTACTGCTTGGCGATCAGTTCGGCCTGGTAGGCATCGACGTCGCTGGCGACGATGCGGACCGCGGCGCCGGGCGAGCAATCGCCGAAGTGCTCGGTGATGTGCAGCACGCAGCCATCCTTGGAGACCTGCATGTATAGCGGCGTGCCTTCTTCGAAGCGGTGCTCCCAGTCGACCTTGAAGCCGAGGAAGCCGACATAGAACTCGCGCGTCTTGGCTTCGTCAAAACTGCGCGGGATAGGGGTGATGGTGCCGAGGCTCATGGCGTCTCCTTCTCGTCAGTGGGGCAGTATTGCATACAGCGCACCGGACGCACCCAGTATGATCGCGTAAAAGACGGCGGGCAAGATCATGAACCAGATTCTGGCCTGGGTTTTCTTCAGCGTGTAGACCGTGGTGGCGGCGCAGTAGCCGGTCCAGCAGGACCAGAAGATGAAGATCATGATCAGCACCGAGGAGGTGGTTGATTCCCGCCATGCTTCGATATAGTTGGGATAGCTGAAGGTCTGCACCAGCGCCATCGCCATCATGGGCAGCACCCAGACCAGGTCCTGCAGCACGCTGAGGCTGCGCGCGTCGTCCGGCGCGACCTGGCCGGCGCCCGACCATTCCAGGCGCTTGCGGAAAAACCAGCCGCTGATGTACCAGCTGACCACTGCGCTCAACAGCCCGATGAGCAGCACCATGATCCAGTAATGCCACCACGATGAGGTGGACCAGCTGGTGAATCCATCTGCTGCCTGCTGTTGACGCAGGTCGGCCTTGCTGAGATTCTGGTCGAGCCGTCCCATCGCGTTGCTGACGCCGACCAGCGCCGCCGCGATGATGATGCCCAGCCTGTCGCGCATCAGGTCCGCATGCGAGAAGAAAGCGCGCGGCGTGAGCAGCAGCGACACCAGCCGGTGCGGTCCGAAGACCAGCGAAGCGCGCGGCTTCATGGCAGCGCCTCGACTGCCTTGACGAAGTCCGCGCTGAACAGCGGCAGCTTGCCTTGCTTCTGCGCGATGGCCTGGTAGCGCAGCACGAACTGTTTCGGCGGCTGCTTGAGCAGCCCGGCCACGGCCGCCTTGCCATCCTGTGCGACGATGGTGGAGATCATCAGCCATCCCAGGTCGTAGGCCGTTTCGTCGAAGTCGGTGTAGAACATGATGCCGTAGATCTGGTCATAGGCGTCCTCGTTCTCGGGCGGCACCAGCAGCATGCGCCAGCCCAGCGTTTCGAACAGCGTGCGGATGCCGCCGATGCGCTTGGCGTTGCGCTCAATGCCCAGCTTCTTGCTGGCGGAGAAGGGCGTGGATGGACGGTCGGCGATGGGATGCGTGAACAGTTCGGCCGTCCCCTCGCGCACCAGTTGGTCCAGCAGGTGATTCAGCCACAGAGGACCGGTGATTTCCTTCGCGCCGGCCGCCGTGGGCAAGGTCTCGGGACGCATCAGGTGATTCTGCACCGCGTGGAACAGTTCATGCGCCACCGTTTCGGCCAGTTCCTGCGTGGTGGCGTCGGTGAAGCGCATCATGTCGACGTAGACGTCGTCCGGCACGTCGTCGAACGCAAAGCCGCCCGACTGGCTGCCGAAGATGAAGTGCACCTTGAGTTGCGCGCGCAGGTCGGGCGGGACGTATTCCTTCAATTGGCGCGATACTTCGGCCGCCAGCGGCGCATATTTGCCGAAGCCGGGCCGGGACAGTTCGGGCGCCAGCACGGTGGCCGCTTCCAGCCACTGCTTGTTCTCGCGCAGGGCCTTGAAGCGTGCGATCAGCGCTTCGCAGTCCTTGAAACGCATCTTCCGGATCAGCGCCCTGGCGTCGGCGCCGGCGCAGAAACCGGCCGGGAGATTGAAATCGCCCGTGCTGACGGCGGCGCTGACTATCCTTGCCGTCTCAAAATCGAAGTCGAAGCGCAATTGGTCGGCGCGGGCGCCGCAGGAAAACAGCCACAACAGAACCAGCAAGGGACGGCACCAGCGCATTCATCCTCCACGATGCGGATCGCGCAGCGACGCCCGAAATCCGCCGAAATATAAAAACCGCAACTTTAGCAGCTTAATATACTTCTGGCACGATAATTTCGGTCGGCACAGGGCGGCGCACGTAGTCGTCGTGGTATTCGCGCTCCGGCAGCTGGATTTCCGGATGGGTCACTTCTTCATACGGCATCTGCGACAGCAGGTGATGGATGCAGTTCAGGCGCGCCTTCTTCTTGTCGACGCCTTGTACTACCCACCATGGCGCCTCCGGGATGTGGGTACGCTCCAGCATCACTTCCTTGGCGCGCGTGTATTCCTCCCAGCGGCGGCGCGATTCCAGGTCCATCGGGCTGAGTTTCCACTGCTTGAGCGGATCATGGATGCGGCCGAGGAAGCGGGCGTTCTGCTCTTCGTCGGAAATCGAGAACCAGTATTTGATCAGCTGAATGCCGGAACGGGCCAGCATGCGTTCGAACTCCGGCACGGTCTGGAAGAATTCCTCGTACTGGTCGTCGGTGCAGAAGCCCATCACGCGTTCGACGCCGGCGCGGTTGTACCAGCTGCGGTCGAACAGCACGATCTCGCCGGCGGCCGGCAGGTGCGACACATAGCGCTGGAAGTACCACTGCGTGCGTTCGCGGTTGTTCGGCGCCGGCAGCGCGGCCACGCGGCACACGCGCGGATTCAGGCGCTGGACGATGCGCTTGATGACGCCGCCCTTGCCGGCGGCGTCGCGGCCTTCGAACAGGATCACGACCTTGTGGCCGGTGTGGACCACCCAGTCCTGCAGCTTGACCAGTTCCGCCTGAAGACGGAACAACTCGCGGAAGTAGACGCGGCGCGCTTCCTTGGCTTCGGCGCTGCGCTCATGCTCGACGACCTGCTTGGTGACCGGATCGATCTCGCGGTCTTCCAGTTCCATTTCCAGCTCTTCGTCGTAGCTGTCGGTCAGTTCGCGGCTGACGCGATCCAGCAGTTCCTGCTCGTTCAAGTTCACGCAATACTCCTCATTGTGGAATGGGGAGCAGCATACGCGCCGATTATGACGTTGTGATGACCATGCCCGGCAGCGCCGGTTCGGCGGCGGGCTGCGGCGCCGTTTCGCCCTGCGTGGCCAGTTCCAGCTCTTCGAAGGCGCCATAGGTCAGCTGCATCAGGCGGTCCGGATCGGGCACCAGGTCGGTGTCCACGAACAGCGCCAGCTGGATCTGGCCCGCGTAGGAGATGAAGGCCAGGCCCACGCCCAGCCTGCCGGCCTGCGGCACCCAGCAGATCAGGTCCGTCAGGCGCGAGCCGGCCAGGTAGCGGCGGCTGGCCGGTCCCTCGATATTGGTCAGCACCACCGAGCCCTTGGAGGTGAACAGGTTCAGCGCGAAGTGCTGCAAGGCGGTTGGCAGGCAGCCGGCGATGGACAGGAAGGCCATGGTGGCGCGCGGCTGGTGCGAACGCTTGATGGCGGTCATGCGGTGGCTGGACTGGCGCAGCCGCACGCAGGGATCGTCCACATTGGTCGGCAGGTCGACGGCGACCAGGCCGAATTCATTCCCGAGCTGGAAGGCGTTGGCCTTTTCGCGCAGGTTGAAGGTGACGGCGGCGCGCAGGGCGCGGCCATCCAGGCTTTGTCCGCGCTCGCCCAGGTACTGGCGCAGCGCGCCGGAGACGGCAGCCACCCAGACGTCGTTGAGCGTGACGCCCATGCGCTTGGACATGGCGCGCACGCGCTCCATTTGCAGCGGCGGCAACCAGACCAGCTGCTTGGCGCCGGTCATCGGCGCCTTGAACTGCGTCGGCGCATCGGGCCACAGCACCGACAGGCGCGCCACGTGGGCGGCAATCTTCAGCCACGACAGGCCGCGCACCACGGCCGAACACACGGGATTGTGCGCCACGGCGCGGTGCGGATGGCCGACCGGGGAGGGCGTCTTGCCGTGCAGGCCGTTGTCGTCGGTCAGGTGGTTCAGCACGTGCACCAGTCCCAGGCCGTCGGTGATGCAGTGGTGGACGCGGAATACGATCGCATGGCCGCCGTTGACGCGGTCCAGCACCGTCATGTGCCAGCGCGGCCGGTCGGCGGGCAGCGGCAGGTGGGCCAGGCGCGTCAGGTGCGCTTGCAGTTCCTCGCGCGGCACGTCGTGCGCCATCTGTTCCAGCTCGATGTGGCGGGTGATGTCGAACTGCTCGTCCTCCACCCAGCGCCGGCGCACCACCTTCTGCGTGAAGCGCGGGTAGTTGGGCAGGCGGTAGGCGATGGTGGAAATCAGCCGTTCCATGTCCACCGCGCCTTCGAACAGCAGGATGCTGTTGATGACCATCAGGTTCTTGTCGGTGTCCATCCGGTGCCAGGCATAGTCGCGGCGCGTCATGGCGGCCGGCGCGGGCGGCGTGGCGCTGCGCGGACGCAGGGCGTAGCGGTTCAGCCCGGCCATGTGCACGCGGCACAGGTAGTCCTGCCAGTCGATGGCGCGGGTGTCGACGCTGTAGCGCGCCTGGTCTTCGCTGCCGAAGCGCTGCGCCAGCGCTTGCAGGCGGTCGCTGTGGAACACGTAGCGCGGCGCGGTGTAGAACGAGAAGGTCAGGGCCAGCAGCTGCGTGGTGCGCAGCGCTTCCAGTTTCGGCGATTCGCTCGCGCCGAGCAGCTTGCGCACGCCGCTCCAGCCGGCGGCGGCGATGCGCATGGCGCGCAGCATCAGCAGGAAGACCGGGCGGCCAACCACGCGGAATTCATGCCTGGGCTGCTGGTAGAACAGGCGCTCGTACTGGCGCCAGTTGCGCTGCGACTCGGCCTGTATCAGTTCAATGACGCGGCCGACGGTGACGGGATTGGTGGCGCCGGTGCAGGCCTGGTAAATGCGCGTGGCCGGCGCCGTTTGCAGCGCTTCGGCGGCGGCCAGGATGATGCTGTTGGCCACCAGGTCGGCCGGCACGATGTCGACCACCGCTTCCGGCCGCGCCGGGAACAGGTTGGTCTTGCCGCGCGCGTAGGCGAGGATGATGGCATCGGCCACCTTGACGCCTTCGATCCAGCCGGGCGCCGGCTCCTGCAAGGTGCTTTCGATGATGGACGGGCGCACGATGGTCAGCGCGCGGCCGCGCATGGCGGCCATGGCCAGTTGCTCGCCTATCCATTTGGTGAAGGTGTAGGTGTCGTTCCAGCCGTGGTAATTGGCTTCGGCGATGCCCAGCGCCGTCAGGCGGCGCGCCAGTTCGTCGGCATCGCTGACTTCCGCGCGCAGCAGGGCGATGCGGTGTTGCAGGTGCTGGAGCAGACCGTATAAATCGTAATGGCCGTCGGCGTGGCGCGGAATGGCGGCGCGCGCGGGCGATACCGTTTCCTCGTGCATGGCGCCGCGATGGTAGCCGTTGACGTAGCAGGTCGATACCTGGATCAGCGGCGCGTGGCCAGCGCGCGCCAGCTCGGCGATGTGCCGCACGCTGAGGGCGTTGATCGACAGCGCCTCGTCCAGCGCCTCGCGGAAGTTGACGCTGGCGGCGGCGTTGATCACCAGGTCGATGCGGCGCGCCAGTGCGTTGAAGGCGGCGATGGGCAGGCCGAAGCAGGGCGCCGTGACCTCGCCGCTGATGCATTCGATTTTCTCGGCGAAAAAGCCGGGCAGGAAATCCGGACGCTCGGCGCGCAGGCGGTCGAAGATGGAGGATGTGGCGATTTCGCGCTCGAAGCGTTCGCGGGCGTCGCCGCGGATCAGCAGCACGATGCGGCCGATGTCCGGCACCGAGCGGATCAGCTTTTCCAGCACCACCTTGGCGAGGAAGCCGGTGCTGCCGGTGATCAGTACACGCTTGCCGGCAAGCGCCGTGTGGACATTCAATGCTGGTGTCGCTGTTGTCATAGGTTGCTCTGAAACGATGTCATAGCTGCAATGGGCCGATCTTAGAGCGAATCGGCAGCGTCGCTAGCGACTTTGCACTGGCTTGGGAAGCCAAACGCATGGCGCGGCGAGTCAGCGCCCATGGCGGGCCGCGCCGCCGCTGCGGCATTTGCGCAACGATGGCATTACTTGCCAAAAAGAAATATTTAAACTACACTGACGCACGTTGTGCATGCCCCAACCTCCGCGCCATGCATCCGATCGCCAGATCGCCTCTTCGGCCCAGCCCCGCCGGATTTTCCCGTCCCCTCCGAGAACTGACTATGAATAATCTGAAAATCGGCGCGCGCCTGAACCTGGCGTTCGGCGCCGTGCTGGTGCTGTTGCTATTGATCGCCTACATCGGCTGGTCGGCGCTGTCCGACACCAAGGCGCGCATGGACATTGTGGTCAATGAGAACAACACCAAGATCGCGCTGTCGAACAGTATGCTGACCGAGCTGAACCTGATCGCCCGTTCGGCGCGCAACTACATCCTCTACACCGACGATGCCATGCACACCAAGATGCAGGGTCGCATCGACGGTGCGCAGAAGACCTTCTCCGCCAGTTTTGAACGCCTGGGCACGCTGGTGCGCGGCGAGCGCGGCAAGAAGGTGTATGCCGAACTCCAGACGCAGGCGCCGGAGACGCTGCGCCTGCTGGCGCAGGTGGTCAGGATCGTCAACGACGGCAAGGCGGCCGAGGCGCCGGCTTTCCTGCTGAATTCGGTGCAGCAGCACCAGGACAAAACCTTCGCGTTGATCAACGAGATGATCGGTTTCCAGGAAAAGCAGAACCAGGAGTTGATCGACGAGATCCACAGCGAATACCTGTTTGCGGTGCGCTTCCTGATCGGCGCGACGTCGCTGGCGTTTATCGCGGCGGTGGCGCTGGCGGTATCGATCACGCGTTCGATCACGCAGCCGATCAACAGGGCGGTGCACGCGGCGCAGACTGTCGCGGCGGGCGATCTGACCCACAGCATTCAGATCCAGGGCCGCGACGAAGTCAGCCAGCTGCTGACTGCCTTGCAGGCGATGACCGGCAGCCTGGCCAGCATCGTCGGCGAAGTGCGCGCCGGCACCGAGACCATCAGCACGGCCTCGCGCCAGATCGCCACCGGCAATCAGGATCTGTCGTCGCGCACCGAGGAGCAGGCCAGTTCGCTGGAAGAGACCGCATCGTCGATGGAAGAGCTGACTTCGACCGTCAGGCAGAGCGCGGACAATGCGCGCCAGGCCAATCTGCTGGCGAATTCAGCGTCGGAAGTGGCGGTGCGCGGCGGGCAGGTGGTGTCGCAGGTGGTCGACACCATGGGCTCGATCAATGCATCGTCGCGCCGGATTGTCGACATTATCGGTGTCATCGACGGGATTGCGTTCCAGACCAATATCCTGGCGTTGAACGCGGCCGTGGAAGCGGCACGCGCAGGCGAGCAGGGACGTGGCTTTGCCGTGGTGGCGTCGGAAGTGCGCACGCTGGCGCAGCGCTCGGCGGCGGCGGCCAAGGAAATCAAGGCGCTGATCGATGATTCGGTCGGCAAGGTGGATGCCGGCGCGCGGCTGGTGGATCAGGCCGGCGCGACCATGGACGAGATTGTCAGCAGCGTCAGGCGCGTGACCGACATCATGGCCGACATCGCCCTGGCCAGCCAGGAGCAGAACGTCGGCATCGACCAGATCAACCAGGCGATTACGCAGATGGACCAGGTGACGCAGCAGAATGCGGCGCTGGTGGAGGAAGCCGCGGCAGCGGCGGAGTCCATGCAGGAGCAGGCCGTGCATCTGGCGCAGGCCGTGGACGTGTTCAAACTGGCCGCAGGGCAGGTTGCCAGACCGAAACTGGCCCTGGTCGCGCGGCCCCGTTTGCCGGCTGGCTGACAAAAAAATGATGCACCTGCACAATGTTTAATGCAGGTGCATCGGGTGCCCGTCAAGCCCTGTTGTCACCATGCTACAAGTGACAACAATAATGGCTTAATTGTCGCGGATGCTCCAGGCGCGGTTGATGCTCAGCGCGGCCAGCGAGCTGACGGCGCCCGACAGCAGGTAGACGCCGGCGTACGCCAGACCGAAATGCGAGGACAGGCCCAGGGCCACCAGCGGCGCGAAGCCCGCGCCGACCAGCCAGGCCAGATCGCTGGTCAGCGCCGCGCCGGTATAGCGGAAGCGCTGCGGGAAGTTGGACGTCACCGCACCGGAAGCCTGGCCATAAGACAGACCCAGCAGCGAGAAACCGATCAGGATGAAGGCGTCCTGCCCGGTTTCGCCGCTGCCGATCAGGAACGGCACGAACAGGCTGAAGATACCGATCATGGTGGCCAGCGTGCCCAGCGTGCGGCGGCGGCCGACGCGGTCGGCGATGAAGCCGGAGATGATGATGCCCACCGCCATCAGCGCCACGCCGAACATCTGCACCTGCAGGAAGCCGGCAATCGAGCGCTGCGAGGTCAGCGAGATCCATGACAGCGGGAACACCGTCACCAGGTGGAACAGCGCGTAGCTGGCCAGCGCGGCCAGCGCGCCGATGATGACGTTGCGTGACTGCGAGCTCAACAGCTCACCGACCGGCACCGGATCGAGCTGGTGTTCGTCCAGCAGATGCGAGTATTCATGCGTGGTCACCAGGCGCAGGCGGGCGAACAGCGCCACCACGTTGATGGCAAACGCCACATAGAAGGGATAGCGCCAGCCGAATTCGAGGAAGTCCAGCGAACTGAGGTTGGACATCAGGTAGGAGAACAGGCCGGCCGCGATGACGAAGCCGATCGGCGCGCCCAGCTGGCCCAGCATGGCGTACCAGCCGCGCTTGTGCTCGGGCGCGTTGAGCGCCAGCAGCGAGGGCAAACCGTCCCACGAGCCGCCCTGAGCGATGCCCTGGCCGATGCGCAACAGCGCCAGGAAGACCAGGGAGGTGGTCCCCAAACTGGCATAGTCCGGAAGGAAGGCGATACCGGCCGTGGAAACCCCCATAATCAATAGCGCCAGGGTAAGTTTGGTTTCACGGGTGAAGTGATGTTGAACTGCCATAAAAGCGACAGTTCCTATCGGCCGGGCAATAAATGCAAGCGCGAAAATCGCAAAAGCGTATAGTGTCCCGTCAAGCCTGCTGTCATACGGAAAGAACACCGACGGAAACACCAGCGCTGATGCGATGGCGTAGACGAAGAAGTCGAAATATTCGGATGCGCGCCCGATGACCACGCCGATCGCAATTTCCCCGGGAGAGATATGTCCGTCCCTGGCGTTGATACTGCGTGCTCCAGGGCTGGTTTGATGATGGACGTCAGCCTGGACGTCACTGATAGAAGTCGTAGTAGCCATAGTCTCTTTGTCTCGTGTTAAGTAATTGTTATCACGGCGAGCCCGAGCATGTAGGACAAAGTGTCCAATTGCAAGAACAACCCGTCGTGAGTACAGTAGCATGATCCCAACCATCTGTAATCTAAATTACCGCATGATTCCTCCTATCGTTCGTCGTGGATTGCTCCTCGCACCGTTATTGTGGCTCGCTGGCTGCGATACGGTCGTGCTGAATCCGTCCGGGGATATCGCAGCGCAGCAGGCACACCTTGTAGTTGTGTCAACCTTGCTGATGCTGTTGATCATCGTACCTGTCATGTTTCTCATCTGTCTGTTCGCTTGGCGCTATAGGAAGTCAAATACTTCCGCCGAGTACAAGCCGGACTGGGACCACTCCACCAAGCTCGAACTGCTGATCTGGGGCGCTCCGCTGCTGATCATCATCGTGCTGGGCCTGATCACGTGGATCTACACCCACTTGCTCGATCCGTATCGTCCGCTGAGCCGTCTGGATGAAAACCGCCCGATCGCCGCCGGCGTCAAGCCGCTGGAAGTGCAGGTGGTGGCCATGGACTGGAAATGGATGTTCATTTACCCAGAGCAAGGCATCGCCACGGTCAACGAGCTGGTCACGCCGATCGACGTGCCGGTACGTTTCCACATGACCTCGACGTCGGTGATGAACGCGTTCTACATTCCTGCGCTGGCCGGTATGGTCTACACCATGCCTGGCATGGAAACGCAGCTGAATGCGGTGATGAACAAGGCAGGCGTGTACGACGGCTTCTCGGCCAACTACAGCGGCGCCGGCTTCTCCGACATGCGCTTCAAGTACCACGGCGTATCGCAGGCTGACTTCGACGCCTGGGTAGAGAAAACTAAGGCCAGCAGCACCGCGCTGAACCGCGCCGAAGTCGTGGCCCTGGACAAGCCGACCATCAAGCATCCGATCATGCACTTCGGTACCGTGGACAAGGGTATTTACGACCTGATCCTGAACCGTTGCGTGACCGAAGGCTCGGTCTGCATCAATACCCAGATGCACCAGGATGCGACGCGCATCAAGGCAGCGGCCGTGGTCAAGAACCTGCCGAAAGACGTGTGCGAACCTGCCACCGTCGCCGCCACTGCTCAACCTACCCGTAAAGAATGACCATGTCTGATCTCAACCTGACCAATCTGATCTTTGGGCGGCTGTCGCTGGAAGCAATTCCATACCACGAGCCCATCCTGATCGGCACCTTCGCCATGGTGGCAATCGGCGGTCTCGCCTTCCTTGCCGCGATGTTCAAATTCCGTTTGTGGGGCCCGTTCTGGCGTGACTGGATCACCTCGATCGACCACAAACGCATCGGCATCATGTACATGGTGCTCGGTATCATCATGCTGCTGCGCGGCTTTGCCGATGCACTGATGATGCGCGCCCAGCAGGCCATGGCCTTCGGGGACAACCCGGGCTTCCTGCCGCCGCACCACTTCGACCAGGTGTTCACCGCCCACGGCACGATCATGATTTTCTTCGTCGCCATGCCGCTGGTTACCGGTCTGATGAACTACGTGGTGCCGCTGCAGATCGGCGCGCGCGACGTGTCGTTCCCGTTCCTGAACAACTTCTCGTTCTGGATGACCACCTTCGGCGCCATGCTGACCATGGTGTCGCTGTTCGTCGGTGAATTCGGCAAGACCGGCTGGCTGGCGTTCCCGCCGCTGTCGGGCATTGCCGCCTCGCCGGACGTCGGGGTCGACTACTACATCTGGTCATTGCAGGTGGCCGGTGTCGGCACCACGCTGTCCGGGGTCAACCTGATCGCCACCATCGTCAAGATGCGCGCGCCAGGCATGTCGATGATGAAAATGCCGGTCTTCACCTGGACCGCGCTGTGCACCAATGCGCTGATCGTCGCCACCTTCCCGATCCTGACCATCACCCTGGCCATGCTCTCGCTGGACCGTATCGCCGGCTTCAACTTCTTCACCAACGAATTGGGTGGTAACCCAATGCTGTACGTGAACCTGATCTGGATCTGGGGTCACCCGGAGGTCTACATCCTGATCCTGCCGGTGTTCGGCGTGTTCTCGGAAATCGTCTCGACCTTCTCCGGCAAGCGTCTGTTCGGCTACACCTCGATGGTGTATGCCACCGTCGTGATCACCGTGCTGTCCTACCTGGTATGGCTGCACCACTTCTTCACCATGGGTTCCGGCGCCAGCGTCAACTCGTTCTTCGGCATCACCACGATGATTATCTCGATCCCGACGGGCGCGAAGATCTTCAACTGGCTGTTCACCATGTACAAGGGCCGTATCCGCTTCACCGTGCCGATGATGTGGACCGTGGGCTTCATGCTGACCTTCGTCATCGGCGGTATGACCGGCGTGATGCTGGCCGTGCCACCAGCCGACTTCGTGCTGCACAACTCGCTGTTCCTGATCGCCCACTTCCACAACGTGATTATCGGCGGCGTGGTGTTCGGTCTGTTCGCCGGCATCAACTACTGGTTCCCGAAAGCCTTCGGCTTCACGCTGGACGAGTTCTGGGGCAAGGTATCGTTCTGGTGCTGGCTGGTCGGCTTCTGGGTCGCCTTCACGCCGCTGTACATCATGGGCTTCATGGGCGTTACCCGCCGCATGAATCACTTCGATGATCCATCGCTGCAGATCTACTTCATCGTTGCCGCCATCGGCGCGCTGATCATCGCTGCCGGCATCGGCGCCTTCCTGGTGCAGATCGGCGTCAGTGTCCTGAACCGCAAGAAACTGCGCGACGTGACCGGCGACCCATGGAATGGCCGTACCCTGGAGTGGGCGACCTCGTCGCCACCGCCGGACTACAACTTCGCCTTCACGCCCGTGGTGCATGACAGCGACAGCTGGTCCGACATGAAAGCCAACCAGTATCAGCGTCCGCTGAAGGGCTTCGTCGACATCCACATGCCGAAAAACACCGGCGCCGGCTTCATCATCTCGGCACTGGCGTTCGCCTTCGGCTTCGCCATGGTCTGGTCGATGTGGTTGCCTGCGGTAGCGGCCTTCGTGGCCATGCTGGCGGCGATCGTCATCCACACCTTTAACTACAAGCGCGATTACTACATCAAAGCCGATGAAGTGAATCGTACCGAAGAAGCGCATACTCGTCTGCTGGAAAGCCATGTCTGAAATTAACGCTAACGGCGCCCTGAGCGCAGATCCAAGCGCGCGTTACTACGTGCGTGACCACCATCCTGAGAACGGCACGCTGCTGGGCTTCTGGATTTACCTGATGAGCGACTGCCTGCTGTTCGCCGGCCTGTTCGCGGCTTACGCAGTGCTGGGCCGCAACTACGCCGGCGGCCCGAGCGGCGCCGAACTGTTCGACCTGCCGACCGTGGCGCTGAACACCGCGTTCCTGCTGCTGTCGTCGATCACCTATGGCTTCGCCATGATCGCCTCGCAGCGCAAGAACCTGAAGGCGACCATCGTCTGGCTGCTGATCACCGGCGCCTTCGGCCTGTGCTTCCTGTACCTGGAGCTGGACGAGTTCCTGCACCTGATCCATGAAGGCGCGGGTCCGCAGCGCAGCGCGTTCCTGAGCTCGTTCTTCGCGCTGGTCGGCACCCACGGCCTGCACGTGACCTTCGGTTCGATCTGGCTGGTGACCCTGTGCTTCCAGCTGGCCAAGCACGGCCTGACGCCGGAAAACAACCGTCGCCTGATGTGCCTGTCGATGTTCTGGCACTTCCTGGACGTGATCTGGATCGGCGTCTTTACCTTTGTCTATCTGATGGGAGTTCTGCCATGAGCGCACCACACAACCACTCTGAGCACAACCACCACGGCCACGATGACCACGGTCACGGCGGCGACGGCCACCACGGCAGCCTGAAGGACTACGCGATCGGTTTCATCCTGTCGGTGATCCTGACCGCGATTCCGTTCTACCTGGTGATGACCAAGGCGTTCGACAAGTCGAGCACCACCGCCATCGTGATTCTGGCGTTCGCCGCGATCCAGGTGGTGGTCCACATGGTCTACTTCCTGCACATGAGCGGCAAGGCGGAAGGCGGCTGGTCGATGCTGGCCACCATCTTCACGCTGGTGCTGCTGGTGATCGTGCTGGCTGGCTCGATCTGGGTCATGTACCACATGAACATCAACATGATGCCTTCGATGGGTAACGACGTTCACAACATGCAAGACATGCAATGATGGCGGGCGCATCCAAGCGCCAACGTTCCCGCGCCCTGCGCGTCATCCTGGTCCTCGCGGCCGGGGTGATGTTTGCAGGGTTTTTTGCTTTAGGGACGTGGCAGGTATTCAGGCTTCAATGGAAACTGGCGCTGATCGAGCGCGTCGACCAGCGCGTGCACGCCGCGCCGGCGCCGGCGCCTTCGATGGCGCAATGGCCGCGACTGAACGCCGAGGCGGACGACTATCGCCGCGTGCGGCTCAGCGGCGTGCTGCTGGACGGCGCCACCACCCAGGTGCTGGCGTCGCTGGAGCGCGGCATCGGCTACTGGGCGCTGACGCCGCTGTGCACGGCGGACGGCGGCATCGTCATGGTCAACCGCGGCTTCATTCCGGCTGGCGTCGGCGGTTGGAAACCTCAGCCGGCGCCGCCGATGGCGACCGCCGATGCGTGCAAGGCGGCGCAAGGCCCGGTGGTATCGTTCAGCGGCCTGCTGCGCCTGACCGAGGTGGCGGGGCGCCTGCGCCAGAATGAGCCGGCGCGCAACTACTGGTACACTCGCGACGTGCAGGCGATTGCGCAGGCACGCGGACTGCCGGCCGTGGCGCCGTACTTTGTCGATGCCGATGCGGCGTCGGCCAGGGCGGCCGGCGCGGTGGCGGGCGAACAGCCTGTCGGCGGTCTGACAGTTATTTCCTTCGTCAACAACCACTTGGTTTATGCTATCACCTGGTACGCACTGGCCCTGATGGTGGCTGCGGCGACGGTATGGGTAATCCGAGATGCGCGCAAACAAAAATAGAAATCCTTACGACGGCGGTCCGCGCCGGCCATGGCATGGGTCCCGTCTTCCCGTCGTAGAGCCGCTGGCGTCGGCCAACGCTTCCGCCAGCACCATCACCCACGCGGCCGGCCACAAGAACATGCAGCAGCTGATCCAGTTGCGCTGGATCGCCGTGATCGGCCAGATCACCACCATCACCACCGCCTCGATCCTGCTGGGCGTGCAGCTGCCGATGCCGGCCATGCTGAATGTGCTGGCCTGCCTGATCGCCTTCAACGTCGCCAGCATCTTGCGCTGGCAGGAAAACCAGGTGGTCTCCAACAGCGAACTGCTGCTGGCGCTGACCGTGGACGTGGCCAGCCTGACGGCGCAGCTGTACCTGAGCGGCGGCGCCACCAATCCCTTCGTGTTCCTGTACCTGCTGCACGTGATCCTGGGCGCGGTGCTGCTGGAGACGTGGTCGACCTGGACCATCGTTATCGTCACCGGCGCCTGCATCGCCGGACTGGCGCTGTTCTCCGAACCGCTGCCGCTGCCGCAGGACCACGCGCTGGGCATCTTCAGCCTGTACGTGCAGGGCATGCTGCTGTGCTTCATCCTGGATGCGGCGCTGCTGGTGATCTTCATCACGCGCATCATGCAGAACATGCGCAGCAGCGCGGCGGACGTGTCGGACCTGCGCCAGCGCGCGGCCGAGGAAGAGCACATCGTGCGTATGGGCCTGCTGGCGTCCGGCGCCGCGCATGAACTGGGCACGCCGCTGGCGACGCTGGCGGTGATCCTAGGCGACTGGAAGCATATGCCGGAATTCAAAGGCAATCCTGTGCTGCAGGAAGAGATCAGCGAGATGCAGACGCAGCTCAAGCGCTGCAAGTCCATCGTCAGCGGCATCCTGATGTCGGCCGGCGAGGCGCGCGGCGAGTCGTCGGCCGCCACCACCATCAATACCTTCCTCGACGAAGTGGTGGCCGAGTGGCGCATCGGCCGTCCGGTGAGCGAATTCGTGTTCGAGAACCGCATCGAGCTGGACCTGCCGGTGGTGTCCGACTCCACCCTCAAGCAAATGATCTGCAATGTGCTGGATAATGCGCTGGAGGCCTCGCCGCAGTGGCTGCGCATGGAAGCCAGCATCGAAGGCGGCGTACTGGTGCTGCTGGTGACCGATAACGGTCCGGGCTTCGCACCGTCCATACTGGCGCAGTTCGGCAAGCCGTACAATTCCAGCAAGGGCCGTCCCGGCGGCGGGCTGGGACTGTTCCTGGTGCTGAACGTGGCGCGTACGCTGGGCGGCGAGGTGACGGCGACCAACCGCGAGCAGGGCGGGGCGATGGTGCGCCTGACGCTGCCCTTGTCCGCCATTGAAATCAAATCGGAACAACAAACGACATGACTATGGAAGATCGCGTACTGCTGCTGGTGGAAGATGATGCGGCGTTCGCCCGTACCTTGGGCCGTTCCTTCGAGCGGCGCGGCTACACCGTGCTGCTGGCGGAAAACGTCGACGAGGCCAGCGCGCTGCTGGTCGAGAACTCGCCCGGCTACGCGGTGGTGGACCTGAAATTGAAGGGCAATTCCTCCGGCCTGGCCTGCGTGCAGATGCTGCACGAGCATGACGAGGAAATGCTGATCGTGGTGCTGACCGGCTTTGCCAGCATCAACACGGCGGTGGAAGCGATCAAGCTTGGCGCCTGCCAGTACCTGGCCAAGCCGTCCAACACCGACGATATCGAAGCCGCCTTCGAGCACGTGGCCGGCACGGCGGAGCTGGAACTGAGCACGCGCACCACCTCGGTCAAGACGCTGGAGTGGGAGCACATCCACACGGTGCTGGCGGAGACCGACTTCAATATCTCCGAAGCGGCGCGCCGCCTTGGCATGCACCGGCGCACGCTGGCGCGCAAACTTGAAAAGCAGCGGGTCAAATGAGCCAGCAAGCCTCCCTGTTCGACTTTGAGCCGCCGCCGAAACTGACGGACCGGATCTTCTTCGCCATCGCGCCGGACGCGGAAGCCATCGCCAGCATCGGCGCACTGACGGCTGAGCTGAAGACGCACCACGGCATGCAGGGCCGCCCGATCGCCGACGCCAAGCTGCACTGCACCTTGTGCAATCTGGGCGACTTCGCCGGCATTCCGGAGGCGCTGATCGCGCGTGCCTCGGCGGCCGCGTCGCAGGTGGCTGCCGCCACGCCGCCGTTCACGGTCAGCTTCAATGCCGCGAAAACCTTCATCAACGGCGCCCGCAATCGTCCTTTCGTGCTGACCGGCGACGATGGCGTGGTGGGCGTGACGGCGCTGTACCGCAACCTGGCCAGCGCGCTGCTGAAGGCCGGCATCGCAGGCAATCCGCACAGCTACACGCCGCACGTGACCATGCTTTATGACGATGTGACGGCGGCGCCGCAGGACGTGCGGCCGGTGGAATGGACTGTGCGCGAGCTGGTGCTGCTGCACAGTCACATCGGCCAGGCACGTCCTTACAACGTGCTGGCCAGCTTCAGAATGCCTTCAGCTTGAGCTGAATCGACAGCGCGCCGTACAGGCGGTCCTTGTACGACGGCACGATGGCGACGTTGACGCCAACGCGTTCGTATTCGTAGCTGAGGGTAGGGATGGCGGCGGGGAACCAGCCGCCATCGCGCATTTTAGGATAGCCGCTAAAGCCGCCGACCACCGCGCCGATGCGTACCGGGCCGATCTTCCACGGCTGGTAATACACGCCGGCGTAGTTCGAGTACGCGCGGTCGCTGTTGTAGAAGCGACCGACGGTGGCCGAGGCCACGGTGGAAAAACGCCATTCGGCGCCCAGGCCGGGATTGCTGTCGTTGAGGCCCTTGTCGCGCTGGAAGTGGTAGGAGTAGAAACCGCCGTTGATCCAGACTTCCTTCAGCGGCGCCGATTCGATGGTCTCGAAACCGTCGGCCATGGCCGCGCCGGACACGCAGGCCAGCAACGCCAGTCCGGCAATACGCAAACTTTTAATCATCCGAAGCTTTCTTCGTCACGTTGAGGACTAGGATTATAGCCGTGTATCATGCAGCCATGACATTCCCATCGCGCTCTTTCCATCCCGCCGGCTGGCTGGCCCTGGCCCTCGCCGCCGGCAGCGCGCAAGCGGTGGAGTGGCGCGGCCTGCTCGACGTGCGCGCCGTCGATTCCGACGCCAGCCGCAGCTTTCTCGACAGCGGCATGGGCAAGACCCGCTACGATGCCGGCTCGCCGCGCCTGAGCATCGGCCAGGCCGTGCTGCGCGGCGATGCCGACATCAGCGACAGCATCGGCGCCACCCTCGAACTGAGCGCCGATCAGCAGCACCGCGGCGTGGTCGATGTGCGCGAAGCCTTCCTGGCGTGGAGTCCCGTGCCGTCCGGGGCCTGGAAGATGCGCGTCAAGGCCGGTTTCTTCTTCCCGCCGACCAGCGTGGAAATCGATTATGACAGCGTCGGCTGGGTGCCGAAGCACACCATCTCCAGCTCCGCCATCAACAGCTGGATCGGCGAGGAGCTGCGCACCAACGGCGTCGAATGGAGCGCGCGCCGGCTGGGGCGCTACATCGACGCGCCCTATGATGTGGGCGTGGTGGCCGCCGTCTTCAACGGTAATGATCCCACCGGCACCTTGCTGGCCTGGCGCGGCTGGTCGATCAGCGACCGCATCGCCGGCCGCTTCGACACCGTGAAGCTGCCCGACCTGCCGGTGTACCGCGCCGATGGGCCGATTCCGAGGCAATGGCGCGACATCCATCCCTACCGCGAAGTCGACGGCAAGCCGGGTTACTACGCCGGCGCCAACCTGAACCTCGGCACGCGGCTGGAACTGGCGGCGCTGCATTACGATAACCTGGGCGATCCGCTGACGGTGAAGGACTGGCAGTACAGCTGGCGCACGCGCTTCGACCATGTCAGCGCCGTCTGGCGGCCGCAGGGCCGGTGGGAGCTGGCGATGCAGGCCATGCGCGGCGATACGCTGATGGGACCTAACGCGGTGGCGCTGGATTTCCAGTCGTGGTACGCGCTGGCCAGCCATCCGCTCGGTCCCGGCACGGCGGCGCTGCGCTACGACCGCTTCCGCACCCGCGAGCACGACATTCTGCCCGCCGATCCCAACAACGAAAACGGCTACGGCGTCGCGCTGGCCTATGACTGGCCCCTGTCCGACAGCCTGTCGCTGATGACCGAAGCGCTGCTGGTGCGCAGCGACCGCCCGGCGCGGCGGCTGATCGCCGAGCAGCCATCGCAGACCGAGCGCAGCCTGACCATGTCGCTGCGCTGGCGGTTCTGATCCTATCTCGTTCGGGAGGTGTTTTCCCTGCCCGGGAGTAGTAAAGTTGTTATCGAATCATTGTAAATAGGAAATATCTATTGAGTTCATTTAATCAATGAATTTAACTTTATTTCCAGAATAAAATATGATGCGACTGTCTCGTATGCGATCTAAGGAACTAGCAATGGAAACCAATAAAAACGAAATCAGTGTGTCCGCCCGCCTGAGCATCGGCTTCGGCATCGTCCTTGCCATGATGCTGGCGCTGTCGGTGCTCAGTGTCCTCAAAGTCAACGCCATCGACAACAGTCTGCAGCACATCAGCGAAGTCAATAACGTCAAGCAGCGTTACGCCATCAACTTCCGTGGCAGCGTCCATGACCGCGCGATCGCACTGCGCGACGTGACGCTGGTCGGCGACGGCGAAATGTCGGCGGTGACCGCGCAGATCGAGAAACTGGACGCCGACTATCAGCACGCCGCGCTGCCGATGGACGCCTTGTTCACCGACGCCAAAGCCAAGGTCACGGCCGACGAGCGCGAATGGCTGAACAAGATCAAGCAGAGCGAGGCCCGCGCCACGCCGCTGATCAAGAAAATCATCGACACCCGCCGCGCCGGCGATATCGATGGCGCGCGCAAGATCATGCTGGAGCAGGGCAAGCCTGCCTTCACCGACTGGCTGGCCAGCATCAACGGCTTTATCGATCAGGAAGAGAAAATGACCGAGGCCGAATCGGACCTGGCGCGCAAAGGCGCGCACAACTTCCAGTCGCTGGCCCTGCTGGCCGCGGCGATTGCCATCGCCATCGGCGTGGTGGTGGCCTGGCGCGTGACGCAGTACCTGATGCGCGCCCTCGGCGCCGAACCGGCCGAAGTGAAGGCGCTGGCCAATGCGGTCGATCGCGGCGAGCTGTATCACGACGTCGAATTGCGCGGCCAGGACAAGGACAGCATCATGGCCGTGCTGGTGAAAATGAGCCGCAACCTGCGCGCCACCGTCACCGAAGTACATGAAGCGTCGGTTGCGGTCAGCAGCATCAGCGAGCAGATCTCCGAACAGAACCAGCACCTGTCGGGCCGTACCGAAGACCAGGCCAGCTCGCTGGAGGAAACCGCTTCGGCGATGGAAGAACTGACCGCCACCGTCAAGCAGAACGCCGACAGCGCCCGCGACGCCAACAGTCTGGCGCAAAACGCCTCCGACATCGCCAGCAAGGGCGGCGAAATCGTCGACGAAGTGGTGCAGACCATGAACGCCATCGACGTCTCGTCGCGCAAGATCGAAGAGATCATCAGCGTCATCGACGGCATCGCCTTCCAGACCAATATCCTGGCGCTGAACGCCGCCGTGGAAGCGGCGCGCGCCGGTGAACAGGGCCGCGGCTTTGCCGTGGTGGCGACCGAAGTGCGCAACCTGGCGCAGCGCAGCTCCACCGCCGCGCGTGAAGTGAAAACGCTGATCGACGAATCGGTGGCCAAGATCCACGCCGGCACGGAGCTGGTGGAGCATGCCGGCAGCACCATGCGCGACATCGTCCACAGCGTCAAGCAGGTGAGCGACATGGTCGGCGCGATTACCCTGGCCAGCAACGAGCAAAGCGTGGGCATCGAGGAAGTCAACCGCGCCATCTCGCAGATGGACCAGGTGACGCAGCAGAACGCCGCGCTGGTGGAACACGCCGCCGGCGAGGTGGAAGTGCTGCAGGAGCAGGCGGCGCATCTGAACCATGCCGTCGGCGTCTTCAAGACCCAGCGCGAAGGCGCGCGCAGCCAGCCGCCGCGCGCCCAGGCCAGGGCGGACGCGACGTCGCGCAGCCTGCTGCCGTCGCCAGTGGGAGCGTAAGGATGCAGGAGATCCTGCTCAAGCACTCCGAGCCGGAGCGCCTCGCGGCGCTCCACCAGTTGGGCATCCTGAACACCAACACCAGCGAGTATTTCGATTCCATCACCAGGCTGGCGATGGAGATGTACGGCGTCGGCGGCGCCTATATCTCGCTGCTGGACAGCGACCGCCAGTGGCTCAAGTCCACGGTCGGCTTCTGCCCGCCGGATTCGCAGCGTGACCAGACCTTCTGCAACTACACGATCCAGAAGGCCAGCGTGCTGGTGATCGAAGACACGCTGCTGGATGCGCGGTTCGCGGAAAATCCGATGGTGACGGGGCCGCTGTCGGTACGTTTCTACGCCGGCGCGCCGCTGATCACGCCGGAAGGCTATGCCATCGGCGCGCTGTGCATCATCGACACCAGGCCGCGCAGCCTGACCGCCGCCGAAAAGGACACGCTGGCCAACCTGGCTTCGCTGGTGATGTCGCACATCACGCTGGGCCGGGCGGTGGGCCACGTCGACGCGGTGAGCGGCATCCCGAACAAGTACCAGATGTTCGAAGACCTGACCACGCAGGCGCGCTTGTATCCCGGCCAGTACCGCGTGCTGGCCGATATCGCCATGCCGGATGCGGCCAAGTCCTTCGAGATCATCCGCGTGCTGGGCGCGACGGTGTACGACGCGCTGGTGCGCGAAGTCGGCGCGCGCCTGATGCGGCTGTTCGAGGGCAGGGCGCAGGTCTATCACCTGAACGACGCGCGCTTCGCCATCCTGTCGCGCGACGAGGACACCGACGGTTTCACCGCCTACCTGCATAGCCTGGACGAGGAACTGGAAGCGCCGCTGAACGGCCTGAATATCCCCATGACGCTGGCCAGCTTCGGCGGCATCGTGGTGTTCGACCTGTGCGGCAATTCCGCCAAGGATGCGCCGCGCAAGGCCGCCGCCGCCATCAACCAGGCCATGGTGCGGCAGCAGCGCTGGAGCCACTACAGCAATGCCGAAGACGAGCAGCAGCAGCGCGCCTTCCGCCTGCTGAACGACGTGCGCCACGCCATCGCCGAAAACCAGTTCGAATTGTTCTATCAGCCCAAGCATGAATTGAGCAACGGCGCCTGCCTGGCCGCTGAAGCCCTGCTGCGCTGGAACCATGCGGAACTGGGTCCGGTGTCGCCGGCCGAATTCATTCCGCTGATCGAGAAAACCGCGCTGATCGGCCCCTTGAGCCATTGGGTGATCCGCACCGCCATCAAGCAGATGGGCGAGTGGCATGCGGCCGGCAATCCGATCAGGGTGGCGATCAACCTGTCGGCCTACAACTTCGAAGAGCCGGACATCGTCGAGCGCCTGGCCGCGACCTGCCGCGAATTCAACGTCGATCCGCGCCATGTGGAAATCGAATGCACCGAGGGCATCTGGATGGAAAGCCCCGGCATCCTGGACGCGCTGCACGGCATCCGCGACCTGGGCATGACCCTGGCGCTGGACGATTTCGGCACCGGCTACAGCAACTTCGCGTATCTGCAGAAGGTGCCGGCCACCGTGGTCAAGGTCGACCAGTCGCTGATCCGCAATGTGCATACCAATCCGCGCGACCAGCGCATCGTGCGGTCGCTGATCGCGCTGGCGCGCGAGCTTGACTACAAGGTGGTGGCGGAGGGCGTGGAGACCGAGCACTCGCTGCACCTGATCCGCGAATGGGGCGCGGACATCGCCCAGGGCTACCATTTCTCGCGGCCGCTCAACGCCACGGCCTTCCTCAGCCACGCCATCCAGCATCGGGACAGCCACATGGCGATCGCCGCCTGACGCCCTGCAAATACTGGCCCGGATTATCAAGTTGGCATTATAATCCGGGCCATGAAAATCACCCTCGGCCTCATCTCACTGCTGCTTCTGCTGGCTGGCTGCCAGTCCACCCAACAACGCATCGCCGACTGCAAGGCCGGCGACTGGCAGGCCATCGGTCATAAGGACGGCCTGGCGGGCGAGCCGGCCAGCTATGCCGACCGCAAGGACTTCTGCGACGATCACGCCGACAAGCCTGCCGCCGCCGATGCCGCCGCGCGCTACACCGCCGGCTGGACGCAGGGCAACCGGGACGCCTGGTACGCGCTGGGCAGCAATGACGGCGTGCAGGGACAGCCGCCGCAATTCGAACTGCGCGCCAACAACGAGGAAGTCCGCAAACATAAAACGCCGCTGAACCGTCCGGCGTATGACGATGGCTGGGTCGCCGGCAATTCCACCTACTGGCGCAATCTCGGCCAGCGCGAAGGCGCGGCCGGCCAGCCGCTGACGCAAAAGGACGGCAACCGCGCCAACGCCGCCGTCGCGCAGCTGCGTTTCGACGATGCCGCCTACACCGACGGCTGGCGCGCCGGCAACCGCACCTTCTGGTCGGACGCCGGCTATTCCGACGCGCGCAGCGGCATCCCGGACAGCGAATTCCGCAACCGCGCCGCGGCCGCGCGCCGCGCCGGCGTCGATGTGCAGGAGGATTCGTACCGCGCCGCCTGGAACGGGGAGATCGTCAACTACTGGCGCAATCTTGGCACGCAGGACGCCACCAGCGGCAAGGAATTCGGCACGCGTGGACGCGAGGCCAGGGCCAAAGGCTTGAAGGTGTATGAACAGGAATATCGCGAGGCGTGGGAAACCCGGCTGATGGCCTACTGGCGCGACACCGGCGCCGCCGACGGCTATGGTCAGCCCTTCCTGCTGGAAGACCGCATCGCCAACGCCGGCCGCAACGGCGTGTTCGCCATTCCCGGCACGCGCGACGCCTACACCAACGCCTGGCGCCAGGAGAATGCGCGCTACTGCGTGCCGGACAACGCCTTTGTACGCGGCCGCGCCAGCACCGGCATGGCGGTGGAAGTGTGCGCGCCGGCGCTGCAGAACCAGTTGAAGCACGCCTATGTCAGCGGACAGGATTACGAAATCACCGGCGCCAAGTATCGTCAAGCGGTGGCGGAAGCGAATGATGTGGGGAACCGCTTGCGCGATGCGCGCGGCAGGCTCGGGAAACTGGAGCGCGAGATCCGCGCCAATCAGGAAGCGAAGGACCGTCCCGTCAACGACGACACGGCCAAGCAGGATCGCCGCCGCGAACAGGAGCGACGCGAGTTAAGCGACTACGTGCAGCGGCTGGAGCGTCAGCTGGACGATGCCCGACGTTGGGTCGAGCGTCATGACCAGCAGATGCAGCGCCTGCGCCGCGAGATTTACTAACGTATGCGGCACCCGCGAGACCCGCACACCGCTGCGGCCAGGGTCTGACCCCGTACGGGGTCAGACCCTTTCGGTCGGGTGGAATTTAGAAGCCGACCGTCGCCGAGATTGATACGGTGCGCGGCGCGCCCAGGATCAGGTAGCCCGAACCTGGGTAGCCGCCGGCCGAAGCCCAGTAGCTCTTGTCGGTGACATTGTCCACGCGCGCACGGAAGGTGACGTTGCGGTCCAGGATATGGGTGGCGTAGCTGGCGCCCAGATCGAGGCGGGTCCACGACGGCAGCTCCTGGGTGTTGGCGCCGTCAGCGTATTGCGACGAGGTGTAGACCGTGCGCGCATTCACGCTCAGGCCATGCACGCCCGGCACATCCCAGTCGGCGCCGATGTTCAGCTGCGTGCCCGGCACGCCGATCACGTCCTTGCCCTGGTTTTTGCCGTCCTGCGTGGTGCGCTGCGTCGCGTCCAGCAGGGTCAGGCCGCCGAGCAGGCGCAGGCCGCGCATCGGCATGCCGTACACGGTCATTTCCAGACCCTGGTTGCGCTGCTCGCCGAACACGCCGAAGTGGCCGTTCTCCACGTATGCGGAAGGCTGGTTGGTGCGGAACAGCGCGGCGGTCGCGCCCAGCGTGCCGACTTCGTACTTCACGCCCACTTCCTTCTGCTTCGAGACATAGGGCGCGAAGATCGCGGTCGGGTTGTCGATGTTGGCGCCGGAAGCGGACGGACCCTGCTGCAGGCCTTCGACATAGTTGGCGTACAGCGACACGGCTTTCACCGGACGGTAGACGATGGCGGCCATCGGCGTGACCTTGCTCTCGTTGTAGTGCGCGTTGCTGATGCCGGTGTTGTAGTCGTAGCCGTCGGTCTTGATGGTCTGGTCACGGGCGCCGATGGTCAGCAGCACTTTATCGTCCAGCATCGACAGCGTATCGGCCAGCGCATAGCTGCTGAAGATGGTCTTGGCGGTCAGGCCCGGATTGCTCAACACGCCGCCGGTGAAGAAGGTGGCGGCCGGCGCGCTGACGTCGATCGGCGTGTAGATATTGGTGGCGATGCCGCCGAAGGTGCTGAAGGCGTAGGCGTTCTTCGATTCCAGCCAGTAGCTCGACGCGCTGGCGCTGATGCTGTGGCCAATGCTGCCGGTGCGCAGCTTGGTGCGCACGCCGATTTCACCGGTGCGCACGTTGTCGTGGCGGGTGTTGTCGAAGCGGTAGGCGTTGGCGGTGCCGTTGGTGGCGGTCACGGTCGGTTCGGACAGGCTGTTGTTCTCGTCGCCGCTGCGCGCGCCGAAGGCGGCCCAGGCCACCGAGTCGGTGCCCAGGTCCCATTCGCCACGCACGGTGCCGAAGGTGTCGCGTTCATTCGAGTGGGTCCAGTTCTGCGCCCAGTTGCTGCCGCTATCCGGCGCGGTAGGCAGTGCAATGCCGCCGGCGACGGTGACGGCTGGACGTGGGGCGGTCAGCTTGTTGTCCTGGTAGCCCAGGTCGGCCGACAGGCGGAAGCCACGGCCCTGGTAGTCCAGGCCGACCGAGGCGACGTTCAGTTCGCGGTGTTCTTTATCGACGCCGGTATCGCCGTCGCGGCGGGCAACGTTGACGCGGATGCCGGCGCGGTCCTCGGGGCCGAAGCGGCGGCCGATGTCGGCGGCGGCATAGCCCTGGCCGCCGGTTTCGACGCCGACCGTCACTTCGGTCAGCGGCGCGTTGCCGGCACGTTTAGGCAGCAGGTTGATCGAACCGCCGATGCCGCCGCCGCCCGGCGCGGCGCCGTTCAGGAAGGAGTTCGCGCCACGGAAGACTTCCACGCGCTCCAGCAGTTCGGAAGCGACGAACTGGCGCGGCAGCACGCCGTACAAGCCGTTGTAGGCCAGGTCGTCCGAGCTGACCGCGAAGCCGCGGATCACATACAGTTCCTGGAAATTGCCGAAGCCGCGCGCCACACGCACCGATGGATCGTTCTGCAGCACGTCCGCGACGCTGCGCGCCTGCTGGTCCTGGATCAGGGCGGAGGTGTAGTTCAGCGAGTTGAACGGCGTGTCCATCATGTCGACATTGCCCAGCAGGCCGACGCGGCCGCCGCGTGCGATCTGGCCGCCGGCGAAATTCTTCGTCAGGCCGGCCGCCGATGCGTCAGCCGAAGCGCTGATCACGACCGACGGCACTTTTTCATCACCGCCGGTGGCGGCGGCAGTGGCGGCGTCGGTTTGCGTCTGCGCGTGCGCGGTCGCGGCGACCAGCAGCATGGCGGCAAGGGCGAATGGGGACAATTTCAGATTCAGGGTTTGCATGGCGTTTTTTATAAGTAAATGAGATTGATTCTCAATTATAAACCTTGCCGGGATTTTTTGCTCCTAAATGAGATTAGTTTGCATTATCATTGCGGTTTGGAAGAGCAACCTGGAATGACAAGATGACACCGATCGCCGTCCGCCGCTGGGCATGGATACACAAATGGAGCAGCCTGGTCTGCACCGTGTTCATGCTGCTGCTTTGCCTGACCGGCCTGCCGCTGATCTATCACCACGAAATCGACCACGCGCTGGGCAACGCCATCGAGGCGCCGGCCATGGCCGCCAACACGCCCAAGGCCAGCCTGGACGACGTGATCGCCGCCGGCAAGGCGCTGTATCCGGGCAAGGTCGCGATGTATCTGTCGCAGGAGGCGGACGACCCGAGCATCTGGTTCCTGACCATGGGCGACAATCCGACCGACGAGAAGTTCAAGTCGATCGCGGTCGATGCGCGCACCGCCAAAGTGCTGGGCGAACCCAGTTTCGAAGGCTCCTTCCTCGGCGTGATGTTCCACCTGCACGTGGACCTGTACGCCGGCCTGTGGGGCAAGCTGTTCCTCGGTTTCATGGGCCTGCTGCTGGTGATCGCCATCATTTCCGGCGTGGTGCTGTACGCGCCGTTCATGCGCAAGCTGGAATTCGGCGAAGTGCGGCGCGAGCGCGGCCCGCGCGTCAAGTGGCTGGACCTGCACAATATGCTGGGCATCGTCACGCTGACCTGGGCGCTGGTGGTGGGCGCGACCGGCATGATCAACACCTGGGCCGACCTGCTGCTGAAATACTGGCAGGCGACCGAGATGGCGGAAATGATCGCGCCCTACAAAGGCCTGCCGCCGCCGACGCAACTGGGTTCGATGCAGACATCGCTGGAGCACGCGGTGGCCGCGGAGCCAGGCATGAAGATCGGCTTTGTCGCCTTCCCCGGCACGCCGTTCACCAGTCCTCACCACTACGGCATCTTCATGCGCGGCGACGAGGCGCTGACCTCGCGCCTGTACAAGCCGGTGCTGATCGATGCGCAAACGACCGAGATCACCGACCGCCGCAACCTGCCGTGGTATCTGACCGGCCTGCTGATTTCGCAGCCGCTGCACTTCGGCGACTACGGCGGCGCATGGATGCAGTTCCTGTGGGCGGCGCTGGATGTGATCACCATCTTTGTGCTGGGTAGCGGCCTGTATCTGTGGCTGAAGCGTGGTGCGCCGGCGCCGGCGCGCGCGGCGTCCGCTCCGGCGGCCAAACAGGAGGAGCAGGGCATGCCGGCCCTGGCCACCGAAGGAGAGGCGCGATGAAACGTCCTTTCCTGCGCATGTGGGGCGCGCCGATCGCATTGGCGCTGCTGACCATCATCGGCTTGATTTCAGCACTGGTCGGCGACGGCGTGTGGGACCATGTGTCCGCCGTGGCGCTGGGCATGCCGGTGCTGCTGTGCCTCTGGTTTGGTTTGCGGCGTCGCACAAAAACCACTTGATTAATTTGCACTTGTTGTATCATCTCCATGCAGCCTTACAGAGGAGATGGCATGGAAAGACCGCACCCGCACTACGATAGACTGATTGCCGCAGCGCGTCATGCCGGGCCGGCGACAGTGGCTGTCGCTCACCCGTGTGACCGCAATTCGCTGGAAGGCGCGCTGGACGCCGCCCGCATGGGATTGATCAATCCGATCCTGGTCGGCCCCGCCGCGCGCATCCGCGAGGTGGCCGATGAAGCCCGGCTGGACATCTCGGCGCTGCCGATTGTCGATACCGAACACAGTCACGCTTCCGCCGCGCGCGCGGTGCAACTGGTGCACGAAGGCCAGGCCAGCGCGCTGATGAAGGGCAGCCTGCATACCGATGAACTGATGGGCGCCGTGGTGGCCACCGCCACCGGCCTGCGCACCGCGCGCCGCCTCAGTCACTGCTTCGTGATGGACGTGCCGGACCGCGCCGAGCCGCTGATCATCACCGACGCCGCCGTCAACATCGTTCCCACGCTGGCCGACAAGGTCGACATCGTGCAGAACGCCATCGACCTGGCCCATGTACTGCGCTTTAACCCGGTCAAGGTGGCGATCCTGGCGGCCGTGGAAACGGTCAGCTCCAAGATGCCGTCCACCATCGACGCCGCCGCGCTGTGCAAGATGGCCGACCGCGGCCAGATCACCGGTGCGCTGCTCGACGGTCCGCTGGCGATGGACAACGCCATCGATCCGGAAGCGGCAGCCATCAAGCATCTGGTGTCGCCGGTCGCCGGCCAGGCCAATGTGCTGCTGGCGCCGGACCTGGAAGCCGGCAACATGCTGGCCAAGAGCCTGACCTTCATGGCCGGCGCCAGTGCGGCCGGCATCGTGCTCGGCGCGCGTGTGCCGGTGATTCTCACCAGCCGGGCCGATACTGTGCAGGCACGGCTGGCGTCGTGTGCGGTGGCTGTGCTGGTGGCGCACAGCAAACTGTCCGGCGCGCGTATCCTGGGGAGCTGACGCCATGCTGGCCAACGATAGCGTGATTGTCATCAACGCTGGCTCGTCCAGCATCAAATTCTCGATGTACAGCGGTCCCGCGCTGGACCTGACCATGCGCGGCAAGATCGAAAACCTGTACAGCGGCGTGGCCCATTTCATCGCGCAGGATGCGGGCGACAGCGTGGTCGGCGAACGCCATTGGCGCGACGGCCCGCTGGACCACGAAGGCGGCATGCGCTTCCTGATCGATTTCGCGCAGACGCACCTGGACGGGCATCGGGTGGTGGCGGTCGGCCACCGTATCGTGCACGGCGGCGTGAAGCACAGCCGGCCGCAGTTGCTGAACGCGGCGGTGCTCGACGAACTGGAAAAACTGATCCCGCTAGCGCCGCTGCACTTGCCGCACAACCTGGCGCCGGTGCGCTCGGTGCTGGCGATGGCGCCGCATGTGCCGCAGATCGGCTGCTTCGACACCGCCTTCCACGTCGGCCAGCCGGCCGAGGCGCAGGAGTTCGCGCTGCCGTCGCATATCACCGACCTGGGCGTGCGCCGCTACGGCTTCCACGGCCTCTCCTACGAATACATCGCCAGCGTGCTGCCGCAGGCCGAGCCGGGCCTGGCGCATGCGCGCGTGGTGGCGGCGCACCTGGGCAATGGCGCCAGCATGTGCGCCATGGATGCGGGCCGCAGCATGGCCAGCACCATGGGCTTCACCGCCGTCGACGGCCTGCCGATGGGCACCCGCTGCGGCGCGCTCGATCCGGGCGTGGTGCTGTACCTGATGCAGGAACTGGACATGGACGTGGCGGCGGTGCAGAAGCTGATGTACCAGCAATCCGGCCTGCTGGGCGTGTCCGGCATTTCGTCCGACATGCGCACGCTGGAGCAGAGCGACGATCCGCGCGCCAGAACCGCCATCGACCTGATGGTGTACCGTATCGGCCGCGAACTGGGTTCGCTGGCGGCGGCCCTGGGCGGACTGGATGCGCTGGTGTTCTCCGGCGGGATCGGCGAGAACAGCGTGGCCCTGCGCGCCGCCGTTTGCCAGGACGCGGCGTGGCTCGGCGTGCAGCTGGACGCGGACGCCAACGCCGCCAACCCGCGCGGCATCGCCCGCATCAGCAAGGCGGACAGCAAGGTCGCCGTGTGGGTGGTGCCGGCCAACGAGGAACTGATGATCGCGCGTCACGCGCTGGAAGTCGTGGAGGCTGCATGAACACGGAAACCGTCTATCCCATCCTGACCGGCAAGCGCGCGCTGGTGGTCGGCGTGGCCAACGAGCAGTCGATCGCGTGGGGCTGCGCGCTGGCCTTCCGCAAGCTGGGCGCCGAGGTGGTGCTCACCTATCTGAACGAGAAGGCGCTGCCGCATGTGGCGCCGCTGGCGCGGCAGATCGACGCGCAGCTGCTGCCGCTGGACGTGACGCAGGCGGGCCAGCTGGAGGCGGTGTTCGCCACGCTGGCGCAGCAGGGCAAGCTCGATATCGTGGTGCATTCGATCGCCTTCGCGCCGAAAGCGGATTTGCAGGGCGGCCTGCTCGATTGTTCGCTGGACGGTTTTTTGCAGGCGATGGACGTGTCCTGCCATTCCTTCGTGCGGATGGCGAAACTTGCGGTTCCCTTGATGTCGGAGGGGGGCAGCCTGTTTGCCATGAGCTATCATGGCGCGGATAAGGTGGTCCCCAACTACAACGTCATGGGACCGGTGAAGGCGGCGCTGGAGGCGGCTTGCCGCTATCTGGCCTACGAACTGGGACCGCGCGACATCCGCGTCCACGCCATTTCGCCCGGACCGCTGCAAACGCGCGCCGCTTCGGGCCTGAAGGATTTCGATCATCTGCTCAGTGAGGCCGTGGCGCGGGCGCCGCTCGGTGAGCTGGTCGACATCGTCGATGTCGGCAACACCTGCGCCTATCTGGCGTCGCCATTTGCGAAACGGCTGACCGGCAGCACGGTCTATGTCGATGGCGGCTTGAATATCATCGCTTGAGAGGAGCGCGAGATGCAAATCATCTTATCCGGCTTGCACTGCGACGCTTGCGAGGAAAGCGTCGCGGAAGGACTGAAGCAGTTTTTTCACGTGAAGCACGTCACCATGGTGCGGCAGGGGATCGAGGACAATCCGTGGGCGCTGATCGAGGTGCACGACTCGTATGAGCGCGTGTGGAATGTGTGCAACCAGCTGCGCGGTGTTTTCCATCGCGGCAAAAAGCTGCACTTCTATATTCCGCTGCACCAGGAGGACGTGTTCCACGACCTGGAGCCGCACCAGCGCATCAATATCGTCTAGCGGGTGTAGTTGATCTAGCGGCTGCGGCTGGCCAGGAAGCCGTGGATCTGCGACACCACGGCGGCGCCTTCGCCGACGGCGGCGGCCACGCGCTTGGTCGATTTGGCACGCACGTCGCCGATGGCGAACACGCCCGGCACGCTGGTTTCCAGCCCCGCGCGTGCACTGGCCGGCGCGCCGGGCACGTCGAAGCCGGTCAGGATGAAGCCCTTGTCGTCCACCTGTACACCGCAGTCGCTCAGCCAGCCGGTGTTCGGGTCGGCGCCGATGAACAGGAACACGTGGCGGATGTTGTAGGTGGTTTCTTCCTGGTTGCGCTGGTTGCGCACCACGACTTTTTCCAGGCCTTCCTCATCGCAGCCTTCCAGCGCAACGATTTCCGATTCCGTGTGCAGCGCGATATTCGGCGTGGCGGCGATGCGGTCGATCAGGTAGCTGGACATGGTCGACGCCAGGCTGTCCTTGCGGATCAGGACATGCACCTTGGCGGCATGGCCGGACAGGTACACGGCCGCCTGGCCCGCCGAATTGCCGCCGCCGACCAGGATCACTTCATCATTGGCGCACAGCCCGGCCTCCAGCGGCGAGGCCCAGTAGTATACACCCTTGCTTTCGAACTGCTTGAGATTGGCCAGCGAAGGGCGGCGATAGCGCGCGCCGCAGGACAGGACCACGGTGCGGCCCTGCAGGTGCGTGAGGCTGCCGCACATCTCCACCTGCAGCGGATAGGTGTCGCACAGCAGGCGGCCGGCCGGCGCCGGGATCGCCATCTTGACGCCGAACTTCTGCGACTGCACGAAGGCGCGGCCGGCCAGGGCGCCGCCCGATATGCCGGTGGGGAAGCCGAGATAGTTCTCGATGCGCGCGCTGTTGGCGGCCTGGCCGCCGTAGGCGCGGGTTTCCAGCACCAGCACCGACAGGCCTTCGGACGCCGCATACACCGCCGTGGCCAGGCCTGCGGGGCCGGCGCCGACGACGATCACGTCCCAGATATCGTCGGGATTCAGCGGCGGCAGGGTGCCAAGGCAGCGGCCCAGATCGACCACGCTCGGGTTTTTCTTGACGCCGCCGTCCGGGCACACGGCCAGCGGCCAGTCCTCGGCTTGCGGCTGATAGCGCTCGACCAGCGCGCGCGCCTGCGCATCGCTGCGCGGATCGAGCACGCGGTGCGGCAGGCCGTTGCTGTTCAACCAGCCCTGCAGCGCATGCATGCGCGCGTGGCCGGGTGTGGCGACCAGCACCACGCCGCCGTCCTTGTTGTCCAGTTGTTCGACGCGGCGCAGGATGAAGGCGCGCACGATGCGTTCGCCCAGTTCCGCTTCGGCGATCAGCAGGGCGCGCAGCGATTCGGTGGTCAGCGCCAGCACTTCGACGTCGTCCACCGCGTGGCCGTTGACCAGCGACGGCGCGCCGGCCAGCTGGCTGATTTCGCCGGCGAATTCGCCCACGCCGTGTTCCGTGATGACCGAGCTATTGCCCAGGCCATCGTAACGGCTGATGCGGATCGCGCCCTTCAGCACCACGTACATGCCGAAGCTGGTGCGTCCGGCTTCGAACATGCATTCGCCGTCGCGGAAGCAGATCAGGGTGCCGAAGCGCTGGATGCGGCGGATTTCGGCCGGCGCCAGTTTCGGGAGCGCCTGCGCGGAACGGGTTTTGAAGGTGTCGTAGATGGCCATGGGCGTAGTCTAGCGCGGTTTTCCGGTTTGTCGCCAGATTCTAAAGGCAGACATTTATTGCACCGGGACAGGTGTCAGCAGGCCGCGCTCGCGCAGCCATTCCTCGGCGCGGCGCGGCCACAGCGACGAGGTGCCCAGGCCCGCGCGCATGCCCATGCCATGGCCGCCATGCTCCAGCAGGTACATCTCGGCCGGGACATGGGCTTTGGTCAGCGCCTGATAGAACAGGATGCTGTTTTCGACCGGGACCGAGGCGTCGGCCTGGGTGTGGATCAGCAGTGTTGGCGGGGTGGCGGCGGTGACCTGTTTTTCCAGTGACATCAGGGTCAGGTTTTCCGGCGACGGCGTCTTGCCCAGCAGCGCCTTGCGCGAGCCGGCGTGCGCGGACGGGGCCTGCATGGTGATCACCGGGTACATCAGCATCAGAAAGTCCGGCCTGGCGCTGACGGCGTCCAGCGGTGCGCCGGTACGGCCCAGCGGGTTGTCGAACAGTGTACCGGCGCTGGCCGCCAGGTGGCCGCCGGCCGAGCTGCCCATGACGCCGATGCGGTCGGGGCGGATGCCGAATTCGGCGGCGCGGGAACGCAGCAGGCGCACGGCGCGCAGCACGTCCTGCAAAGGCGCTGGATGTCCAAACTCCTGCATGCGATACTTCAGGATAAAGCTGGTCACGCCCAGGGTGCTGAGCCACGTCGCATACTGATCGCCTTCGCGGGCGGTGGCCATGCGCACGTAGCCGCCGCCAGGGCAGATGATGATGGCGGTGCCGCTGGGGTGGTCGACCGCCGGTCCGATCATGGTCAGGGTTGGCACGCTGACGTTGGCGGTGTAGCCGTCGCCGGTTTTCTCCGGGCCGATGTCACGCTGGCCCGGCACGCCTTCAGGCCACAGCGGGATGTCGGTGGGGGCGGCGCTGGTCATTCCCGCAGCGGCGAGCAGCAATATAAAAAGAATTTTTTTCATGGAGGAGACACAGTGAGCAAGTTGTTGAGTGCTGCAATCATAGCCTTGTCCGCGCAGACTGCGGGCGCGGTTGATCTGTTTAATGGCCGCGATTTCAGCGGCTGGACCTTGCAAACCACGCCGGCGGCGTCGATCGCCGATACCTTCCACATGCTGCCCGATGGCGTGATCGCGTCGGCCGGCAAGCCTGCCGGCTTCTTCGCCACCACCGAGAGTTACCGCAACTACAAGCTGCACGTGGAGTGGCGCTGGACCGGCAAGCCTGGCAACGGCGGCGTGCTGCTGCACATCAGCCCGGGGACGTTCGACCGCGTGTGGCCGGTCAGCCTGCAGGTGCAGACCAAGAACGGCAGCGCCGGCGACCTGCTGCCGATGGCGGCGGGCAGCTTCGCCGAGCCGCTCACCAGCAAGCCGGGCGCGGAAACGCGCATCAAGGCGCATACGGCTGCGGATAGCGAAAAACCGGTGGGGGAATGGAACGAGTGCGACATCGTCAGCCGCGATGGCACGGTGGAGGTGACGCTGAACGGCGTGCTGCAAAACCGCGTGACGCAGGTATCGCCGGCATCCGGGCAGATCGGCTTCCAGCTGGAAGGCACACCATACGAACTGCGCCACGTTTCGCTGACGCCGCTGGATTAAACGAGAAAGCCCTACCGGCGGCGGAGACGAGGAAGGCGCCGCCGGCAGGGAAGGAGTGCAGGCCTAGTATCGTGAATTGGTGACATCGTGTCAACTGTGCGAAAAAAAATGCCGGGCACCTTGCGGCGCCCGGCATGAAAAGAACTACTAAGGATTAGCTTACAGCGACTTGAGGAACGCCAGCAGGGCGTCGCGGTCGGCCGCGGTCAGGTTCTCGAAGCGCTGACGCGATTTGGTCGCCTCGCCGCCGTGCCACATGATCGCTTCCGTCAGGTTGCGTGCGCGGCCATCGTGCAGGTAGCCAGCCTTGCCGGCGGTGCCCATGACGGTGTCCGAGTAGCCGATACCCCACAGCGGAGCGGTACGCCACATATTGCCCTTGGCTTGGCCTTCGACGAACTTGTCGGCCAGGCCGTCGCCCATGTCGTGCAGCAGCAGGTCGGTGTACGGCTTGATGCTCTGGTTACGCAGTTCGGCGTACAGGCTGCCGGCGCCGGTCTTCTGGTCCACCGTGTGGCAGGCCGCGCAGCGCATGCCCTGGAACACCGTGCCGCCCTTGGCGATCTTGGCCGGATCAACATCCAGATCCTTCAGCGGCGAGACGCCTTTCGGGAAACCGCTGGTCAGTGCGCGCTGGGCCGGCACCGCCACCAGCGACAGGTACTGGGTGATCAGCGTCAGTTCGGCTTCGCTCACGCCGTTCTGCGCCGGCGCCGACTTGCAGTTGGCCGGATCGGTCAGGCAGCTGCGGTTCGGGTACAGCGACGAGGTCACCGACATATCCTGCACCAGCGCGGCGGCGGCCTGATGACGCAACGTGGCCTTGGCGGCCTTCCAGCCGAAGCGGCCCAGACGCACGGCGCCGGTTTCCGGATCGTAGACGTAGTTGGCCACGCCCTTGACGCCGTCGTCGTCCGCCGTGGTCCGCACGCGGGCCAGGATGTCCGCTTCCGGAATCGCTTCAAGCAGGCCGACGCCCAGCATCGGCTGCGCCATGCGCAGCGAGACGGTGTCCGGGGTCGGACCTTCGAAGGCGATGGTCGGCTTGCGCAGTTCGACCGAGGTGCCGTCGACCAGCTTGGCGATGCGCGACTCGAAGCCGGCGACGCGCACACCCATGCCCCAGTTCTGCGCCGCGCCGTTGGCCGCGACCGCGTTCATCTGCACGGCGGTGCCGTACTGCGGATGCGGCGCCTGCTTGCCGGTGGCGTCGGTCACCGCGACGCGCACGGTCATGTTGTCCAGACGCTGGTTGGCGGCGATCGGCGCCGGGCTGCGGCCGTTGTTCACGTGGCAGCCGATACAGGCGGACTGGCCGTAATGCTGGCCCTGCAAGCCCACTGCCGGATCGTAGCGGTCGTTGCCCGGCTCGTTGTGCATGCCGGTGGTGAAGTTGGTGTGCACCAGGCGGCGGCCTTCAACAAAGCGCTGCATGTTCTGCATGCCGATGTTGTTCTGCGGCTGCTGGAACATGTGGTCGCCGTTGTCGGCGTAGTCGTACGAGACCGAACCGGTGCCGCCCTGCAGGTACTGGTCGGGAATCGGCGTCGAGTTCAGGCGCGGCTGGATGCCGTACCATGGACGCAGGCCCTGGCCCACCACGTAGGTCCATTCGTTGGCGTAGTAGCGGAAGCCGCCGTTGTCGCCCTTGGCCTTCATGGCGGCCTCGACCGCGAACATCGACGGACCGGCTTCGATCACGTCGCCAACCTTCAGCGGACGCGCGTCGGCGGTGGTGCCGTCAGGGAAACCTGCGGAGTTCAGGTTGCCGTGGCGCGGGTACTCCTTGATCAGCAGCGTGCAACCGTTGTTGATGCCGGTGGCGTTGTTGAGCTTGAAGTTGGCCGGGTAGGCGACCGGATCGCACGGCTGGTTGTTGTCCTGCACGATCTCGCGGCCCACCATCCAGCCATAGCCGGTGCTGCCCGGATCGTCGAAGCGGCGGAAGAACACGGTGTTGCCGCGCAGGCCCTGGGTCTGGTGGTACTCGTTGAAGATCAGGGTCGGCTTGGTGACGCCCGCCACGCGGCTGTTGTCGATCATCTCCAGGCCCCAGGTGCGGTTCTTGAAGTAGTTGGCGACGAAGATCAGGTAAGCGCCCGGTCCCTTGTCGACCGGCGCGCCGGTGACCGGGTCGACGGTGTCGTTCGGGCCGTAGCCGATTTCGTTCCAGTCCTCGCCGCGCTCGCGGCCGTGACGGCCGACGCCGCGCGCGCCCCAGCGGGTGACGATGGTGCCGTCCGCCAGCGTGAACGAGGTCGACTCCAGCGGCTGCGCATAGCTCGGCAGCGGCGTCAGGCCGGAACCGCTGGCCGGGAACGGCAGGGCCGAGGTCACGGTGCTGGTCGACAGGCTGTTGTCGCTGCCCGGCGTCTTGAACTCGACTTCGAACAGTGAGTAGCCGTACTGGGTGGCGCGCTGCACGCCTTGCAGCTGGATGTAGCGGGCGTTGACGCCGAGGTTGAAGAATTCCTCGGTGCCGCCCTGGCCGTTGCTGACCGCGCGGATCTGGGTCCAGGTCTGGCCGTCATCCGACACCAGCAGGTTGTACTGCTTGCCGTAGGCGTTTTCCCAGGTCAGCTTCATGTAGCCGACCTGCGTCTTGGCGCCGAAGTCGAACTGAATCCAGGCGCCGTTGTCGGCCAGGCTGCTCCAGCGGGTGTTGAGCTTGCCGTCGATGGTCAGGTCGGCCGTGTTGCCGCCTTCCACCGCCGACGAGGTCACCTTGACCGGCTTGATCGCCACGCCCGGCTTGGTGATGTCGACCGGCTGCTGCGGCTGGGTCGGTTGGGTTGGATCTTCCGGTGGCGGCGTCGCCACGTCGCCGCCGGTGTAGGCGACGATCTCGAAGATCGAGTAGCCGTAGCCGGTCGAGCGCTTGATGCCCTGCATGCGCAGGTAGCGGCCCTGGCCGTTCAGGCCGGTCAGATCCTCGACGCCGCCGGCGCTGCCGGTGACGTGCTTGAGCGCGGTCCAGGTCTTGTTGTCGTCCGAGACTTGCAACTCGTATTCGGTGGCGTGGGCGTTTTCCCACTTGATATTGACGCGGTTGATGGTTTGCGACTGGCCGAAGTCCAGCGTCAACCATTCGTTGTCGCTGAAACCGCTGCCCCAACGGGTGTTGTCGTTGGCATCGATGGCGGCCGCCGCGTTCAGGTCGCCGCGTTCGGACGAACTGGCGGTGGCGCCGACCGGCGTCAGCGCGACCTGCGAGAGCGCGCCGCCTTGCTTCAGCATGCCCATGGTGCGCGCGCTGCTGGCCGGCGATGAATCACTGCCGCCGCCACACGCGGCAAGCGCCAGACTCAGCGCGATTGGCAGAGCTGTCCTTGTAAACTTGTGAAAGCTTTCCATAGATCGCTTTCTTTGTGGCTGGTTTGTCATAATATCCCCTTGGCTTTCGGCTGAAATGGAAAGATTGCCAACGGCACATCGCCGAGGCGACGCGCATTTTGCTACAGAAAAAGTTTTCACCGCGCACGAATGGTTCAAGTACATGAACTTGTGAAAACTTGCCGCATGGCAACGAGCGTGAAGATAGCTTTCGTTTTGTTGGCTGTCAAGCTAGATGTACAACAAATTAAAGTATCTTTAGGGGTATATGAAAAACAAATATAAAAAGCCCGGCATAAAACCGGGCTTAATATAACGAACTGCCTGAAAAATACTCAGGCGCGCGGGCGCTGGCGGTGGAAGACCAGCGGGCTGTACGGAATGGCCGATGGCGGCGCGGATTTCAGGATGCCCGGCTTCATGGCGCCCACCACGTGCATTTCGCACGGTTTGCAGTCGAATTTCAGCGTGTAGGTCTCGTCGCCGCTGACCAGGGTCATCGGCTCGGCCTTCACCTGGCCCTGGACGCCTTGCACGCCCTTGGCCTGTTTCGGGCACAGGTTGAACGAGAAGCGCAGGCAGTGCTTGGTGATCATCAACGGCACTTCGCCGGCTTCCTCGTGCGCCTCGTAGGCGGCGGCGATCAGCTGCACGCCGTGCTTGTGATAGAAGGCGCGGGCTTTTTCGTTGTAGACATTGGCCAGGTAGCTCAGCTGGGTGTCCGGGTAGATCGCCGGCGGCTCGGCGGCGGCCTTGCGCAGCGGACGGTCCCAGGCCGCCAGGCGCACGGCTTCATGCGCTTCGATGGCATCGCGGCGCAGGGCGTTGATGGCGGCCGACGGCACGAACCAGGGCTGCGACAGCTTCAGGTCGACGCTGTCGGCGCGGAACATGGTCGCGCCCAGCTTGCCGAGACTGGCGCGCAGCGCCGCGTCGGCCTGCTCGGCCTGGGTGGCCGGCTGCAGGGCGATGGCGGCGTCGGTGACGCTGAGGTAGCCGTCCTCGTCGCGCAGCGACAGGCGCAGGCCGCCGTCCTGTTCGCTCAACGTCAGGTGCAGGCCGACCTTGCGGTCCGACGATTTCTTGTTCAGCGCCGACTCCCACTGGCGATCGCCGTTGCGGTTGACCGACAGGCCGACTTTCAGGCCCACCAGGCTGCTGACGGTCTCGTTGGGGAATACGCGCCACAGCTGGCCGTCGTCGCTTTCGCTGAGCTTTTTCGCGGTGTTGGCCTGGATGCCGAAGGTCTCGCGCTTGTGCATGTAGTTCAGGCCGTCGCCGTTGGACATCGGCGCGTTGGTCAGCAGGTCGAAGTGGTCGGTGGCGATGCGGGTGATCGTGCCCAGCTCGACGCCGACGTATTTCGGACTGTCGAAGGCGCCGATTTCATCCTGGCGGCCGTTGGCGAAGTAATCCGTGTGGCCGCGGTGGAAGTTCTTGTCGATGTCCGGCGTGAACAGGATGCTGGTCTGGCCGCTGGCGGCGCGGGTGAACTCGGTGCGGCGCTCCAGGATGTCGTCCAGCAGCAGGCGGTAGTGGGCGGTGATGTTCTTCACATACCCCATGTCCTTGTAGCGGCCTTCGATCTTGAAGGAGCGGATGCCGGCGTCGACCAATGCTTCCAGGTTGCGGCTCTGGTCGTTGTCCTTCATCGACAGCAGGTGTTTTTCATAGGCCACCACGCGCCCCTTGTTGTCGCTCAGCGTGTACGGCAGGCGGCAGGCCTGCGAGCAGTCGCCGCGGTTGGCGCTGCGGCCGGTGTCGGCGTGCGAAATGTAGCACTGGCCGGAATAGGCCACGCACAGCGCGCCGTGGATGAAGTATTCCAGCGGCGTGTCGACGTCGGCGTGGATTTTTTTAATTTGTTCAATCGTCAGCTCGCGTGCCAGCACCAGCTGCGAGAAGCCGACGTCGCCGAGGAACCTGGCCTTTTCCATGGTGCGGATGTCGCACTGGGTGCTGGCGTGCAGCTGGATCGGCGGCAGGTCCATTTCCAGCAGGCCCATGTCCTGCACGATCAGTGCATCGACGCCGGCCTCGTACAGTTGCCAGATCTGCTTGCGGGCCGCGTCCAGTTCGGCGTCATGCAGAATCGTGTTGAGCGTGACGAAAATGCGCGAGCGGTAGCGGTGCGCGAACTCCACCAGGCTGGAGATTTCCTCGATCGAATTGCTGGCGTTATGGCGCGCGCCGAACGCCGGGCCGCCGATGTAGACGGCGTCGGCGCCATGCAGGATCGCTTCACGGCCGATTTCGGCGGTCTTGGCGGGCGACAGCAGTTCAAGCTGGTGGGCTAGCAGAGTCATGACTTGATTCCTTACGGTGAAGGCGGGAATTATAGCGAAATCAAGGCCTTAATACGACAATTAGCTATCTCATCATGCTATATTCGACCATTCCTTGCGGTCGTGATTTTCCAGTAACGAATAGTTTGTTGCAACCCCGACATCCTGAGCCCGTTTGCGTTGCATCAAACTGGCGTTCAATGACTGAGCAGAGACTTTAGCTTGGTGCAAAGTAGTGCAAGCGTTTTGGCATATCGGAGATATGTATGGAACAGCATGGCGAGCAGCCATCGGTCGCCGGCGTGGTCGCCGAAGTCTGGTTCAGCGGCTTGGCGTTGCAATTGGGCCGGGAAGAGACTGCGTTTATCGCGGGGATACACGCCTACTTGCAACATACTACCATCCTCAGCCTCGATGAACAGGTGCTGCGCCAGATCTATGCATTGGTATTTGAGCTGGCCAACGCCGGCACAGACACCGAAACGCAGCGCGCCACATTCATCATCGCCCGTCTTCATACGCAAGGCATGCTGCTGCGCATCGACTCCGGCGGCTGGTCCTACGAAGGCGAGTATGCGCTTTCACCGCTGGGGATGGCGCTGGCGGAAGGCATGCAGAATGAACGTACGCTGACGCGGCGCAGCCTGGAATTCATGCTGATGCGCATGCGCACTGAACTAGCCCAGGTGCTGGCCGCAGCTGCCGAAGGCGGCACGCCTGCGCACTGGGAAATGAAGGTCATCTTTCCGATGCGCGACGTGATGCTGGAAATGATGGCCGCTGTTGAGAAGCGGCAACTGGGATTGGACGCCGCCCATAAACATCTGCGTCAGCAGATTACCGCGTTATTCGACCGGGAATGGCTGGCGGCGGCAGACAGTTGTAAGGAAATGGTGGGCAGCGTCGACCGCACGCTGACTGAGCTGAATGCGGTATTGTGCGAGCATGTGGAGTCGCTGCAACGGCAACTGTTGAGTTTGTCCGAGCTCGCGGTAGAGCGTCCTGAGCTGGCGGTGGTGGTGGAGCGAGCGCAGAACCAGTTGCTGCGACTGGCCGCCTGGGGCGCGCGGCGCCACGAAGACTGGGCCCAATATTATGTCAACGTCCAGATCTACATCCGTTATTTTGTCCAGACTGATCCGGATAACCGGCTGCGCGGACGGCTGGTGGAGCAAATTCGCCAGTTCCAGGGGCGCCCCTTCGGCTTGGTGCTGGTGGAGCCAGAACCGTTCCGTCACCTGCGCGAAGTATTAAAGCCGGAACCCGCCGTCGCGCTGGCGGTGCCGCACGAGATCCTGCTTGCCCAGGGCCTGCTGGAAGGGGCCGAAGCGGAACCAGATCGCGTGGAATTGGCGGTGACAGCGTTGGTGCAGCGGCTGTGCAGCGAAGGCGAGATCGACATCGTGGCGGCGGTCCGGGACATCGCTCCCGACTACACCGACGAAGAGTGCTTCACGTTGCTGGCGCATGCCACGTCCGAGTTGTTGAAGCACGGCATTGCACCGGAGGACCGCGCGCTGCAACCTTGGATCGTGCTGTCGCCGCGATTGCAGGCGCAGACGCTGAAGCTGCAGTTGCTGGTTCAGCGCCTGACACAGGGCGCGCCACCATTCACCATCAAGGAGCCCAAATGATCTATCACACCCTGGAGGAAGTGATCGAGGACCCGATGTTCGCCCGCGCCGACCTTGCCTTGCGCCGCGGGCGGCATATCGGCCCCGACTACGACACCGGCCTGTTTGATTTTCTAACCAGCACGAGCAAGCTGATGGAGCGATTTTATGGCCGATTCAGCGTCGCGCTGCTGCAGGGCAGCGAAGGATATTTCTATCTGCTGCCGGACCGGCTGGCTGTGCCGCCACCGCTGGGCTTGCGCAAATTATCCGTCATGGAAATGCTGACCGGACAAACCTTGGCCCTGATGCGGCTGGATCACAAGTGGTTGGAAACCAATTACCGAATACCCGATCTCGCCATCTTCGGCCTGATGGAGCAATTGCTGGGCGAGCCCGGCCTGACAAGGCTGGCAGGCCGGCGGCGTGGCAAGGACGCTGGCCAGGATGCCCGCAAATTGCGCGAAACATTTGCCGTCGCGCTGCGGACGCTGGAGCGCTTGGGATTTGTGCGGCGCGAAGGCCGGGGCGAACTTGGCGTGGTGATCCCGCTCGCCGCCGTGATGCGCTTTGCCGACCCGGTACGTGGCGCCGAAGCGCTCGATCTGGCGCTGGAACGCCTGATCGCCGAGGGACAAATCAAGGAAGACGACGAAGACGCCGACCCTGACGGAGGTTGAAATGAAATTGTATCGCACGTATGCAAGACGGCTCGTCATTGCCAACTGGAAGGGCATCGTGTTCCATTGTTTTGATCTGGACCGCCACGTGACCGGTCTCGAAGGCCAGAATGGCTCAGGCAAGACCACGGTCATGGCGGCGTTTGTTACCGCCATTTTGCCAAACCTGGGCCTGCTGGAGTTCAAGAATATCAACGGCGCAGCCGCCCCCACGCGCGGCGACCGCGGCCTGTGGGGGCGGCTGGGCGAGCAAGGCATCAGCTATGCCGTGATCGAGTGGATCACGCCGCGCGGCAAGAGCATATGGGCTGGCGTAGCGCTGCTGCGGGGCGCCATGCCATCGATCGACATCAGGAGTTTCATCATTGAAGATGCGCCGGCGGAGGCCAGTCCGTACGAATTATTGCTGGTGCGGGATGGCGAACGCAGCGTGATCCCGCAGTTGAACGCATTGCGCGATCACGTCAACTTTCGGGGCGGACGAATGACTGTGTGCAAGACTCTCAACGAGTACATGAAATCGCTGTTCGATCTCGGCATCACGCCTTTGCCGATGGCCACGCATGAGGAGCAGGAACGCTATTACCGCGTGTTGTCGACATCCATGCAGGGCTCGGCGCTGGCCAGCCTGATCCAGACCGGCTTGCGCGACTATCTGCTGCTGGAAGACGCCACGCTTGAACGTCGTACCGTGTTGATGCGGGATGCGCTGCAACAATGCCGCATCACCCGTGGGCAACTGGACGAGGCCGAGAAAGCGCATGGCGAAATCAGTGGATTGTTCGATGCTGCCTGGAAAATGACATCGTTTGCGCTGTTCGGTGCACTGGGCCGGTACGAACAGGAGCTGGGCAATTGGCGTCAGCAGGCAACGCTTGCCAAGACATTGCGCAGCCGCCATGCCCGCGATGTCCAGGCGGTTGCCGGATTGCAGGAGTTGGTGGCTTCGCTAACCCAGCAGCTCAGCACGGCGCAGGAACAGGGGGAGATGGCAAATGCCGACCTGCGCGACAAGGAACAGGCGCATGACTTACGCAGGCAACTGGAGGCTGCCACCGAGGACCACGCCGAACTGACGAAGTCTGCCGAGAAGGCGCAACTTGAATGCGAACAGTATGAACATGCGGAGCGGCAGGCCATGGCTGTGCAACAGCATGCGGAGGATGAGCACACACGGTTGGCCGAAGAGCTGGGCAATACCCAGCAAGCCTATGAAGGGCTGATACGGCGTGTAACGGCATTGCGGATCGCACGCGACCGCTGGGCTGAAGCGCAGGCAGTAATGGTGCCGTTGCGCGTAGACCGCCACACCGCGGCGGCCATCAAGCTCGGGGTGGATGCGCAGTATGAGGCAGCGACCGTGAGCCAGACCGATGCCCAGGCCCGCTTCGATGCGTTCGACCGGCAACGCGTGCGATTCGAGAGTTTGCACAGCCAAATCGGGATGCTGGCGCGCGCGCAATCGCAAACCCCTCCCGCCGCGCATCGCGCCCATGCCTATGCAGTAGCGCTGGAGGTAAAACTGCGCAACCAGCAGGCCGCCGCCGAGGCCATCGCCACGCTGGAGCATGATCTGGCGTTCGCCCGTCATGCGGCCACCGAACAACGCGCGGTCCGCGCACAAGCGGAAGAACTGGGCATACAAAATGGCGCAGAACTGAGCAGCGCACAGGATGTGGTGCACGCGGAACTGGCCCAATACGAAGCGGAGCAGAATACGCTGGGCATTGAACTGGCGGCGCGCCAACAACGGTTGCTGGAAGCGCAAGGCAAGCTGCCCGCGCTGCAGGAAGCGCTGCGTTGCTATCAGCTGGCATGCAACTTCCACGCGGAGCTGGCAGCACTTGAACCAGTCTGGTCGGCCCTGGCATCAGCCGACGACGTCCAGCGCATGGCGGAGCTCAAGCGGCATGAGCAGACCGCCGTGCAGGAACACCGCGCTGCGGCAGAGAGGGATTTGCAACTGCTGCGTAAGCGGCTAGGTCAGCTGGAAAGTAACACTGGCGCACTGGACCCGCGCATCGCCACGGTAGCCGCCCACGTCGATGGCGCATTGCTGGCGCAGCGCTACGATGATCTGGCCGCAGCGGAGGCGGCCACGACGGAAGCGCGGCTTGGCATCTTGGCGGATGCCATTGTGGTTGACCAGCCCGCACATGCGGCACGTCTGGCGTCCGAGCTGGGTGACCGTCCGGATACCCTGCTTTTCATATCAGAGCAATTGGCCAGGCAAGCTGCGGATGCCGTCAGCCTGGATGACAGCGAGCTGGTCACCGAAGGCAGGGCGACGCAGCTCCTTGCCCGGCTGACGCGCCGGCCGGAGCGGCCGGTACTGGGGCGCCGCGCGCGTCAACTGGAGATTGCGCGGCTGACCAATGAGGTTGCTACGCTCGAAGTGGCATTGGCGGGACTGCATGGGCAGGCCAGGATGCTACAGCGAAGCCTCGGCCTCGCATCGGACTGGATGGCGCTAGGCAACTCCGCCTGGGAGGCTGACCCCGAGCCGGCGTATCACGCTTTGCAGGTAGAGGTGCGGGCGCAGGGCCAGGCCATCGCCGGGTTGCAGGCGCGGGGGGACAGTTTGCGTGAGCGGGCCGCCCGCGCCAATCACCGGCGTGGACGCCTGGGCGAGCTGGCATCGCGACGGAACCTGCTGGATCCGCCGCTGTTTGCGCAGACGGTGGTGCAACTTGAACGCGAGCTACAGACAGCCCAGAGCGCGCGCGTCTGGCTGCGGCAGCATGGCGCTGCGGTACAGCTGATCCTGGCGGAATTGCCGCTTCTGGCGGTCGTGCCGGAGCCCGGCCAGCAGCAGGTTCTGGCGCAGCAGATGGCGCGCCTCATGTCCAGCCGTGCTTATCTCGCGCGGCAACGTGATGCGCTGCAGGGTTTATTGAGTGTGATCGACCATTTGGACCGGGACGAGGATGAACGGCAGTACCATCAACAGGGCAGTGTGATTGAGGCCCTCAAACGCCAACTGGCGCCGGCAAAGGCACAACTGGACGCCAGCCGGAAGCAACTGAAAGAGGCGCAGGACCTTGCGCGTGCAGCCCAACAAGCCCAGCTGCTTCAGCAAGCAGATCTGCGGCAGAAACAGACGCAATGCCAGTCGCTGCAGTTAAGCCTGGCTGCCACCGGCGCCACCGGTACCGACGAGGAGCTGGCCTTGGCCCGCAGCAGTCTGGAACGCATCCGTGAACAGCAGGCGCGGTTGGCGCCGGCCCGCGAAGCCGCCAACAAACGGCATATCGAGGCGGCCACCTTGCTCGGCAGGCTGGGCGGCGAGATGGCGGAACAGAACAAGGCGGCAAGCCAGCAATTATCGGTGTTGCGTGGTGAGCGGCAGGCCAGGCGCGAGTTGCGGCACGCTGTGGCCGAATTGGGACTGCATGGAAAAATTGACACGCCGGCCAATCGCCAGAAGTATTTGCCGCCAGGAAGTCCGATCAACGCCTTTCACGCATCGCAGGAACAGCAGGGGGTGTTGCTGGAGCGTCTGAAGCCGTACCCTGAGGTACTGGAGAAAGTCAAACGCATCGAGGGATTTTCCGAAGATGCCGGCAAGCGGAGGGCGATCCAGACGCTGCATGCCTGGGAGCGCGTAAGACTGCATATCGAGCAGCGGATACCGCGCACCATCGCCACCGCTGACGATCCTCAACTGGCGCTGGCGCAGATGACCGAGAAGCTGGGCGAGTTGCGCCGCACCTTGCTGACCCAGGAGCAGGACATGCGCAATCGTTCGTCGGGACTGGCGGACGGCATCAGCGTACGGCTGCGTTCGGCCAGGGCGCTGGTCAACCGGCTGAGCCATGAGCTGGAACAGGTCAGTTTCGGATCAATCCAGGGACTGAGTATCAAATCCAGCCAGCCGGAAGACATGGAAAGCATGCTGAATTGCCTGAGGCAGCATAATCAGCTGTCGCTGTTCGATTCCGGCTTGCCGCTGGAAGAAACCCTGGCGCACATGTACCACCGCGAAACGGGCGGGACGATCAAGGGCACGAAGCTGCTCGATTATCGCAACTACCTGCGCCTTCATCTGGAAGTGCGGCGCCTGAACGGCAGATGGGAAGCGACTGACGGCTTGTCGACTGGGGAGGCAATCGGCGTTGGCGCAGCGGTACTGATCATGATACTGCGCACGTGGAATGATGAAGCGAACCGCCTGTCGGGCGCTGCCGGCTACGCCATGCAGCAGATTTTGCTGGACGAAGCCAACCGGCTGGACCAGGCCGCGCTGGACACGCTGACGGAATTTTGCCAACGCATGGATGTGCAGGCGCTGGTGGCCGCTCCCGGCCTGGACAAGCCTCGGCGATCGACTGTGTTCCAGCTGCAGCGCAGTCTGCGGGGCAAGGAAGAATATGTCACTATCCGCGGCACCCGCATGAGCGCATGAACTGGTTCAACGATCCTCTGCGTGCGGCGGCCTTACGGCTGTTGCTTACACGCCGGTTGAAGATCAGCAAGGCGTCCGCGCCATGGCTGCTGCAATTGGAGCAGCTTGGCCTGATCGGGCCAACGCGCCATGTCGGGGAGTATCAGCTCTACGCAGAGAAGGTGGACGCCCTGCGTGCGTATCTTCTGGAGCGATGGCCGCAGCTGCCGGAAGCGGAAGAGGCGTTTCTGGCTCGCCCCGAGGCTGTCACGGTGGCAGCGTTGCGCGGGTTGCGCCGGTCGCCGCTGGTCCTGCCGGCGCGCGTGAGCCTGCTGAATCGCAAGACCTGGTCGGCTTGGGCCGGCGCGCACTCCAAATCGGGTCTGCGAGCACCGCCAGAGGGCGTCTTGCTAACGACCGATGAGGTGCTGCGCTTGCGTACCAATCCAGGCCTCGAGATGGTGGACGAGAAAGGAACCCGGCTCGCGCTGGATGGCTATATGGCGCTGCTGGGAGAAGTCCCGATACCGGAGCGTGCGCTAGCGGGGGGCTGGCAATTGGCCGGCATCATGCCGCGATTAATCCTGACAGTGGAAAACATCGGCGCCTTTGTGGACTTTCCGATGTTGCCATCCGTACTGATATTGCATGCACCGGGCTGGAACACGCTGCTGGCAACGCAGTTCATCGGCCGCCTGCCCGACCATATCCCGTGGTTGCACTTCGCCGATCTCGACCCGAATGGCTTGCGCATCGGCTTGTCCTTGCGTTGCGCTGCCAACGGGAAGCAAGCTATGCCGTGGATTCCGCGCGCAGCAAGTGTGTTGATTGAAACCCACGCATTACCGCTACCACAGCCATGGCCAATGCTGGATTTACCGACGCAATTGCTGTCCGAGCCGGTATTGCATGAACTAATCCGGACGCAGCGGTGGATGGAACATGAACCGCTGGTGTTACTTTCCGACTTTGCGCAAGAGCTATCCGAGCGAGCAAACATAGGTGGGTATAATTGATGGCATGAACGACGCCTTGAAACCCGCTCCGGAACCAACGCTGTCTGATGTTGCCGCGCTGGCGGGCGTGTCGCGGGCGATCGCGTCGCGGGCCTTGTCGGCGCAGCCGCGGCCCGTATCCGCCGACAAGCGCGAACGCGTGCTGCGCGCGGCCGAGACGCTCGGCTTCCGGCCCAACTCGCTGGCGCGCGGACTGGCCAACAAGACCGTCAACCTGGTCGCCATCCTGGTCAACCACATCCACGACCTGTCGGACCTCGACCTGTTCGACCTGCTGCTGGCGGAGATCCAGGCCATCGGCAAGCAGGTCATTTTCATCCGTGTCGGCGCCGGCCAGCACGCCGAATCCTTCCTGCGCGACGGCGTGGCCTATCACGTCGACGCGGCGCTGGTGTTTTCCGATTTCGCCGATGCCGCCACGGTGCGCCGCATGTTCCGCAACAATGCGGTGCTGATGCTGAACGGCCATCACGATGCGGGCGTGCCGTCGGTGACGATGGATGAAGATCAGGGCATCGGCGAATGCGTGGCCGATGCGGCGGGCAAGGGCGTGCGCAGCGCGCTGCTGCTGACCGGGCGCACCATGTCGCTGGTGGAGCAGGCGCGCATCGCTTCCTACCGCGCGGCGCTGGCGCGGCACGGCGTCACGCTGCTGGGGGAATTGGCGGGGGATTATTCCTACGCCAGCGGCCGCGCGCTGGCGCAGCAGATCGATGTCGACGCCACCGGCGCGGTGTTCTGCACCTCCGATGCGATGGCGATGGGGGTGCTCGACGCGCATCGCCAGCATTTTCCGCGGCATGTGCCGACGCGCTTCCGGTTGTACGGCTTCGACAACATCTCGCTGACGCAGTTCGACGCCTATCCGATTTCATCCATCGGTTCGGACAGGCGCGAATACGTGGCGCAGATTGTCCGCATCTTGAGCCAGCCGGCGGACCTGGCGCAGAACGGCGGCCAGGTGCTGGTCGCCACCCGTTTCGTTCCCCGCCTTACGGGGTAAGCGTCGGCGGCACGGCTTTGCCGCCCCACCATTTCTTGTAGTTGGCCGCGTAGGCGCCGGACTTGATGTAGTCCGATACGAAGCCGTTCACAAACGTCAGCAGCGCCGGATCGCCCTTGGCCATGGCGATGCCGATGGGCGTGTTGCCGTACATCGTAGGCAGGGTCTCCAGCTGCTCGTTCTTGCTGGCCAGGTAGTCCAGCAGCGACGAATCCTCGATGCCGGCGTCGGCGCGCTTTTGCTGCAGCAGCAGGACGCCGTCCGGCGCAAAATTGTCGGTGTAGATGAAGATCGCCTGCGGCGCCGACTGGCGCAGGAAGGTGTCCGCCGTGGTGCCGCGGCCAACCACGACGCGCTTGCCGTTCAGGTCAGCCAGCGTCTTGATATGCACGCTCTTCTGCGCGATCACGCGCAGGCCGGCCAGGTTGTAGGGAATCGAGAAGTCCACCACGCGCGCGCGTTGCGGCGTGATCGAGACGTTGGCCACCACCAGATCGAGCTGCTTCGACATCAGCATCGAGATGCGGGCATCGCTGGAGACGTCGGAAAAGCGCACCGGCACGCCGAGCTTCGCCGCCAGCTGCCGCGCCACATCGACGTCATAGCCGACCGGCTCATTGCTGGCGTTGCGAAAGCCAACCGGCTCACCGCCCAGCGAAACGCCGATGCGCACATAGCCGCGCGCCTTGATTTCCTCGATGCGGCCGGCCAGCGCCGACGTTGCCGCCAGCATCAATGCCACGACGGCGGCGGTGCGTTTGAAACGATGCTGCATGCTGAACCCTTTCAAAGTTTGACGGCGGCGGCGATGCGCAATTCCGGCGCGGCCATGCGTTCGTCCCAGTACCAGTAACGTATCTCTTCGTCGCAGCGGTAGTTGACCACCTGATGGTTGCCCTTGGCGTCGATGGCGTGGATCACCACGCCGGCCAGGAAGCCGGTCTTCAATTCCGACAGTTCTTCCACCGCGAGCTGGATCGCATCCTCCAGTGTATAGCCAAGCCGCATCGCCAGCACGATGCTGCGCGACGTCCCGCAGCGCATGGTCATCTCGCCGGTGTGGGTGCAGGCGGCCGCGCCGTAGCGGCTGTCCGCGTAGAAGCCGGCGCCGGGAATCGGCGAATCTCCAAGACGGCCCGGATACTTCCAGGCCCAGCCCGAGGTCGAGGTGACCACGCCGATGTTGTCGCCGGTGTCCCGGCCCAGGAACACCGTGGTGTCGCGCACGCGTTCGGGATCGGTGATGGTGTTGCTGAGCGGCGCCAGCGCGATATCGGGGAAGGCCGCCTGCTGCGCCGGCGACATCTCCTGCTGCAGCCGCTCCCACCAGACCCGCTTGCTGTCCGGGTGCAGCACGTCGTCCACGGCGAAACCGCGCTCGGTGGCGAAGCGGCGCGCACCGGCGCCGGTCAGCATGACGTGCGGCAGGTGCTTCATCACTTCGTGCGCCAGTGCGGAGACGGGCAGGGTGGCCGGCACCGCGCCGACCGCGCCGACGTCGCGCGAGGTGCCGTCCATGACGCCGGCGTCGAACTCCATCTCGCCCAGCATGTTCGGCCAGCCGCCGTAGCCGACGCTGCGCACCTTGGCCTCGCGTTCGACCTTGGCGATGCCGCTGACCATGGCGTCGATACTGGCGCCGCCCTGTTTCAGCAGGTCGACCGTGGTTTCAAAGCCGGGCCATGCCTCGGCGTTCGCAAGCAGCATTTTCATGAGAGGTCTTTCATTACTTCGTCATCTTCGAGAGGAATTGGGCGATGCGCGGCTGCGCCAGGCCGCCGTCGGCGGCGAAAAACTGCGCGGTCGGCAAATCGGCCAGCAGACGGCCCTGGTCGAGAAACACCACACGGTTGGAAATCTGGCGGGCGAATGCGATTTCGTGCGTCACGAACAGCATGGTGGTGCCGCTTGCCGCCAGCCTGGCCAGAATATCCAGCACTTCGGACGTCATTTCAGGATCGAGCGCGCTGGTGACTTCGTCCAGCAGCAGGTAGCGCGGCTTCATCGCCAGTGCGCGACAGATGCCGACGCGCTGGCGCTGGCCACCTGACAGCTGGGCGGGATAGGCGTCCGCCCGGTCTGCCAGGCCCACTGAGGCCAGCAATTCACGCGCCTCGTCTTCGGCCTGGCGGCGCGGCGCGTTCAGCACCTCGACGGGCGCCAGTGTCACGTTTTGCAGCGCCGTCAGGTGCGGATACAGATTAAACAGCTGGAACACGGTGCCGGAACAGCGGCGCGCCAGTTGCAGCTGCTTCGGATCGTCGACGCGATGCCCGTCGACGGAAATCGTGCCGCCGTCGAGCTTTTCCAGGCCGTTGATGCAGCGGATCAGCGTCGATTTGCCGGAGCCGCTGGCGCCAAGGATGGACACCACTTCGCCCGGCGCGATGCGCAGGTTGACGCCATCGAGCACCGTGTTGGCGCCGAAGCGTTTGACCACGCCTTCGATATCTATCATGCTACAAACCTTTCCATTGACTATGCGCGCGCAAGCGCGTCTCGGCGCGGGCGCAGACCCTGGCGATCAGCCGGGCCATCAGGTAATACAGCACGCCGATCACGGTCCAGACGATGAAGGGCTTGAGCGTGCGCAGGTTCAGGATCGCGCCAACCTTGGTCAGGTCGACCACGCCGATCACGGAAATGAGCGAGGTCACCTGCAACTGGTTGACCAGCAGCCCGGCCAGCGGCCCGAGGCCGAAAGCCGCCGCCTGCGGCGCGACGATGCGGCGCAGCGTTTGCCAGCGGCTCAAGCCAAACACGCGCGCCGTTTCCAGTTGGTCGCGGCCGACCGACTCGATGGCCGACACCGCAATCACATAAATGAAGGCCGCTGTATTGCCGGACAGTGTGATCAGCGCCGCCTGTACCGGCGTCAGATCTGTCTCCAACAGTACCGGCAAGCCGAAAAACACCAGGAACAACTGTACCAGTACAGGGGAATTCTTCAGCAGCTCGGCCAGCGCCGCGGCCAATGGCGCCAGCAGCGGCGTGCGGTAGTAGCGCAGCAGCGCCCAGGCCAGCCCGATCAGCAGGCCGATGGCGGTGGTGGCGGCGAACAGGGCGACGGAAACGCCCAGCCCTTGCAGCAGCAGAAGCAGGTCATGCGGCGTGAAATCGGTATAGCGCATCAGCCGTGATCCCGGTTCAAACGACGGTGCAGGGCGCCGGCCGACAGCGACACCAGCCAGGTCATCACGGCATACAGCAGCAGGAGCAGGACATACACTTCGAACGGCTGGAAGGTGTCGGCGGCAACGATCTTGGCGCTGCCGGTCAATTCATTGAGCGTGATCGCCGACAGGATGGACGACGTCAGGATCAGGTTGACGAACACCGATCCCAGCGGCCGCACGGAACTGCGCAACGCCATCGGCAGCACGATGTGGCGATAGATGGCGAACCGCGACAGGCCGCTGACCTGGGCCGCCTCCAGCACACCCGGTTCCACTGCCAGGATGCCGGAACGGATCACGTCGGATGTGAAGGCGCCGCCGGCCAGCGACAAGGCCAGCACGCCGGTGCCGAAGGCGCTTAACTCCACGCCGATTTCAGGCAGTCCGTAAAACAGGAAGAACAGCTGGACGATGAAAGGGACGTTGCGGAAGATGTCGACATAGATTTCCGCCACACGGCGGGCCAGCGGCGACGCGGCGGTGCGCATCAGCGCCGCCACGATGCCCAGCACCAGGCCGCCGGCCAGGGCCAGCGCGCAGGCGAGGGCGGTCAGCCGCGCACCGGCTGCCAGGTCGCCGAAATACGGTGCAAGGGTGGTCGGATCGAACGTCAAACAGGCTGCTCCCGCGAAAAGTGAAACCGGTTTCACTGCTATTTCAAACGAGTGTCACACAAACGGCGGTGAATTTCAAGACAGCAGCGCGGCTTTCACGGCGGCCACTTTGTCGCGGCTGGTCCGGCGGCGGCCGCCGGCATCGAAACCGAAGGCCAGCACCTGCGGCGATGCCGGCGTCACCGGCTCCGAGCAGGACGCGTGGACATCGGTCAGCGGCAGCCGCGCGCGCAACAAGTGAACATTGTCGGCGTTGATGCCGGCGCCGGGCATGATGGCGATGCGTCCGGCGCCAGCGCCAAAGCAGCGCCGCAAGCCGGCCAGCCCCTCGGGCGCGCCCTTGGCGCCGCCGGAAGTCAGGATGCGTTCGAAACCAAGGTCCACGGCTTGGGCGGTGGCCTGCGCCAGATCCGGGCACAAATCGACGGCCCGGTGCAGCGTGCAGCGCAGCCCGTGGCCGCCGGCGCGGCGCACCAGTCGTTCCAGCGTGCGTTGATCCAGCTGGCCGTCCGGCAGCGAGGCGCCAAGCACCACGCCTTGCAGGCCGGCGGCGGCAACGGCGTCGATTTCATGCAGCATCAACTGCGTTTCCGCCTCGTCAAAACAGAAGTCGCCGCCGCGCGGACGTATCATGGCCACCACGGGCGCCGGGCTGGCCGTGGCCAGACGCAGCAGACCGGACGTCGGCGTCAGGCCGCCGATTTCCAGCGCGCTACACAGTTCGATGCGGTCGGCGCCGCCGGCCAGCGCAGCGGCCAGTCCATCGGCGCTGTCGACGCAAACTTCCAGCGTGATCGTTTCAGCCATGCCTGTTTTCCAATTTTTGCAGGCCCAGCCACGCCGCGCCGATCAGACCCGGCTCGGCGCCGGACTGGCCGGGCACGATGATGGGCGCGTCCGTCTTGCGCAAGATGGACTCGCGCACCGCCTGGTCAAGCCGCGCGATCAGCGCCGCGCTGTTGGCCAGGCCGCCGCCGACCGGCAGGATGGACGCCCCCAGCGTGTTGACCAGCATGGCCAGCGGCCCGCTCAACAGATCGATAAAGCAGGAGATGGTCTGCGCGGCATCCGCATCGCCCGCTTGCCAGGCCGCGATGATGGCCCGGCTATCCAGCGCCGTCTGATGCAACGTCAGATGCAGCCGCTCCAGGCCACGCGCGCCGCCGACCGTATCCAGGCAACCGGTCTGGCCGCAGCCGCAGCGGAAGCGGGGGATGGCTTGTGGCGGCGTGCCGGCAAACTGCGCGGCCACAGGTCCGTGGCCCCATTCGCCAGCAAAGCCGCCAGGTCCGCCGATCAGCCGGCCGCCAATGACCAGGCCGCCGCCAACGCCGGTGCCCAGGATCAGGCCGAACACATTGGCATGACCGCGCGCCGCACCGGCCTGGGCCTCGGCGAGGGCGAAGCTGTCAGCGTCGTTGATGATCCAGACGGGGAGGCCGAAGACCTCAGCCAGATCGGCGGCCAGCACACGGCCATCGATGCAGGGGATGTTGGCGCACTTGATGCGGCCATCGGCCGGATCGATCACGCCGGCGATCGAGATGGCGACGCCGCGCGCAGGGCCGCCGGCAACGATCAGCGCCTGCATGGCGGCGGTGAAGGCGGCGAAGTCATGGGCGGGTGTCGGCACGCGTTGGAGGTCGCCGATCTGGCCGTCGGCCGTGGCGACGGCACATTTGATGGCGCTGCCACCGATATCGAAACAGGTAATCATGGCGCAAATCATAAGGGCAAAAGCGACGAAATGCCAATTTGATTAACTCGACATTACTACCTATATTGTCGATTAAAATAACTGTATGAAATACTGTATAATCGACCAGCTATCCATACAGTATTTTTGCCCGCACCAATGCCAGAAAAGAAATTCGACGTCATCAATCTGGACCCATTTCCCGCCCACAGCGGCGGCGCGGCCGAACGCCGGCAGCGCGATGCAGACGCCCTGCGCACCATTGCCGAAGACGCCATCACCGACGCCCGCACCGATAGTGAAATTGCAAGGGAGTTCATCAGCCACGGCGAATTGGGCGAAAAATCGATCGCCAACACCCAAAAAGAGCTGTTCCGGTTCTTGACCTGGTGCCGGGAAGAGGCGGGCAAAACCCTGCGCCAGCTGACCGTGGCGGACCTCAACGGCTACAAGGAATTCCTCAAGGCGCCGCCGCAGGACTGGATTTCGACCACCAAATGGCCGCGCAGCGACCCGCGTTATCGGCCGTTCAGCGGGCCGTTGTCGGACGCCAGCCGGCGCCAGGCCATGATCGCCGTCAAAGGCCTGTTCGCATACGCCACCCAGACCGGTTATCTGCGGCGCGATCCGGCGGCGCTGGTCAAGCACGTCAAAACCGCCAGCGCCAGCCGCATCACGCGCTACCTGACGCCGGACGCGCTGGAACTGGCGCTCACCGTGGTCGCCACGCGCGAGGCCTTGACGCCGGCGTCCATCCGCCGGCGCGAACGCGATCGCTTCCTGTTGACGACCTACATCCACACCGGCGCGCGGCTGAGCGAAATCGTCGGCGCCAACATGGGCGCTTTCTACACCGAAGGCAACGGCCGCTGGTGGCTGGACGTGCTCGGCAAAGGCAACAAGCCGCGTCGTTTGCCGGTGCCGCCGGAAATGCTGGCCGCATTCCGCCAATACCGCGCCGCATTCGATTTGCTGCCGCACACCGCGCGCAGCGACGACACGCCGCTGGTCTTGTCGAGCCGTGGCGAATCCCTGGTGCGCATCACGGACGAAGCCGCATCCGACGCGCTGAAAGCCATCTTTGCCGCCGCAGCGGTGGCCGCGGATCGATTGGGCGACGCCGACATGGCCGCGACATTCCGGCAGGCGTCCGCGCACTGGCTGCGCCACAGCATGCTGACCAACCACGCCAACAACGGCGTCCAGCTCAAAACGCTGCAGGAGACCGCCGGCCACGCCAGCATCGCCACCACGGCAGCGTATCTTCACAAGACGGACAACGAACGGCATGACGAGATTCTTGCGTCTGCCAGCCTCGGCAAGGAATTTCCGTAATTTCGCATAATTTACGTTATGTCAAATTGCCGTCGTCGTCGGCACGCCCTACGTCGGGCAATATCGGCATGGTTTGAACGGGTGTTTGGTACGGCTGCACTGCCCGCGACAGCAAGCTAGCAAGTCCAGTATTTCACGCTTTGACACGCCTGCCATGCGCAGGCGTTTTTTTTGGATGGCCACAATTCGATACTCTTTGCGCGCCCTTGCCTGACCCCATTTCGCAGCCCGGGCGTTGCGGATGTGCCAGTAGTGATTACGGATGAACCGGACTATCGCGCCAAGCTCGGAGTCGCTTAGCCGGTCAAAGGGAAAAAGCTCCAATTGCATTTCAGCAATATAGCAATTTGTGCTGGACAGTGCCAACTTACGAACGGCAGTCTTCAGGATGGTGCCTGTGGCCGACGTGCACCAGCTGGGCCTTCACACAGCCAACGGACTGCCCGCTAAAACTTCGGAACCTTGTCGCTCCTCGCTCCGCCACGCACAGGCCCCAGCTGGTGCGACTTCAAAAGCCACAGCCGATTCCTGGAACCCCCGAAGATTTTGCCCTTCGGGCCGCTTGTGCTCAGCAAGGATATTTGCGTTACGCGTAACACTATTGCCGATCGGTCTGCGATCGCAAAATACAATTACCGTTACGCATAACGAGTATCAGATTACCGTAACGCGTAACGTATAATACTAATTATCGTAACGCATAACGGAAACGACATGAAACAGCCAGCCGACACCCTCACCATAGAACTGCCCTTGCCAGGTGCAAAACGAAAACCTGGTCGCCCAGCCACCGGAAGCGCTATGACGAACGCAGAGCGCCAAAAGGCATTCAGGGACCGCCAGCGTGCAAACGGCGCGCCAAGGGCCGCTAGAACAGCTCACGAAGCCAAGTTTGAAATGGACTACACCAGGCCGACATGGGAGGAAATGGAGAAGGTGCAAGATGCCTTGGTAGAGATGCAGAACAAGCTCGAGGCAGCCAACAAGACGATCAGCCACCTAGAAAAGGAAAACGCGCTGATGATCCAAGAACGAGCCAACGCGTTCAAAGCGGCAGACCAGGCCAAAGCAGATCTGGAGCGCGTGAAGCACGCTACCACCAACAACGGCAAGCTGGCCAGCGAAGTACTGAGACTGGAAAACGTGCTGCACCAGGTGAACGCCGACAACAGGCGGCTAGAAGTCGACGCAGAGAACTTGGAAAAGAAAGTATATGAGTACCAAGCTCTGATAGACGACCTACAAGCGAAGCTGAATAAACGTAACGCGTCACGAAAATCACCCAAAGCAGATTAACGTAACGCGTAACAAGAAACACAAAGCGTCATTCAGTCTTAACGACCTTAGCGCTCAATACCAGCACGAGATCAGTACGCGAACTGGACGAGGACTTAGCTGCCCAGGAAGGCAAAAACGAGAACGCGGAGGAGTTATTCGACGCGGTATTGTCGTTCAACCCACCAATCAACAGCACCTCACCATCCGGCACCGTGACCTTGGTCTTGACCTGGCGCTTGATCAGCGTAGGCGAATTGGTAACGCCGGTCGACGTGGCTTTAAAATTACTGATCTGGCCGTCTACAACCAGCTGAATGCGACCACTGCCAAGTACCTTCGGCAACACGTCCACGATGACACCAGACGGCCTATAAACGATGTTCTGGACGGTGTTACCGGAATTATCCTTGCCGGTGCTGGAAATGGTGGGCGTCTCGTCACCGACCGTCAGCACGAGCTTTTCATACTCGTCACCAACCACCCTACTATTCGAAACCTGCTTAAATCGGCCATCCGTCTTAAGGGCATCCACGACCAGCTCAAACCGCGAACCCTTCAAACTGATCGCAGAACCAGAACTGACGGCACCAAGAGACACACCCAGCTTCGCGCCGAGAACAGTAGCCAGGACCGAAATACCACGCCCGTCCGACTCGTTGCCAGTCACCTCGATCCAGGAGGCCGAGACATCGACCAGCCGCGGAATGGAATCGACCGAGTCCAGCACCTTGCGCATCTTGTCGACATCGTCCTGGCTGCCAGTAAGCAGCAGATCAGCACCGGCAGCCACGGCCGCACGTGGCCCAAATGACGCGCCAACCAAAGCGACCAGAAAATCGCTCGGACGATTCTTAGGCGTGTACAGCTCGGAAACATCGTCTTTCTGGCGTCGCCCTACCATCGCATCCAGGGCCCCAGCGTGATCCGAACCATCGGCAGAGACAGCAGAAGGGACCAGCACAGGCTTTGCCGCCGCGACGATGCCCTCAGTATCGCCAACAGCCTTCACAAGCGGCACGAGGTAGTACACGCCGTCACGTACATCCACGCCGACGCCCTGCTGCTTCAAAATGCCCTGGACGAAGTCCAGCGTCTTACCCTCATCGATGCCAGCGACGCTCAACGTTATCTTGCGATCCATCGCCAGCACTTCAGGCGACACAACGTAGTCCACGTGCAGCAAGTTCTTGAACACGGACTGACTAAACGACACCAGCGGCACCGCGTTGAAATTGAACGACACGGGAGCGCCAAACGCCATCAAAGGTGCCAACAACACCACGATCAAAAGCCGCTTCATAACACCCCCTTGACCCACTCGCCTGGCGATACCTCAGCCTCCCAAGCACCACCACCAAGCATCACCATATTCACTGGCTCGACTACGCGTCCATCAGACAACGTCACAAGAAAATGCCGGTTCGGCAGCCGAACATACCCGACACCTTTCACCTTATCGGACACAACACGTTCGACCTTAGCAGCACCAGCCACCACAACCGGAGGCGCAAACACCCGAACGGCGAAGCCGCCCAACACGACACCAAGCAGCATCGAGAACATGAGAAATTTGGTCATATGCTTATGAGGAGGTTTAGGTGGAGGCGTGCGCCCCCGAAGAAGATCTACACCAGCTGGGCCAGCAAGACGGGGACCGACGAAAGAAGGATCTACGCCAACGCGAGCAGACAAATGCCAGGACGACAGCAGACAATGCGTGCCGTGAGGATATGACTCTGAAAACACCTGCGTCGTGTTGTAAGCGTCATTGAGGTCATCGCCCCTAAACACCCACCGGTCAGCTACCAGGCCGTCAGGCTGCGACCCAAGCCGAACCACCCCGATATGCACGCGAGGGAGGTTACCTTCAGTGGCACCAGCTGTAAGCGCCTTCAGCAAGCCGCTGACGACCGGCACCTTCATGCGGTCAAGCCGGTTTAGTCGGACAACATACTCAAGCAAGCTATCACGAAGCTGCTTATCTACCTGCGCGATATTCTGCATGATGAAGAAAATATCCCAGCCATACTTACGGCCATGAATCGCCCACTCCAGCAGCTCAGCACGCCCCTTGTCCTGAAAGTTGCGAGTGTTCAGCCAAGACCCGCACTCATCCAAAACCAACGCGCCATTATGAGATTCATCGAACCCGGCCAACAACTTCGGCGTAGGAGCCAAAGCCTCCAGGCCATTTTTACCAGACGTGATGATCGGCTCAAAATCCACAAACCTGTTACCGCTGCCGATCATGTACAAGTCAACAGAAGAAGGCTTATCAGGAATGCGGGTGACAACGGACTTATTCGTATCAGCCATCAGATGTTCAAGGAACACATCGCAGTTTGTAGCAACGCGCTTACCGGCACGAAGATAGCGCCGGATCTGGTCAATACCGGCCTTCCCCTTACCGCTGCCGAGCTTACCTGTTATCGCGTACACCGCCATGCTCGGCCTCCTCCAGCTTTTTCTGTTTAACGCGCTTGTAAGCCTGCGACAACACGTCATCAGGAAGGTCAGCAACAACGTGCTTAACGACAAACCACACGATGGCAAAAAACACCGCGATCAGGACCAGATGGTCAACGAGAAATCGCATCATATAGTCCTCGACCACAGCTGCATGATTGTGAACTTCCACTTGTACAACTCGCACAACGACCACATAGCAATGTAACCCGTAATGCACTGCTGCGTAGCAGGTGAAATCACCATCGCCAGCCCAGCGGCAAACATCGGGTGGACGGAACCCAAGCCGGCGATAGCCGAGCTCATAGCCACACGCACAGCCGCATACAAGGCCAGCAGCAGCGCACTGATAACGGCGACAATCGCAATGGTCACAGCGGTCTTCTGCGTGAGATATTTCGCCAGCCAGGCCACCAAGCTGGTGATGATGGTGACGATCAAATTTCCAAGTAAAGGCATAAACCCTCCTATCAGCTTTTAGACGTGGTACGCGCAATCAGCGAGATGACGGCGAATACAAAGGCGAACCCAAAAAACGCGGTGAACAGCGGCCGTAACGTATCGAGGTAAGTGCACACCGGCACAACGAAAGTGCGAGCTATGAAGGGAAACTCCACGACAGGGTCACTGCAAGAACCAGCAGGCAAATCAATGCCGCTGAACGGAATCGAAGTGTCTTTCCCATCGTTGGCCTTGCCATCATCAAGGCCCTTTTGACGATCAGTGCCGATCCCGTCGACCAGCTTCATCAATTCATCAAACAAGCCAGACCCAGTGGGCGTACCGGTTTCATCGATCTTGCATGCAGGCTGCCCAGGTGCACCGCAATTCTGCTGCGTATCACCCGTACCACCTCCACCTGTTCCGTCACCCCCAGTACCATCGCCGCCAGTACCGCCCCCACCTGTTCCACCACCGCCTGTACCGCCACCACCGGTGCCACCGCCGCCTGTCCCGCCAGAACCGTCGCCACCAGTTCCGCCGCCACCTGTGCCAGTACCATCACCTCCTGTACCACCGCCACCCGAGCCACCAGTGCCGGAATACGCAGGAGCGTCAGAAGGCGGCGGATTATCAGCACCACCGATGGCTCCCGTCTCTTTGAAATAAATCGTGCACTCCTTCAATCGAGCGCCGTTAGCGGGCTCATGGATAAAGCAGCCACCCTGCTCGGAAAATGCGACGACACAACCCTTGATAGTCGCAGTAATCGAACCAGCATCGCGAATTTTCTGAAGTACTAGGTCGGGATTGTCTGGACTAACGTAAGACAATGGAATGAAGTCAACAGAACCAGCGTCGGTCCCCGCTTTGCAAGAGCCAAGAGAATGCACATACGACGTAAAAGGCCCGTTGTGAGCGTTTAACGTAAACTCAGCAGGCGCACTCGGATCCGCAGCCTTCACAGCTTCATCAAGTCCTAAGCACTCAGGTGTAGGAGTTTGAGCTGGACCCAACCACTTGATAATAGTGGCACACGAAGCCGGAGCGAACTCAGGAAGAGTACCGATGCGACGCACTTCAACCGACAGAGAACGAGCGGCATTAACACTAAGTGACACAAGTGACAGAACCAACGACAAGCAAAGCCAGACAAACACACGATTAGCCATTGAACCACCTGCAAGCCGCCACATGCGGCAACAATAAAAAAGGGGCGCACTAGTCGCCCCTACAACCGGACACTGCCAGGGCTTAACCAGCGCGGGAGAAGGCCTTCTTCATGAAGGAGATGCCCCAGAAGCCACCGGCAACAACGACGGCCACGGCAGCGGCAGCGGTAATGTACGAGGTGGCGCGAGCGGTCAGGCCGTTGATAGCGTCCAGACCAGGATCGGCATCAGCAGCCATCGCAACACCGCTCAGAATCAGCGCACCAACAGCAACCAGACCACGTTGAATATTTTTGTTCATAACAAACTCCAAAAAGTTAGGCCTACTTAGGAGAGCTGTGCGGCCAGCGCAGCTCAACACAACGAAATTAATCTAACGTCTCGACAGCACGCCGAGCAATGCGAACCAACGATCCGCCGCCGTAGCCAACACCGAACGCAGTGAAGCACAGCGCAATAATCTGCAAGTAGGTAAAAGAGCTCATTTGCCCCCCAAGAAGCGACGCAAGATATACCGCACTAAATACATGCCGCACACGAACAGGACGGCCAGAAACACGACAGGCCACAATGCACTGAACAGATGGCTCACCGCTGGCCTCCTGCGATCCAACCGAGCGCGAAGCACAGCACAAGCAAAGCTCCAATGAAAATATCTGCGCTGACGTTCACGGCCGTACTACCTCCTGAAGAACTGCCGCCACTACTGACGACAATAGGCTGGTCCGACAAGTAGACATCCCTGTAGGTAATGATTCCCTGTGTACCATCAGGTGCAGAACAACGAACATTGGTACTCCCGACATACAGACCACCACCACTGCCAGGAACACACACTAGAACCCTCGTAAGCACCTGGGCCACAATTAGGCCTTCGCAGCAGCCTTGATTGCTTGCATAGGACGCACAGCCAGGACGACCTGTTCCATGCCCTTGGAGCCGCTCACCACATCGATGTCCAGTTCAGCAATGAACGGGAAAGTCGTATGCTTGATCGACTCAACCACCGACGAGTCTTTGCACTTCATCGCTTCGGTGCACATCCCGAACGCGTTATCGCTTTCCTTCAACACCATTTCGACAAACAGTTTGCCGCTGTCGATCTTCTTGCCGTCATCCATCTGACCTTTGAACATTTTTGCGCCGCGAACGGTCGCTTCAGCTTTTACCAACATGAGACTACTCCTCAGAATGGGCAGGATCGTGCGCCCGGTTCACGCCGTCGGCCACAACGGATTTTTCTAAACGGGCAGGTACACCAGGTACTCTCAGCAGCTCGTAAAGGGCCTTGTAATCCATCTTCAGCTCGTGCGCGAGCTGGTATAAAGTCTTGCCATAGGAAGCGGTCAGATAATGCGTCAGGCGCTTCAGCACAATGGTCCGCTCCTCGCTGACGATGTCGCGCTGTTCGGTCTTGATCTTGGTCTTGATCGTGTCCACCAGCGTCTCCAGGGCAATGAAGCCACCAGCGAAGTACGTTGTCGGATCGAGTACGATGTCATGAGGAATAACACGGTCACGATTGCCGAAGCGAATCTCTACACGCAGCCATTCGCTGGTGGAGTCTCCCAACTGCTTGCCCTTCTCATAGATGCAAAGCTCTTTACCGTTGGCCTTCTTCCCGAGGTACATCGTCCGACCATTGGCGTGCAAATCACCGCTGTGACCGCCCTCCATGTAACGCCGAGTCGGAATGCGACCACCGCAGTTGAACTCCCCTGCCCTGTACAGATCGTCGAACTGATCGAGCGTGAAGCCCTCCATGAGATCGAGCGCGGTGTCAGCACGGGTGATACGCGCATCGAGATCCTGCATGGTGGCGTAGACGGCCTGCCAGTCACTCACCAACGAACAGCCCTTGCCGGACAGGTCCACCATCATCGTGTTGCCGGTACTGGTCCCGCCCATGCCGACGATGGCCACGCGAATCAGTTGCGCATCCTTCCAGACCATCACGTCATAGGTTTGCTTGTAGCCGTACAGCCCCTTCTCAGCAGGGATGAAATTCACCGGCAGCGGAAACCAGAGCGCGAAGTACCGCTTGAGCTGCTCCATCGTATCGAGCGCGGACATCGAAGGCAGGAAGGTAAAACGGAGCCAGTCGATGATCGCCAGCCGCTGACTGTGGTCACTTTCCCCCCGTATTACAGTACGGGGGGAGCCTGCGGCACTACCCGCGCGCGCGGCTGCGCCGCACGCACGTGCAGCACCTCCGGCCCTCATTTATCACCTCGGTTCTGGATCGCCCAAACCAGCGACAAAAACACAACGCAGCAAGTACGAACCACGTCACACACCGAACCAATACGCTCAAGCTGTTCAGCACTCACACGACACCCCGCAAGCGCAGTTGTTCTTCAGCCCAGGCAATCTGACGATTGACGTAGTGGATGCCCAGCTGGGCCACCTTGGAGGCGACGAGTACCATGTACTCTTCCAGCTGCAAATCGGTCATGTTCGGAGTGGTCATGCTCCGGCCCTCACCAGGGCGGAGCGGTAGACGGTCGAGGAATCGCTGGAGTTCAAGCGCTTCACATCGGCGGCATTTTCGGAAGCCGGCGCCGGCACCGAGCTGAAGGAATACCAATCCTGGGAGCCAACGGCACGCGCCTCAATGACGTACAGGTCGGCGTCAGCCGCCCCTGTGGCATACTGCGACTGATCTTTTCCAACGGGCAATTTCATGGATATTTTCTTCATCAAGGCGCACATGCTGGCTGCGATGGACATGCTGATGACCAACATGCTGATAGATTTTTTGGTAACACTATTTATTGCTGTGTTAGCGTTCAACGCGGGCCGCAAATACGAGCGAAGCAAACGCATCGAAGCCGAGCACGAAAACGACTGGGAACCCAAAGAACCAACACTGTGACAATTCGAGAGAATTGGCTGTTGACCAACACTGGGTAAACCAATAGGATTCGTCATAGCTTTACACCTGAAAACTTTACAGGCGTAAAGTACTTTACGGATGTAAAGATTGTCAAGGAGCCAGAACATGAAAAGCGTGAAATATTTAGAAGCTGTGCGCGAAAAATACGGTCTGAAGACCAACGCAGCACTGGCACTGAAGCTCGGCAAGAGCGAACCTGCGGTGCACCAGTACCTGAAAGGTGGGCGCGTCATGGACAACGAAACCTGCTTGGCCGTGTCGATGGCGCTGGAATTCGACGAGCATCAAACGATGCAAGTGATCATGGCTGCGGACATTGACCGCGCTGAGAAAGCCGGTCAGGAATCGCTATGGACGGTTTTTTCGAAACGGATGGCCGCGACGGCGGCTAGCGCCCTGCTGGTGGCCGGTGTCAGTTTATTTTTGACACCTGAAAATGCGGAAGCCCGTACCTACAGTCCTACTTCGACGGTAGCGTCACAAGCAATTTACGTTATGTAAAATTGAATTTGGCATCATCCTCTTTTTTACACGCCCGTTTTCATCCTGTGCCACTGCAAACCGGTGCATCTGCCCTGTTATTATCATTGCCGCACAATGCAACATGCAACGCATCGTCCAAAACGCACCTCGGCCAACACACATGAATGCAACCGAAAAAAATATACTGCAAGTTTTTGAAGGCGCATTCGACGCCGCGATACAGAACTTGAAAATCAAGTCGCTCCCAGTGAAGATTCCATTTCTCCATTTGTGTGGATTACTCAATGCAGCGTGTAGTAAGGTTGACGCCGCCCCGCACGGGAACGTTGGGCCTTCTTTGGTTTCGCGCTTTTCCTATCTGTTGAAGACCTTTTCCAACTGCCCATCTGACGATACTACAAATGATCAGGTCGACATCGGCGAGGATCACCAGATGATGATGCACGAAATAAAACTGCTATTAGACTACGCGCATTTTTGCGAAATTGCTCCCTTTGCTTGGCGAGGCTTTTATAGCATTCAAAAGGATAACGATTCAATCACGTTGCTGTGGAAAACGGTGACCATTCAGCAGGCGGAGCAAAAAGACATCATCATCAGTCGCCTGGCGCTGCCGATCACAATCGACATTCAGCATCCCTATTGCGCGTTTTATGACCAGTGCGTAGCCACTGGACAAGAACCTTCACTCGATGTCGTAAGGCAGATGACGTATAAATGTGCGGAGTCGTTCGTCCGTTTAGCGCTGGAGTGTTCGCCATTGTCCGATGCCGCAATGTTGCTTGCACTGGGTGTCAGCACCGAGCAATTCCGGCGTTTTCGCGCTTTTTGGCACGGCTTCGCGTCGGTTCATATTGGCATGTCCAACGCCATTAGGCGGCATCTTGAAAAATTTCCAGAGAGGGAGGACCAGATGCAGATCAACCCTTATGATTGGGTCGCGCCTTATCTTGAAGAGGATGCCTTGGCACGCTCCGTGATGGAGTACGCGGACCTCAATACTGATCAGTACGGCGCCCTGATGGACGTGTATGCCATTTCACCGCCCAACATCGACAATGGTGGCGAAGGATTTTTCCCACCCATTTGCCGTGTCGGCACGCGACTGCTGGTCAACCCGTGGGCTTTGCGTGGAATGATGTCGTCTCGGAACATTCTGTACGCAGTACTGAACACCGATCAACGAAAATTCGACGAGCACGTTTCGCCTTTGCTGGAACCGCAACTGACGGAGATGGCAGTCCGGATATTTAACCATTTAACCGACGTGCAAGTTGTTCAAAATTATTCTTGGGGAAAAGGCGAGTTCGACTTATTGGTCTACCGGCAGTCAGAGAACTGTATTTTACACGTCCAGATCAAGGCCGCCATTGCGCCGGATGGCGCCCGCATGACAACGCGCGTTGAAGTGCGTGTCAAAGAAGGACTCAAGCAACTGCAAAACTTCAGGAAACTCGACAAGGAACAGCAGAACAGTATCTTGGCCGCCGCATTGGGGCATTTTGTCGAGGATGTTCAAGTGGTGGACGTCGTGCTTTGCTGGGCCGGATTTGGCACGGACAACATCTGGCCGTCATTGTCCGCCGTAGCACCGCTCAACCTCGCCCTCCTCGCCCATCTGGTGCAAGAAAATTCGACACGGGCGCTACGAACATTCGCTTCCGACAGCCACGCGCTGATAGACCGTATCGTCACCGAGGCCAAACCACAATGGGGACAGGTGACGCTACAGCTTGGCTCCGAAACCATCAGTTTCCCAAACATGGATTGCGACTGGGGCAGTCTGGTCAAGTACCAGTTGGCGGTACACAGCATGTAACAAGATGGACTTCAACTGGATGACACGCCCGCAGGCTTGTTGTAGATTACTTTACAGTTCGTGATCACTCTTTCTGGGAAGTGCCGAATAAATCAGATGCTGCAATCCCCTCCCCCTTCCAAATTTCCGTTGAAATGACGGGCGCAAGTGAGATTGATTGATCCATCATCGTCATTATTGCCAACCTTGACTAGGGAAAACACGTAGGGGAAAACACTTGTGAACTATTGCCTAGGTAAATATAATTCAGACTGATCATCGCATCGAGTGTCGCTTGAACTTATGCAAACAGTTGAAGAATTGCAAAATGGGCAGTTTGGCTTTCTGATCAGCCAGGCCCGCAATGCGGTCTTCGCCGCGCTCGATAAAGAAATGCTCCCGTTGGGCCTGACAGCGTCGCAGTTTGTCGTGGTCGTCGGTGCGATGCGTGACCGGGCACGAACGGTCAATGAATTTTGCCAGCTGGCCGGGATCGAACCCGGTCCGATGTCGCGCTTGCTGGACCGGATGGAGCTCAAAGGCATCGTCCGCAGGGAGCGCGACAGCGACGACCGGCGCCAGGTCAATATTACCCTGACCGAAAAAGGCGCCGCGCTTTACCCACAGATCAACGCCGCGATCCACAAGGTCTACGGCCAGTTGCTGAAGGGGTTCAGCGAACCGGAGGCGCTGGCCTTCAAAAGTGCGCTGGAAAAAATTCTGCTCAACGCGAGACAGTAGTCTGCAAGAACACGGCATACAACCAGCGCTATGCCGCTTGCAGCAAAGTAAATTCTCGAATTCACCCGTTTGCGCCCGCGCTACCGTTTGCTTGACGGCGGCCGCCGCATGCAATCTTTACTAGAGGGGTCTCTCCCATGAGCGAAGCACATAACAACAATACAGCAGCGCCTGCCAGCGGCACGCGTTTCTCCCGTCGCAAATTCATTGGGGCCGCTGTCGGCGCCGCCGCCGTCTGGGGCGGTTACTCGGTGTTCTTCGGCGGCCAGTTCCGCGCCGACAAGGCAGACCGCTCGGTCGACGTGCTGCTGATCGGCGGCGGCATCATGAGCGCCACGCTCGGCGTCTATCTGACCGAGCTGGAACCAGGCTGGACCTTCGAAGTGTTCGAGCGCCTCGACAAGGTGGCGGAAGAAAGCTCCAACGGCTGGAACAACGCCGGCACCGGCCACTCCGCGCTGTGCGAATTGAACTACACGCCGATGGACGACAAGGGCGTCGTGCACATCACCCAAGCCATCGGCATCAACGAGAATTTCCAGATTTCGCGCCAGTTCTGGTCGCACCAGGTGCGCAAGGGCGTGCTGGGCAATCCGCGCGAATTCATCAACTCGACGCCGCACATGAATCTGGTGTTCGGTCCGGAGAACCGCGAGTTCATCCGCAAGCGCGTCGCCGCCCTGAAGGCCTCGCCGCTGTTCGCCGGCATGGAAATGACCACCGATCCGGCCAAGATCAAGGAATGGGTGCCGATCATGATGGAAGGCCGCAAGCCGGACGAAATGGTCACCGCCACCCGTTCGCCGCTCGGCACCGACGTCAACCTGGGTTCGATCACCCGCCAGTTCTACCAGCATCTGAGCCAGAAGAGCAAGATTTCGACCGGCCATGAAGTGCGCTCGATCACCCGCAACAACGATGGCTCGTGGCGCGTCTCGGCCTTCGACATCAAGGACAAATCCAAGGTCCAGACCATCGATGCGCGCCACATCTTCATCGGCGCAGGCGGCGCCGCCCTGCCGCTGCTGCAGTTGTCGGGCATTCCTGAAGCGAAGCAATACGGCGGCTTCCCGGTCGGCGGCGAATTCCTGGTGACCGACAATCCGGCCATCACCTCGCGCCACCTGGCCAAGGTCTACGGCCTGGCCGATACCGGTTCGCCGCCGATGTCGGTGCCGCACCTGGATACCCGCGTGCTGGATGGTAAAACCGTGCTGCTGTTCGGACCGTTCGCCACCTGGTCGACCAAGTTCCTCAAGAACGGCTCGTATTTCGATATCGCCAAGGCCACCACGCCGTCCAATATCATTCCGCAGTTGCAGGTCGGCGCCCACGAGTTCGCACTGGTCAAATATCTGGCGCAGCAGCTGGAACTGTCGCGCGAAGACAAGATGGCGGCGCTGCGCCACTACATGCCTGAAGCCAAGGACGAAGATTGGCGCCTGTGGCAAGCGGGCCAGCGCGTGCAGATCATCAAGAACATGCCTGACAAAGGCGGCGTCCTGAAGCTGGGCACCGAAGTCGTGGTGTCCGAAGACCGCTCGGTGTCGGCATTGCTGGGCGCCTCGCCAGGTGGCTCGACTTCGCCGGCGATCATGCTGTCGCTGCTGGAGAAAGTCTTCCCGGATCGGATGAAGACCGATGCGTGGCAGGCGAAAATCCACGAGATCGTGCCATCGTACGGCAAAAAGCTGAACGAGAACCCGCAGTTGCTGGCGACCACCTGGGCCGCCACCGCTGAAACGCTGCAGCTGACGATCGCCTCGCCAAGCCTGGACAGCTTCGTCCCGGGCCTGACGCCTGTCGAGCAGCCTGGCCAGGTGAAAAAAGTGCCGGATATCGCGCTGTAAGACGCGACGGTCAAACGCTACATCGGCCCGCGACGCCGGGAGTCCTCGATGATGCGTTTGGCCGTCAGCACCATCGGCCGGTCAATCAGCCGGCCATCGAGCGCCACTGCGCCGCCGCGCGATGCTTCCGCGGCGGCCAGGATGCGGTTCGCCCATTTCAGCTCGTCGGCGGACGGCACGAAGGTGCGGTTGACGATCGGCACCTGGTTCGGGTGGATGCACAACTTGCCGCCGAAACCCAGGCGCTTGGTGTACGCCGCGTCGTCCGCGATTTTCTCCAGGTCGTCGATCTCGGTGGTGACGCCGTCCACCGGACTCAGTATGCCGGCGATCTTGGAGGCGAGCACGACCTGCGAACGGAAGAACAGCAGCTCATCGCGATCCCCATCAATTCCCATGTCGTGCTTGAAGTCGATCGCGCCGAACAACAGGCGCTGTACGCGCGGCGCCCGTGCCAGGTCGTTGACGCGCGAGAACCCCAGCGCCGTCTCGACCAGCGGATAGACGGGAGCGCCCGCCGACGCGCTGGCGATATCATCGACCCGCTCGGCCTTCGGCAGCACCAGGCCGGCGACGTCGGGCCGGCGGCAGGCCCGCAGGTCCTCGCCAAAACACCCGGAGTTGACACAGTTCACCTTGACCAGGATCGGCACGGCGCTTTCGCGCGCCTCGGCGCTGTCCAGCCAGTTGGTCAGGCTGTTGCGGCCTTCGGACTTGTCCTGGGCGCCGACCGAGTCTTCCAGGTCGATGATGACGGCATTGGCGCCAGACTGGATAGCTTTGGAAAAACGCTCCGGCCGGTTGGCGGGAACAAACAGGTAGGAATGTACAAAGGGCGACGCTGTGGTCATGACACGCTCCTGAGGGTTAAGGCTTGAGTTATTCTACTCCCTTCGCTCAAACGGAAGACGCCAACAGCTTCCGACAGGCAAGTTGCCTGCTCGCGCATGCTTTGCGCCGCTGCCGCCGCCTGCTCGACCAGCGCCGCGTTTTGCTGGGTGACGTCGTCCATCTGGATAATCGCTTCGTTGATCTGGGCGATGCCGTGGTTTTGCTCCGCGCTGGCATGGCCGATATCGCCGAGGATGCTTGCCACGCGCTGCACGCTCTCGACCACCTCGTCCATCGTACTGCCGGCTTGGGCCACAAGTTGAGCGCCGTTCGCCACCTGTTCCACGGAGTTGCCAATCAATTCCTTGATTTCCCTGGCTGCGGCCGCCGAACGCTGGGCCAGATTGCGGACCTCGGAGGCCACCACGGCGAAGCCGCGCCCCTGTTCGCCGGCCCGCGCCGCTTCGACGGCGGCGTTCAGCGCCAGAATATTGGTCTGAAACGCAATGCCGTCGATCACGCCGATAATGTCGACGATCTTGCGCGATGCGGCGTTGATGCCGCCCATCGTGTCCACCACCTGGCCGACCACCCTCTTCCCCTTGACGGCCACCTCGGCCGCATTCTGCGCCAGCTGGATGCTGTGCTGGGCGTTGTGCGAGTTTTGCTGCACCGTGCTGGTCAGCTCTTCCATCGACGAGGCGGTTTCTTCCAGCGCGCTGGCCTGGCGCTCGGTGCGCGCCGACAGGTCGAGATTGCCGGTGGCGATTTGCACCGAGGCCGTCACCATGGTGTCGGTGCCGCTGCGCACCTGGCTGACGATTCTGGTCAGGCTGTCGGTCATCTCCTGCAGCGCGCGCATCAACTGCCCGGTTTCATTGGCCGACCTGACTTCGATACGGGCCGACAAATCGCCTTCGGCGACGCGGCGCGCCATGCCGACCGCTTCCGTCAGCGGCACGGTGATGCTGCGGCTGGCGCGCCAGGCGATCAGCAGCGTCAGGATAACGGTCAGCGCGGCGATGCCCAGCATGACGCCGCGTGCCTGGCCAAAGCTTTCGCGCGTGAGATGCGCCTCGGCGTTCATGCGCTCCAGTTGCAGGTTGGTCATTTGATTCAGCAGTTCGACGTAGCGCTTTTCGGAGGCGGCGATATCGCCGGCCAGCAGTGCCCGTGCCTGTTCCGGCTGCTGTTCAGCCAGCAGTTTGAGCAGCGCCCGCTGATTTTCCAGGTCGCGTCCGCGCGCCGTCATAATGGAGGTGAAAAGTTCCCGCGCCTGCGGCACGTTGATGACCTTGTCGAATTTGTCGAGCAGATCCTTGTTGGCGGCACGCAACGCGTTCATCGCCGCCGTTTCGCTCTGCACCGCGGCCGGTCCAGTGGCGATCGCCGCATTGCGCATATGCTTGTGGATGACGGCAACATTGTATTTGACCGTCGTGGCCAGCTCGATCTTGTAGTAGCGGTCATCGATCATGTTGCGCATGCGCTGCTCGGCCATCGCCATGCGTTCCAGCGCGACCGCCACAACCAGCAGCAACAGCACCACCACCAGCCCAAACGCCAGACCGAGCCTGGCGCCAATTTTCAGGTTTGCGAAGTTCATGAAGTTCCCTTTGACGACGTGGCGGAGGAGAACGGAGGTGAAACTGGTGGAATGCTTGATGGAAAATATACTGGAGTTTCGGCTAAAAATCGACCAAGACTCATGTCTCTTGAAAATTTGCCCTGGCTATTGTAGGGATTTCAACAAAACCTGCGCCGGCCGCGTTGCACGGCCGGCGCAGTTCACTGATTAATACAGTACAACCGAGCGGATCGACTCGCCGCTCTTCATCAGGTCGAAACCTTCGTTGATGCGTTCTAGCGGCAGGCGGTGGGTGATCAGGTCGTCGATGTTCAGCTTGCCTTCCATGTACCAGTCGACGATCTTCGGCACGTCCGTACGGCCGCGCGCGCCGCCGAAGGCCGAGCCTTTCCATTCGCGGCCGGTCACCAGCTGGAACGGACGGGTGGAGATTTCCTGGCCGGCCGCCGCCACGCCGATGATGAACGACTGGCCCCAGCCTTTGTGCGTGCATTCCAGCGCCTGGCGCATCAGCGTGGTGTTGCCAACGCATTCAAAGCTGTAGTCGGCGCCGCCGTCGGTCAGCTGGACGATCTGGTCGACCACGTTTTCGACCTGGTTCGGATTGATGAAGTGGGTCATGCCAAACTTGCGCGCCATGTCTTCGCGCGCCGGGTTGATATCGACGCCGATGATCTTGTCCGCGCCCACCATTTTCGCCGCCTGGATCACGTTCAGGCCGATGCCGCCCAGACCGAACACCACCACATTGGCGCCCGCCTCGACCTTGGCCGAGAACAGCACCGCGCCAACGCCGGTGGTAACGCCGCAACCGATGTAGCACACCTTGTCGAACGGCGCATCTTCGCGGATCTTGGCCAGCGCGATCTCCGGCACCACGATGTAATTCGAGAAGGTGGACGTGCCCATGTAGTGGAACAGCGGTTTGCCGTCCAGCGAGAAGCGGCTGGTGGCGTCCGGCATCAGACCGCGGCCCTGGGTCGAACGGATCGCCTGGCACAGGTTGGTCTTGCGCGACAGGCAGAATTTGCACTGGCGGCATTCCGGCGTGTACAGCGGAATGACGTGGTCGTCCTTCTTCAGCGTGGTGACGCCCGGTCCCACGTCCACCACCACGCCGGCGCCCTCGTGGCCCAGGATGGCCGGGAACAGGCCTTCCGGATCGGCGCCGGACAGGGTGTAGTAATCGGTATGGCAGATGCCGGTGGCTTTCAGCTCCACCAGCACTTCGCCGGCGCGCGGGCCTTGCAGGTCGACTTCTTCGATGGTCAGTGGCGCTCCGGCGCGCCATGCAACGGCTGCTTTGGTTTTCATGAATCTACTCTCATATGGTTGGAAATCTGGCGGGAGGATTGTGCCGGCCGCCACGCCGCAAGAACAGGCAGGCGCATGAAAATGGCAGGAATTGGTGCAATAATGACCGGATTTTCCATGCAGCCTCCAGCAACAACTTATGAATGACTCCCCAACGAAGCTGGCGATCACGGTCGATATCGTGGTCTATCCCGGCTTTAAGGCGATGGAAGCGATCGGCCCCATGTCCGTGTTCGAATACGCCAACCTGCATTTGCAGCGGCGCGGCAAGGGGCCGGGATACGATGTCCGCGTCGCCTCGCACCAGCCCGGCCCGGTGCGCTCCGATACGCTGATGTCGCTCGACGCCACCAAAACGCTCAGTCCGCTGGCCTTGCCGGACAACGCCATCATCGTCGGTTCCCGCCACATCCAGGAGGCGCTGGTGAACAGCGCCGCCATCACCGACTGGATCGCCGCCGTCGCACCGCGCATCCAGCGCCTGACGGCCTTGTGCTCGGGCGCCTTCTTCCTGGCCGCCGCCGGTGTGTTGAACGGCAAGCGCGCCACCACCCACTGGAGCGTGGCCGATCGGCTGAAGGCGGAATATCCGGCGATCGAAGTCGATGCCGACGCCATTTTCATCCGCTCCGACAATGTCTGGACCTCGGCCGGCGTCACGGCCGGCATCGACCTGGCGCTGGCGCTGGTGGAGGAAGACTACGGTCGCGACCTGGCGCTGGAAGTGGCGACCGAGATGGTGGTGTACCTGAAGCGTCCCGGCGGCCAGTCGCAGTTCAGCTCGCATTTGCTGAGCGAACGCACCACGCGGCCCAATATCCGCGCGCTGCAGAACTGGATACTCGATAACCTGCACGAACGCCTGTCGGTCTCGCAGCTGGCGCAGAAGGCCATGATGAGCGAGCGCCATTTCGCCCGCGTATTCCAGCAGGAAGTCGGCCTGAGCACGCAGGAATTCATCGAGATGTGCCGCTTCGAGCGCGCCACGCAGCTGCTGGCCGAACTGGCGCTGCCGCTGAAGACCGTCGCCGCCCGCGCCTGCTTCAGCGACGAGGCCCACATGCGTCGCGTGTTCATGAAAAAGCTTGGCATCACGCCCAAGGTCTACCGCGAGCGCTTCGCCACCACCGGCATCGATACGCTTTTATGAGCGCTAGCGTACAGTAGCGGGGCAAGGCAGGGGTTATCTTCCGGCTAACTGGAAGGAGATCATCATGATCCTATGGATAGCCTTGGCCTTGCTGGCCGCAATCGTTGTCGTTCTCGCCTATGCGCCGCTGCGCCGCAGCCTGATTACGCCTCATATTTATGCGCTATTCAAGCGCATCCTGCCGCCGATGTCCGACACCGAGCGCGATGCGCTGGAAGCCGGCACCACCTGGTGGGACGCCGACCTGTTCTCCGGCCGCCCGGACTGGAACAAGTTCATGCAGATCCGCCGCCCCACGCTGACCGACGAGGAACAATCCTTCCTCGACAATGAGGTACGCCAGCTGTGCGAGATGGTCGACGACTGGGAAGCCACGCAGGTGTGGCAAGGCCTGCCGGCCGCCGCCTGGCAGTTCGCCCGCGACAAGGGCTTCCTCGGCATGATCATCCCCAAGCTTTACGGTGGCAAGGCTTTCTCCGCCTACATGCACTCGCAGGTGGTGATGCAACTGTCGACGCGCTGCTCGGCGCTGGCGGTGCAGGTGATGGTGCCCAATTCGCTGGGCCCGGCCGAACTGCTGCTGCATTACGGCACCGATCAGCAGAAAGATTATTACCTGCCGCGCCTGGCCAGGGGCGAGGAAATCCCCTGCTTCGCGCTGACTAGCCCGTATGCCGGCTCGGACGCCGCCGCCATCCCCGACACCGGCGTGGTCTGCATGGGCCAGCACGACGGCCGCGAGACGCTGGGCCTGCGCATCACCTGGAACAAGCGCTACATCACGCTGGGGCCGATCGCCACCCTGCTGGGCCTGGCCTTCCGCGTCACCGATCCGGACAAGCTGCTGCCGCCGGACGCCACGCCCGGCATCACCTGCGCGCTGATCCCGACCGATCATCCGGGCGTGGTGATCGGCCGCCGCCACTGGCCGCTGAACGCCGTGTTCCAGAACGGCCCGACCAGCGGCAAGGACGTGTTCATTCCGATGGAATGGATCATCGGCGGCCCGCGGCAGATCGGCAAAGGCTGGCGCATGCTGATGGAATGCCTGGCGGCCGGCCGCGCGATTTCGCTGCCGTCGGCCAGCGTCGGCACGGCCAAGCTGGCGGTGCGCGGCACCAGCGCCTATTGCGCGATCCGCCGCCAGTTCAATACCGCCATCGGCAAGTTCGAGGGCGTGCAGGAAGCGCTGGCGCGCATGGGCGCCAATCTGTACATGATGGATGCGGCGCGCAAGCTGTCGGCGCTGGCGGTGGATCTGGGCGAGAAGCCGGCGGTGATTTCCGCCATCGCCAAATACCATGTAACCGAGCGCGGCCGCGCGGTGGTGAATGACGGCATGGATATTTTGGGCGGCAAAGGCATTTGCATGGGCCCGTCCAACTTCCTGGCGCGCGCCTACCAGCAGATTCCGATCGCCATCACGGTGGAAGGCGCCAACATCCTGACGCGCTGCCTGATCATCTTCGGCCAGGGCGCGATCCGGGCCCATCCCTACGTGCTGAAGGAAATGCGCTCGACCGCCGATGCCGACCAGCGCAAGGGGCTGGTGGACTTCGACGCCGCCTTCTTCGGCCACATGCGCTTTACCTGCGCCAACGCCTTCCGCTCGCTGTGGTACAGCCTGACCGGCGGCCTGACGGCGCCGGTGCCGGAGCGCGCCGACGAAGACATGGCGCCGTACTACCGCGCAGTTGGCCGCCTGTCGACCGTGTTTGCGCTGATGACCGACCTGTCGATGTTCACGCTCGGCGGCGACCTGAAACGCCGTGAACGCATTTCGTCGCGCCTGGGTGATGCGCTGTCGATGATGTACCTGATCAGCGCGACGCTGAAACGCTACGAGGACGACGGCCGCCACGAAGAAGATGCGCCCTACGTCCACTGGTCGGTGCAGGATGCGCTGCACAAGGCGCAGACCGCATTGGACGGTGTGCTGGAAAACTTCCCGAGCCGCCCCGCCGCCTGGCTGGCGCGTCTGCTGGCCTTCCCGTTCGGCCTGCCGTATGCGCCGCCGTCGGACAAGATCGGCGCCCAGGTCGCAGTCGCCCTGCAAACCCACGGCGACGCCCGCGAACGCCTGCTGGCCGACAGCTTCCTGGCCGACGACCTGCGCGATCCGGTGGCCTGCGGCGAGCTCGCCTTCGGCTTGCTGTACATGGTGGACGGCATCGAGCACCGCCTCAAGCCTGCCATCAAATCCGGTGAACTGGCGCCGATTCCGCAGAGCCTGCCGGAGATGGAACACTGGATCGCCCGCGCCGCCGCGCAAGGCCTGATGACGCCGGAGGAACGCCGCGCCATGTCCGATTTCGCCCGCTACACCGACCTGTCGGTGCATGTTGACGACTTCCCGCAGGATCTGAACGCGGCCGTGGATGCGGACAAGCGCCGCCGCATGGCCGCGCGCGATTCCGGCGAAACGGCTAGCCCTGCTGTGTCAACGCCAGCAGTTCCGCTTCGCTGAAGCCGGCCTGCCGTCGGGCCTCCAGATTGAACGGTCCGCGCGGCGTTGGCGCGTTGTACTGGCGCGCCAGGTCGGCGTAGGCTGGAATCAGCTCCAGCCCGCGCTGGCGGCACAGGTAGCCGTACCAGCGGTTGCCGATCTCCACGTGACCGATTTCGTCACGCAAGATGATGTCCAGGATGGCGGCGGCTTCCTTGTCGCCGGCCTGGGCCAGCTTGGCGCGCAGAGGCGGATTGGCATCCAGGCCGCGCGCCTCCAGCGTGCGCGGCACCAGCGCCATGCGCGCCAGCACGTCGTCGCTGGTTTTGGCCACCATCTCCCATAAGCTGTCATGCGCCAGATAGTCGCCATAACCGTGGCCGAGACGCTGCAAATGCTCTTCCAGCAATGAAAAATGGTAAGCCTCTTCGCGCGCCACCTGCAGCCAGTCGGTGTAGTACTCGGGCGGCATGCCGGCGAAACGCCAGATGGCGTCCAGGGCGAGGTTGATCGCGTTGAATTCGATATGCGCCAGCGCGTGGATCAACATGGCGCGGCCCTCCGGCGTATTCATGGCGCGGCGGCCGACTTGCAGCGGCGGCACCAGTTCCGGCCGCTGCGGGCGGCCCGGAATCTCGGCCGACGACGTCATCTCCGTATGCGGATCGGGCACGCACATGCCCTGCTGCGCCGCGTCAGCCAATGCGTACACCGCCGCCACCTTGGCCATCGGATCAGGTTCGATCAGGCAATGCAGCGCGCCGGCGCGAAGTTTGGGAGCGGTCATTCGTAGCCTTCCATTTTTGCAAGGGCGATAGTTTAGCACTTTGGTTCTTGAAGAACTAATCTCTGTCCTACATCCACACTGCGCGCGCACCGATAGCTCAACTGTCGCCGGAGCCGCATGATGGTGCATGTCACTGCGTCGCTCGACGCGGGACCTTACCAACCATCTGGAGACCACCATGAGCTACCTAGACCGCGACACCTATGGCATTTACCGCAGCGATGACGAAGCAGGCCCAGGCCCGCGTCTGATGGGCGCCGACACGCTGATCGGTGAAGATGTCTACAATCGCCAGGACGAAGACCTGGGCGACATCAAGGAAATCATGCTCGACATGCGCAGTGGCCAGGTCGCCTACGCCGTGCTGTCCTTCGGCGGCTGGCTGGGCATGGGCGACAAGCTGTTCGCCGTGCCGTGGCAAGCGCTGCAACTGGACACCGACAACAAGCGCTTCCTGCTGGACGTATCCAAGGAACACCTGAAAAACGCCCCAGGCTTTGACAAGGACGATTGGCCGGACATGGCCAGCGCCGATTTCAATACCCAGATGCACAGCTTCTACGGCACCCAGCAGAACATCGCCGGCGGCGTCACCTCGACCGGCAGCGTGATGGGCACCGGTACCGGCAGCCTGCAAAGCGATCCGGGCTACAGCCGCAGCAGCAGCACGCCGGGTTCGGGCAGCGGCAACATCTAAGTCATCCGGATTTCGTCGTAGTCAGGGCCTGTCGCCATCCGGGGACAGGCCCTTGCTGTTTGCTATACTCGGGTCCTTATCGATTCGCACGGGAGCCGCGATGCGGCGCAGGGCTTTTGTCACCGGCATCACTGTCTCGGCGCTGGCTGGCCCGCAGGCATGGGGCGCTGAGGCGCACCATCTCATCATGGCCAGCGTGGTCACCGATAACGATGGCTTTGCCGCACGCTGGCTCGCATTGATCTATCACGACGCCTTTGGCCAACTGGGCGTGACGCTGGAAATCCGCGGCTTCCCCGCCGCCCGCGCCGCCGCGGAAGCCGCCGCCGGCAATGTCGACGGCGAACTGGCGCGCAGTTACGACTACGCTGCTGTCCAGCCAACCCTGATCCGCGTAACCGAACCGACACTCTTTGCGGACACCGTGGCCTACGTCAAGCGCGCGGATGTGCGCCTGGCGCCCGGCTGGGAAGGCCTGCGCGACACCCGCTACCGCGTCGAGTACCGGCTTGGCTATCCCGTCATGGCCAGAAAACTGGCGCTGGTGGTGCCGGCGGGCGGCCTGACCGACGTGCGCAACGCGGAAACCGGGCTGCGCAAGCTGGTGCGCGGGCGCTCCGACATCTACGTGGATGTGGCCTACACCGTCGATTCCCTGCTGGAACGGAGCGAATTCCGCGGCGTCGGCATCCGCCGCGCGGCGGTGCTGGAACACGGCACCATTCACGCCTTCCTCAACCGGCGGCATGCCAATCTGGCGCGCCGCCTGTCCGCCGTACTGAAAAAGATGCACGACAGCGGCCAGATCGAACGCTATCGCCAGCAGGCCTTGCACCAAAATTGAGCATTCCCACTGGCACGTTTCTTGATAGAAGAATAAACGTGCTCAACTGGGAACGTTCAATATGGCAAAATTCTTCAACGAAATGACTGCTGATGGCCTGGCGCACAACGCCAGCGCCGAGGTCCGTGAACATTACCGCGAGTTCTGCGGCTGGCTGCAGCGCCAGTCGGCGGAAACCATCGAACGCAAGCGCGCCGAGGCGGATCTGACCTTCCGCCGCGTCGGCATCACGTTTGCCGTGTATGGCGACGACGCCGGCACCGAGCGGCTGATTCCCTTCGATACCATCCCGCGCATCATTCCGGCGGCCGAATGGAAGCAGCTGCAGACCGGGCTGGTCCAGCGCGTCAAGGCGCTCAACATGTTCGTTCACGATATCTATCACGATCAGAACATCATCAAGGCCGGCATTATTCCTGCCGAGCAAATCTACAAGAACGCGCAGTACCGGCCGGAGATGCAGGGCATCAACGTCGCCTCCGACATCTACGCCCACATCGCCGGCGTCGACATCGTGCGCGCCGGCCAGGGCGAATTCTACGTGCTGGAAGATAACCTGCGCGTGCCGTCCGGCGTCTCCTACATGCTGGAAGACCGCAAGATGATGATGCGGCTGTTCCCGGAACTGTTCGCCCGCAACAAGATCGCCCCGGTCGACCATTACCCGGACATGCTGCTGGATAACCTGCGCTCGGTGGCGCCGATGGGTATCAACGACCCGACCGTGGTGGTGATGACGCCCGGCATGTACAACTCCGCCTACTTCGAGCACGCCTTCCTGGCCCAGCAAATGGGCGTGGAACTGGTCGAGGGCAAGGATTTGTTCGTCAGCGACAACACGGTGTTCATGCGCACCACGCGCGGACCGAAACGGGTGGACGTGATCTACCGCCGCCTGGACGACGATTTCCTCGATCCGCTGGCCTTCCGTCCGGATTCCTCGCTCGGCGTGCCGGGCCTGCTGTCGGTCTACCGCGCCGGCCGCGTAACGCTGGCCAACGCCATCGGCACCGGCGTGGCCGACGACAAGTCCATCTATCCCTATGTGCCGGACATGATCAAGTTCTACCTGTCGGAAGAGCCGGTGCTCAACAACGTGCCGACATATCAATGCCGGAAAAAGGAAGATCTGGCCTACACGCTGGCCAACCTGGCGGAACTGGTGGTCAAGGAAGTGCACGGCGCCGGCGGCTACGGCATGCTGGTCGGTCCGGCCTCGACCAAGGCGCAGATCGAAGACTTCCGCCAGCGCCTGCTGGCCAAGCCGGACGGCTACATCGCCCAGCCGACGCTGGCGCTGTCCGCCTGCCCGACCTATGTGGAAAGCGGCATCGCGCCGCGCCACATCGATTTGCGGCCGTTTGTCCTGTCCGGCAAGACGATTTCCATGGTGCCGGGCGGCCTGACCCGCGTGGCGCTGCAGGAAGGCTCGCTGGTGGTGAACTCGTCGCAAGGCGGCGGCACCAAGGACACCTGGATACTGGAACGATAAGGAGACATCATGCTGAGCCGTACCGCCGATCACCTGTTCTGGATGGCCCGCTATACCGAGCGCGCCGAGAACACCGCGCGCATGCTGGACGTCAATGTGCAAACGTCGATGCTGCCGCAGTCCGACGAGGAAAACACCAAGGGCTGGCGCGCCCTGCTCGGCATCTCCGAGCTGCAACACGCGTTCAACCAGAAATACCAGTCGCTCGAGGGGCGCGAAGTCATCGACTTCATGGTGCGCGATCCCGGCAATTCGTCGTCGATCGTGGCCTGCCTGACGGCGGCGCGCGAAAACGCCCGCGCCGTGCGCGGCACGCTGACCACCGAGGTGTGGGAAATCCAGAACCAGACCTGGCTCGACATGCAGTTCCGCCTGAAAAGCGATCTGCTGGAAACCGATCCCAGCAAGTTCTTCGAATGGGTCAAGTACCGCTCCCACCTGTCGCGCGGCGTCACGCTGGGCACCATGCTGCGCGACGAGGCGGTGCACTTCATCCGCCTCGGCACCTTCCTGGAGCGGGCCGACAACACCGCGCGCATCCTGGACGTCAAATACCATGGCGGCGGCGTCGAAACCGGCAATGGCGAAGGCATGAGCCAGCGCGATTTCTATTACTGGGCGGCCATGCTGCGCTCGGTGTCCGGCTTCGAGATCTACCGCAAGGTGTACCGCGACGTCATCACGCCGGCGCGCATCGCCGAGCTGCTGATCCTGCGTGGCGACATGCCGCGCTCGCTGCTGGCCTGCATGGACGAGGTGGTGCAGAACCTGCACGAAGTGCGCAACGACGTTTCGGCCGACACCGAACGCTTCGCCGGCCGCCTGCGTGCCCAGCTGCAATTCGGCAAAATCGACGACATCCTGGCCGATGGCCTGCACGACACGCTGACCCGCTTCCTGGCGGACATCTACGAACTGGGCAATCGCGTCAGCCGCGATTTCCTGGTGCCGCTGGCGGCATAAGCGAAAGGTACCCCATGCAACTGACCATCCGGCACGAAACGCGCTACACCTACACCCTGCCGCTGGCCTACACCATCCAGCAGCTGCACCTGACGCCGCGCGCGGAACCGCAGCAGCACGTGCTGTCGTGGAGCCTGTCCACGCCGGGCCATGTGCACGCCTACACGGATGCCTACGGCAACCTGTCGCACATGATGACCATGGACGCGCCGCACAACGCCCTGTGCATCGTCGCCAGCGGTTCGATCGCCACCACGGCGCCGGACCGCGGCCGGGTGCCGAACGGCGACCACCTGTCGCCGCTGATTTTCACCGTGCCGACGCGGCTGACGGCGGCCACGCCCGGCATCCTGGAGCTGGCCGCCTCGTGCTTGCCGGATGGCAAGGCGCAGTCGAAGGACCTGATGTGCCTGGCGGAGCACATCTTTGGTGCGGTCCGGTATCAAAGCGGTGCGACGGCGGTGTCCACCACCGCCAGCGATGCATTGGCCCTTGGCCAGGGCGTGTGCCAGGACCATGCCCACCTGTTCCTGGCCTGCTGCCATGCGCACGGCATTCCGGCGCGCTACGTGTCCGGCTACATCGATCCCGGCAACACCGGCCATGCGGCCAGCCACGCCTGGGTCGATGCCTGGGTCGACGACAAGGATTACAGCGGCTGGATCAGCATCGACGTCACCCACGCCCGGCTGATGACGGACGCCTATTGCCGCCTCGCCATCGGCCGCGATTATGACGGTGCGGCGCCGGTGCGCGGCGTGCGGCGCGGCGGCGGCACCGAGTCTTTGAGCGTCGACGTACAGATCGTGCCGCAATGAGCGGTGTAAAATAACGATACTTTCAATCAATACTTTCTACGATGACTTATTGTGTGGGCATGCGCCTCGATGCCGGGCTGGTGTTTTTGTCGGATTCGCGGACCAACGCGGGCGTGGATCAGGTCGGCACGTTCCGCAAGATGAGCGTGTTCGAAATCCCCGGCGACCGCATGATGGTCATGATGACGGCCGGGAACTTGTCGATCTCGCAATCGATCCGCCAGCTGGTGTCGGAACTCAAGACCGAGGACGGCCACAGCATCTGGAACGCGCCGACCATGTACGAGGCGGCGCGCCTGCTGGGCGAGGCGGTGCGCCAGGTGCATGAGCGGGACGCCAAGTCGCTGTCCGACTTCGGCATCGAATTCAACGTCAGCATGATTTTCGGCGGCCAGATCAAGGGCGAGCGTTGCCGTTTGTTCCAGATCTACTCGGCCGGCAATTTCATCGAATCGCACGACGAAAACACCTATTTCCAGATCGGCGAAGCCAAGTATGGCAAGCCCATCATCGACCGCGTGGTGACGCCGGCCACCTCGCTGGACGACGCCGCCAAGTGCGCGCTGATTTCCATGGATTCCACGCTGCGCTCCAACGTCTCGGTCGGCCTGCCGCTGGACATGCTGGTGTACGAGAGCGGCAAGCTGGCCGTGACGCACTTTGTAACAATTGATGAACGCAACGAGTATTTCCAGATGATCCGCAACACCTGGGGCGACCAGCTCAAGAGCGTGTTCGAAGGCCTGGAAGCGCCGGTGTGGAACGCCGCCCCGGAAACGCCCGGCAAAGTGTTGCATGCGGCCAACGCCATCGGCAAGCCGGTGCGGATCGCGCCGCCGGCCGGCGTGGTGGCGCCGTCCGTCTCCAGCGCGCCGCTGCAGACGCTGTCCCAGCAATTTTACGACGGGCAGCAGTAATGAAGCTGGCCTCCACGGCGGCGTATGATAGGATAAAAACAACCTATCCCGGAGCACCCGCATGACTGAAGCCATGAACCCCGAACTGAGCATTTTCTCGGTCGATACGTTGTTGAAGTACATGGGGAATGACGACAAAGCGCTGACCATCGTCTCCAAGATCGTCCGCGACGCCTGCGCCCCCGGCATGGCGCCGTTCGAACAGGCCGGCGCCGCCCTGCGCGAGGAGCGCCTGACCGACGCCAACAAGATCTTCCACAGCCTGCGCGGCTCGATCGGCGCGCTGGGCGCCAAGCGGCTGGTGGCGGCTTCGCTGGCGCTGGAAAAATCGATCGCCGAACGCCAGCACGACGCCATTCCGGCCCTGTTTGCCGCGCTGGAATCCGAATACCAGCTGGTGCTGCGCGACGCCGACGCGTGGCTCAAAGGCAACGCCTTGCCGGGTATCTGAGCACCACCATCGTTCACGATTTATGAATTCCGGGTCATGCTGCACTGCACAGCAGATCCGTGCTCGGCTGTAACATTTTAGCCATTAACGAATGGTTACAATTGTTACCCGTGTTTGTCATGTGCAGTCGGGTTGTGCAAATTCTTCATGCTAATATCCCCAGCACTTGCACTTCGGATGCTTGCGCAAATGCGAATGCCGAGCGTGCGCCATGATTTACGACAACTTTGTAGAATCTGGGTACGATTATTTCATTTTGCAAGTTATTGCGTAAGAGACAATTTGCTCAAACGCAAGTATAATGGTGCGGCGCATCGAGTTTTCTTTGAGACGCACGCGACAGCTTTAAACAAGGGTTTAATTTATGGAATTATTCAACAAGTCTGGTGTATTGATATCTGCAGTGCTGCTGCTCGTTGGCGCTTTGATAGCCTGCCAGGCTCAGGAGGATGCGATTCCATCATCGACTGTGATTGAAGCTGCCGCCATGCAAATCGGCCCTGCGGGTCAGCCCGCCGCCGAACGCCGGCTGCAGGAGTGGGCGGACCAGGGTTCCCCGGTCGCCCAGCGCGAACTGGCGCTGCGCTACCTGTCCAACCCGGACAAGCGCCACGAAGCCATGCAACTGTTTGAACGCGCCGCCAGCGCCGGCGACGCCCAGGCCGCGGTCGGCCTGGTGGGCATGGCCCATGAAGCCAGCGCGGGTTCCCGCGGCGGCAGTGCCGGCGCCGCGCTGAACGCCAGCCGCGTCATCAAGGAAGCGGCCACCACCAATTACCTCGCGCATTAAATCGAGCCTGGCGCAAGCGACATAGCCGCCCACCTTCCGGTGCCGCGGCTTTTTTTTCGGGAGTGATGCATGGACCGCTTGCGAGCGCTGGAAGTTTTTGTCGAAGTCGTCAAGCGCGACGGCTTTGCCCGTGCGGCCGAGGCGCTCGATACCTCCCCTGCCAATGTCACCCGTTACATCAGCGACCTGGAAGCCCATCTGCAGACCCGGCTGCTGAACCGCAGCTCGCGCAAGATGTCGCTGACGTCCAGCGGCGAAGCGCTGTTCGAGCGCGCCAAGTCGATTCTGGATGATGTGGCCGAGGCCGAGGCGATCGTCTCGTCGGCCGCGCTGCAGCCGCATGGCGTGCTGCGCATCAATGCCCCGCTCAGCTTCGGCGTGCTGCACCTGGCGCCGCTGTGGGCCAGATTCATGCGGCTGTATCCGGAGGTGCAACTGGACGTGGCCCTGATCGACCGCGTGGTCGATATCGTCGAGGAAGGCTACGACATGGCGGTGCGCATCTCGCGCGCCGGTTCCGCCTCGAACGTGGCGCGCAAGCTGGCGACGTCGCAGAACGTGCTGTGCGCGTCGCCGGAATACATCGAGCAGCGCGGCATGCCGCGGACGCCGGCCGAGCTGTTGCAGCACGACGGCATCGGCTACAGCTACGCCGCCACCGCCGACGAATGGCATATGCTGGACGCCGCCGGCCAGCCGCACAGCGTCAAGATGCCGTGCGTGATGCACACCAATAACGGCGACACCGCGCGCGCCGCCGCCCTCGGCGGTCTCGGCGTGATCTGGCAGCCGACCTTCCTGGTGGGCGCCGACCTGCGCGCAGGTCGCCTGCAACGGGTGCTGCCGGACTATCACATGCCGGACATGGACGTGCTGGCGGTCTATCCCAGCCGCCGCCACCTGAGCGCCAAGGTGCGCGTGATGATCGATTTCCTGGTCCAGGAGTTGTCCGGCACGCCGCCGTGGGACCGTACCGCCTGAAAGTTCCCTTTTTCCGTTTGAGGCAGATCATCCGGGATGCCGCCCCCAGCGCCGATACTCCAAGCTTGCGGAGGAAAGGCGGCGATGGACAAAGCGGAGCATCAACAATCCCGGCAACAGTTTCGCGACCAGTTGCGGGCATTCACACAGCAGCATCGCGCCGGCCACTGGAGCGGCAGCCTTGCCGATTTCATGGAGCACGTGCTGCCGGCTGCGCCGTCGCAGTTGGCGCGCACTTCGCATCAATACATCTGGGACATGCTGCGCTGGAGCGGCAAGGAGCGCTGCGCCCTGTTCGCCGACGAACTGTTCGGCATTGACGACGCGCTGAACCGCGTGGCCGACTATTTCAAGGCGGCCGCCGCCGGCTCCGAAGTCGGCCGGCGCCTGCTCTTGCTGCTGGGACCGCCATCGGGCGGCAAGTCGACGCTGGTGATACGCCTCAAGCGCGGATTGGAGGAGTACAGCTACACCGAGGCCGGCGCCCTGTACGGCATCGCCGGCTGCCCGGTGCACGAATCGCCGCTGCATCTGGTGCCGCACACCTTGCGCGGCGGTTTCCGCGACAGCTACGGCGTCGATGTCAGCGGCGAACTGTGCCCGCATTGCCGCGTGCGCCTGGAGCACGAGCTGGGCGGCGACTTCCTGCGCATGCCGGTGGAACGCATCTTCATTTCCGAGGCTGGCCGCAGCGCCATCGGCACCTATGCGCCGCACGATCCGAATACCGCCGATATCGCCGACCTGGTCGGCTCGGTTGACCTGTCGCGCGTGGCGGAATACGGCGACGAGGGCGATCCGCGCGCTTGGTCATGGTCCGGCACGGTGTACGCGGCCAGCCGCGGCCTGCTGGAAATGATCGAGATCCTGAAGGTGAAGCGCGAGTTTCTCTACCTGCTGCTGACGCTGACGCAGGAGAAAAACGTCAAGGTCGCGCGCTTCCCGCTGATTTACCTGGACGAGACCATCCTGGCCCACACCAACCTGGCCGAATTCCGCAAGTTTTTGCAGGAAAGCGAGAATGAAGGCCTGCTCGACCGCATGGTCATCGTGCAAGTGCCCTACACCCTCAACTACCGCGAGGAGGCGCGGATTTATCGCAAGCTGATCCTGTCGGCGCCGGCGTTCCGCGACGTCCACATGGACCCGCATGTGCTGCACGCCGCAGCCGTGTTCGCCGTTCTGAGCCGGCTGCACGAAGGCGAGGAGCGCGACGCCGACCTCGCCAAGCGCGTGCGCATCCACGCGGGCGAGGACGTGGACGGCGTGCATCACAACGAAGCGCTGCGCGTGCGCAACAAGGAAAAATCGCCGGAGGAAGGCTTGTCCGGCGTATCGCCGCGCTTTGTCATCAACGGCCTGTCGCACGCCATCATCCAGTCCGAGCGCCACAGCATCAGCACCATGGACCTGCTGCTGGCGCTGAAGGACGCCATCGAAAGCGACGCCCGCATCGAATCCGCGCGCAAGCGGCGCTGGGTCGATTATCTGGTGTTGACGCGCAAGGAGTTCTACAACCGCTGGGTCAAGGAAGACGTGCACAAGGCCCTGTTCGTGTCGTTCGAGCAGGAGGTTGCCGACCTGCTCGACAAATACCTGGACGAGGTCGAGGCGATGCTGGACAACCGCCAGGTCAAGGACCCCATCACCAACGAGGAGCGGCGCCCGGACGAGCGTTTCCTGCGCGCGGTGGAGGAAAAAATCCATATTTCCGACTCCGGCAAGCAATCGTTCCGGCAGGAGGTGGTGCGCAAGGCCATGGGCGCCTACAAGCGCGGCGAACGGTTCGGCCTGACCAGCCATGCGCCGTTGCGCGACGCCTTGCAGCAATACCTGTTCGAACAGCGGCGCGACGTGCTGCGGCTGGTCAGTTCCTCCAAGCGCCCGGACGACGAGGTGCGCGCCAAGATTTCCGCCGTCGAGCAGCGGCTGGTGGACGAGTACGGCTACGACAGCCACTGCGCGCGTGAAGCGCTGAACTACGTCACCACGCTGCTGGCACAGGAGTGATATGCGCAACGACTGGTACGACCTCTTTTCACGCGGCGCACGCGACTGGCTGCGGCACAACGACAAGGTGCGCGAGGCGGTGCGGCAGCATCTGCCCGAAGCCATCGCGGGCGCCGACCTGATGACAGGCAGCGGCGACCACGGCGTGCAGGTGCCGCTCAAGCTGCTGGAGCACGCGCGCTTCCGCTTGTCCGGCGAATACAGCACCACCGGCGCCGGCCAGGGGCCGGGCCAGCCGGGCGATGTTCTGCGCTCGCCCTACTTCGATGACGACGACAACGGCGCCGGCAACGAGGGCGGCGACATCACGCTGCTGATGGAATTCTCCATCGATGACATCATGGACTGGCTGTGGGAGGACTTGCAGCTGCCGCAGCTGGAACCACGCGGCAACGCCACGCTCGACGACGCCGACGTGGTGCGCGAAGGCTGGGACAAGCGCGGCGCCCGCTCACGCCTGGATCGTCGCCGTACCGTCAAGGAGGCCGTGAAACGCCGCGCCGTGCAGACCGACCCGCCGCCGTTCAGCAATGACGACCTGCGCTTTCGCCAGCTTGTGCCGCATCCACGCCCCACGTCCAGCGCCGTGCTGTTCTTCATGCTCGACGTGTCGAGCAGCATGACGGTGGCCGAGCGGCGTCTGGCCAAGACTTTCTTCTTCCTTGCGCTGCAAGGACTGCGCCGCAAGTATCACAAGATCGAAACGCGCTTCCTGGCCCACGCGGCGCAGGCATGGGAATTCAACGAGGCCGATTTCTTCGAGGCCAGCGGCATGGGCGGCACCATGGCGTCCACCGGTTTCAGGCTGGCGCGGGAGCTGCTTCAGCGTCGCTACGACAAGGCCGGCTGGAACAGCTACCTGTTCTACGCCTCGGACGGCGACAATTTCGCCGAAGACCGCGCCGCCGCCAGCGTCGCCTTGGCCGCGCTGGCCAGGCAGATGAATTACATGGCTTACGTGGAAACGCTGCCCGGCATGCCGCGCATGCAGGACACCGAAATCGGACGTCTCTGGAAGGAATGCGAGCGGCGCGGCTTGCCGCTGTCCAGCGCCATGCTATCCAGTCCCGACGACGTGTTCACGGCCATCCGCCAGTTCCTGGTCCAGCAGGCGGCGACATGAAGCTCGACGATTACAACACCAGGCTGCAAGCGCTTGCCGCCGAACTCGGCCTGGATTACTACCCGGTTGATTTCGAGCTGGTGCCGCAGAACTTCATGCTGGAAATCGCCGTCTATGGCGTGCCGGTGCGCATGCATCACTGGTCGTTCGGCTTGCGCTACATTCACCAGCTGCTGCACCAGCACATGGGTCATTCGCGCATTTTCGAAGTGATGTTCCCTGGCGACCCCTGCCGGGCCTACATGATGGACCGCAATTCGCTGGCGGAAAACACGCTGGTGACGGCGCACGTCATCGGCCACGCCGATTTCGTCAAGCGCAACGCCCTGTTCACCCGTTTCATGAGCATGGCGGGTGGCCACATCCTTGAGCAGAGCGCCGCCCGCGCCCACAATCTGGAAGATGCGCTGCTGCGCCATGGCCAGCAGGCGGTGGAGTCGGTGCTGGACGCCGCGCTGGCGCTGGAGCCGCATATCGACATCAACCAGCCGCTGTACCGGCAGCCTTACGCCGAGCCGGCCATCGACGCTGCGGCGCCGGACGCCTTCCGCCAGCGCTTCCAGGCCCTGCCCGGCGAATCCCGCCCGGCGCCGGCGCCGCCGGGCCGCCCCAAAATACCGCCGCATCCGGAACAGGATCTGTTGTGGTTCATTGCCCGCCACGCGCCGGAGCTGAAGGATTGGGAACGCGATATCTTCCTGGCGGTGCGCGAGGAAGCGTTCTATTTCTTTCCCGTCCACGCCTGCCAGATCATGAACGAAGGCTGGGCCTCCTACTGGCACGCGCGCCTGCTGCGCGAAGCGGACTTCCTGCCCCACGACCTGTACCTGCAGGCGCTGCGCGCGCATTCGGACGTGGTCCGGCCCTACGGCAACGAGCAGCAACTGGCGCTGGCCATCAATCCCTACCACCTGGGATTCGCCCTCTGGGAAGACATCATCGACCGCGAAGGCATCGACGCCGCACGCCGCATCTGCGCCGAAGAAGACGATTCCGGCTTCATCCGCCACCACCTGCATGCGAAACTGGCCGAAAAGCTGGACCTGTTCAGCTACCAGGCCCGCAGCGACGGCGAAGCGCGCGTGGTCAGCCGCGATATTCACGACGTCCACGAAGCCATCCTCGGCCCGAAGTACAACTATGGCGCCCCGTTCATCCAGGTCGAGCGCATGAACGACGATTTCAGCCTGGTCCTGCGCCACGACCACACGCGCGACGGCCGCGGCCTCGACCTGGCGCAGGCCGAGCAGGTGATGCAATACGTGGTCCGCGTCTGGCGGCGGCCGCTGACCTTGCACACGGTCGACTTTCGCGGCACGCCGCGCACCGTGCAGGTCACGCCGCCAGATTCTGCTCGTACCAGCGCAAGGCTTGTCTGAGGCCGCGCCGCAGGTCGTGGGTGGGCGCGTAGCCCAGCAGGCTGGCAGCCTTGGTGATGTCGGCCTGCGAATGGCGCACGTCGCCGGCGCGGAACGGCGCATACTGCGGCTGGTAGTCGCGCAGATGGGCATGCCGCTCCACCAGCAGTTCGTGCAACAGCAGATACAGCTCGTTCAAGCTGGTACGCGCGTTCAGCGCCACGTTGTAGACCTGATTGACGGCCGCCCGGTTGTCCGTCAGCGCCGCCAGCAGATTGGCCTGTACGGCGTTGGCCACGTAGCAGAAATCGCGGCTGCTTTCGCCGTCGCCGTTGATGATGAGCTGGCGCTTGCCTATCATCGCCGCCACCCACTGCGGAATCACGGCCGCGTAGGCGCCCGCCGCATCCTGGCGCGGGCCGAACACGTTGAAATAGCGCAGGCCGATGGTTTCCAGCCCGTAGCAGCGGGCATAGACGCCGGCATACAGTTCGTTGACATACTTGGTCAGCGCATACGGCGACAAGGCGCTGCCGATATGCTGTTCCACTTTCGGCAGGCCCGGATGATCGCCATAGCTGGCGCTGGAAGCGGCATACACCACGCGCTTGACGCCGGCATGGCGTGCGGCATCAAGGATATTCAGCTGCCCGGTGATATTGATATCGTTACACAGCAACGGGTCGGCCAGCGAACGGCCGACCGAACCGAGCGCCGCCTGGTGCAGCAGGTAGTCCGCGCGATCGCAGGCCTGGCGGCAGACGGCCAGATCCCGCACGTCGCCTTCAATCAACTCAAAGCAGCGCCAGGCGACCGGCCCCACCAGCTCCCGCACCTGGTCCAGATTGTGGCGATAGCCGGTCAGGAAATTATCCACGCCGACCACGCGCTGGCCGAGCTCCAGCAGCGATTGCAGCAGGTTGGAGCCGATGAAGCCGGCAACGCCGGTGACCACCCAGCGGTATTGCCCGCCCTGCAGGCGCTCGCGCGCGCTCTGATAGGCCGTGGTGGCTGGCGTACCATTTTCGTAGTCGCTCATCATAGCCTCCATACGCTGAGACCGCTGCTGCGCAGCGGATCGGGATCGAATTGGGACTTGAGGTCGATGAAGCAGCCGCTGGGTGCGATCTTGTCCAGCATCTGGCGCAGCGGTCGCGCGGCCAGCTCGCGATGGGCGACCGCGCTGATGACGGCCTCGGCGGCCGGCAAGTCGTCCCACGCTTCCAGCCGCACGCCGTATTCATGCATGGCTTCCTCGGCATCCGCCACCGGATCGTGCACATGGACGTGCAGGCCATAGGATTGCAGCTCGCGGATCAGATCGGCGACCTTGGAGTTGCGCAGATCCGGGCAATTCTCCTTGAACGTCAGGCCCAGTACGTTGACATGACAGCCCTTGAGCTTGAAGCCGGCGCGCACCATTTCCTTGACCGTTTTCTCGGCCACAAACTTGGCCATGCTGTCGTTGATGCGGCGCCCGGCCAGGATCACGTCCGGGTGATAGCCCAGCATCACCGCCTTGTGCGTCAGATAGTAGGGATCGACGCCGATGCAGTGTCCGCCCACCAGTCCGGGCCGGAACGGCAGGAAATTCCACTTGGTGCCGGCCGCCTGCAACACCTCCAGCGTATCGATATTGAGCCGGTCGAAGATGATGGCCAGCTCATTCATCAGTGCGATGTTGAGGTCGCGCTGGGTGTTCTCGATGACCTTGGCCGCCTCCGCCACCTTGATGCTCGATGCGCGATGAACGCCGGCCTCGACCACGTCCTCGTACAGCGCCGCCACGCGTTCCAGCGTGACGGCGTCATCGCCGGACACCACTTTGCGGATGGTCGCCAGCCGGTGCTCCTGGTCGCCGGGATTGATGCGCTCCGGCGAAAAGCCGACATGAAAATCGCGTTGCCAGCGCAGCCCCGAGCACTGCTCCAGTATCGGGATGCACACTTCCTCGGTGGCGCCGGGATAGACGGTGGACTCGTAAATCACCACCGCGCCCGCCTTCATATGCCGCCCGACCATCTGACTGGCGCCGGACAGGGCGGTAAAATCCGGATTGTGCGCGTCATCAACCGGTGTCGGCACCGCCACCACGATGTAGTCGGCCTGCGCCAGCGCGGCCGGATCGCAGCCCATTTCCAGCCAGCGCGCATCGGCAAATTGCGCCGCGCTCACCTCGCCTGCCGGATCGACGCCGCGCCGGTAGCTCGCCACCTTGCGCGCCGACAGATCCACACCGATGGTGCGGCGGCGCGCGCCGAACGCCACCGCCAGCGACAAGCCCACATATCCCAGCCCCACCACGGCGACCACTTCCATATCTGCACCTCTTCAAAGAGCGTTGAATGCCTGCGTCAGCCGATTCTACGAGCGCCTTTTGCTCTGCCATTTGAGGGCGATCAACGAGTGCCGCGCCGATCGTTCCTACTCTAGGGTTTTCTGGGAGATCGTCATGGCGCTGTTGCGTGTCTTGTGGATATTGCTTGTGCTGGCCGGCTGCAGCCGCACGCACAGCGAAACCGATCTGATGGCGGAGGCGGCGAAATACACGGCGCGTGGCGAGGCCAAGGCCGCCATCATCCAGTTGAAGAACGTCTTGCAGCAGGCGCCGTCCAACGGCCAGGCGCGCCTGATGCTGGGCCAGCTTTATCTGGACACCGGCGACGTGCAGTCGGCCGACAAGGAACTGCGCCGCGCGCTGGAGCTCGGCGTCAATCCCGGCGACGTGCTGCCATCGCTGGGCAAAGCGCTGTTGCAGCAGGGCCAATATCAAAAGGTGCTGGATGAAATTCCGGCAAACGAACAGCAGCCGCAGTTGCAGGCGTTGCGCGGCCACGCGCTGCTGGGCCTGAACCGCGTTGAGGAAGGCCGCGCCGCCTTCGCGCAAATCATGTTGCGCCATCCGGACAGTCCGCCGGCACTGCTGGGCCAGGCCCGGCTTGCGCTGATGGACGGCAATCAGAACGATGCGCTGGCCCTGGTGCACAACGCGCTGGCGCAGCAGGCGGACAATCTGGAAGCCTTACGCCTCAAGGGCGACGTCCTGCGCCTGCTCAACCAGAACGACGAGGCGCTGGCCGCCTACCGGCGCATGCTGCAACTGCGTCCGGTGCTGTTGCAGCCGCACGTCGACATGGCCAATTTGTACATCCAGTCCGGCAAGCTGGCCGAGGCGCGCAAGGAGCTGGTGATCGCCCGCCAGGCCGCGCCCAACAGCCTGCTGCTGATCTACACGCTGGCCCTGCTGGAATATCGCGAAGACAAAATCCCGGCCGCGCAGGATCATCTGGCGATGGTGCTGCGCGCGGCGCCGGAACATCTGCCCAGCAATCTTCTGATGGGCGCGGTGTTGCGCAAGAAAGGAGACTACACGCAAGCCGAGCAACATCTGCGCAAATTCCTCGAAGCCAATCCGGGCAATCCCTACGCCAGCAAGCTCCTCGCCTCGACACTGATGAGCAGCGGTTCGCCCGAGCAGGCCCTGGCGATTGTCGAGCCGCTGTTCGACAGCCAGCAGCAGGATCTGGAAATGATGTCGCTGGCCGGCGAACTCTATATGCGCCTGCGCGAGTACGGCAAATCCACCGCGTATTTCGAACGCGCCAGCAAGCTGGCGCCGCGGACGCCGATGCTGCACGCGGCGCTGGCCATGAGCCACATGGGCCAGGGCGACAATGACCGCGCGGTGGCGGAGATGGAAAACGCCGCCGGCCTGGACACCAAATCGTCGCGCGTGGCGACCTTGCTGGTGCTGACGCAACTGCGCAACCGCCAGTACGACAAAGCGCTCGCATCCGCCCGACGGCTGGAAGCCCAGTCGCCGCAGAACCCCATGGTGCAAAACCTGAAAGGCGGCGTGTTGCTGATGAAAGGCGATGTGGCGGCGGCCCGCGCCGCATTCGAACGCGCGCTGGCGATCGATCCGCTATACGTCCCGGCCATGGACAACCTGACCAGGCTGGATGTGACAGACAACAAGCCCGAGGCGGCGCGCAAGCGCATGGAAGCCGCGCTTGCCAAAGACAGCAACAACGTCGATATCATGACGGAGCTGGCCAATCTGGCGATCAACCAGGGCCAGTTGAAACCGGCAGCCGCCTGGCTGGAGCGCGCGGTGCAGGCGAAGCCCGACCTGCTGGAGCCGTCGCTGCGGCTGGCGCACTTCTACTCGCGTAACAACGAGGCGCCGAAAGCGCTGCTGCTGGCGCAGAAGATGCTCGCCACCAATCCGTCCAATCCGCAGGTGGTGGCGCTGGTGGCCGCGTTGCAGTCGCGCATAGGCCAGGACGATGCCGCGCTGGACAACTGGAGCAAGCTGGCGGCGCTGCAGCCGAATTCCGCCGTGATCCAGCACCAGTTGGCCGGCGCGCGCGCCGAGGCCAACGACAAGGAAGGCGCCACGCAAGCACTCGGCAAGGCCCTCACGCTGTACCAGGAAGCCTTTGACAGGCAGCCGTCCGGTCCCGCCTTGCTGGCACTGTACGGCGCCCTGATTCAGGCAGGTAAGGTCAGCGAAGCCCGCGCGCGCGCGCAGCAGTGGCTGGCCACGCACAGCAGCGATGTGAATACGCGCGTCTATTTTGCCAGCAGCCTGCTGGCGCAAAAGGACTATCCCGCCGCCACCGCGCAGTTCGAACTGGTCATCAAGCAGGCGCCGACCCAGGTGATCGCATTGAATAACCTGGCGTGGCTGTACCAGCAGCAGCGCGATCCACGCGCGCTCGACTATGCTGAAAAGGCACACAAGCTGGCGCCCGGCAGCGCAACCGTCACCGACACGCTGGCCTGGGTGCTGGTGGAACAGGGCAAACTAGAACGTGCGCTGCCGTTGCTCAAGCAAGCGGCGACACAAGTCCCTGCAAACAATGAGATCCGCTATCACTACGGCGTCGCCTTGTCCAAGTCCGGCGACAAGCCCGGCGCCCGCGCGCAGCTGGAGCCGCTGCTGGCAGCCAAGGGCTTCGACCGCCGCGACGCCGTCCAGGCGCTGTTGGCGCAATAACGCCCATGCCGATGCGCGCGACCTGGCCGAAACTGGTGGCGGTAGCGTTTTTCGCCGGCCTGGGCTGGTCGCTCATGGTCTATCCGCTGGCCGGCAATTGGCTGGGGTTCATCTTGGCGGCCTATGCGGCACTGCTCTGGTGGCGTCCTGACTTGTGGCTATTCGCCCTGCCGGCGCTGCTGCCGGTGCTGGACCTGGCGCCACGCACCGGCTGGTTTTTTCTTGAAGAACTCGATCTGCTGCTGATGCTGACGGCCGGCATGGTCTACTGGCGCTGGCCGCAGGCGGCGACGGACCTGCCGCAATGGCCGCGGCTGTTTCGCCTCGGACTGTTGGTTATGGCGCTCGCCGTCGTCATCGGACTGTGGCGCGGCTTGCGGCCCTTGCAGACCATCGACGTCAACACCTTCAACAATTATCTGAGTCCCGCCAACGCGCTGCGGATCGCCAAAGGCTGGCTCTGGACGCTGGTGCTGCTGCCGCCGTTAAGGCACGCCGCCGGACCGCAATTGCAGGGGCTGCGTCAATATCTGCTGCCCGGAATGATGCTGGGTCTGCTGCTGGTCACCGCAGCCGCGATCCGGGAGCGCATGCAATTTCCCGGCCTGCTCAATTTTTCCAGCGACTACCGCATCAGCGCGCCGTTCTCGGCGATGCACACCGGTGGCGCGGCGCTGGATGGCTATCTGGCGCTGGCCACGCCGCTGCTTGCGCTCTGGCTGTTCGACCGCCACTCGCCGCTGCGCAACATTGCAGCCGTCCTGTTGCTGCCGATCGCATGCTATGCCGGCCTGGCGACGTTTTCACGGGGCCTGTACCTTGGCCTGGCAATCGCCGTCACCACCGTCGCCGCGGCAACCGTGCTGCGCCGCCCGGCGGTGCTGGCCACAGGACTGGGCGTCCTTGCCGCGCTGGACATCTGCTTTCGCATCGGCGGCTATCGCGCTTACGGCGCCGCCTTGCTCGGGCTTGGCGTACTGGCGGTGGCCATGAACCGGCGCCACGCCGTGCCGGCCCTGGCCGGTGTGCTGGTGCTGAGCGCCGCGGTGCCGATTTATCACGGCTACTACGTCAACGAGCGCTTCAGTACTGTCGGCAGCGACTGGTCGGCACGTGTGCGCCACTGGCGCCAGGCGCTCGGCATGATGGACGATGGCGCCGTCACCGCCTTCCTCGGCATGGGAACAGGCGCTTTCCCGGCAACCTACTACTGGCGCAACCCGCTGCGCGAGGTTCCTCCCAGCTACCAGTTCGTGGACCAGGGTGGCAACCGCCATTTGCGGCTGGCCGCCGGCGAATACGCGGCCGGCTACGGCGAACTGCTGCGCATCCTGCAAGCGGTCGATGTTGCGCCACACCGTCAATATGTGCTGGGCGTCGATGTCTGGAATGGCGGCAGGCCGGGCTTCCTGCACCTGAATCTGTGCCAGCGCCAGTTGCTCTACCCGCAAACCTGCGTGGCGGCGCCGCTGCGTCAGATTCCCGCCGGCCAGGCTAGTCAGCATTATCTGTACACCATCGATTCCGGCCTGCTCGGCAGCGACGGCTTGCCGGTCAAGCTGGAAATCGCCGCGGAGGGCCAGCAGGTGGTGCTTGACGTCGACAACGTCAGCCTGCGCACGGTGCCGGACGGGCGCGAGCTGCTGCACAACGGCAGTTTTTCGGCGGCCAACGATTACTGGTTCTTCAGCAGCGACCGCAGCCACCTGCCCTGGCACATCAAGAATCTCGGCCTGAATCTGTATTTCGACATGGGCTGGCTGGGTCTGTGCGGCTACGCACTTCTCATCCTGGGCGCGGCGACGGCGCTGCTGCGGCGCGGTGACACCGCCTGGCTCGCCGCGCTGCTCGCCTTCCAGGCGGTCGGCCTGTTCGACAGCCTGATCGACGTGCCCCGCATTACCTTGCTGTCCACCCTGCTGATGTGCGCGGCAGCCTTGCAAACGAGGAATTCACTATGAACATACTGTTGCGCATTGCCCTGCTCTGTTGCCTCCTGCAATCCGCCCGGGCACAGGAGCTGATGCAGGTGATCGAGGAGGTCAAACCTTCCGTGGTCGGCGTCGGCAGCCTGCAACAGACACGCGGCCCTGCCGTCAGCTTCATCGGCACCGGTTTTGTCATCGGCGACGGCTTGACTGTCGTCACCGCCGCGCACGTCGTCAACGATCTGGTCAACAAGGGCCAGACCGCCACGCTCGGCGTGCTGGTGCGCGCCGGCGAAAGCACCCATTTCCGCGCCGCCACGCTGATTGGCATGGACAAGGACCACGACCTGGCCCGCCTGCGCATCAGCAAAGGCAGCGCCCTGCCCGCACTGCGCCTCGGCGATTCCAGCAAGGTACGCGAAGGCAAGGCGTTGGCCTTCATGGGCTTCCCGCTCGGCATGGTGCTGGGGCTGAACCACGTGACGCACCGCTGCATCGTTTCCGCCATCACGCCATTGGCAACGCCCGCTGTCACCGCCCGTCAACTGGACGGCAAGACCGCGCGCCAACTGCAAAAGCCGGCGTACTCGGTGTTCCAGCTCGACGGCACCGCCTATCCGGGCAGCAGCGGCAGCCCGCTGTTCGATCCCGCCACCGGCGAGGTGGTCGGCGTCGTCAACATGGTGTTCGTCAAGGGCGTCAAGGAATCAGCGATCACCGCGCCCAGCGGCATTACCTACGCGATTCCGGCCAACTATCTCAAGTCGCCCCCGTCAACAGACGGCCAGTGATACCGGGTTCATCCCAGGTCGGGAAGAAATACGGATAGAAGGAGCGCTCATTGCCATGCTGTTCCATCAAGCCGCCGAACTTGCGGATCTGCTCGCCCATGTATTCCAGGTCCAGCCTGAGCAGAACCGCCGGCGCGCCCACGCGGGTACAGTTGCGCTCCGCGCCAAAGTCCCGAAATCCCAGCATGCGCTTGTAGAACATCACATGGCGCGGATTGACCTCGATCACATAATCGGTGTACCCGTGGATATTGCGGGCGTAAATGTAGGAAATATGGATCAATGCCGCGAATACCCGCTTGGCGACGCCTTTGTCGATGGCCAGCCGGGATGGTTCGCACAGGCGGCGGTGCTGGGCGCGCAGTTCGTCCAGCTTGTCGCGGAAGTTTTCGTCGGCCGGCAGGCCGATTTCGTCGTTATCCAGACACAGCGACATGGTGCCGACGACTTCGCCGCCGGTTTCGGCAAACAGCGTGATCTTGTTGGGGGAATGCACAACGCTGGGATCGACTGAATAGCCGCGCCAACCGTACATTTTCCTTAACAGCAGACTGGCTGCCTCGCGTCGCCCCTGGGAATTGGCCATACGGATATGAAAAATCTGCTGATCCAGGGGGTGGTCCAACGCGGCTTCGGCCTTGCCTTCGCCGACAACGAGGTCGCGCATATCGCTGTCGACCTCGAAAGAAACAATAGCATCGTCATGGTGCACGGTTGGCTTCCTATCAGGTGTACATATTCATGAGACACACGGCTCAGATAGAAAGTTCCAACAAAATTGAAAAATAATTCTCCCACGACTAGAACCAGCCTTCCGGTATCACCAGGATATCGCCCGGAAGTACCGCCACGTTGGCTGAAATATCGCCATCGCGCAACAAATCCTGCAGCCGCACGGGCACCATTTGCCGCTGACCGTCGACCGTGCGGATGATGTTGGCTTTGTTGCCGGCGGCAAAATCAGTGATGCCGCCCACGGCGATCAGCACGTCCATCAGCGACATGCCCTGCCGGTACGCCAGCGCCTGCGGCCGCGCCGCCTGGCCGATCACCCGGATCTGCTGGCCGTAGGGGCCGACGAAGCTGGTCACGATCACCGTCACCAGCGGCTGCTGGATGTATTTGCTCAACGCCTTTTCAATGTCGCGCGCCAGCTCGGTGGAGGTCTTGCCGGCCGCCTGCAGATCCTCCACCAGCGGCGTGGTGATCTTGCCGTCCGGCCGCACCGGCACGCTGAGCGAGACCTCGGGATTGCGCCACACATTGATGTTGACGACGTCGCCCGCGCCGATCTGGTAATCGCCTTGCAAGGGCGCGGCCGGCGTGTCCGACAGGCTGACGCGGTGGGCACAGCCCCCCAGCAGCGCCATCAGGATGAAGCAGATGAATGCACGCATGATGTTTCCTCCTCGATGCAATGATTCAGAAAACTCGCCAGTCTCTGCTTGATATGCCTCAACGACTGCCCAGTTGAGAAAAATATAATCGGAATCTCCTGCCGCCAGCCCTTGGAGATAAACAACATGGAGGAGCTCATCAGTCAGCTGATATCCAGCCTGAAAGGGATATGGAAATATCGCTGGCCCGCCGTCTCCGTCGCCTGGCTGGTGGCCGTGCTGGGCTGGACCAAGGTCGCCCTGCTGCCGGACGACTACCAGACCACGGCGCGCGTGTTCGTCGACACGCAGAGCATCCTCAAGCCGCTGCTGGCGGGCATGACCAGCATGCCGAACATCGAACAGCAGGTGTCCATCATGAGCCGCACCCTGCTGAGCCGGCCCAATGTCGAGCGCGTCATGCGCATGGTCGACCTCGACATCGGCGCCCGCACGCCGCGCGAACAGCAGCAGCAATTGGACGAGCTGATGAACAAGATCCGCATCAACGGCACCGGCAACCTCGACATCTACACCATCACCTACAACAACAGCAATCCGCGCATCGTCCGCGACGTCGTGCAATCGCTGCTGACCATCTTTGTCGAAGGCAGTTTCAAGGGCAAGAGCGGCGAGACGCGCAAGGCGGTGCAATTCATCGACGAGCAGATCAAGGCTTACGAGGACAAATTGACGGCCGCCGAAAACAACGTCAAGGATTTCCGGCTGAAAAACACCGGCCTGCTGCCGCGCCAGGGCGGCGACTACAGCAGCCAGCTGATGCAATCGTCCGACGCGCTCAATGCCGCCCGCCTCGAACTGGCCGAAGCCGAGCAGGCGCGCAACGCGATCGCCAACCAGATCACTGGAGACGAACCCATCCTTGGCGCCGACATGAACCCGGCCGTCATCGACAATCCCGAACTCGACGGGCGTATTTCCGCGCTGAACAAAAGCCTGGATGCGCTGCGCATGCAATACACCGAGCTGCATCCCGACATCATCGCCGCCAAGCGCCTGGTGGCGCAACTGGAGCAGCGCAAGGTCGAGGAAAGCAAGCTCAAGCAGACCAGCGATCCCGGCAAGAACTACAGCCCCATGCTGCAGCAACTGAAAGTCGCGCAGACCGAGGCGGAGGCCCGCGTTGCCGCCATCACCGCCCGCGTGCAGGAATACACCTTGCGCCACCAGCGTCTGCTGGCCCAGGCCGGCGCCGTGCCCGAGGTCGAGATGGAACTGGCCCAGCTTAACCGCGACTATCAGGTCAACAAGGACAACTACGAAAAGCTGATCAGCCGGCGCGAAGCCGCCCGCCTGTCGGGCGACCTCAGCTCTACGACGGAAATGATGTCGTTCAAGATCATCGACCCGCCCACCGTGCCGCTGACGCCGATCGGTCCCAACCGGGTGCTGCTGTACTCCATCACGCTGGGCGGCGCGCTGCTGACCGGCGTGGCGGCGGCGTTGCTGATCAGCCAGGTCCGGCCCACCTTTCTGAGTCCGCAGGAATTGCGCGACCGCACCGGCCTGCCGGTGCTCGGCACCATCGCCATGAACTGGACGCCGACCGAGAAAGCCAAGCGCCGGCGCGGCAAATACCTGTTCGGCATCGCGCTGTCCGGCCTGATGCTGGCGTATGGCGGCGTGCTGGCCTCCACCATCCTGCGCTGAGGAAATCACGATGCCCACCGCCATCGCCCCGCGTCATATCGACATCAACCTGGCCCGCCTGCACCAGCTCGGCATGGTGACGCAGGAAGGCGGCCGCACCACCGTGGCCGAAGACTTCCGCACCATCAAGCGGCCGCTGCTGCGCAACGCGCGCGGCGACGGCGACGTGCCCGCCATCCGTCATGGCAACCTGATCGTGGTCACCAGCGCCGTACCGGGCGAAGGCAAGACTTATTGCGCGGTCAACCTGGCGATGAGCATCGCCATGGAAATGGACATCACGGTGCTGCTGGTGGACGCCGACGTCGCCCGGCCGTCGGTGCTCAAGGTGTTGGGCCTGCCGCCCGAGCCCGGCCTGATGGACATCCTGCTGCGCGACAAGACCAGCCTGGCCGACGTCATCCTGAAAACCAATGTGCCGACACTGAGCATCCTGCCCGCCGGCCGCGCCAACAAGCACGCCACCGAACTGCTGGCCAGCCGCAGCATGAGCCGCCTGCTGACGGAAATCGCCGAACGCTACGCCGACCGCATCGTGATCTTCGATTCGCCGCCCCTGCTGATGACCACCGAAGCCAGCGTGCTGGCCTCGCAGATGGGCCAGGTGCTGCTGGTGGTGGAGTCGGAGCGCACCACCCAGCACGCCGTCAAGGAAGCGCTGCGGCATATCGAGCAATGTCCCAATGTCAACCTGGTCTACAACAAGAGCACCGCCTTTCCCGGCAGCGAATACTATGGTTATTATGATTAGCGTGACGCAGCGTGGTGCGCCCGGCGGCTGGACGGTGCTGGTATTGCTGATGCTGCCAGCCATGGCCAGGCCGGCCGACTGGACCGTGACGCCCACCGTGCGCCTGCGTGAAAGCTACACCGACAATATGAACCTGGCGCCGCCGGAACAGGCGCGCGGGCAGTTCATCACCGAAGTGTCGCCCGGCGTGCTGGTCTCGACCGACGGACCGCGATTGCAACTGGCGCTGTCCTACACCTTGCAGAAAGTGGCGTACACGCGCCAGCCGGACCGCACCGCCCAGCAACTGGACGCCAACGGCCACGCCGAACTGCTGCCAGACTGGCTGTTTCTGGACGCCCGCGCCGGCATCAGCGAGCGCAACGTGTCGGCCTTCGGCCCGCAACTGATCGATCCCGCCCTCACCAACAGCAACAGCACCACCGTGCGCACCCAGGCCTTCAGCCCGTACCTGCGGCATTACTTCCGCGGCTTCGCCACCGCCCTGCTGCGCTACGACTACCAGCACGCCGGCAGCGGCGGCCTGCTGGACGTGCGCAGCACCGGCGAAACGCTGCAACTGACCGGCGACAACGGCGGACGCGGCTGGAACTGGGACTTGAGCCTGCAACGCACGCAACTGGACGATGCCGCGCTGGCCCCGGTCACCATGAGCAACGCGGCGCTGACGCTGAGCTATCCGGTCAACAGCAACATCTCGGTGTTCGGCACCGCCGGCTACGAGAAGCAGGATTACCACTCCGCCAGCGCCCAGCCGCAAGGCAGGTTTGGCACCATCGGCGGGGTCTGGACGCCCTCGCCGCACACGCGCCTGTCGGCCAGCATCGGCCACCGCTTTTTCGGCAAGACTTACAGCCTGGACGCCAGCTACCGTCTGCGCAGCATGTTCTGGACGCTCACCTACAACGAAGACATCACCACCACCCACGGCGAATTCTTCAGCGTCCGGCCCGAGGGCCTGACCGATTTCCTGTGGGATCTGTGGGCCACCCGCATTCCCGATCCACAACTGCGCATGCAGACCATCAAAGTTTTCCTGGCCATTTCGCAGATGCTGGGCACGGACGGCAACGTCAACTTCTTCAGCCATCGCTACTATCTGCAGAAACAAGGGCGGCTGTCGGGCGTCTACAGCACGCCGCGCAGCGCGCTGGCCGTGCACCTGGCCACCACCGGCCGCAGCGGCCAGACCAGCAACGCCATCGACAGCGTCATCCTCGGCCCGGACGAACTGACGCTCACCGACCGCACGCGCCAGACGAGCCTTCAGGCCGGCTGGAACTGGCGCATGTCCGCGCGCGGCAGCCTGACCCTGGGCGCCAGCCACAGCCGCGCCAAGTCCCTCACCACCGGCCGCGAAGACCACAACAGCGCGCTGACCCTGAGCCTGACGCGCCAGCTGTCGTCCCGCATCAGCGCCAGCGCCGACCTGCGCCACGTCCGCCACACCAGCAACAAGGGCGGCAACTACCGTGAGAACGGCGTCGGCGCGACCGTGATCGTGGCGTTTTAACGGAGCCCTGCCATGTCCCGTCCCTATCGCCTCGCCTGCGTGGTTGCCGCCCGGCCCAATCTGATGAAGATGGCGCCGCTGCTGCGCGCCTTCAGTCCGTCCGAAACCCAGGTCGAAACCGTGCTGGTCCACACCGGCCAGCACTACGACGCCGACATGGACGCGCAATTTTTCAACACGCTGGAAATGACGCCGCCGGATTTCCGCCTGGACGTGGGCTCGGCCAGCCACGCCGTCCAGACCGCCGAAGTGATGCGCCGCTTCGAGCCGGTGCTCGAACATGTCGCGCCGACGGCGGTGCTGGTGGTCGGCGACGTCAACTCCACGCTCGGCTGCGCGCTGACGGCGGCCAAGAAAAACATCCCGGTGCTGCACGTGGAAGCCGGCCTGCGCAGCTTCGACCGCGCCATGCCGGAAGAAGTCAACCGCGTGCTGACCGACCAGATCTCGGAGTTGCTGTTCACCAGCGAAGCCAGCGGCACCAGCAACCTGCTGCGCGAAGGCATTTCCCCGCACCGCATCCATTTCGTCGGCAACGTGATGATCGATACGCTGCTGCGCCAGCAAGGCAAGGCGCCCAGCGCCGCCGAGGTGCTGCGCCAGGCCAATCTGGCCGGCTTTGTGCGCGACGGCGGTCCGTATGCGCTGCTGACGCTGCATCGTCCGTCCAACGTCGACGATCCGCAGCGGCTGCGCGCGCTGATGACCGCCATGGTCAGGCTCAGCGACGACCTGCCGGTGCTGTTCCCGCTGCACCCGCGCACGCGCGCCATGCTGCAGCGCTACGAACTGAGCGCGATGCTGGACGCGCCACACATCGCCTGCCTGCCGCCGCTATCCTATCTCCACATGCTCGGCCTGATGAAACACGCCTGCGTGGTGCTGACCGATTCCGGCGGCGTACAGGAAGAAACCACCGCCCTGCGCGTCCCCTGCCTGACCTTGCGCGACAACACCGAGCGCCCGATCACCGTCTCCGAGGGCAGCAACGCCATCGCCGGCCGCGACCCGGCGGTGATCCTGGCCTTGTGCCGCGACATCCTGCGCTACGGCGGCAAATCCGGCCGCGTGCCGCAATACTGGGACGGCCGCGCCGCCGAACGCGTGGCGACCGCCACCGTCAACTGGCTGCAAAGCCGGCGGGAGCGGCGGCCATGAACGCGCTGACGGTGGACGTTGAAGACTATTTCCAGGTCTCCGCCTTCGCGCCCCACATCGACCGCGCGGACTGGCCAAGGCTGCCGTGCCGGGTGGAGCGCAATGTCGACCTCATCCTCGGCCTGCTGGACGCACACCAGGCCCAGGCCACCTTCTTCACGCTGGGCTGGATCGCCGAACGGTATCCGGCGCTGGTGCGCCGCATCGTCGATGCAGGCCACGAACTGGCCAGCCACGGCTACGCCCACCTGCGCGCCAGCGAGCAGACGCCGGACGAATTCCGCCACGACATCACATTGAGCAAAAACCTGCTGGAACAACTGGGCGGCCAGGCCGTGCGCGGCTACCGGGCCCCGAGCTTCTCGATCGGCCAGGCCAACCTCTGGGCGCTGGATTGTTTACAGCAGGCGGGCTACCGCTACAGTTCCAGCATCTACCCGATCCGCCACGACCACTACGGCATGCCGGATGCGCCACGCTTCGCCTGGCGCCCGCTGGGCAGCGACGGCCTGCTGGAATTGCCCGTCAGCACCGTGCGTGTGCTGGGCCACAACCTGCCGGCCGGCGGCGGCGGTTATTTCCGCCTGCTGCCCTATGCCACTTCGCGCTGGGCTTTGCGACGCATCAACTCGCAAGATGGGCAAGCTGGCATATTTTACTTTCACCCTTGGGAACTTGACCCCGGCCAGCCTGTGCTGCCCGGCATCGGTTTGAAGACCCGGATGCGCCACTACCTCAATCTGCACCGCATGGAGGCGCGCATCCACCGGCTGCTGACCGATTTCCGCTGGGGCCGCGTCGATGACATTTTTCTGGGAAGCGCATGATGTCGCACTACACCGTCGGGCTGATGGCATCGCAGGACCGCGCACGCTGGGACGATTTCGTGCTGCGCTGCCCGAACGCGACCTTCTTCCACCGCGCCGGCTGGCAGCGCATCATGGAAGAAAGCCTTGGCCACCGCACCTGGTTCATGTACGCGGCCGACGACGGCGGCGAACTGCATGCCGTGCTGCCGCTGGCGCAGGTCAACAGCCGGCTGTTCGGCAACACGTTGTGCTCGCTGCCGTTCTGCGTCTATGGCGGCATCGCGGCCACCGACGCTCACGCGGCCCAGGCCGTTGACGCCGCCGCGCAACAGCTGGCGGCCCGGCTCCAGGTCGATCACCTGGAATACCGCCATCGGCAGCCGCACCACGCCGACTGGCTGCACCAGGATACCTACGCGACCTTTCGCAAACGCCTGCACGCCGATCCCCAGGAAAACATGCTGGCGATTCCGCGCAAGCAGCGCGCCATGGTGCGCAAAGGCATAACGGCCGAACTCGCCAGCACGGTGGAAACCGATACCGGCCGCTTCTTCGACTGCTACGCCCGCAGCATGCATCACCTCGGCACGCCGATGTTCAGCCGCCGCCACTTCCAACTGCTGCGGGAAGTCTTCGCCGAGGACTGCCAAGTGCTGTGCGTCCAGCAGGCGTCGCGCCCGGTGTGCGCCGTCATGAGCTTCCGCTTCCGCGACCAGATCCTGCCGTACTACGGCGGCGGCGGCGCGCAGGCGCGCGTCCTTGCCGGAAACGACTTCATGTACTGGGAGGTGATGCGCCGCGCCTGCCTGGCCGGCTGCACGCTGTTTGACTTTGGCCGCAGCAAATACGGCACCGGCTCATTCGCGTTCAAGAAAAACTGGGGCTTCGAGCCGGAACCGCTGCATTACGACTACCAACTGCACCGCAGCAAGCAGTTGAAGCAGGTCCAGCCGCTCAATCCGCGCTACCAGATGCTGATCAAGGCGTGGCGCCTGCTGCCGCTGTCCGTGGCCAACCTGATCGGGCCGCACATCGTGCGCCAACTGGGATAGCGGCCATGCGCGATCTGCTCTTTTTATGCCACCGACTGCCCTATCCGCCCAACAAGGGGGAGAAGATCCGTTCCTATCACGCCTTGCAATATCTGCGGCAGCACTTCCGCATCCATCTCGGCACCTTCCTGGACAGCGACGACGACGACGCCTACGCGCAACACCTGGCCGGACTGTGCGCCAGCAGCTGCTTCGTGCGCATGCCGCCGCATTGGGCACGGCTGTCCGGCTTGTCCGCCTTGCTGCGCGATGAAGCGCTCAGCCTGCCGTATTTCCGTCACGCCGTCCTGCAACGCTGGGTCGACAAAACGCTGGAGGAGCGCCATATCAGCACTTGCCTGGCCTACTCCGGGCCGATGGCGCAATACCTGCCGTGCGGCACCTCGCACGGCCCGCTGTGGCGCGTGCTGGACCTGGTCGACGTCGATTCCGAAAAGTGGCATAGCTACGCGGACAACAAGCCCTGGCCGCTTTCCGGCCTGTACCGGCGCGAAGGCCGGCTGCTGCTGGAGTTCGAACGCAAGGCCGCCGCCGAATTCGACCGCGTGCTGCTGGTATCCCCCGCCGAAGCCGAACTGTTCAAGCGCCGCGCGCCCGAATCGGCGGACAAGGTGGATTATTACTGCAACGGCGTGGACAGCGGCTACTTCTCGCCCCAGCAGCTGCATCCGTCACCGTTTGGCGCCGCGCGCGCCATCGTCTTCACCGGCGCCATGGACTACGAACCGAATATCGACGCCGTCAGCTGGTTTGCCGAGCGCGTGATGCCCACGCTGCTATCCCAGCACAAGGACCTGGAATTCCACATCGTCGGCTCACGCCCGGCGACGCAGGTACGCGACTTGCTGCGGCTGCCCGGCATCCAGGTCAGCGGCACCGTGCCGGATGTGCGGCCCTATCTCCAGCACGCCGCGCTGGTGGTCGCGCCGCTGCGCGTCGCCCGGGGCGTCCAGAACAAGGTGCTGGAGGCCATGGCGATGCAGAAAATTGTGATCGCCTCGCCGCAAGCGCTGGAAGGCATCTCCGTCACGCCAGCCACCGAAGTCATTTGCGCCGACGGCGGCGCCGAATTCATCAGTGCCGCCTGCCGCCAGTTGCACGCGCCGGATACGCGCATGGGCGCCGCCGCGCGCCAGCGCATCCTCGCCGACTACCGCTGGGAACACAACCTGCAACGGCTGGGCCGCATGCTGGGCGTTGAAACGCATCTGCTCGACACCCTGGCCGAAATGGAGCGTGCGCCATGAAAACCGGCCGCGCCGCCCTGCTGTCGCCACCGCATGCCACGCCCGTGCAGCCCGGCGCCTCGCTGCAGCCGGCACACATCTGCCTGGCGTTGACGCTGGCTGCCGTGCTCATCATCCACCTGCCCACGGTCAGCGCCATCGTGACCCTGTGGATACGCTCGGCCACCTTCACCCACGGATTCCTGATCCTGCCGGTCGCGGGCTGGCTGATCTGGCGCCGCCGCGCGCAGCTGGCAACCGTCGCGCGGCGTCCATGGCCGCCCGGCCTGCCGCTGATCGCCGCCCTGGGCGCGGTCTGGATGCTGTCCGCCGTCGCCAGCGTGCAGGTGCTGCAACAATATTGCCTGGTACTGACCGGTATTGCCGCTGTCGCCACCGTGCTGGGACGCGCGCTGGCGACAGCGATCGCCTTTCCCTTGGCCTACACCCTGCTGACGGTGCCGTTTGGCGAAGTGCTGATGCCGGCGCTGATCGACTTTACCGCCCGCTTCACCGTGGCCTTGCTACAACTGATTGGCATCCCGGTCTTCCATGACAATAATTTCATCGCCCTGCCCACAGGCAACTGGGCCGTGGCCGACGCCTGCAGCGGCCTGCGCTACCTGATCGCGTCGCTCGCGCTGGGCATGCTGTATGCGGGCGTCAACTACCACAGCGCTGGCAAGCGGCTGATATTCATCACCATTTCGCTGCTGCTGCCCATCCTGGCAAACGGCCTGCGCGCCTGCATGGTCGTGCTGATTGGCCACTGGAGCAATATGAAACTGGCCTCCGGCGTCGATCACCTGATCTATGGCTGGGTGTTTTTTGGCGTGGTGATGGCCATGCTGTTCTGGTTCGGCGCCTACTGGCGCGATGCCGAACCAGCAGCGCAGGCGTCGGCCACCGGCGTGGCACCGCCGCAGGTCGCCCCGACCGCGCAATTCATCCGTGTCGCCGTCGCCATCGTTGCCTTGAGCGCCATCTGGCCGCTGCTCGCCGCGCTGGTGCTGCGCGCGCCGTCGGACGCCACGGCGGAACCGCCGTTGACGCTGGCCGCGCCGCCCGCGCCGTGGCGCGCCAGCCCGATGCGCGCCGGCGACTGGCACATGCTGCACAAAGGCCGGCCACAACGCGTCTCGCAACGTTACAGCGACGGCCAGCGCACCGTTACGCTGCAACTGACCTGGTATCGCCATCAATCCGAAGGCGCGGAACTGCTGGCGCAGGTGCAGCGCACGGTGGTTTCCGGCGCGCCGCAATGGGAGGAAGTCAGCGCCGCGCAACGCACCGTCAGCGTGGCGGGCCGTCGCCTGGCGATCCGCCAATCGGTCCAGCAGGCCGCCAACTACAAGCTGCTGGTCTGGCGCTGGTACAGGCAGGGCGGCGTCGAAACCGCCAGCCCGCAGCTGCTCAAGCTGCTGCTGGCCAAAGCCAAGCTGTCCGGCGGCAACGACGGCGGCGCCGAAATCGTCGTTGCCGCCGCCTACGACGACCAGCCCGCCAACGCCGAAGCCGCCATGCGCGATCTGCTGGCCGCCATGCTGCCCGCCATCGACCAGGGACTGCGCCATGTCGACCGCTGAAGCCGCGCCGCTGATCGTCCACCTGATCCACCGCCTCGACGTCGGCGGGCTGGAAAACGGCCTGGTCAACCTGATCAACCACCTGCCGCCGGAGCGCTACCGCCATGCCATCGTCTGCCTGGAGGATGCCAGCGACTTCCGCCTGCGCATCCAGCGGCCGGGTGTCGAGATCGTCAGCATCAACAAGCGCCACGGCAAGGACTGGTCGCACTATCTGCGCCTGTTCCATACCCTCAAGCGCCTACAGCCGCAGCTGATCCACACGCGCAACCTGGCCGGCATCGAAGCCCAGCTGCTGGCCGCCGCCGCCGGCGTGCGGCTGCGCGTGCACGGCGAACACGGCCGTGACATCAACGATCTCGACGGCAGCAAGCGCCGCTACCGCCTGCTGCGGCAAATGCTGCGGCCGCTGATCGGCCATTTCATCGCCGTCAGCAAGGATCTGGAAGACTGGCTGGTCGACACCATTGGCGCCCGGCCGCAGCGCGTCACCCACATCAGCAACGGCGTCGACAGCGTGCAGTTCCATCCCCGGCTGGGACCGCCGGCCGCCATCGGCCCGGAGGGTTTCATGACCGAACAGGCCTTCGTCATCGGCAGCGTGGGCCGCATGGCCGAAGTCAAGGACCACATCACGCTGGTGCATGCCTTCCTGACGCTGCTGGCGCAAGGCGGCCTGGCCGCCAGCCGCATGCGCCTGGTGATCATCGGCGACGGGCCATGCCGCCAACCGTGCCTCGACGTGCTGCGCGCTTCCGGCACCTCGGCCCTGGCCTGGCTGCCCGGCGCGCGCGACGACATCGCCCGCCTGATGCGCGCCTTCACCGTCTTCGTGCAGCCGTCGCTGGCCGAAGGCGCCTCCAATACCGTGCTCGAAGCCATGGCCAGCGGCCTGCCGGTGGTGGCGACGGCGGTTGGCGGCAATCCCGAACTGGTGCAGCCGGGCTGGACCGGAAAACTGGTGGCGCCGCGCGATCCCGGCCAGCTGGCCGCCGCCATCGCCGACTACTACTGCGCGCCCGGTCTGGCCGCCCAGCACGGCGCCCGCGCCCGCCGCCGCGTGCTGACCGAGTTCAGCCTGAGCGCCATGGCCGCCGCCTATTTGGCCGTCTACGACCGCCTTACCCACCAGCCATCGACGAAAGGATAGCCATGTGCGCGATCGCCGGAATCTTTGACCTCTACCAGCAGGCCGACATCGACATTGGCCTGCTGCAACGCATGACCGATATCCAGCGCCACCGCGGCCCGGACCAGGGCGGCCTGCACCGCGAGCCGGGCCTGGGACTGGGCCATCGACGGTTGTCGATCATCGACGTGGCCAGCGGCCAGCAGCCGCTGTTCAACGAAGACGACAGCGTGGCGGTCGTCTACAACGGCGAAATCTACAACTTTCCCGCGCTGATGCGCGAATTGCAGCAATTCGGCCACACCTTCCGCACCCATTGCGACACCGAAGTCATCGTCCACGCCTGGGAGCAATGGGGCGCGCGCTGCGTCGAGCACTTTCGCGGCATGTTCGCGTTTGCGCTGTGGGACCGCCGCCAGCGCAGCCTGTTCCTGGCGCGCGACCGGCTCGGCGTCAAGCCGCTGCACTACGCCGTGCTGGACCACGGACAGCTGATCTTCGCCTCGGAAATCAAGGCGCTGCTGGCGCACGACCAACTGCGCCGCGATCTCGATCCGCTCGCCATCGAAGACTATTTCGCCTACGGCTACATTCCCGAACCGCGCACCGTGTTCCGCCAGATCCGCAAGCTGGAACCCGGCCACACGCTGCTGCTGCGCCACGGTAGCGCGCCGGGCCAGCCGCGCCGCTACTGGGATGCGCCGTTCAAGCGCCAGAACCTCGTCAGCCAGCCGCAGCTCGAAGACGAACTGATCGCCCGCCTGCAGGAAGCGGTGCGCATCCGCATGGTGGCCGAGGTGCCGCTGGGCGCCTTCCTGTCCGGCGGCGTCGATTCCAGCGCGGTGGTGGCGATGATGGCGCAGCAGTCGGCCGCGCCGGTCAACACCTGCTCCATCGCCTTCGCCGACGCGCAGTTCGACGAATCGCACTACGCCAGCATGGTGGCCGAGCGCTACCAGACCCGCCACCACAGCCAGCAGGTGCAACAACACGACGCCGCACTCATCGATCAGCTCGCCACGCTGTACGACGAACCCTTTGCCGACAGCTCCGCCCTGCCCACCTACCGCGTCTGCCAGCTGGCGCGCCAGCGCGTGACGGTCGCCCTGTCCGGCGACGGCGGCGACGAGAATCTGGCCGGCTACCGCCGCTACCGCTGGCACCTGCACGAAGAGCGCTGGCGCGCGCTGCTGCCGCTGGGCCTGCGCAAGCCCGTGTTCGGCGCCCTCGGCCGGCTGTATCCCAAGGCCGATTGGGCGCCGCGTCCACTTCGCGCCAAGAGCACGCTGCAAGCCCTGGCGCGGGACTCCGTCGCCGCCTACTTCCATGGCGTCAGCATCATGAAAGACGACATGCGCGCACAACTTTTCAGTCCGGCGCTGAAGCGCGACCTGGGCCACTATCACGCCGTCGACGCCCTGCGCCGCCACGCTGAACATTGTCCCGCCAACGACGCGCTGTCATTGGTGCAATACCTGGACCTGAAAACCTACCTGCCGGGCGACATTCTCACCAAGGTCGACCGCGCCAGCATGGCGCACGGCCTGGAAGTGCGCGTGCCGCTGCTCGATCACCCGCTGGTCGAATGGATCTCCGGCCTGCCGCCGGCGTTGAAGCTGCATGGCGGCACCGGCAAATACCTGTTCAAGCAGGCGCTGGCGCCCTACCTGCCCGATGAACTGCTGCATCGGCGGAAAATGGGCTTCTCCGTGCCGCTGGCCGACTGGTTCCGAGGCCCATTGCGCACGCGCCTGCAACGCAGCCTGAGCAGCCCTGTCCTGTCCGGCTGCGACATGTTCAACATGGATTATGTGCAGCTGTTGATGCAGCAGCACCAGTCCGGCCTGCGCGACCACAGCGCGCCGCTGTGGTCGTTGCTGATGTTCGAATCCTTCCTGCGCCAGATGCTGGAAACGCCAGGCCGGCACCTCGAACGGCAGGCCGCATAATGCGCATCCTGCACATCCTCGACCACTCCGCGCCGCTGCACAGCGGCTACACCTTTCGCACCCTGGCCATCCTCGGCCAGCAGCGCAGGATGGGCTGGGACACCATCCACCTGACCAGCGCCAAGCAGGGCGAGACCCCGGCCGAGCAGGAGGTCGATGGCTGGCACTTCTTCCGCACGCCGCCGGCACGCCGCTGGTGGGCGCGGCTGCCGCTCCTGGCACAGATCGCGGTGGTCACCGGCCTGGCGCGCCGCCTGCGCCAGGTCGCCTCGGCGGCGCGGCCGCACGTGCTGCACGCCCACTCGCCCTCGCTGAACGCCATCGCCGCCTTGCACGTGGGCCGCGCGCTGGATATTCCCGTGGTCTACGAAATCCGCGCCTTCTGGGAAGACGCCGCGGCCGACCACGGGACCAGCCGTCCCGGCGGCCTGCGCTACCGGCTCACGCGCGCGCTGGAAACCTACGCCTTGCGCCGGGTGGACGCCATCACCACCATTTGCGAAGGCCTGCGCGACGACATCATTCAACGCGGCATCCCGGCGCCGCGCATCACCGTCATCCCCAACGCGGTCGACAGCAGTCGCTTTCGCGCCGCGCCGCCGCCCAACCGCATGCTGGCGCGGCGCCTGGGATTGAGCGGAAAACTGGTGATCGGCTTCATCGGCTCCTTCTACGCCTATGAAGGGCTGGCCTTGCTGCTGCAGGCCCTGCCACGGCTGCTGACGACCACGCCGGCGCTGCAACTGCTGCTGGTCGGCGGCGGCCCCCAGGAGCAGGCACTGCGCGCGCTGACGGACCAGCTCGGCCTGCAACACCAGGTCATTTTCGCCGGCCGCGCGGCGCACGACCAGATCGCCGAGTATTACAGCCTGATCGACATCCTGATCTACCCGCGCCTGCCGATGCGGCTGACCGAGCTGGTCACGCCGCTCAAGCCGCTGGAAGCCATGGCGCAAGGCCGGCTGATCGTCGCCTCCGACGTCGGCGGCCACCGGGAAATGATCGAGCACGGCAAAACCGGCCTGCTGTTCAAAGCCGGCGACGCCGAAGCGCTTGCCGGCCAGGTCCGGCATCTGATCCGTCACATGGAACTCTGGCCCGTGCTCCGCAGCCAGGCCCGCGCCTACGTCGAAAGCGAACGCAGCTGGAAATCCAGCGTCGCCCGCTACGGCGACATCTACCAGCGCCTGCTGGCGCCCGCGCCATGAACGGCCTGCGCATCGCCCTGATCGGGCCGCTGCCACCGCCGGCCGGCGGCATGGCCAATCAGACCGTGCAATTGGCCGCCTTGCTGCGCGAGGCCGGCGCGCACGTGGAACTGGTCCAGGTCAACCCGCCGTGGCGGCCCGTCTGGGCGGCACGGATACGCGGCCTGCGCGCTGCGCTGCGCTTGCCGCCCTACCTCTGGCATCTGTGGCGCGCCAGCGGCCGCGCGCAACTGCTGCATGTGATGGCCAACTCGGGCTGGTCCTGGCATTTGCATGCGGCCCCGGCGATCTGGATCGGCCGCCTGCGCGGCAAAGGCGTGGTGCTCAACTATCGCGGCGGCGAAGCGCCGGCCTTTCTGGCGCGCAGCGCGGCAAGCGTCTGCTTCAGCCTGCGCCGCGCCCACGCCGTCATCGTGCCGTCCGCCTATCTCGCACGGGTATTTCGACAACACGGCATCGCCACGCACATTGTGCCCAACATCGTCAATCTGCAGCGCTTTATCCCCGCGCCGCAACGTCCGGGCCGCGCCGGCATTCTCATCGCCCGCCATCTGGAACCGCTGTACGACCATGCCACGGCGCTGCGCGCATTCGCCTTGGTGCGCAAGCAACTGCCGCACGCCAGCCTGACGATCTGTGGCGAAGGACCGGAGCTGCCGCGCCTGCAAATGCTGGCCGAGGCCTTGCAGCTCCAGACCACCGTCCACTTCGCCGGCAAAACCGACAACGCCGCCATGCCGGACTATTACCGCCAGGCCGATCTGGCGCTCAATCCCAGTCTGGCCGACAACATGCCGATCTCGGTACTGGAAGCCTGGGCCAGCGCCGTGCCGGTGGTCAGCACCAACGTCGGCGGCGTGCCGGACCTGATCCGCGACGATGTCGATGGTTTGCTGATACCGCCCGGCGATCCGCACGCCATGGCCCGCGCCATCCTCGCCATCCTGACCGATGCGCCGACGGCGCGCCGCTTGGCGGCGGCCGGCCAGGCTGCGGCGCGTCGCTTCAGCTGGCCTGGCGTCGCGCCGCTGTTGTTTGCGCAATACCGCCGCGTTCTGATCCGGCCGCGCCGGCTGGGCTACACAGCATTGGTGTCGGGCGCGCTGTTCCCGCTGCACGAATGGTTCAAACGCCACCGCAGTCCGATGCTGCGACGGCGGATGGAAGCCAGTCAATGGTGGCCGCGCGAACAGATCGAAACACTGCAACTCCAGCGCCTGCGCGCGCTGCTGTTGCACGCGTCCGAACACGTTCCCTACTACCGCCAGCTCTATGCGCGCACCGGCTTCGACGCCACGCGCGTGCACGACCTACGCGACCTGCGCCTGCTGCCCATTCTGCGCAAGCCCCACATCAACGACCATCGCGACGATTTTTGCGCCGATGACGCCGGCGACATGAAACGCTTCACCACCGGCGGCTCCAGCGGCGAACCGTTGATCTTCTATCTCGGCAAGCAGCGCATCAGCCACGATGTGGCCGCAAAATGGCGCGCCACGCGCTGGTGGGGCGTCGACATCGGCGACCGCGAGGCGGTGATGTGGGGCTCGCCGATCGAACTGCACGCCCAGGACCTGTGGCGCGCCCGGCGCGACCGCGTGATGCGCAGTGACCTGCTGCCGGCCTTCGACCTGTCGCCGGCCCGGCTCGACGAATACCTGGCCCGCCTGCGGAAGCAGCGACCGGCCATGCTGTTCGGCTATCCCTCGGTGATGTGTCTGCTGGTGCAGCATGCCCAGTCGCGCGGCGTCGCGCTGGACAGGCTCGGTGTGCGCGTTGTCTTCGTCACCGCCGAACGGCTGTACGAGGACCAGCGCGCCTTGCTGAGCGCCGCCTTCGCCGCGCCGGTCGCCAACGGCTACGGCGGCCGCGACGCCGGTTTCATCGCCCACGAATGCCCGGAAGGCGGCCTGCACATCACGGCCGAAGACGTCATCGTCGAGATCCTTGACGCCAGCGGCCAGCCGGTGCCGGCGGGCGAAAGCGGCGCCATCGTCATCACCCATCTTGCCAGCTACGACTTTCCCTTCATCCGCTACGCCACCGGCGACGTCGGCGCGCTCGATCCATCGCCCTGCCCTTGCGGACGCGGTTTGCCATTGCTGCAACGGGTGGAAGGCCGTGTCACCGATTTTGTCGTCGCGCGCGACGGCACGGTCATGCACGGTCTGGCGCTGATCTACATCCTGCGCGACCTGCCGCAGGTGCGCGCCTTCAAGATCATCCAGGAAACGCTGGATTGCACGCGCGTGCTGCTGGTCAGCGTCGATGGCCTGCCGCCTTCGCTGCGGCTGAGCATCGTCACGCAATTCCGCGCCCGGCTGGGCGAAACGGTGGACATCGTGATTGAGGAAGTGACGGCGATTCCGGCCGAAGCATCCGGCAAGCATCGCTACGTCATCAGCAAAGTCAGTCGCTAAGGAAATATCGCCATGCCCTTGCTCCTCAATTCCTTGACGTTCCTGCTGTTGCTGTATAGCCTGTACAAACTGCGCAATGCCCACCTGCTGCTGTTCGACATGCGCGATCAGGCACGATCGGACAACGCCAGCCTGTTCCGTCAGCTCGAAGCGCTGCAAGGCCTGTATGCCGAACTCGACCTCAAATCCAGCCTGCCGCCCACGCGCGACTGGGCCGCGTCGCCGGATTTTCTGCTGGAAGTGGCGCGACACGCCCGCAGCGCGCGGCCGGCATGCGTGGTCGAATGCAGCAGCGGCGTCTCCACGCTGGTGCTGGCGCGGTGCATGCAGTTGAACGGCGCGGGCAGCGTCATCAGCCTGGAACATGATCCGCACTACGCCGAGAAAACGCGGCTACAGCTAAGGCTCCACGGCCTGCAGGATTGGGCGCAGGTGCTCGACGCGCCCTTGCGGCCGCACACCTTGTCGGGTGAAAGCTGGCCGTGGTACACGATTGCCGCGCTGCCGGCCGAGCTGTCCATCGACCTGCTGGTGATCGACGGCCCACCACAGGCAACCCGCGCCCAGGCGCGCTATCCCGCAGGGCCGCTGCTGTTCCCGCGCCTGGCGCCGGAAGCCCGGATCTTCCTCGACGACGCGGCACGCAGCGACGAACTGGCCATCGTGCAACGCTGGCAGCAGGAATTTCCAGCGCTACAACTGTCATCGCGCGTGTGCGAGAAAGGCTGTGCGGTGCTGCTCAACGCTTCCTGATCAGTGCGGTTTCCACTGGATGCCCGGTATGGTAACGATCCCGTGCCAGCCGCTGCGCCGCCTGATGCTGCGCCATGGTCGCCGGAGTCAGTTCAACGCCGAAATCGCCGCCGGCCTGCCCGAACATGCGTGCCAGCACCATGGCGCCGACACGCTCGCGGTAGTGCGAGGTCTCCCAATAATTCCGCATTTCCCGTAGGCCGCTGACCTGCGGCGGCGCCTCGCTCGTCACGCTGTTGAAGCCGGAAAAGTCGAACACGCGCACATCGCAGCCATGCCGGCGATGGCGGTCCGCCAATTCGGCCAGCTGCGCCTGCCAGGCCTCCATTGCCGGCCATTTGCCGGCCCAGTACAGCGCATCGCTGGTCATCGCATGCGTGGGATTGACATAAAGCCGCAACCGCGTGCCCTGCAGGCAAAGACTGGCGACACTCACGTTCAGCTCCTGCATCGCATCCGCCGTCGGCCCGGCGCCACGCTCGAAATCCCGCACGCGCGGCAAGATGGCGGCGCTGGCGCCGCCCAGACTATCGATACGGTCCCGCACGCAACGCCCGTCACGTTGCCCATACAAGGCAAGGCTGGACTGGCAGATCTGGCCAAACGTGCCGCGCAGCACGCGAATCGAATCCAGCGTCATATCGATGCTGATGGCCCGCTTCAGGTTAATCAAGCCGCGCCGCAGAAAATAATGGCGATCGGCCGCCACCAGCGCACGGTCGAAGTCCGTATTGCCAATTTCCATGGAAAACGATGGCGCATCGATGCCCCACACCACGGTCTCCACCCTGCTGACCGCTGCGGCATGCCGCACCATCGCCGCCGCATCGCCCAGCGACGCGCCAGACAGGGCCGCATTGAACACGCGCCGCTCGCCGAACAGCGCGGTCCGTACCGGCAGGCCCAGCTCGGTGCGCGAATTGCCGACATACAGCACCTGCGGCTGGAACCGCGCCAGCGCGTAGGTCTTGCCCCAGGGGCTAAGTTTTTCCCGCCCCGGCAGCAGGCGCTGGAGGTGCGGCGTATCCCACTGGTGAGTCAGATACGGATCGACCCGGTAATTCAGCGTGGCCACCGCGCCGGTCACCAGCAGGCCAATGCCGCAGAACACGGTGACGTAGCGGCGCCATTCAGCTTGTGTGTACATGGTCAGAACTGAAAATAGAGAAATTCGCTCACCCGGTTCATATTGAACAGGCAGCCCAGGAACACCGTCGCCATCAGCGCACTGCGCCACAAGGCAGGCGTCCACCGCATGGAGCCGTCGAACCACTCCTGCGTATTCGGCGCATACAAGGCCAGCGCCATCGCCAGCAGCAGCGCGGGAAGCGCCGGCCCGCTCACGTCTATCCAGCGGATGCCGTCAAATGCCGGATGCCAGCCCAGCGCACCCAGCGGCGCCATCCCGCGCGGCAACGAAACCCCGTTGAGGCCGGCCAGTCCCCGCAGCACATCGCCGGCCGTCGCCATGTCCGGCGCGCGAAACAGCACCCACGCCACCATCACCGCCAGCAGCGTCAGCCAGCGCCCCCACCAGCGCGGCGTTGACCAACCCGACAGCGCCTGCCAGCCATGATGGATGACCAGGTACACGCCGTGCAGCGCGCCCCACGCCACGAAGGTCCAGCCGGCGCCATGCCACAGTCCGCCCAGGAGCATGGTCGCCATCAGATTACGATAGCGGCTCACGCTTCCATGCCGGTTTCCGCCCAACGGCACGTACAGATAATCCCGCAAAAAGCGCGACAACGTCATATGCCAGCGCCGCCAGAACTCGCTGATGTTGACCGCCTTGTATGGCGAATTGAAATTCAGCGGCAAGCGCACGCCAAACAGCCGCGACAAGCCAATCGCCATGTCCGAGTATCCCGAAAAATCGAAATACAGCTGGAACGTGTACGCCAGCGTGCCGATCCAGGCCTCCACCAGCTGCGGCTGGGCATGCGGCGCAAACACCGGCGCCACCAGCACCGATATCGGGTCGGCCAGCAACACCTTCTTGGCCAGCCCCACGACGAATATCGACAGGCCGATCGCAATATTCGCCATATCGAACCGCGCCGGCCGGTCGAACTGCGGCATCATCTCCTTGTGATGCAGGACCGGCCCGGCGATCAAATGCGGAAAATAGCTGACGAACAGCGTGTAATGCACCAACCGGTATTCGCCCGTGCCACCGCGATGGCAGTCCACCAGATAGGCAATCTGCGTAAAAGTGAAAAACGAAATCCCCACGGGCAGAATGATGTCCCAGCCCTGCCCCGGCAGGAAGAAGTTCGCGTATTTGTAGTACGCCAGCAAGGCCAGGTTTGCCACCACGCCAAATCCCAGCAGCCGCCGATGCTGCGCGCACCAGTAATTGAAGACGATGGAACCTATGAGCAACGGCAGATACCGCGCGTCCCAGTATCCATAGAAAAACAGCGAAGCCAGGGCCAGCCAGCCTGCGATCCACGCCGGCCGCCAGCGCAACAGCAGGAAGTATCCCGCCAAGACCACCGGCAGATACAGGAACAGGAAGCTGAAGGAATTAAACAGCATCAGGCTTCCCCCGCGTGCCGCGCTCGTGCAGCATGTGATAGCAGTTGACGATCTTCTGCGCCACGCGTTGCCAGGTAAAGGCTTGCACCAGCGCGCTGACGTCCGCGCGCGGCGGCGGTGCGGCCACAAACGCCTGGATTGCGCGACACAGCGCCTGCGTATCATCCCAGCGCAGTTGCTTCAGCGCGAAGCCGCTGTGGGGCAGACTAAGTGCGCTTTCATCGGTCATGACCACGGGCGTGCCGGCCGCGAGGGCTTCCAGCACCGCCAGCGGAAACACCTCGCCCTGGCTGGGCAAGGCCAGCACCGAGGCTGCCGCATAGGCACTGGCCAGCAACGCATCGTGATGCTCCAGCTGACCTAGCCAGCGTACCTTGGGCGAATCCAGCAGCTGCTGCAAATACGCTTGATGCTGATGCTGCGCGCGGCCGATCAGCACCACCGGCAAATCCAGTTGCGCCAGCGCGCGCACCAGCCCATGCTGATTCTTGTACGGCGAAATCGCCCCGACCATCAGCACAAACGGCCCCTCCAGACCGGTCTGGCGGCGAAAGATGGCGCTGTCCGCATGAAAGAACTGTTCGCCTATGCCATTGGGCAGCACCTGGATGCGTGCCGGTTCCAGCTTGAAGCCCTCGATCAGCGCCTGCTTCTCGGCCGCGCCGAGCGCCACGACCATCTGCGCCAGTTGCAGCGCCCGCTTGATCTGCGCATAGCTGGTCTGCACCTGCCACTTTGTGAGACGTCCGGTCAGGCGGTCGGCGATGTCGGCTCGCCACGTCGCCTGGCGGCTCCATCCCGGCGACAGCACCGCCGACAACAGCACCGGCACGCCCATTTCGGTCGCCACCTCCAGCACGCGGTAGTTGCCGTTAATGGCGGAAAAAACGTGGATCACATCATAATGATCCAGGCGCTGATGATTGGGATCGACCAGCTCAATCTCCAGGCCGGGCGCCGCCAGTTGGCGCAAGGCTTCGATGGTCGACCGCACCTGCACCTGCAAGCCGCCGTCGCGCTGGAACAGCATGGGATAGGACAGGACGCCAACGCGCATGGGAACTCCTTATCGTTGCAGCAACGCCAGTGCCTTGCGGGCGGCCAGCGTGCATTCGTTCGCCAACGCGTGACGGACGTAATGGATGGCCGCAAACCAAAGCAGCGCGCAAACCACCGCTGCCACGGCCAGTTGCGGCAACGCCTGCGCGGCCGGCTGCCAGATTCGCACCGCCGCCACGCCGCACAGACATAGCCCGGCAACCGCACCACTGCGCCGCGATGCCGCCAGCAACTGCCTCCAACGCATGCCGACCAGGCGACGCAGGTAGAAGAACGTCAGGCCGCTGCGGAAGACAGCGCCCAGCAGCACCGCCCAGCCCACCCATTCCAGTCCGAACGGCGCCGCCGCCAGCACCGCGATCACGCGCACCGGCACCGCCATCACATCCAGCCGCGCCTGCGCCTGGACCTCGCCCATCGCCACGAACAGATAGCGCGCCATGCTGAACATGCTATACAGCGCCGAAGCGATGCAGATGATGCGTATCAACGGCACGGCGGCATCCCACTGATCGCCATACAGCACCCGCACCAGCGCCGGCGCCATCAGCGCGACAAAACCGAAGAACGGCCAGGCCAGCGCCGTCATGTAGCTCACCGTCGTTAGATAGGCCTGGCGCAGATCATGTCCTTCGCGCGCCTGCAGGGAAAACAGGGGAAAGATCACCGGCGACACCGCCGCAGTCACCAACTGGTTGAAGACGTTGATGACGCCCATGGCCTTGCTGTAAATACCGACTTCCGCCAGCCCGGTCATCTTGCCGATAATCAGATCGGGCGCCGCCACGCCGGCCTCGTCAATCAGGGTTCCGGCCGTCGAGACGCTGCCGAACGACAGAATCTTGCGGATGCCCTGCCGTCCAGGCAGCCACGGCAGTCCGGATGGGCGCCACCACATCGTCGCCAGCAACGTCCCCACCGCGCCGGCCACCGCACCCCACGCCAGGCTCAGGTAGCCCCACCCCAGCTTGGCCAGCACAATCGAACACAACATCTGCGCCGCGCATTGGCTGGTATTGATGGCAAAAATGGCCGAAAACCGCATTTGCCGGCGCAGATACGGCAAGGCCACGGCGCTGAACGGGATCAGCGCAAAGTTAATCGCCAGCAACTGCAACACCGTCCGCAGCCGGCCATCCTGATAAAACCACGCCGCCGGCACGCTGATCGCCAGCACCAGCAGCGCCAGCGTCCACGCAACCAGGATGCTGACGCCCAGCGCCGCCCGCAACTGCTGCCGGTCCAGTTCCCTGGCGTGGATGACATAGGCGCCGACGCCGAAATCGCGCAACGCCTGCACCATCCCGATCATCACCGCGCCGACCGCGTAGACGCCGACGTCGGCCGGCGTCAGCAAGCGCGCCAGCACCATGGCGCCGATGGTGTTCAGCACCAGCAGCGTGTATTTCTCGGAAAACGAGAACAGAAAGGACCGATGCGGTTTCATAGCAAACCGTCGTAGAACGCCCGCACCTGCTTGCCCACCACGACGCTGCTGTAGCGCGCCACCGCTTCCGCCCGCCCATGACGGCCCATTGCCGTCCGCCGCGCCGGATCGGCCAGCAGATCGCCGACCGCCGCAGCCGCCGCGGCCAGATCATTGGCCGGGATCAGCATGCCGCCCCGGCTGCCACGCAGGATATCGGCGCTGCCGGGAACATCGGTGGCCACAGCCGGTACGCCGCATGCCATCGCCTCGATGGTGGCGATGCCAAACCCTTCGTTGCGGCTCATCAGCAAATGCATATCCAGCGCCGGCATCAGCTCCTGCACATGTTCAACGAAGCCGGTAAAAATCACCCACGGCAACAGGCCGAGCCGGGCGACTTGCGCGCGCAACGCCCCTTCCAGCGGTCCGCCGCCGGCCAGGACCAGATACAGATCAGGGAACCGCCCACGCAGCACCGCCAGCATGTCGACCGCCATATCCGGCCGCTTCTGCTCGGACAGCCGCGCCACCACGCCCATCAACAATGCCTGTTGCGGCACCTGCAGCCGCTTGCGCGCTTGCAACTGCACCGCCGGCGAGGGGCGGAACAACGCGATATCCACGGGATTCGGAATCACCGCCAACCGCGCGGACGGGGGGATAAACGGCCGGTAAATTTCCAGAAAATGCGCCAGCGCCGAGTCCGACACTGCATAAATACCGCGCACATTGCTGAAAGCCTGCCGTAACAGCCGCGCGTGCCAGGACGTGAAGCGGATGGCCGGGAATGCGTTGTGCACACTGATCACCGTCGGCAACCGGCAACGCTGCGCCAGCCACAGCAGGGACGCACCGTAAGTGGTCCAGCAGAACGCCACGTGCACCAGACTGGCCTTGAACGCCAGCAACCGCCCGGCGGCAAACCACTGCGCGCGCCAGCGCCGCAGATTGCGCCAACGCCATGTACCCTCGAAGAATGCCGGCGGACTGAATTCCGCCACCGTAATCTGCTCCCTGGCCAGCCGCTGCCTCCAGCCGGTGACGCCGTCGAACTGCGGCACCGCCAGCATGCCGGCATAGCCCGCCGCTTGCAGATAGCGCACTTCCTGCGCCATGCGCAGTTCCATGCCGCCAAGCTCGCCGGAATAGCTGCTGACCAGCACCGTTTTCTGGCGGCGCGGCGCGCCATGCCAGGCCTCATGAAAATAGCCGCGCAAATACGCCAGTTCCCAGCGATGGCTGAACTTTCGGCCGGCGTCGCCAGCCAGCATCGCCCTTCCCAACGCCGCCACTTCCAGCAGATAGCGCAACCACATCCAGCGCGGCACGTCCAGTAGTTCCACAAACCGGCCCGGCGGCTCTTGCCGGTACTTTCCCCGCCCAAAACGCCACGCCTTCCGCAGGATGTAATCGATTCCCGCCTGGTGCGGGCGAATATGATGCGCCACCCGCGCCGCGCCGCAGAACCAGGCGCGGTGGCCGGTCATCGCCAGCCTGCGCGTGAACTCCGTCTCGCTGCCCATGGCGTACTCGGCGCCGTTCGGCCCGACGCCCACGTCGAAGCGATGCCCGGCTGCGAACACCGCGCGCCGCACCGCCATGTTGGCGCCCCACACCAGGCCGGGAAACACGGGCCCGTCCGCCAGGTCGGGCGATGTCAGGCCATACGTCAATCCCGTGGGAATCAGCGGCAGCAGCCACGCCGGCGGCGGCGCGGCCCAGTCCGGCAAGATGGCGCCGCCAAACACGCTGTGATCCGGATGCGCGCTGGCGCACGCCTGCCATTGCAGCAACCAGTCGGCATCCGGCGTTGCATCGTCGTCGGTGAAGATGCAGAGCGCATCGTCGGCATCCGGCTGCGCCAGCACATCGTCCAGCGCACGGTTCAGCGCGCGGTTCTTGCCGGCGACCGCTTCATGCAGGCGACGCATCGGCAGGCGATCGGCGTAACTGGCCAGCAGCGCCGCCGTGTCGTCCTTGCTGCCGTTGTCGACGATGAGCAGGCGCCAGCCATCCGGCGGCGCGGCCAGGCGACAGTAGGCGTCGAGCACTTGCGGCAAAGTCGCGGCGCCATCGCGGGTTGCCATGAGTACGGTCAACAAGGCCCGATCTCCCCTGTCCTATGATTGCTAGAGCAAAAAGCCAGTGTACCGACCGCCTCAATCGCATCGTTGAGCCACATCAATAACTGCCATGCGCGACATACTCGTCACCCTCATTGTGTTTGCCAGCCTGCCCTGGATAATCAGGAATCCCGTCAACGGCGTGCTGATGTGGATCTGGATCAGCGTGATGAATCCGCACACGCAAAGCTGGGGCTTCGCCACCACGTTCCCGTTCGCCCAGATCATCGCCGTCATCACCCTGTTCAGCCTGTCCACCTCGCGCGCGCCGAAGACGCTGCCGGCCAGCGGCATCACCTTCGCCCTGCTGGCCATGCTGCTGTGGATGAACGTGACGACCTTGTTCGCCATCTTCCCGGCGGCATCCCAGGTGCAGTTGGCCAAGGTGATGAAGATCATGCTGATGAGTCTGGTCACCATGGTGGTCATCCGCAGCCGCCAGGATGTGCACCGGATGATCTGGGTGCTGGCGTTTTCGCTGGGCTACTACGGCGTCAAGGGCGGCATCTTCACGGTGCGCGAGGGCGGCAACTTCCGTGTCTGGGGACCGATCGGCACCTTCATCGGCGGCAACAACGAAATCGCGCTGGCCCTGATCATCGTCATACCGCTGATGCGCTATTTGCAGCTCAGTACGGACAAGCGCTGGATCAAGCACGGCCTGACGGCCGCTATGCTGCTATCCGGCATGGCCGCGCTGGGAACCTATTCGCGCGGCGCCCTGCTGGCCATCGCCGCCATGATCGCGCTGATGTGGCTGAAAAGCCAAAAGAAACTGCTGGGCGGAATGCTGATCCTGATGTGCGTGCCGCCCGCGCTGTTGTTCATGCCGGCGCGCTGGGCCGAGCGCATGGACAGCATCGGCGATTATCAGGCGGACACCTCCGCCATGGGCCGCATCAACGCCTGGCACATGGCCTACAACCTGGCCAAGGACCGTTTTTTCGGCGGCGGCTTCGAGATTGCCGAGCCGTCCGTGTTCTATCTGTACGCGCCGAATCCTGCCGCCGTGCACGCGGCGCACAGCATCTACTTCCAGGCGCTCGGCGAACACGGCTTTATCGGCCTGGCCCTGTATCTGCTGCTGGGAGCATTGACCTGGCGCTCCGCCGCCTGGGTCGTGCGCCACAGCCGCGATGAGACGGAGTTGCAATGGGCCGGCGACCTCGCCAGGATGATCCAGGCCAGCCTGATCGGCTTCGCCGTCGGCGGCGCCTTCCTGAGCCTGCTGTATTTCGACGTGCCCTATTATCTGATGGCCGCCATTGTCGCCCTGCGCGCGTTGACGGAGCAACATCTGGCGGCCAGAAAAGCGGAGGTGATCCGATGACTTCCCAACGCCTGTCCATCCTGATCTATCACCGGGTGCTGGCCCGGCGCGATCCCCTGCTGCCCAGTCTGCCCGATATCCGGCGTTTCGACGGACAGATGGCGATGCTCAAGCGCGCCTTCAACGTCCTGCCGCTGGGTCTTGCCGTGCGTTTGCTGCAACGGCAGGCCCTGCCGCCGCGCGCGGCCTGCATCACCTTCGACGACGGCTATGCCGACAACGCCGAATACGCGCTGCCGATTTTGCAGCGGCACGGCTTGAAAGCGACATTTTTCATCGCCAGCGGCTATCTCAACGGCGGGCAGATGTGGAATGACGATGTCATCGAGCACGCGCGCCAGGTCGGGCTGCGGCCGCACGAACTCGATCAGTTGCTGCAACGGCTCAAATACCTTCCCTTCGACGAGCGCGAGCGCGCGGCAAGCGCCCTGGCGCCGCCGCGCAGCCATGCCTTGATGATGCGCGCCGACCAGGTACAGGCGCTGCACGCCGCCGGCATGGACATCGGCGCGCACACGCACCGCCATCCGATTCTCGCCAATCTGCCGGATGCGGAGGCGCTGGCCGACATCCGCCTCGGCAAAGCCGCACTGGAAAACATCACGCAAGCGCCGGTCACGCTGTTTGCCTATCCCAACGGCAAGCCGGGCGTGGATTACAACCAGCGGCATGTGCAAATGGTGCTGGAGCTGGGCTTTGAAGCGGCATGCAGCACCGTCGCCGGCGTCGCCTACGACGGCAGCGACATGCTGCAACTGCCGCGCTTCACGCCCTGGGAGCCGGATCGGCTGCGGTTTTTTCTGCGTCTGCTGGCACAGCGGCGCATCGCGGTGTAGCGTGCTGTTGCAACCATTGTTCCAGCATCATCAACACCCAGACCATCGTGCCGTGGTAGGCCGGATGTTCGTGCACCAGCGTGCGCGTCAGGCGATCAATAAAATCGGTACGGACGATGCGGCGCGGCTTCAGGTCATGCAGGCTGTCGAAGGCCAGCTCGCGCAGACGCGCATCGCTCAACAGCCACTGCCCGAACGGCATGCCGAAGCCGTGTTTTTTCTTGCGCAGGATGTCACGCGGCAAATGCTCGCGCAGCGCATGCTTGAAAAAGTAGCGCAGCCTGACGCCATTCAGCTTATCCCGGGGCGGCAAGCGCGCCGAGAACGCCAGCATCTGGTCGTCAAGGAAGGGAAACGCCGCTTCCACGCCAGCCAGCTCGCATGCCAGGCTGACCTTGCGCAGATCGTTGTCGGCCAGCGTATAGCGCAGGTCCAGCGCCTGCATGCGATTGATCTGGCTGAGTCCGTGCGATTCCCAGTAGCAGGCGTTCAGCTGATCCAGCGGTGCGCCCGCATCCACGGCGGCCAGAAAATCGGCGTGCAGCACTTCGCCAGGCCCATAGCGTTGCAGCAGATTGTAGGTTTCCAGCCGCGCCGGCATCGGCACCAGCGCCTGATCGATGTAGCTGCGCGCCTTGCGCGGCAGTGGCGCCTGCCAGCGGCCCAGCAGGCCGAACAGTAGCGGCTCCAGCAGCAATTGGCGCAGCGCCGACGGCAATTGCTCATAGCGGGCAAACACCGCCTGACGCGCATACCGCTCGTTGCCGCCGAACAGCTCGTCGCCGCCGTCGCCGCCGATCAGCCGCGTTACGCCGTCGGCCCGCGCCATTTGCGCGCAGAAATACGCCGGCACGATCGAGGAATTGCCGAACGGCTGCGGACTGGCTGCCGCAATGCGCGGAATCGCGTCCGCCACGTCGCCGGCGGTCAGGTAGTATTCGTGGTGATCGGTCTGGAAGTGTTTGGCGGCGATGCGGGCGTAGGCCATTTCATCGTAGCCATCGACATCGAAGCCGATGGAATACGTGCGTGCCGGCTTTTCCAGCAGCCCGGCCAGCGTGGAACTGTCGGTGCCGCCGCTGAGGAAGGCGCCGATCCTGTCCGCGCCCTCGGTCGCCTGCCGTACCGAATCCTGCAACACACCAAGAAACTGCCGTTTCATCACGACAAACGGCGCCGCCTGTTTTTCCCGAAAGCGCATGCGCCAGTAAGCGCCGCGCTCCATGCGGCCCTGGCGATACAGAAGATACTCTCCCGGCTGCAACCGCTGCTGGTTGCGATACACGCTGCGCGGCGCCGGAATCATGTGAAAGTACAGGTAATTGAACAGCGACTGGGCATCCAGCTCACCGGCGGGCATGGCGGCAACCGAGGTTGCAAACAGCAATCCCTGCGGTCCGCCCTGGTAATGCATGGTGTGCTCGCCGCTGCGGCCAACCGCCAGCAGCACATGCCCCGTGTTGCCGTCCATGATGCAGGCGGCAAACGGGCCGGCCAGTTCCGCGCAAGCCTGCGGGCCGCGCGTGCGCCACAGCGTGACCAGCCGTTGGGCCAGCTGCGCCTTGCCGGCATCCAGGCTGGCGCGGCCCCACACCGCCGCCAGCAGCCCCGGTTCCTGATGCACGCTGACACTGTCCGCGCATGCCGCGATGCCCAGCCCGCACGGCTCGTCCGTCAATATCCTGACCGGGACGGCATCGAAACGTGCCAGGCTTGCGGTACTGGCCGCCAGCGGCAGCGGCCCGCACCGCGCGTCGCGCCCCAGGTTCAGATAGCCGCACAGTCCGCTCATACCAGCACCTCCAGCGGCGGCGGATGGCCAAGAAACGCGGTCGGACTGGCGGTCAAACCATATGCGCCGGACTGGAACACCACCACATAATCGCCCGGTTCCGCGCGCGCGAGTTCCATGCTGTCTGCCAGCAGATCGAGCGGCGTGCACAACGGACCGACCACGGTGGCCACTTCGCGCGGCCCCGCCTGCATGCGGTTGCCGATCGCCACCGGGTAATTCTTGCGGATCACCTGGCCGAAATTGCCAGAGGCCGCCAGGTGGTGATGCAGCCCGCCGTCCGTGATCACAAAAACCTGCCCATGCGACAACTTGCGTTCCAGCACGCGGCAAACGTAGATGCCGCCTTCGGCCACCAGATAGCGTCCAAGCTCCAGCACCAGCTGTGTTTCCGGCGCAGCGGCGCACAGCGTTTGCATGGTCGCGCGCAGTCCGTCGGCCACCGCGCGCAGGTCCAGCGCCCGCTCGCCGGGAAAGTACGGCACGCCGAAGCCGCCGCCGATGTTCAGCAGCCGCAGCGGCGCCGGTGCATGGTGCGCCAGCCGCAGTCCGAGCTCCACGCATAGCCGCTGCGCTTCGCCAATCGCCTTGGCGGACAGATTCTGCGCACCGCAAAACAGGTGGAAGCCGAAAAAGTCCAGCTCCAGCCGGCCCAGCTTGCGCAACATGGCCGGCACCCGCTCGGCATCAACGCCGAATTGGCGCGCGCCGCCGGCCATCTTCATGCCGGCGTATTTCAGTTCGAATTCCGGGTTCACGCGCACCGCGACGCGCGGCGCAATGCCCAGCAGCTCGCCGACGCGTGCCGCGCGCTCCATTTCGTCTTCCGATTCGAGGTGCAGCACCACGCCGGCCGCCACCGCGCTGCGCAACTCCGCATTGCTCTTGCCCGGCCCGGCGAAACTGATCCGCGCAGGCGGCATGCCGGTATCGAGCGCCGTTTTCAGCTCGCCTCCGGAGGCCACGTCAAAGCCATCCACCATCGGCGCCATCATCTGCACCAGCGCCGGCATCGGATTGGCCTTGATGGCGTAGTGCAGATGCAGCCCTGGCGGCAATAGCTCGCGCAGCAGCGCAATCCTGGACTGGATATGCTGCCGTTCATAGGCATAAAACGGCGTGCGGCCGACGCGCTCCGCCAGCCTGGTCAGCGTGATGCCGCCTAGCTGCAGGCAATCATCCAGCACCGGAAACTGCCGCAACTCGGCGTGAGATGGCGTCATGACCGCGCCTCCAGTTCCTGCGCCAGCAATCGCCGGTCGATCTTGCCGTTGGGATTGCGCGGCAGCGGCTGGCCACGGACATCGATGCGCGCCGGCACCATGTAAGCTGGCAGCGAACGCTTGCAGGCCGCCAGCAGCGCAGGGCTGTTCAGTTCGTCGCCAACGGCGACCAGGGCGATCACCTGCCCCAGCATCGGATGGGCGACGCCGAAGGCGGCGGCTTCGGAGACCAGCCCGGTGGCATACACCACCTCCTCCACCTCCGCCGGGCTGACGCGGTAGCCGGAAGTCTTGATCATGTCGTCGCCGCGCCCGATGAAGTACAGATAACCCTCCTCGTCCGCCCACACCGTGTCGCCCGACCACACCGCCAGCTCCGGTATCGGCCGGCCGCCGCTGCGGTCCGGCACCGGGCGGAAACGCTCGGCGGTGCGCGCCGCATCGTTCCAGTAACCCATCGACACCAGCGCGCCGCGATGCACCAGTTCGCCCGGCTCATTCGGGCCGCATGGCGAGCCATCGCCGCGCAGCACCAGGATTTCCGCGTTGGGGATGGCCTTGCCGATGGAATCGGGCCGCAGATCCAGTTGCTCCGGCGCCAGATAGGTCGACCGGAACGCTTCGGTCAGGCCGTACATCAGATACATCTGCACATGCGGCAGCGCCTTGCGCAGCGCCTTGATGGTGTGCTGCGGCATGACGCCGCCGGAATTGGTGATGTAGCGCATGCGCCGCGCGTGATGCCAGCTCAACTCCGACAACTGTATCCACAACGGCGGCACGCCCGCCAGACCGGTGATGCGGTCGCGGTCGATGGCATCGATCACGTCGCGCAGCAACAGATGATTGAGCAGCACCGCGCAGGCGCCGACGGCAAAGGCGGTGGTCAGCTGGCTCAGGCCATAGTCAAAACTCAACGGCAGCACGCACAGGATGCGGTCCTCCGCCGTATTGTTCAGGTAGCTGGACACACTGAGCGCGCCGGCGACCAGGTTGCGGTGCGACAGGATCACGCCCTTGGGCTTGCCGGTGCTGCCCGACGTGTACAGAATCGCCGCCATGTCGCAATCGATGCAGGGATGCGGCGGCCGGGCCTGCGCCGACAACATGCTTTCGCGCCAAGAATGCAGCCGCACGCCCGGCGGCGGCTGCAATCCTTCCATCGAACCGATCACGATCACCGTCTGCAAATCGGGACAAGCGCCCAACACGTCGCAGAGCTGACTGAAGCGCTCGCGCGAGGTTACCAGAATGCGCACATTGCAATCCGCGAGAATGTACGCCACCTGCTCTGCCTTCAGCACCGGATTCACCGGCACGAACACCGCGCCGGCCGCCGCCGCGCCAAACATCGCCACGACATTTTCCTCGCGCTTTTCCAGGTAGACAGCCAGACGCTCGCCGCGCCCCAGGCCGTGATGCAGCCAGGCGTGCGCCGCCACCGTGACCATCTGCGCCAGCGCGCCATAGTTCAGGCCCACGCCCTGGTACGACAGGGCCTGGCGTTCCGGCATCTGCCGCGCCGACTGGAAAATGAATTCGTGGATGAGCTGCGGCATGACGGTCAGCCTTCGCGATGGAGGGTTCTCCATGATCCGGACAAACAGCTCTGCCGTTCTTGATGCGCATCAAACGCCGCGCGCGCTTGTTCTGGCGCAAACCGCGCGCGGCGCGGCCATAGTCTAATCAGAACCCCGCTCTCCATCGGATGCACCGCCATGAGCACACGCCTGCGTCACACCCTTGCACAACTGGGCTGGCTGAATACCGCCCTGTATCTGCTGGCGCGCGTGCTGCAATCGGCCAGCGGCGGACGCTGGGCCCTGTTCCGCTACCTGTTCGTGGCGCAGTACGTCGGCGATACGCCGCTCACGCCGATGCGCGGCGCCGACATTCAACTCCACGCGCCCACCGTCCGCGATCCGCTGCCGCCGGGCTATCCGCGTCCCGCCCACGTCGTGCACGGCCGCTACGCGCAAGGCGCGCAAACGCTGACGGCGTGGCGCAACGGCCGGCTGGCGGGATTTGTGTGGCTGATACTCGACGCCTACCAGGAAGACGAGGTGCGCGCCCGCTACCGCCTGGCGTCATCGCGCGCCAGCTGGGATTTCGACGTCTGGGTGCATCCGGAAGAACGCCTGGGCTGGGTGTTCCGCCGCCTGTGGGAGTCGGCCCGCGTGCAGTTGCGCCGGCACGGCGTGCGCTGGACGTGCAGCCGCATCTCCGCCTTCAACGCCGCCTCGCTGCGCGCGCACGCGCAGATCGGCGTCGTGCGCCTGGGTCATGCCGTGTTCCTGCGCTGCGGCGGCTGGCAGTGGATGTTCGCCAGCCTGCATCCCTACATTCACCTGTCGCGCAATCCTGCGTGCTTTCCCCAACTGATGTTCGACACCAGCACGCTGGCCGACATCGCCGCCAAGGAACCGCCATGCCCCACTTTTCGCAAGTCTGCCAGATCCTGAGAACCACGCTGGGCCTGGGCCGTATGCCGCTGACCGAGGACACGCAACTGCTCGGCAGCCTGCCGGAACTGGATTCGATGGCGGTGGCGAATCTGATCCTGGCGCTGGAACAGCAATTCGGCATCGAGGTGCGGGACGACGAAATCAGCGCCCGCCACTTCGCCACGGTCGGCTCGCTGGCGGGCTTCGTCGAATCCAAACTGGCCTGATCATGCATATGCCGCCGTTCGCCGCTCTGCCGTTCTTCCTCAACGCCGACGAGGGCGAGCGCTTCTGCCTGTATCACGAGCCGGAAGCCGGGATGCCGCCGCGCGGCGCCATCCTTCACGTCCACCCGTTTGCCGAGGAGTTGAACAAGAGCCGGCGCATGGTGGCCTTGCAGGCGCGCGCCTATGCGCAAGCCGGCTTCGGCGTGCTGCAGATCGACTTGTTCGGCTGTGGCGATAGCAGCGGAGAGTTTGCGCAGGCGCGCTGGGATATCTGGCTGAACGACCTGGCGCGCGCGTGGCAATGGATGAGGAAGCGGCACACCGGTCCTGGCTATCTCTGGGGCCTGCGTCTGGGCGCCTTGCTGGCGCTGGACTTTGCCACGCGCGCGCAGCCGGACGGCCTGATACTGTGGCAGCCTGCCTTGAGCGGCCGCGCCTATCTGAACCAGTTCGCGCGCCTGCAAAGCGCGGCGCGCCTGTTTTCCGGCGCGCCCGCGGTCGAGCAGGATAACGAGATCGCCGGCTATGCGATGTCGCCTGCGCTGGCGGACACCATCGGCCAGCTGGACGTGCAGGCGCTGGCGCCGCGCTGTCCCGTGCAGTGGCTGGAACTGAGCTCGCCGCCACAGGACGCCGCCGCTGAATACGCGGCCGCCGCCGGCAATGTCCGCGCGGCCCTGCAGCCTGCCTCCGCGCTGGTGATCGATCGTTGGCGCCAGTCCGGCGCACGGGTCCAGGCCATTCCGGTCCACGGCCAGGCCTTCTGGGCCAGCAACGAAATCGGCATCGTGCCCGAACTGCTGGCCGCCACCACGGCCGCCGCGCCGGGAGGGGCGACATAATGCCCAGCCAACGCGTCCTCCATTTCACCTGCCACGACTGCTGGCTGTTCGGCATCCTGCATGTGCCGGACGAGCCGTTGACGCGCGGTGTGCTGATCGTCACCGGCGGACCGCAATACCGCATCGGCAGCCATCGCCAGTTTGTGCTGCTGGCGCGGCATCTGGCCGAGCATAGCGTGCCGGTGATGCGCTTCGACTATCGCGGCATGGGCGACAGCGAAGGCGAGATGCGCGATTTCGAATCGATACAGGACGACCTGGAAGCGGCCATCTGCGAATTCTTCAGCGCCATGCCGTCGTTGAAGGAACTGGTACTGTGGGGACTGTGCGACGGCGCCACCGCGGCCGCCTTCCACGCGCCGGCCGATCCGCGCGTCGCCGGACTGGTGATGCTCAATCCCTGGGTGCGCACCACGCAAGGCGAGGCGCGCACCACCTTGCGGCACTACTATCTGCAACGCATGCGCGACCGCGAGTTCTGGCGCAAGCTGGCACATGGCCGATTTGGATGGCGGCGCGCATTGACGTCGTTTGGCCAGGTGGCGCTGGCCGCGCGCCAGCCGTCGGCCCAGGTGCAGCCGCTGCCGGAGCGGCTCTACCAGTCGTTGCAACGTTTCCGTGGCCAGGTCCTCATCATCCTGAGCGGTGCGGATCTCGGCGCGCGCGAATTCATGGCGCTGGCGCGACAACATGCGCACTGGCGCGGCCTGCTGGCGTCACCACGCGTGCGCCAGGCCGTCATCCCCCACGCCAACCATACCTTCGCCCGCAAAGCCTGGCGCGACGAGGTGGCGGAGATCTGCACCCGGTGGATACAAGCATGGTAAAGCGCGTGCTCATGATCGCCTACCACTATCCGCCGCTGCGTGGCGGCAGCGGCATTCATCGCACGCTGTCGTTCACCGAATACCTGCCGCAACTGGGCTGGGAGCCGACGGTGCTGTCGGTCAGCCACAACGCCTATCCGGACTGCGGCCTCGCCGAGGCGGCGCCGCAGGTGCCGGTGCATCGCAGCTTCGCGCTGGACGCGGCGCGCCAGTTGGCCATCCATGGCCGCTATCCCGCGCTGCTGGCGCAGCCGGACCGCTGGATCTCCTGGTGGCTGAGCGCCGTGCCGGCGGGACTGCGCCTGATACGTGCGCATGAACCGCAATTCATCTGGTCCAGCTACCCGATCGCCACCGCCCATCTGATCGCGCTCACGCTGCATCGCCTGACCGGCATTCCCTGGATCGCCGATCAGCGCGACCCCATGATCGACACCGGCTATCCGCCCGATCCGCGCCGCCGCCGCATTCATGGCTGGATCGAACGGCAGGCCGTGACGCGCGGCGCGGCCATCGTTTGCACCACGCCCGGCGCGGTGCGCGACCTGAACCAGCGCTTTCCGCAAGCCGACACCAGCCGCATCGCACTGATCGAGAACGGCTACGACGAGGTGAGCTTCATCGGCGCCGAAATCGCCCCGCCGGCGCCGCGCGCGGACGCGCCGTTCCGGCTGCTGCACAGTGGCGTCATCTATCCGTCCGAGCGCGATCCTACCGCGTTGTTCGCCGCGCTGGCGCGCCTGCTCGCGGCGGGAACCATCACTCCGGCCAACTTCCGCCTGGTGCTGCGCGCCACCGGGCACGATCAGTATCTGCGGAATCTGATCGCACGACACCAGGGGCTATCGCACATCATCGAACTCGCGCCGCCGCTGACCTACCGCGAAGCGCTCGGCGAAATGCTGAACGCCGATGGCCTGCTGCTGCTGCAAGCCGCCAATTGCAACGGCCAGATCCCGGCAAAACTGTATGAATACCTGCGCGCCCGCCGCCCGCTGCTGGCCCTGACCCATCCGGACGGCGATTCCGCCGGCCTGCTGCGCCGCGCCGGCATCGACACCATGGCGCGCCTCGATTCCGCCGACGATATCGCCGGCGCGCTGCCGCACTTCCTGCGCCTCTGCCGCGACCAGCAAGCGCCAATCGCACCGCCGGCCCTGATCGCCCGCCACTCACGCGCCGCAAGGGCGCGCGAGCTGGCCGCGCTGCTGGAACGCATCCACTGCAAGGAGCAACCATGAAAAGCCGCGCCATCGCCCTGTTGTTCGCCTGCGCGAGCGCCGCGGCCGCGGACGACTGCCCGGACTACATCAAGCACGATCCCGGCGGCGACTATGTCAATGCCGACGACCGCAAGGGTCTGAGCGTGGTGGAGAATTACCACTTCACACCGAATGTCGAACGGCTGGTGCGCGGCGCCAGCGGCTCGCTCGGCGCGGACATCGGCTACACGCTGGAACACTTTCCCAATCACCACCGCGCACTGGCGGCGATGTCGCGTCTGGCGCTGCGCGACAGGAACCGCAAGCCGCCCGGCGCGCACTACACGGTCGAATGCTATTTCGAGCGCGCCTTGCGCTATCGCCCGCAGGATGCGCGCGTGCATTCGCTATACGGCAGCTATCTGCTGGCAATCGGCCAGACCGACGCCGCGCTGGAAAAGCTGGAGGAATCCGCGCGGCTGGAGCCGGCCAACGCCACAGCGCACTACAATCTCGGCCTGCTGTACGTGAAGAAGAAGGACTACGACAAGGCCCGCGCAAGCGCGCAAAAAGCCTATGCCATGGGCTTCCCCTTGCCAGGCCTGAAGAACAAGCTGGCCGCCGCCGGCGAGTGGCGCGAGTGACTATTTCAGGCCGTGGTGATTCATCAAGTCGTACAAGGTGGGCCGACTTACGCCCAGCAGCTCCGCCGCCTTGACGATATTGCCATCCACCCGTGCCAGCGCCTTGACCATCACGCCATATTCCGCCGCCTCCCGCACCTGGCGCAAATTCAGCGTTTCCTCCTGCCCGTCCGGCAGTCCCAGATCGGCCGGCGTAAGCTGCGGACCGTCGGCCATGATCACCGCGCGGCGTATGCAGTTCTCCATTTCCCTGACGTTGCCTGGCCATGCGTGGGCCTCGATCGCTGCCAGCGCTTCGGCGCTGAACGCCAGCATCGAGCGCGATTCACTGGCGCAGAACTTGTTGCGGAAGTGATGCGCCAATAGCGCGCGATCGCCGGCGCGCTCGCGCAGCGGCGGAATGGTCAGCACGATCTCGCTCAGGCGATAGTAGAGGTCTTCGCGGAAGCCGCCTTGCGCCGCCAGTGTTTTCAGGTTGCGATGGGTGGCGCAGACCACGCGCACATCGACGCTGATTTCGCTGCGCCCACCGACACGCTCGATCACCCGCTCCTGCAGGAAGCGCAGCAGCTTGGCCTGCAACGCCGGCGCCATATCGCCGATTTCGTCGAGGAAGAAAGTCCCGCCGTGCGCCAGTTCCAGCTTGCCGGGCGTTTGCCGCTGCGCGCCGGTAAAAGCACCTTTTTCGTAGCCGAACAATTCGCTCTCCAGCAGTTGTTCAGGAATCGCCGCACAATTGATCGCCACGAAACGCTTGTCATGCCGCGTGCTCAATTGGTGCAAACCGCGCGCAAGCAGCTCCTTGCCGCTGCCGGAGTCGCCGAGCAGCATCACGCTCGCCGATGATGGCGCGACCTTCTCCACGCTTCGGCACACTTTCAGCATGGCCGGATCGCGGCTGATGATGCCCGCCAGCGGAGAATCGCTCTGGATCTGCAGCATGCGTCGGTTTTCCTGCTGCATGGCGTGCAGGTAAAAGGCGCGCGCGATCACCAGCGACAGCGTGTCGGCATCCAGCGGTTTCTGGTGAAAATCGTAGGCGCCCATGGCGATGGCTTTCAGCGCATACGCGCGCTCCTGGTTGCCGGACAGGATAATCACCTTGGTGTCCGGCGCCGCATCGAGAATGTGCGACAGCAGCGCCAGTCCCTCGCTGGCGCCGTCCGGATCGGGCGGCAGGCCGAGATCCATCGTCACCACGGCCGGCTGGTGGCGGCGCAGTTGCGCCAGCGCGGTTTCCCGGTCGTCGGCGGCCACGACATCGTAGGCGTCCAGGCTCCAGCGCAGTTGCTTTTGCAGGCCGGCGTCGTCTTCCACCACCAGCAGCTTATTTTTTCCCATGGTCGAACTCCTTGTGTAGCGGCAGCGTCACGCGGAACGTGGTGCCTTGGGATGGCGCGCTGGTGACCTGCAACTGTCCGCCCAGCTCGCGCAGATATTCCCGGCTTTCGAACACGCCGATGCCCATGCCGGCGGTCTTGGTTGAGACGAATGGCTGAAACAGGTGTTCGCGCACGAACTGTTCGCTCATGCCGTGGCCTGTGTCGGATAGTTCAATCACGGCGGAATCACCGCTTTCCTGCATGCGCACGGCGACATGGCCGGAACGCGGCGTCGCCTCAACGGCATTCTGTATCAGGTGACCAATGACGCGTTCCAGGCGCTGGCCGTTCGCCAGCACCGTCAGGCCGGCGGCGCGCAGTTCCAGTGACGGCCTTGGCTCGCTGCCGACGTGGGCCTGCACCGCGCGCGCCAGCAGCTCGTCCAGTTGCAGCGGCGCGGCGGCGTCCGGTGCGTCGTCGCGGCGCAGTTTGAGCAGCAGGTGCTTCATTTTCCCGAGCGAGTGCGAGAGAGTGTCCAGCATGTCGTCCTGAAAGGCGGGATTGGCTTTGTGTTTTTCGGCGTTCACCAGCAGCAGCGACAGTTGCGAGACCAGGTTTTTCAGGTCATGCACGATGAAGGTCGACATGCGGTTGAAGGATTCGAACTGGCGTGCCACCGCGAGGCTCTCCGCGGAGGCGCGATGTGCAAGGTAGCTGGCGGCCTGGCTGCCGGCGATCTTGAGCACATCGCGCACTTCCCAGTTCAGCTGCAACGCGGTGCGCGGCGGCGCCAGGCAGATGAAGCCGAACAGGCTGCGGTCCAGCATCAGTGGCACGATCAGCCAGAGTTGCGCAGCCCACAAGGGCGGAACATGGCCGTCGTAGCGCGCTGGCTGCGCGCGCCATTCCGGCAGTTCAATAACCCAGCCGCGCGCGGACAGCAGATGACATAGCGGGCCATCGGCGCCCTCTGTCGCCGCCGGCAGCGGCAGGTTCCAGCGGGTCGCAGGCTGATAGGCGCCGTCGGCGCCGCGCAGCCACAGCATGCCTGCCGGGCTTTCCACCAGCGCGGCCACGGCCTGGATCGCCCGTTCCGGCAGGCCGCCCGCGTCGTCCGCCAGCGCACGCGTAAAGCGTTGCCACTCCTCGCGGTAATCGTAGCGGCCCTGATAAAAATGCTTGCTGATGAAAAGCTTGAGCCGCGCGCGCATCGCGCCGGAGAACAGCACGGCGGTCAGCAACAGCGCCGCGCCGCACAGGCATGCCAGCTGCATCAGCGCACCCCAGGCGCCGCCGACATAGCGCAGATACCAGGCGCTGGCCGCCATCGCCAGCAGATACATGGCCGCGCCCAGCAGCGCGGCGGAGTGAAACATGATCTGGCGCGACAGCTGCAAGCCTGGCGTCCACGCCGGGCCACGCGCCATGGCTGTCGCCAGCAGCGGCGCGCTCATCGCATTGACCATGCCGCGCGCGGCCCAGATATCCGGATTCACACGCCGCAGCAGCATGGCGTCGCTGTACAGATAAAAGTCGAAGGCGAACAAGGCGCCCATGCCGAGACAGGCGAACTTGATTCCCCACCGCTTATTCAGCGGCGCGCTGCGGTACAGATGCTCCACCAGCAGCATGCCCAGCACCGACGACGCCAGCGGCAATCCGGCGCGCAGCAAGGGCGAAGCGTCGGCCTGCATCGACACCGTGAGCGCGGCAGCCGGCAATAGCGGCGCACAGACCAGCAGGCGCGGTGCGGCGCCGGATAACGCGAGCAGCAGCGCAAGCCAGCAGGCGGTGCGCAACGCTTCGGCAGCCTCCACCAGTACCGGCGCCGCGATCACCACGCCATCCGGCGGCGGCCAGGCGTCGGCAACCACCACCGCCATGCAACTGGCAGCCCAGAGTGCGGTCGCCGCAGCGGTCCAGGCCATCGCGCGCGCGTGTGGCCGCTGGCGCCAGGTGCGGCGCAACAGCAGGCAAGCCAGCACGACAAACGCCAGCAGCGCCATGCCGTGGCTGAACGCCGCAACGGCCGGAGCACCATCCCACTGCATCAGCGCCCGCCTTTGCCGAACAGGACCACCTGCACCGTATCCACCAGTATCAGCAGGTCCAGAAACAGGCTGTTATTTTTCACATAATACAAATCGTATTGCAGCTTACGCAGCGCATCCTCCACCGAGGCGCCGTAGCGGTAGCGCACCTGCGCCAGACCGGTGATGCCAGGCTTGATCCCGTGCCGCACGTTGTAATACGCGATGCGCTCGCACAGCTGGTCGACAAAGTAGGCGCGCTCCGGACGCGGGCCGACAAAACTCATCTCGCCCTTGAAGACATTCAGCATCTGCGGCAGTTCGTCGATGCGCAGCTTGCGTATCCAGCGCCCCACCATCGTCACGCGCGGATCGTCCTGCTCCGCCCACTGCGGCTGGCCGTTGCGCTCCGCATCCTCACGCATGCTGCGGAATTTCAGCACCTGGAACAGCCGGTTGTTGCGCCCCACCCGCTCCTGCCTGTAGAAGACCGGCCCGCCATCCTCGATCTTGATCGCCAGCGCGGTCGCCAGCATCACAGGCATTGCCAGCAGGCCGATGGCGGCGCTGGCCAGCAGATCGAATATGCGCTTGACCGTGGCCCGCATCAGACTCTGGTCAAAGCCGCCGCCGAAAATCAGATAGCTGGGTTGCAGCGAATCGACGCGGATCTGGCACGCCTCGCGCTCGAAAAAGGTGGCGGCGTCGGTCACCGGCACGCCGCCCAGCGCGCACTCCAGCAGCTGGCGCACAGGATAGGCGCCGGTGCGCCGGTCGCCCACCGTCACCACGATTTCGTCGGCGGCGTAGCGGCGCGCCAGCGTCAGCAACGGCAGATCGCCCGGCAGCAGCATCGCCGGCGGCACCGCGCGCATCTCGCCCTGCACCGGCACAAATCCCACCACGCGAAACGGATGAAAGCCGATGCTGCTGGCCGCCAGTTCCAGGCATTCGCGCGCGATGGCGCCGTCGCCGACGATGATCAGGCGCTGCTCCAGCATGCGCGATTGCGCCGACGTGAACACCACCAGCCGCGCCAGCAGCACCGCACCGCCGCCAAGCAGGAACACCATGCTGCCCAGCCGCCCCAATTGCATCTGCGGCAACAACACCGCCAGCAAATGCATCAGCCCGAAGCCGAGCACGAACGACGGCGTGATCCGCAGCAAGGTGCTCTTGATGTCCTCGCGCGACTGGTCGTGCTGGTACATGCCCAGCGTGCCCATGCTGAACACCATCACCACCGCAAACGCCAGCGCCGCCATGTACAGCTGGCCTGGATCGGACAGCCACAGCGGCGCGCTGGCAACCGCCGCCGCCAGCAGTATCGACAACTCCAGGAACAGCAGCATGAAGGCTATCCTGGACACATAATGGTGAAAGATCCTGATCACGATAGGCCTCCCAAAACGGAGCTTTCATGATGCAGACCAGTTAACCCAGCCGTTTTGAGCGCCCACAACCGAGATGCAATCCCGGAGTCAAAAAGGCCATTTATGACGCGGTTATGACAAATGGTCTATAGTCATGGTTCTCTAGTGCATTCAAACCCACTTAATCATGAAATTTGATGTTGCAATTGTCGGCAGCGGACTGGCCGGCCTGTCGGTCGCCCTGCATCTGGCCGAGACCCGTACCGTAGCGATTATTTCCAAACGTGCCCTGAGGGATGGCGCCAGCAACTGGGCCCAGGGCGGCATTGCCGCCGTGCTGGACTCCGGCGACAGCCACACCCAGCACATCGACGACACTCTGATCGCCGGCGGCGGCCTGTGCGACGAAGGCGCCACGCGCTACATCGTCGAGCACGGCCGCGAAGCGATCGAGTGGCTGATCGAACAGGGCGTGCCCTTCACCAAGGACGATTCGGCCGAACTGGGCTTCCACCTGACGCGCGAAGGCGGCCACAGCCAGCGCCGCATCATCCACGCCGCCGACGCCACCGGCAACGCGGTGCAGATGACGCTGGAAGAAAAAGTCCGCGCCCACCCGAACATCACGCTGTTCGAGCACCACTGCGCGATCGACCTGATTACCTCGGACAAAGTTCACCCAGGCAAAAAAGGCAATGCACAGCCGAAATGCTACGGCCTGTACGTGCAGGACGAGCATACCGGTCAGGTCCACACTTTTGCGGCGGAACACACGGTGATGTGTACCGGTGGCGCCGGCAAGGTGTACCTGTACACCACCAATCCGGACACCGCCAGCGGCGACGGCATCGCCATGGCCTGGCGCGCCGGCTGCCGCGTGTCGAACATGGAATTCATCCAGTTCCATCCGACCTGCCTGTACCACCCCTACGCCAAGTCGTTCCTGATCACCGAAGCGATTCGCGGCGAAGGCGGCCTGCTCAAGCTGCCGCCGGAAGCCGGCGCCGCCGCCGGCACGCGCTTCATGCTGGCCCACGACGAACGCGCCGAACTGGCGCCGCGCGACGTGGTCGCCCGCGCCATCGACTTCGAAATCAAAAAGCGCGGCCTGGACTACGTCCACCTGGACATCAGCCACAAGCCGGCCGAATTCCTGATCGAGCACTTCCCCACCATCTATGCGCGCTGCATGGAGCTGGGCATCGACATCACCAAGGAACCGATCCCGATCGTGCCGGCCGCGCACTACACCTGCGGCGGCATCGTCACCGACCTGCACGGCCGCACCGACTTGCCAGGCTTGTACGCCGTCGGCGAAACCGCCTGCACCGGCCTGCACGGCGCCAACCGCCTGGCCAGCAACTCGCTGCTGGAATGCGTGGTGATCGGCCGCGCCTGCGCGCTCGACATCACCGCCAAGGAAAAAGGCGAAGTGCCCTACCTGCCGGATTGGGATGAAAGCCGTGTCACCGACGCCGACGAAGAAGTGGTCATCTCGCACAACTGGGACGAGCTGCGCCGCTTCATGTGGAACTACGTCGGCATCGTGCGCACCACCAAGCGCCTGGAACGCGCGCAGCACCGCCTGGCGCTGATGACGGAAGAAATCGACGAGTACTACCAGAACTTCCGCGTGTCGCATGACCTGCTGGAACTGCGTAATCTGGTGGAGGTGGCGACCCTGATCGTCAACAGCGCACTGCTGCGTCGTGAAAGCCGTGGCCTGCACTTCAGCCGCGACTATCCGGAGACCTTGGCCAAAGCGCTGCCGACCATCCTGACGCCGCCGCGCCGCAAGCAATGATCGCCGTCCGCCACGCCACGCAGGCCGACATCCCGGCCATGGAGGCGCTGATCGCGCGTTCCGGCATTGAGCTCAGCGAAGGCTTCTACACGCCCGAGCAGGCGCAGGCCGTTACGCGCTATGTGTTCGGCGTGGACACGCAGCTGGTGGCGGATCAGACCTACTTCATCATCGAGAAGGACGGCCAGCTGGCGGCCTGCGGAGGATGGAGCAAGCGCAGCACGCTGTTCGGCGCCGACCGCACCAAGACCGGCGCCGATCCCCTGCTGGACCCGGCCAGCGAGCCGGCCCGCATCCGCGCGTTCTTTGTCGATCCGTCGGCGGCGCGCCAGGGCCTGGGCCGCATGCTGCTCCAGCACTGCACCGACGCGGCGGCGGCCGGCGGCTTCCACACGCTGGAACTGGCGGCCACCATGCCGGGCGTGCCGCTGTACACCGCCTGCGGCTTCAGCATCGTTGAACCAATCGAGATCACCTTGCCAGGCGACGTGCTGGTGCCGCTGGCGAAAATGCGCAAGTCGATCAGGGAATCGTAACGCCATAGCGGCGCGCCAGCTTTTGCAGCGCGCCATTTCTCTTCATCTCCACCAGCAGTTGATCGAAATGCGCCGGCACGTCGCGCAGGCGCGACGACAAGGGATAGGCGAAGTAGCCATCCTGCACATCGATCAGCGGCGCCAGCGCCATCAGCCTGTCCTGCAAGCCCAATGCCGCCAGCACCGGATCGGTATCGCGCCGGTTGGTCGCAAACAGCTCGACGTGGCCATGCGCCAGCATCTGCAATCCATTTTCCACGCTATTGGTGACGCTGGCGCGCAGCTGCGGCAGCGCCTTGTCGAACGCTTGTCCATACAGCCAGCCATTGATGACCGCCACGCGCCGGCCCTTGAGCAAGGAATAATCGCCATCCCACACCGGCATGCTGTCGGCGCGCACGTAGAACGCCAGCTCGTCCTGCAAAAAGGCCTGTTCGCCGAAGCGGAGAATGCGCTGCCGTTCGACAGACTTGTAGGCGCCAACCAGGATGTCGGCCTTGCCGCCGCTGACCACCTCCATCGCGCGCCGCCACGGATAGATTTCAAAGCGCGCCTGGTAACCATGGCGATGCGCCAGCAGCCGCACCAGCTCCACGCCCAGGCCGGAAAACTCGCCGTTGGGGCGCCGCTCGAAAATACCGACATTGTGGGTGCCGACGGCCACCAGTTCACGCGAAACCGGTGCGCGGGCAAAAGAAGATAGCGGCAAAGCGCCCAGCGCCATGCCGCACAAGACAGTCAAGCAACGTCGCCGTGATGACAGCCGCAAGTGGGTCTCCCCTGCCGGGAATCCGGCATCTTGCGGTTTATTCTACGCGGATTAGCCGACGATGCGCAAAGAATAGTCGGTGGCCCGGATATCCTTGGTCAGGCTGCCGATCGAGATGCGGTCCACGCCCGTTTCGGCGATGGCGCGCACGGTGTCGAAGTTGATGCCGCCCGACGCTTCCAGCAGCGCACGGCCGGCGTTGATCGTCACCGCATCGCGCATCATGTCGGTGCTGAAGTTATCCAGCAGGATCGACAAGGCGCCCGCTTCCAGCGCTTCCTTCAGCTCTTCCAGCGACTCCACTTCCACCTGGATGCTGACGCCCTTGTCCAGGCGCTTGGCCGCCAGCACCGCGTTGGTGATGCCGCCTGCCGCCGCGATGTGGTTTTCCTTGATCAGGATGCCGTCGTACAGCGCCAGGCGCTGATTCTGGCCACCACCGACGCGCACCGCGTACTTCTGCGCCAGGCGCAGGCCCGGCAAAGTCTTGCGCGTGTCGAGAATCGCTGCACGGGTGCCGGCGATCACGTCGACGTACTTGCGGGTGGCGGTCGCCACGCCGGACAGCAGTTGCATGAAGTTGAGCGCGCCGCGTTCGGCGGTCAGCAGCGCGCGCGCCGGGCCTTCGATGGTGCAGACCACGCTGTCGGCCTTCATCAAATCGCCTTCCGCGTACTTCCAGTCGATTTCAATCCCGGCCTGCATGCAGTTCATGATGCCTTCGAACCAGGGCGCGCCGCACAGCACCGCGTCTTCGCGCACGATCACGCGCGCCTTGGCGCGGCAGCCTTCCGGCACCAGCAGGCCAGTCAGGTCGCCGCCGCCCACGTCTTCCAGCAGCGCCGACAGCAGGTTCGCTTCAAATGCGGTTTTCAACGCGTCGTCGAACGGCGCGAACTTGTTCACCAGAGTGCTCATCATGCAGGACCGATTCCCGAAAACAGTTGTGCTTCTTTTGCCAGATCCGGGCCCGGCTGCACCTTGGCCTTCTTGGCCGCCGCGAAGTCCAGCATGCGGGTGATCGAGACCACGGCCTGCTTGCCGATTTCCGCATCGACGAAGATTTCATTGTTGGCGCTGACCGCCGGATTGTCCATATTCTCCAGCACGTCGGCCAGATTTTGCAGACCGTTCATGGCCATCCATGGGCAGTGCGCGCAGCTCTTGCAGGTGGCGCTGTTGCCGGCGGTTGGCGCTTCGATGAAGCGCTTGCCCGGCGCCGCGGCGCGCATCTTGTGCAGGATGCCATTGTCGGTGGCGACGATGAAGGTGTCGCAATCCGATTCCACGGCGGCGTTGATGATCTGCGTGGTCGAGCCGACGACATCGGCCAGCGCCACCACATTTGCCGGCGATTCCGGATGCACCAGGATCTTCGCCTCAGGATATTGGGCCTTCAGCAGCTCCAGCTCCACGCCCTTGAATTCATCGTGCACCAAGCAGGAACCCTGCCACAGCAGCATGTCGGCGCCGGTCTGCTTCTGGATGTAGGAACCCAGATGCTTGTCCGGCGCCCACAAAATCTTCTTGCCCTGCTCGTGCAGGTGCTTGACGATATCCAGGCCGATCGACGAGGTCACCATCCAGTCCGCGCGCGCCTTGACGGCGGCGCTGGTGTTGGCGTACACCACCACCGTGCGGTCCGGATGCGCATCGCAGTAAGCGGCGAATTCGTCGGCCGGACAGCCCAGGTCCAGCGAGCAGGTCGCGTCCAGGTCCGGCATCAGGATGCGTTTTTCCGGGCTGAGGATCTTGGCGGTTTCACCCATGAAGCGCACGCCCGCCACCACCAGCGTCTTGGCCGCATGATCGCGGCCGAAGCGCGCCATTTCCAGCGAATCGGAGACGCAGCCGCCGGTTTCCTCGGCCAGATCCTGCAGGTCGGCGTCCACATAATAATGGGACACCAGGACTGCCTGCTTCTCCTTCAGCAGGCGCTTGATGCGTTCTTTGAGTTCGATGCGCTGTTCAGCGCTAGGAGTCGCTGGCGTGCGCGCCCAGGCGTGGGCGGTGCAGCTGGCTCCGTCTTGTGGATGCTCGTACTCGACGGGTTTGATCTCAATGGCTTGCATAGTCTTTAGGCGATACCCTGGCTGGTCAGATACTCTTCGTAATTGCCGCGGAAGTCGACGACTTCATTGTCCTTGATCTCGATAATGCGATTGGCCAGCGACGAAACGAATTCGCGGTCGTGCGAGACGAAGATCAGGGTGCCGGCGTATTTATCAAGCGCGATGTTCAGCGACTCGATCGATTCCATGTCCATGTGGTTGGTCGGTTCATCGAGCAGCAGCACGTTGTGACGGCCCAGCATCAGCTTACCGTACATCATGCGGCCCTTCTCACCACCGGACAGCACGCGCACCGACTTCTTCACCTCGTCGCCGCCGAACAGCAGGCGGCCCAGGATCGAGCGCACGGCCTGGTCGTCGTCGCCTTCCTTGGTCCATTTGCCCATCCAGTCGGTCAGCGAGATATCGGTGGCGAAATCTTCGGTCGGGTCCTGCGGCATGTAGCCGACGTTGGCGTTTTCCGCCCACTTGACGGTGCCGTGATCGGCGTGCAGGCCGGCGATGTCGTCACCGCCGATGCAGCGCAGCAGCGTGGTCTTACCGGCGCCGTTGGCGCCGATGATGGCGATGCGTTCGCCCGCTTCAACCATGATGCTGAAGTTGTTGAACAGCGTGCGGTCGTATTTTTTGCTGATGCTGTCGGTTTCGACGGCCAGGCGGTGCAGCTTCTTCTCGCCTTCGAAGCGCACGAACGGATAGGCGCGCGACGATGGTTTGATGTCTTCCACCTTGATCTTGTCGATCATCTTGGCGCGCGAGGTGGCCTGGCGGGCCTTGGACTTGTTGGCCGAGAAGCGGCGCACGAAGTCCTGCAGTTCGGCGACCTTCTCTTTCGCCTTGGCGTTGTTGGCCAACTGCTGGTTGCGCGCTTGAGTCGAGGCCAGCATGTAGTCGTCGTAATTGCCCGGGTAGATCTTCAGCGTACCGTAATCCATGTCCGCCACGTGGGTGCACACCTGGTTCAGGAAGTGGCGATCGTGGGAAATGATGATCATGGTGGAGTTGCGCTCGTTGAGCACATCTTCCAGCCAGCGGATGGTGTTGATGTCCAGGTTATTGGTTGGTTCGTCGAGCAGCAGGATGTCCGGGTTCGAGAACAGGGCCTGCGCCAGCAGTACGCGCAGCTTCCAGCCTGGCGACACGGCGCTCATCGGGCCCTGGTGCAGGTCGATGCTGATGCCTACGCCCAGCAGCAGTTCGCCGGCGCGCGATTCGGCGGTGTAGCCGTCGTATTCGGAGACTTTGCCTTCCAGGTCGGCGGCCTTCATGTAGTCGTCGTCGGTGGCGTCCGGGTTGGCGTAGATCGCGTCGCGTTCGGCGATGGCGGCCCACATCTCGGTGTGGCCCATCATGACCACGTCCAGCACGCGCATGTCTTCGTAGGCAAACTGATCCTGACGCAGCTTACCAAGGCGTTCGTTCACGTCCAGCATCACGTTGCCTGCCGACGGATCGAGATCGCCGCCGAGGATTTTCATGAAGGTGGACTTGCCGCAGCCGTTGGCGCCGATCAGGCCATAACGGTTGCCATCGCCGAACTTGACGGAGATGTTTTCAAACAGCGGCTTGGCGCCGAATTGCATCGTGATGTTTGCGGTACTGAGCATTTGGAGTTGGACTTTGCAGAATAGATAGAGCGAAAGGAGAAATTATACAGCAAGCAGGCCAGATCGCGTGTAAGCCCATATAAAACAAGCACTTACACTAGCTTGATACACCTCAAGTCACTGCCGGACGCGGATTGACAGTGTACTGGGCCGGGCGCACGATGTATCGATGGATACTCCGTCAATCAAAGACTATATCGACGCCAAGGACCAGGCCATCCTTTCCGGCGTCCGCGAATACTACGCCATGACCGAAGCCCGGCTGGCGGAAATGGACGCGCGCGTCGTCAATCGTCTTGCCGAGATGGAAACTCGGCTATTGCGCGGCCAAGCCGAGGTACTCAAATGGTGCATCGGCATCATGCTCACCGGCCTGGCGATCATCATGACCGTCACCACCTCGATATCCGTCTATCTTTACACTTCCACCCAGGGCCAGATTCAGTCCCTCGCGCAGAATGTCGATGCACTGGGGCGCGAAGTGCGCGCCTTGCGGCCGGCCATCAACCCAACGTCGGATAATCACTGATCTTCAAGTCGAATGCGCGTTCGGTGGAAACCAAGTGCGCGGCGCCGCCGTATGGCAACGTGGCGCGTTCCTTGATGTGGCCGAACGGCAGGCCGGTCAGCACCGGGATCGGCAAGCGCTCGCGCAGGTAGGCCAGCATGGCGTCGAAGTCGTAACCGTTGTCCAGCGGCGCCAGCTTGTAGCCGGAGAAATCGCCCAGCACCAGCGCCCGCTGGGCGTCCAGCGCGCCGGCATAGAACAGCTGCAGCACCATGCGCTCGACGCGGTACGGATGCTCGCTGATGTCCTCGATGAAGCAAATCCCCCCCTCCAGCGCCTGGAAATACGGCGTGCCGAGCAGGCTGACCATCATCGCCAGATTCCCGCCCCACAGCTTGCCGCTGACATCCACCACCGGATTATCCGCCACGCCCTCGGCAACCACGCCGCGCACCGCATGTACCGGTCCGCGCAGGCAATCCCAGAATTGGTTCAGCGTGTAGGCCACCGGCTCGTCGCGGATAAAGTCGTCGCAGATCATCGGCCCGCCAAAGCTGATGCGGCCGGTCTGCTTCAACAGCGGCATCTGGAACGCCGTGAAATCGCTGTAGCCGACAAACAGCTTGCCGCTGTCCGCCATCTTGTGAAAATCGATCATCGGCAGCAGGCGCGACATGCCGTAGGAGCCGCGCAGCGCGATCACCACCTGCACCTGCGGGTCGGCCGCCGCCGCATTCAGCTGCGCCAGCCGCCATTCGTCGGTGCCGCCGAAGCGCTGGAAGCGCTTGTCGTCATCGTAGTAGTTATGGACCAGGAAGCCTTGCTGCTCAAGGCGCCGCACGCCGCGCTGGAGGGCGTCGTTATCCGGCGCGCGGCCGCTGGGTGCGGCAATCGCGATGCCGATTTGTGGAGTGCTCAAAGTATCTCTGTCAGTGATGGGTGCCGCTGCCCGCCCGATGCGGAGCCAGCGGAGGAAGTTCCGCCGCCATATTACCGCGCAGGTGTTGGTCGAGCAAGGCAAGCAGGCGTTCGTTCAGCTGCTGCGGCAAGTCGTGCCCCATGCCTTCGATGATGTGCAGGCGCGCGCCCAGTATGGCTTCCGCCGTGTCGACGCCGCAGGCCACCGGCAGCAGCGGATCGGCGGCGCCATGGATCACCATCGCCGGACAGCGTATCTTGCGCAGCAGCGCCGTGCGGTCGCCGGCGGCCACAATCGCCACCATCTGGCGCGCCACGCCGTCCGGATTGGCGCCACGGTCGATCGCCCGCTCGATATTGGCGCGCATCACGCGCTCCGGCGTCGGGAACGACGGGCTGCCGATCACCTTGTACACATTGACGACGCGGTCCACCGTCGCCTTGCGGTCGCTCGGATCGCTGGAACGCATCATCGCATTGCGCGCGGACGCGGTCGGCCCCGGCAAGCCGCGCCGGCCGCTGGTGGACATGATGGAAGTGAGACTCAGCGTGCGGTCGGGGAAGCGCGCCGCCATAATCTGCGCAATCATGCCGCCCATGGAAACGCCGACCAGGTGCGCGCGCGCCAGGCCCAGCGCGTCGAGCAAGGCAACGGCGTCGTCGGCCATATCGTAAAGGGTGTAGGGAGCGGACTGTTTCAGTCCAAGCAGCGACTTGAGATAAACCCAGACCAGGCTGGGCTTCTTATGCTGGCGCATTTTGGTGGACAGACCGATATCGCGGTTGTCGAATCGGATCACGTAATAACCCTGCTCCACCAGCCCATCGACCAGATCCTTCGGCCAGGCGATCAGCTGCATGCCCAGCCCCATGATCAACAACACCGGCGGATCGAGCGGATCACCACTGGTTTCGTAGGCAATCGTGATGCCGTTTGCTTGTACGCTGGCCAAGGCTATCTCCCAAATCACACTTGGGATTTAGCATACCATTTTTATTCCTGCGTGGCGCGTCTGGCTGCTGTCGCGGCGGCGCGACGGGCGGCGAAGAAGTTCTTCAGCATGGCGCCGCACTCCTCCGCCATCACGCCGCCGACGATTTCGGTGTGGTGATTCAGCTGTTCCTGCTCGAACAGGTTGACCACCGAGCCGCAGGCGCCGGTCTTCGGATCGGAGGCGCCGTACACCACCCTGGCCAGGCGCGCATGCATCATCGCGCCCGAGCACATCACGCACGGTTCCAGCGTCACATACATCTCGCAGCCCGGCAGGCGGTAATTGCCCAGCTTTTCGGCAGCGGCGCGCAGGGCCACGATTTCCGCATGCGCGGTCGGATCGTGCCTGCCGATCGGCTGGTTGCAGCCGACGGCGATCACCTCGCCGTCCTTGACGACGACGGCGCCAACCGGCACCTCGCCCAGGTCCCACGCTTGCTGCGCCTGTTCAAGCGCCAGCTGCATGTAGCTGTCAGGCACCATCGGTGATCTCGGCCCAGCAGTTCGGGGTTTCGTGCAGCACCAGCTTGTGCAGGTGCAGGCCGGTGCCGTAGCGGTCCTTGTAGGCCGCCTTCAGGATGCCGAACGCCACGTGCGCCAGGTTTTCCACGGTCGGGATACGGTCGATCACCACGGTCTTGTGGTCCGGCAGCGAGGCCAGGAAATCACGCACCGATGCGTCTTTTTCATAGACGATGAAGGCGTGGTCCCAGACGTCGACCAGGTGTTCCTTGGCCAGCGCCTTGATGTCCGAGAAGTCCATGATCATGCCGTTGTCGGAATTGCCTTCGACGTCGATGATGTTGCCGGTCAGGGTGATTTCCAGCGTGTAGCGGTGGCCGTGCAGGTTGCGGCACTGGCTCTTGTGGTCGGGAATACGGTGGCCGGCGTCGAATTCCAGCTTGCGGGTAATGGTCAGCATGAGTTAGGGTATCTGTAAAAGTTTATGGGTTTGCAAGCTCAGCTTCCACTTCGGGTTGCGCTTGCAGGTCTCGATCGCCAGGCGGGTGTTGAACTCGGCCAGCGGGCCATCCATGGCCTGCACGAAGAAATTCTCGAAGTCCAGCTGCTCGTAGACCGACAGATCCTGGTTGGTCTGCGGGATCACGACCTTGATTTCGCTGCCCTTTTTGACCACCAGTTCCGAACCCATTTTCGGGCTGACGCAGATCCAGTCCACGCCTTCCGGCACCGGCAGGGTGCCGTTGGTTTCAATCGCAATGGTAAAGCCGACCGCATGCATCGCGTCGATCAGCGGCTTATCCAGTTGCAGCAGCGGCTCGCCGCCGGTGAACACCACATACTTGCTGGCGGTATAAGTTTCCGGCCACAGCGCGTTGATGGTCGCGGCCAGTTCTTGCGGCGTCTTGAACTTGCCGCCGCCTTCGCCGTCGGTGCCGACAAAGTCGGTGTCGCAGAACTGGCAAATGGCGCTGGCGCGGTCGCTTTCGCGGCCGGTCCACAGGTTGCAGCCGGAAAAGCGGCAGAACACCGCCGGACGGCCGGCATGGGCGCCCTCACCCTGCAACGTGTAGAAAATCTCTTTGATGCTGTAAGTCACGATAGTTCCTGATAGGACAACCCTCGATTATATCCCACGCCACGGATTTCCGGATAGCAGCACCTAAAGTTGACATTTCACAATGCTTCCGCCGGACAAGCACGCTAAGGTCATCGATGGGTCCACCCTGGGACGATACATCATGAGCTATGCGCCTCCCCTGATCGAAATCGACGTCGTCTGCGCCAGTTTCTGCGCGGCGGCCTGTGCCGCCTGCCTGTGGCTGTGGTGGCGTCAGCATCGCCAGACGCTGCGCGCCCTGGCCGATGCCCGCCGCCAAGTGGCGCGGTTGAGCGCGACCCAGCAATCGCTGCGCGACGCCGACCGCCGCCGCATCGCGCGCGACCTGCACGATGACCTGGGCCAGCACCTGATGGCTCTCAGCATAGACGCCGCCGCCCTGGCGCGCCAGTATCCCGCGCTGAAAACGCCGCTGGCCGGGCTGGAGCAACGCATCCAGCACGCCACCCGCGCCATGCGCGCCATCGTGCGCGACTTGCCGGACCAGGCGCTGGAGTCCGGGCTGGAAGGCGCGGTGCAGCAGCAGATCGACCAGTTCTCGCGCCTGAGCGGCATCCGCTGCCGGCTGGACGCCGCGCCCGAAGTCTTCGCCGCCACGCCCGAAAACGGCGTCGGCCACGTGGTCTACCGCGTGCTGCAGGAATCGTTGAGCAACATCGTGCGCCACGCGCAGGCGTCGGAAGTCTGCGTCGGCCTGTGCCGCCAGGAGCACAGCCTGAACCTCACCGTGCGCGACAACGGTGTCGGCCTGCCGCAGCAGCTTGCCGGCGCCGGGCGCCGCGGCCACGGCCTGCGCGGCATCGCCCAGCGCGTGGCGGAGGCCGGCGGCCGCTTCGACATCGCCAGCACGCCCGGCGCCGGTACGGCGCTGACCATGTCCTTCCCTCTTCCCTAAAAACCAAGGCGCGCCATGACCGGAACACAAAAAATCCAGCACGTGATGGAGTTTTCGCAGGCAGACCAGCAGCACGGCTTTGCCCTCAAGCTGATGGAACTGCTGGTGATCCCCACCTTTGTCATCGACACCCAATGCCGGGTCATCATCTGGAACCGCGCCTGCGAACGCCTGACCGGCGTGCCGGCGTGGGAAGTGCTGGGCACCACCGATCACTGGAAGAGTTTTTACGAGGAAAAGCGGCCTACGCTGGCCGACCTGGTGATCCAGGGCCGCAGCGCCGAGCTGCACCGGTTGTACCGCCAGCACGCGCGCCGCCACGAGGCCGACAACAACCTGTGCGCGGAAAACTGGTGCGACATGCCGCGCGTCGGCCGGCGGCGCTACCTGGCGGCCGACGCCAGCCCGATCTTCGACAGCGAAGGCAAGCTGGTGGCGGTGGTGGAAACGCTGCGCGACGTCACCGACGAAAAGCGCGCGCAGGTGGCGCTGGAACAACTGGCCACGCGCGACGGCCTGACCGGCCTGGCCAACCGCCGCTGCTTCGACGACACCCTGAACGCCGAGTGGCAGCGCGCGCTGCGCAACCAGCAGCCGCTGTCGCTGCTGATGGTCGATGTCGACAATTTCAAGCAGTACAACGACGCCTACGGCCACCTGGGCGGCGACGAATGCCTGCAGCGCATCGCCAGCGCCGTTTCCAGCGAAATGCGGGCCAACGACCTGGTGGCGCGCTACGGCGGCGAGGAATTCGCCGTCATCCTGCCGAATCAATCGCTGAAGGGAGCGGCCATCGTGGCCGAGCGCATCCGCTGCCGGGTCGAGCAGCTGCGCCTGCCCAACCTGGGCAGCAAGCAGCATGTGGTGACGGTGAGCATAGGCGCGGCGACCGCGCTGGCCGCGGCCGAGAACGATCCCAGCCAGCTGGTGGCCACGGCCGACTCGGCGCTCTACCGCGCCAAGCACATGGGCCGCAACCGCATCAGCCTGCCGGGCGCGGATCAGGCGACGTAAGGCGTGTAGGGAATGCCGACCGGGATGATCTCGCTCATCGTGTGGATATTTTCGACCGAATCCGAGAAGCCCAGCAGCACATCGGCGCGCGTGCCGCTGGTGGCCAGCACCTGCACCCAGTAGTCCACGCCGGCAGCATCCGGCGTCCGGTGCAGCACGTTGTTATACAGCGCCGTGACGAAGGTCGCGTTGGTCGCGTTGGGGCCATACAGGTCGGTAAATTCCTTGCTGTTGACGAAGCTGTTCGCAACGATCAAGGTTGGCGCGCCCTTGTCGATCGCGTTGAGCCAGTAGCCGAGTCCGGCATCATCGGGGGCGCGGGCGAATACCGCGCTGTACAGCCGGTAGACGGTGCCGGCGGAACCCAGCGTATCGAGCGCGAGCGAACCGTCGGCGAAATTCAGGCGTTCCACGCCACTCAGCAGGTCGGTGACGCCGCTGCCGCTCAAATCCTTCAGCGTCACCGTCGAACCGCTGACCGACAGCGAATAGTTGCTCACGCTGCCGCTGAGTTTCAGCGTATCCACCCCTGCGCCGCCGACGACCAGCTGGTTGCCGGCGCCGGCGGTCAGCACATCGTTGCCGGCCGTGCCGGCCACCAGCGCGCTGTAGTTCGACAGCAGGATGCTGGTGTCGCTGAATTGCAGCTTGGCGATGCCCTGCAAGGTATCGACGCCGTCGCCGCTGACGCTCAACGTACCGAGGTCGCCTGCCAGCGTGTAGGACGCCAGCGCCTTGCCGAACACCACCGTGTCGCTGCCGCCGTTGCCGGTGATCTGGTCGTTGCCGGCGCCTTCGTAAATCACGTCATTGCCGGCGCCGCCGGTGATGACGTTGCCCGCCGCATTGGCGTAGATGGTCGAGCCGCCGCTGCCGGCAATGGCGCGCTCGATCGTCACGTTGTAGGCGATGGAAATGTTGTTGTAGCCCGGCGCGGTGGAGCTGAACGTGCCGGCGTTCAGGTTGATGATCGTGGCGTCGCGGCAGGCGGAAAAGTCGAAGGTGTCGGTGCCGCCCGCATCCCAGATGCATTGCAGCGCCGCGTCCTTGCTGAAGCTGTAGGTGTCGGCGCCGGTGTGGTACGTCATGTTCGCGCCATACAGGTACTGCATGGCCTGGATGTCGTACAGCATCGGCGTGATGCCGTAATTGCCGTTCAGCTTGAACCCCGAGCCGACGATGTACGACATCTGCGAGTAATCGATATTGTCGGTGGCGGCCGGCAGGAACGGGCCGTCGATACTGCCGCCCGTGGAATTGTAATCGCCCGGATGCTTTAAACCCAGCGTATGGCCGAGCTCGTGGATCAGCACCGCAATGCCGAAATCGCCGGCGGCAAAACTGAAATTGAAGGCGTCCCGGTTGTTGGTGTACAGCTGGACCGAGCCAATACCCGTCTCCGGCAAATACGCATAGCCGCTGCTGCCGTTGCCCTGGTCGTTGGTGCCCAGCTGAATCTCGCCGTTGGACGATACTTCGCGGAAGGTGATGTTGGCCACCGCCGCCCAGGCCGCCATTGCCGTGCGCACGCCCTGCTGCTGCGTCGCGTCCATCGCCGCAAAGCCGTTGGCGTCATCGGCCGTCGCGTCTTTCGGCACGCTGGTCAAAAAGCTGTAGGTCAAGGTAACCGCCTGACCCGCGTTGGCGTTCCAGCTGCTGGAGACCAGCGAATCGATCGAATTATTTCCGGTTGTGAGGCTCATGACACAGTCTTCAGGCAGTTAAACAAGTCTTTGGAGAATAACATTTCCTGCGATTCATTAGCGATCGATCGCACAAAAGGATGCTTTCACGCAACAAGCTAGTCAAAAGGGTTGGCCACGATGGTCGTCGCCGCCGGCGGCAGCCTGGCCGGCAGCGACTGCGCTTCCAGCTTGGCGACCACATCGGCCAGCAACCGTTGCAGCGCGCGGGCGTCGGCCAGGCCGGCCTGGTCGGCGGTCAGGTCGATATCGCCGCTGATGGTGATGCGGTCCAGGCGGTTTTCCACCGTCAGGCCGCCGACATGCAGCACATCCGACTCATTTTGATACGGAACGAATTTGCTCATTACTTGCTCCCGTCTTTACGTTGACGCACTTTGGGCACCCGCAGCAGCACCGCTTTCTGCGCCGGCGTCAGCGACGGCAGCAGATTGATGCCCACCCGCTCTTCCAGTTGGGCGATGCTCAGCATCTCGTATTGCGCGCCGTCGCTGTTTGCGATGAAGAACGCGGCGCCGGCCTGCTGGCGTGGACTGTACACCAGTTTATACACATGGCTCGGCACCAGCACATTGCCGACCTTGCGCAGATTGCCGCCGATGAAGGCCGGGCCGGTGATCACGTACAGGTCGCCCTCCTTCTGCGCCATCTTGCGCACCACGCCTTCGATGCCGGCCCAGATGTGGCGGTTCACATCGCCGTCCTGCGGCACCATGTTGGCGAGCGTGAAGCTTTCGTGCTGCGTCTCGCGGTCCGGCATGTCGCCGTTTGGCGCCATGTGGCCACGGTCGTAGCCGCTGCGGGCGTAATCGGACAGCTCGGCGCGGTAATTGGCCGGCAGACGGGCTTCGGGATGGAAGGAATTCTCGCGCGACAGGGTCTTGGCGGCATCGACGTTGTGCGCCGTCAGATGCTCGGCCGACCACAGCGGCGTGCGGGTGATACCGGAATGCATGACGCCGAACACGCCGTAGCACAGCTCGGTGGTGGCGGCCGCCATCTTGGTGTTGCGGATTTCCGGCAAACGGCCGTCGACGTAAAAAGCCGGGCATTCGCCGGCGCCAGCCAGGCCGGCGGCCAGCAGGCCGCACACCAGCGTGGCGGCGGCCACGGAACGCTGTATCAGTTGCATGGTTTCCTAGTGTTGATGAGGTCGGCGGCATTCTAGCGGAGCACTCAGGAAACAAAAAGGGCCGGCGTTCAATCGAACGCCGGCCCTCTCAAAAACATCCAGCCCTACCAAGGCAATGTTTTCATTTCAAATGCGGCAACACTACTTGTAATTATACATCTGGACAGCGGTGCATTACAAGCTGTTGCGCGCCATGGAACTATATTAATTCTATTAAGGAATATTACTAGGCTGGCATTTATTTTCCGACTAAACTTTACATTCTCACTGGCAACTATAAATATAACGAATCATGAATATCTCCAATCTGAAGATCGGTCACCGGCTGACAATCGCGTTCTCGCTGTCCACGCTGCTGATGGCGATTGTGGTGGTGGTCGGCGCGCTCGGGCTGCGCGCCACCAGCAATGAAGTCAATCTGACGATCAATGACCGCTACATGAAGATCGGCCTGCTCAACGACGTGAAAGACCACGTTTCGCAGCAATCGCGCGGCTTGCGCGACCTGCTGCTGGTTGACGCCGCCGAAGCCGGTGCGGAATACGCCGCCATCGCCCAGCGCAGCCAGGAAATCGGTACGCTGCTCGACAAGCTGGGCGGCGTGCTGCACCAGCCGCAGGGACTGGCGCTGTTCAAGCAGCTCGGCGAGGCCCGCGCCGCCTATTCGCCGCTGCGCGACCAGATGGTCAACGCCGTCAAGGCGGGCGACAAGCAGGCCGCCGCCGTCCTGCTGCTGCAAAAAGTGCGTCCGGCGCAAGCGGCCTACATCGCCGCGCTGGACAAGCTGATTGAATTCCAGGTGCAGCTGATGCGTGATTCCAGCGACGGCGCGCAGCACACCGCCAGCTTCTCCAGCGCGCTGATGATCGCGCTGGGCGTGGCCGGCGCCGCGCTGGGCGTGTTCGCCGGCTGGTACGTCACGCGCAGCATCGTGCGGCCGATCAGCTACGCGGTGCGCGTGGCGCGCACCGTGGCCGGCGGCGACCTCAGTTCGGACATCCAGGTACGCACCCGCGATGAAGTCGGCCAGCTGTCGGCCGCGCTGCGCGAGATGAACGCCAGCTTGATCGGCATCGTGTCCGAAGTGCGCAAGGGCACGGATTCGATCGGCACCGCGTCGGCGGAAATCGCCGCCGGCAATCTGGACCTGTCGGAGCGCACCGAACGCCAGGCCGGCTCGCTGGAAGAAACCGCATCGTCGATGGAGGAACTGACGTCCACCGTCAAGCTGAACGCCTCCAACGCCAACCAGGCCAACCAACTGGCGCAGTCGGCGTCCGACGTCGCGGGCAAAGGCGGCGCGGTGGTGGCGCAGGTGGTGGACACCATGGCGTCGATCAACGCCTCGTCGCGCAAGATCGTCGACATCATCGGCGTGATCGACGGTATCGCCTTCCAGACCAACATCCTGGCGCTGAACGCGGCGGTGGAAGCGGCGCGCGCCGGCGAACAAGGCCGCGGCTTCGCCGTGGTGGCCACCGAAGTGCGCAACCTGGCGCAGCGCTCGGCCGCCGCCGCCAGGGAGATCAAGGAACTGATCGGCGACTCGGTCGACAAGGTGGATGCGGGCGCGCGCCTGGTGGACCAAGCCGGCGCCACGATGGAGGAGATCGTCGCCAGCGTGCGCCGCGTCACGGACATCATGGGCGAAATCGCCTCCGCCAGCCAGGAGCAGCTATCCGGTATTGAACACATCAACGGCGCCATCACCGAGATGGATCAGACCACGCAGCAAAACGCCGCGCTGGTGGAACAGGCGTCCGCCGCCGCCGTGACCATGCAGGAACAGGCCTCGCATCTGGTGAACGCGGTCAGCGTCTTCAAGCTCGATGGCGAAGGCCGTAGCGCGCTCACCACCCGCCGCGCTAAACCAAATGCCGCTCTAGCAGCACCCTAAGCTGCTGGTTCATGCGCCGCTGGTCAAAGCCCTGGCGGCGCGCGGCGAAGGCCTGCGCCGCCGCGCCATAGCGCGCCTCGTCCAGCACACCGCGCACCGCCGCGCGCCAGTCGGCGGCAGGCGCCAGCAAGGCCGCGTTATAGCCGGCGCCGGACATGGCGACGCGGCGCGCAGTGAGGAATTGTTCGGCATGCGACGGCAGCATCAGCAACGGCACGCCGGCCAGCAGCGCCTGCGCCAGCGTGGCTTCTCCCGCGTGGCAGACGCACAGGTCGGCCGCCGCCAGGGTCGGCGCCAGCGCCAGCGGCGCATCGGCGTACAGCAAACGCTCGCTGACCACCGGCGGCGGCGCGCCGGCCGCCACTTCCGGCACATAAGCCAGCACGCGGCAGCCCTCTTCCACCAGTGCCTTCAGCACCGCGCCGTGCGCCGGATGCGATGCTTTCAGATAGGCGTACACCTTTGCGCCCTCGCCTTCCGGCCAGTACGGCGCGAGGCCGCCCTCGTCGACGAAGTTCGGTCCCAGCCACTGCTCGCCGGCCGCGTCGCGCGCATAGTGGTCCAGCTCCGGCCAGGTGCACAGCAGCGGCAAGCCGCCAAGGAAGGCGTCCGCCGCCTGCGTGTAAGGCTCGGCGCCAAACGCCGCCAGCACCGCGTTGGCGGTCGCCAGCATGCGCGCTTCCGACGCCGCCAGCCGTTCGGCCGGCGCCTGCCGCAAGGCCGGCAGCGGTTGTCCGCGCGGCGGCGTGTTGAAGCCATTGCCAACCGACGCAGTGCGCAAGCCCATGCTGCGCGCGGCCAGCAAGGCGGTCGGCGCAAAGTCGGCCACCACCAGATCCGGCTGCAGCAGCGCGAACATCGCGCGCCAGCCGCCCACCACGCCATGCAGCGCGGCGGGTTCCAGGTAGCCGCAGCGGAACAGGATCTCCGCCAGATTGCCGGGTGACGGCAGCCCAACCGCGTCATGCAGCCACACCGGCGCTTGCAGCTTCGGCACATCCAGGTCGGCCAGCAGCGCATGCGTGTGCATCAGATCGCGCAAACTCATGGTCACGCGATGGCCGCGCGCCAGCAAGGCTTGCGCCAGCATTTTCAGACGGCCGGCGTGTCCCAGTCCGCCGCCCAGTTCCCAGCAGAGGTGGATGTGCGCCATGTCAGGCCTCGGCCATCAGTGCTTCCACCTCGGCCCGCACCTGCGCCATGGTGTCGACCACGCGCCAGGCGCCGGGAAAGTCATGGTGCCGCGTCAGCGCATTGCGCAGGATGATGCAGCGGATGCCGGCCGCCGTCGCCGCCTGCAGGCCGCGCGGCGAATCCTCGACCACCAGCGCCTCGTCGGCGCCCACGCCCAGGCGCTGCAATCCCAGCAGATATGGCTCCGGCGACGGTTTGCTGTGCGTGTACGACTCATGCGTCAGCACGAATTCAAAATACCGGCGCAGGTCCAGGCGCTGGTGGATGATCTCGAAGTGATCGCTGTTGGAACTGGTGACCACGCCCATGCGCACACGCGGCGCCAGCGCGGCCAGCACCTCGGCCACGCCGTCGATGGCGGGAATATGTTCGGACGCCAGCCGCGCCGCATAGCGCACATTGCGGCCGCTGCGTTCCGCGTCCATTTGCTCGGCCGTCAGTTGCGGCTCCAGCAGATGCCACGCGCCGCAGTTATCGGCCAGATACCAGTCGAAGAAATGCTGCGCGCTGAGTTCCAGGCCGAAGGGGCGGAACAACTCCTGGTTGGCCTCGTAAAACAGCTGCTCGGTATCAACCAGCACCCCATCGTTATCCCACAAAATCGCCCGCAGCATAATCCGCATCCCTTGTAAAGAACGGCACGCCGACTGTGGCGCGGCCGCAGCGCGCATTGTACCTGCTGGTTTTGCCCATCAGGGTATGACATACTGAATTCACCGCAGACCACCATCCGCAACATGGCCGTTTTTGCAACGCTACCGCGCAGCCTCAAATTCCGCATGACCGTGGTGGTGGTCATGCTGGTGCTGGCGGCCACGCTGATCGTCACGCTGGTGGCGCTGCTGCTGGCGGAACGCGACATGAAAAGCGTGATCGGCAACCAGCAGTTCGCGCTGCTGTCGTCCGCCGCCGCGCAGGTCGACGCGCAGATCGCCGCCCGCAAAGTGCTGCTGGCTACATTGGCCGACACCATTCCGCTGGCAGCCGGCAACGATCCCGCCGCCATGCAGGTCTTTGTCGACCGCAATCCGGTGGCGCGCAAGGAATTCCTCAACCTGCACATCTTCACCCGCCAGGGCGCGCTGCTGCATACCGAAGGCGATCATGTCGAAGCCACGCCGGCGCTCAATCCGCGTGCCCGCGCCTATCTGGAAAATGCGCTGGCCGGCGGCAAGACAGTGATTTCGCCACCCTACAAAAGCGTGCTGACCGGCCTGCCCTCGATCATGATTCTGCAACCCGTGCGCGATGCGCAGGGCCGCACCGTGATGCTGCTGGGCGGGAGCATCGACCTGACCAACTCCGTGTTCCTGGAGCAGATCGCCGAACAAAAGCCCGGCGAGACGGGCTTCATGTTCATCATGACCACCGACGGCATCCTGCTGCATCATCCCGACCACAAGCGCCTGCTGGAACACATCAATGCGCGACCCGGCTACAACCGCGCCACCGAAATGGCGCTGCGCGGCTTCGAAGGCTGGACCGAAGCCGTCAACAAGGAAGGCAGCGAGGGCATCTACGCGTACAAGCACCTGCAATCGACCAACTGGATCATCGGCGTCCGTTTTCCGGTGAATGAAGCCTTCGCGCCGATGATCCAGATGCGCCGGCACGCGATGCTGGCGGCGGCCGTTTTCGCCGCCATGGCCGGCGTGGTGGCGTGGCTGGCGATCCAGACCCTGTTCAAGCCGCTCGGCAGCCTGCATCGCAACATCAGCGACATACGCAGCGGCGTGGCCGGCATCGGCGTGCTGCAACGCCAGCGCGACGACGAAATCGGCGAGTTGAGCGCGGCCTTCCACGAGCTGATGGCCGAGCGCCAGCGGTACGAACAGCAGATCGCCGCCAGCGAAAAGCGCCTGCGCACCATCGCCGACAGCCTGCCCGCCATTGTCGCCTACATCGACAGCGACCTGCGCTACCGCTTCACCAACGAGCATTTCCGCCGCATGATGGGCCTCGACCCGCGCAGCATGCTGGGCAAAACCATCGAGGAAGTGATGGGCAAGGAGTTTGCGGCCGGCGTGGCCTGCTTCAACGAAGCGGCGCTGCGCGGCCAGCGCGTGCACTACGAACGCGAGGGCTACCATAACGGCTGCCTGCGCCAGGTGATGGGCGACATGGTGCCGGACATCGCCGCCGACGGCGCCGTGTCCGGTTTCTACCTGATGGCGCTCGACATCACCGAGCGCAAAACCGCCGAGTTGCAGCAGGCCGCCAGCGAAAAGCGCCTCAAGCTGTTGACCGACAACCTGCCGGTGCTGATCGCCTACCTGGACGACGAGCGCAAGTTCCAGTTCCTGAACGCGACCTTCCAGCACTGGTTCGGCATCGACCCGCAAACGCTGATCGGCCGCCATCTGGCCGAAGGCATAGGCAGCGACCAGTACGACGTCGCCGAACCGCACCTGGACCAGGCCTACCGGGGCCAGGCCGCCACCTATGAGCTGAAGGCGCGCATCGGCGACGAGCTGCACACCCTGGAGACGACTTTCCTGCCCGAGCTGGGAGCGAACGGCAAGGTGCTCGGCATCTATTCCCTGACGCACGACACCACGCGCATGAAGGAAATCGAAGAGCGCCTGACGCAGCTGGCGCGGATCGACAGCCTGACCTGCATCGCCAACCGCCTGATGTTCGAAGAACTGCTGCCGCTGGCGATTGCCCGCGCGCGGCGCAACCGCAAGCCGCTGGCGCTGGCCTACCTGGACATCGACTACTTCAAGGAGATCAACGATACGCTGGGCCACGGCGCCGGCGACCAGGTGCTGAAGGAGTTCGCCGACCGCCTGATCGCCAGCGTGCGCGCATCGGACACGGTGGCGCGCCTGGCCGGCGACGAATTCGTCATCGTCTTCGAGCAGGTGGCGAATGTGGGGGAAGCGGCGCGGCTGGCCGGCAAGATCGTCGACGCCATGCACGCGCCATTCACGCTGCACGGCGCGCCGCACCACGTCACCACCAGCATCGGGCTGGCCCTGCATGAAGGCGATGACGAAACGCCGGCGGCGCTGCTGGCGCGCGCCGACAGCGCGCTGTACACGGCCAAACGCGATGGCCGCGACCGATATACCGTCGCCGATTAAGCCGGCACGCCGCTGGCCAGCGGATTGGGCAGCGGATCGGCCACGCGGTGCAGCAGATTGCGGTCCGTGTGGTGGAACTCTTCCTCGCCGCGCAGCAGCATCACGGTATCTTCCTCGTAACCCCAGGTGCCGTCGTCGTTGATGGTGACCTTGATGCGGTACTCGGTGGTCTTGAAGCCGTATTCCAGGAACGGGTTGGAACGGATGCCGTAGGTATCGGATTCCAGCCGCGCCACCAGTTCGAACTGCCTGGCGTCCGGTTCCACCACCGCCGACGCCATGGCGATCTGGCCGCGCGGGATGCCCAGCGTCTGGATCACGGTCTTGGTCTTCGGTTCCCACAGCCAGTAGCCCACCTGCTCGTGGTAGGTCTTGACGTTGTCCGGCTTGTTGATGATGATCAGGTAGCGCAGGCCGTAGAACAACTGCGGACCGTTGGTGACCGGGTCGATCGGATACAGCTCGATGCGCTCGACATACGCCTGCTTGCGCGCGCCGTCGGCCTTCGGCTTGGTATCCAGGCCGCGCTCACCTTTCCAGATGCCGGCCATCGGCGTCAGCGGCCCGAGGTTGTTCAAGGTGTTGACGTCGACCGGCGACGGTTCAGTGTAGATATCGGTGGAAAACTCGGTCATGCGTGGTCCTGTGATGTGATGGAGATGATGCAACCGCTATTGTAAGGCGGTTACAGCGTGATTTCCATGCCGTCGTAGGCCGACACGATCTCCAGCGGCGCCTCGCAGGTCACTTCGGCATAGCGCCGTGTTTCGGCCAGCACCCGTGAAATACGCGCATCGTCGTAGATGGGCTCATGATGGAACAGGCAAAGCTGGCGCACACCTGCCAATTGGCAGAGCTCCACGCCTACCACACTGCTGGAATGACCCCAGTCGGCCTTGGCGGAGATCGAATCCTCCAGCGTGTACATGGCGTCGAAGATCACCAGGTCGGCATCGCGGAAGAAGTCGACGAAGGTCGCGAGCTCGCTGGCGTTATCCAGCTTGTGCTCGGAGTCGGTGCTGTAGACCATCGCCTTGCCGCCCTGCTCCAGCCGGTAGCCGTAGGAGTCGCCGGCATGCAGCTGCAGCTTGGCGGTCACCGTCACATCGCGCAATTGCAGTGGCACGCCGGGCGTCATCTGCACAAACTCGATGGTCGCCGGCAGTTCGTCGAACGGCACCGGAAAGCTGATCGGCTCCTGCTGGCGGCGGAACGCCGTCTCCAGTTCCCGGTGGCAGCCGTAGATGATGATGCGGTTGCCCGGAATATAAGCCGGCGTAAAGAACGGGAAGCCCATGATGTGGTCCCAGTGCAGGTGCGACATGAACACATGGTAGGTCTGCGGCTGGCCCGGGCCGTAGTGCGCCAGCTTGGCGCCGGCCAGCGGCCGCACGCCCGATCCCAGGTCGAGGATGATGTGTTCATGCACCGCATCGGCGTCCCACGCCGCCACCTCCACGCAGCTGGAATTGCCGCCGTAGGTGCCGCGCACGTCGAAGCTCAACTCATGGTCGACGTAATCGGCCACTTTTTCCGGCGTATCCAGGTCGCGGCCGATCGCGCCCTCGAGCGCCGTCACCAGCTTGGCGCGGATTTGTTTGTGATTGAGCGCGACCGGCAGCGAACCGCGCGCGCCCCAGATGCGTGCCTTCATGCGGCGTCCAGGTCAAGGTATGTAAGACAACTAATTTTGCATTATTACATCTTTTTACGCATTTGGCACCTACGGTTGCGTGCGTCATCCGTGCTATTCTTCGCCCTCGATGTCTTAGCAGGAGCGCGCGCATGCCGTCACTTCAACAATTTTTCAAGCTCGCTGAACACGGCAGCAACGTCCGGACCGAGGTTGTGGCCGGGGTCACCACCTTCCTGACGATGGCCTACATCATCTTCGTCAATCCCGCGATCCTGGGCGACGCCGGCGTGCCGAAGGACGCCGTATTCGTCGCCACCTGCCTGGCCGCCGCGCTGGGCACCCTCATCATGGGGCTGTACGCCAACTACCCGATCGGCATGGCGCCGGGCATGGGACTGAACGCCTATTTCGCCTACGCCGTGGTGCTGGGCATGGGCGTGCCGTGGCAGTCGGCGCTGGGCGCAGTGTTCATTTCCGGCTGCCTGTTCATCATCGTCAGCCTGTTCAAGGTGCGCGAGCATATCGTCAACGGCATACCGCATTCGCTGCGGGTGGCGATCACGGTCGGCCTGGGACTCTTCCTGGCGCTGATCGCGATGAAGAGCGCCGGCCTGGTGGTGGCCAATCCCGAAACGCTGGTGCGCGTGGGCGACATGCACAATCCGCACACCATCATGGCCATCTTCGGCTTCCTGCTGATCGTCACGCTGGACCGCCTGAAGGTGCCGGGCGCGCTGTTGATCGGCATCGTCGCCGTCACGGTGTTGAGCTTCTTCTTTGGCGGGAATACCTTCCACGGCTTCGTCTCGCTGCCGCCATCGATTGCGCCGACGCTGCTGCACCTGGACCTGCAGGGCGCGCTGAATCTGGGCCTGTTCAACGTGGTGCTGGTGTTCTTCCTGGTTGAATTGTTCGACGCCACCGGCACGTTGATGGGCGTCGCCTCGCGCGCCGGCCTGCTGGTGAATGGCCGCATGCAGCGCCTGAACAAGGCGCTGCTGGCCGACAGTTGCGCCATCGTCGCCGGCTCCATGCTGGGCACCTCCAGCACCACGGCCTACCTGGAAAGCGCGGCCGGCGTGCAGGCCGGCGGCCGTACCGGCCTGACTGCGGTGACCGTGGCGGTGCTGTTCCTGGCCGCGCTGTTCTTCGCGCCGATCGCCGGCGTGGTGCCGGCCTACGCCACGGCGCCGGCGCTGCTGTTCGTCGCCTGCCTGATGCTGCGCGACCTGGTCGACGTGGACTGGAGCGACACCACCGAAAGCGTGCCGGCCGCGATCACCGCACTGGTGATCCCGTTCACCTACTCCATCGCGCACGGCATCGCCTTCGGCTTCATCACCTACGCAGGCCTGAAACTGCTGACCGGCCAGGCGCGCCAGGTCAAGCCGGTGGTGTGGATCATCGCCATCGTGTTCCTGGTTAAGTACACCTACGTCACTGCCTGAATTCCCGGATCGGCAGCACGCCCATGAGGTTGTGCAGCCGCATCCGGCACAAGGTCAGAATATCCTCCTCCTGCGCCGCCAGGTGCATGCGCACCTCCATGCCGCCCGGCGTGGCGGTGGTGCGCAGCCCGCGCAGTTCAATATCCAGCCGCCGCACCACCTGTAGCGCCGCTTCCAGCGTGGCGATGGGGGCATCAGGTTCGATGCGGAAGCGGTAGCTTTTTTGTGTCGTATCCATGCTCACAGAATAGCCAGGAACGCGAAAAATAGGCTTCCTTAATTTATAGAGAATTTCCACATTCGCAGCAGATTATCCTGCACAAGATAAAATATATGGAATATTCATCTCCACAGATAACATTTCATGGAAATCGACGATATCGACCGCCGCATCCTGCGCGAATTGCGCCTGGATGGCCGACTCAGTAACACCAAGCTGGCCGAAAAGGTCGGCCTGTCCACCACGCCGTGCTGGAACCGCGTGCGCGCGCTGGAGGAAGGCGGCATGATCGAAGGCTATGCCGCGCTGCTCAGCCAGACCGCGCTGGGCTACCCGGACACCGTCATCATCGAAGTGACGCTGGACCGCCACGACGACGACATCTTCGAGAAATTCGGCCAGGCCCTGGCCACGCTGCCGGAAGTGATGGAGGCCTATCTGCTGACCGGCGACTACGACTATCTGATCAAGGTGGCCGTGGCCGGCACCGCGGGCTACGAGGAATTCCTGCGCAAGAAGCTGTACAAGCTCCCCGGCCTGAAACACAGCCGCTCCACCTTCGTGCTACGGTGCCTGAAACGCGCCCATTCGGTCGAACCGTGACATGGTGCGCTTGCGTACAGAGCACTGCGCGGAAACAGTTCATGCTTAAACTTCATCCAATAAGGAGAAGACAATGAACAAAACCATGAAGATCGCCGTGGCCGCCGCCGCAATGGGCCTGGCCTCGCAAGCGTTCGCACAAATCACTTTCTATGAAGGCGAAGGCTGGCGCGGCCGCGCCTACAGCGCCAATACGACGGTGCGCGACCTGTCGCGCAATGGCTTCAATGACCGCGCCTCGTCGGTGGTGATCGACCGCGGCCAGTGGGAAGTCTGCTCGGACGCCAACTTCCGTGGCCAATGCATGGTGCTGCGCAAAGGCAGCTACGAGTCGCTGCGCGGCATGGGGATGAATGACCGCATCTCGTCGGTGCGCCCGGTGAAACCGCGCGACCGTTATGAAAACGAAGCGCCGCCTCCCGTCGCCCAGCCCAGCTACGAATGGCGCCGCCGCCCGAGCGAACGCATTGTCGACGTGCCGGTCAGCGACGTGCACGCGGTGGTCGGCTCGCCGGAACAGCGCTGCTGGGTCGAACGCCAGCAGGTCAGCGAACCGTCGCGTCCTAACGCGGGCGGCGTGATCGCCGGCGCTTTGATCGGCGGCATCCTGGGTCACCAGGTTGGCGGCGGCACCGGCCGTCAGGTGGCCACCGCCGGCGGCGCGATTGCCGGCGCGGCCATCGGCAACAACGTCGCCAATCAGAACAACGTCTCGACGCGCGACGTGCGCCGCTGCGAAAACGTCAGCAACCAGAAACCGGAATACTGGGACGTGACCTATAACTACCGCGGCGTGCAGCACCGTGTGCAGATGAGCGCCCCTCCGGGCAACACCATCGCCGTCAACAGCCAGACCGGCGAACCACGCATGTAGTTCGGCCAGCGGCGAATCCGGCTTGCGGCGGCTGTCCGCCTCATGTAGAATGAATGAGAATAATTCCTATTCTCACAAATGACAGCCGCCGTTCCTCATTCGCACTTCACCGCCCTGTACAGCAGCCACCACTCGTGGCTGCACCGCTGGCTGTGTGTCAAGCTGGGCAACGCCAGTGATGCGGACGACCTGGCGCAAGACACCTTCACCCGCATTCTCGGCCGCGCCGACCTGGCCGCGCTGAACGAGCCGCGCGCCTTCCTGACCACGGTCGCCAAGGGCATTCTGATCAACTGGTATCAGCGCCAGGCGCTGGAGCGCGCTTATCTGGAAGCGCTGGCCGCTCTGCCCGAACCGACGGCCATCTCGCCGGAACAGCGTTTGCTGATCCTCGAAACGCTGCACGAAATCGACGCCATGCTGGATGCGCTGCCGCCCAAGGTCAAGCAAGCCTTCCTGATGGCGCAACTGGACGGCATGGGCTACGCCGACATCGCCGCACAACTCGGCATGTCCCTCGTCACCATCAAGCGCTATATGAAGCAGGCCTTCCTGCAATGCCTGCTGGCGATGGAGGACACGGTTTGAACGCGCGCGTCTCGCCCGCGGCGCTGGAACAGGCGGCCGACTGGCTGGTGCGCCTCCAGGACGGCGCCACCAGCGAAGACCGCGACGCCTGCGCCCAATGGCGCGCCAGCGATCCGCAGCACGCGCTGGCCTGGGAACGCGCCGAACACCTGCTGAATAAATTTGGCACGCTGCCACCGGAACTGGCGATGCCGGTGTTGAACCGCGCGCCGGGCGCCTCGCGCCGGGCCGCGATGACGCGCATCGTCGCCCTGATGCTGACCGCGCCCATAGCCTGGGGCGGCTGGCGTTACGCGCAATCGCAACCGTGGGCGGCCGATATCCACACCGCCATCGGCGAACGCCGCACGGTGACGCTGGCCGACGGCACCAGCGTCACGCTCAACACCGCCAGCGCCATCGACGTCCGCTACACCGCCACCGAACGCCTGATCACGCTGCGCAACGGTGAAATCCTGGTCCGCAGCAGCCACCAGCCGGACGCGCGCGCGCTGCGGGTCAGCACGCCGGAAGGCATGATGCAGCCGCTGGGCACCCTGTTCAACGTGCGCCGCCACGAATGCAGCACCAGCCTGGCCGTGCTGGAAGGCGCGGTGCGCGTCACGCCGGCCTGCGCCGCCGACGAGGCGCTGGTGATCGACGCCGGCAGCCAGACCCGCTTCAACAAGCGCCATATCGCGCCGATCCAGTCCACCGACCCGGCCATGACCGCCTGGACCAGCGGCATGCTGCTGGCCGACCAGATGCGCCTTGACGAACTGGTGGCCGAACTGTCGCGCTACCGCCATGGCCTGGTGCGCGTGGAGCCGGCGGTGGCGGCGCTGCGCGTTTCCGGCGCCTTCCCCATCGGCGACAGCGAGCGCACGCTGGACATGCTGGTGTCCACCTATCCGGTCGACGCCGTCCAGCGCCTGCAAGGCTACTGGATTACGCTGATCGCGCGGGCCTGAAAAATATTTTGCATCGGGCTGATACTTTTTCCCCGGTCGGCTGGCATAGAGACAGAAACCTCTATCCGCCATCGAAAGGAAGTCACCGCAATGCCAGCCCATCGTTTTAGCCTGTCCGAACGCCGTCTCACGCGCGCCATCCGCATTGCCCTGTTCAGCATGACGCTGGCCGCCGGCCACACCGCCATCGCCGCCGATGCGCCGGCCGCCGCGCAGCAAAGCTACCAGTTGGCCGCCGGCCCGCTGGGCCGTACGCTGTCCGGCGTGGCCATCGGCGCCGGCATGTCGCTGTCGTTCGATCCGGCGCTGACCACTGGCCTGAACAGCCCTGCCCTGCAAGGCAGCTACACGCCGCGCGCCGCGCTGGAACGTCTGCTGGCAGGCAGCGGCCTGGCGCTGGTCGCCCGCACCGACGGCACGCTGACGCTGCAAAAACAGGCGGCGCCCCCACCGGAAAGCGCGGCATCCACCGCCAGCGGCGCGGCTGCCGCCACGCTGGCGCAGGTCGAAGTCCACGGCATGACCGACGGCGCACCGGGCCAGGCGCGCAGCACCGGCGCCACCGGCCTGGAACTGTCGATCCGCGAAACGCCGCAAGCCGTCAGCGTCATGACCTCGCAGCGCATCGCCGATCAGAACCTGGAAACCCTGCAGGACGTGGTCGGCCAGACCACCGGCATCACGCTGGAACACGCCTCCTCCAGCCGCGAAAACGACCAGTTGTTTTCGCGCGGCTTCGCCATCGACACCTATATGTTCGACGGCATCCCGACCACCAAGCTGGTGGAACCGGCCGGCTTCGATGCCGCCATCTATGAGCGCATCGAAGTCGTGCGCGGCGCGGCAGGCCTGATGGGCGGTAACGGCAGCCCGGCCGCCGCCATCAATCTGGTGCGCAAGCGCCCTACGCGCGAACTGCAGGCGGAAGCCGAAATCCAGGGCGGCAGCTGGGACAAGTACCGCGTCCAGGCCGACATCTCGGCCCCGCTGAGCGACGACAAGCATGTGCGCGGCCGCGTGGTGGTGGCGCAGCAGAACGCCGATTCCTTCGTCGACCGCTACCACCAGGACAAGGAACTGTTCTACAGCATCGTTGAAGCGGACCTCGATCCATCCACGCTGCTCAGCGCAGGCTTCAGCTACCAGAACGAAAAGCTCGATAGTGCCAGCCGTGGCTTCGCCGCCTTCTACAGCGATGGCACCAAGACCGATTTCCCGCGTTCGGTCAACAGCGCCTCCAGCTCCAGCTACTACATCCGCAAACAGGGTCTGGCCTTCGCCACCCTGGAACACTACTTCGCCAACGACTGGACGGCGAAGATCGCGCTGAACTACGCCGCCAACAAATACGATGCGGTGCAAGGCTACGCGGGACGCGGCACGCTCGATAAACAAACCGGCGCCGGCCTGTCGCTGTGGCAGACCAAATGGAACAGCAAGCCGGAACAGTACAGCATCGACGCCGCCGTCAACGGCCCGTTCGAGGCTTTCGGCCGCAAGCACGAAGTGGTGGTTGGCCTGAGCGCGTCGGACATGAAGAACACCGGCCCAAGCTACCCGGCCTGGATTTTGCCCGGCTACGATGCCACCGTGCCGAATTTCTTCACCTGGAACGGCAACTCGCCAACGCCGAACTACGTCGGCACCATCAGCGGCAGCTACACCGAAAAGGAAAAGACGCTGGCCGGCTATGCGTCGATCCGCCTGCGCCCGACGGACGACCTGTCGGTGATCCTCGGCGCGCGCGTCTCCAACTGGAAGCGCGACACCGAGAGCCTGACCTGGGGTTCGCCGGCAGTGACCGACGAATTTGAAAAGAACGGCAAGATCACGCCATACGCCGGCGTGGTCTACACCCTGAATCCGCAGTGGTCGGCCTACGCCAGCTATACCGGCATCTTCTCGCCGCAGACCTACCGCGACCGCAACAACCGCGTCATCAATCCGCTGGAAGGCAACAACGCGGAAGTCGGCATCAAGGGCGACCTGATTGATGGCTTGTTAAGCGCCAGCCTGTCCGTCTTCCATATGCGCCAGGATAACCTGGCCGAAATGGACGCCGATCAGCTGGTGCTGCCCGATGGCTCCAACGCCTACCACACCGTCAAGGGCGCCACCGCCAAGGGCTTCGAGCTGGAAGTATCGGGCCAGTTGCAGCGCGGCTGGCAACTGACCGCCGGCTACGCGCATTCGCGCATCGCCGATGCGCAGGGCAATCGCCTGCAAACCAGCCAGCCGCTGAACAACTTCAAGCTGTGGACCACTTACGACCTGGCCAGCGTCGGCAACGGCCTGACCGTCGGCGGTGGCGTCAACTGGCAGGCGGATATCTATCAGGATGGCGCAGGTCCGAACGGTGAACGCTTCACGCAAAACAGCTATGCGCTCGTGGCGCTGATGGCGCGCTACCGCATCAGCAAGCAGTTGTCGGCCACGGTCAACCTCAACAACGTGCTGGACAAGACCTACTATTCGTCCGGCTGGGGCAATTACTACGGCGATCCGCGCAATGTCACGGTATCGCTGAACTACCGCTTCCGCTGATCCGGGGATAGCCATGAACCGCATCGCCGCCGCCATCATTGGGGGCTACCTGTTTGCCTCCACCGCCGGCGCGCTGCTGTCGGCGCTGAATGGTCCCGGCAGCGACGCCATGCTGGGCGGCGCGCTGCTTGGGCTGGCGCTGTACGCGCCGGCCATCATCTGGGCGTTCGCCACGCACAGCGCACGCCGCGCCTGGGCCGGATTGCTGGGCGCGAGCTTCAGCTTCGCCGTGCTGGCCGCCGTGGCGGGAGCGTCATCATGACCGGCGGCCTGCGCCAGCGCATGGCGTGGCTGCACACCTGGACCGGCTTGTGGGTCTGCTGGCTGGCCTTCGCCATTTTCCTGACCGGCACCCTGAGCGTGTTCGTCGATCCGATTTCCGACTGGATGCGGCCGGAGCAGGTGCATGGGCACGTGGAGCCGCCGTTTGCCGGCCCGCTGGATCACACGCAGCAGCTCAGGCACGGCCTGGACTACCTTGCGCGGCATGCCGCCAACAGCAAGATGTGGGAACTGTGGCCGCGCGCCGGCGAAGAGGAGTTCCAGGTGTTCTGGCTGAACGAGCATGGCTACTATCAGGACGCCCATCTCTCTTCCGCCACCGGCGCGGCGCTGCCGGCGCAAGCCGGCGCCGTGCGCGACACGCTGGGCGGCATGCACTTCGTCGAGTTCCATCATGCGCTGCACGCAGGCACGACCGGCCTGTGGATCGTCGGCGCGGCATCGGCGGCGATGCTGGTGGCGCTGATCTCCGGCGTTATCACGCACAAGCGCATCTTCAAGGATTTCTTCACCTTCCGTCCCGCCAGGGGCCAGCGCTCATGGCTCGATGCGCACAACCTGGCCGGCGTGCTGACCTTGCCCTTCCTGTTCATGATTGTCTACAGCGGGCTGGCGATCAGCTGGAGCACGTATATGCCGGCCATCCCATTGGCCCAGCAACTGCGCACCGGTGAAGCCGCAAACGTGCGCGAGTACGGCCCGGAAAGCAGGCCGTCCGGCCGGCCCGGCGTGCTGACGTCGCTGGAACCGCTGGTCCACATCGCGGAGGCCACCTTCCACAGCCCGGCCTACGCGGTGGTCGTCAACCATCCCGGCGATGCGGCGATGACGGTGCAGGTGTACAGCACCACCTCGTCGGACACGCAGGAAGGCAATCTCCTGAGCAAGCGCGGCGTGATGAAGTTTGATGGCGTCAGCGGCGCGCTGCTGGAAACCGAAATGCCGCACCGCGCGCCGCCCAACGGCGCCCGCGCCACCATGGCGACGCTGGACGAACTGCATCGCCTGCACTTCGCCGGCGCGGTGATCCGCTGGATCTACTTCGTGGCCGGCATGGCGGGAACGGCAATGATGGCCACCGGCGCGGTCCTGTTCATGGTCAAGCGGCGCCAGAAATCGTTGAACGAGTTCGGCGCCGCCACGCAGCGCGTGTATCGCGTGATCGATGTGCTGAATGTGGCGGCCATCGCCGGCCTGTCGCTGGCGTGTATCGGCTTCCTGTGGTCCAACCGGCTGCTGCCGCTGGAACTGGCCGGGCGCCACGACCGCGAAGTGATGGCGTTCTTCGGCGTGTGGCTGGCGGCATTGCTGCATGCCGCGCTTCGGCCCACGGCGAAGGCATGGCGCGAACAGTTGTGGGCCGGCGCCGCGCTCTGCGGGCTGCTGCCGCTGCTGAACGTGCTCACCACCGGCCAGCACGTGCTGGGCTACCTGGCGCAGCGCGACATCGAACGCGCCGCCGTCGAATTGACCGCCATCGCTTGCGGCGTCCTGCTCGCCACCGCCGCGCTGCGGATAGGACAACGCCGGCCGGCCGCCGCAACCGCCCTGAGAAAGGCCGCGTCATGAGTTACACCGCTATCGTTCTGACCGCGTTCGCCCTGTGCTTCGCCGGCATGGCGGCGTTTTCGCTGGCGATCGACCGCCATCACCGGCAGGTCTACGGCGACGATGCGCCAGCCCGCAAGCGCTACCTGCTGCGCGTCGCGGGCACGCTGCTGCTCGTGGCGGCCATTGTGCCATGCGTGCTGCTGTGGGGCGGCGGCGCCGGCTTTGTCGCCTGGATAGGCATGCTGACCATCGGCGCGCTGCTGGCCGCCAGCATGCTGCCTTACTGGCCACGTCGCATCGCACCGCTGGCCGCAGCCGCCGGCGCAATGGGTCTCGCCGGCCTGGCAGGCATCGCGTTGACCTAGGCGGCGCGGATGGTGCGCACGGGTGCGTCGGCGGACAAGCAGCCTTGCCCCTGCAAGGTCCGGCGCACCGCCTCGTCCAGCGGCGTATGCGGCTCGCTGCCCAGCGTTGCGCGCAGGCGGGCATTGGACATGCGCACCGGCTGCCGCCACAGGTAGCGCATCTCGCGCAGTTCCCGGAACACCGTCACGAACGGCGCAGCCACCGTCACCAGCCACCATGGAAACGCACCGGCCTTCATCGCCGGCTTGCCGACGGCATGGGCGATGGCCGCCACCATTTGCGTGCCGTCCGCGTCCCAGTGGCCTTGCATGTGATAGCAGGCGAACAGCGGCAGCGCATCGCCACGCTCCAGCAGCCGCATCATGGTCTCCGCCACATCCGGCAGATACGCCCATTGGTGGCCGACGCCCGGCGCGGCCGGATTGCTGATCGACGTCACCGGCTTGCCCGGCTTGACCAGGCCTTGCGCGAACCAGTTGTTGCCGGCGTCCGGACCGAAGAAATCGCCCGCCCGCACGATCAGCACCGGCAAGCCGCAGTCCTTCAGGCGCCGCTCCATCTCCGCGCGGATCGTGCCCTTGCGCGTCAGCGGCCGTTGCGGTGCGTCCTCGGTGATGTGCAGATACGCATCCGGTCCGTAGTTGTAGACCGTCCCCGGCAGCAGGATGCGCGCGCCGGCGGCACGGGCTGCGGCGATCGTGTTGTCCAGCATCGGCAGCACCAGCTCGCCCCAGTTGCGATAGCCAGGCGGATTCACGGCATGCACGATCAGCTGCACGCCCTGCGCGGCACTGACGACGTCCTCGCGGTGCATGGCGTCGCCGGCCACCCATTGCAGGCCATCGCCGCTCTTCGCCGCGCGATCCGGCGAACGATGCAAGGCCTTCACCTTCCAGCCACGCGCCAGCAACACGCGCGCCACTTCGCCGCCGATACCGCCCGTTGCGCCCAATACCAATGCCACTTTGTCCATGTCGTTCTCCGGTTGAGTTGATGAACGTAGTGTGGCTTCGCGCGAGCTAAAAGAAAATTACCGAAATCCGCATGGTCGCTATACAATTTCGTATGACTACCGCCGAACCAAACTGGGATTTATACCGTTCCTTCCTGGCCGTGCTGCAGGAAGGTTCACTTTCCGGCGCCGCACGGGCGCTGGGACTGACCCAGCCAACAGTCGGCCGCCACGTCGACGCGCTGGAACAGGCGCTCGGCCTGTCGCTGTTCACGCGCTCGCAGGCGGGCTTCATCGCCACCGACGCCGCCTACGCGCTGCAACCCTACGCCGAGACGCTGTCCTCCGCCTCCGCCGCCCTGCTGCGCGCCGCTTCCGGCATGGGCCGTGGCGGTGACGCGCACATCACAGGCACGGTGCGCGTCACCGCCAGCGAAGTAGTCAGCGTGGAAGTGCTGCCGCCGATACTGGCGCGGCTGCGCGACAGCCATCCGGGCGTCACCATCGAGCTGGCGGTATCGAACCGCATCGAGAACCTGCTGCGGCGCGACGCCGATATCGCCGTGCGCATGCAGCGCCCGGAGCAGGATGTGCTGGTGGCGCGGCGCGTCGGCAATATTGAACTGGGCTTTCACGCGCGTCGCAGCTATCTGGAACGCCACGGCACGCCGCAAAGCTGGGAAGAGATGGCCAGGCACACCTTGATCGGCATCGACACGGAAACGGCTTTTACGCGCAAGCTACAACCCTTGTTGGGCGGACTGGCAAACAACGCCTACGCATTGCGCAGCGATAGTGACCTGGTCCATCTGGCCTCCATCCGCGCGGGACTGGGTATCGGCATCTGCCAGGTACGGCTGGCGGCGCGCGATCCCAACCTGGTGCGCGTCGTGCCCGACCTGCTGAACATCGTCATGGATACCTGGCTCGCCATGCACGAAAACCTGCGCAGCAACCCGGCCTGCGCGGCGGTCTACACCGCACTGGCGGCAGGACTGCAAGACTATATCAACGGGAACTGAGAAGACGGCGCTGCTTGTGCAGCTCGTCCTGCATCTGCAGGCTTTGACGTGCAGCCTGCAGGGTGGCGACGTCCGTGCTCACCGTCTTGCGCGCCAGTGGGCGCGGCAGATCGGCCCAGCGGCTGCGCGGCGTCTGCACCGCCGGCACGGAGGACGTTACCGCAACAGGTACGCGCTCCATGAAATCCTCGCTGCGGTTGCCTTCGGGGCAATCGGTATCGGTCAACAGGACATGCCCCTCGGCGTCCACACAGCGGTTGACGGCGGCGCCGGCCACGCCGGTCATCACGGCCAATGCCGCGCACAAGATGAGTTTCATGATCGATGCCCCTTTGACAAGAGCTTTCATCATCGTCCCGCGCGCGCCCTGCGTCTGTACGGCCTCGCACATCCCGTCTGGAATGCGACAGGCGCCCTCCATGTCGGGTACAATACCGCCTTCTTCCGTATCACAAAGCTGTGATGCCGTCGCGCGGCATCCCTCTCTATGCCTATGAAATCTCTCCTGATTATTTCTGCGCTTGCGCTGGCCCACGGCTATGCCGCCGCAGACTCGATGGACCCTGTCAACGCTCATGGCTGGAATACCTCCGCTGAACTGGGCGCCATTTCCACCTCCGGTAACACGGTCGGCACTTCGGTGACCGGCAAGATCGACGCCAAGCAGGAACTGCCCAAGTGGAGCAACGAGTACATCCTGTCCGGATACTTCAAGGATGAAGAAGTCACCAACGACGATGGCGAAAAGGTCCGCGAGCGTTCGGCGCAGCGCTACTCGCTGTCGGCCAAAGCCGGCTACAAGCTGCTGCACGACGACCACGGCAAGCTGTATGCGCTGGCCACCCACGTCGATGACCGTTTCGGCGCCTACACCCGCTACTCGACCATCGGCGTCGGCTACGGCACCCAGACCTACCAGTCGGACACCCACACGCTGGACGTGGAAGTCGGTCCCGGCTACTTCCGCGGCGTGCGCTCGGAAGGCGAAACCGAAAACGGCCCGACCGTGCGCGGCGCGGCGCTGCTGAAATGGAAACTGAGCGACAGCGCGCAGTTCAGCCAGAACGTCATCGTCGAACGCGGCACCTCCAACATCCACTCGATGGCGGAAACGGCGCTGCGCACCAAGATCAACAGCACCATGCAGATGAAGGCCGCCTTCAACATCCGCAACGACACCAGCGTCCCGGCTGACAAGAAAAACACCGATACGCAAACGTCGGTCACTCTGGTTTATTCCTTCTAACTTCCATTCGAACCATGAACACTCCACGCACTCTCGGCACGCCCCTGTCCCCTACCGCCACCAAAGTCATGCTGCTCGGCTCCGGTGAACTCGGCAAGGAAGTCATCATTGCGCTACAGCGCCTGGGCGTGGAAGTGATCGCAGTCGACCGTTATCCGAATGCGCCGGGCCACCAGGTGGCGCACCGCGCCCACGTCATCAACATGACCGACGGCGACGCGCTGGCCGCGCTGATCGAACAGGAAAAGCCTGATCTGGTGGTGCCGGAGATCGAAGCCATCGCCACCGACAAACTGGCGGAGCTGGAAAAAGCCGGGAAGATCACCTGCATCCCGACCGCGCGCGCCGCGCAGCTGACCATGAACCGCGAAGGCATCCGCCGCCTGGCCGCTGAAACCCTGGGCCTGGCGACGTCGCCGTACCGCTTCGCCAGCAGCCTGGAAGAATTGCAGGCCGGCGCGGAAGCCGTCGGTTTCCCATGCGTGATCAAGCCGGTGATGTCGTCGTCGGGCAAAGGCCAGTCGAAGATCGACAGCGCCGCCGAAGTAAAAGCGGCATGGGACTACGCCGCCGCCGGCAGCCGCGTGGACTCGGGCCGCGTAATCGTTGAAGGCTTCATCGACTTCGACTACGAAATCACGCTGCTGACCGTGCGCTCGCTGGGCGCGGACGGCCAGGTGGTCACGCAGTTCTGCGATCCGATCGGCCACGTGCAGGTGCAAGGCGATTACGTGGAATCGTGGCAGCCATGCCGCATGGACCCGGTGGCGCTGGAACGCGCGCGCGACATCGCCGGCAAGGTGACCTCGGACCTGGGCGGTCTGGGCCTGTTCGGCGTCGAACTATTCGTCAAGGAAGACATGGTGTGGTTCTCGGAAGTGAGCCCACGTCCGCACGACACCGGCATGGTCACCATGGCGACCCAGGTACAGAGCGAGTTCGAACTGCACGCCAAGGCCATTCTCGGCCTGCCGGTCAACGTCGCGCTGAAGGCGCCGGGCGCTTCGGCTGTGATCTACGGCCAGCACGAGGCGGCAGGCATCGCCTTTGAAGGCGTGGCGGAAGCGCTGCGCGTGCCGAACAGCGATATCCGCCTGTTCGGCAAGCCGGAATCGTTCGCGCGCCGCCGCATGGGCGTGGCGCTGGCCACCGCCGACGACGTGGAAACCGCGCGCGTCAACGCCAAGCTGGCCGCCTCCAAGGTCAAACCAGTCGTCAAGTAATCACATTCCCCGGAACAGATCCACGTAGTTGCGGCTCACGACCAGCTGTTCCGGGCGTCCCTTCAGCTGCACCATGAGGCGGCCGCGGAAGTCCTGCCGCGTGCCCGCCACATGGCGCGCGGCGACGATCACGCTGCGGTGGATCTGCCAGAACTGCTGTTCGTCGAGCTGCTCGCGCAGTTTGCTGATCGGCGTGCGTATCAGGCTCTCCCCATCCGCCACGAACACGCTGGTGTACTTGTCATTGCTCTGGAAGTAGATCACGTCGTCGATCGGGATCAGGCGCGTTTCCTCGCCGTGCGAGGCGCGTATCCATTGAAGTGGCGCCGCGACCGGCGCCGGCGCGGCCACGCCGCCCGTCGTCAACTGCGCCAGCAAGGCCTGCAAGGCCGCCGCCGGCACCGCCGCCTCGCCCGATGACGGCTTGAGACGCGCCTTCAGTTTGCCGACCGTCTTTTCCAGCCGTTCGATATTCGCAGGCTTCAGCAGGTAGTCCACCGCCGAATGCTCGAACGCTTCCACCGCATACTGGTCGTAGGCGGTGACGAACACGATGTGCGGCGGCTTCGGGCTCTCCACCAGTTTGGCGGCGACATCCAGCCCGGTCAGGCCCGGCATGCGGATATCGAGGAACACCACGTCCGGCGCCTCCTCGTCAATCATGCGCAGCGCCTCGATGCCGTTGGCGGCGCGGGCGACCACACGCAATTCGGGCCAGACGGTTTTCAGCTGGCCTTCCAGGTATTCGCGCAGATGGGATTCATCATCGGCGATCAGGGCACGGATGGTTTCGATGTCGGACTCGCATTCAAAGGCAGCATGAGGCGCACCGTCATGCCGCAGGGTTGATTTTCCAATAATTCTACCTTGGCGGCGCTGCCGTACAAACTGCCCAGGCGCTCGCGCAGGTTACTCAACCCGACACCGCCGCCCGGCTTGCGCGGCGCCGACTCGTTCAGGCCAGCGCCCGTATCACTGATGCGCACGCAGACATGCTCGTTCTCGGCGTGAGCGCTGACGACGATTTCGCCGCCCTCCACCTTCGGCTCCAGGCCATGCGCGATGGCGTTTTCCACCACCGGCTGCAGCAGCATGGGCGCGATCCTGAACTGCCGCAGCTCGTCCGGCAGTTCGATACGGTAGCGCAGGCGATCGCCCATGCGCACCTTCAGCACGTCCAGGTACGCAGCAATCAGCACGGCCTCGGATGCCAGCGTGGCTTCGTCGCTGCGGCTGGCGCCAAGGCTGGCGCGCAGGTAGTCGATGAAGCGCTCCAGCATGTGCTGCGCCTCGGCCGGACGCGGGCCGATCAGGCTCACCACGTTGGCCAGCGTGTTGTACAGGAAGTGCGGCTCGATCTGCGCCTGCAAGGCGCGCAGCCGCGCCTCGGCCAGCATGCGCGCGCTGGCGGCGACAAACTCCTTCTGCTGCGCTTCCGCCACCGCGCGCGCGGCCCGTCGTTCGGCGGCGATGCGCACCAGGTACAGCAGGAAGCCGACAATCGCCGCCACGATCAGTATCTGCAGCCACATGCCGCGCTTGAACAGCAGCAGGAAGGGATCGGTGCCGTTCAGGATCATGTTACCGAGGGCGACGCCGAAGAATACGCTGACCGCCATCAACGTCATGCTGAACAGGACGCGCGGCAGGCCACGCGCGCGGCGCGGCCAGCCATGCAGCAGGCGGTTGGACAGCGTCGAACTGAAATGAATCATGGCGCCGATCAGGTTCGACATGAGCAGCATCGGCCATATGGCCTGGGAGAAGCTGGCCTTGTCAGGCCAGAACACCAGCTCCACCGTGGTGAACAGGAGCGCCATGCCGCAGCTCCAGACAACGGTGTACAGCATATTGCGGCCTGCGGAAGGCTGCCAGCGGCGAAACAGCGGGATCAGCTCCAGGGGATGCGCCAGCGCCGGCACGGTTTTTTGTTCAGTCATGCTTGAAAGTTACCATGAAAGCAAACCGGCGCGCGATATGGCAGCCGCGCCAGCGCCATCGGACCGGCCTTGATGTTGTGCGCATCAAACACCGTCAGCACGCTCTGGCCGTGGCGCGTATCCTGCGCCACGCCGACCACGTAGCCATCGGTTTCCGAGCGCGCGCCGCGGCGCGGCACCAGAACGTGCTCCTCGACCTGCCACCCAGGGCCGAAGGCATAGCCGTCCACCTTGCCGCTGTCGGTATCCAGCAGGTTGACGCTGTCGAGTATCAGTTCGCGGCCGCTGGCGCCCAGCACCAGCAGCTTGCGGTGGCGCGCCGACACCACCTGCGGCATCACGCGCGGGAATTCGCTGACGCCGAACAACCGTGCCTCGCGCGCCTGGCCGCTGGCGTAATCCAGCGTGATCTGCACCGTGCTGGCGGGGTTGTCCGCCACCATGCGCATCTGGCCGCGCATCGGCAGGCCAGTCTTGCGCAAGGCGTCACCTTCGTGCAGCACCGCGTCCAGGCGGGTGCAGGCGCCATCCTCGTAGGCGTTCCCGAAATGGAAAATGGAGCGTGCCGGCAGTTCGAACACCTGGCGCAGCGCCAGCGTGTCTTTGGAAACCACCACCGCACGCAGCGGACGTTGCGGGTTCCAGTGCATGCGGTCGGCCAGGCTCGCTTCGGCATCGTCGATCCAGTCGTATGGCGCAATCAGGAAAATCAGGTGGCTGCCACTGACCACAAAGTCGTGCACCATATTCAGCTGCGGCACCTTGATCAGCGCGTTGCGCGTGACCTCGCCGGCGGCGTTCAGGCGGTAAATCGCCAGTTGGTTGGCGCCTGGCGCGGTGCCGAAGTTCCACAGCCCGCCGTCCGGGTCCATTTTCGGATGGGCGGAAAACGGCATGGCCTTCAAGTCGCTGCGCCAGGTCTTGACGCCGCGCGTGGCCAGCGTTTGCGGATCGACCTCGGTGGCGGAGCCGCCTTCCCACAGCGCATACACGCGGCCATTGAACGGCAGCAGATTGGTATTGGCGACATTGGTCGTGTCGTTGTTCTTCACGCGCTTGCGGTCGACGTAGGTGCCGAAGGCCGGATACAGGAAGCGCCCCGCCTTGCTCTCCTCTTCAAACTTCTGCGTGGCGACGAAGCGGCCGATATGACTGACCTTGCCGTCGCCGATCTGCCAGCGCTGCGCAAAGCCGTCGCCGTCGAACCAGTGGTGATAGCGTTCGCCACCCAGTTCAAAGCGTCCCGGCCCGTTGCGGTAAAAGACGCCGTTCAGGTCCGCCGGCAGGCGGCCGAGCACCGTGGCCTCGCCGGACACGTCGCCGGTGTGGTCGGCGTAGGCGTTCAGCTGCGCATTGCGGTCCAGCGCCTGGTGGAAGCGCTGGTAGGTCAGACTGTCGGCCAGCGCGGACGAGGAAGCCAGGCCCAGTGCGGCGAAGCTGAGGAATTGGCGGCGGTTGGTCATGTCAGCCTCCTTTCAGCGCAGGTTGACGGTGGCCGTGGCGCCGCTTTCCGGCAGCACGATGCGGGCGTCCTCGAAGCGTGGCGCGCCTTTTTTGCCCATCGCGTTGTTGCTGAAGGCGTAGTCCTCGGTCGGCATGCCGACCATATTGCGGTCCATCTTGTCGTTGCCATTGGCGTCGTGGTAGACGGCGAAGGCATACTCGCCGGCCGGCAGGCCGGTCACCTTCAGCTCGACGGCGCCGGCCTGCGCAGGCGCGGCCACGCCGCGCAGCGGCTTGCCGAGGAAGGTGCCGGCCGAGTTGTAGATGGCGACCTTGACGTCGCCTTCGGCGCTGGCGACGCCGTCAACGTGGATGATCAGGTCGGCGGCGTAGGCTGGCAAGGCGGCGGCAAACAGCACTGCAAGGATCAATTTGGACATCATGGACTCCTGGGTGAATAAAGTGTGAGGTCACTTTATCGGCAGCCCCAGGTCGTCGTGCGGCGGTGCGACGAAATGCGCCTGGCGGGAGCGAATTGCATCCCAATGGCGCGAAATGATGTCCAGCATCTGCTCCACATCCACCGGCTTGGCGATGAAATCGTTCATGCCGGCGGCGATGCACTGGTCCTGTTCCTCTTTCATCACGCCCGCCGTCATGGCCAGCACCGGCAGTTTCAGGTGCAGGCCGCGCCGGATCTGGCGCGTGGCTTCGTAGCCGTCCATCACCGGCATCTGCACGTCCATCAGCACGATGTCGTAGTCGGCGGCGCGCTCGCGCAGGCAGTCCACCGCCAGCTGGCCATTTTCGGCGATGTCCACGTGGGCGCCCGCGTGTTCCAGCATGCCGCGCGCCACCAGCTGGTTCAGCGGATGATCTTCCACCAGCAGCAGGCGCAGTCCCTGCAGACGCGGATGCAAAGCCGGCGGCACGGCGGGTTCGGGCTGCTGCGGTGCCGCTTCCTCGGCGACGTCGAACGGCAGCGTCACCACAAACTCGCTGCCGGCGCCGGGCGTGCTGTGCACCGAGATGTCGCCGCCCATCAGTTCCGCCAGCCGGCGGCAGATGGTCAGTCCCAGTCCCGTGCCGCCGAAGCGTCGCGTGGTCGAGGCGTCGGCCTGGTTAAACGCCGAGAACAGACGGCTTTGCTGTTCCAGGTCCATGCCGATGCCGGTATCGCGCACCGCAAAGCGCAGGCGCGCGCGGTCGGCATCCCGCGCCACCCGCACCGAGACGCCGCCGCGTTCCGTGAACTTGACCGCATTGCCAACCAGGTTAATCAGGATCTGCTGCAAGCGCATGGCGTCGCCCACCAGCACCGCCGGCACGTCATCGTCGGCGCCGATATCCAGGCTGATGCCACGCGCGTTGGCCGGCAGCGTCATCACGTTGGCTAGCGACTCAAGCACCTCGCGCAGCAGGAAAGGCTGGGGCGCCAGTTCCATGCGCCCTGCTTCGATCTTCGAAAAATCCAGCACGTCGTTCAGAATGCCCAGCAGGACCTGGCCCGACGAGCGTATCATGCCCACGTATTCCTTCTGCTTCTGGCTCAACGGCGTGTTCTCCAGCAGGTAGGCCACGCCCAGCACCGCGTTCATCGGCGTGCGGATCTCGTGACTCATGTTCGCCACGAATTCGCTCTTGGCGCGGCTGGCCGCTTCGGCGCGCTGTTCGCTGTTCTTGCGGTCCGTGATGTTCATCGCGGTCAGGTAGAAGCCGGCCGCCTTGCCGTCCGGTCCCATGTCCGGCACCAGGTCGACCAGGAAGTGGCGCACGCCATCGACGCCCTGGAAGTCGCGTTCGTAATGCAAGCGACGTCCCGCCAGCGCCATGTTCAAATCGTCCAGCCACGGCTCGGCCGCGTCGCCGAATACTTCGGTGACGGTCTTGCCCAGCATGGATTGCGGCTCCAGTCCCCACTGCGTGTGGTAATGGGCGTTGGCGAAACGGTAGCGCAGGTCGCGGTCCAGGTAGGCGATCAGCAACGGCAGCGTATCGGCCAGCACGCGCGTGCGCCGTTCGCTTTCCAGGCTGCGGCGCTGCGCCGCCTCGCGCCGGGCGTTCTGCCGCGCGTTGTTCACCAGGGACAGCAGGCCGACCAGCGCGGCAAACACCACCGACGCAGCCACGATCAGGGCATCGTTGGAAGGCAGAGACAAGGTTAACTCGCTATAAACAGGATGACAAAATATAACCCGCTACGGGTCCGAATGCCAAACCATTATGACAATATTTACGCTATAGTGGCTCATCGTTGACAACCACAGAACCTCGCCATGCGCGCGCTCGTGCTGCTCACGCTGTGCTACGCCCTGATCGCCCGCGCCAGCCTGCTGCTGGCGTTCGCGCATACGAATGTGACGCCGGTCTGGCCGCCTTCCGGCATCGCCTTTGCCGCCTTGCTGCTGATGGGTTACCGCGCCTGGCCGGCTATCTTTCTGGGAGCCTTGGCCGCCAATATCGCCACCTTTTACGCCAACGGCCTGTCGCTGCACGGTGGCGTACTGCTGGCTTCCATCCTGATCGCCGGCGGCAATACGCTGGAGGCCCTGTCCGGCGTCTGGCTGGTGCGGCGCCATTTCGACATCAAGCAACCCATCGGCCAGCAGCAGAACGTCTACAAATTCGCGCTGGTGGCCATGGGCATGAGCGCGGTCAGCGCCGGCATCGGCAGCACCACGCTGGTGTACAGCGGTCTGGCGCCGGCCGCCGCCCACGGCGCCATCGCGCTGACCTGGTGGGTGGGCGATACCGCCGGCGTCCTGCTGGTCGGTCCGGCCATCCTGGTCTGGTGCGTGCGGCGGCGGCCGCGCTGGAGCTGGCGCGGCGCACTGGAGATCGGCGTGTCGCTGGTGCTGCTGGCGGCGCTGTCGTACATGGTGTTCGGCCGCCGCTATTCCTACGATGATGGACTGGGATGGCTGCCCTATCTGTTCGTGCCGGCCATCGCCTGGTCGTCGTTCCGCCATGGCCTGCGCGGCGCCAGCACCATCTGCATGGTGGCGGCGGGCAGCGCGGTGACGGGCACCATCCACGGACTGGGACCGTTCGCGGTCGGCACACTGAACGACGCGCTGATCGCGCTGGTCAGCTTCATCATGCTGTGCAGCCTGATCGCCATGGTGCTGTGCGCCGACGCCAGTGAGCGCAAGCGTGTCGGCGACCACGCGATGCAGTTCATCGGCGCGCAATGGGGCACGCTGCTGATCGGTGTCGGCCTGACGGTGGCGGTGTGGCATCTGCTGGCCGCCAGCACCGAGCGCCGTGCACAGGAACAGTTCGAGGCCGAATGCGCGGACATCGCCAAGCGCATCTCGCGCCGCATGACGCTCTACGAATCAGGCCTGCGCGGCGCGCAGGCGCTGTTCAAGGCGCAGCAGCAGCCCACGCGCGACCAGTGGCGCGACTTCGCCGAAGGCATGGACCTGGAACACAACTTCCCCGGCGTGATGGGACTGGGCTACGGCGTCTACCTGCGCGCCGACCAGCGCGCAACGATGCAGGCGGATATCCGCAACCAGGGCTACGAAGACTTCACCATCTGGAACAACAACCATGGCGCCGATCCCGGCATGTCGGTGGTGGTGCTGTACATCGAGCCGTTCGCCGGCCGCAACCTGCGCGCCTTTGGCTACGACATGATGTCCGAGCCGACCCGCCGCACCGCGCTGCTGGATGCGGCGCGCAGCGGCTCACCGGCGGTAACGGCCAAGGTGGTGCTGGTGCAGGAGGAGCAGAACGCCGGTCTGCCGGGCTTTCTGATGTATTTCCCGGTCTACCGCAAGGACGTGCTGCTGGGGCCACAATCCAGCCCCGAGCAGCGCATGGCGGCCTTGCAGGGTTTCGCCTACAGCCCGATCCGCGCGGACGAGTTGATGCACGATCTGCTGGCGCCCGCCGACAGCACGGTGCGGGTGGAAGTCTTCGACGGCGCGCGGCCCGATCCCGCCGCGCTGCTGTTCGCCAGCGAGCGCGAGCCGGCCGATCCGCAGCAGTATCCGAATCCCTACCTGCGCAGCATGTCGCTCGACCTGCTGCATCACCAGTGGACGCTGCGCTTCGCCTCGCAGCCGGCCTTCGAGGATTCCATCGACCGCCAGAAATCGCACATCGTGCTGCTGGCCGGCGTGATTATCAGCCTGCTGTTCTTTGCCGTGGTGCGCGCGCTGACGGCGCGCCAGGCCTACGCCACCGCGCTGGCGCGGCAGATGACGGGCGCGCTGCGGCAGTCGGAAAGCTCGCTGATCGCCGCACGCGACCAGGCCGAGGCGGCCAGCCGCGCCAAGAGCGAGTTTGTCGCCAACATGAGCCACGAGATCCGCACGCCGCTCAACGCGGTGCTGGGCATGGCGCATTTGCTCGGCAATACCTCGCTGTCGGCCGAGCAGCTGAAGTACGTGGAGATGATACGGTCGTCCGGAAACTCGCTGCTCAGCATCCTGAACGACGTGCTGGACTTCTCCAAGATCGAGGCCGGGCGCATGGAGCTGGCGCCGGCGCCGTTCCAGCTGTCCGCCATGCTGGAGGCGATCGCCACCATCATGACCGTCAACGCCGGCGAGAAGGATCTGGAACTGGCGATCGGCGTCGAACCGGGCGTGCCGCAGACGCTGGTGGGCGACGGCCACCGCCTGCAGCAGGTGCTGATCAACCTGGTGGGCAACGCCATCAAGTTCACGGAAAAGGGATCGGTGGCGGTGCTGGTGGAACTGGCGCAGGCACCGGCCACGCTGCGCTTCACGGTGCGCGACAGCGGCATCGGCATACCCGCCGACCGCGTGACGCAGCTGTTCGCGCCCTTTTCCCAGGCCGATGCATCGATGACGCGCCGCTTCGGCGGCACCGGCCTGGGGCTGGCCATCTCGCGCCGTATCGCGGCGCTGATGGACGGCGCCATCGACGTGCGCAGCACACCCGGCGTCGGCAGCGAATTCATACTCACGGTGCCGTTGCAGATCGGCGCCGACGCATCGCACGAGCGACTCGGCAGCGTGCAGCATCTGCTGGTGGTGGACGACGACAGCATCAGCGCCGATTACCTGTGCCGCTCGATCCGCGCGCGCGGCTGGAGCGCCGACAGCGCCAGCACCGGCGAACAGGCGCTGACGCTGCTGCGCGGCCACGGCGCCCGCTACGACGGCATCCTGGTCGACTGGGACATGCCCGGCATGTGCGGCCTGTCCACCATGCAGGCCATCCGCGCCGACCCCACCATTCCGAAAACGCCGGTAATCCTGATGATCAGCGCCTTCGGCCAGGGCAAGCTGCTGCACACGGACGGCGCGCAGACGGCGGACGCGGTGCTGCTCAAGCCCGTCACCGGCGCGCGGCTGGCGGAGACGCTGCAGCAGGCACAAGCCGGCGCCAGGGACGCCGCGCCGCTGTCCGAAGCCGACAGCGCCGTGCAGCGGCTGGACGGCGTGCGCATCCTGCTGGTCGAGGACAATCCGGTCAACCAGCTGGTGGCCAGCACCATGCTGGGACACGCGGGCGCGGTGATCGCGACCGCCGACAATGGCCGCGCCGCCGTCGACCATCTACGTACCGAGGCGCACCGCTACGACCTGGTGCTGATGGATGTGCAGATGCCGGAGATGGACGGCTTCGAAGCCACCACCCGCATACGCGATGAACTGAAGCTGCATCTCCCGGTGCTGGCGATGACGGCCGGCGTGATGGCGTCCGAGCGCGAGCAGTGCATCGCCTGCGGCATGAACGACTTCATCGCCAAGCCCATCGACGTCGAGGAAATGCTGCGCGTGATCGCCCGCAACCTGCCCGCCTCGCTCAAAGCCGCCTCCAGCCGCTAATTCACCGCACGCCAGGCAGACTTTTTTATTTTAATGTAGTATTTCACATATATCTTTATGCCTGCATTGACCGCCATGAAAACACTACCCGCCACAGTCACACACTACAAAAGCACCGCCGTCTTCACCGAAGACACCGTTCCCGCCGCCATCCAGCGCGGCCATACCACCGCCGGCGACGTCTGGGCGCGCATTCGCATCCTTGAAGGCTGCCTGCTCTACCGCATCACCGATCCGCGCGTGCAGCCGGAAGAAGTGCTGCTGACGCCCGAACTGCCCGGCGTGGTCGAGCCGCGGATTGAACATGAAGTCCAGGTGATTGGGCCGGTGCGCTTCCAATTGGACTTCCACCGCTAATCAACCAAGGACCCGCATCATGAATATCGACAAATTCAAACACCAGCACATCGACATCCTCAGCGCCATCGCCGACTTGCGCAAGCTGGTCCAAAGCGGCATTACCGATCATGCGGACGACATCGCCCAACGCATCATCGCCATGAGCGGCATCATCAAACTGCACCTTGCCGTGGAAGACCGCGTGCTGTATCCGACCCTGGAAGCCAGCGGCAACAAGCGGCTGGCCGGCATGAGCCAGCAATATCACCGCGAGATGGATGGCATCGCCGGCAGCTACCTCGGCTTCGCGGCCAAATGGAATACGCCGCGCCAGTTGGCGGCGGAACCGGAATCCTTCCGCACCGAGGCCAATCAGGTGCTGAAGGCGCTGTACGAACGCATGCAGCGCGAAGACCGCGAGTTCTATCCCGCCATCGAAGCGGTTTAACCTTCGATGACGATGGGCGACCGCAGGCGCTTGCGCGAAGTGCGCGCGTGCGGCACCCAGGCGTGGGTTTGCCAGCGGCGCCACATGATCAGGCCGCGTATCCATTCGTCGGCGGCGTAGGCGATCCACACGCCGGGCAGGCCCCAGCCGAGCACCACGCCCAGCAGCCAGCTGCCGCCGGCCAGCACGAACAGCATCGAGAAGGCGCCGGCCATCACCGGGAAGCGCGCGTCGCCAGCCGCGCGCAGCGCGTTGATCACCACCAGGTTGAAGGTGCGGCCCGGTTCCAGCACCACGGTAATCCACAGCAGCGTGGCGCCGGCGGCGAGGATCTCGTGGTCCTGCGTAAACCAGCCGAGCAGCCACTGGCCCAGCAGCGCCGCGCAGGCCGCGATCAGCACGCACACCACCAGCCCGCGCGCCAGCGCGCGCTTGACCACGCGGTGCGCTTCACGCAGTTGTCCGGCGCCGATCAGGTAGCCGACGACGATTTCCACCGCCAGTCCGGTGGCGATGCTGAACATCATGACGCCGCCCATCAGTTGCAGCACATAGGCCTGCGTCGCCAGCGCCTTGGCGCCGAGTTCCGCGGCCGTCGCCACGCTGACCATGAAGGCCAGGCGCCAGGCGATATTCTCGGCCGCGCCGGGCAAGCCGATGTGCAGCACCGCCGACAGTTCGGTGCGCGGCAAACGCCACCAGTCGTCGCGCGCCACCGTGATGCCGAGGTGGACGCGCCACATCAGCAGGTGCAGCGCCAGGCCGATCATGCGGCTGGCGGTCAACGCCAGCGCGTAGCCCGGCAGGCCGAGCGCCGGAAATGGTCCCCAGCCATACATCAGCGGCAGCGCCAGCAGCAGGTGGCTGAGGTGCATGATGATCAGCACCACCAGCGTGTCGCGCGTGCGCAGGTGGGCGCGCATCACGCCCGCCATCGACGCGTTCCAGGCATCGAACAGCATGGCCGGCCCCAGCGCGATCAGGAACGGCGCGGCAATCGGCAGCACCTCGGCCGGCGTATTCAACAGGTGCAGCAGGCCATGCGCGCCGAGCATGGCGATCAGACCGGTGACCGCACCCAGCCAGGTGCTGGCGCCGACCACCGCGCGGGCGACCTTGTTGGCGGCGGCGCGCTGGCCGCCGCCCAGATTCTGGGTGACCACCACGCTGACGCCGGCGCCGATGATGCGGAACAAAATGAACAGCGCCGCCGAGACCTGGCTGGCGATGGCGAACGCGCCGCCCGCTTCGTCCGAAATGCGCGAGGCCAGCGCCGTGCCGATGACGCTGGAAGCGATCGCCAGTCCCAGTTCAACCAGCAATGGCCACGCAAGGTTGAACATGGGCGGCGTGCGGATCGGCGTTCTGGCGTTGGACATGGCTGGCGATAAAGTATTGCTGAATAGCTTGACTTTATACCATGTGGAAGCGGTTTCAGTGCATCGATTTGAAAAATCTATCGAGAAGCTGGCTTGTCGTCGGTCAGCAGTCGCCAGCCCAGCTGTTCGCGGATGCGTTCGGGCGTCGGCGGTGGTGTGTGATCGGCGCGGCGCTGCTGCAGCAGGCGGCGCACGGCTTCCTTGCTGGGATGGGTGGTTTGCGTTTCCATGATGGCCTCTGAATCCGGATGTGACCAGACCATCATGCGCCGCAGGGCGCGGCGTCCATGCTGCAAACAGCGCCCTGTTTTGTGTTTATTTCTGGAAGAAGAACCAGACGCCCAGCAGCGCCAGGATGTACGGCCAGATCTTGAGCGGGATGAAGAACAGATCGTGGCGCGGCTTGACGATGATCTCTTCGCCCGTGGCCTTGTCGACAAAGGCGCGCGGCGCCTGCCGTGCCTCGATCAGGCGGTGCAGGCCGTAGACGATGGCGGCGGCCAGCAGCATGCCGGCCAGTTCGGCGCCCTGGCGATAATTCGGCGCCAAGGGCGTCCCCCAAATCTGCTCGGCGCCCACTTTCCCCAAGGCGTAACCAATGACGGTAAACACCAGCACCAGAATTCCATACCCGCGCCAAACAATCATTTTTTCCTCTTTGAAGAGTCATAAAGAATTTTCGCTCGCAGACTATACAACCTTTACAGACGCACAATGTTCACGCTTTGTCACGTTAAAGGTTTCTGATGCGCGCAACAGTTGTGCGCTGATTCTTTTTCTCTGGAATGACTTTCACCGGCAGCGGGCGTACATGAATGCGGCCCGTGGCTCGGCGCTCAGGCTGGGGATGACGGTGTGCCGCTCCAGCCGGCCTTCGCGGAGGAAGGCGGATTTTTCCAGGGTGCGGGCGGAGGCTACATTGTCAACGTCGCAGGTGGCCTGGATGCGGAAGTATTCGGGCCGCGACAGCGCCAACTCGCTGAAGGTGATGATCGCTTCCGGCATCAGGCCTTCGCCCCAGTATGTGCGCTGCAAGACGTAGCCGAGGTCGATGGTATGCGGTTGCAGGCGCGCTTCCAGCATGCCGATCGGGATGTCGTCGTTGTCCAACGTCAGTCGTTGCGTGCGGATTTCATCTGGAAGCGATATGGTCGCCATCTTCACGGCCTCTCGACGAAGCGGTAGTCGCCCTGCGGCAGCATGAATTTCGGTGTTGGCTTGTCTGGCTCAATCCGTACAACGTCGGCAGGAACGGCATGGTCCGGCTGACCTGCCGGGTAAGCGTAGACGAAATGCGGCGCGGACTGCGTGGCTGCCGGCACATCGACCGCTTCGAAGCCGGCCAAAGTGCGCAGCCACGCGGGCCGGCCGCTGGCCGCGTCGTCGCCATATCTTGGATGCACAACTTGCATGTCCATGGCATTGCGGTAGTGGCCGAACACTTCGTAGCCGCCGCCCGGCGCGCGCAGCACGAATGGCGAGGTGCGCTGCGCGCGATTGACCGCCGCAGCATACACAGGATGCTCCGCCGTCGGCACGCTGTGCGCCATCATGTCGGTCTGGTCGATGGTCAGCGGGTCCAGACCGGTCAGATGGCGCAGTTGCGCCGCCATCCAGACGTTACCCTTGTCACCGAAGCGCGGCACTTCCATGGCGTGACTGTAGCCGACATAGATAAACACCTTGGCATCCGGATGGCCGGCAAAAATACGCTTCACCAGATTGCGCGCCTCGCCGCTCTCACGCCGCTCGATCCGCTCCTCGAAGGTGCCGGCCTGCGTATCATCCAGCGGCTCGTACTGCACCATTTGCCAGCCGCTCGCCGCCGCTTCGCGCAGGAAATTGCCGAATACCGGCTCGCCCGAATAATAGCCATCCGCAGCCGCTAGGTAGCCCTGCTTGAACGGCGCAGTCTGGAAAGTCTCGCAGGCGAGCCAGGTATAGCCGCTGCGATGCAGTTCGCGCGCCAGCCGCATGGCGAAAGCGCGGTGCAGCGGCACGTGATGCGCTTCGTTCAGGATCACGATCTGGTGCTTGCCGGCCTCGCGCACGATAGCCTCGATGGCGTCTTCTTCCTTTGCGGCCGTCAGCCGTTCGACATCATCGGCATCGGCGCTTGGCGTGCGTCCTGGTTGCTCGTCGAAGGCGGCAATGGCGCCGTTGGCGTCGCCCATGAAGGCACGCTGCGCCGCAAGCATCTGCAAATGGCGCGACAATTCATTGGAGTTGGTGGCGCGGGCCTGCTGCAAGGCCTGCTCTGCCTTGCGCAGTTCGGCCTCGTCCGCCGAGGCGGCGTGACAAACGCCGGCCAGCAAGGCGGCGACAACATGGCGCCGCATCCTGTTATTGATGGGTCGACGCGGTGGCCGATGCCGGCGAGATCAGCGGATCTTTCCTGACCGGCTGCAAGACCATCACGCCACGCCGGTCGGCCACCGGGCTGCCGCCTGGCAGCTGGGTGACAAAATACTTTTCCTCGCGCGATTTATAAATGATGTGCTCGCCCGTCACTTCGTCGGTGACCACCGCGTCGGCCGTCCGGCGGACCTTGGCATCGCTACTCAGATCCACCAGCTCCGCCTTCTCGTCATATTCGACTTGCAGCGCCTCGCCTTCCATCCACAGGTTCTCGCCGCCGTCGCGTTTCTGGCGGAAGAACACCGGTTTCTCGCCCGGCAAGGTGCTGAGCACGATGTGCTGGTAGCCTTGCGCATCCTCCGTCAATATGCCGTGCTCGGCCTGGATCAGCAGCGTGCCACGGCGGACTTCGATCTTGCCGGTCAGCGTGGTCACCTTGTGCACCAGATCGCCTGCGCCGTCACGCGCACGAATGACGGTCTTTTGAAAGCTGTCATTCCGCTCCGCCTGCGCGGCGGATACACAGGCCAGGAGACCGCAAAGAAGGAGAAATGTCTTTTTCATACAATCCACTATACAACATTTGCAGAAGCGCAATCTCACTTTTTGTCACGCCGATCAGGCCGCCCGGCGCAGCGCATGATCGTCCGGCGCCGGCAGCGCGGCACGCGGCGGCAGATGCTGGACGCCGGCCTGCTGCGGCTCCAGCTTGAACGAACCCACCAGTTCCGCCAGCTCGCGCGCCTGATCCTGCATCGCCGCGGCTGCAGCGGCGGCCTCCTCCACCAGCGCGGCGTTCTGCTGCGTCACATCGTCCATGTCGGTGATGGCGGTGTTGACCTGCTGGATGCCATGTTCCTGTTCGGCGCTGGCCGCGCTGATGTCGCCGATAATCGCCGTCACCTTGTGCACGCTGGCGACGATTTCCGTCATCGTTGTCCCGGCCGTTTCGGCCAGCGCGGCGCCGCTGGCCACCCGCTCGGCGGAGTCGTTGATCAGCTTCTTGATTTCCTTGGCCGCCTCGGCCGCGCGATGCGCCAGGTTGCGCACCTCGCCCGCCACCACGGCGAAACCGCGGCCTTGCTCGCCGGCGCGGGCCGCCTCCACCGCCGCATTCAGCGCCAGGATGTTGGTCTGGAACGCGATGCCGTCAATGACGCCGGTGATATCGACGATCTTGTGCGCGTACTCGTTGATGCTGGCCATGGTCTGCACCACCTCCGCCACCACCGCCCCGCCCTTGCCCGCCACTTCGGAGGCCGAACGCGCCAGCTGGTTGGCCTGGCGCGCGTTGCCGCTGTTCTGCTTGACCGCCGAGGTCAGTTCCTCCATCGCCGACGCCGTTTCCTCCAGCGCGCCGGCCTGATGCTCGGTGCGGCGCGACAGATCCATATTGCCGTTGGCGATTTCGCGCGACGCCGAATCGATCGCCACCGCGCCGTCGCGCACGCGGCCGACGGTATCGGCCAGCCGGCCCGTCATGTGACTCAACGCGTCGAACAGCTTGCCGATCTCGTCGCTGCGGCCGTGCGCGATCGCCACCCGCAACTCGCCGCCGGCCACCTGCTCGGCCAGCGCCACGGCTTGCGTCAGCGGCCGCACGATGCTACGCGTCAGCAGCAAGGCCAGCACCGCGCCCAGCGCCAGCGTCGCCACGCCCAGGCCGATCAGCAGCGCGCGGCTCTGCTCGAACTGGCCGGCGGAGGCCTCGGCCAGCGCCTTCGCCTGCTGCGTCTGATAGGCCAGCAGCTTTTCCAGCGCGCCGGTGTAGGCCAGGAATACGCCGGGCCACCTGTTATCCAGCAGGTCGCCGACTTCCTGCACCCGGCCGCTGTCCTTGAACTTGAACAGTTCGGCGCGCAGGGCCATGAACGCGGCTTTCTTGCCGGCCGCCGCGCGCAGCAGCGCGGCCTCGTCGCCCACCGCCGGCGCCGCCGTCAGCTTGCGCTCCATTTCAGCGGCCACCTTGTCGCCGGCCGTCAGCTGGGCCTGGAAGATGTCCGACACCTCCAGGCTGTCGCTGCGGCCGATGGACATGGCGCGCAGGCCGTTCAGCTCGGTCACGCCCAGCAATTCCGAGGTCATCTGCTGGCGCGCCAGCTTTTCGTGGACCAGGTTGGACGCCGTATCGTTGGCCGCCTGCAGCCGCCACAACGACACCATCGACATGCACGCCATCACAAACAACAGCACGGCAAACGACGCCACGACTCGCATGCCGGTATTCAATTGGGGAAATTTCATAGCGTTTCATCACAAGGAATGCGCCTTCAGCGCGAATTCTCACCAATTTACACACCCAATATGACGCCATCGTTACCGTGCGGCAATATGTGCAACATTGTTTTCTTTTAGTCAATATGTAATGAGGGTGTAACAATTGCCCACTAGCATGTAGGAACTCAGTGTTGATAAAGGTTCCCGGCCGTGGAGTTCAATGCCTCTCGTTTGCATCTTCCCCGTTTTCGTCTGTCCGTCGCCGCCGACCTGTGCGTGGAAACGATCTCGGTCCTGTCCGACACCACCAATTTTTCCGTGCTGGAGTTGTTCACCGAACGCCGCGACCTGATGAGCCTGCCCGTCATCGAGGGCGGCCGCCCTATCGGCCTCATCAGCCGCAACATCTTCATGTCGCAGATGTCCAAGCCCTTCTACCACGAGCTGTATGGCAAGAAGAGCTGCATCGCCTTCATGGACAAGGAGCCGCTGATCGTCGATGCCGCCATGAGCATCGAGGCGCTGACCTTCCGCGCCGTCGAATCGGGCGAAAAGGCGCTGGCCGACGGCTTCATCGTCACCAAGGACGGCGCGCTGGCCGGTGTCGGCTTCGGTTTGCAGCTGATGAACGTGGTGGCCAATATGCAGGCCGAGAAAAACCGCCAGATCATGCACAGCATCGACTACGCCAGCGTGATCCAGCGTTCGCTGCTGCGTCCTTCCAACCTGGCGCTGTCCGATGCGCTGGACGACGCCCACCTCGAATGGCAGCCGCGCGACGTGGTCGGCGGCGACTTCTATCATTTCGCCCGCTACGAGGACGGCTGGTTCGCCGCCATCGCCGACTGCACCGGCCACGGCGTGCCGGGCGCGTTCATGACGCTGATTTCGTCGTCGACGCTGACCCAGGCCTTGCAGCAACTGGGGCCGCGCGATCCGGCGGCGCTGATCGGCGAAGTCAATCGCGGCGTCAAGGGCATGCTGGGCCAGGTCGAAGGCCACGGCCAGGCCGAATCCAACGACGGCATGGACGCCGCTTTTCTCTGGTTCGACAACGCCACGCGCCAGCTGCACTTCGCCGGCGCCAAGCTGTCGCTGTTCCAGCTCGACCCGGACCAGCAGGCGGTGCAGACCGTGGACGGCGAGCGCATGGGCGTCGGCTACGTCGATTCGCCGCTGGACTACGCCTGGACCAACAAGGTCATCGTCATCCCGGAAGGCAGCCTGCTGTTCCTCACCACCGATGGCCTGATCGACCAGATCGGCGGCGCCAAGGACATCGCCTACGGCAAGCGCCGCATGCGCGACGTGCTGCTGGCGCAGCGCACCGAATGCGCGCGCCACGTGTCGCAGGCCATGCTGGACGACTACCAGGCGTGGCAAGGCGAACAGCCGCGCCGCGACGACCTCACCTTTTTCTGCTTACGCCCCTAAGAGGAGCTTCACTTGTTGTACAAAGAATTCAGCGATTTCTATGAAGTGGCCCGCAAGCGCCACATCATCTTCTTCTACGTGGGCTATTTCTCTCAGCACGTGGTGGCGGCCATTTCCGAGACCATCAAGGCGCGGCTGGACACGGCCGGCGCCGCCGGGCCGACGCGCCGCCGCATCTTCTCGTCGTTTGTGGAAATGTCGCAGAACATCATGCACTACTCGTCCGACACGCTGACGCCGCACGAAGCCACCGAAAACCAGATGCGGCGCGGCTCGTTCTGCATCGGCATGAAGGACGACAGCTTCTTCCTGCTGTGCGCCAATCCGGTCGACAGCGCCAACGCGGAAAACATCCGCAGCCGCCTGGAGCCGCTGCACACCATGAGCATGGAAGAGATCAAGTCCGCCTACAAGAAGGCCCTGCGCGACGAAACGCCGGCCGACAGCAAGGGCGCCGGCCTGGGCTTCCTGACCATGGCGCGCGACGCCAGCGAACCGCTGGAATTCGAGTTCGTGCAGGATGAGCACAACCCGGACGCCACGGTCTTCTGCATCAAAGCGATTATCTGAACACACTGAGAACTATAAAATGGACCCACTTTTCATCGCCGCCTCGCCGACTTCGCCGGAAGTCGATTTCCGTTTCGACCAGCATACGCTGTCGATCAAGGGCGAATCCTATCCGGAAAACGCCGCCGCCTTCTACGGCCCGGTGATCGCGCGCGTGCAGGCCTACCTGGACAGCTGCAACGATGCCGAGATCACCGTGAACGTGTCGCTGGCCTACTTCAACAGCTCCAGCACCAAGATGCTGTTCACCTTCTTCGAAGCGCTGAACAACGCGGCCATCGCCGGCAACCAGGTGCGCCTGAACTGGTATCACGATGAAGACGACGACACCATCCTCGAATTCGGCCAGGAGCTGCAGGACGATTTCGGCGCGCTGGACTTCCACGATCACGCTGTGAGCAACTGATGAAGCCCCCGGCCGACGCGGACCTGTTTGCGCTGGAAAGCGCCGCCCTGGCCAATGCCAAGGCGGCACACGCCGATCCGTGCGCCGACGCCCGCGCCGCGCTGGCTGAAATGATCGTCCACTACGAGCGCCTGATGCGCGAGAGCCGCCGCCTGATCCGCCGCAGCGACCGCGCCGAATTCGACATGAACCAGATGAACCGCCAGCTGCACGAGCTGGCGCAGCAGCTTGAGTACCGCGCCACCCACGATCCGCTGAGCGGCGCCTTGAACCGCGCGGCCGTCATCGAGCAGGCGTCGGGCTGCCTGGCCGACGGCGACATGGCGCTGATCGTGCTCGACATCGATCACTTCAAGTGGATCAACGACGACTTCGGCCACCCGGCCGGCGACACCGTGATCAAGACCGTGGTCGATTGCCTGAAGGAGCTGTTCGGACCGACCGTGGCCATCGGCCGCGTCGGCGGCGAAGAGTTCTCGGTGGTGTGGCCCACATCATCGCAGGAAGAAGCCAAGGAAGTGGCGGCGCGCATCTGCGACACCATCGCCGACCAGGTCTTCGGCGCGCCGATCAACCGCCAGGTCACGGCCAGCGTCGGCGTCAGCTGGAACGCCCAGGGCACCAGCTTCGAACTGGCCTACAGCCGCGCGGACGAGGCGCTGTACGCCGCCAAGCGCGCGGGCCGCAACTGCATCCGCAGCTATTCCCAGCTGCCGCTGCCCGTCACCACCCCGCCTACGCCGCCAGCGCCCGCAGACGCTTCAACTCCCTGCCATTAGCCTTGCAGGTGGCGCGGAAGGCGGCGCTGATGCGTTCATCCGCGCCGGCCGCGCGCCAGAAGGCGATGGCCGCGTCGGCCGCCGCCAGCCAGTCTTCGCGCTCGGGCGGCAGTGGCAGCGCGGGCGCGAATTCGCGTAGCGGCAGTTCGACGCCGCGCGCCGGCGCATACAGCATCGGTAGCATGTCGTAGGCCGGCGCCAGCGCCAATGGCGGCTGCCCCTCTTCGCCCGGCACAAACGCCAGGTTCCCCTCGTGCATATCGCTGTTGGCGATCAGCCGGCCGAAATGCCACAGACGGTTGATGCCTGCATGCGTGGCCGCGTTGATGTAGCGGCCGGCGAGCATGCGCGCCGCCACCCTGCTCCAGTTTTCTCCCGCCATGCCGAACAGGGCGGCGTCCAGCGCCGCCCAGCTGCATACGGCGGAGCGGCCGAATTCACCGTGGCGGTCGAAGCGCTCCACTTCCAGGAAGGTGCGGTTGTCGGCGCGGTGGACGCGGCTGCGCGCGGCGGCCAGTCCCAGTTCGCCGCCCACGGCCTCCAATGCCAGGTGCTCGCACACCAGCAGGTCCGACCAGCGCTGCACGCCCGGCGTGTGGTCGTTGCCGGAAAATTTGACTATGACGTGGGCGCGCTCGCCGCCATGCTCGCGGAACGCGGTAAATTTCGGGAACTCGCCGCCGGCCGAGGAACCGGCGTCGCCGGCTTGCATGGCGCTTGCCGCCAGCTGCGGGTAGCTCTGCTCGATTAGCAGCGCGTGACCTTGCTGCATGGTCTCCAGGTGGCGGCGGTAGGCGGCGTCGCCGATGATGTAGTTGCCGGCGCTGTCCGCGCCCAGGTTGGACAGCACATAGAGGATGTCGTCCTCCGGCCATTTCTGCGGATCGGCGCCCACTTGCAGCAGGCTGGCGTAGTTGCGGGCGAAGTTACGGCCCAGGAAGCCCTGCGGCCGCATGTCGTCCAGCGGGTATGGCAGGCCGGGGAACCAGCCGTCGCGCATCTCCGGCGCCAGCGGCCATTCGAATTGCTGCTCGTAGCGCAGCGCGCAGCCGGCCGGGTAGATCGGATCGAGCAAGGCGATCTGCTCGCCGCGTCCGGTGCGGTCGATGCGGTAGACGGGGATCGGCGCCGTGCTGCCGCGCAGCGGACGGCGCGCCGCATAGCTGGTGCGGCGGGCGGCGCCGCGCACCACCACCTGGTCGCCCAGTTCGCGCACCATGCGCATCATGGTGGCGCGGCTGAGCGTCGGGCGGTCTTTTTGCAGCCGCGCCAGAAGGTCGGCGCCGGAGAGCACGCGCGCCAGTCGCAGAATATGTAATATGTCAGCCATGTGAAACGTTCCATGAAACGATTCTATTAGCATTAATATAGCATATTCAATGACTTGGACGCACAATCGTCATTAATATGAAACGATTACCTCACAGGTGTCAGCAGCGGTTTTCCGTCGAAATGCGCGCGCAGATTGTCGACCACCAGCTGGCCCATGGCGTGCCGGGTTTCCACCGTCAGGCTGCCGACGTGCGGCGTCAACACCACATTTTCCAGCTCGCGCAGCGCGGCAGGCACGCGCGGCTCGTCGGCGAAGACGTCCAGCGCCGCCATGCCCAGCGCGCGCTCGCGCAGCGCGGCAATCATCGCCTCTTCGTCCACCAGCGAGCCACGGGCGATATTCACCAGCGTTCCCTGCGGGCCGAGCGCGGCCAGCACCGCCGCATTCACCGTGTGGTGGGTCGCCGGACTGCCTGGCGCCGCCACCACCAGATAGTCGCTGGCCTCGGCCAGGGCCAGCAGCGACTCGGCGCGCGGCACCGCCGTGCCTTCGATGGCGCGCGGCTGGAAGTATTGCAGCGCCATGCCGAAAGCCTGCGCGCGCGCGCCGATCGCCTGGCCGATGCGGCCGAATCCGTAGATGCCGCACACTTTGCCGCGCAAGGCGCGCGTGGTGGCGATCGGTTTGCCGGCTTCCCACGCGCCGTTGCGCACGAAAGTGTCCAGCGCCGGCAAGCGGCGCGCGGCCGCCAGCAGCAGCGTCAGTGCCAGGTCGGCCACGTCGTCGGTCAGCACACCCGGCGTATTGGTGACAACAACGCCGCGCGCGCGCATCGCCGCCAGGTCCACCGCGTCGGTGCCGATGCCGTTGACGGCGAGGATTTCCAGCTTCGGCAACTGTGCCAGCAGCTCGGCTTTCATCCCGATAGCGCCGGTGGTCAGCACGCCCCGCACATTCGGGGCCACGCCGGCCAGCCAGGCGGCCTGCTGTTCGCGCGGCTGCTGCCACAGGTGGTGGCATTCAAAATGCTGCGCCAGTTGCGCCATCACGTCGGCCGATGGACTGGCCGCCAATACCAAGAGTTCAGGTTTCATATCAATACCTAGTCGGGTTAGCTTGTGGCGATTGTACAAGCGCAGGCAAATTCGCGTTGGCAGTCGTGGACTTTCGGTCGGCATTTCCGTATGCTTGGACTACTACACAGAGGAGCGCGCCCCGATTTTGAACGATCACGCCCCCATCACGCACGTTCTGGCGGCTGCCCGGCGTTGGCTGCGTGCGGTCATGTTTGCGCTGGCGGCCTGTCTGGTCGTCTGCGGTGGCGCCAGCGCCAGTCAGGAGCGTTGGGCCGCGCTGTCCACGCCCCTGTTCGAGCATCTGGGCCTGGACCAGGGACTGCCGCACGCGGTGGGCATGGCGCTGGCGCAGGACGGCGACGGCTATATCTGGATCGGCACGCAGAGCGGCCTGGCGCGCTGGGACGGCTACCGCGTGCGCACCTTCCACCACGACGCCGCCGACCCGGCCAGCCTGCCGGGCGACTTTATCCAGGTGCTGCACACCGATGTCGGCGGCCGCCTGTGGATCGGCAGCGCCGCCTCCGGCCTGGTCATGTACGACAAACACACCGAGCACTTCGTGCGCCTCAACGATGAATTGAGCCGCGGCCCGGTCAGCGCCATCACCAGCGACAGCAAGGGCAATCTGTGGATCGGCACCCCGGCCGGCCTGAAATACTACGACATCGTCCAGAAGACCATCCGCCGCTACAGCCACGACGACACGCCCGGCCTGCCGGACAACCAGATCCGCTCACTGCTGATGGACCGCGCCGGCAACCTGTGGATCGGCACCGCCAGCGGCCTGTCGCGCATGAAGCCCGGCGGCACCATCGTCGGCATCGCCGTCAGCGGCGAAGGCGCCGGCGCCTGGAGCGACGCGGTGCTGGCGCTGGGCGAGAACATCCGCGGCCAGATCGCCTTCGGCACGCTGAAGAGCGGCATCGGCATCGTCGAGCCGCACGCCGACGCCGGCCGCATCGTCGCGCTGCGCGGCGTCAAGGACGTCGAGGCCAACATGGTGCTGGCGGTGACCGAGACGGTGCCGGGCACCTGGTGGGCCAGCACCTATGGCGGCGGCCTGATCGAATACCGCACCGACGTCAATCTGAGCACGCGCATCCTGCACCAGCCGGCGGTGTCGTTCAGCATCAGCCATGACCGCACCGCCGCCCTGCTGCGCGACCGCAGCGGCATGATCTGGCTGACCACGGAGCGCGGCGTCGACATCCACGATCCGCACAGCGAGGCCATCGATTCGGTGTTCGGCGCGGTGGACGCGCTGGAAGCCAGCGTCTCCGCGCTGATGACCGACAGCCGCGGCGATGTCTGGATCGGTCTGGCCGACCACGGCATCGACATCGTACCGCGCGTCGGTCCGCGCCGCGCCGCCTTGCGCCCCGATCCGCACAAGCCGGAAACCGCGCTGCCCACCCGCATGGTGCTGTCGATGGCCGAAGCGGAACCGGGCGAGGCCTGGGTCGGTACCCAGCTTGGCCTGTACCGCACCAGCAACCATGGCAGCGCCGTGCGGCGCGTGCCGCTGCCGATGCAGAATCCCTATCCGCGCGTCGGCACCCTGCTGGTGCGCAAGGGCGAGCTGTGGGTCGGCACCTTCGACGGCCTGTTCCGCTACAACCCGAACAGCGGCGCCATCCAACGCTACGAACAGGGCGCCCAGGAAAGCGGCGGCCTGACCGACAACCGCATCCACGCCGTGGTGCCGGACGCCGACGGCAGCCTGTGGGTCGCCACCCGCAACGGCTTGAACCGGCTCGATCCGGAGAGCGGCAAGGTGGAACAGATCAAGGCCAATTCCAGCAAGCCGGGCGCCTTGTCCGAAGCAGTGATCAGTTCCCTGGTGATCGACCGGCGCGGCCGGCTGTGGGTCGGCACCTTCGGCGGCGGCATCGGCGTGATGACCGGCCGCGATGCGCTGGGCGATCCGGTGTTCGAGCGGATCGGCCCTTCGTCCGGCCTGGACACTGGCACCATCATGGGGCTGCAATCCGATCCGGCCGGCCGCATCTGGGCCGCGACGCCCGACAGCATCGCCGTCATCGATTCCTCCACGCTGCACGCACGCGCCCTGAGCCGCGCCGACGGCCTGGCCTTCCGCACCTTCTTCATCGGCGCCAGCACGGTGACGGCGGACCGCGACCTGATCTTCGGCGCCACCGCCGGCATGGCGGTGGTCTATCCGGGCCGGCTGATCGACTGGGCCTACCGCCCGCCGCTGGTGGTCAGCGCCGTGCGGCTGGACCAGCGCACGGTGTCGCCGGCCGAACTGGCGGCCAAGGACGGTCCGACGCTGGTGCTCCAGCCGGACAACCAGAGCTTCGAGGTGGAACTGGCGGCGCTGGACTACTCGGCGCCGCAGCGCAACCGCTATTCCTATCTGCTGGAAGGCTTCGACCAGCACTGGAGCGAGGTGGACGCCAGCCGCCGCATCGTCAGCTACAGCCACCTGCCGCCCGGCTCCTACATCCTGCGCATGCGCGGCAGCAACCGCGAAGGCTTGTGGAACGCCGAGGAAATGACGCTGCGGGTGGTGGTGCTACCGGCCTGGCATGACACCTGGTGGGCGTGGCTGGCCTACTTCCTGGTCATCTGCGGGCTGGCGTGGGCGCTGGTGCGCTGGCGCGTGCACCACCTGCACCGCAAGCAGGAAGCCTTGCAGGCGCTGGTCTACTCGCGCACCCAGCACCTGGAGAAGCTGAACGCCATCGTCAAAACCATCAACGAGCAGATGGACTTCGACGCGCTGCTGCACACCATCCTGCACGAATCGACCATCATCAAGGGCATCGATTCGGCGCTGGCCCTGGTGCGCGAACAAGGCAGCGACACCCTGAGCCTGCGCGCCGCGTGGGGCCGCATCGACGCCACCGCCGACGCCTACCGCATCGACCTGCGCCAGGCCGAACTGCGCTACGCGCCGGCCGACTGCATGATCGCGCCGGACATCTTCGAGGTGCACCATCCGCATTCGCTGCCGGGCGACGTCTGCGCGCTGCTGTCGGTGCGGGTGGTGATCGACGGCCAGGTCGAGGGCTATCTCATCTTCGAAAACTACCAGTACCAGGCCAGCTTCGCCGCCAGCGATCTCGATCTGCTGAAGGCGCTCAAGGAGCCGTTCACCTCGGCCTACCTGAAGGCGCGCGCCATGCGCATGATCGAAAAGGCGCGCGCCAACGCCGAAGCGGCCACGCGCGCCAAGAGCGACTTCCTGGCCAATATCAGCCACGAGATCCGCACCCCGATGAACGCCATCCTCGGCTTCGCGGGACTGGGCACGCACCTGGACCTGCCGGCGCAGCCGCTCGACTACTTCCGCAAGATCAGCCGCGCGGGCCAGAGCCTGCTGCAGATTATTAACGACGTGCTGGACTTCTCCAAGATCGAATCCGGCAAGCTGGAACTGGAGGCGCTGCCGTTCGACCTGTCCGACACGCTGAACCAGATCGCCGACCTGTTCGCGTGGCGCGCCGCCGAGCGCGGGCTGGAACTGGTGATCGGCGCCGCCCCCGAGGTGCCGAACAACCTGCTGGGCGATCCGCTGCGGCTGGGCCAGATCCTGGTCAACCTGGTCGGCAACGCGCTCAAGTTCACCGCCAGCGGCCATATCGAACTGCGGGTGGAGCTGGACGGCGGCCAGCACAGCGCCATGCCGGGCGCGCCGCTGGTGCTGCGCTTCACGGTGGAAGACACGGGCCTCGGCATCAGCGAAGAGCAGCAGGCGCGCCTGTTCCGCGCCTTCGCCCAGGCCGACGCCAGCACCACGCGGCTGTACGGCGGCACCGGCCTGGGCCTGGCGATCTCGCAGCAGCTGGTGCGCAAGATGGGCGGCGATATCAAGGTCGACAGCGAGCCGGGCGTCGGCAGCAGCTTCAGTTTCACCGTGCATCTGCAAGCGGCGGTGGACCAGTCGCCGCGCGTGCAGCCGGTGCCGGCCTCGGTGCAGGGCAAGCGGGTGCTGGTGGTGGACGACAGCGAAGCGGCGCGCCACATGCTGAAGATCCAGCTTGGCCTGCTGGGACTGAAGGCGCGCGCGGTCGGTTCGGGCGCGGCGGCGGTGGGCGCCATGCAGCTCGATCCCTACGACGTGCTGCTGATCGACGCCGACATGCCGGACCTCGATGGCCTCGACACGCTGCGGCGCATCGCCGAAGACTCCGAACTGTCGGCGGTGCCGGCGGTGCTGATGGTGACGGCCTATGCGCGCGAGCACAACAAGGACGTCATCGAGCGGACGCGCAGCATGCCCTTCCTCGACAAGCCGGCCAATCCGCAGCAGCTGCGCAACGCCATCCTGGCGGCGTTGGGACTGGAAGCCAGCCAGCAGATGGCGGCGACCAGCGCCCCGCCGTCGCTGGCGATCCAGCGCATCCGCGGCGCGCGCGTGCTGGTGGTGGACGACAACGCCATCAACCAGCAGGTGGCCAGCGAGATCCTGCAACGCGCCGGCGTCAAGGCCGACCTGGCCGGCAGCGGCGAGGAAGCCGCGCGCATGGTCAACGCCACCACCTACGACGCGGTGCTGATGGACATCCAGATGCCGGACATGGACGGCTACCAGGCCACGGCGCTGATCCGCCGCGACGAGCGCCATGCCGCGCTGCCGATCATCGCCATGACGGCGCATGCGGTGGCTGGCTACCGCGAGCGCTGCCTGAACATGGACATGAACGACTACGTCACCAAGCCGATCGACCCGGACACGCTGTATGCGGTGCTGGCGACCTGGGTGAAACCGGATATGGACAGGGAAGCGGCGGCCGACGTCGCCGATGCGGAGAAAGCCGCGCGCGTGACGGCGGCAGCGGTGGCGCCGCGCGCCGGCATCGATATGCAGGCGGCGCTGGAACGGCTGGGCGGCCACAGCGCGCTGCTGTCGCAGCTGCTGGGCCTGTTCGCCCATGATTTCGAACCGACCTTACAGCAGATTCACGACGCCATCCACGCCGGCGACATGGCGCAGGCGGCCGACCTGGTGCACCGCATCCGCGGCGCGGCCGGCAACCTGTCGGCCAACGACCTGTTCCGGGCCGCCACGGCGCTGGAAGACCGGCTCAGGGCGGAGCCGCAAGCCCTGGCCGATCTGCTGCGCTCCTTCGTGCAGGATTTCAACATCGTGATGGCCAGCGCCCGCACCGCCGTGGCCGCGCCCGAAGACGAAGCCACGCCGGCCTCCTGACAAGGAGGTTTAAGCGCGGGCCTTGGTGACCGCGATCTGGTCGAGGATGTGTTTCGGCACTTCAGCGTAGTGCTTGAACTCCATCGTGTAGGTCGCGCGGCCTTGCGTGAGCGAACGCAGCGTGGTCGAGTAGCCGAACATCTCGGCCAGCGGCACCGAGGCGCGGATGATCTTGCCACCGCCGCCAGGGATCTCGTCCATGCCCTGCACCATGCCGCGCCGCGCCGTCAAATCGCCCATGGCATTGCCCATGAACTCCTCCGGCGTTTCCACCTCGACCTGCATCACCGGCTCCAGCAGCACCGGCCCCGCACGCTTCATGCCGTCCTTGAAGGCCATCGAGCCGGCCATGCGGAAGGCGTTTTCGTTCGAGTCGACATCGTGGTACGAACCGAACGTCAGCGTGGCGCGCACGTCGACCACCGGATAGCCGGCCAGCACGCCCTGCTTCAGCGTTTCCTGGATGCCCTTGTCGACCGCCGGGATGAACTCGCGCGGCACCACGCCGCCCTTGATGGCGTCGACGAACTCGTAGCCCTTGCCTGGTTCCAGCGGTTCGACCGTCAGCACCACGTGGCCATACTGACCGCGTCCGCCGGACTGCTTGACGAACTTGCCTTCGACGTCGCTGGCGGTCTTGGTGATGGTTTCACGGTACGCCACCTGCGGCTTGCCGACCGTCGCCTCGACGCTGAATTCGCGCCGCATGCGGTCCACCAGGATCTCCAGGTGCAGCTCGCCCATGCCGGACATGATGGTCTGGCCCGACTCCTCGTCGGTGTGCACGCGGAACGACGGGTCTTCCTGCGCCAGGCGGTTCAGGGCGATGCCCATCTTTTCCTGGTCGGCCTTGGTCTTCGGTTCCACCGCCTGCGAAATCACCGGCTCGGGGAAGATCATCTTCTCCAGCACGATCACATGCTCCGGCGAGCTCAAGGTGTCGCCGGTGGTCACGCCCTTCAGGCCCACCGCCGCCGCGATGTCGCCGGCGTAGACTTCCTTGATCTCCTTGCGCTCGTTGGCGTGCATCTGCAGGATGCGGCCCAGGCGTTCCTTCTGCGACTTGGTCGGGTTGTAGACCGTGTCGCCGGAATTCACCACGCCCGAATACACGCGGAAGAAGGTCAACTGGCCGACGAACGGGTCGGTCATGATCTTGAACGCCAGCGCCGCGAACGGATCGCTGTCGGTCGGATGGCGCTCGATCGGCTGATCGTCCTCGTCCGTACCGGCGATCGCCGGCACATCGACCGGCGACGGCAGATATTCGATCACGGCGTCCAGCATGGCCTGCACGCCCCGGTTCTTGAAGGCGCTGCCGGCCAGCATCGGCACGATCTCGTTGCGGATGGTGCGCAGGCGCAGGCCCTGCTTGATTTCTTCCTCGGTCAGCACGCCGCCTTCCAGGTATTTTTCCAGCAGTTCGGGCGTGCCTTCGGCGGCCGCCTCGACCATCTTGTCGCGCCACTCCTGGGCCACCGCTTGCAGGTCGGCCGGGATGTCTTCATAGGTGAACTTGACGCCCAGCGTCTCGTCGTCCCAGTTAATCGCGCGCATCTTGACCAGGTCGATCACGCCATGGAAGTTGTCCTCGGCGCCCAGCGGCACCTGGATCGGCACGGCCACGCCCTTCAGGCGGTTGGCGATCTGTTCGCGCACGCGGAAGAAGTCCGCACCGACGCGGTCCATCTTGTTGATGAACGCGATACGCGGCACTTTGTACTTGTTCGCCTGGCGCCACACGGTTTCCGACTGCGGCTGCACGCCGCCGACGGCGTCGTACACCATCACGGCGCCGTCCAGCACGCGCATGGAACGCTCCACTTCGATGGTAAAGTCGACGTGACCGGGGGTGTCGATGATGTTGATGCGGTGCTCGGCGAAATTGCCGGCCATGCCTTTCCAGAAGGCGGTGGTCGCAGCCGAGGTGATGGTGATCCCGCGTTCCTGCTCCTGTTCCATCCAGTCCATCGTTGCCGCACCGTTATGTACCTCACCAATTTTATGGTTGACTCCGGTATAAAACAGGATGCGCTCCGTCGTCGTCGTTTTGCCAGCGTCGATGTGCGCGCTGATGCCGATGTTGCGGTAACGCTCGATGGGGGTCTTGCGGGTCATTACAATCTCCTTGGGTGTACTGCTTGGGAAGTCTCAAGTGCGGCGTTCCTTGCCGAATTCAAGACCTCGTTAGCGTGCGACATGATTAATGGCAATTAATGTAGTCTGTAACATAATCCGTTAGCTTACCTCTCACCTGGACAATCTGCATGCGAGTACGCCCCAAAACCACCCTGCTCCTGACCTTAGGCATGGCTCCGGCTCTGGCTTTAGCCCAGGCTTCCGACCTTGAACTGCGACTGGAGCGCTGCTCGGTCCTCGGCGACGCCAGCGCGCGCCTGGCTTGCTACGACGGCCTGTCGAAGGCCGCGCCCACCGTGCAAGCCGCCGGCGCCAACGCCATCGTCGCGCCCGCCGCCGACGCCAACAACGGCACGGTGGCTTCGGCCGATGCGCCGGCGCGCACCCAGCCAGCCGGCCCGCCACCGGAGCCGAAGGTGTCGCCCAAGGTCGCCGAGCTGACCACCATTCCGCCCGAGGACACGGTGTCGCGCATGGTGCAGGAATGGGAACTGGACCGCTCGTCCAAACGCGGCGTGTTCAATTTCCGCCCCCATCGTCCCACGTATTTATTGCTGGCCAATTACAGCACCAGCTCCAACGATACGCCTTTTCAGGAGTTTACGCCCGGCGGCATCAAATCCAAGCACGTGGAGCTGACCTACCAGATCAGTTTCAAGATGAAGATGATCGAACAGCTGCTCAGTACGCCCGTGGACCTGTGGTTCGGCTACACCCAGAACAGCTTCTGGCAAGCCTACAACCGCGCCGCCTCCAGTCCGTTCCGTGAGACCAATTACCAGCCGGAGCTGATGCTGACCACGCCGCTGAACCTGGACCTGGGCATCCTCGACGTGCGCTACGCCACACTGGCGCTGAACCACCAGTCCAACGGCCAGACGTCGACGCTGTCGCGCAGCTGGAACCGGATTTATGCGGAGGTGGGCGCGGAGAAAGGCAAGTTCGGCGTCTCGTTCCGCCTGTGGAAGCGGCTCGACAACGCCCGCTCGGACAACGACAACATCGACATCACCGATTTCATGGGCCATGGCGACGTGCGCGCCACCTACCGCTTCGACGGCCACGAGCTGTCGCTGCTGGCGCGCCGGAATATTTCGACCGGCCACGGCGCCTTGCAGGCCGGCTGGGCCTTCCCGGTGGCGGCCAACCTGAACGGTTATGTGCAGGCGTTCAGCGGCTACGGTCAGAGCCTGATCGATTACAACTATTCGCAGAAATCGATCGGCGCCGGCTTCCTGGTCAAGTTTTAACGGGGATTGCCACCCAGGATGCGCGCCGGCAGCATGACCACGGCGCGCAGCAGTTCGAACACGCCTTCGACGCCGATGCCGATCAGGCGGAACGGCAAGGTGATCAGCCACAGCACCGGATAGAGCACCAGCGCCAGCAAGGCCAGCGGCCAGCACAGGAACAGCAGCACCAGCCACAATACAAAACTCAGCATGAGAAGCTCCCGATTCGGTTAATGTTGTCTATGCTGTTACATTAACGGCGCGGCGTCTTGCGGACAATCGCCGTGCGACCAACTGCAAAAATACAGCGCCCAAGGGGTGCTTTTGGCCGATAAACGGCGCCGCGGCTTGGGATAGAATCATAAAAACAACAACATTTCCTGTTATGGCGGCTGCGTGGAACGGCAATCCCGGTATCTTCAGACGGCCCCTTGGCCGGCTGCTGCTATGGTGCGCGGTGTGGCTGCTGCCGGCGCAGGCCGCCACACCCGATCCGATCGACCTTCACCACGCCGGCTGGACCGCGCGCGATGGTGCGCCGGCCATGGTGCTGACCATGGCGCAGACCAGCGACGGCTGGCTGTGGTTTGGCGGTCCCAACGGCCTGTTCCGCTTCGACGGCGTGCGCTTCGAGCGCTATGCCGACCTGACGCTGCCGGCCAACTCGATCAGCATCCTCAGCGCCCAGCCGGCTGGCGATTTATGGATAGGCTACCGCTTCGGCGGCCTGAGCCGGCTCACCCAGGGCGGCTTGCGCAGCTATGACGAGCGCGACGGCTTGCCGCGCAGCGTTTCGGTCTGGGGCATCGAGCCGGACGCCGACGGCCGCGTATGGGCCGCCACTCCGCGCGGCATGTTCCACCTCGACGGCGAACGCTGGCATGCCGCCGAGGCGGACTGGGGACTCACCCGCTCCACCTACAAAACCCTGATGCGCGACCGCCACGGCGTGCTGTGGGCCCAGGGCGATGACGGCATCTACACGCTGGCGCCCGGCGCCAGGCGATTTATCCGCTTGCCGCGCGATAGCGGCGTGGGCGTCGTGACGGAGGTGTCCGACGGCAGCGTGTGGAGCTGGGATGGCCAGAATAACCGGCTCAACCGGCTCACCGCGCCGGCCAACGGCGTCGCGCCGCGCCGCTGGCGGCTGCACGGCGAGGTCGGCGCCGTGTTGTTCGACCGCGCGGGCAATCTGTGGGCCGGCCGGCAGGACGGGGTCGAATACCACACGGCGCGCGGAACCGCCGTCGCCGGCCCGCAACAGGGCCTGACCGGCGGCGCCGTGACCGCGCTGCTGGAAGACCGCGAAGGCAATGTCTGGGTGAGCACCGCGAACGGCGTCGACCGCTTCCGCGCCAAGCGCCTGGCGCGCATCCCGATCACGGAACACCCTGGCCGGCTGCCGATCGCCGCCGACAGCCAGGGCGGCATGTGGGCCGGGCGCTCGCACCTGGAGCGGCAGGAGCATGGCAACTTTGCCGCCAGCCCCCTGTGGCCGGCCGCCGCCAGCTACTGGACCGACCAGATCCATTGCGCCTACCTCGATGCCGATGGCGTGCTGTGGCTTGGCGGCTTCGGCGGCCTGTGGCGCAAGGATGGCGAGCGCGTCAGCCGTGTCGCCCTGCCCAACGGCCTCAATGCCGTGCAATTCAGCGCCATCGCGCGGGACCGCCAGGGACGGCTGTGGATTTCGCTGCTGTTGTTCGGCATCTTCAGGCAGGAAGACAATGGAAGCTGGACCAGGATGGATGGCGTTGACGGGCTGCCGGAGGCGCCCGCGCGCGCGCTGGCGCCCGGTCCGGGCGGCGAGCTGTGGCTGGCCTATCCGCGCAACCGCGTGGTGCGGCAGACCGGCCAGGGCTGGCGCGTCTACGGTCCGGCGGACGGCGTGCAGCTTGGCGCGGTGCTTTCCATTCATGCGCACGGCGAGCACGTGTGGGCCGGCGGCGAAAACGGCCTGGCGCGGCGCCACGGCGACCGCTTTATCAACGTGCTGGGCAACGACGGCCAGACCTTCAGCGGCGTCAACACCATGCTGGAACTGGACAACGGCGACCTGTGGATCAACGCCGTGTCCGGGCTGTTCCGCCTGCCGGCGGCGGAAATCGCCACGCTGCTGAACACGCCGGGATACCGGCTGCGCTACGAACGGATCGACGGCCTGGACGGCCTGGAAGGCACGGCGCCCTTCCTCGCGCCCACGCCCACCTTGGCGCGGGCCACGGACGGCTACCTCTGGGCCACGACCACGACCGGCCTGTTCCGCTTCGATCCCGCCAGCCATGCCGCCGCCAGGCCCGCGCCGCCGGTCATCATCCGCAGGATCGGCGTGGCCGGACAAATGCATCCCGCCGTGGCGGGCACACATATGCCGCCCGGCAGCAGCGCGCTCCAGATCGACTACACGGCGATGGTGCTGGGGATGCCGGAGCGCGTGCGTTTCCGCTACCGGATGGAGGGCGTCGACACGCGCTGGCAGGAGGCGGGCCGCCGCCGTACCGCCTACTACAACAACCTGGACGCCGGCAGCTACCATTTCCAGGTGCAGGCTTCCAATGAAGCGGGCGAATGGGACAACGGCGTCTCGACGCTGGATTTCGAGATCGAACCGACCGTCACGCAGACCTGGTGGTTCAAATGCCTGGGCGTGCTGGCGCTGCTGGCCGCCTGCTGGCTGGCCTACCGTCTGCGGCTGCGGCGGATGACGGCGCAACTGACCGCAAGGATGCAGGAACGGCTGGACGAACGGGAACGCATCGCGCGCGAACTGCACGACACGCTGCTGCAATCGGTGCAGGGCCTGATCCTCCACGTGCACGCCGCCGCCATGCGCCTGCCCGAGCCGGAGCCGGCGCGCGACCTGATCGAGCAAGCGCTGCAACGGGCGGATGATATCCTGCACGAAGGCCGCGACCGCGTGCGCGACCTGCGCAGCAACGATCACGGCGACCAGAGCCTGGCCGCGGCGCTGACCGAAGCCGCCTGCCGTGCCCAGCCGCCGGGCGCCATGCCGATGCGCCTGCTGGTGGATGGCACGGAGCGCCGCTTGCATCCCGGCGTGCAGGAAGAAGTGCTGGCGATCGCCCGCGAAGCGATCGTCAACGCTTATCGCCACGCCCAGGCGACGCTGATCGAGACCCAGGTCCTCTACAGTGCGAGGGAGCTGCGCCTGACCGTGCGCGACAACGGTAAGGGAATACCTGCGGAGGTGCTGAACAGCGGCGAACGCGAGGATCACTGGGGCATGCCCGGCATCCGCGAACGCGCCAAGCGCCTGAAGGCCAGGCTGCTGGTGCGCAGCGAACCCGGCGCGGGCACCGAATGGGTACTGACCCTGCCCGGCCGCGTCGCCTACGCCGACCAGCTCAAACCCCGAAAATCCCCCGGTTAATGGCGATCATCACCGCATGCGTGCGGTCGTTGGCGGCCAGCTTGGACAGGATGCTCTTCATGTGCCCCTTGATGGTGTCCTCGGTCACGCCCAGCAACAGCGAAGCGCGGCGGTTGGAATTGCCCTTGGCGACCAGGCGCAACACCTCCACTTCGCGCGCGCTCAAGGCGTCGCAGGCCGGCCGCGCCGCCAGTTTCACCGCCACCTCGGCCGACAACGGCCGCCCGCCGGCGTGCACCGTCGTCAGGCAGCTGAACAGTTCTGTCCTTACCGTGTTCTTGAGCAGATAGGACACCGCGCCCAGCCGCAGTGCGCGCGCGACCTGGGCGTCGCCGCCGTAGGTGGTCAGCGCCACGATGCGGGCCTCGGGATGCAGCGCCAGGATCGCCGTGATGGCTTCCACGCCGCTCATGACCGGCATCTGCAGGTCCATCAAGACGATATCGGGCCGGTGCAGCTGATACAGATCGATCGCCTGCCGGCCGTCTCCCGCTTCGGCCACCAGCACAAAGTTATCGTTTGACGAAAATACCGCAGCCAGACCTTCACGTATCAACGGATGGTCGTCGGCAACCAAAACGCGGATCGGCGAGGCTGAAGCCATGTCAAATCTCCATGTGGGCGATTGCGTGACTATACTTCAATGCAGCTACTCTTTCGAGTATAGGAGATGGTCGGAACCGGACTTACATTGATCGCCACCACTTCACCCGGGAGAAAAACATGCTTTCCACCTTTAGTTCTGTCCGCCGCCTTGGGCTGCACTGCATCGCGGCATCCGTCCTGTCGGTCGCGGCGTTTGGCGCCAACGCGGCGGCGCCCATCGATGTCAAGGTCGACGGTTTTACCGATAAATACGCGCAGGTCAACGGCGTTCGCCTGCACTACAAGGTTGGCGGCAAAGGCTCGCCGGTGTTGCTGCTGCACGGCTACGGCCAGACCGGCCACATGTGGATTCCGGCCATGAAGGAGCTGGTCAAGAACCACACCGTCATCGTGCCGGACCTGCGCGGCGCCGGCGGTTCGGAGAAGCCGGAAAAGGGCTACGACAAGAAAACCCTGGCGGTCGACGTCCACGAACTGGTCAAGACCATCAGCAGCGAACCGGCCGCCGTGGTCGGCCACGACATCGGCATGATGGTGGCCTACGGCTACGCCGCCCAGTTCCCGGCCGACACCAGCAAGCTGGTCGTCATGGACGCTTTCGTGCCCGGCATCGGCGACTGGAAAAACGCTTTCCCGCGCGCGGCTGTCTGGCACTTCTACTTTTATGGCGACACGCCGCTGGCGCTGGTGAAGGGACGCGAACGCATCTACTTTGAACACTTCTGGAATGACTTCTCGGCCGACAAGGGCAAGTCGATCAAGGAAGCGGACCGCCAGCTGTACACGGCGGCGTACTCGCAGCCGGGCGGCATGCGCGCGGGCTTTTCCTACTTCAGCGACTTTGACCGCGATGCGGCTGATTTCGAGCCGATGAGCAAAACCAAGCTGACCATGCCGGTGCTGACCATCGCCGGCGAAAAATCGGCGGGTGATTTCCTCGGCAAACAGGCGCAACTGTATGCGACCAACGTCAAGAGCATCATCGTGAAAGGATCGGGACACTGGCTGATCGACGAAGCGCCGGATCAGGTGGTGCCGGCGCTGGTCAGCTTCATCCAGTAATTACTGGCCGACGCAGATAATCCTGGTGACGTATTCCTTGGCGTTCGGCTTCTTCCTGGTGGCCCAGGCGACCGCCTCGTTGGCTTCGTCGATGGTCAGCACCGAGGCCTTTTCCTTCGACTTGATGAAGGACACGCCTTCGAATACGCCTTCCTTGCTGCGCATGACTTTGGCAAACACGGGCGGTTTGGTTTCGCCGTCGGCGATCTTGTTTTGCTGGATCAGGTAGCGTTGGTCGTTCTCGGTCATACATTTCTCTTTCGTAAAAGACGAAATATACGCTCCGGAACGACCGTCGTGGGGACTTTTTACGCGAAGGCAGGCATGTGCTGCGCGGGCTGCAACACGGCTTCGTACAGCACTTCGGCCTGCAGCGAGGCCTGCAGCGAGGCGATCGAACCGCCGGCGCGGTACTGGAAACTCACTTGCAGCACGTCGCCCTCGCGCGCCTTGACCGGCGCGTTCAGCGGCACCGTCATGTAGGGATTGAGCCAGTCGATGGTGCTGGAACGCTCCTGCACCACGGCCAGGATGTTCTTGGTGACGAAACGCATGGCGTTGACTTCGCCGTTGCGCTCGACCACGAACTTGCCCTGCCACGAATAGATCAGCTCGTTCGGCTGGTTGAAATCGATGATGCTGTACACCGCCGGCTGGGCCAGCTCCACCGTGCCCGGATAGATGGCGGCGGTTTCCTGGAACTGCACGATCGGCGCGCAGAAGCCTTCGAAGTCGTATTCCTGTTGCAGCGGCTGCACCGCCATGATCACCGCTTCCGGCAGGAACAGCGGCAGCGGGCCGCCGAAGCGCTCCAGATAGCGGCGCTTGAACGATTCGATCACTTCCACCTGCTTTTCGCGCAGCATGCCGACGTGGATCATCTCGCAGATGACGACGTCGACCGGCTCCGGCGGCATGTATTCGAAGGCGTCGGCGTGGATCACCTCGACTTTTTCGCCGTTTGGATTCATCGCCAGGAATTTACGCGCCTCCTTGACCATGTCCGGGTTAAACTCGACGCAATAGACCTTGGACGCGTTGGCGGCCGCGAACCATGACAGCACGCCCGTACCGCCGCCCAGTTCCAGCACTTTCGCGCCCGGCTTGACGCCGTAGGCGATGGCCGACTTGAAGCCATGCATGCGGTTTTGGTCCATCAGCATGTTGTGATGATAGTGGACCGGAATAAACTGCCCCAGATAGCAGCTTTCGATTTCGCGTTCGTTCAGCATTGGTCGTCCTTGGTAGATGCGCTGGGGACATTATGGTCAAGATTGTTGCCGCACTATGCCGGGAACTGGCCGGCAAATACCCTCCAATTCATTTGCGCTGCTCATCGTTGAGCAAAAATCACTATTGCGATTTATACTAGCGGCGATTAATCACGGAGATGTCATGTCTGTACAGTTTCGCAACAACGTTCATTGCCATGGAGATGGCCCGGCCACCATCATGTTTGTGCACGGTTACGGCTGCGACCAGCAGATGTGGCGCTTCATCTATCCCTCGTTTTTGGGACGCTACCGGGTGGTGCTGATGGACCTGACCGGCAGCGGCGGCTCCGACCTGGGCGCCTACGACCGCGAGAAGTACAGCACGCTGCACGGCCATGCGGAGGATGTGTTGGACGTGATCGGCCTGTATGCGAAGGCGCCGGTGGTGTTTGTCGGGCACTCGGTGGCCGCGATGATCGGCATGCTGGCGTCCATCATGGCGCCGGAAAAGTTTGTGGCGCAGATCATGGTGGGGCCGTCGCCGTCGTTCATCAACGATGGCGATTACGTCGGCGGCTTCAACGCGGAGGACATCGACGGCCTGCTGCAGATGATGGAAATCGACTACGACAGCTGGATCAAGCGCATGGCGCCGGTGATCATGGGCGCGCCCAGGCAGCCGGTTTTGCAGCAGGAGCTGCTGACGCGTTTCCAGAAGAACGATCCGGAAATCTCGCGCCACTTCGCCCGCGTCACCTTCACCGCAGATCATCGCGCGGACGTGGAAAAATCCACCGTCCCGGCGCTGATCCTGCAATGCAGCGACGACATGATCGCGCCGCGCGAAGTGGGCGACTGGCTGCACCAGCACCTGCCCCACAGCGAACTGGCCGTCATCACCAACATCGGCCACTGCCCTCACCTGAGCTCGCCATCGGCCAGCTCCGACATCATCAACGACTACCTGCTGCAAATCCAGGCTTGACGATATGAAGGCCTGCTTTAATATGAATTGGCATATTAAAGAAAACTTTACATGTCTCGCGTCGCAGGAACCAGTATCAGCAGCATCATGCAAGGCGAAGTTGTACGCGCCTTCGTTCCTCATCGCCTGCCACCAGCCGAGCCGGATCTCGCGCCACAAAGTTATGACATACCGAATCGCGCAGCAGAGCTCGCGCTGGCGCGGCTGGCCGCCGTCTCAGGGCTGGTGCCATCGGTTGACTGGCTGCTTTACAGCGCGATACGAAAAGAAGCCCTGCTGACCTCGCAAATTGAAGGTACACAAGCCACGCTGACCGACTTGTTCGCCCAACAAGCAGGCATCGAGCTAAGCAATCGCGATGATGTGGAGGAGGTCACCAACTACATTAAGGCATTCCGCATGGTAGCAAGGCCGTTGAATTGCTGGTCGAATCAGGCATCCTCACTGAAATGAGCGGCCAGCGCAAGAACCGCAGCTTTGGCTATCAGCGCTACATTGAGCTGCTGTCGCATGGCTAGCGTGGTTTTTTGTTGGCCAGAAAGGTGTTGATGGTTTTGGCGATCCAGGGCTTGTCGGCCTTGAGGGCGAACTCGGCGGCGGTGAGGTGGAAGCCGCCGTCTTTCAGCGTGGCGTCGGCGCCCTGGTTGAGCAGCAGTTCGACCACTTTTTCCTGGCCTTCCCGGGCGGCGATCATCAGGGGCGTCATGCCGGATGGCGTTTCGGCGTCGATATAGGCGTATTTGTCGAGCAGAATAGTGGTGATCTCCACGCTGCCGGCGGCGGCCGCGTAATGCAGCGCGGTCCAGCCTTTCTGGTTCACCTGCGCGCCGCGCTGCAACAGCTCCAGCACCGCGGTCTTGTTGTTGCGGAAGGCCGCCATCATCAGCGCGGTGTTGCCGTTCGGCGCTTTCGCTTCGATGTCGGTGCCCTTCTGGTCCAGCAGCACGCGCGCCACGTTGAGCGCTTCGTAGCGCATGGCGACGATCAGGCCGGTCTCGCCGTTGACGTCCCGGATGTTGGGATTGACGCCGCGCGCCAGCATTTTCCGGACGCGGTCGGCGCCATCCAGCTGGGCGGCGCGGAAGAACTCGACTTCGTCATCGCTCTGCTCGGCCGCGAAGACCGGCGCGGCCACCGCAGCGGCCAGTCCCAGCAAGATCAACCGCCGCGTGCGCCGCATCAGGCCGCCACGTTGAACAGTTTGCGGAAGTTGGCGGTGGTCTGCGCCGCCACTTCCTCCACCGACACGCCCTTGAGCTGGGCCAGGTACTCGGCCACATGCGCCACATAGCCCGGCTCGTTCATGCGGCCGCGATACGGCACCGGCGCCAGATACGGCGAATCGGTCTCGATCAGGATGCGTTCCAGCGGCAGTTCCAGCGCCACCGCCTGCAAGTCCTTGGCGCTCTTGAAGGTCACGATGCCGGAAAACGAGATATAGAAGCCCATCTCGATCGCCGCACGCGCCACTTCCAGCGACTCGGTAAAGCAGTGCATCACGCCCGCCACGCCGCCCGCCTCCGTGCCGGCGCCCTCCTCGCGCATGATGCGGATGGTGTCTTCACTGGCGCTGCGGGTATGAATGATCAGCGGCTTGCGAGTGATGCGCGACGCCTTGATGTGGGTGCGGAAGCGCTCGCGCTGCCATTCCAAGTCGCCTTCCAGGCGGTAGTAGTCCAGCCCGGTCTCGCCGATGGCGAGGATTTTCGGGTCATCCGCCAGCTGCACCAGTTGCTCGACCGTCGGTTCCGGCGTGTCTTCATAATCCGGATGCACGCCAACCGAGGCGTAGATGTGCGGATACTGATGCGCCAGCGCCAGCACCTGCGGGAAATCCGGCAGATCGACCGATACGCACAAGGCATGGGTCACCTTGTTGTCAGCCATCTTGGCGAGGATTTCAGGCATGCGAGCGGCCAGCTCAGGGAAATTGATATGGCAATGGGAGTCGATATACATGCAGCGATTGTACCTGATACCGCCTACCACCCGTTTTGTGGAAACGATACCACCCCAGATCAAGAAAACGCTTTCAATTTTAATGTTGTCGGGATAGTATCGTCATGCGGTATGTAATTACATTACACAAAAATATAGGGGACATATGAGTACTACTGAAATCTTCCTGCTGGCGATGTTGCTGATCTTCGTCGTGCCTTTCCTGGTGTGGCGCCTTGGCCGCACCGACTATTTCGCTCCGCTGGTGATCGTGCAGATCATCATGGGCATCATCCTCGGACCTGGCGTGATGGGCGCCCTGTTCCCGGATTACCATAAATTTGTCTTCAACCCGGACGTGGTCAAGACCCTCAACGGCGTCGCCCAATGGGGCGTGATGCTGTTCGTGATGCTGGCCGGCGTTGAACTGGATCTGAAAAAAGTCTGGCAACACCGCCGCGAAAGCGTCACCACCGCCGGCCTGTCTTTGGGCGTGCCACTGATTTTCGGCTGCGCCGCCGCCCTGCTGCTGATGAACTACCAGGGCTGGATGGGCGCCAAGGCCGCCAATTGGCAATTCATGCTGGGCACCGGCATGGCCTGCGCCGTCACCGCGCTGCCGGTGTTGGTGCTGCTGCTGGAAAAACTGGAAATTCTGCGCCAGCCGATGGGTCAGCGCATCCTGCGTTATGCCAGCCTGGATGACGTCGCCATCTGGGGCGTGCTGGCGCTGATCATGCTGGACTGGGAACGCGTCGGCCGCCAGCTGGGCTTCCTGGTCGCGTTCGCCCTGCTGACCTTCGCCTTCCGCCGCCTGATGAACCGCCTGCAAACCAGCGACCGCTGGTACGTCGCCATGATCTGGCTGATCGCCTGCTCCTTCGGCGCCGACTGGGCCGGCCTGCACTTCATGGTCGGCGCCTTCCTGGCCGGCGTGGTGATGGACGCGGACTGGTTCGGCCAGGAGCAACTGGACGCGCTGTTCAAGAACGTGCTGCTGGTGCTGATGCCGGTATTCTTCCTGAGCACCGGCCTGCGCACCAAGTGGGATCTGGGCGGCTACTCGGTGTTCTTCGTCGGCGGCCTGCTGTTGCTGGCATCGGTGGGCGGCAAGCTGGCGGGTGCGCACATCGCCGGCAAGCTGCTGAAATGGAAAAGCGGCGAAGCGTCGATCATCGGCTGGCTGCTGCAATCGAAAGGCCTGATCGAGATCATCTTCGCCAACATCCTGCTGGACAAGCAGATCATCACCAGCGAGACCTTCACCGCGCTGTTGCTGATGGCCGTTGGCAGCACCATGCTGACCATTCCTATCGTGTATCCTAAGCTGAACCGCGCACAACACCGTGGCCTGGTCAGCCAGGCCAGCTCTTGAGGAAGTAACATGGCACGCACCGGATTAACAAAATCGGAAGTCAAGGCCAGCCGCGACCAGCTGCTGGCCGAGGGACGCTACCCGTCCGTCGATGCGGTGCGCCATGTGCTGGGCACCGGCTCCAAGTCGACCATCCACCGGTATCTGAAAGAACTCAGCGACGACGACAGCAATCCCGGCATCAAGCGCGACGATACCGCGCGCAGCCTGCAAACCATGGTCGAGCAGCTGGCCAGCCAGTTGCACGACGACGCCGAACGCCGCTACCGCGCGCTGTACGCCGAGCACCAGCAGGCGCTGCGGGAAAAGGAAGAGGAGCTGGACGCCCTGCGCGCCACCATCGAGCGGCTGACGGCGCGCGTGGAGGAACTGGAAATCGACGCCTACGCCGCCCAGCCGCACGACCACGGCTTCGGCGACTTCAGCCACCTGCAAGCCAGCTCGCGCGGCGGGCTGAACGACAGCACGCCGTTCAGCATGGTGCTGTCCGGCGGCCGCTCGTCAGTGTTTGATGTGGACAGCCGGCAGATCCAGCTTACGCCACGCGCTTACCCAGGATAATCAGGTCGCGCTCGATGCCGTCCAGGTTCGCCACCTTCGGCAGGTGCGCCCAGGTTTCAAAGCCGAACTTGGCGAACAGGCCGAGGCTCGGCTTGTTGTGGCCGAAGATGAAGCCCAGCAGCGTGTGCACCTTGATCTGCGGCGCGTAGGCAATCGCCTGCTCGATGCAGTAGCGGCCCACGCCCTGGCCGCGCGCGGCTTCGGCGATGTAGATCGAAATCTCCGACGTGCCCGAATAGGCCGGGCGGCCGTAGAAATTCGAGTACGACATCCAGCCCAGCGTTTCGCCGCTCTCCGATTCGATGATCCACAGCGGACGCTTGTCCGGCGTATGGTCGTGATACCACTGCAAACGGGATTCCACCGACACCGGCTCGGTATCGGCCGTGACTTCGCGCGAGGCGATGGTGGTGTTGTAGATGGCTACGATGGTCGGCAAATCTTCAAGCGTGGCTAAGCGATGGCGGAAAGTCATGTGATAAAGAAGCGAAGTTACAGGGTATGGGTGGCGCGCGAAGACCGCAACGCGGCGCCGAGGATTTCTTCAATGCGCAGGCGGGCGCGCTGGCCGCTTTCGTCGTCCGGAAAATGCACGCCGATGCCCTGCGCCTTGTTGTTGTGCGCGCCGGGCGGCGTGATCCAGGCAACCTTGCCGGCGATCGGGTATTTGTTGGGATCGTCCATCAGCGCCAGGATCAGGTAGATCTCGTCACCGAGCTTGTACGGCTTTTGGGTCGGCACGAACATGCCGCCGTTTTTCAGGAACGGCATGTAGGCGGCATACAGCGCAGCCTTTTCCTTGATTGCCAGCGACAGCACCGTCGGCCGTGGCGTCAACGGCACGGTGTTCGGGTCGAGTGGGCTGGCAGCGGACATTCCTTACCTTTCAGGCGCAGCAGTTGGCGTAATCAAGCAGCATATCCTCCAGGAACAGCTTGGGCGACAGCGGATGATCGGCGGTCGCGCGGCGTTCGTTGGCGCCCTTGATCGCAGCCATCAATCGGCTGACGTGGATCTTGTCGGCCACGCCGGCCAGCTCTTTCTGGTAGCGAGGATAATACCGGATGTTACCTGCCAGTTTGTAGGAAAACACATCGTAAAGCCAGCGCTGCAGCCAGGACACCGGCCCGCTCAATGGCACTTTCTGCAACTTGTCCGCGACTTTCAAGGCGCCCTCCACGCTCGGATGAGCCAGCAGTTGCAGCAGCGTTTCCAGATCCTCGCGGCTGCCGGATTCGGCCTGCGCCATGGCGGCCAGCGGCGCGCCGCCCTGCTCGCGCAGCCAGCTGTCGGCATCCGGCACGCCCTGTTCCTTGAGCCAGGCCAGCGCTTCGGCGTGGCTTGGCATCGGCAAGGCGAACTTGCGGCAGCGCGACAGGATGGTCGGCAGCAGGCGGTCCAGGCTGTTGGAAGCCAGCAGGAACACGGTGCCCGGCGGCGGCTCCTCCAGCGTCTTCAGCAAGGCGTTCGACGCCGGCATGTTCAGCGCTTCGGCCGGATACAGCACCACCACCCGCAAGCCCTGGCGGTGGGTCGAGATGTTCATGAAGTCCGCCAGGTTACGGATCTGCTCGATCTTGATTTCCTTGGATGGCGTCTTGGTCTTGGCGGCCTTCTTGGTCTCGCCTTCGCCCTCCTCGCCGTCGACCGGCTCGTCCTCCATCGATTCCGGCCGCACGCGGCGGTAGTCCGGATGGTTCTGCTGCGAGAACCAGCCGCAGGACGCACACACGCCGCAGGCATGGCCGTCCGGCAGCACCGCCTCGCACAGCAGACCCTGGGCGAAGGTTTCGATAAAGTCGGATTTGCCTATCCCGGCGGCGCCATGGAACAGGATGGCGTGCGGCATGCGCTGGCGCAGCGTTTGCAGCTGCTGCCACGACGATTCCTGCCACGGGTAGATGGAATTACTCATTATTCAGTATTCTATGTCAAAAGCAGGCGTCGAGGATGGCCGCAATCTGCTGCTGGATCGCGGCGATGCTCTGCGTCGAATCGATGACGCGGAAGCGCTGCGGAAACTGCGCCGCGCGGCGCAGGTATTCGGTGCGGGTGGCGGCGAAGAAATCGGCCTTCTCCTGCTCGAACTTGTCGAGGTCGCGGGTGGCGTCCAGCCGCGCGCGCGCCACTTCCAGCGGCACGTCGAACAGCAGCGTCAGGTCCGGTTGCAGCGCCGGATGCACCCACTGCTCCAGCGCCTCCAGCTTGGCCAGGCTCATGCCGCGGCCGCCGCCCTGGTAGGCAAAGGTGGAATCGGTAAAGCGGTCGGAAATGACCCAGGCGCCGCGCTTCAGCGCCGGCTCGATGACCTGCGCCAGATGCTCGCGGCGGCTGGCGAACACCAGCAAGGCCTCGGTTTCCAGGTCCATTGTTTCGTGCAGCACGATTTCGCGCAGCTTTTCGCCCAGCGGCGTGCCGCCCGGTTCGCGCGAGCTGACCAGCTCGACGCCGCGCTGCTTGATGTAATCGGCGACGAAGGCGATGTGCGTCGACTTGCCGGCGCCATCGATGCCTTCAAAGGTGATGAATTTACCCATTTATTCTTATCGTTGATACTGATTGACTGCCCGATTGTGATCGTTCAGGTTGTCGGAGAACTGGCTGGTGCCGTTGCCCTTGGAGACGAAATACAGCGCCGCCGTCCTGGCCGGCGACAGCGCCGCCATCAGCGACTGCACGCCCGGCAGCGCGATCGGCGTCGGCGGCAGGCCGGCGCGCGTGTAGGTATTGTACGGGGTGTCGGTTTCCAGATCCTTTTTGCGGATCTTGCCGTCGTATTTGAGGCCCATGCCGTAGATCACGGTCGGATCGGTTTGCAGCAGCATGCCCAGTTTCAGGCGGTTGACGAACACGCCAGCGATCATCGAGCGCTCGGACTTCTGCCCGGTTTCCTTCTCGACGATGGAAGCCATGGTCAGCGCCTCATACGGACTCTTGTACGGCAACGCCGGATCACGCTTGGCCCAGGCGTCGGCCAGGCGGGTCAGCATCATCACATGCGCCTGCTTGTAGATCTGCAGGTCGCTGGCGCCCTTGGCGAACAGATAGGTATCCGGGAAGAACAGGCCCTCCGGCTCCTTGTAGTCGGAGGCGATGGCGCCCAGCACTTCCTTGTCGGTCAGCGCCACGGTGTCATGCTTGAGGCCCTTGTGGGCGGCGATGGCGGCCCGCATCTGGCGGAAGGTCCAGCCTTCGATGATGGTCAGCTGCTCTTGGGCGAACTCGCCGCGCGCCAGCTGGTCGATCAGGCGCAATGGCGTCGAACCCGGTTTCAGTTCGTAGGAGCCGGCCTTCAGCTTGCTGCTCTTGCCGGTGGCGCGCGCCAGCAGGTTGAACAGCAGCGGCTGGATCGGCACGCCTGCTTCGGCGATCTGCTGGCCGGCGGCATGGGCGCCACTGCCCGGCGTGATGACGAAATCAATGGCCTCGGCATCCCCCGGGATGATGGGATTTTGCGACCAGTACATGAAATAGCCGCCGCCGGCGATGGCCAGCAAGATACACAAACCGATTATTTTTTTGATAAAAGCCATTGTTAAAGCCATCTGATTGGATCAAGTCGCACAGCTTGCCAGTTCTTGGCAGTGTCCGCCAGTGCCGTGTTTTGCGCGCCATCCGACGCGATCTGCGCGACATCACTATAATGAGCCCGTAATGATAATGCTTTAACCGTCAAAAGATTGAAAATTATGTCTTCATGGAATGAACTTTTAGCACAGCAGGGCACTCCGCTGAGCACCACGCAACTGGCCGCCGGCTTTGTCGCGCCCATCACCGACCTTGGCCTGATCGCCCTGGACGGCGAGGAGTCGGCCAGTTTCCTGCACACGCAGCTGACCAACGATGTCGAGCACCTGGGCTTGGGCGAAGCGCGCCTGGCCGGTTACTGCTCGCCGAAGGGCCGCCTGCTGGCCTCGTTCCTGATGTGGCGCAGCGCGTCCACTATCTTCCTGCAACTGGCGCGCGACATCCAGCCGGCGGTGCAAAAGCGTCTCGCCATGTTCGTACTGCGCGCCAAGACCAAGCTCAGCGACGCGACCGAATTGCCGGGCAATGCGGTGGTGCTGGGCGTCGGCGGCAGCCAGGCCGATGCCGTGCTGCACAAGTGGTTTGACAGCCTGCCGGCCAAGCCGTTCGCAAAGCTGGACCATCCGCTGGGCACGCTGATCCGCGTGGCCGACGTGTTCGGCGCGCCGCGCTACCAGTGGCTGATGTCGGCGGACACCGCGCAGACCGTGGCGCCGGAGCTGGCGGCCCAGCTCAACGTGGGCGGCAGCGACGCCTGGCAACTGACGGAAATCCATGCCGGCATCGCGCACATCAGCAAGGCCACGCAGGAACAGTTCGTGCCGCAGATGATCAACTACGAACTGCTGGGCGGCGTCAATTTTAAGAAAGGCTGCTATCCGGGCCAGGAAATCGTCGCGCGCAGCCAGTATCTCGGCAAGCTGAAGCGCCGCACCACCCTGGTCAGCATTCCTGACCTGACGGCGGCGGCCGGCATGGAAGTGTTTGCCACGGCCGATCCGGAACAACCATGCGGCATGATCGTCAACGCCGCCGCCAACGGCCAGGGCGGCATCGACGCGCTGGTGGAAATGAAGCTGGCGGCCATCGAGGCGGCCTCGGTGCGCCTGGGCTCGGCCCAGGGCACGGCGCTGAATTTCCTCGCCATGCCTTACGTGCTGGAACCGCTCGATCTCTAGCATGGATCTCTACATCTACTACAAGGTCAAGGACGCCGACGCGGCATCCTTGCAGGCGGCTGTCGTCCCGATGCAGGCGACGCTGGCGCAGCGTCATGGCGTTGCGGGCCAACTCAAGCGCCGTCCGGAAGCCAGGGATGGCGTGCAGACGTGGATGGAAGTCTATCCATCCGCGCCGGAAGGATTTGCGACGGCGCTCGATGAAGCCGTCGCCGCGGCCGGCTTGTCCGCATGGACCAGCGGCCCGCGTCACACCGAAGTGTTTGGGGATGTCGTCTCATGTGCCTGATTGTCTTTGCCTGGCAAGTGGTGCCGGCCGTGCCCCTGATCGCCGCCGCCAACCGCGATGAATACTATCAGCGCGCCACCGCGCCGGCCGCGCCGTGGCCGGAACATCCGCAGATTTACGCCGGCCGCGACCTGCAGGCCGGCGGCAGCTGGATGGGCATCACCCACCCGGCCGGAGACGGCGCGCCATCGCGCTTTGCCGCCATCACCAACATCCGCGCGCCGTCCGAGCACAAGGACGATGCGCCGTCGCGCGGCCATCTGGTGGCCGACTACCTGGCCGGCAATATGACGCCGCAGGAATACGTGGCGCAGATCCGCGCCACCGCCGACCAGTACAACGGCTTCAACCTGGTACTGGGCGACCGCGACACCCTGATCTGGTATTCCAACAAGGGCGACAGCGACCCGCGCAACGGCCAGCCGCTGGCGCCCGGCGTCTACGGTTTATCGAACGCGCTGCTGGACGCACCGTGGCCGAAAGTGCTGAAAACCAAGGCGCAGTTCGCCAGCCTGCTGTGCCTGGGTGCGCCGGAAGAAGCCTTCTTCGAGATGCTGTCCGACACCACCCCGGCGTCCGACCAGCGCCTGCCGGAAACCGGCGTGCCGCTGGAACTGGAGCGCGTGCTGTCCGCGGTGCGCATCGAAAGTCCCGGCTACGGCACCCGCACCTCCACCGTGGTCAAACTCTACACCGACGCTCCCGCCACACTGCATGAGATGCTGATTCACTAGGCGCTGCGGCCTGCTTTCCGCTCCAGCAGCGCGCGGAAGGCGGTGAACACCTTGCGCATCGCCGGGGCCTTGTAGGGGAACATGTCTTCCGGGTCCATGGCGTGCACGATCATGGCGTTGTCGGCTTCGAAGATCAGCAGGTCGCCGTTCGGCATTTCGGCGCAGTCAATGCCCAGGTATTGCAGGCCCATGCGCTCGTTGATCGCCTGCAGCGCGGCCTGGTGGCGCACGGCGAAGCCCTGGTCGAAGCGCGCCATTTCGGCCGCTTCCTCGGCGCGCTTGTCGGCGCTTTCGGTCATGCCGGCGTTCAGGTAGTGGATCATCCAGTTCTGCGAAATCGCGTAGTGGCAGATGTAAGGCTTGCCTTCGATCAGCACCACACGGTATTTGCGGAACATGCCGTCGGCGCCACGGTAGTCGACAAAACGTGAGACGTAGAATTGCGGCCCCGCCACTTCCTGAAGATACTTGCCCAGCGCGGCGGGCGTATCGATCTTTTGCAGATTGGTGCCGGCGTGCGAACCCAGCGGCCGCACGATGACCGGGAAGCCGCCGTCCGGCAGCAGGCTTTCGATCGTCTGCGTGCCGGCGGCGATCGCATTCAGCGTGCTCAGACCAGTACGCACCGACACCGGCATCTCCACGCCGGCCAGGCCGCGCAAGGCGGCGCTCAAGCCGTCGCGCGAGGTCGCGCGCAGCTGTTCCGGACGGTTGATGACGGGACGTGGCCAGTCGCTCGTGTATTCAATCAGGCGTTCCAGCAGCGGCTGGTTGGCTTCCGATTCGGCCACCGCCACCAGCATCACATCGTGGTCCGGCACTTCTTCTGGAAAGTCTTCATCGGCGCGCAGGTACAGCAGCTCCAGCGTGACGTCGCTGTTCTCCACCAGGAATTCCACCGGCGTGTTGGACATCAGGTCGCCCGGTCCCATCAGCACCAGCAGCGTCAGTCCCGGCTCCGGCTGCACGGCGGGAATGGTGTAATGCGGTTGCAGCATGATCGCTTCAGCCTGCACCGCCAGCGCGTCGTCGCGGTTGCCGGTCAGTTGCAGCACGGTGGAAAAATCCATGTAGGCATGGGCATCGTTCGGATAAGCCTGGGCGCGTTCCAGCAGAACCTGGCCGAGCGGCGCCAGGTCTTCGCCGGCAAAGGCGCGGCGCATCAGAGGGGCGACGCCGATCAGGGGTGCATTGTGCTGGCCGATTATGCTTGCATCAAAAGTCATGCGGACTCCGTAGTAATGAATTGCGGGCGCGCGGCGCCCAGTTTCAGCACTGCATCCAGCAGCGCGTCGATATCCTGTTGACCGGTGCGGTGATTGACGATGGCTACGCGGATCGCCAGTTTTCCCCGGACGGTTGTAGCGGAGGGGGCGGCAATGCCGGACTCCTGCACGTCCGCCACCAGCGCGGCGTTGAACGCGTCGATATCACCGGCAGCGCGGTAGCGGAAGCAGACGATGTTCAAGGCCACCGGCGCCAGCAGTTCCAACTCCGGCCGGGCGGCGATGTGTTCTTCCAGATAGCGCGCCAGCAAGCAGGTTTCATTGATGACCTGGCCGATGCGCTCGGCGCCGAAGACCTGGAAGGTGAACCAGGTCTTCAAGGCGCGGAAGCCGCGCGACAGGTCCGGGCCGAAATCGCACGGCCACGGCGAGTTGGCCGCCATGCCGCGCGCATCGCGGCGCAGATAGGTGTCGCGGCTGGCGAAGGTGTCCAGGTGCATGGCGCCGTCGCGCACGAGGATGAAACCGGCATCGTAGGGAACCTGGCCCCACTTGTGGAAATCGCAGGCGACCGAGTCGGCCAGCTCGATCCCGTCCAGCAGCGGACGCAGCGCCGGCGACAGCGCCGCCAGCGCGCCATACGCGCCATCGACGTGGAACCACAGGCCGTTGCGCTCGCACAGCGCGGCCAGCAGCGGCAGCTCGTCGATCGCGCCGACATCGACCGTGCCGGCGGTGCCGGCCACAAAGAACGGCTGCAGGCCGGCTTGGCGGTCGGCGGTGATGGCGGTTTCCAGCGCCACCACGTCCATCTGGAATTGCGCGTTCATCGGAATCTTGCGCAGGTTGGCGCTGCCGAGGCCGGCCAGGTCCATCGCCTGCGCGATGCAGCCGTGCGCGCCGGCCGAGGCATAGGCCACCAGCTGCCGTTTCGGCGGAATGCCGTGGCTGCGCACCTCGCGGCCCAGCGCGCGGAAACGCGCCACCAGCAAGGCGATCATATTGGCCATGGAACTGCCGGTGACAAACAGCCCGGAGGCGGACGCCGGGAAGCCGAACAGGTCGGCCATCCAGCGCACGATCTGCCGTTCGACTTCAATCGGGATGTGGTCGCGGCCGCCGCAGTTGGCGTTGAGGCCGGCCGCCAGCATCTCGGCCAGCATGCCCACCGGCGTGCCACCGCCGTGCACCCAGCCGAAAAAGCCCGGATGGGTATTGCCGATCGCATTCGGCAGGATGTGCTGCATGAACTGCTGGTGCACCTCGGCCAAATCGCTGCCCTGCGCCGGCATGCCGCTGCGGAAAGCGGCGCGGGCGTCGTCGGGAATCGGCTGCCAGACCGGGCGCTGCCGAATGTCTTGCAGATAGTCAATCATATCGTCCAGCATGCGGTGGCCCTGCGCACGGAACTGTTGCCAATCGGCCGGGTCCAGGGGGCCGGCGAAATTTTCTTGCGTTTTCTTTGCCATGTGACTCAATTTTTCTTCAGACCTGCCGTTATCACCAGTAGCGGGGCAATTTATCCAAGGCCGGCGCCCCACTTACACGAAGGAAACCGTTCAACATGGACACGAGCAGCATCAACCGTTCGGATTTGCTACCCGTTGCTACCGCCCCGGTGGCGGCGGTGTCCGTGCCTGCCTCAGGGAAAAATGCAGATACAGCTACCGCACAGTCTATTGTCGCCGGTAAAGACGATCCTGCGTCCAGAATTCCTGGTAAAACTGAGTTAAGAAAGTCGGTTGACGCGATAAATCGTTTCCTCGAAAACAATAGTGAGGTAAAGTTCAGTATAGACGACGCCAGCGGCCTGTCGGTGGTGAAGGTCATTGATACTGAAACAAAGAAGGTTATACGCCAATTTCCGTCAGAGCAATCGCTGGAAATAAGCAAGAATCTCCACAGTTTGAAAGGCTTGCTCATCGACAGCAAGGCATAGTAGCGCAACTTGATCAACCACGAAGCCGACCTGCTCCCCTCCACCGCCGAGCTGCTGATTGCCGGCGGCGACGACAGGTTGACGCTGGACGCAGGCACCGGACGTTCCCGCTATGCCTGCCGGCCCACGCCGGATCCTGACCTGGTCTCCCTGGGATCGGTCACCGCCTCCCATATTTCCCCAAACGCTAATCAGGCTGCAACGGCGCTGCGGGACCGCTGCGCCCACGATTTGCGCTCGGAACCGGAGTTGGTCGTCTACCGGCGCGGACTGGCCAGCGCGCGCCAGCGTCTGCTGGCATATTGCGGCTGCGACCCGCAGGATAGCCCGATGGCGCTGTTGGCGCCGTCCGGCACCGACCTGTTCATGCTGGCAGTCAACCTGCGCCAGCCGCAGTGCACGGTCCTGATCGACGGCGCCGAAACCGGCAGCGGCGTGCCACTGGCCCTGCTCGGCCCGCGCCAGGGCGCGCCGCATCATGTCGCCGTGCGCCATGCGGACGGCAGCCTGCGCGACGCCGCCGAGGTCGACGCCGAATACGCCGCCATCGTCAACGCGGCGGCGCAGCGCGGCCAGCGCGTACTGTTGGTGCTCACGGATATCAGCAAGACCGGCTTGATTTCGCCGTCCATCGGCTCGGTGCTGACGCTGCGGGCGCGCTGGCCAGGGCTGCTGGATGTGATGGTGGACGCCTGCCAGTTCCGTCTCGACCCATCGACGCTGCGGACCTATCTGGCGCACGGCTTCATGCTGGCGCTGACCGGCTCCAAGTTCATGACCGGCCCGACCTTCAGCGGCGCCCTGCTGCTGCCGCGCGCGATGGCTGCCAACACGGTCGATGCCTACACCGACCGCGCCAACTTCGGCCTGCTGCTACGCTGGGAAGCAGCGCTGTTCGAGATGGAGCGCTTTGCCGCCGTGCCGCAGGACGTGCGCCTGCAATGCGTCAACCGCTTTGCCGACGCCGTGCGGCAAGGGCTGGCCGGCCATGCTGCCTTCACGCCATTGCCGGTCAGCGCCATCGACCGCTCGGCGCTGGGCGTGGCGACAGGCTGGGATCATGTGCAGACGGTATTCCCTTTCACGCTGCGCGGCGCCGGTGGCAAGCTGCTGAACGGCGACGAGGCGCGCCGGCTCTATCTGCAACTCCAGTTGCCGGCCATCGGCGCCCGCCGCTATCAGCTGGGCCAGCCTGCGGCGGCCGCTGCGCTGCGCCTGTGCCTGAGCGCGCGCATGATCGCCGACGTACATGAGGGACTGCGGCAGGATGTCGCCGCCGAGGTGCCGGCGGCGCTGGAACGCATTGCGCAGCTGATTAGCTGAAGTTACGCTGCATATTGATGTGGGCGATGCCTGCTTCGTAGAACTCCTCACCTTCGATAGCGAAGCCGTGACGCTCGTAGAACGGTGCCGCGTGCGTCTGAGCGCTCAGGGCCACGTACTGGTCGCCACGCGCACGCGCCTGCGCCATCAGTGCCTGCAGCAATTCGCCGCCGACGCCGCTGCCGCGCGCGATCTTGCGCACCGCCATGCGGCCGATGTGGCCGTCCGGCAGCAGGCGGCCGGTGCCGATCGGCGTGCCGTCGGCATCGTAGGCCACCGCGTGCAGGCAGACGGCGTCCATCTGGTCCATCTCCAGCTCGGCCGGAACGTTCTGCTCCTCAACGAAGACTTCAAAGCGGATCAGCTTCGCATCCGCGTTGAGGGTGCCCCAGTCTCCCAACTTGATTTCGTGCTTGCTCATTATTGCCATCCTGTTTTGCAAAAGCACGATTGTAGTACGTCAGCCCTGCGGCTTGGAAGCGCCCTGGATTTTGGCGCGCAGCGCTTCGCGGATCTGCGGCGCGGCGGCGTAGGGATCGGGCGGATTGGTGCCGGCCACGATGTGTTCCATGCGCTCGCGCACGCCGGCCAGCGCGTCCGGATGCGAATAGATGTAGAACTGGCCGTCGGCGATGGCCTTGAAGGTGATCTCCGCCACATCCTCGGCCGACACCTTGCCCGACGATACCGCCTTGTCGGTCATGACCTGCGCCGCGATCTGGCTGGCGGTTGGCCGGTCGGTCATGCGCACGTCTTCCGGGCGGTTGCGGTGCGACTGGCTGATGCCGGTCGGCACAAAGTACGGGCACAGCACCGAAGCGCCGATGGGCGCGCCGACCAGCTGCAAATCCTGGTACAGCGTTTCCGACAGCGACACCACCGCATGCTTGGAGACGTTGTAGACGCCCATCGCAGGCGCATTCAGCAGGCCAGCCATCGACGCCGTGTTGACGATGTGGCCTTCAAACGAAGGATCTTTCGCGGCCGCATCCAGCATCAGCCTGGTGAAGATGCGCACGCCATGGATCACACCCCAGACGTTGACGCCCATCACCCACTCCCAATCCGCCTCGGTGTTTTCCCAGATCAGACCGCCGGAACCGACGCCGGCGTTGTTGAACACCAGGTGCACCGTGCCGAACTCGGCCACCGCAGCATCGGCCAGCGCCTGCACCTGCTCCGAATTGCGCACGTCGCAAATCTTGCCGATGACGCTGGCGCCCTGCGCCCGCAGTTCTTCCAGTGCGCGTTCCAGCGCATCGCTTTGCACGTCCGCCAGCGCCAGCTTCATGCCTTCGCGCGCCGCGACGCTGGCGAATTGACGACCCAAACCACTTGCACCGCCGGTGATGACGGCGACTTTGTCTCGGAATGTTTTCATTTTTAGATGAGCTTCACCAGTTGTTTGCCAAAATTACGCCCTTGCAGCAGGCCCATGAACGCTTCCGGTGCGGCGGCCAGGCCGTCCGCCACCGATTCGCGGAACTTGATTTGACGATTGGCGACCAGCACGGCCAGTTCCTGCAAGCCCTGCTGCCAATACTCCATGTGCTCGGTAATAATGAAGCCGCGCACGGTCAGGCGATTAATCAACAGCAATCGCGAATTCTTGATCGGCATATCGGCGCCGTTGTAGCCGGCGATCAGCCCGCACAGCGCAATGCGGGCGAAGGCGTTGGTGCGCGCCAGCGAGGCATCGAGGCAGGCGCCGCCGACGTTTTCAAAAATGGCGTCGACACCGTCCGGCGTGGCGGCGGCCAGGTCGGCCTCCAGGTTGCCGGCCTTGTAATCGACGCAGGCGTCGAAGCCCAGTTCTTCCACCACGTAAGCACACTTCTCCGCGCCACCAGCGATGCCGACCACGCGGCAGCCGCGCAGGCGCGCCAGTTGGCCAACCACGCTGCCAACCGCGCCGCTGGCGGCCGAAATCACCACCGTCTCACCGGACGCCGCTTCCATGATGTGGTTGAAGCCGTACCACGCCGCCATGCCCGGCATGCCGACCACGCTGAGGAAGGCGGACAGCGGAATGCGCGTGGTGTCGAGCTTGCGCAGCAGCACGCCGTCCGACACGCCCATCTCGGACCAGCCCAGCATGCCGTTGACGTATTCGCCCACCTTGTAGAACTCGTTGCGCGAGGCGATCACCTGGCCGACGGTGCCGCCGATCATGGTGTCGTCGAGTTGCTGCGAAGTGGCGTAGCTTTTGGCTGCGCTCATGCGGCCGCGCATGTACGGGTCCAGCGACAGGTAGTGATTGCGGATCAGCACCTGGCCGTCGGCCAGTTGCGGCACCGGCAAGGTCTCCAGCCGGAAGTTTTCGGCCGTGACGGCGCCGCGCGGACGGGCCGCCAGCACGATGCGCTGATAAGTCTCTGGAATACTCATACCGCCGACACGCCTCCGTCCACCGCCAGGATCTGTCCGGTGATGTGCTTGCCCGCGTCGGAGGCGAACAGTACGGCTGCGCCTTTCAGGTCTTCGTCGTCGCCGAGGCGGTTCAGCGGCGCGTGACCGGTCAGCTGGTCGCCCATGGCGGACAGCAGGCCCTTGGTCATCTTCGACGGGAAGAAGCCTGGCGCCAGCGCGTTGACGGTGATGCCGTAGCGGCCCCACTCGCCCGCCAGCGTGCGCGTGAAGTTGACCAGCGCGCCTTTCGAGGTGTTGTAGGCGATGGTCTGCATGGTGCCCGGCGGATTGCCGGCCAGGCCGGCGATCGAGGCGATATTGATGATGCGGCCGGACTGGCGCGGAATCATCGAGCGTTTACCCACCAATTGCGACACCACGAAGATGCTGCGGATGTTCAGGTCCATGACCTTGTCCCAGGCTTCGACCGGATGGTCCTCGGCCGGCGCGCCCCAGCTGGCGCCGGCGTTGTTGATCAGGATATCGATGTGGCCGAGGTGGGCGATGGCGGCGTCGACCAGCGCTTCGGCCTGCGCGTCCTGCGACAGGTCGGCGGCGATCGAATGCGCGCTGATGCCGCGCTGGGTCAGGAAGGCGACGGCTTCGTCAAGCTCGACCTGCTTGCGGGCCGAGACGACGACGCGGGCGCCCTGTTCGCCCAGCGCCAGCGCCATCTGCAAGCCCAGGCCGCGCGAGCCGCCGGTAACCAGCGCGGTTTTGCCGGCCAGTGAAAACAGTTCTTGTGTGGTACGCATGTTGTGTCTCCTTTTATCGCCCAGCGTCGTCAGCGCGACGCTTGAGCATTGCTAATTCCTGTTAAAACCAGGCATCCTGCATATCAAGCGTGGTGGTGTCGATGCTGGCCAGCAGCGCCAGTTGCGGCCCCACCTTGGGCAGCTCCCACTGGAAGAAGTACCGGCAGGCCTGTAATTTACCGCGATAGAAATCCACATCGCCGCCGACCAGCGATGCCGCCGCCAGCAATGCCTGCTGCAACCAGATCCACGCCACCACCACGTGGCCCACTGCTTCCAGATAGGTGCTGGCGTTGGCCAGCGTCTTGTTCAAATCGCCGACAGCATACAACTTCTGCGTGACTTCTTCCACGGCCTGCCAGGCTTGCTCTAGCGCATCCGCATGGGCCAGCAGTTCGACGCTGATGGTGGCCAGGCCAGGGCCGACCGCGTCCGGCGCACCAACGCTGCCGCGCACCTTGCGCACCGTCTTGCGCAGTTCGGCGCCGAAGCCACGGAACAAGGCGCCATCCTGCAACGTGACCTTGCGGCCCAGCAGATCCAGGCCATGGATGCCGTGCGTGCCTTCGTGAATCGCGTTCAAGCGGTTATCGCGGTAGAACTGCTCGACGTTGTATTCACGCGTATAGCCGTAACCGCCGTGAACCTGGATCGCCAGGCTGTTGGCCTCCACGCACCACTGCGACGGCCAGGATTTGGTGATCGGCGTCAGGAAATCCAGCAGCCGCGCCGCATGTTCGCGGGCTTCCGGCGTTTCCGCGCTGTTCTGTTCATCGACCAGCCTGGCGCTGTACAGCACCAGGCCGAGGCCGCCTTCGACATAGGCCTTCTGCGCCAGCAGCATGCGCCGCACATCGGTGTGCTGGATGATCGGCAGTTGCGGCTGCGAGGCGTCCTTCTGCGCCGGATGACGGCCTTGCGGGCGGTTGCGCGCATAGTCGAGCGCATGCAGGTAGCCGGTGTAGCCCAGCACCGCCGCGCCGAGGCCGACGCCGATGCGCGCTTCGTTCATCATGTGGAACATATTGGCCAGGCCGTGGTGCGGCTTGCCGACCAGGTAGCCGATGGCGCCGCCCTGCTCGCCAAAGTTGAGCAGACAGTTGGTGGTGCCGCGGTTGCCCATCTTGTGGTTCAGGCCGGCCAGCGAGATGTCGTTGCGCTCGCCCAGCGAGCCGTCGTCGTTGACCAGGAATTTCGGCACGATGAACAGCGAGATGCCTTTGACGCCGGGGATCAGCTTGCCGTCCTCGCCGGGAATCTTGGCCAGCACCAGGTGGATGATGTTTTCAGAGAGCTCATGCTCACCGGCCGAGATCCACATCTTGTTGCCGGTCAGGCGGTACTGGCCTTCGCCATCGGGCACGGCGCGCGTCGTGATGTCCGACAGGCTGGAGCCGGCCTGCGGCTCGGACAGGCACATGGTGCCGAAATAGCGGCCTTCCAGCATCGGGTTGACGAAGCGGGTGATCTGCTCCGGCGTGGCGCATTTGAGCAAGGTGTTGGCGTTGCTCATCGTCAGGAAGGTGTAGGCCGAGGTGCTGACGTTGGCCGCAGTCAGATACGCCGCCAGCGCCTTCTCGACCACCACCGGCAGCTGCATGCCGCCGCGTTCGTAGTCCTGCCCGGCCGCCATCAGGCCGGCCAGCGAAAAGGCATCCAGCGCCGTCTTCACCTCGGGGATGATCCGCACCTTGCCGTCCACGAGATGCGGCTCGTTGCTGTCGGCCTTCTTGTTATGCGTGGCAAACAGTTCGGTGGCGAGACGCTCGGCGGTATCGAGCGCCGCGTCGAAGGTTTCGCGGTTGTGGTCCTGGAAGCGGTCGCGCCGGGTCAGCGCCTCCGCATCCAGCCATTCGTACAGCATGAAGGACAGGTCGCGGCGCGACAGGATGGTCGAGCGCATGCTGCTTACACCACTTCGAACAGGCCGGCCGCTCCCTGGCCACCACCGATACACATGGTGACCACCACATATTTGACGCCGCGCCGCTTGCCTTCGATCAGCGCATGGCCGACCAGGCGTGCGCCGGACACGCCGTAAGGATGGCCCACCGCGATCGCGCCGCCGTTGACGTTCAGGCGATCCATCGGAATGCCGAGCGTGTCGGCGCAGTACAGCACCTGCACGGCGAAGGCTTCATTCAGCTCCCACAGGCCGATGTCCTCGACCTTGAGACCGGCTTTCTTCAGCAGCTTGGGCACGGCGAACACCGGGCCGATGCCCATCTCATCCGGCTCGCAACCGGCGACCGCGAAGCCACGGAACACGCCCAGCGGCTGCAGGCCCTTGGCGGCGGCGGTCTGCGCGTTCATCACGATGGCCATCGAGGCGCCATCGGAGAACTGGCTGGCGTTGCCGGCGCTGATCACGCCGCCGGGAATCGCGGTGCGGATCTTGGACACGCCTTCGTACGTCGTATCGGCACGGATGCCCTCGTCGGCCGAGATGGTCACTTCGCGCGACAGCAGCATGCCGGACGCCTTGTCGGCCACGCCCATGACGGTGGTCATCGGCACGATCTCGGCGTTGAACAGACCGGCGGCCTGCGCGGCGGCGGCGCGCTGCTGGCTCTGCACGCCGTATTCATCCTGACGCTCGCGGCTGATGTTGTAGCGCTTGGCGACGGTTTCGGCCGTTTGCAGCATCGGCCAGTAGATTTCCGGCTTGTTCTGCGACAGCCAGACTTCCTTATACATATGCATGTTCATTTCCTGCTGCACGCAGGAGATCGACTCGACGCCGCCGGCCGCATAGATATCGCCCTCGCCGGCGATGATGCGCTGGGCGGCGCTGGCGATGGTCTGCAGGCCGGACGAGCAGAAACGGTTGATGGTCATGCCGGCGGTGGTGACCGGGCAGCCGCCGCGCAGGGCGATCTGGCGCGCGATGTTGCCGCCGGTGGCGCCTTCGGGATTGGCGCAGCCGGCCAGCACGTCCTCCACTTCCCCCGCCTCAATGCCGGCGCGCTGGATGGCGGCCTGCAACACATGGCCGCCCAGGGTGGCGCCGTGCGTCATGTTGAACGCGCCTTTCCAGGATTTGGCAAGACCCGTGCGGGCGGTAGAAACAATGACGGCATCGATCATGAGAGTCTCCTATAGTGAAGGTGTTGTTTGAGCCAGAATAGCATGTTTTTAGTACGGTCGTTCGTAAATATTATTGTAAGTTTCGCGTAAGCTTCAAGCAAGCATCGCGTAAGGTTTCGCGCCCACACTGCAATTAAGCTGACGAAGTAATAACTTGCTTATCGCTATCTCAGCTGGGGAAAAATATCCTAAAAAATCAAAGGAGACACATCATGGCAAATCCAGGTACCGCTGATCCGCGCAACCTATCCGGCAAGGCCACGCCGATCACCGCCGAAGAGCGCAAGGTGATCTTTGCGTCCTCGCTCGGCACCGTGTTCGAATGGTACGACTTCTACCTGTACGGCTCGCTCGCGCCGATCATCGCCAAGCAGTTCTTCATTGGCGAACCGACCACCACCTTCATCTTTGCGCTGCTGGCGTTCGCGGCCGGCTTCATCGTGCGTCCGTTCGGCGCCATCGTGTTCGGCCGCCTGGGCGATATGGTCGGCCGCAAGTACACCTTCCTGATCACCATCCTGATCATGGGCGCCTCCACCTTCATTGTCGGGCTGTTGCCCGGCTATGCGGCGATCGGCATCGCGGCGCCCATTGTGCTGGTCGGGCTACGGATACTGCAAGGTCTGGCGCTGGGCGGCGAGTATGGCGGCGCGGCCACCTACGTGGCCGAGCATGCGCCGGCCGGCAAGCGCGGCTCGTTCACGGCATGGATTCAAACCACCGCGACGCTGGGCCTGTTCCTGTCGCTGCTGGTGATCCTGGGCACCCGTACCGCCATCGGCGAGGAAGCGTTCAATGCCTGGGGCTGGCGCGTGCCGTTCCTGGTGTCGGTGCTGCTGCTGGGCATTTCGGTGTGGATCCGCATGTCGATGAATGAATCGCCGGCCTTCGCCAAGATGAAATCCGAAGGCAAGACCTCGAAGGCGCCGCTGAGCGAAGCCTTCGGCCAATGGCGCAACCTGAAAGTCGTGATCCTGGCGCTGATCGGCCTGACCATGGGCCAGGCGGTGGTGTGGTACACCGGCCAGTTCTACGCGCTGTTCTTCATGACCCAAGTGCTGAAGATCGATGGCGCCAGCGCCAACATCATGACCGCCCTGGCGCTCGCGCTGGCAACGCCGTTCTTCATCTTCTTCGGCATGCTGTCGGACAAGATCGGCCGCAAGTGGATCATTCTGGGCGGCTGCGTGATTGCGGCGGCCACCTACTTCCCGCTGTTCGGCGCGCTGACCCACTACGGCAACCCGCAACTGGAAGCGGCGCTGAAAAATTCGCCAGTGGTGGTGTACGCTGATCCGGCATCGTGCCACTTCCAGTTCAACCCGACCAACACCAAGAAATTCCCATCGTCGTGCGATATCGCCACCGGCATGCTGTCCAATGCCTCGGTGAACTACACGACGCAGGATGCGCCAGCCGGCAGCGTGGCCAAGATCAAGGTCGGCGAGAAGGAAATCACCTCGTTCAACGCGATCATGACCCCTGACGGCCTGAACTTCGACAAACCGTCGAAAGACAGCGAAGCGGCGCTGAAGAAAGAAGTCGGCGGCGCGATCAAGGCGGCCGGCTATCCAGCGAAAGCCGACGAAATGCAGATGAACAAACCGATGGTGGTCTTGATCCTGTTCATCCTGGTGCTGTACGTGACCATGGTGTACGGCCCGATCGCCGCCATGCTGGTGGAAATGTTCCCGACCCGCATCCGCTACACCTCGATGTCGCTGCCTTACCACATCGGTAATGGCTGGTTCGGCGGCCTGCTGCCGACCATCTCGTTCGCGCTGGTGGCGTTCAAGGGCGACATCTACTACGGCCTGTGGTATCCGATCATCGTCGCCCTGATCACTGCCGTGATCGGTGCGCTGTTCGTCGGCGAAACCAAGGACAACAACATCTACGCGGCCGACTAACTCTCACCGCACAGCACAAAGCCGCCTCCGGGCGGCTTTTTTCATTCGGGGTCAGTTCCGCCAATCGCACACGAGCGCGACTGTAGATGCTCCATTTTGTGCACTATGCGACTGACGGTGCGGTAGGAAATGTGGAAGTGCGCGGCGATCTGCGTCATGGTGTAGGCGGTGGAGAGACATGCCTGGGCGATCGCCTCATCGCGGTCCGCAAACTTGGCCTGGCACTCCGCAAGCGACAGCGCGAGTGCACGCCGATGCTCGCGCGGTACTTCGTTGAGCAAGTCCACAGAGCGAGCGGAGCGGTAAGTGGTGACGAAGGCGTCGTCCCCTAACAAAAGCTGATGGCGTATATTCTTGATGGGACTATCAGCGCCGACGCCCACCGCGACAAATCGTTTATAGGCACCGATGGCTTCTGTCCTGTTGGCGCCGAAGTACCCAAGCAGCCAATCGATTTGCAGCCACATTGGCGGCGGTGCATCCTGCATGGTCAGGGCGTAGCTGCTCCACGGCCACTCGTCTAAAAAGCTGTACACAGGGCGCCGGCAAATTCCAATCGTAGAGGGCGGCTCATTCAGCCACCCTACACCGCTCCGCCGCAGCGGAATATGACGCAGATCAGCAGAACCCCGCGTCAATCCGCATCCGGAGCGCTTACAGCCGCGCTCGTGTGCGATTGGCAGAACTGCCCCCGGTTTGGAAACGTACCCGGTTACGCGGCTTTGCGGCGGCGGGCGATGAAGCCCATCAGGCCCAGGCCGCCCAGCAGCATGGCGTAGGTTTCTGGTTCCGGCACCGCGGTGATATTCGACGAGGCGAATTCCACACGCAGGCCGGTCGGGTTGCCGCCGTTCTGCTGCCAGTTGGTGACCACGAAGTCCAGCTTGTTCAGGCCGGCGACGAAGCCGCTGTTGGCGCTGAACGAGGTCCAGTCGGTAAAGCCGGCGGCGGTGCTGATGACGCTGTTGTTCAGCTTGACCGTGACGGCGTTGTCGGCGGCCAGGCGGCCCACGAACGAGGCGGTCGAGGCGTTGTAGCCGGTCAGGTCGAACGACAGCGTGTAAGTGTAGGTGCCGGCGCTCCAGGCGTCAAAGCTCTGGCCCTGGCTGCTGGTCGGCGTGATCCACTTGGAGTCGGTGCTGTTGGCCAGCCACGGGTTGATCGGCCATTGGCTGTCGTTGGTGATGACCGGGACGGTGCTGGCGATCGTGGTGTCGCTGCTGGCCGCGCTCAGGGTGTAGTGGGTGTCGCCACTGCCTGCGGCGCCAACGACGCCAGTGGACACAACGCCAGTATTTTGCAGGCCGGCGATGCTGGCTGCGTGGGCGGAACCAATTGCTGCGATTGCCAGTGCGGCAGAGATGACGATGCGTTTCATGAGAACCCCTAAAAAGTGATTGGTGAAGTTGCCAGCATCGATAGGCATGCCGGTTTTTCATCATCGAACCATTTTTTGGGGTTGCGAAGAAGTAACTCCTGTTGCTGTAAATTATATCGGAGTTTTTGTAGAAATGCTCACAAGCCATTAATATTTCTTTAAGGCACGTGAGCATTTGTTCACACTTTATTTAGAGCGGCGACGGCGTGCCACCACGCCCATCAGCGCCAGGCCGCTCAGCAGCATGGCGTAGGTTTCCGCTTCCGGCACGGCTGTCACGTTGGATTCCCGAAATTCCACGCGCAAGCCCGTCGGATTGCCGCCACTAAGTGCCTCGTTGGTAACAACAAATTGCAGCGTGTTGAGTCCGGAGATGAAGCCGCTGGACGCGCCAAAAGTGGTCCAGTTGCCGTAACTGTTCGCGCTGCCGATATTGTGAGAATTCAGCAGGACCTGGACAGTATTGTCGGAGGCAAGGCGTCCGCTGAACCATGCGGTGGCCGGGTTGTAGCCGCTCAGGTTAAAAGTCAGCGTGTAGGTGTAAATCCCATCGGCGCTGGCGTCGAAAGATTGCGCCTGGTTTGAGGTCGGCGTGATCCACTTGGAATCGCCGCTGTTCGGTACCCATGTGCCCACCGGATAACCGCTGTCCGTGATGTACGGCAGTATGTTGGAGATGGGAGTGTCGCTGCTGGCGGCGAGCAGCGAGTAATGGCTATCCTGCGAGCCACTGGCGCCAATGCCGGTGTTGTACAGGCCGTTGATATCGGCATGCGCTGCGGACATGCTGGCCGCAGCCAGTGCTGCTGCAAAAATAATGTGCTTCATGTGAACCCCTGTTATTAGTATCGTTTTTCGGAATGCCCGCTGACTGCCAGCCGTTTTCCGGGCAGGGAAAACACAACGGCCGGGATCGATTATAACGATCCCGACCGCAAATTGTGATCAAACTAATAATTGATATGTCGTATTTGCAATAGAAATTAGCTATTAAAGTTCTTTCCTGTAGCCGCAAGTTTTTGCAACAACGGCGCCGGTTGCCAGGCTTTGCCCTCATGGCCCTTGGCGTATTTGTTGATCGCCGCCAGCACATTCGGCAGCCCCACCGTGTCGGCGTAGAACATCGGACCGCCACGATACAGCGGGAAGCCGTAGCCGGTCAGATACACCATGTCGATGTCGGATGCGCGCAACGCGATGCCCTCCTCCAGGATCAGCGCGCCTTCGTTGACCAGCGCGTACACCAGCCGCTCGACGATTTCCTGGTCGCTGATCTTGCGGCGCGTGATGCCCAGGTCGGCCGAGTGCTTGACGATCATGGCGTTCACTTCGTCGTTTGGATAGGCCTTGCGGTCGCCGGCCTTGTAGTCGTACCAGCCGGCGCCGGTTTTCTGGCCGTAACGCCCCATCTCGCACAGCAGGTCGGCGGTTCTGGAATAGCTGATCTCCGGCTTTTCGACGTAGCGGCGCTTGCGGATGGCCCAGCCGATGTCGTTGCCGGCCAGGTCGCCCATGCGGAACGGCCCCATGGCAAAGCCGAACTTTTCAGCCGCCTTGTCGATCTGTTCCGGCAGCGCGCCCTCCTCCAGCAGGAAACCGGCCTGGCGGCTGTACTGCTCGATCATGCGGTTGCCGATGAAGCCGTCGCACACGCCCGACACCACGCCGGTTTTCTTGAGCTTCTTGGACAGGGCCAGCGCGGTGGCCAGCACGTCCTTGGCGGTTTCCTTGCCGCGCACGATTTCCAGCAGCTTCATCACGTTGGCCGGCGAGAAGAAGTGCGTGCCGATCACGTCCTGCGGACGCCTGGTGAAGCTGGCGATCTTGTCGACGTCCAGCGTCGAGGTGTTGGTGGCCAGGATGGCGCCCGGCTTCATCACCTCGTCGAGCTTGCGGAACACCGCTTCCTTGACGCCGATTTCCTCGAACACCGCTTCCACCACGATGTCGGCCTGGCCGATCTCGTCATAGGACAGCGTGCTGCTCAACAGGCCCATGCGCTGGTCCAGTTTTTCCTGGGTCAGCTTGCCCTTCTTCAGCGTGTTCTCGTAGTTCTTGCGGATGGTGGCGATGCCCTTGTCCAGCGCTTCCTGCCTGGTTTCCAGCAGCTTGACCGGAATGCCGGCGTTCAGGAAGTTCATGGCGATGCCGCCGCCCATGGTGCCGGCGCCGATGATGGCGGCCGACTTGATCGGGCGCACCGGCGTATCGGCCGGCACATCCGGCACCTTGCTGGCGATGCGTTCGGCAAAGAAGGCGTGGCGCAGCGCTTTCGACTCGGTGGTCTGGATCAGGTGCAGGAAGCGCTCGCGCTCGAACTTCATGCCATCGTCAAATTTCATGGTGACCGAGGCGGCCACGGTTTCCACGCATTCCAGCGGCGCCGGGAACGGGCCGGACATGGCCTTGACGGTGTTGCGCGAGAATTGCAGGAAAGCTTCGTGGTTCGGGTAATCCACCTTGCGGTCGCGCACTTTCGGCAGCGGACGCACGTCGGCGATTTTCTCGGCGAAGGCCACGGCCGATGGCAGCAGGTCGGCATCGGCGGCAAAAATTTCATCGAACAGCGCCGGCAGTTTTTCCGACAGCACCGGATTGCCGGAGACAATCATGTTCAGCGCCGGCTCCAGGCCCAGCACGCGCGGCAGGCGCTGCGTGCCGCCCGCGCCCGGCAGCAGGCCGAGTTTGACTTCGGGCAGCGCGATCTGCGCGCCCGGCATGGTGACGCGGTAATGACAGCCCAGCGACAGCTCCAGCCCGCCGCCCATGCAGACGGTGTGAATGGCGGCGACGACCGGCTTGGTCGAACCTTCGGCGGTGGCGATGAAAGTATGCAGGCTCGGTTCGGCCAGCGCTTGCGGGGTGTTGAATTCCTTGATGTCCGCGCCGCCCGAGAACGCCTTGCCGGCGCCGGTGATGACGATGGCCTTGACCGCGTCGTCGGCCAGCGCGCGCTGGATGCCGTTGACGGCGGCGGTGCGCGTCGCCAGTCCCATGCCGTTGACCGGCGGATTGTTCAGCGTAATGACGGCTACGGCGCCGTGCACTTGGTATTCAGCAGTCATGTCTCTTCCTTATCTTTTTTGGTGGGAGGGCTACCTGTCAACTATACCGCATAAAAGAACGACCGTCTTTTTATTTGATTGCGACAACCGTCGCACGGGCTGCACTTTTGGCGGAGGAGACGTCGCTTTGCAACGCGGAGAACGCGCGAAAAATTTGTTGCTTCATGCTCACAATATACTGAATTCTTATTGTGATCGGCTTGCTTCGGTTTTAAATAAACGAAATAATAAAAACTACTCGCATATATTCCCCGCCCCCGAATATCAAAATAATTCTCTCCAAATATCACAGTTATTAAACGGATTACGATATTTGGCATTTCTTCATATTTGATAGGGATTCTCCAATGAATGCTCCAAGCCAGGTAATTCAAACGCAGGACGTCGAACTGCAAGCCATCCACGCCGCATTGAACCGCGTGCAGGCGGTCATTGAATTTGACCTGGAAGGAAAAATTCTGCACGCCAATGAGAACTTCCTGCGCGTACTCGGCTACTCGCTGTCGGAAGTCCAGGGCCGCCATCACTCCATGTTCTGCGAACCGGAATTTGCCGCCAGCCCCGCCTACAAGCAGTTCTGGTCACGCCTGGCCGTCGGCGAATACGAGCACGGCGAATACAAGCGCCTGGCCAAGGGCGGCCGTGAAATCTGGATCAACGCCTCATACAATCCGATCATGGATGCCGACGGCAAGCCGTACAAGGTGATCAAGTTCGCCACCGACATCACCGACACCCGCATGCGCAACGCCGAGTATGAAGGCAAGGTCAGCGCCATCGCCAAGGCCCAGGCCGTCATCGAATTCGACATGAGCGGCAACGTCCTGACCGCCAACGACAACTTCCTCGACGTCATGGGTTACTACCTTGATGATATTAAAGGCGAACACCACCGCATGTTTGTCGATCCTGATTTTGCCGCCAGTGCAGACTATAAACGTTTCTGGCAAAAATTGAATCGTGGCGAATTCGATAGCGGCCGTTATAAACGTGTAGGTAATAATAAGAAAACTGTATGGATACAGGCGACTTATAATCCGATCATGGATTTGAACGGCAATCCGTATAAAATCGTCAAGTTTGCGACTGATATTACCGCCCAGGTCGAACTGGAACACTCGGTGGCCGCCAAGGCCAAGTCCGACGGCGAAAAAATCGCCCGCCTGCTGGACTCGGTCGAACACGCCGCCAACGGCGACCTGACCAGCAAAGTGCTGGTCGAAGGCGACGAACCGCTGGATCAGCTGGCCGAAGGCATCAGCAAGATGATCGACGACCTGCGCAAGGTGATCAGCAACGTGGTGATGTCCGCCAGCGGCCTGGCCGACGCGTCGACCACCATTTCCGAGCGCTGCAACGGCGTGGCGGTCGGCACCCAGGCGCTGGGCGCCACCGTGGAAGAGATGAACGCCTCGATCGACGGCCTGACCAGCTCGATCAACACCATCGCCGGCAACACCTCGGACGCCGACGCCATGGCCAAGTCGACCCAGAACGAAGCGGAAATCGGCGCCAAGGCGGTGGCCAAGTCGATCGAAGCGATGGACCTGATCAACCGCTCGTCGGAAGACATCGGTGAAATCGTCAAGGTGATTTCCGACATCGCCAACCAGACCAATATGCTGGCCTTCAACGCCGCCATCGAGGCAGCGCGCGCCGGCGAGCACGGCCTGGGCTTCTCGGTGGTCGCCGACGAGGTGCGCAAGCTGGCCGAGCGCTCGTCGCAGGCCACCAAGGAGATTTCCAAGCTGATCAACGAGTCGGTCAAGCGCGTGTCCGCCGGCAGCGAGATTTCGCGCCAGGCCAGCGACGCCTTCGACAAGATCCTGGCCGGCGTGGTCAAGACCACCGAGGCGATTTCCGACATTTCCAAGGCCACCAACGAGCAGCTGCTGACGGCGCGCGAAGTCAGCACCGCGGTGCAGTACATCGCCGAGGAGGCCGAGAAATCGGCCGCCGCCTGCGACAGCATCGCCCGCTCGACCGAAGGCTTGAACCAGCGCGCAGGCGATCTGAACAAAACCGTATCCGGCTTCACGGTGTAATCATGGAAGCCACCGGCTTTAGCCCGGCGACGCTGAGCGCGCTGATCGCGCTGGTGCGTAAGCACACCGGCATCGCCATGACGGAACGTAAAAGTGTGCTGCTGGAACGCCGCCTGCGCCCGCGCGTGCAGGCGCTGAACCTGGCCAGCTACCAGGCGTACCTGGACAAGGTGGAGCAGGACCGGGCCGAGATTCCGCATTTTATCGACCTGGTGACCACCAACGACACGCTGTTCTTCCGCACGCCGCAGGTGTGGGATTACGTCGAGAAGGAATTCCTGCCGCAGTGGTGGGCCGCGCATCCGGGCCAGCGCCTGAAAGTGTGGTCGGCGGCCTCCTCCAGCGGCGAGGAACTGTATTCGATGGCCATGCTGTGCGAGGAATTCGCCGCCGCCAACGCCGGCTTCAGCTACCAGATCCATGCGACCGATATTTCGCAGCAGATTCTGGCGCTGGCGCGCGATGGCCAGTACACCGGCCGCTCGGTTGAACGCATCCAGTCCACGCATCCGGACTGGGTCAAGAAATATTTCCGTCCCAGCGCCAATGGCCTGCGGGTGGTGGATGCACTGAAAAAAAACGTCGAGTTGGCCCAGCATAATTTGCTGACTCCCCTAAAGCCGGCCAAACAGTTTGACCTGGTATTTCTGCGCAACGTACTGATCTACTTTGATCAGGAACAGCAGCAGACCATCCTGCAGCAAGCCCGTTTGAGCATGGCATCCCACGCGATCATGATCGTGGGCGAATCCGAATCGATCACTGGCCTAAACACCGCCTACCAGTTCGACCGGCCGATGATATATAGAATGGAATAGGCGGTGTACCATGCAAGCGATCTTCAATCTCCCGTTACAGCAGCCGGTCCCGGTCGCGCCTCCGCATTGGGCGGATTTCAGCGAGCGCACCGACAATGGCCCGCGCGCGCCATTGCAAGTGGCGATGGGCCAGCTCAAGCTTGGCATCCGCACTGAGCAGCTGCAAGCGCTGCTGGGTTCCTGCGTCGGCATCGGCCTGATCTGGAAGAAACGCGGCCGCTGCGCGCTGGCCCACTGCCTGCTGCCGGAATGCCCGCAGATGGCCGATGAATTCGGCGCGCGCTATGTCAATCAGGCCGTGCCGTCGCTGCTGCGCCTGATCGGTGCGACCGAGGCGGACTATGCGGACATCGAGGTGGTTGTCGCCGGCGGCGCCACCATGCTCAACAGCTGCTCCAGCCGCCTGCAGATCGGCCAGCAAAACGCCGAAGCCGCGCGCAAGCACCTGCGCAAGCACGGCCTGAACGTCACCTATTGCCGCATCGGCGGCAAGTGCGGCCGCACCATGACCATTGATTGCGCCACTTGCACTTACTCGGTGCAGGAAATCGTCACCACTACCCAGGGAGCCGCATATGCCTGATGCCTCGGCGACGTCCGGCACCGAACTGTTCGGCTCTTTCGTACTGGGCGAAGATGAATTCGCCCTGCCCGCCAGCTGCTTTCGCGAAGTGGTCAATTATCCGGCCAAGGTAACGGCGCTGCCGCTGTCGCCCCGCTTCCTGGAAGGCGTGTTCACGCTGCGTGGCAGCGTGATCCCGGTGGTCAATCTGGCGCGTGTGTTCGACGCCGGCGCCCGCGCGGCGCAGCCCACCGACAAGATCGCGATTCTCGATTATGAAGGCGTACTGGTCGGCATCCTGTTCGACGCCACCGGCGAAATCCTGCGCGTGCGGCCGGAGCAGCGCAGCACGCTGACCTACACCGACGGCGAAAAGCGCGGCGTGGTGGCCGGCACCATCATGCTCGACCATGGCGCGCGGCTGGTGCAGATCCTCGATCCCGATGCGCTGGTACGCATCGAGAACGTGCCGCAGGTGCTGGCGTTGCAATCGGCCGCCGACAAGGCAACGCGCCGCCATCAGGGCGAGCGGCGCCAGTGCGTCAGCTTCCATGTCGGCATTTCCTCGTTTGCCTTCGAGATGGGCGCGATCCAGGAGATTATCCGCGTGCCGGAATTGCAGGCCTCGGTGCTCAACAGCGCCCTCTGCCTGGGACGCATCAACTTCCGCGGCGCGCCGGTGGCGGTGGTGGACTTTGCCACGCTGCTGAATGCGGCAACGGGCGATGCGCCGGCTGGCGAACGGACCTTCGGCCCAGACCAGCGCATCATCGTGGCGCGCATCGACGACGCCACCATCGGCTTCCTGGTCGACTCGGTCGACAACATCGTCAATTTCTACCGTGAAGAGATCATGCCGATTCCGCTATTGAGCAAGGCGCGCGCCGGCATGTTCGGCGGCTGCCTGTCGAAGCCGGACCTGGGCGACATCTTCTTCCTCGATCACCAGCAGATTTTCTCCAGCAGCGAAATCAAGGAAATGCGCACCGGCCACGCCAACCTGTATCCCAAGGACGAGGCCATCATCGCCAGCAACGAGCGGCGCGATGCGCGGCGCAGCCAGCGCCAGGTCTACATCACCTTCGCGCTGGAAAACAGCTATGCGGTGGAGATCAAGCAGGTGCGCGAGATCATCGACCTGTCGGTCGGCGAGATCACCCGTCCACCCGGCCTGCCCGCCTTCATGCGCGGCATGATGAACCTGCGCCAGCAGATGGTGACGGTGATCGACCTGCGCAGTCTGTACCAGATGGCGCCGCTGGCCGACACCTCGCAGTCGAAGATCCTGGTGGTGGAACGCGGCGAAGAATGCTTCGGGCTGATGGTGGACGCGGTGGAAAACATCATGACCATCGAGGACAGCCGCCGCTACGGCGCGCCGAAGATGATGCGCAATCCAAACTCGCAGGGCGATCCGCGCAGCGAAATGGATGAGGTCATCAATATCGACGGCGCGGACGGCGCGCAGAAGACCCTCAGCGTGTTCCAGTGCGACCGCCTGCTGGAACGGCTGGCCAGGGAGATTCCGGCGCTGGCGGCATGAGGCCTGGTGGAGTACAGTAGCAGTATTGCTAATCTGGAGTTTCCCCACCATGCCGATGCCGATATCCCGCCGTTCGATTGCCCTGTTGATTCCGATGAGCCTGCTGGCCGCCAGCGCCTATGCGATTTCGCTGTCCGACCTCAGCAACCAGGATGCGTCCGGCGGCCTGAAGGCGGCGCTGGAAACCGGCTCGAACGCCGCCGTGGCCAAGCTGGGCGCCGATGGCGGCTTCCTCAACAACGACAAGGTGCGCATTCCGCTGCCCAAGATCCTGGAGCAGGCGCGTCCGATCCTGAAAATGACCGGCAAGGGCCAGCAGCTCGATGACCTGGTGGTACAGATGAACCACGCCGCCGAGTCCGCCGTGCCGATGGCCAAGCCGCTGCTGATCGACGCCGTCAAGTCGATGAGCATCACCGATGCCAAGAATATCCTGACCGGCGGCGACACCTCGGTCACCGATTTCTTCCGCGCCAAGACGCAGGACAAGCTGGCGGTGCAGTTCCTGCCGGTGGTGAAGAAAGTCACCGACAAGTCGGGCCTGGCCACCAAGTACAACACGGCCATGGGCCTGGCGCCGAAGATGGGCATGCTGGCCAAGGACCAGGCCACGGTGGAAGGCTACGTCACCCAGCGCGCGCTGGACGGCCTGTACACCATGATCGCCGAGGAAGAAAAAGCCATCCGCGCCGACCCGCTGGGCACCGGCAGCAAGCTGATCGGAAAAGTCTTCGGCGCGCTCAAATAACTTGGTTTTCTCCTAAGCCCGGTTCGCCGGGCTTTTTTTTCGCCTTGAATTTGTGGCCAAGCGGTATTAAGATAGATAGGTAGCCTACCTATCATCCTAACCATGACCACCGATATTTCACCACAGGCGATCGCACTGGCAGACGAGTTGCGCACCGCCCTGCACCACATCTTCCGGCGCTTGCGCCAGGAAAGCGACAACGATCCTGCCGGCCTGACGCTGCAGCAGAAAATGCTGCTGTCAACCATCAGCCAGCAACCCGGCATCGGCGTGGCCGACCTGGCGCGGCAGGAAAAGCTGCGCGGGCCGACCATGAGCGGCCATATCAAGGCGCTGGAAGCGCTCAACCTGGTCAAGCGCGACGCGCCCGATCCCGAGGACCGCCGCCGCAGCGGCCTGCTGCTGACCGAGCACGGCGACACGGTGCTGCAAGAGCTGCGCGCGCGCCGCCGCGACTGGCTGGCGCGCAAGCTGGCACAGCTGCCGCCGGAAGGCGCGGCCGCGCTGCGCAACGCACTTGTCTACCTGAATGAGATCGGCGAATGAAGACTTCCATCCGTAACATCTATATCGGCCTGGTCATCATGATCGGCCTGGCGGCGCTCGACCAGAGCATCGTCGCCACCGCGCTGCCGCGCATCGTCTCCGACCTGGGCGGCATGTCGCACCTGTCCTGGGTGGTGACGGCATATGTGCTGGCCTCCACCGCCACCATGCCGCTGTACGGCAAGCTCAGTGACCAGTACGGACGCAAGTTGCTGCTGTACGCGGCCATCATCATTTTCCTGCTCGGCTCCATCCTGTGCGGGCTGGCGCAGAACATGGTCGAGCTGATCGCCTTCCGCGCGATCCAGGGGCTGGGTGCGGGCGGCTTCATGCCGCTGGCGCAAATCGTCATCGGCGACCTGGTGCCGCCGGCCGAACGCGGCAAGCGCCAGGGCAGCATCGCCGCCGTGTACGCGCTGACCAGCGTGCTGGGCCCGGTGCTGGGCGGCCTGCTGACCGACTGGCTGTCGTGGCACTGGATTTTCTACGTCAACCTGCCGGTCGGCGCGGTGGCCCTGTACGTGATCGCCAAGTCGATGCCGCACGATAAGCCGCACCACGCGCACAAGATCGACTACCTCGGCTCGGCGCTGCTGACCGGCGCGGTGACGGCGGCGCTGCTGGTACTGGCGCTGGGCGGCACCGAATGGGCCTGGAATTCGCACGAAATCCTCTACACCGCCGTGCTGGCCGTGGTGTTGACGGTGGCGTTGCTGTTCCATGTGCGCCGCGTACCGGAGCCGGTGCTGCCGCCGGACCTGTTTGACAACCGCGTGTTCAACGTCGCCAGCGTCGTGCTGGCGCTGACCTTCGTCGGCATGATGGGTTCGAGCGTGTTCTTCCCGCTGCTGTTCCAGATGGTGATGGGGGCCAGTCCGGCCAACTCGGGCCTGCTGACCATGCCGATGATGGTGGGACTGGTGATTTCGTCGGCGCTGAACGGCCGTGTCCTGGGCAAGTCCGGCCGTTACAAGCCGGCGCAGGTGGTGGGCCTGGCGCTGGCGACGCTGTCCTTCGGCGCGCTGGCCTGGGGCATTCTCAACAACGCCGGCTACCTGGTGCTGGAACCTGCCATCTTCGTGCTGGGCGCCGGCCTCGGCCTGGTGATGCCCAACATGACGATGGCGGTGCAGAACGCCCTGCCCGCCACGCGGCGCGGCGTCGGCACGGCCATGCTGGGCTTCTTCCGTTCGCTGGGCGGCCTGGTCGGCGTGACCGGCTCGGGCGCCATCCTGGCGCAGCAGCTGCACGGCCAGGCGGCGAGTGCCGCCAATGCCATGCTGTACCGCCATGCCATCGGCCAAATTTTTGGCGTCGGCACGGTGATGGTCGGGCTCGGACTGCTGATGCTGTTCTGGCTGCCCGAGCTACCGCTGGCCCATCATACAAGCACGCAGAAATAAGGAGGCACCATGCACGCATTCGCACATTTCTTCACCGGCGCCTTGCTGTGCAACGCCCTGCCCCACCTGGCGGCGGGCTTGCAGGGCCAGGCCTTCCCGACGCCGTTTGCGAAACCGCGCGGCGTCGGCCTGTCCAGCGCGCTGATCAATGTACTGTGGGGATTCGCCAATCTGCTGGCCGGATTCTCGCTGCTTGCGGCCTATCCGGTACAGGTCTCGCTGTCGCCGGAATTCGGCCTGACCATCGCCGGAGCGCTGCTGCTCGGCATCTACCTGGCGGTGCATTTCAGCAAAGCCCGGCGGTAACCGGGCGCGGCGCGATACTTATTGGCCCAGGGCCAGCGCCGGACGACGCAGGGCCGGACGGTTGTTGCCATGACGGCTGGTCGCAACGCTCTCGACCTTGAAGGTGCTGACCATTTCTTCCAGCTGGGCAGCCTGCTCCTGCATGGCGTTGGCGGCGGCGGCCGCTTCTTCCACCAGCGCGGCATTCTGCTGGGTCACTTCGTCCATCGACACGATGGCCTGGTTGATCTGGTTGATGCCTTCGCTCTGCTCTTCGCCGGCGACCATGATTTCGGTCATGATGCTGGTGACGCGCTCGACGCTGCTGACGATGTCATTCATCGTCGCGCCGGCCTTGTCGACCAGCTGGTTGCCGGCGTCGACCTGTTCCACCGATTCGGTAATCAGTTCCTTGATTTCCTTGGCGGCGGCAGCCGAACGTTGCGCCAGGTTGCGCACTTCGGTGGCGACCACGGCGAAGCCGCGGCCCTGCTCGCCGGCACGGGCGGCTTCCACGGCGGCGTTCAGCGCCAGAATGTTGGTCTGGAAGGCGATACCATCGATCACGCCGATGATGTCAGCGATCTTGCGCGACGAGGTGTTGATGTTGCCCATGGTGTCCACCACCTGCGACACCAGCTGACCACCCTTGCCGGCCACGTCCTGCGCACTCAACGCCAGTTGATTGGCCTGGCGGGCGTTGTCGGCGTTCTGGCGCACGGTCGAGGTCAGCTCTTCCAGCGACGACGCGGTTTCTTCCAGCGCGGCGGCCTGGTTTTCGGTGCGGCGCGACAGGTCCAGGTTGCCGGAGGCGATCTCGGCGCTGGCGGTGGCGATGGCGCTGCTGCCACTGCGGATGCTGCTGACGGTGCTGGACATCTGGTCCTGCATCTTCTGCAGGCCTTGCATCAGCTTGCCCATTTCATCGTTGCGCGAAATGTCGATCTGGTTGGCCAGGTTGCCGGTGGCGATCTGGTCGAAGTGGCCCAGCGCGTGTTGCAGCGGACGCAGGATGGCGCGCAGCAGGCGCACGGCCGAGAAGATGATCAGCGCGGCACCCAGCACCAGCGCCACGGTGTAGCTCTTGGTGAAGGTGGAGAAGAACGACTGGCTCTGCTCGTAGTGGTCCTTGGCCGAGGTCAGCTGGTAGTCTTCCAGCTTGACCGAGGCGGCGTCGAAAATGCCGAACTGCGCCGACAGGGTTTTCATCGACAGGTTTTCGATCTTGTCCTGATCCTGCGCGCGCAGCGCGGAGATCAGCGAGCGCAGTTCGCCCACGTAGGTGGCGCGCTTGCCTTCCAGATCCTTGGCCAGCAGCTTTTCATCGTCGCCCAGCGGCAGGGCCAGGTATTCTTTCCAGGCCTTGTCGGAATCCTGGATGAACCCTTCGGCGCGGCCCAGGGTTTTCTCCAGGTCCGGCGCTTCCGGATGGAACACGCCGCGGTCGATCACGAAGCGCGAACGGTTCAGGAAGTTCTTGGCGTTGCCCAGGGCGATGGTCGACGCCATCTGGTTGGAGTACACGTCTTTCAATGCGAAGTTAACGGTATTCATGCCGAAGATGCTCAGGCCGCCGAGGACCAGCATCAGGATGCCGATGACGGACATGGTGGCGATCAGGCGCGTGCGGATGGTTATGCTATTGAACATAGTTTTTCTCGTCTTATTGGATTGGCCGGGAGCGTGCCGAATAGATAACTATCGCCGGGCTGGTGCTTGCCGGGATACGCGCCTGGATTGGCCGAGGTGGCCATTAAAAAGTGCTGTAGGGCAATAATGTAATGGCAAAGCCGTTTGAGGTCAAACCATTTGTTTCTGAAATAATTCCGATATTGATAGTTAGAAACAATAATCCCGGCGCGCGGCCGGGATGATTTCAGGCCGTCAACGGCTGTTCATGCGGTCGGCAGGCGGTACTCGCGGTACTGCTCGCGCAGCTTGTTTTTCTGGATTTTGCCCGTGCCGCCCACTGGCAAGGTTTGCGCAAACACCACATCATCGGGCAGCCACCACTTCGCCACCTTGCCGTCGAAATGGGCCAGCAACTCCTCGCGGCCAAGCTCGTGGCCGGCGCGGAGAACCACCAGCAGCAGCGGCCGCTCATCCCATTTGGGATGGAAAACACCTATGCATGCGGCCTGCATGACGGCCGGGTGCGACATGGCGATATTCTCCAGATCGATGGTGCCGATCCACTCGCCGCCGGATTTGATGACATCCTTGGCGCGGTCGGTGATCTGCATGAAGCCGTCCGCATCGATGGTGGCGACGTCGCCGGTCGGGAACCAGCCGTTCTCCAGCACGTCGCCGCCCTCGTGGCGGAAGTAGCTGGCAATGATCCACGGCCCCTTGACCAGCAGGTTGCCGGCGCTGACGCCGTCCCAGGGCAATTCCTCGCCTAGCTCGTCGACGATTTTCATGTCGACGCCGTAGATGGCGTGGCCCTGCTTCTGCAGGATCTTGCGCTGCTCTTGCTTTGGCAAGTCCATGTGCTTGGCCAGCAGGCCGCCGGTGGTGCCCAGCGGCGACATCTCGGTCATGCCCCAGCCGTGGATCACCTCGACGCCAAAATCGTCGATCAGCGTGTTCATCATGGCTGGCGGGCAGGCCGAGCCGCCGATCACCGTGCGGCGGAAGGTCGAGAACTTCAGATTGTTTTGCAGGCAGTAATTGATCAGGCCCAGCCACACCGTCGGCACGCCGGCCGAGAACGTCACTTTTTCCTTCTCCATCAACTCGTAGACGGATTTGCCGTCCAGCGCCGGGCCGGGAAACACCATTTTCGCACCGGACAGCGGCACCGAATACGGCAAGCCCCAGGCGTTGACGTGGAACATCGGCACCACCGGCATGACGGCGTCGCGCGAGGACACGTTCAGCACGTTCGGCAAGGCCGATGCGTAGGCGTGCAGCACCGTCGAGCGGTGGGAATACAGCGCGCCTTTCGGGTTGCCGGTCGTGCCGGACGTATAACACAGTGTGGCAGCGGCGTTTTCGTCGAACACCGGCCAGGTGTAGTCGCCATCCTGCGCGGCCAGCAGATCTTCGTAGCACAGCAGATTGGGCATGCTGGCGGCGGCCGGCATGGCGCCGGCGTCGCCCAGCAATATCCAGCCCTTGACGGTCCGGCAGTGCGGCGCGATGGCTTGAACCAGCGGCAGGAAACACGCATCAAACAGCAGGTACTGGTCTTCGGCGTGATTGCAGATGTAGGCCAGTTGCTCCGGATGCAGGCGCGGATTGATGGTGTGCAGCACCGCGCCGCTGCCGGACACGGCATAATAAGCTTCCAGGTGACGGTAACCGTTCCAGGCCAGTGTGGCGACGCGCTCGCCCATTTCCACGCCAAGCTGACGCAGCGCCTGTGCCAGCTGTTTGGCGCGGCGGTGGCAGTCGCGGAAGGTATAGCGGTGCAGGTCGCCCTCGACGCGCTGGGAAACGATCTCGCTGCTGCCGTAGTGGCGCGCGGCGAAATCGAGGATGGTCGAGATCAGCAGCGGCTGATCCATCATCTGGCCCATCAGTGGCGCTGGGGATGGCATGGTCGTCTCCGATTGTTTTATAGGCAAAGTTTCGTGCGCTGGCCGCTCCAGCGTCAATGGTTTTCGATGCTGCACTGCCGCATTCGCGCACTGCGGTAAAATCCAAGGCTCAGTCAACCTGGAGTACATCATTACAGTCGCCAATCTGCCGCTGGACAATTCTTTCGCGTCCCTGCCGCCTGCCTTTTACACCCGGTTGATGCCGACACCGCTGCCCTCGCCTTATCTGGTGAGCATCAGCACGCCGGCAGCGCAGTTGCTCGGGCTGTCGCCGGCCGAGGTGGCCGAGAGCCTCGACATCCTGATCGGCAACGCCGTGCCTGACCGCGCACAGCCGCTGGCGGCCGTGTATTCCGGCCACCAGTTCGGCGTCTGGGCCGGCCAGCTCGGCGACGGCCGCGCCATCCTGTTCGGCGACGTGCCGACCGCGCAAGGTCCGCTGGAGCTGCAATGGAAAGGCGCCGGCCTGACGCCTTACTCCCGCATGGGCGACGGCCGCGCCGTGCTGCGCTCGTCGATCCGCGAATTCCTGTGCTCGGAAGCGATGCATGCGCTGGGCGTGCCGACCTCGCGCGCGCTGTCGGTGGCCGGTTCGGACCAGGGCGTGATGCGCGAAACCGTGGAAACCTCGGCGGTGGTGGTGCGCATGGCGCCCAGCTTCGTGCGCTTCGGCTCCTTCGAGCACTGGTACTACCGCCAGAAAAACGACGAGCTGAAACTGCTGGCCGACTACGTCATCGACCGCTTCTATCCGGCGCTGCGCCAGGCCGAGAATCCGTACCGCGCGCTGCTGGAGGAAGTCACGCGCCGCACCGCGCACATGATCGCGCACTGGCAGGCGGTCGGCTTCATGCATGGCGTGATGAACACCGACAATATGTCCATCCTCGGCCTGACGCTCGATTACGGCCCTTACGGCTTCATGGAAGCGTTCGACGCCAACCACATCTGCAACCACACCGACCAGCAGGGCCGCTATTCCTACGCCAACCAGCCGCAGGTAGGCCACTGGAATTGCTACGCACTGGCGCAGGCGCTGCTGCCGCTGATCGGTGAAGTCGAGGAAACGCAAGCCGCGCTGGATGTCTACCAGCCGGAATTCGCCGCCAAGCTGGACGAGCTGCTGCACGCCAAGCTGGGCCTGCAAGTGCTGGACCAGCATTTCGACACCGACCGCGCGTTGCTGGACGATATGTTCGCCATGCTGTCGGGCGTGGATTTCACGCTGTTCTTCCGCCGCCTGAGCGGTCTGCGCGCGGCCGACGCCAGCGGCGATGAAGCGCTGCGCGACCTGTTCATCGACCGCGCCGCTTTCGACGCCTGGGCCGAACGCTACCGTGCGCGCCTGCAAGCGGAGCAAAGCGATGACGCCGCGCGCGCGCTTGCGATGAATCAAGTCAACCCCAAATACGTGCTGCGAAACTATCTGGCCCAAGTGGCCATCGAAAAGGCGCAAAATAAGGACTTTTCCGAAGTGGAGCGCCTGCTGACAGTGTTGCAGCGCCCCTACGACGAACAGCCCGAACACGAGCACTATGCCGCCCTGCCCCCTGATTGGGCCAGCCATCTTGAAGTCAGTTGTTCTTCTTAAGCGAGAAATAAGCCATGAGCAATAAAGTTGTCAAATCCGACGCCGAATGGCGCGCCGAACTGGACCCGATGGAATACGAAGTCACGCGCCATGCCGCTACCGAACGTGCTTTTACCGGCAAATTCTGGGATCATCATGAGCACGGCATCTACACCTGCGTCTGCTGCAATACGCCGTTGTTCCGGTCCGACGCCAAGTTTGATTCCGGCTGCGGCTGGCCGAGCTATTTCGAACCGCTCGATCCGGCCAATGTGATCGAAAAGGTCGACCGTAGCCATGGTATGCTGCGCACCGAAATCATTTGCGCCGTCTGCGATGCGCACCTTGGCCACGTATTTCCGGACGGTCCGCCGCCGACCGGACTGCGTTATTGCATTAACTCGGCGTCCCTGCGCTTTGACCCACAAGACTAATAAGACACCATGAAATTCCTGTTCGACCTGATCCCGGTACTGCTGTTCTTCGGCTCCTACAAGCTGGCCGGCTGGAACGCCGAAGCGGCGCAGCACTTCATCAACACCTACCTGAGCGGCATGATTTCCGGTGGCTCGGTGACGGCCGAGCAGGCGCCCATCGTGATCGCCACGCTGGTCGGCATCCTGGCCACGATGGCGCAGATCGGCTGGATCAAGCTGCGCGGACGCAAGGTCGACGGGATTTTGTGGCTGTCGCTGGGCATGTTCGTCGTGTTCGGCGGCCTCACCATTTACCTGCACGACGAGGATTTCATTAAATGGAAACTGAGCATCGTGTACTGGCTGTTTGCCGCCGCGCTGCTGGTGAGCGACCTGGTGTTTAAAAAGAACCTGATGCGCAAATCGATGGGCGAGATGATCGAATTGCCGGACCAGATCTGGACCCGCCTGAATGTGGCCTGGATCGCCTTCTTTGCCTTTATGGGCGTATTGAACTGGTATCTGGCGTTTGTGCTTTTCAAGGGCAATACCGACGCCTGGGTCAGCTTTAAGGCATTCGGCGCCACCGCCATCATGTTTGTGTTTATCGTCGCGCAAACCATTTACCTGTCGCGTCACATGAAGGACCAGGCATGAATCAGATTCAAGATACCCGCATGGAACGCATGCGCGCCGCTTTCGAAGCCAAACTGGCGCCGGTCGAACTGGTGCTCGATGACGACTCGGCGGCCCATGCCGGACATGCCGGCGCCGCCTCTGGTGGCGGGCATTACAACGTCAGAATTGTTTCGTTACAATTCGAAGGCCTTAAACTCGTCACAAGACATCGACTCGTGTATGATTCCGTGCACGATATGATGCATAAAGAAATTCATGCATTGGCCATTACCGCATTGGCTCCGTCCGAAGTATGATGTCGTGCTTGGGTCTGGAAGTGGCTGCTATCGCCTTTTAAAATAATTGAAGACAAAGAACGATAGTTAGTCCAGGTCCATCCAGGCAACTCGCTAAAACTTTTTCCAAAACAGGAATTAATAATGACTTTCAAGCCAGCTAAGTTGCTGATTGCACTTCTCGTTGTCGCCGTACCAGCTTTTGCGCAGAACGTTGCCGTTGTTAATGGTAAAGCTATCCCGACCTCGCGCGTGGAAGCTGTTGTCAAGCAAGTCGTGGCCCAGGGCCAGCAGCCAGATTCGCCGCAACTGCGCGAACTGATCAAGAAAGACCTGATCGGCCGCGAAGTGATGATGCAAGAAGCTGAAAAGCAGGGTTTTGGTAAAAACGCCGATGTGAAGACCGCCATCGAAAACGCCCGCCAGGCCATCATCATCAACGCCATGGTTGCTGATTACCTGAAAAAAAATCCGGTATCGGACGCGGAAATCAAGGCCGAGTACGATCGTTTCGTCGCTCAAGCCGGCGACAAGGAATACCACGTGCGCCACATCCTGCTGGCCACCGAAGCGGAAGCCAACGACGTGATCGCCAAGATCAAGGGCGGCGCCAAGTTTGAAGACCTGGCCAAGCAGTCGAAAGACACCGGCTCGGCAGCCAATGGCGGCGATCTGGACTGGGCCTCGCCTTCGTCCTTCCCGCCAGTATTCTCGCAAGCTTTCGTAGCACTGGGCAAAGGCCAAGTGACCGAGAAGCCAGTGCAGACTCCGAACGGTTTCCACGTGATCAAGGTGGACGACATCCGCGCCGCAAAACTGCCGACTCTGGAAGAAGTGAAGCCACAAGTGGCTGAAGCGCTGACCCAGAAGAAACTGCAAGCGTACCAAGAAGAACTGGTAAAGAAAGCAAAAGTGCAGTAATGTAATGAAAGGCGGCGCCCTGCGGGGCGCCGTTTTTAATTCTGCGTAGGTATGATGCACCTTCAGAGTGTAATTTTTAAAGGATTTAGATAATGATGTTGAAGCCAGCCCGTCTGATGTTAGCCCTGATCGCTGTCGTTGCAGCACCAGCATTCGCGCAGAACGCCGCGACCGTCAATGGCAAGGCTATTCCTGCCTCCCGCGTTGATCAAATGGTCAAGCAGGTTGTGGCCCAAGGCCAGCAGCCTGATTCGCCGCAGCTGCGCGAGATGGTCAAGAAAGAACTGATCGGCCGCGAAGTACTGCTGCAGGAAGCCGATAAACAGGGTTACGGCAAAAAGCCTGATGTGACCGCTGCTATCGATAACGCCCGTCAAAGCATTATCATCAATGCGATGCTGGCGGATTATGTGAAAAAGAATCCGGTGTCGGACGCTGAAATCAAAGCGGAATACGACAAATACAAAGCTGCCATGGGCGGCACCGAATATCACTCGCGTCATATTCTGGTGGCCACCGAACAGGAAGCCAAGGATATTATCGCCAAGCTGAAAGCCGGCGGTAAATTCGAAGAGCTGGCCAAGGTATCGAAAGACGGTTCGGCCAATAACGGCGGCGACCTGGGCTGGATGACTCCAGGCAAACTGGTCAAGCCATTCGCTGACGCCATGGTGGCACTGAAAAACGGTGAAATCACCCAGACGCCAGTGAAAACCGAATTCGGCTACCACGTCATCAAACTGGAAGAATCGCGTCCAGTCAAACTGCCGTCGCTGGAAGAAGTCAAACCGCAGGTGGCTGAAGCCCTGCAACAGCGCAAGATCGTCGCTTACCGCGAAGAGCTGGTGAAAAAAGCCAAAGTCCAGTAAGCTGGATCGCTGAACAAAAAGCGCCTGCATGCAGGCGCTTTTTTTACGCCTGAAGAATAGTATGACAGCTGAATTCCTCAACGGCATCGAAGCCGCCCTCGCCTCCGCCGCCGACCACGCCCGTGCGCCGGCCATGCGCGCCTATATGCGCGACCAGTTCGATTTCCTCGGTGTCGGCACACCGCAGCGCCGCGCGGCCGCCAAACCGCTGCTGCGGGCGTTAAAAGGCGCCGGCGCCGACCGGCTGCTCGCGCACGCCCGCGCGCTGTGGCGGCTGCCGCAACGGGAATATCACTATGTGGCGCTGGATCTGCTGGCGCTGCATTGGAAGGAACTGGCGGTATCGGATATTCCGGCGCTGCTGGAACTGGTGCGGGATAAATCGTGGTGGGACAGCGTCGATACGCTGGCCGGCATAATCGGCGACGTCCTGCGCGGCCAGCACGATTATATGGACGCCGCGCTGCAGGACAAGAATATGTGGGTGCGGCGCATCGCCCTGTTGCACCAACTGGGCTGGCGCGATAAAACCGACGCGCAGCGGCTATTCAGTTATTCCCTGGCGCTGGCACATGAAAAAGAATTCTTCATTCAAAAAGCCATCGGCTGGGCATTAAGGGATTATGCCCGTCACGCACCGGACGCGGTGCGCTTATTCACCCACAAAGAAAAAGAGCGGCTCGCGCCGCTCAGTTTCCGTGAGGCGAATAAGCACCTCTAAGCATTACCCGACGAACTGGCGGGCGTTGCGGAACATGCGCATCCACGGCGATTCCTCGCCCCACGCTTCCGGCGCCCACGAATGCTGGACGGTGCGGAATACGCGCTCGGCGTGCGGCATCATCACCGTGAAGCGACCGTCCGCCGTGGTCACCGAAGTCAGGCCTTGCGGCGAGCCGTTCGGGTTGTACGGATAGGCCTCGGTGGCGGCGCCACGGTTGTCGACGAAGCGCATGGCGGCCACCGCTTCGCTGATGCTGCCGGTCTGCGAGAAGTCCGCATAACCTTCGCCGTGGGCGATGGCGATCGGCGTCTGCGTGCCGGCCATGCCTTTGAAGAAGATCGACGGCGAATCCAGCACTTCCACCATGGCGAAGCGGGCTTCGAATTTCTCCGACTTGTTGGTCGTGAACTTCGGCCATGCGTGCGCGCCAGGAATCAGCGGCTTCAGGTTGCTCATCATCTGGCAGCCATTGCAGACACCGAGGCCGAAGCTGTCGCTGCGGGCGAAGAACTTGGCGAACTGGTCCGACAGCGCGCTGTTGAACAGGATGGTCTTGGCCCAGCCCTCGCCGGCGCCCAGCACGTCGCCGTACGAGAAACCGCCGACGGCGATGATGCCCTGGAAGTCGTCCAGCTTGGCGCGGCCGGCGATCAGGTCGCTCATGTGGACGTCGACCGCGGTAAAGCCGGCCTGGTGCATCACATACGCGGTCTCGATGTGCGAGTTGACGCCCTGCTCGCGCAGGATGGCGACGCGCGGACGCACGCCGGTGGCCAGGAACGGCGCGGCCACGTTGTCGCTCAGGTCGAAGGTGACTTTCGGCGTGATGCCTGGGTCTTGTTCGTCCAGCAGGCGGTCGTATTCAGCATCGGCGCAAGCAGGATTGTCGCGCAGGCGGGCGATGCGCCAGCTGGTTTCGCTCCACAGGCGGTGCAGTTCGGCACGCGGCTTGTTGTAGATGACCTTGGCGTCGCGGGTGAATTCGATCACGCCACGGTCGTTCGGCTTGCCGATGATGTGGCTGCAAGCGCCCAGGTTGAACGAGCGCAGCACGTCCATGACCAGCGACTTTTCGTCGGCGCGCACCTGGATCACGGCGCCCAGCTCTTCCGAGAACAGCGCGCGCAGCGTCTGCTCGTTGCGGCGCTCGGCGATTTGCTGCGCCCAGTTCTTGGCGTCGCCCTGGTCTGCGCCGTGGCCCTCTTCCAGCGTCAGGATGTCGAGGTTGATCGACAGGCCGGCGCGGCCGGCAAAGGCCATCTCGGTCAGCGTGCCGTACAGGCCGCCGTCCGAACGGTCGTGGTAGGCCAGCAGCTTGCCGTCCGCGTTCAGTTGCTGGATGGCGGAGAAGAAGCCTTTGATGTCTTCCGGATTGTCGACGTCCGGCACGGCATTGCCCAGCTGGCCCATGACCTGCGCCAGCGACGAGGCGCCCAGGCGGTTCTTGCCGCGGCCCAGGTCGATCAGGATGATGGCGGTATCGCCGGCATCGGTGCGGATCTGCGGCGTCAGCGATTTGCGCACGTCGTACACCGGCGCGAACGACGACACGATCAGCGACACCGGCGACAGCACGGCCTTGGCTTCATCACCGTCTTTCCAGGTGGTGCGCATCGACAGCGAATCCTTGCCGACCGGGATGGAGATACCCAGCGCCGGGCACAGCTCCATGCCGACCGCCTTGACGGTGTCGTACAGCGCGGCGTCCTGGCCAGGCTGGCCGCAGGCCGCCATCCAGTTGGCCGACAGCTTGATGTCTTCGATCGAACGGATCGGCGCGGCGGCGATGTTCAGCACCGCTTCCGCCACGGCCATGCGGCCCGAGGCGGCGGCGTCGATCACGGCCAGCGGCGTGCGTTCGCCCATGGCCATCGCTTCGCCCTTGTAGCCTTCGAAGCTCATCGCGGTGACGGCGCAATCGCCGACCGGCACCTGCCATGGACCGACCATCTGGTCGCGCACGGACATGCCGCCCACGGTACGGTCGCCGATGGTGATCAGGAACGATTTGTCGCCAACGGTCGGCAGCAGCAGCACGCGCTGGGCGGCTTCTTCCAGGTCCATGCCGGTCAGGTCGATGGCCGGGAAATCGTTTTGCACGTGGTGCACGTCGCGCTGCATTTTTGGCGGTTTGCCCAGCAGCACGTCCATCGGCATGTCGACCGGATCGTTGCCCAGTTCCGGATCGATCAGCTTCAGCTGGCGCTCTTCGGTGGCGGTGCCGACCACAGCGAACAGGCTGCGCTCGCGCTCGCAGATCGACTGGAACAGCGGCAGGTCGGCCGGTGCGATCGCCAGCACATAGCGTTCCTGCGATTCGTTGGACCAGATTTCTTTCGGCGCCATGCCGCTCTCTTCCAGCGGAATCTTGCGCAGGTCGAAGATCGCGCCGCGCTTGGCGTCGTTGGTGATTTCCGGGAAAGCGTTCGACAGGCCGCCGGCGCCCACGTCGTGGATCGAGATGATCGGATTCTTCGCGCCCAGCTGCCAGCAGGCGTTGATGACTTCCTGTGCACGGCGTTCCATTTCCGGATTGCCGCGCTGGACCGAGTCGAAGTCCAGGTCGGCGGTGTTGGTGCCGGTCGCCATCGACGAGGCGGCCGAGCCGCCCATGCCGATGCGCATGCCGGGACCGCCCAGCTGCACCAGCAGGCTGCCAACCGGGATGTCGTTCTTGTGCGTGTGCTGCGACGAGATGTTGCCGATACCACCGGCAATCATGATCGGCTTGTGATAGCCGAACACGGTGTCGTGCGCGCCGGCGAACTGCTTGCCGATGTTCTGTTCATAGGTACGGAAGTAACCGCCCAGCACCGGACGGCCGAATTCATTGCTGAACGCGGCGCCGCCCAGCGGGCCGTCGATCATGATTTGCAGCGGCGACGCGATGCGTTCCGGCTTGCCGTATGGATTGCCGGTGTCGCGGTAGTCGCCATCCTTGATCGGCGCGGTGACGACGGCGTCGCTTTCCCACGCACGCACGGCGCCCGGCAGCAGCAGGTTGGACACGGTGAAGCCGGTCAGGCCCGCCTTCGGCTTGGCGCCGCGGCCGGTGGCGCCTTCGTCGCGGATTTCACCGCCGGCGCCGGTCGAGGCGCCTGGGAATGGCGAGATCGCGGTCGGGTGATTGTGGGTTTCCACTTTCATCAGCGTGTGGGTCAGCTCGGTGATCGGCGCGTACTGCTGGCCTTCGCCTTGCGGGAAGAAACGCATCACTTCCGCGCCTTCCATGATCGACGAGTTGTCGCTGTAGGCAACCACGGTGCCTTTCGGCTGCAGCTGGTGGGTGTTCTTGATCATGCCGAACAGCGACTTCGGCTGGGCGACGCCGTCGATGGTCCAGTCGGCGTTGAAGATCTTGTGACGGCAATGCTCCGAGTTCGCCTGCGCGAACATCATCAGCTCGACGTCGGTCGGATTGCGGCCGGCCTTGGTGAAGGCGGCGTCCAGGTATTCCACTTCATCTTCCGACATGGCCAGGCCGAGGTCGGTATTTGCCTTGTCCAGCGCGGCCTTGCCGCTGCCGATCACATCCACCGATTCCAGCGGACGCGCCTGCAGTTCGCGGAACAGGCCGGCAGCGTCGTCCGGCGAGCGCAGCACCGATTCCGTCATGCGGTCGTGCAGCAAGGCGGCCACCGCCTGCAGTTCCTCGTCGCTCAGCTTCTTGGCGGCGCCGATGCTGCTGCCCAGGATGCCGGTCTTCAGGTTGATCCGGTACGCCACGCCGCGCTCGACGCGCTTGATGTGCACCATGCCGCAGTTGTGGACGATGTCGGTGGCCTTCGAAGCCCACGGCGAAATCGTGCCGAAGCGCGGGATCACGAAGAACTCTTCGGCGTGGCCTTCGGTGTTGTCGGCGTGGGCCGGCTCGCCGTAGGTCAGCAGGCCTTGCAGGCGGCTGGTGTCGTCGGCCGACAGCGGCGCGCCGGCGTCGATGAAGTGGACATAGCGCGCCTGGACGGCGGCAACGGACGGCAGCACCGCTTGCAATTGGTTCAACAGGCGTTGGCTACGGAATGCGGACAGGGCGTTAGAGCCCGGCAGAATCAGCATGGTTGGAAGATAGTTGATGCAGCTGGGCTGCGGTTTAAAGGGAGATGGGGCACTAGATACTGGTCTTGCGAGATTTTCCTTTGCGCGCATTATACCCGCTATCAGCGTTGCCATATAGTGCCACTCGCGGACAAAAGCTGCCACAGAAGCAACATTTGACGCCAAAAAACAGGTATTTTCACTTGCCTTGGGGTATGCTGATCGAAACTTATCCTGGATGTAGAAACAATGGCTGAATATAGCGACTTGTCGGTGCTGATCGTTGACCCCAATCCGGGGATGCGCGGCAACCTGCACAATATGCTGAGCCAGTCGTCGATCACCAAGATCGATTATGCGGTAAGTTCGGGCACGGCGATTCGCCAGCTGACCAAGAAACCGTTCGACATCATCTTGTGCGAGTACGACCTGGGCAACGGCAGCGGCGAAGCGAACGGCCAGGACGGCCAGCAGCTGCTGGAAGACCTGCGCCTGCACAAGCTGATTTCGCCGTGGACCATTTTCATCATGCTGACCTCCGAGGGCGAGTACGGCAAGGTGATCGGCGCCGCCGAGCTGACGCCGACCGATTACGTGCTCAAGCCGTTCACCGTCGACGCCCTGCTCCAGCGCATCCGCCGCGCGGTGGACCGGCGTACCGTGTTTTTGCCGATTTATCAACTGGTTGAATACGGCGACGTGCGCAAGGCGATTGCCGACGCCAAGGTCGCCGAAGAAAAGAATCCCCGCTACGCCGTCGATTTCGCCCGTTTGCGCGCGGAATTGCTGTTTTCGCTCGACGAGCTGGGCGAGGCGGAAATGGTCTACCAGTGGATCCTGATGACCCGTCCGGTGGCCTGGGCGCATCTGGGGCTGGCGCGCTGCCGCTTCGGCTTGCAGAAATACATCGAAGCGCAGGAGACCCTGTCGCAGCTGCTGGAACAGAATCCGCGCTACATGGCCGCCTACGACCTGCTGGCGCGCACCCACGAGGCGCTGGGCCAGCAGGAAGCGGCCAAGCGCATCCTGGAAGACGCCGTGGCGATCTCGCCGCACATGGTGCGCCGGCTACGGCATCTGGGCGAAGTGGCGTTCGAGACCGGCGATGTCGGCGTTGCCGAAAAAGCCTTCAAGCAGGTGGTGGCCAAGGCCAAGTATTCGGAATTCCGCGATCCCGAGGACCACGTCAAGCTGGTCAAGACGCTGGTGAAAAAAGGCGATGCCCACCAGGTCAGCGGCGTGATCCGCGACATGGAGCGTTCGCTGCGCGCCGGGCCGAACGTCGACGTGTGCAAGGCGATCGCCGCCGGCCTGTTGCAGGAAATGAGCGGCAATATGACGGCGGCGGCCACCGAGCTGACCAACGCGGTGAACGCGGTGGCGGGCAGCCGTGGCCTGTCGACCGGCCTGAAGATCGGGCTGGTGCACAGCTGCCTCGGCGTCAAGCTGGACCAGCAGGCCTCGGACCTGATGCTGAACCTGATGAACGATACCGAGAGCGGCGTTTCCATGGACGACGCGGTGCAGGTGTTTGAAAAAGCCGGCCGCCACGACCTGGCGCAAGGCATGGGTGAGCAGATCAAGATTCAGGTGGACGAGCTCATCGCACACGCCAGCGAACAGCGCCTGCATGGCGACCTGCGCGCGGCGGTGGATACCCTCAACGCCGGCCTGCGCAAGGCGCCCGGCAATATGTCGCTGCTGCCGGCGGCCACCTCGGCCATTCTCAAGCAGCTGGACGATCTGGGCTGGGAGGCGCCGCTGGCCGAGCAGTGCATGTTCCTGATCGAGCGCATGCGTCGCCTGGACCCGGCCCATCCGTCACTGGAAGCGCTGACGGCGCAATATCACCATACCCAGCGCAAGTACGGTATTTCCGCCGTGGCTTGAAATCAGTCGGGGCTGACCACCTGGTAGCCCTTGGCTTTCAACGCATCCAGATAATGCTCCGGACCGACAATGTCCGACAGGCGCAGCATGGCAAAGCTGGTGACGTTGGTGGACAGCGCCTTCTCGGCGGCGCTCACCCAGGCTTCCTGCACCCGTTCCTTCACGTTCTGCCAGTTCTTCTGGTTCTTGACAAAGTCCGCGTTGCGCATGGCGTCGCGGCATTCGGTTTCCTGGTCGGCATAACTGAGCTTGCGGATCGCCTCCAGATCACCCTTGGCCCAGGCGTTGGCGCGCACGCGCATGGCGTCGAGGTCGCTTTCGAGGCGCGTCAGCGTCTTGTCGAAACAGGCGGTGTCGGCCAGCGATGATTTTTTGAAGTCCTTGACCATCTGCGACGCATCGTCCATCTCCAGCGCGATGCTGGTGTCGGTCTTCTTGATCTTGCGTTCCTTGACGATGGCGTTGATTTTATTGGTGACGTCGTAGCCGTAACCGAGGCCCGACTGCTTCAGCGCCGCGCCGTACAGCGCGTCCGCGACGAAGATCGGCCGTTCGCGTTCGATGCCGTCGTCCTTGCCGAGATATTTGGCCTTGAGCGGCTGCCAGCGAGCGTAGACGTCGGCCGGCAGCACATCCTTCAAGGTGGCGCCGTCGGGATTCTTCTTGATGCCGATCAGACTGGGCAGAAGCGTCAGGCCGCGAAAAAAGCCCACATGGCCATGCGCACCGGGCAAGGTGAGATATTCCTGCGATTGCGCCAGCACGGATTCCACTTGCTGCGAGCGCCACTCCATCTTCTCCGGCAGCGGCGCGTAGGTGGCGAACACCCACAGCACATGGTCGTCCTTGCTGATCTTCCACATGCCCGGCCCCGGACGCTGGCCCACGAGCAAAATGGTCTCCGGCGGCGCCTCGGCGTCCGCTTCCTGCACAGGCGGCGCCGCCGCCGGTTCGGTTTGCGCCAGCGCGGCGCTCAAGGGCAACAGCAGGCAAACTACGGGCAGCAGGCGTTTCAGCATCGGAATCCTTGTCAGAAAGCGATCAAACCGTGGTTAAGGCAATGGTTGATGATGAAGCAGGAGGCAAAGTACAAACCGCAAAGCAGAAAGGCGGAAACAATCGCGGCACGCGGCGAGCCGGTGGATCGGAAGATCCTGTGTAATGTGCGCATGCCGTGCTCCCTTGCCTGTCTAAAACCTGACTGTACGTCGTCGCTCGTTTGATAGACAAGCAAGGATTCGCGGGTAGCGGATTGTGATGCCGAGGGTATCGTCTGGCGCGACTAGCCTTGTTTTGGACCGAAGCCGCCGCCGCCCGGCGTCTCGATGATGAACACGTCGCCGGGCTGCATGTCGGTCTTGCCGATGTGGCCGAGCACATCCACGCTGCCATCCGCGCGCTGCACGCTGTTGCGTCCCAACGCGCCCGGTTCGCCGCCAGCCATGCCGAACGGCGGGTGGATGCGGTTGTTCGACAGGATGGCGGCCGTCATCGGTTCCAGGAAACGCACCTTGCGCACACCGCCGTTGCCGCCATGCCAACGCCCCGCTCCGCCGCTGCCGGCGCGGATTTCGTAGCTCTCCAGCCGCACCGGGAAGCGGAATTCCAGGATTTCCGGATCGGTCAGGCGCGAGTTGGTCATATTGGTCTGCACGACGGAGGTGCCGTCGAAGCCGTCGCCCGCGCCGGAGCCGCCGCTGATGGTTTCGTAATACTGGTACTTGGCATTCCCGAAGGTGAAGTTGTTCATCGTGCCCTGCGCGGCCGCCATCACGCCCAGCGCGCCGTACAGCGCGTTGGTGATGCAGGTCGACGTCTCCACATTGCCCGAGACGACCGATGCCGGATAGTGCGGATTCAGCATCGAACCGGGCGGAATCAGCACCTTCAGCGGCTTGAGGCAGCCGGCGTTCAGCGGAATCTCGTCGTCCACCAGCGTGCGGAACACGTACAGCACGGCCGCCATGCAGACTGCGGACGGCGCGTTGAAATTGTTCTCAAGCTGCGGCGACGTGCCGGTGAAATCGATCTCCGCGCTGCGTGACGCCTGATCCACGCGCACCGCCACCTGTATCTGCGCGCCGTTATCCAGCGGCAGCGTGAACGCGCCGTCCTTCAAGGCGCTGATGACGCGGCGCACCGCCTCTTCGGCGTTATCCTGCACATGGCCCATGTAAGCCTGCACCACATCCAGTCCAAAATGCGCGACCATGCGGTGCAGCTCTTCGACGCCTTTCTGATTGGCGGCGATCTGCGCGCGCAAATCGGCCAGGTTCTGATCGGGATTGCGCGCCGGGTACTGCGCGCCGGCCAGCAAGGCGCGCGTTTCGGCTTCGCGCAGGTGGCCGCCGTCGACCAGCTTGAAATTATTGATTAATACGCCCTCTTCCTCGATCACGCGCGAATCCGGCGGCATGGAGCCCGGCGTGGTGCCGCCAATGTCCGCATGGTGGCCGCGCGAGCCGACGTAGAACAGGATGCGCGCGCCGGCGGCGTCGAACACCGGCGTTATCACCGTCACATCCGGCAGGTGCGTGCCGCCGTTGTAGGGATCGTTAAGCATGAAGACATCGCCCGCGCGCATGCGGCCGGCGTTCTCGCGCATCACGGTCTTGATGCTCTCGCCCATGGAGCCGAGGTGCACCGGCATGTGTGGCGCGTTGGCGATCAAGTTGCCGTCGGCGTCGAAGATGGCGCAGCTAAAGTCCAGCCGCTCCTTGATGTTGACCGAATACGCCGTGTTCTGCAGCCGTAGCCCCATCTGCTCGGCAATCGACATGAAGAGGTTGTTGAATATCTCCAGCATCACCGGATCGGCCGTGGTGCCGATGGCGCGCCGCTCGGGCAACGCCGCCACGCGTTTCAGCACCAGATGGTCGTTCAGCGTGACTTCCGCCTGCCAGCCGGCTTCGACGATGGTGGTGGCGTTGGCTTCGGCGATGATGGCCGGACCTTTGACGATATCGCCGATGCGCGTGGCCGTGCGCTGGTACAAGCTGGTTTGCCGCCATTTGCCGCCGGTGTACATCGGCACCACCGCATGCGGCATCAGGCTGGTGACGCGGCGCGGCGCCGGCTCCACGGCTTCAGACGGCGCGTCGGATTTGCCGATGGCTTCCACCGACACCGCCTCGACGATCAGCGCGCGCGACTGCATCAGGAAGGAATAGCGCTTGCGGTAGGCGGCTTCAAACTGCTGGCGCATGCTGTCCGCCGTATCGAACAGCACGATCAGCGCGGTGTCCGTGCCTTCGTAACGCAGGTGCACGCGGCGGATCAGCGTGATGCGCGCATCCTCCACCTGCTGGTGATGCAGGTCGGCACGCGCCTGGCGGCCGAGCGCGTGCAGGCGCGCCGCCAGTTCTTCGTGCGTGGTTGCGTCGTCGTTCAGGCGCGTTTCGACCGCCGCCTCGCGCATGGCCGTCTGGTCGGCCAGGCCCATGCCGTAGGCCGACATCACGCCGGCCAGCGAATGCACGAACACCGTTTTCATGCCCAGCGCATCGGCCACCAGGCAGGCGTGCTGGCCGCCGGCGCCGCCGAAGCTGGTCAGCGCATATTCGGTCACGTCGTGGCCGCGCTGCACCGAGATCTGCTTGATGGCGTTGGCCATATTGCCGACCGCGATATCGAGGAAGCCTTCGGCCACCTGCTCCGGCGTGGTGTCCGCACCGGTGGCGTGGGCGATCTGCGCCGCCATGTCGGCGAAACGCTGGCGCACGGTGGCAGCGTCCAGCGCCTGCTTGCCGTCCGCGCCGAACAGCTGCGGGAAGTGATGCGGCTGGATCTTGCCCAGCATGACGTTGCAGTCGGTGACCGCCAGCGGCCCGCCGCGCCGGTAGCTGGCCGGGCCGGGATTGGCGCCGGCGCTGTCCGGGCCGACGCGATAGCGGCTGCCATCGAAATGCAGGATCGAACCGCCGCCCGCCGCCACCGTGTGGATGCTCATCATCGGCGCGCGCATGCGCACGCCGGCCACCTGCGTCTCAAACACACGTTCGAACTCGCCCGAGAAGTGCGACACATCGGTCGAAGTGCCGCCCATGTCGAAGCCGATCACCCTATCGAAGCCGGCCAGCTTGCTGGCGCGGACCATGCCGACGATGCCGCCTGCCGGGCCGCTGAGGATCGAATCCTTGCCCTGGAAAGCGCGCGCGTCGGTCAGGCCGCCGTTCGATTGCATGAATTGCAGGTTCACGCCCGGCAGTTCGTTGGCCACCTGGTCGACGTAGCGGCGCAGGATGGGCGACAGATAGGCGTCGACCACCGTGGTGTCGCCGCGCGCCACCAGCTTCATCATCGGGCTGATGTCGTGCGAAACCGAGACCTGCGTGAAACCCATGTCGCGCGCCATGTCGGCCACCCTGGCCTCGTGCGCGTGGTAGCGGTAGCCGTGCATGAACACCACCGCCAGCGAGCGCACGCCCATTTCGTAAGCCTGCGCCAGACCGGCGCGCGCCGTTTCCAGATCCAGCTTGGCGACCATTTCGCCGTGCGCGCCGATGCGTTCATCGATTTCGATCACGTGGCTGTACAACAGTTCCGGCAGCAGGATACGGCGGTCGAACAGGCGCGGACGGTTCTGGTAAGCGATACGCAGCGCATCGCGGAAGCCGCGCGTGATGGCCAGCGCGGTCGGCTCGCCCTTGCGCTCCAGCAGCGCGTTGGTGGCCACCGTGGTGCCCATCTTCACCGCGCCGATCTGCGCCACGGGAATCGGTTTGCCCTTGGCCACGCCCATCAGTTGGCGAATGCCGGCGATGGCGGCGTCGGCATAGTGTTCCGGATTTTCGGACAACAGCTTGAGCGTGCGCAGCCGGCCATCGGGCGGACGCGCCACGATGTCGGTGAACGTGCCGCCGCGGTCGATCCAGAATTGCCAATCCATGCCTGCCTCGCTATGCTGTGAAGCGCCTATTGTAGTGCCGCCGGCACGCCGGCTACCAGACGGCTCGACAGAAATTTAGATGTTAAGATGGCACCATGAATCCACTTTACACCGTTGCTGAAATCCGCGCCGTCGAGTACGCGGCGGCCGCCACGCTGCCGCCGGGTGCATTGATGCAGCGCGCCGGGCAGGCGGCGGCCAACGCGGCGCTGGATCTGCTGCCGCTGTCGACCGCGCAGGCCAGGGTGCTGGTGCTGGCCGGCCCCGGCGACAACGGCGGCGATGCGCTGGAAGCGGCGGCGCATTTGTCCTACACCGGCGCGCAGGTGACGCTGATTCACTTCGCCCCGGCCGAGGGCCGCGTGTCCTCAGACGAGCGCCAGGCCGCGCTGCAACGCGCCAAAGTCAGCGACGCCCGTTTCCGCGAGGTGGCAGACGCCAGTATCGCGGCCACCGAGTGGAACCTGGTGATCGATGGCCTGTTCGGCATCGGCCTGAAACGGCCGCTCGATGGCGCGGTGCGCGCGCTGGTGGAAACGGTGAATCAGCTGCGCTGCAACGTGCTGGCGCTGGATGTTCCCAGCGGCCTTGATGCCGACAGCGGCTGCGTGGTCGGGCCGGACGGCGTCGCCGTACACGCCACGCACACCATCACTTTCATCGGCAACAAGCCTGGCTTACATACCTGTGATGGCCGCGATTACGCCGGTCTGGTCGATGTCGCGCGGCTGGAAATCGATGCCAGCCATTTCGCGCCGGCGTCTCTGCACCTGAACGACGTCAAATTCTTCTCGCGTCATTTGCAGGCGCGGCGCCACAACTCGCACAAAGGCAGCTACGGCAATGTGGCGGTGATTGGCGGCGCGCGCGGCATGAGCGGCGCGCCGATCCTGGCTGCGCGCACGGCGATCAACAGCGGCGTCGGCCGCGTCTACGCGCTGTTTGTGGAAGATGCGCTGCCCTGCGATCCGGGCCAGCCGGAGCTGATGTGCCGCAGCGCCGGCGATTTTGAGCTCAATACCGCCACGCTGGTCATCGGTCCGGGCCTGGGCGATTCGTCCGCCGCGCATGCGCTGCTGGACCAGGCCATCGCCAGCGACAGCGTGCTGCTGGCCGACGCCGACGCCATCAACCTGCTGGCCGGCGACGCCGCACTGCAAACCAGGCTGGCCCAGCGCCAAGCCGCCGTGGTTTTGACGCCGCATCCGCTGGAAGCCGCCAGGCTGCTGGGCAGCAGCATCGGCGCGGTTCAGGCGGACCGTCTGGCGGCCGCGCGCACGCTGGCGGCCCGGCTGCAAGCGATCGTCGTGCTGAAGGGATCGGGCACCGTGATTGCGGCGCCGGACGGCAAGGCCGTCATCAACACCACCGGCAATCCGGCGTTGGCCACCGCCGGCACGGGCGACGTGCTGGCCGGCCTGTGCGGCGCGCTGCTGGCGCAGGGCTGGCCGCAATGGGAGGCGGCGCTGGCGGCGGTCTGGCTGCACGGCATGGCCGCCGACGTGCTGGTCACCGAAGGCTGCGGCCCGATCGGCCTGACCGCCGCCGAACTGATCCCGGCCATCCGCACCGCCCTCAACCGCATGGTCCAGCATCACGCCCGCTGATAAAACCGGGGTCAGTGCCGACATTCGGACATTCGGTCGCTCACGACCGAATGTCCGAATGTCGGCACTGACCCCGGTTTGGGTTAGACGAGGCGTCCGGCGGCAATGGTGATGGTGCGGCCGCAGCGGGCCGCCATGGCCTGGTCGTGGGTGACCAGGACCAGCGTCGAGCCGTGCTGGCGATTCAGTTCGAACATCAGCTGGATCACGGCTTCGCCGGTGGCGGCGTCGAGGCTGCCGGTCGGTTCGTCGGCAAACAGCAGCGGCGGTTCGGTGACGAAGGCGCGAGCGAGCGCCACGCGCTGCTGCTCGCCGCCGGACAGGTATTTCGGATAATGCTTCAGGCGGCTGCCCAGGCCGACGCGCGCCAGCATCGCTTCGGCGCGCTCGCGGGCGCCCGAGATGCCGGCCAGTTCCAGCGGCAGCATGACGTTTTCCACCGCCGTCAAATGCGCCAGCAGCTGGAAGGACTGGAACACAAAGCCCAGCTTTTCCTTGCGCAGCGCGGCGCGGCCGTCTTCGTCCAGTGCGTAAATGTCGACCCCGTCCAGCACCACTTTGCCGGCGCTGGGCGTGTCCAGACCGGCCAGCAAACCTAGCAGCGTGGACTTGCCGGAACCGGAAGCGCCGACGATTGCCAGCGTCTCAGCCTTTTGCACGGTAAAATCCACCTCGTGCAGGATCGTCAGCTCGCCGCTGGCGTCGGCGACACGCTTGGCCAGGCCGCTGACGGCAATGGCCGGCTGCACATCCGCCGCCGCCTTCACGGGCGACGTTGCCAGGGCCGGACCATCCGGCATGAAATGAGTTGACGCATTAGGGAAATCGGGCATGCTGAATATGTTTAAACGTTTATCTGGAAAATCACTGGCCGCCCTGCTCTTGCTGTCGGCAGCGGCGAGCGCCTATTCTGCACCAAAAACCGTGCTTGTGCTCGGAGATAGTTTGTCTGCCGAGTACGGCTTGTCGCGCGGCACCGGCTGGGTCGCGCTGGCGGAACAGAAACTGAAGCAAAATAACATCGACGCGGTGGTGGTCAACGCCAGCGTCAGCGGCGAAACCACCAGCGGCGGCCGCTCGCGCCTGCCCGCGCTGCTGACCAAGTACAAGCCGGACCTGGTGGTCATCGAACTGGGCGCCAACGACGGCCTGCGCGGCCTGCCGGTGGCCGCCGCCCTGGCCAATCTGCGCGCCATGAACGAGGAAGCAGCCAAGGCCGACGCCAAGGTGATGTTGATCGGCATGCGCATGCCGCCCAACTACGGCCGCGACTACGCCGACAAATTCTTCGCCATGTACGGCACGTTGAGCAAGGACATCAAGGCGCCGCTGGTGCCGTTCATGCTAGATGGCGTGGCCGACAAGCCGCAGCTGTTCCAGGCCGACCGCCTGCATCCGCTGGCCGAGGCGCATCCGATCATCCTGGCCAATATCTGGCCGACCCTGCAAAAAACCATCAAGGCAAAATGAAGTATCCAGAAGTATTGGGCATCGACCAGGTGCTGGCCCAGCTCCACACCTTCGACGCCATCATCGACGCCCGCAGTCCGGTCGAATTCGCGCAGGACCACCTGCCCGGCGCCATCAACGCGCCGGTGCTGGACGACGAGGAGCGCATCCGCATCGGCACCATGTACAAGCAGGTGAGCGCGTTCGACGCCAAGAAGGTCGGCGCGGCGCTGGTCGCCAGGAACATCGCCAAACACATCGAGGAACTGTGGATCGACAAGCCGCGCGAGTGGCGTCCGCTGGTCTATTGCTGGCGCGGCGGCAACCGCAGCGGCGCGATGGCGCACATCCTGGCCAAGATCGGCTGGCCGGTGGTGCAGCTGGAAGGCGGCTACAAGGCGTTTCGCCAGGAAGTGAACACGGCGCTGGAACAGCCGCCGGCGCTGAATTTCAAGGTGGTCTGCGGCACCACCGGCAGCGGCAAGAGCCGACTGCTGGAGACGCTGCATGCGCAGGGCGCGCAGGTGCTGGACCTGGAACAGCTGGCCGCGCACCGCGGCTCGGTGCTGGGCCACCTGCCCAGCCAGCCGCAACCGAGCCAGAAGGCGTTCGAGAGCCATATCTGGGACGTGCTGCGCCGCTTCGATCCGGCGCGGCCGGTGTTTGTCGAGGCCGAGAGCAAGAAGGTCGGCAACCTGCGCGTGCCCGCCGCGCTGATGGACGCCATGCGCGCCGCCGACTGCATCGCCCTGACGCTGTCGCGCGCTGACCGCGTGCGCCTGCTGATGCAGGATTACCAGCACTTCCTCGGCGATCCGGCCCTGCTGAACGGCCAGTTGGAGCACCTGACGCAGCTGCACGGCCGCGAGAAGATCGCCCGCTGGCACGCCATGTCCGACGCCGGCCAGATGGCGCCGCTGGTGGAGGAACTGCTGGCCGACCACTACGATCCGGCCTACCTGCGCTCGATCGACCGCAATTTCACCCGCTACGGCCAGGCCGTGCCGCTGGCGCTGGACGAGATCGACAGCGCCGCGTTCAACGCCGCTGCCCTACAATTGATCGCCACTACGCGTTAACCACAACGCCCACAACAGTGCATCACCCAAAATAGTGCATGCGGGCCTCCAGGCCCGTAAACACTTTGTTACAAAGCGCCGTCCGTAGTGCTGCTTAGGGGTTCTACGTAGCCTCCCCAGGTAATCAGCGGCGCCGTCCTCCCTCCTTGCCGCAAAAGTATTTACATGGCTTTCACCATGAAATCCATGGCATGCCTTTTGCGAAGAGTTAAGAGAAATTGCTTTAGTTTCATTTCTCAAACCTTGAAGGAGCGGTATCAATGAAGCACCCCAAGCACATCAAGCGCCGTCTGTTGACCCAAGCCGTTCTGCTGGCCATGCAAGCTGCGGCAGCCTCCGCCGCCTTCGCGGCCGATGACACCGCCGTCGCCACGCCCGCCGCACCGGTCGTGACCGACAACGTGGAAGCCGTCATCGTCACCGGCACCCGCCGCAGTGGCCTCAAAGCTGTCGACAGCGCCTCGCCGATCCAGGTGCTTGACTCCGGTTCGCTGGAGCGTACCGGCCAGCCCGACCTGATCCAGGCGCTGGCGCAGAATCTGCCCTCCTTCACCGCCCAGGCCTTCGGCGGCGACACCGCCAACCTGACGCTGTCGGCCCGCCTGCGCGGCCTCAGCCCGAATGACACGCTGGTGCTGGTCAACGGCAAGCGCCGCCACACCACCGCCAACCTGGCCGTGCTGTCAGGTCCGTTCCAGGGTGGCGCCGCGACCGACCTGAACTTCATCCCGGTCGCCGCCATCGACCACATCGAGGTGCTGCAGGACGGCGCCGCCGCCCAGTACGGCACCGACGCGATCGCCGGCGTGATCAACATCATCCTCAAGAAAGACAGCTCGGGCGGTTCGCTCACCACCACCGGCGGCGCTTATATCGACCAAGGCGGCAAGACCGGCGACGTTTCGTTCAACCAGGGCTTCGAGCCTAGCGCCAACAGCTACATCAACATCACCGGCGAACACAAATACCACGGCCACAGCGACCGCTCGGACATCGATCCGCGCGTGGTCAGCGCCGCCAACATGGCGTCCATGCCGACCCTGACCAAGGCCGACGGCTACCCGTATGCCAACAAGATCTCCGGCGACGCCGCCTACCACATCTCGCTGCTGTCGCTGAACGCCGGCATCGACCTTGGCGGCGTCGAGCTGTACAGCCTCGCCACCTACGGCAAGAAGACCGCGCAGTCATATGAAAACTACCGCCTGCCGAACCGCCTGCCGAAGATCTATCCGAACGGCTTCAACCCGCTGGAAGCGATGGACGAGAAGGACTATGCGTTCACCGGCGGCGCGCGCGGCACGGCGGCCGGCTGGAACTGGGACTTGAGTTCCACCTACGGCCAGGACAAGGCCGACATCGGCGTGGTCAACTCGGCCAACATCGCGCTATACAACGACACCGGTTCGACGCCGACCAATTTCCACGCCGGCGCCTTCACCGCCAGCCAATGGACCACCTCGCTGGACATCAGCAATGAATACGCGGTTGGCTGGGCCACGCCGCTGTCGGTGGCCGCCGGCCTGGAATATCGCCGCGACACCTATGAAATCGGCGCCGGCGACGCCGCGTCGCGCTACAAGGAAGGCTCGCAATCGTATCCGGGTTTCTCGCTGACCGACGCCGGCAGCCATAACCGCAACAACAAATCGGTGTACATCGACCTGGCCGGCTCGCCGATCGCCAACCTGAAGCTGGACGTGGCCGCGCGCTACGAGAACTACAGCGACTTCGGCAGCGCACGCGTGGGCAAGGTCACCGGCCGCTACGACTTCACGCCGGAATTCGCGCTGCGCGGCACGGTCAGCAACGGCTTCCGCGCGCCGACCATGGCCGAGCAGTACTACTCGGCCACCAACGTGTCGCCGACCCAGGCGTCGGTGCAGCTGGCGCCTAACTCGCCGGCGGCGGCGCTGGTCGGCATCAACGGCCTGAAGCCGGAGAAGTCGCAGAACTACAGCGTCGGCTTCGTGCTGCATCCGATTCCGAAAGCCACGCTGACGGTGGACGCCTACAGCATCAACATCCACGACCGCATTATCGGCAGCGGCACGGTGTTCGGTTCGGGCAATGCGGTGAATGCGCCGGCGGTGGTGGCCGCCATCAAGGCCAACGGCAATATCCTGGACCCGACCGTCACCAAAACCGGCATCAGCATCTTCTCCAACGCCGCCAACACCAAGGACCAGGGCATCGAAGCGGTGTTCTCGTATGGCAGCAGCTTTGGCGACGCCGGCAAGGTCGACTGGTCGGCCGCCGCCAACTACAACAAGGTGGAGGTGACCAAGGTCAACCAGGCGCCGTCGCAACTGCTGCCGCAGAAGCTGCTGGACCAGGCCGCGATCGCCTCGCTGGAGAAGTCGTCGCCGAAGGTGCGCGTCAACCTGGGTGCGTTGTGGAAGAAAGGCGACTGGAGCGTCAATCTGCGGGAATCGATCTACGGCCCGTCGTCCAACTATAACTCGCTGGACAACGTGACCTACTACGAGACCAAGATCAAGACGCTGGCGACCACCGACCTGGAAGTATCGTACCGCCTGACCAAGGCATTGACCGCATCGGTCGGCGCCAACAACCTGTTCAACAAGTATCCGGACAAGGTGAACCAGGCCTACATCGCGGCGGCGCGTGCTGCGCTGAACACGGCGGCGGTGACGCAGTATCCGTCGTTCTCGCCGATCGGCATCAACGGCGGCTACTACTACGCGCGTTTGAACTACTCGTACTAAGCAGTCCGGCGGGTGGCCCACCAGCAGCACAGGGAGCCCGCCGTCACCATCGCCGCGCCTTGCCAGAAACTGGCCGGCAAGGCGGTACGCAGAATGGCGGCGCTGAATGCTGACGACAGCACCGGCGCCGCGTACGACACCGCAGCCAGCAGCGCCAGATTGCCATGCGCCAGCGCGCGATTCCAGCTGGCATAGCCCAGCGCCATCACCGCCGCCGCGCACAGCAGCGCCAGGACCGTGCCGCCGCCCCCCAACGCAGGCAGCGCCGCGCCGCCCAGCGCGAGCTTCAGCCACAACACCACACTGGTCAGCACAAAGAACGGCACGATGGCATCCGTGCCCTGCGCCAGCGGCTTGGCTGCGGTGCAGTAGACCGCCCACAGCACCGCGCCGGCGAGGGCCAGTCCGTAACTCAGGGGATTGTGGGCCGCATTGGCCGCGAGGTGCGCCGCCGACCAGCCTTCGCCGCCGCCCAGTATCCACGCCACGCCGAGCAGCGACAGCAGCAGGCCCGGCGCCAGCCACAGGTTGGCGCGCTGGCGCCCGCCCAGCACCATCAGCGCGACGGTCAGGCAAGGCCACAAATAGTTGATCAGGCCGACTTCGATCGCCTGGGTGCGGTCCTGCGCGAAACCCAGCGCCAGGGCCAGCGCCACTTCGTAGCCGGCGAACAGCGCGCCGCCGATCAGCAGGTAGCGGCGCGGATACCGCCGCAGCGGTGTCCAGCCACGCAGCAGCACCAGCATCAGCGAGGCCAGCGTGTAGATCATCGCCGCCCCGGCCACCGCGCCGGCGCGCTCGCTGAACAAGCGTAGCAGCGACGGCGCGGTGCTCCACAACAAAATGGCCGCGAGGCCGAGCAGGGTTCCCCTGGTTTGCGTCATATGTAAAAAGGGCCGCTAATGCGGCCCTTGCTGGATTACTTCACTTCAGTCACGGTGGTTGTCGTCGCAACCGGCTTGAGGATTTTGACCTTGGCCTTTTGCTTCAGCAGCTCGATGTACTGCGCCATCTCCTGCTGCGCCAGCATGTTGCCGATCTGTTCGGCTTCCGACTTGCGCTGCGCCTCATCGGCGGCGGCAGGCTGCTGCACCTTGCCGATGCGGTACACGCCGTAGCCCATGCCTGGCACATCGACGCCAACGTAGGCTGGCAGCTTGGTGGTGTCGGCCTTCATGATCGACTGCATGGCCAGGCCGTTGATGCCTTCAGGCTTGGCGCGCGACACCAGTTTGGCGGCGCCGAAACCGGTCGCATCGCCGGACTTCTTGAAGGCAGCCAGTTTCTCTTCGCCGGTTTTGGCGGCCAGCTTGGCGGCTTCTTCCATGGTCACGCGCTGACGGATCTGCGCATCGACTTCGGCCAGTGGACGCTTACTGGCAGGCTTGAACTCGACGATACGGCCCGACACCAGGGTGTTCGGCGCCGTTTCCACCGCTTCGGTATTGCGCTTGCTGCTCAACGAATCGTTGGAGAACAGCGCGCTCAGGAACTTGGCGTTGTTGAACGCGGCGGCGCCGGCGGCCGGCGATGCGGTGCGCGAGACGTTGGCGGCGGTTTCGATCTTCAGGCCCAGCTTGTCGGCAACCGGTTTCAGGCTGTCGGCTTGCTCGTAGACGGTGTTGGTGAAGGCTTCAGCCATTTCCGAATACTTCTTCGCGGCTTTCTGTTTCTTCAGCAGATCGGTGATGTCGGCTTTTACCAGTTCCAGCGGTTTGACCACGGCTGGTTTCAGCTCGGTCACGGTCAGCACGTGGAAACCGAATTCCGACTGCACCACGTCGCTGATCTCGCCCTGCTTCAGCTTGCCGATGGCCGCTTCGACCGGCGCAACCATCACGCCTTTTTCGATCACGCCCAGATCGCCGCCCTGCTCGGCCGAACCTGGATCTTCCGATTTGGCTTTGGCCACTTTGGCGAAGTCGCCAGGGGTCTTGCGCAGTTCGGCCACGATGGCTTCGGCCTTGGCCTTGGCGGCGGTGGTGTCGGCGGCGCTGGCGCCCTTCTTCACGGCGATCAGGATGTGGCTGGCGCGGCGGGTTTCCGGCGTGGTGAACTGGGCCGAATTCTTGGCATAGTAGTCCGACACTTCGGTGTCGGTCACGCTGACCTGGCTCATCACGGCGTCGTTGTTCAGCACCACGTATTCGATCTTTGCCTGTTCAGGCACTTCGAAGAACTTGCTGTTCTTGTCGTAGAAGGCCTTGACCATCTCGTCGGTCACTTTGACCTGCGGCACGAAGTCGGCCACCGGCAGCAGCAGTTCCTGCACTTCGCGCTCTTGCGCGGCGATGTCGGACACGGTCTTGGCGACGGTGCGCGGCGCGAAGCCGGTGCCTTCGATCGACGCGGCCAGCTGCTGCAGCGCCATGTCGCGGCGCATGCGGGCGTCGTTGTCTTCCGGACGAATGCCTTGCGCGGTCAGGATGGCGATGTAGCGTTCCTTGTCGAACGAGCCAGGGCCGCCGAACATGTCCATGATGGCTTTTTGCAGCTGCGCGTCGGACACGCTCAGGTTGTTATGGATGACTTCAGCGGCGATGGCGCGTTGCGCGATCAACTGGTCAAGGATGTTCTGCTTGAACTCCGGCGTGTCGAACATTTTCTGGTCGAACTGCGCGCCAAGGCGCTGGCGGTAGGTATCCAGCTGATTGCGCACGGCGTTGTCGAACTCCTGCTGGCTCAAAGGCTTGCCATCGATCTTGGCGATGGTGCTGGCGTCGTCGCCAAAGCTTTTGTAACTGCCGATGCCGACAAATGCAAACGATGGCACGATGATGATCGCCAGGAAGATTTGCATCAAACGTTGATGGGTACGAATAAATTCAAACATGGTCTGCCAATTCGGATTGAGTGGGACTTGCACATACAAAAAAGGCGAACTCGCGTTCGCCAATTCCGGTTGCTGGATTTTACAAGGAATATATCGGATATTCAATGTTGAATTATAGGCCCGAAAAAGAAAAACCCCGCAGCTCATATAAGCTGCGGGGTATCTTGTTCTTGGCGGAGCGGACGGGACTCGAACCCGCGACCCCCGGCGTGACAGGCCGGTATTCTAACCAACTGAACTACCGCTCCTTTGGGTACTACTCGATTTGTATTTGCTGGCGGAGCGGACGGGACTCGAACCCGCGACCCCCGGCGTGACAGGCCGGTATTCTAACCAACTGAACTACCGCTCCAGCAAACTACAAGGTGCTACATACTACTTTAAAACTTACGTTTTGGCAAACTTGTTTTTTCAAACATCTGGTGGGCGGTGAGAGGCTCGAACTCCCGACCTAAGCCTTGTAAGGGCTCCGCTCTACCAACTGAGCTAACCGCCCGCTTGCCTGTGGTGAACAGCTTTACAGCCTGTGCTGCTCACCGAAGTCCGTTAGTTTACAGCATCTTTCAAAGCTTTACCAGCTTTAAATTTAGGAACTTTAGCTGCGTCGATGGTGATCTCTTCTTTGGTGCGCGGATTGCGGCCGGTGCGGGCAGCGCGTTCGCTCACGGAGAAGGTACCAAAGCCAACCAGGGTCACGCTGTCGTTCTTTTGCAGGGTGGTGGTAACACCGTCAATCACTGCGTCCAGTGCGCGAGCAGCAGCCGCTTTCGAAATATCAGCGGTGGTAGCGATATGGTCGATCAATTCAGTCTTATTCAAAGCAATTCCCCGTCACATAGGTTATATCTGTTGCCGCCTTAAAATGCGGCAACGCGAAAATTTCAGGCCGTATTAAACAAGCCAGCCCACCCGTGTGTCAAGGCTGCACAATAGAAAAATAAGTAAAAATAATAAAACAGGCGCTATATAAGCGCCTGTTTTATTGATATTACAGCTACAACGTTAGTGTTTTACCACCTCGGTCTGGCCATCCGGCTTGGCGGCGGCCGCCGCGACGGCTTCCACCGGCGCGGTTTCCACCAGCGGTTCCGGCTGGCGTTCCAGGGCGATTTCCAGCACTTTGTCGATCCAACGCACCGGCACGATCTCCAGCTTGTTTTTGACATTGTCCGGAATGTCGGCCAGATCCTTGACGTTCTGCTCCGGGATCAGCACGGTCTTGATGCCACCGCGCTGGGCCGCCAGCAGTTTTTCCTTCAAGCCGCCGATCGGCAATACCTCGCCGCGCAGCGTGATCTCGCCGGTCATCGCCACGTCGGCGCGCACCGGAATCCCGGTGAAGACCGACACCATCGCCACCGTCATGGCGGCGCCGGCGGACGGACCGTCCTTCGGCGTCGCGCCTTCCGGCACGTGGATGTGGATGTCCGACTTCTCAAACACTTCGTTCTTGATGCCGAGACGATTGGCGCGGCTGCGCACCACGGTGCGGGCTGCTTCGATCGACTCTTTCATCACGTCGCCCAGGGTGCCGGTGCGGATCACACCGCCCTTGCCCGGCATCTGCACGGCTTCGATGGTCAGCAGGTCGCCGCCCACCTCGGTCCATGCCAGGCCGACCACCTGGCCGATCTGGTTTTCCTTCTCGGCCACGCCGAAGTCGTAGCGGCGCACGCCCAGGAACTTGTCCAGGTTTTTCGGCGTGATCGTCACTTTCTTGTCCGACTTCTTCAGCAGCAGCATCTTGACCACCTTGCGGCAGATCTTCGACACTTCGCGCTCCAGCGAACGCACACCGGCTTCACGGGTGTAGTAGCGCACGATGTCGCGTACCGTCGCTTCGCTGATCGAGATCTCGTCCTCTTTCAGGCCATTGTTCTTGACCTGTTTCGGCAGCAGATAACGCTGGGCGATGCTGGTTTTCTCGTCCTCGGTGTAGCCCGACAGGCGGATCACTTCCATACGGTCCAGCAGCGCCGGCGGAATGTTGTACGAGTTCGAGGTCGCCACGAACATCACATCCGACAGGTCGAAATCGACCTCGATGTAGTGGTCCGAGAAGGTGTGGTTCTGTTCAGGATCCAGTACCTCCAGCAGCGCCGACGATGGATCGCCGCGGAAGTCCGCGCCCATCTTGTCGATCTCGTCCAGCAGGAACAGCGGGTTGCGCACGCCGACCTTCGCCAGCGATTGCAGCACCTTGCCCGGCATCGAGCCGATGTAGGTACGACGGTGACCACGGATCTCGGCCTCGTCGCGCACACCGCCGAGCGCCATGCGCACGAACTTGCGGTTCGTGGCGCGGGCGATCGACTGGCCCAGCGAGGTTTTACCCACGCCTGGAGGACCGACGAAGCACAGGATCGGCGCTTTCAGCTTGTCGACGCGCTGTTGGACTGCAAGATATTCCAGGATGCGTTCTTTGACTTTTTCCAGGCCGTAGTGATCGCCTTCCAGCACTTTTTCAGCGTTGGTCAGATCGTTGTTGACCTTGGATTTTTTCTTCCACGGCAGGCTGACCAGGGTGTCGATGTAGTTGCGCACCACGGTGGCTTCGGCCGACATCGGCGACATCAGCTTCAGCTTTTTCAGCTCGGCGGTGGCCTTGTCCAGCGCCTCTTTCGGCATCTTGGCCAGGGCGACCTTCTTCTCCAGCTCGTCCAGGTCGGCGCCGTCTTCGCCCTCGCCCAGTTCCTTCTGGATCGCCTTGACCTGTTCGTTCAAGTAGTACTCGCGCTGCGACTTCTCCATCTGGCGCTTGACGCGGCCACGGATACGCTTCTCGACCTGCAGGATGTCCAGTTCGCCTTCCAGCTGGCCCAACAGATGCTCCAGGCGCTTGGCGACGCTGAAGATCTCCAGGATCACCTGTTTCTGTTCCAGCTTCAGCGGCAAGTGCGCGGCGACGGTGTCGGCCAGGCGGCCGGCGTCGTCGATGCCCGACAGCGATGCCAGGATCTCAGGCGGAATTTTCTTGTTCAGTTTGACGTACTGGTCGAACTGCTGAACGATGGCGCGGCGCATGGCTTCGATTTCCGAATCGTCGCCCAGCTCGGAGTCGAGCGGCGTCAGATCGGCGACGAAGTGCGTCGGCGCGTCGGTGATTTTATTGATGCGCGCACGCTGAGCGCCTTCGACCAGCACCTTGACGGTGCCGTCCGGCAATTTCAGCATTTGCAGAATATTGGCCACGCAGCCGATTTCGTAGATATCGGAGGCAGAAGGTTCGTCCTTGGCAGCGGCTTTTTGCGCGGCAAGCATGATGCTCTTGCCCTGCTCCATAGCGGCTTCCAGCGCCTTGATCGATTTTGGGCGCCCTACGAACAGCGGTATCACCATATGCGGAAATACGACGACGTCCCGCAGTGGCAATAACGGCAGTTGAGTTTGCTCAGTTAATTTGGAAGTTGTCATGGCGTACCTTATGTGAAAGCGTGATTATGATGTGGGCGCTGTTATGCCAAATCACAAGACCGACCTGCAAGAAATATTCCTCATATAAAAGAATGTTTTCCAATTATGCCAAGTCGCTCTAAAAGAATGCCAAATAAAAAAGCCACGCGCGACAGGCCGTCACGAGTGGCTTTCCGAATGAAGCCTGCATTCTTTTATTGATTTTTATTGTACCGCCTTGCCCCACGGATGCGAAATGAATTTTGCTGTCGAGCGGGGCAAGTGTGCACAAGTTATTTAATTCTCACCAGAAGCCTTGGCCTGCTCCTGATAAATCAACAAAGGTTTTGCGCCACTGGTAATGGTATTCTCGTCGATCACCACTTTAGTAACGTTGGTTTCATTTGGCAGCTCATACATGGTATCGAGCAGCGCGTGTTCCAGGATCGAACGCAGGCCGCGGGCGCCGGTTTTGCGCGCCAGCGCTTTCTTGGCGATCGCGTGCAGGCCGGCCGGGCGGATTTCCAGTTCCGCGCCTTCCATTTCCAGCAGCTTCGAATACTGCTTGATCAGCGCGTTTTTCGGCTCGACCAGGATCTGGATCAGCGCCTCTTCGGTCAGCTCGTTGAGCGTCGCCACCACCGGCAGACGGCCCACCAGTTCAGGGATCAGGCCGAACTTGATCAGGTCTTCCGGTTCCGCTTCCAGCAGCACTTCGCTGACGTTGCGCTCGGACTTGCTCTTCACCGAGGCGCCGAAACCGATGCCGGATTTCTCCGAACGGTTCTCGATCACCTTGGCCAGGCCGTCAAACGCGCCGCCGCAGATGAACATGATGTTGGTGGTGTCGATCTGCACGAAGTCCTGGTTCGGGTGCTTGCGGCCGCCTTGTGGCGGCACCGAGGCCATGGTGCCCTCGATCAGCTTCAGCAGCGCCTGCTGCACGCCCTCGCCCGACACGTCGCGGGTGATCGACGGGTTGTCCGACTTGCGCGAGATCTTGTCGATCTCATCGATGTAGACGATGCCGCGTTGCGCCTTGTCCACGTCGTAGTTGCAGCTTTGCAACAGTTTTTGGATGATATTCTCGACGTCCTCGCCCACATAGCCGGCTTCGGTCAGCGTGGTGGCGTCGGCGATGACGAACGGCACGTTCAGCATGCGCGCCAGGGTCTGCGCCAGCAGCGTCTTGCCCGAGCCGGTCGGACCGACCAGCAGGATGTTCGACTTGGCCAGCTCGACGTCGTCTTTCTTGCCCAGGTGCTTGAGGCGCTTGTAGTGGTTGTACACCGCCACCGACAGGATGCGCTTGGCGGTCTGCTGGCCGATCACGTACTGATCCAGCAGGTCCTTGATTTCGTGCGGGGTCGGCAGGTCCGACTTGGCGCCCGAGACCGACTCGATGGCCGAGGTCTCGTCGCGGATGATGTCATTGCACAGGTCGATGCACTCATCGCAGATGAATACCGACGGGCCGGCGATGAGCTTCTTCACCTCGTGCTGGCTTTTGCCGCAGAACGAGCAATACAGAAGTTTTTCGCCGCTGGAGGATTTTTTGTCTGACATGGGCAGTTTTCTTTGGTTACAGAATGGCGTGGCCATTGCCGGTTAGCAAGTTTGAAGACTGGAAAAAATCCGCCTACACCACATGCTACCCGAAATAAAAACGAAACGCCCGAACGATTAATCGTCCGGGCGTCTTTTTAGCAATGCTGCGGGGGAAGCATTAAGCCCGGTTGGTCAACATTTTGTCGATCAGACCGTACTCTACCGCTTCTTCCGCCGACATGAAGCGATCACGATCGGTGTCTTTGGCGATCTGCTCGACGGTCTGGCCACTGCGTTCAGCCATGATCGAGTTCAGACGGTGGCGCAGGTACAGGATTTCCTTGGCCTGGATTTCGATATCCGAAGCCATGCCCTGCGAACCGCCCGACGGCTGGTGAATCATGATGCGCGAGTTCGGCAGCGAGAAACGCTTGCCCTTGGCGCCGGCGGCCAGCAGGAACGCGCCCATCGAGGCGGCGATGCCGGTGCACAGTGTCGACACGTCTGGCTTGATGAACTGCATCGTGTCGTAGATCGCCAGGCCGGCCGAGACCGAACCGCCAGGAGAGTTGATATACAGCGAGATGTCCTTGTCTGGATTTTCGCTTTCCAGGAACAGCAGCTGGGCGACCACCAGATTGGCCATCTGGTCGTTGACCGGACCGACCATGAAGATAATACGTTCCTTCAGCAGACGCGAGTAGATGTCGTAAGAGCGCTCGCCGCGACCGCTTTGTTCCACCACCATCGGCACCAGGCCGAGCATTTCGGTGTCCAGCGCCGGATTTCGGTTCATACCAGTCATTCCATTTCCTTGTGAAGCAGCTATAAAGGCCGGGTGTATCAAATAATACATCATCCGGCCCAAACTGAATTACGCTTGTGCGTTGCTTCCCATCAGTTCGTCAAAGGCGATTGCCTTGGACGACGTCTTCGACAGGCCCAGGACGTAGTTGACGACGTTTTCTTCCAATACAAGGGCTTCGACTTCGGCCAGACGACGACGATCGCTGTAGTAGTACTTCAGCACTTCGCGTGGGTCTTCGTAGCTCTGTGCGAAGTCTTCGATCTGCGCTTTCACCTGTTCAGGCTGGGCTTGCAGGTTGTTTTCGCCGACCAGTTGCGACAGGATCAGGCCCAGGCGTACACGACGCTCGGCTTTTTCCGCGAACAGTTCTGGCGGGAATGGCACGTCCTTGACGTTCATGCCGCGCTGCGCCATGTCCTGGCGGGTCATTTCGGCCAGACGCTCGGTGTCCTGAGCGATCAGCGATTGTGGCACGTCCAGGGTCGCGGTTTTCACCAGCGCGTCCATCACGGCTTCCTTGTTGCGTGCTTTCACGCGGCCAGCCACTTCACGCTCCAGGTTGACTTTGATGTCGTCGCGCATTTTGGCAACGTCGCCGTCGGCCACGCCCAGCGACTTGGCGAATTCGCCGTCGACTTCCGGCAGGTGCGCCCATTCCAGTTTTTTCAGGGTGATGGTGAACGAGGCGGTTTTGCCGGCCACGTCTTTACCATGGTAGTCCTCTGGGAATGCCAGTGGGAAGGTCTTGGCTTCGCCGACTTTCAGGCCGACGGTGGCGGCTTCGAATTCCGGCAGCATGCGGCCTTCGCCCAGCACGAACGGGTAGTCTTCAGCTTTGCCGCCTGGGAACTCAACGCCGTCGATCGAGCCGACGAAGTCGACGGTCACGCGGTCGCCGTTGGCGGCAACAGCTTCGCCGCCGTCGCCGTGTTCACCGGCTTCGCCCTTGGTGTGGAAGTGCACGCGCTGTTTGCGCAGGATTTCGATGGTCTTGTCGATTTCAGCATCGCTGACGTCGGCTTTGACGGTTTCGATTTCCACGGTGGTCAGGTCGCCGATGACGACTTCCGGGTAGATTTCGAAGGTCGCGTCGAAGCTCAGAACGCCGGCTGGCGATTCTTGCTTAGGCTCGATGTTCGGGAAGCCAGCGACGCGCAGCTGGGCTTCGTTTGCGGCGTCGTTGAAAGCGCGGCCAACTTTATCATTCAGCACTTCGGTCTCGATCTGATAACCGTATTGTGCTGCGACCATTTTCAGAGGAACTTTGCCCGGACGGAAGCCTGGTGCCTTAGCCGTTTTGGCTTGCACTTTCAGGCGCTTCTCAACTTCAGCGCGGACTTCGGTCAGCGGGAAGGAGATCGTGATACGACGTTCGAGTTTGCCCAAGGTTTCGACTGCAGTTGCCATGTAAAAATCGTCCAAAAAATAAAAAGTACAGTTGGTGCGAGGAGGGGGACTCGAACCCCCACACCATTGCTGGCGTCAGGACCTAAACCTGGTGCGTCTACCAATTTCGCCATCCTCGCGGCATGTGTGCACAAAAGCAAAGGGCGACCCGTAAGTGAAAACGGTCGCCCTATTCCCGCTCTTTGATGCAGGAGCTTTCAACTTCAACGCGGTATTTTAACGGGTTTTTCGCGGAATGGTGGCGTTTTTTAGTATGTCGCCAACATTCCGCGCAAATTTCTAATTATTTGCCTGTTTTAGCGGCTTTTTCACTCTAAACCAGGCCGCATACAACGCCGGCAGGAACAATAAAGTCAGCGCCGTGGCCAAAATAAGCCCGCCCATAATCGCCACCGCCATCGGTCCCCAGAATACCGAGCGCGAAAGAGGAATCATCGCCAGCGCCGCCGCGGCGGCCGTCAGGATAATCGGACGGCAACGGCGCACCGCCGATTCCACAATCGCGGTCCACGGATCGTGACCGGCCTTGATGTCCTGCTCGATCTGGTCGACCAGGATCACCGAGTTACGGATGATCATGCCGAACAGCGCGATGATGCCGAGGTTGGCCACGAAGCCCAGCGGCCGGCCCAGCAACAGCAGCGCCATCGCCGCCCCTGCCACGCCCAGCGGGCCGGTCAGGAACACCAGCAGCGCGCGGGAGAAGCTGTGCAACTGCAGCATCAGCAGCGTGAAGATCAGGAAGATCGCCAGCGGCAGATTGGCCGCGATCGACGCTTCCGCCGCGCCGCTGTCCGAGGCCGCGCCCTTGACCGTGATCGCATAGCCGGCCGGCAGCGCGTCGCGCAGCGCCTTCAGCTTCGGCTCGATCTGGCCCGACACCGTCGGCCCCTGGATATGGTCGCCGACGTCCGACTGCACGGTGATGGCCCAGTCGCGCCCTTCCCGCCACACCACGCCCGGCTCCCACACGAAGTGCGCGCGGGCCAGCTGGCTGATCGGCACCGACTTGCCGCTGGCGGTCGGGATATTGGTATCGTTCAGCACCGAAATCGTCGCCCGTTCTTCGACCGGCTGGCGGATCTGGATGTCGATCAGCTTGATGCCTTCGCGGAACTGGCCGATGGTGGTGCCGGACAGGATGGTGTTGGCGGCGCGCATCACCGTTTGCGAAGTCACGCCCAGCGCGCGCATCTTGTCTTGGTCCAGGTCCAGGCGTAGCACCTTGACCGACTCATTCCAGTTGTCGTTGACGCCGATGGTGTTCGGATTGGCGCGCATGATGTCTTTCACCTGGTCGGCGATGGCGCGCACCTTGTCGACCTCGGTGCCGGTCACGCGGAACTGCACCGGATACGGCACCGGCGGCCCGTTCGGCAGCAGCTTGACGCGGCCGCGCACTTCCGGGAAGTCATGCTTGAAGACGTCGACGATCTTGTCGCGCAAGGCGGCGCGCGCCTTCAGGTCCTTCGGCAGCACGACGATCTGCGACACGTTGGTCTGCGGGAAAATCTGGTCGAGCGGCAGGTAGAAACGCGGCGAACCGGTGCCGACGTAGCTGGTGACGCTAATTACGCCTTCCTGCTTGCGGATGAAGGCTTCGAACTTCTTCACCTGCGCTTCGTTGGCGACAAAGGTCGTGCCTTCCGGCGTCCACATCTCGACCATCAGTTCGGGACGGCTGGAATCCGGGAAGAACTGCTTCTCGATGAACTTGAAGCCGTACACGCCCAGCGCAAACACGGCCAGCGTGGCGCCGATCGTGATCCAGCGGTACTCGACGCACCAGTTGACCAGCGCCCGGAATTTGCGGAAGCCCGGCGTATCGAACAGGTCGTGCTCGCTGCCACCATCGGCATGCGGCTTGACCTTCAGCAGCACGTAGCCGAGGTAAGGCGTGAACGTCACCGCCACCACCCACGAAATCACCAGGGCCAGGGCGTTGACCGAGAACAGCGAGAAGGTGTACTCGCCCGCCGCCGACTTGGCCAGGCCGATCGGCAGGAAGCCCGCCACCGTGATCAGCGTACCGGTCAGCATCGGGATCGCGGTGGATTTGTAGGCGAAGGTGGCGGCGTCAAAGCGCGACATGCCCTCCTCCATTTTGCGCACCATCATTTCGACGGCGATGATGGCGTCATCCACCAGCAGGCCGAGCGCGATGATCAGCGCCCCCAGCGAGATCTTGTGCAGGTCGATTTCCAGCACGCGCATGAACAGGAAGGTGACCGACAGCACCAGCGGAATACTCAGCGCCACCACCAGGCCCGGACGCACGTCCAGGCGCAGCTTGGGCTTGCTGTGCAGGCCCAGCGCGACAAAGCTCACCGCCAGTACAATCAGCACCGCCTCGATCAGCGTGTGCACGAACTCGCCCACCGAATCCTTGACCGCCTCCGGCTGGTCCGACACGCGCTCCAGCTCGATACCGACCGGCAGCTTGGCCTTCAGCTCGGACACGGTTTTCTCCATGTGCTTGCCAAGCATGATGATGTTGCCGCCCTTCTCCATCGATACGCCCAGGCCGATCACTTCCTTGCCGTTGAAGCGCATCTTGTTGCCCGGAGGATCTTGATACTGGCGCTTGATGGTGGCGAAATCGCCCAGGCGGAAGGTGGTGCCGTTGGCGCGCAGCTCCAGGTCTTCCAGATCCTTGACCGTCTTCAGCGCGCCGGTGACGCGCACCTGCAGGTTGTCGCTCGGCGTCACCAGCACGCCGGTGGCTTCCACCGTGTTCTGGGTAGCGATCTGGTTGACGATGGCCTCGAACGGAATGCCCAGCTGGGCGAATTTCTGGTGCGAGAACTCGATATTGATTTTCTCATCCTGTACGCCGAACAGTTCGACCTTGGACACCAGCGGCACGCCCAGCAGTTGCTGGCGCACGAAATCGGCGTAATCCTTCATCTCGGCATAGGTAAAGCCGTCGCCGGACAGCGCGAAGATGGAACCATAGGTATCGCCGAACTCATCGTTGAAGAACGGCCCCTGCACGCCGGAAGGCAGCGTCAGCTGGATATCGCTGATTTTCTTGCGCACCTGATACCAGGCTTGCGACACGTCCTTGGGCGGCGTCGATTCGCGCAGCTTGAGGATGATGGTGGTTTCGCCCGGCTTGGAATAGCTGGAAATCTCGTCGATGCCCGGCGTTTCCTGGAGCTTTTTCTCCAGCTTGTCGGTGACCTGCTCGGCCATTTGCAGCGAGGTCGCGCCCGGCCAGTTGGCCCGCACCACCATCGCGCGGAAGGTGAATGGCGGATCTTCATCCTGGCCCAGGTTGGAATAGCTGAGTGCGCCGCCAATCAGCAGCACCGCGATCAGGTAGCGGGTCAGTGGAATGTGTTCCAGCGCCCAGCGTGAGAGGTTGAATCCTTCCTTCATTTGGCGGCCTTCGGCAAGTCATCACCCAGGATCTTGACCTTCTGGCCCGGTTTCAGCAGGTTGACGCCGGCCGTCACCACGGTCTGGCCCTGCTTGACGCCGCCTGCCAGCACGATGTCGTTGCCGGCCACGCCGCCGATGGTCACCGGCACCAGCTTGACGGCGCCCTGCTCCACCACCCACACCGAGGTGGCGGATTTTTCATAGAACAGCGCGGTCAAAGGCACCTTGATCTGCGGCACCGGCGTTTTCGACGCGAACTGCACCAGCGCGGTCATGCCCAGCTTGGCTTCGGCCCACGAATCCGGAATCGATACCTTGACGGTGTAGGTACGGGTGGACGGGTCGGCCACCGGCGAAATTTCGCGGATCTTGCCCGCCACCGTGTTCTTCGGATCGGCCCACAGGCGCACCTGCACGTCCTGCACACGGCGCAGCGTCTCGACCTTGTCTTCCGGCAGGCCGATGACAATTTCCTTCTCGCCGGACTTGGCGACGTGCACCACCGGCGTGCCGGCGGTCACCACCTGGCCGATTTCGGCGTCCACTTCGGTCACCACGCCGTCCACGTCCGCCACCAGCGCGGCGTAGCCGGCCTGGTTGGACTGGCCGCGATACCCCGCCTGCGCGGCGTCGACACTGGCCTGCGCAGCCTTGAAGGTGGAATCCTTGGCGTCCAGCACCGACTGGCTGACGAAGCTCTTGCTGACCAGTTCCTGGTAGCGCTTCAGATCGGCCTTGGCCAGGTCGCGGTTGGTTTCGGCGGCGCGCAGGTTTGCCAGCGCCTGGGCTTGCGACAATTGCAAGTCCTGCGGATCGAGCTGCATCAGCACCTGGCCTTTCCTGACCAGCGTGCCGACGTCGACCTTGCGGCTGACGATCTTGCCGCCGACGCGGAAGCCGAGGCGCGATTCGACGCGCGCCCGCACTTCGCCGGAAAACTCGGCATTCACGTCAACATCGCTGCCGACCAGCTGAATGGCGCGCACGGGACGGATATCCTCGGTTTTCTCTTCCGGTTTGGAGCAAGCGCCAAGCAGGGCCAGCGCCGAGGCGGCGACCAGCATATTCTTGAGAGTGGACACAGCGGCTTCCTTTTTTAATGACTGACAGGTTATTTATAAATTATAAGCCGAATAACTTGGTTTGCAAATGACTGGCGCGTCATTAATTTTGACCTTGCTCTTATTTCATGATGGCACTACCATTACGCGCTGGAAACCTCACCCCGGCACCTGCCGCTTGCCCTGTTCTATGCCGGTCGATCACTACGAAAACTTCCCTGTCGCTTCGATTTTGCTGCCCAAGCGCTTGCGCCCGGCGGTGGAAGCCATCTATGCCTTCGCCCGCAGCGCCGACGATCTGGCCGATGAGGGAGATGCCGCGCCGGAAGAACGTCTGGCCGCGCTGAACGCCTACGAGGCGGCACTGGCCCGCATCGAAGCCGGCGCGACCGATCACCAGCCGATGTTCGAGCGACTGGCGCAGGTGGTACGGGAATACGATATGCCGCTCAAGCCGCTGTACGAGCTGTTGTCGGCCTTTAAGCAGGATGTGATGGTGACGCGCTACGCCACCTATGACGCGCTGCTGGACTATTGCGCCCGCTCGGCCAATCCGGTCGGCTTCATGATGTTGCACCTGTATGGCGCGGCCGACGAGGAAAATGTGCGCGATTCGGACGCCATCTGCACGGCGCTGCAGCTAATTAACTTCCTGCAGGATGTGGCGGTGGATCTGCACAAGGAGCGTATTTATATCCCGCTGGAGGATCTGAACCGCTATGCGATCTCGCCGGCGGCGCTGGATCACGCGAGCGCGCGTCCGCGCTGGCGTTCGCTGATGCGGTTTGAGGTCGACCGCGCGCGCAAACTGATGCTGAGCGGCGCGCCGCTGGCCTTGCGCCTGCCGGGCCGGATCGGCTTTGAGCTGCGCATGGTGGTCCAGGGCGGCCTGCGCATCCTCGACGCCATCGAAGCGGCCGAATACGACGTCTTCCTGCACCGTCCGCAGCTGACCCGCCGCGACTGGGTTGGCATCTTCTGGGCCGCCGTCCGCATGAAAAAGCGCCTGAAAGCCGAACTCCGCACCGCTTGAGTCGCCTCAATTGACGCCACCACCCGCAAGCCTATACTGGGAAACCAGTAGCCGGAGCGGCGACCATGGCAGACATGGCCAGAGAGGAAGTTGACGCGATGCTTGTCGCCAACGAGGCGCGCAGCGATGTCAAACTGAACTCAAGCGACAGACGGAGGCCAGCGATCAGAAATCTGTCGACATGGACAAGAAATTAGGTGAGACGCAAGCCTTGCTTGACTCCATCAAACAGGAGCGAGAGTCCGGGAGGCGCTGAGTTTCTGGTCGCTGCGCTCGCGCACGGAGGGCGCGGCGGATGACGGCGGGGCCGAGACTTTGGGCAAGGCGACCGGCGTTGAGGGCTTGGACTGCTTCAGCACCAGCTCGCGCATCGACGCCGCCTCCGACACCGACAAGGCCGTCTGGCAATTCACACCCTCATTGGAAATCTGCCATTCCTGGTAATCCCCCGCGCTGAGGGTGTGTTGTTTGTGCGCATCCAGCAGCTTGCAGCGGCCCGCCACCTCATGCGCTTCCTGTAAATTCTGCGTGTAATACGTGGCCGTTTTCATCGGCGACGTATCCTCCGCAGACGAGCCCTGACATCCAGCAAACACTGGAATAACAAGCAAGGCTATGACAATCTGAAGATTCATACGTAAGCAACTCCGACAAAGGTAACATATTGTATCCGCAAAACGCCTCAAGTAGCAGACCACTACGTTCCCCCTTCCTATAGAATAGCGGCTTCGAATAGCCTATTGCTTTTTATTCATGTCTCCCGACGACTACTGCCAGCAAAAGACCGCCCAAAGCGGCTCCAGTTTTTACTACAGCTTTTTGTTCCTGCCGCCGGAGCGTCGCCGTGCCATTACCGCCCTGTACGCGTTTTGCCGCGAAGTGGACGACACCGTGGATGAATGCACGGACGAATCGATCGCCCGCATCAAGCTGGCCTGGTGGCGCACGGAGATAAGCAAGATGTACGCCGGCGGCCAGACCCACCCGGTCACGCAGGCGCTGCAACCGCACCTGCAAGCCTACGATCTGAAGGAAGAACATTTCCAGGCCATCATCGACGGCATGGAAATGGACCTGAACCAGACCCGCTACCTCGACTATCCTGCGCTGAATAAATACTGCTGGCATGTGGCCAGCGTGGTCGGCATCCTGTCGGCCAGCATCTTCGGCGTGACCAATCCGCAAACGCTGCAATTCGCCGAGAAACTGGGCCTGGCCTTCCAGCTGACCAACATCATCCGCGACGTCGGCGAAGACGCGCGCAAAGGCCGCATCTACCTGCCGATCAACGAGTTGCAACAGTTCAACGTCACCGCCGCCGAGATCCTCAACGCCAAGCACACCGACAAGTTCGAAAAGCTGATGGCGTTCCAGATCGCCCGCGCCCAGACCGTCTACGACGAAGCCTTCGCGCTGCTGCCGAAGGAAGACCGCCGCGCCCAGCGTCCCGGCCTGATGATGTCGGCCATCTACCGCACCCTGCTGACCGAGGTGGAAGCCGACGGCTACCACGTGCTGCAACACCGCATTTCCCTGACGCCGCTGCGCAAGCTGTGGCTGGCCTGGAAGACTTATATTCGTGGCTGATCCGGAGATCGCCGGCACGCCGGCCGACAAACGCGGCAACGCGGAGCGCGGCCTGACCTACCGTTCGGTGGCGGTGATCGGCGCCGGCTGGGCCGGCTGCGCGGCGGCGGTCGAACTGGCCCAGGCCGGCTACAGGGTCACGCTGCTGGAAGCCGCGCGCACCCTGGGCGGCCGCGCGCGCCGCGTGGAAACCGACCGCGCCCACCTCGACAACGGCCAGCACATCCTGCTTGGCGCCTACAGCGAATCGCTGCGCCTGATGAAGCTGGCCGGCATCGACCGCGAGCAGGCGCTGCTGACGCTGCCGCTGCAAATGCGCTACCCGCCCAACACCGGCGGCATGGACTTCGCGGCGCCGTCGCTGCCGCTGCCGGCGCCGCTGCACCTGGCAACAGCCCTGTTCCGCGCCCGGGGCCTGACGCGTGAAGACAAACTCAGCCTGGCCCGCTTCTCGACCACCGCCCGCTGGATGGGCTGGCAACTGCACCAGGATTGCAGCGTCAGCGAACTGCTGGCCCGCTTCGACCAGACGCCGCGCCTGATCCAGCTGATGTGGCGCCCGCTGTGCCTGGCCGCGCTGAACACGCCGCCGGAACGGGCCTCGGCCCAAGTATTCCTCAATGTGCTGCGCGACAGCCTGGGCGCCAGGCGCCGCGCCTCCGACATGCTGCTGCCGCGCGCCGACCTCAGCGCGCTGTTCCCGGAAGCCGCCAGCGCTTACGTCGAGGCGCACGGCGGCAACGTCCGCAGCGGCGCCAAGGTGCAGGCCATCCACTCGATCGAAGGGCGCCTGTGGCAACTGGACATCAGCGGTTCGGCGGTCGGCGGCACCTGGAGCACCTATTTCAGCGGCGTGGTGCTGGCCACCGGCGCCAGCCAGGCCGCCGCCCTGCTGCACGATATTTCCGAATGCGACACCGCCGCCCTGTGCAGCCAGCTGACCGCCTTCGAGCCGGAAGCCATCACCACCGTCTACCTGCAATACGCCGCCTCGGTCAAACTCGACCTGCCGTTCTACGCGCTGCTGGACGATCCGTACAACCACCACTACGGCCAGTTCGTGTTCGACCGCGGCCAGCTGGACGCCAGCCAGCCCGGCCTGCTGGCGGTGGTCATCAGCGCCTCCGCCCAGTCGGCCGACCAGCCGCAGGAACTGCTGGCCGAGGCCGTGGCGGTGCAGCTGGCGGTGGATTTCCAGCGCCCGGAGCTGGGCCGGCCGGACTGGTTCAAGGTCATCACCGAAAAGCGCGCCACCTACGCCAGCACGCCCGGCCTGCAGCGGCCGTCCAACGACAGCGGCCTGCCCGGCCTGGTGCTGGCCGGCGATTACACGGCCGGCGACTATCCGGCCACGCTGGAATCGGCGGTCCGCAGCGGCGTCGCCGCCGCCGCCCTGCTGAAGAGGAGCGCCGCCCAGTAGCCCTTTTCGGTCGCCTGTCGGTCATTTATGCAGCCTGTCACATGCCGCTGGCATCTGGACGGGCGGCTGCGTACAGTCGCATCATCGGCAAAGCCTTATATTGCGATGAACTTAGAGAAACATTGGGAAGCTGACATCATGACCAAGCAGGACTACCTCGACGCGCTCACCAAGGCCATGCAGGGTCTGCCGCCGGAAACGGTGGCCAAGACCCTGGCCTACTACGAGCAGCGCTTCATCGACGGCCTGGTGGCCGGCCGGAGCGAGGCCGAGGTGTACCAGGAGCTGGACGAACCGCGCAAGATCGCCATGACCCTGCGCGCCAACGCCCACATGAGCGCCTTCGAGCAAAAGAAAACGCCGTTCAACCTGGCGCGGGCCATGGTGTCCTTCATCGGCCTGGCCATCTTCAACCTGTTCATGGTGATTCCGGCCATGGTCTACGCCAGCCTGCTGGGCGCGATCTACATTTCGGCGTTTGCCTTTTACATCGGCGGCGTGGCGCTGACCGCCAGCGGCCTGTCGGGCCAGAACGAACTGGCGCTCGAAGGCCCGCTGCGCCAGATCATGGAATTCACCAATTCCCACTTCGACACCCAGGCCGAGGAAGAAGACACCCAGGGCTGGCGCGTCTCGATCAACAACATGGGCGTCGAAGTCGGCAAGGAAGACCCGGACAGCCCGTCGGCCGACAGCGAGAATCTGAGCCGCAGCGGCCGTTTGCTGAACCGCGCCGAATCGGTCGCCGCCGGCGACGTCCACATCACCACCGATTTCGACAGCGGCGCCCGCACCACCCAGTCCCTGATCGGCCTGGGACTGATCCTCGGCGGCATCGGCCTGTGCCTGATCAGCGTGGTGCTGACCCGTTACACCGTGATAGGCCTGAAACGCTATGCGGCGATGAATGTCTCGCTGCTGCGCGGACGATGAGGACAATATGCGCGCTTTAATGAAAATCGGAGCCGGCCTGCTGGTACTGGCCTTTGTGCTGATCGGCGTCAGCTACAGCATGCTGAAAGCCTACGGCAGCAGCAGTCCCAGCAGCACCGCCGGCCGCTCGCTGGGCAGCGAGGCCCGCAAGATCGACGCCATGGCCACCTCGGTGGAACTGAGCGGTCCGATCGACCTGATCCTGATGCAGGGGCCGGCCGCCTCGCTGCGGGTGCGCGGCGAACAGCGTTCGCTGGCGAATATCGAGACGGTGCAGGATGGCCGCGAACTGCACATCGGCACCAAGGGCATGCTGCTCAATCCGCGCCACCGCCTGCAAGTGGAACTGGTGCTGCCGTCGCTGGAGGAACTGGTGGTGAGCAGCAGCGGCGACACCAAGGTGTCCGGCTTCAATGGCGAACAACTGGAACTGCAGTTGCATGGTTCGGGCAATGTGACCTTCAGCGGCCGCTATCGCTCGCTGACCGCCGGCGCCCACGGCAGCGGCAATCTGAATCTGAACGCCGGCAGCACGGAGAACGTGGAACTGGAGATGGTCGGTTCGGGCCAGATCACCGCGTCCGGCAGTTGCAAGGTGCTGAACGCGGAGCTGACCGGCTCCGGCGACCTCGATGCGCGCCACCTGGCGGCTGAAAAAGTGACGGTGAACCTGAAAGGCTCGGGCACCAGCCACGTTTTCGCCAAGCAGTCGGCCGACCTGACGCTGCGCGGCAGCGGCGATATCCGCGTGCTCGGCAATCCTGACCAGCGCAACGTCAGCCGCACCGGATCGGGCGACGTCAGCTGGGAGTGAGCTGGCGCCACGCCAGCGCGTCGCGCGCCGCCGCCACGCCGCCGGCGAAGCAGCCGGTGAGCAGATAGCCGCCGGTCGGCGCCTCCCAGTCGATCATCTCGCCGGCGACGAACACGCCCGGCGCCGCCTTCAGCATGGTTCCCTGTAACGCTTCCCAGCGCACGCCGCCGGCGCTGCTGATCGCCTCATCGATCGGGCGCGGACGCACCAGGCGCACCGGCAGCCGCTTGATCGCCGCCGCCAGTTGCCCCTCATCGCTGTACTGCTCCTTGCCCAGGCACTCGCGCAGCAGCCCGGCCTTCACCCCCTTGATCCCAAGGCGGCTCTGCAGGTGGCTGGCCATGGAGCGCGCGCCGCGCGGCCGCGACACTTCGTCCAGCACCCGCTGTTCGCTCCAGTCGGGCATCAGGTCCAGCCAGATGGTGGTGTGGCCCTCGGCCGCGATCTGGTCGCGCAGCGGCGCGGACAAGGCGTAAATCAGGCTGCCCTCCACACCGCCCTGCGTCACCACGAACTGCCCCTGCTTGCGCATTTCAACGCCCTGCGCATCGCGCGCGATCACCACCACCGTCATCAACGGCTCGCCGGCATGGCGGCTGCTGAAAAACGCGCTCCAGTCCACATCGAAGCCGCAATTGGCCGGCGCCAGCGGCGCCACCTCGACGCCGCGCGCCGCCAGCAGCGGCAGCCAGGCGCCATCCGAACCAAGCCGCGCCCAGCTGCCACCGCCCAGGGCCAGGATCACCGCGTCGGCGCGCACGGCCAGTTCGCCGTCCGGCGTTGCGAACAGCAGCGCATCGTCGCGCCAGCCCTGCCAGCGGTGGCGCATGTGGAACTGCACGCCGCTTTCGCGCAGGCGGTGCACCCAGGCGCGCAGCAGCAGCGCCGCCTTCATATCGGTCGGGAACACGCGGCCCGAGGTGCCGACAAAGGTCTCCAGGCCCAGGCCGTGCACAAAGTCGCGCACCGCCTGCGGGCCGAAGGCGTCCAGCATGGGCTTGAGCGGCTGTGCGCTGGCGCCGTAGCGGGTGACGAAATCGGGATAAGCCTCGGCATGCGTGATGTTCATGCCACTGCGCCCGGCCAGCAAAAACTTGCGGCCCACCGAGGCCATGGCATCATAGACGTCCACCTGCGCCCCGCCCTGCGCCAGCGTCTGCGCTGCCATCAGTCCGGCGGGACCGCCGCCGATGACGGCGACGCGAAAAGGTGTCAAACTAGACTGCATGCATTCGGTCCAATAAAAAACGAGGGAGATACAATGGGTGCGATATTCTGGATGAAACGCTTCCTGCTGGCCGGCGTGCCGCTGTTCGCGATCCTGGCCGCAGTGGAGTGGCTCAAAGGCTCAACCGCGAAAGAAGACTACCTGAGCGCCGGCGCATGGGCGCTGATCGCCGCTGCGATATTCACCTACGCGAGCTGGCGCCGCTACCGGCACGCCAAGGCCTGCGGCATGTGCGACGACCTGGCCGCCGCCCGCAAGCGCAAAAAGACCACCTAGCCGCCGGTCACCGGCGGGAAGAACGCCACTTCGGCGCCGTCGGCAATCGCCGTGTCGGCGCCGCACATCACCTGATTGCAAGCCATGCGCAGCGCCGGATGACCCAGCGCCTCGCGCCACTGCTCGCCGCGCGCGGCCAGATGCTCTCGCAACGCGCCCACCGTGGCGACACCGGCCGGCAGCGCCATCGACTCCGACGACGCACCCACCGCCTCGCGCACGCTGGCGAAAAATTTTACGTTAATAACCATCGGTACAATCAGTACAATAACTCGTTAAACGGTATAAATCGAACCAGGTCGCCGCTGGCGATGGCCTGGCCCGGCGGATTGTCGATCACGCCGTCGCCCCACACCGTCGACGTCAGCACGCCGGAACTCTGGTTGCGGAACAGCTCCACGCCGCCCGCCTCGTTGATGCGCACGCGCAGGAATTCATTGCGCTTGTCGGCCTTGGGCCAGTCGAAATCGGCGCGCATGGTAAAGGCGCGCGGCGCAATCGCCCCCTCCACGCCTTGCAGGCGCAGCACGAACGGCCGTACGAACAGCATGAAGGTGATGAAGCTGGACACCGGATTGCCCGGCAGGCCGACGAAGAACGCCTGCTGCACTTCGCCAAACGCCAGCGGCTTGCCCGGCTTGACGGCGATCTGCCACATATTCAGCTTGCCTTCGGCTTCCACCGCCGGCTTGATGTGATCTTCCTCGCCGACCGACACGCCGCCGGAAGTGATGATCAGGTCATGCCCCTGCGCCGATTCGCGCAGCACCGAGCGCGTGGCGTCCAGCGAATCCGGCACGATGCCGAAATCGGTGATCTCGCAGCCCAGGTTTTCCAGCAGCGCACGCAGCGTGAAGCGGTTGGAGTTGTAGATGGCGCCCGGCGCCAGTGGTTCGCCCGGCATGGTCAGCTCGTCGCCGGTGAAGAACACAGCCACGCGCAGCTTGCGCCGCACCGGCAGTTGCGCCAGACCGACCGACGCGGCCAGGCCCAGCTCCTGGCTGCGCAGGCGCACGCCGGCCGGCAGCACCACACTGCCGGAGGTGATGTCTTCGCCGGCGCGGCGTATCCATTCGCCGGACTTCGGCGCATGCTTGACGGTGACCACATTGCCGGTCAGTTCACACTGCTCCTGCATGACGACGGCGTCCGCGCCCTCCGGGATCATCGCCCCGGTGAAGATGCGCGCCGCAGTCCCCGGCAGCAAAGGCTGGCCGACGTGGCCGGCCGGAATGCGCTGCGATACCGTCAGCGACGCCTGGCCGCTGGCGCAGTCGGCGGCGCGCACGGCGTAGCCGTCCATCTGCGTGTTGTCGGCGCCCGGCACGTTCATGCCGGAGACCTGCGCGCTGGCCAGCACGCGGCCGTTTGCGGCCAGCGTGGAGATGACGTCGACTTCCTGCACCGGCCGCGCGGCGGCCAGCATCAGGTCCAGCGCTTCACGGACGGCCAGCATCGGCTTGCGTTCCATTACAGCCCCGTATTGGCAGCGATGTACGCCTTCATGGCGGCGACATCCGGTTTCATGACCACGAACTTCTGCGGCAGGTCTTCGATGTTCTCGAAGCCTTCCGGACGCTCGGCGTCTTCGCCCAGCGCTTCCAGGATGGTTTCGTTGAACTTGGCGGCCAGCGCGGTTTCCAGCACGATCATGGTCACGCCGGGTTCCAGGTTTTCCTTGGCCACCTTGATGCCATCGGCGGTGTGGGTGTCGATCACGATGCCGTAATCGTCGGCCACGTCGCGGATGGTGTTGACGCGGTCGTCGTGGGTGGACTTGCCGGACTTGAAGCCGTATTGCGCCACCAGCTTGAATTCGTCGCCGTCGCTGCCCGGTTTGCCGGACAGGTCGAAGCCGCCCTGCGTTTCCACTTTCTGGAACAGCGCGCGGGTGCGGTCGCCGTCGCGGCCCACCAGTTCATACACGAAGCGCTCGAAGTTGGACGCCTTGGAGATGTCCATCGACGGGCTGCTGGTGTGGTAGGTCTCGGCCGATTTGCGCACGCGGTACACGCCGGTGCGGAAGAATTCATCCAGCACGTCGTTCTCGTTGGTAGCGGCCACCAGCTTGTCGATCGGCAGGCCCATCATGCGCGCGATGTGGCCGGCGCAGATATTGCCGAAGTTACCCGATGGGACGGTGAACGAGACCTTCTGGTCGTTCGAGGTGGTCGCGGCCAGGTAGCCGCGGAAGTAGTACACCACCTGCGCCACCACGCGCGCCCAGTTGATCGAGTTGACGGTGCCGATCTTGTACTTGGCCTTGAATTCCAGATCGTTGGACACCGCTTTGACCATGTCCTGCGCATCATCGAACACGCCTTCGATGGCGATGTTGTAGATGTTGGGGTCCTGCAGGCTGAACATCTGCGCGGTCTGGAAGGCGCTCATCTTCTTGTGCGGCGACAGCATGAAGACACGGATGCCCTGCTTGCCGCGCATCGCGTATTCTGCCGCGCTGCCGGTATCGCCGGAGGTGGCGCCGAAAATATTCAGTTCCGCATTCTGCCTGGCCAGCGCGTACTCGAACAGGTTGCCCAGCAACTGCATGGCCATGTCCTTGAACGCCAGCGTCGGGCCGTTGGACAGCGCTTGCAGCACCAGCCTGGTGCCGTTCTCTTCTTCCAGCACGCGCAGCGGCGTGATCTGGCTGGCTTTCTCGCCCTGGCGGGCGTTCTTGTACACTTCCTTGGTATAGGTCTTGGCGGTCAGCGCGCGCAGGTCGGCTTCGGGAATATCGGTCGCGAACTTCTTCAGAATTTCAAACGCCAGGTCGGCATACGACAGCTGGCGCCATGCATCCAGCTCGGCGCCAGTCACCTGCGGGTATTCGGCCGGCAGGAACAGGCCGCCGTCAGCGGCAAGGCCGCCCAGCAGAATATCGGAAAATTGTTGGGAGGACGAAGCGGCGGCCGACGCGGCGGCGCGGGTAGACACGTATTGCATAAATGAGAAAGAATCCAGTTGAGCTGCAGAACGGTACAAAGGCGAGGGGTTATTATAGTGCCCCTCGGGCCTTTCCGTAAAAATTCACGTTGTTTTATGGTCATCCCTCCATTCTGCGGTGCTGGGCGGGGCGCGACCCAGGCCCTATACTGTGACACTTCAGCATCTTGCCGTCATCGACATGAAGTCCCACGCCAGTTCATCTCAACCCCAGTTCATCAGCTATCTGTGGGCCTGCTTCGGCACCCTGCTGCTGGTGGCGGCGGCGTTCATGTTCTACGTGTGGACCGAAAAACGCATCGACCAGGCCAATGAACTGCGCTACGCCTCGCACAACCTGGTCGAGGAACTGCGCCAGTCTTCCGACGATCTGACGCGCATGGCGCGCACCTACGTGGCCACCGGCGATGCGCAATACCGCAGGAACTACAACGAAATCGTCGACATCCGCGACGGCCGCCTGCCGCGCCCGCGCAACTACGAAAACGTCTACTGGGATCTGGTGCTGGCCAACGGCCAGCGGCCGCGCGAAGGCGACGCCCCCATGCCGCTGATGCAGATGATGCGCGAAGCGCGCTTCGCGCCGGAGGAACTGGCGCTGCTGGCGGCCGCCAAGAACGAATCGGACAAGCTGGTGGGCCTGGAGATCGCCGCCATGGACCTGCGGGCGGCCGGCGGCGACAACGCCCAGGCCACCGCCATGCTGCACAACACCGCCTACCACCGCGCCAAGGCCGACATCATGCGCCCGATCGGCGCCGTCAACGACAGCGTCGACCACCGCACGCGCCTGCTGGTGGAGGAGACCGCGCTCGACGCCAACATGGCCAGGGCGGCCTTCATGTTCAGCGCCGTGGTGCTGGTGATTTTAGTGTGGCGCGCCAAGCGCCGGCTGGACGCCTCGCTAGGCTGCTCGGTCGACCAGCTGCAGGCCGGCATGGAAAAGCTGGGACGCGGCGACTTTTCCGATCCGCTCACCGTCTCCGAAAAAGCGCGCGACAGCGTGTGGGGCTGGCTGGCGCATACGCAGCAAAGCCTGGCGCGGCTCGATGCCGAGCGCAATGAGGCCGTCGAGCGCATCCAGCGCATCAGCCGCCTGTACTCCGCCCTCAGCCAATGCAACCAGGCGATTGTGCGCAGCCACAGCGAGGCCGAACTGTTCGAGCGCATCTGCCGCGACGTGGTCAGCTACGGCGGCATGGCGATGGCGTGGATCGGCATGATCGACAAGGAGCACGGCCGCATCGTGGTGGCCGCGTCCTACGGCGGCGGCGTCGAATACCTGGACCAGCTGGAAGTGTCGCTGGACCCGAACACGCCGGAGGGCCGCGGACCAATCGGCCTGTCCTACCACAGCGGCCAGCCCTACTGGTGCCAGGACTACCAGCACGCACCGGAGACGGCCTACTGGCACGCGCACGGCGCGCGCTACGGCTGGGCGTCGTCGGCCGCGATTCCGTTGCGGCGCGACGGTGAGATCATCGGCTTCTTCGCGCCCTACTCCAGCGCCGTGAACGCGTTCGATCACGATGTGCGCGAACTGCTGCTGGAAATGACGCTCGATATCGAATTCGCGCTGAAGAACTTCGACCGCGAGGCGGTACGCCAGCAGACCGACCAGCGCGTGCAGTACCTGGCGCATTACGACGTGCTGACCGGCCTGCCGAACCGCTCGCAGCTGCACGAACGCGCACGCCACCTGCTGGAACAGGCCCGCACCAGCCGCTGCTCGATGGCGCTGATGATGCTGGACCTGGACCACTTCAAGGACATCAACGACTCGCTGGGCCATACCGTAGGCGATTCGCTGCTGTCCGAACTGGCGTTGCGCCTGACCAGCTGCATCCGCGAAGGCGACATGGTGGCGCGCCTGGGCGGCGATGAATTCATCTTCGTGCTGCGCAATGTCGGCAGCAGCGAGGCAAGCGATGTGGCGCGCAAGCTGCTGGACATGACCGGCCAGTCCTACACCGTCGGTGTGCACGACCTGAAAGTCACCGCCTCGATCGGCATCGCCATGTACCCGGACGACGGGCTGGATGTGGAAACGCTGCTGCAACGCGCCGACGCCGCCATGTATCAGGTCAAGCGCGCCGGCCGCCACGACTTCCGCTTCTTCACCGCCGCCATGCAGCAGCGCGCGGCGCGCCATTTGCAGGTGGTGAACGCGCTACGCTACGCACTGGAGCGTGAACAGATGCACGTGGTGTATCAGCCGCAGGTATCGTTGAAGACGGGCCGCATCGTCGGCGCCGAAGCGCTGCTGCGCTGGAGCACGCCGGAGCTGGGCGTGGTGTCGCCGGCGGAATTCATTCCGGCGGCCGAGGAAAGCGGCTTGATTGTGGCGATTGGTGACTGGGTGCTGCGCCAGGCCGTGCGCCAGGCGCGCGGCTGGCTGGACGCCGGCTTCCCGCCGATGGTGATGGCGGTGAACCTGTCGGCCATTCAGTTCCGCACCGCCGACCTGCCCTCGCATGTGGCGCAGGTGCTGTATGAGGAAGGCCTGCCGCCGGAATACCTGGAGCTGGAACTGACGGAAGGCGTGGCGGTGCAGGACCCGCAAGGCGCCATCGCCACCATGAACCAGCTGCACGATCGCGGCATCCGCATGTCGATCGACGACTTCGGCACCGGCTTCTCTTCCCTCAGTCACCTGAAGAAGTTCAAGGTGTACAAGCTGAAGATCGACCAGTCCTTCGTGCGCGACATCAGCACCGACAGCGAGGACAAGGCCATCGTCAGCGCCATCATCAACATGGCGCGCAGCCTGGGGCTGACCACCATTGCGGAGGGCGTGGAGACGGTGGAACAGCTGGAGTTCCTGCGCGAGCAGGACTGCGACGAGATGCAGGGCTACCACTTCAGCAAGCCATTGACGCCGGACGCCTTCCGCGCCCTGCTGGAACGTTAAGCCTTCACGCCCCGCGCCGCCGAGATGCGGTTGAAGCCGAAGCCGGCGACCAGAATCGCCAGCACCAGCGCCTGCGCGCCCAGCGTTTCAGCGGTCGGCAGCACGCCGAGAATATCGATGCGCGGGAAGCTGACCGGCGTCACGCCCACCCAACCGGCTTCCTGCAACGCCGCCATGCCCTTGCCGATCAGGATCACCGCCAGCACCGCGACAAAGCCCGACGTGAAGGAGAAGAACTTCCCGATCGGCATGCGCGCGCTGGAGCGCAGCAGCACCCAGGCAATGATCGCCAGCAGCACCACCGCTGCGACAAAGCCGCCCAGCAGCGCGCCGCCGTTGCCGTCCGCCGCCAGTGCGGAGTAGAACAGCACAGTCTCGAACACTTCGCGATAGACCGCGATGAAGGACAGCGCGAACAGGCTCCAGGCGGTCTTGCGGCTCATGGCGGCCGACAGCTTCTCGCTCAGGTATTCCTGCCAGCGTCCGGCGCTGCTCTTCTGGTGCATCCACAGGCCGACGCTCAACAGCACCAGCGCCGCGAACACCGAACCGACACCCTCGCTCACTTCGCGGCTGGCGCCGCTGATCGTCACCAGGTAGGTCGCCGCCACCCAGGTCAGGATGCCGGCCACCAGCGCGCCGACCCAGCCCGTGTGCACATACGGCAGCACGTCCTTGCGCTGCGCCTTGCGCAGGAAGGCGACGATGCCGATCACGATCAGCAGCGCCTCGACGCCTTCGCGCAGCAGGATGGTGAGCGCGCCGACAAAGGTGGTCATCGGGTCGGCCTTGGCGTCACCCAGTTCGGTTTCCACCAATGTGAACAGCTGCGTCAGTTCCTTGCCGACGGCGTCGGCCTTCACGACATTGCCGTCGGCGACTGCGGAACGGTATGCCAGCATGGCGCTTTCGACGGCGGCCAGCAGCGATTTGTTGCGGGCGCCGACCATCGGCTCGATCGGTTCGAAGCCGTCCAGATAGGCGGACAGGCCCAGTTTCGTCGCCGCCGCGCGGTCGCCGGCATGCAGGGCGGCCAGGCTTTCGGCCAGGCGCGCGCGCGACAGCGCCAGGCCGGATGGCTTGAGCGCATCGGCTTCGGATGGCTTGCTGCGGATGTAGGCGGTCAGGTCGTGCGCCGTCTGCGCGCTGGTTCTGGCGGCGACGGCTTCCGGCGTCAGCGTGGTGACGGCGGCCAGGTCGGGGAAATGCGCCCGCAGCGCCGGATTGCCCTTCCACAGCTTCTCGCCGCGTGACCGTGCGGCGGCGTCGTAGGACAGGCCGCCGATAAAGAAGGCCAGATCCCAGCGGTCCGCTTCTGGCAGCGCCGCAAAACTGGCCATCGAGGTGCCGGCCACGCCTTGCGATACGACCTGGTACAGCGCCATCAGGCTGCGCGAGCGGGCACGTTCGGCGTCGGAAAATGCGATGGGCTTGGGGTCGAGCGAGGCCGCCAGCGGGCCATCGCCATGACCGTCCGCGCCGTGGCAGGCGGCGCACTGCGCGGCATACAGCGATGCGCCGCGCGCCAGATTCGGCATGGCTTTCGGCGCCACGGGAATCGGATAGGCGGCGATCAGCAATTCGTTGGCGTGGTGCGCCAGGCGCTTTACTTCGGCCGCATCGGCCTTGCGTATGACGGCGGCGCGCAGGTCCGCCACCGCAGCCAGTACGCCCGCCTTGGAGGCATGCGGCGGCAGGCTGGCGGCCTGCCTGGACGAGTTGTCGGTAAAGTCCAGCATCTCCGCATATTCGGAGTCGCTGGTCGCCACGCCGTTTGCGACTGCGCCACCGTAATCGACTGCGACATAGTCAATCAGCTGCCACAACTGCTTTGCGCCGGCGTTTGGATCGCTGGCCTGCGCATGCACGGTCCCGCCCAGGCAAAAGGCCAGCAGCACTATCGACCAGATTCTTGTCGCAATCAACATGATTCTTATTCTCATTGTTTAATCAAGTTGGCGACTATATGTCAATTTTGGAGTTTCTGCAGGAGGAGGCCCAAGTTGGTGAAAAAACCTGCTGTCAGCAAGCGGCGTGATTGACGGTGATGACGTGAATCGCCAGGCCGCCCAGGGAGGTTTCCTTGTACTTGGCCTGCATGTCGGCGCCCGTCTGGCGCATGGTCTCGATCACTTCGTCGAGGCTGACGAAGTGGGTGCCGTCGCCCTTCAGCGCAAGCGAGGCGGCCGTGATGGCCTTGACCGCACCCATGCCGTTACGCTCGATGCACGGAATCTGCACCAGGCCACCGATCGGATCGCAGGTCATGCCCAGATGGTGCTCGATGCCGATTTCGGCGGCGTTCTCGATCTGGCCATTGCTGCCGCCCAGTGCGGCGACCAGACCCGCGGCGGCCATGGCGCAGGCCACGCCCACTTCGCCCTGACAGCCGATTTCCGCGCCGGAGATCGACGCGTTGCGCTTGCACAGCATGCCGATGGCCGCAGCCGTCAGCATGAAGTCGCGCACGCCGCTGACAGGATCGCTCGGTTTGCAGTCTTCCGCGTAGTAGCGCAGTACGGCCGGGATGATGCCGGCAGCGCCGTTGGTCGGCGCCGTGACCACGCGGCCGCCGGCGGCGTTTTCTTCGTTGACCGCCATCGCGTACAGGCTGACCTGGTGCATGGCGTCGTGAGGCAGGCTATCGGTCTTCGGCGTGCGCGCCTGCGACCACAGGCCGGCGGCGCGCCGCTTGACGTTCAAGCCGCCCGGCAGCTGGCCCGGCGTTTCCAGGCCATGGGCGATACAGTCGCGCATGACGCGCCAGATCTTATCCAGGCCGGCATCCAGTTCATCGTCGCTGATGCGCACGCGCTCATTGGCCCGCAGCATTTGCGGGATGGTCAGGCCGCTGCGCACGCCGTGCGCCAGCAGTTCGTCCATGGTGGCGAATGGGTAAGGCACGCTCACCGAGGCTACCGCCGCGGCTTCCTCGCCCTCTTCCCGGATAAAGCCGCCGCCCACCGAGTAGTAGACTTTGGAGACGGCGCCGCCATCCTTGCGGGTCAGCGTGAAGCGCATGCCGTTCGGATGCTCCGGCAGCGATTCGGCCATGTGGAATATCAGATGCGTGCCGCGCTTGAACGGCACGGCGTGGCGCCCCAGCAGGTTCAGTTGACCGGACGTTTCAGCCTCCGCCAGCTGCGCATCGATGCGCGTGGGCGCCACGTCTTGCGGCGTTTCGCCCATCAGGCCCAGAAGAATGGCTTTATCGGTGGCGTGGCCGATGCCGGTCAGGGCCAGCGAGCCGTATAGCTCGGCCTTGACTTCGGTCACGTCATCCAGTGGAGCGTTATCCTGCAAGAACCGGCGCGCGGCAACCATCGGACCCACGGTGTGGGAACTCGACGGGCCGACGCCGATCTTAAATAAATCAAAAACGCTCATGTCCATCAGGTGTCTCTCTCTTTCTCGTTGCAGGCGCGCTCTCAGGCGGCCTTGCTTAGGCTGACGTCGATATTCGCCAGCATACTGTCTACCATTTCATCCACGCCGATGCGCGCTTTCCAGCCCCAGTCGGCGGTGGCGGTGGCGTCGTCCAGGCTTTGCGGCCAGCTGTCGGCGATGGCCTGGCGGCTGTCCGGCTTGTAGGCGATCTTGAAGTCCGGCAGTTTGCGGGTGATCGCCGCAGCCAGCTGCTCAGGATTGAACGACACGCCGGCCACGTTGTACGACGAACGCACCTTGACCTGCTCCGCCGGCGCATCCATCAGTTCGATGGTGGCGCGGATGGCGTCGGGCATGTAGATCATCGGCAACGTGGTTTGCGGGCCGAGGAAGCATTCATAACGCTCGCCGCGCAGCGCCGAGTGGAAGATCGCAATCGCGTAATCGGTGGTGCCGCCGCCCGGAGGCGATTTGTAGCTGATGATGCCTGGGTAGCGGATCGAACGCACATCCACGCCGTATTTCAGGAAGTAGTACTCGCACAGGCGTTCGCCGGCCAGCTTGCTGATGCCGTAGATGGTGGTCGGATCCATCACCGTCAGCTGCGGCGTGTCGGCAGCCGGCGTGTTCGGGCCGAAGGCCGCGATCGACGATGGCCAGAACACTTTCAGCGGCTTGCCGATGGCGCCGCGCTCGCGCGCCACTTCCAGGATGTTCAGCAGGCCGTCCATGTTCAGCGTCCACGCCTTCAGCGGCGCCGCCTCGCCGGTGGCCGACAGCATCGCCGCCAGCTGGTACACCTGGGTGATGCCTTCGTCGGTGATCAACGCGGCCAGCGCCACCTTATCCAGCACGTTCAGCGTGGTGTAGCGCGCTGCGTTGTACAGGTTGGTCGGGCTGACATCGCTGGCGATGACGTTCTGCGCGCCGTGCTGCGCGGCCAGTGCTTCCACCAGTTCGCTGCCGATCTGGCCATTGGCGCCGATGACGAGGATTTTTTGTTGTTCCATTTCTGTGTTCCTGACGATTTTCATATTAGTTCTTCAGCAGGCCAAGTTCGCGGCCGGCCTGTTCGAATGCTTTGAGCACGGTGTCCAGCTGTTCGCGGGTATGCGCGGCAGACAGTTGGACACGCACGCGCGCCTGGCCCATCGGGACCACCGGGTAGAAGAAGCCGCTGAGCAGCACGCCCAGTTCATACATTCGTGCGGCGAACTTCTGCGCCACCGGCGCATCGAACAGCATCACAGGAACCACAGGGTGGGTGCCCGGCTTGATGGTGAAGCCGAGCGCTTCGATCTCTTTACGGAAGTAGGCGGTGTTCTCGTGCAGGCGGTCGCGCAGCTCGGTCGACCGCGACAGGCGCTCCAGCACGGCCAGCGAGGCGCCGGCGATCGACGGCGCCAGCGTGTTCGAGAACAGGTAAGGGCGCGATTTCTGGCGCAGCATCTCGATCACTTCCTTGCGGCCGGAGGTGAAGCCGCCCATGGCGCCGCCCAGGGCCTTGCCCAGCGTACCGGTGATGATGTCGATCTTGCCGACCACGTTGTGGTGCTCGTGCGTGCCGCGGCCGGTCTTGCCCATGAAGCCGGAGGCGTGGCACTCGTCGATCATCACCAGCGCGCCGTATTTGTCGGCCAGCTCAACGATCTTGTCCAGCTGGGCGATGGTGCCGTCCATCGAGAACACGCCGTCGGTGACGATGACTTTGTGGCGCTTGTCGGCGGCCGCCTGCAGCTGCTTTTCCAGGTCGGCCATGTCGTTGTGGGCGTAGCGGAAGCGCGCGGCCTTGCACAGGCGGATGCCGTCGATGATCGATGCGTGGTTCAGCGCGTCGGAGATGATGGCGTCGCTCTCGTCGAACAGCGGCTCGAACACGCCGCCGTTGGCGTCGAAGGCGGCCGCGTACAGAATGGTGTCTTCGGTGCCGAGGAATGTCGAGATCGCCTGTTCCAGCTGCTTGTGCACGGTCTGGGTGCCGCAGATGAAACGCACCGACGACAGGCCGTAGCCGAACTTTTCGGTCGCATCGATGGAGGCTTGCGCCACCCACTCCTGGCCGGACAGGCCCAGGTAGTTGTTGGCGCACATATTAATCAGCATTCGACCATCTTCGCTCATCACTTCCGAACCCTGGCGGGACGCCAGGACGCGTTCCGGCTTGTACAGGCCCTGTTCGCGCAGTTGATCCAGGTTTTGCTGGAGGCCGCTGTAGAAGGTGTTTTTTGCTTGATTGCTCATGATGGTCCTTGTCTGTGATACGATTTCGCCATCTTATGCGAAATTCGTTATTTCGAATTCAAATTCGATATATTGAATTTTATCGAGAACCAGTGAACTCCGCAACCCAAACAATGAAAACAACTGTATCAACCAATGCGCCGCCGGAAGTTGGCGCCGCCTTGCAGCGCCTGCGCCTGGCGCGCGGCCTGACCCTGGAAGACCTGTCGCGCATCGCCGGTGTGTCCAAATCAATGTTGTCGCAAATAGAACGCGAGAAGGCCAACCCCACCATCGCCATCACCTGGCGCCTGGCCAATGCGCTGGGCGTGCAGATCGGTGAACTGCTGGCCACCGCCGAGCGCGAGACCGAAACCATCCGCGTGGTCGACGCCCACGAGACGCCTACCCTGCCCGGCCTGCATGCCGGCTATGTGCTGCGCATCCTGGGGCCGCTGGAACTGGCGAGCAAATATGAGTGGTATGAACTGACGCTGTCGCCGGGCGGCGAGCTGGCCTCGCAAGGCCACGATCCGGGCGCGCAGGAACACCTGACGCTGCTGCATGGATCGGTTGAAGTGGAAGTCGGCAACGACAAGAAGAAGGTCAAGCTGGGCAGCACCGCGCGCTACCCAGGCGACCAGCAGCACATCATCCGCAACGCCGGCAAGACCGAGGCGAAGGCGCTGCTGGTGGTGATCCACCGCTAAGCATTACCAGTTGGCTTCACGCTCCGGCGTGGAGCTGATGCGGTGGATCGACAGGTCGGCGCCCTGGAACTCCTCCTCCGGATCGAGGCGCAGGCCCAGCGTGGCCTTCAGCAGGCCGTACACCGCGTAGCCGCCGATCAGCGCCACCGCCACCCCCATCACCGTACCGGCCAGCTGCGACAGCAGCGACACGCCGCCCATTCCCCCCAACTCTTTATGGCCGAAGATGCCGGCCGCGATACCGCCCCAGGCGCCGCACAGGCCGTGCAGCGGCCACACCCCCAGCACGTCGTCGATCTTCCACTTGTTCTGCGCCAGCGTGAACATCCAGACGAACACCGCGCCGGCGATGCCGCCGGTGATCAGCGCGCCCAGCGGATGCATCAGGTCCGAACCGGCGCACACCGCCACCAGGCCGGCCAGCGGGCCGTTGTAGGCGAAGCCGGGATCGTTCTTGCCCATCATGAGTGCGACCAGCGTGCCGCCGACCATGGCCATCAGCGAATTGACCGCCACCAGGCCGTTCATCTTGTCCAGCGACTGCGCGCTCATGACATTGAAGCCGAACCAGCCGACCGTCAGTATCCACGCGCCCAGCGCCAAGAAAGGAATCGACGACGGCGGATGGGCGGCGATGGCGCCGTTTTTCATATAGCGTCCACGGCGCGCACCCAGCAGCAGCACCGCCGGCAGCGCGATCCAACCGCCCACCGCGTGCACCACCACCGAACCGGCGAAGTCATGAAACGCCGCGCCAAAAGTCTGCGCCAGCCAGTCCTGCACGCCAAAGCGGTTGTTCCAGGCGATGCCTTCAAAGAATGGGTAGACCAGCCCGACCAGCAAGGCGGTGGCGATGGTCTGCGGATGAAAGCGCGCGCGTTCGGCGATGCCGCCCGAAATAATCGCCGGAATGGCGGCCGCAAACGTCAGCAGGAAGAAGAATTTGACCAGCTCGTAGCCGTTCTTGGCGGCCAGCACCTCGGCCGAGGAGAAGAAATTGATGCCGTAGGCGATGCTGTAGCCGACGAAGAAATACGCGATGGTCGATACAGCAAAATCGACCAGGATTTTCACCAGCGCGTTGACCTGGTTTTTCTTGCGCACCGTGCCCAGCTCCAGAAAAGCGAAGCCGGCGTGCATGGCCAGAATCATGATGGCGCCTAGCAATATGAATAATGCGTTAGCGCCGTCTTTATGTGCATCCATCAACAATCACTCCCCAAAACAATGCATAAATTAAAAAGGTTTCATGCTAGAAGCAATAACCGTTCCAATTTGGTGCAAATTTTAAGTGACTGATTTCAATGGATTTTCAAATGGTGCAAATATGCGCACCGACCCGGTGCGCACTAAAACAAGGCGTTATTTTGGTGCACCCCTGCGACGGCGCGCCACCATGCCCAACAGACCAAGACCTCCCAGCAGCATGCCATAGCTTGCCGGTTCAGGCACCGCAGCCACCGGCGTCGCCTGGAAGGCATAGCCAAACGAGGTCAACGCCACAGAGCTGGTGCCGCTGCTGCCGACCGACAGCGAGGTAGACAGGCGCAGGCTTGCCTGCAACGCCTCGTAAGAGCCGTTCGCCGGCAGGGTGTCGCCCTGGCCGATACTGCCGGAGGCGCCATCGTACAGCGATATCCCGCCGCCATACGAGGCCTTGCTGCCTTCACCGGTGAATACGCCGTTGGCGTAGCTGCCGCCACTCAGCACGCCGTTGCCCAGCACGCCGACGCTATTGCCGCCGGCGCCATTGGCAACCTGAAAGTTGCCCGTGTAGGTCGTCGCCACGCCGAAATCGACCCCGTAGCCGGATTTGGCGATCACCGTCAGCGCCGAATCGGAGCTTCTGGCATACGCCGCCGCCGCACCACCCGCCGCCACCGTCCGCGACAGGCTGAACGCCGGATCGACGGCAAAGGTGATGGAATCACCGCTCACCACCGCCGTGCCGGCACCCCAGAAGTCCGTGTTGTACACAAACTTAACGTGAGCACCTTCCACTTCCACCACATTTGCATGGGCTGACGCCATCGCGCCAACCGCTGCCAGTGCCCCCACCAGCAGATAAGATAGTTTCACGGTCATGTACACTCTATCAATTAAAAGAGAGATGGCAGTATGCCAATTTCTTTAAATTTGTGATTTACTTGAAGCCTCAAATGTACACAACAGGAAATCTATTTAAATCATTTACTTTCAACAGCTTATAGAATGAAAATGTTTTCGGAAACTCTTGTTTTCGCCCAGTAATTGTAGTGCTGCGAGACGATACTCCTGTTTCCCATGTAACAATTCAAACTACTGGCCGTCCATGTGCAAGGCGCGGCTCAGGAAGCCCCAGCGGTCCGCCACTTCCTCGATCTGCTTGGTGGTTGGCTTGCCGGCGCCGTGGCCCGCTTTGCTCTCGATGCGGATCAGAATCGGCGCGCCGCCGGGCGCCTGATCGGCCTGCGCGGTGGCGGCAAACTTGAAGCTGTGGGCCGGCACCACGCGGTCGTCATGGTCGGCGGTGGTGATCATGGTGGCCGGGTAGCAGGTGCCCTTCTTCAGGTTATGCAGCGGCGAATATTTGACCAGCGCCTTGAATTCGTCCGCGTTGTCGGACGAACCATAGTCCGAGGTCCACGCCCAGCCGATGGTGAATTTGTGGAAGCGCAGCATGTCCATCACCCCCACCTGTGGAATCGCCGCCGCGAACAGGTCGGGACGCTGCGTCATCGCCGCGCCCACCAGCAGGCCGCCGTTGCTGCCGCCGCCGATCGACAGCTTGGCCGGCGACGTCACCTTGTGCGCCACCAGCCATTCGGCCGCGCCGATGAAATCGTCGAACACGTTCTGCTTTTGCAGCTTGGTGCCGGCCGCATGCCACGATTCGCCGTACTCGCCGCCGCCGCGCAGGTTGGCCATCACGTAGACGCCGCCCATTTCCAGCCACGCCAGGTTGGCCACCGAAAAGCTCGGCGTCAGGGAGATATTGAAGCCGCCGTAGCCATACAGGTAGGTCGGATTGCCGCCGTCCAGCTTCAGCCCTTTTTTCGAGACAATGAACATCGGCACCTTGGTGCCGTCGCGCGAGGTGAAGAACTCCTGGCGGGTTTCAAACGCGGCCGGATCGAAGTCCACTTTCGGCTCGCGGTACACGCTGCTCTTGTTGGCCTTCAGGTCGTAGCGGTAAATGGTGCTCGGCGTGGTGAAGCTGGTGTACGAGTAGAAGGTCTCGGTGTCCGCGCGCTTGCCGCCAAAGCCGCCGGCCGTGCCGAGGCCCGGCAGTTCGATGTCGTGCAGCGCCTTGCCTTTCAGGTCGTAGACCTTGACCAGGCTATGGGCGTCGCTCAGGTAGTCCACTAGCAGCTGGTTGTTGACCACCGATGCCGACACCATGGTGTTGCCGCCTTCGGGAACGATCTGCTTCCAGTTCAGCACACCCGGTTTGCGGGTGTCGATGCTGACGATGCGGCCGCGCGGCGCATTGCGCTCGGTGCGGAACAGGAACACGGCGCCGTCGTTGCCGATGAAATCGTAGGCGGCGTCGAAGTCCTCCAGCAGGCCGACCACCGGCGCATCCTTCCTGCTCAAGTCCCTGTAGTAGACGCGGTTCTTGTTCTCCGTGCCTTGCGAGGCGCTGATGATCAGGAAGCGGCCGTCCTCGGTGACCTCGGCGCCGAAGCCCCAGTCCTTGTGGTCGGGACGCTCGTACACCAGCGTGTCCGCGCTTTGCGGCGTGCCCAGTTTGTGGAAGTACAGTTTCTGGAAGTAGTTCACGTCGGCCAGCTTGGTGGCTTCCTTCGGCTCGTCGTAGCGGCTGTAGAAGAAGCCGGAACCGTCGTGCAGCCATGCGGTGCGCGAGAACTTGACCCACTTGATGTGGTCCTCGACATCCTGGCCGCTGTCGATGTCGCGCACCTTGATTTCGTTCCAGTCGGAGCCGGAAGCAGCCGTGCTGTAGGCCAGGTATTTGCCATTCGGGCTGACCGCCAGACCGGCCAGCGCCACGGTGCCGTCGGCGGCCAGCGTGTTCGGGTCGAGCAGCAAACGCGGGACGTCGGCCAGCGTCTTCATGGTGTATAGCACCGACTGGTTTTGCAGGCCGTCGTTACGGCTGTAGAAATAACGGCCGCCTTCCTTGAACGGCACGGTAAAGCGCTCGAAGTTCCACAGTCTGGTCAGGCGCGCCTTGATCGCCTCGCGGTTCGGAATCTGCGCCAGATAGCTTTGGGTCAGCTGGTTCTGCGCCACCACCCAGTCCCGGGTCTCGGCGCTGTTGGCGTCTTCCAGCCAGCGATACGGATCGGCGATGACGGTGCCGTGGTAATTGTCCTGCTGGTCCACGGTGCGCGTCACCGGGTAGGTGATGGCCGGGCCGGAGACCGGACAGGTTTGCGCCATGGCGGCCTGGGAGATGATCAATGAAGCCAGAAGTGCTTTTCGTTGCATGTGTGATCCGTATCCAAGTAAGGTTCATCAGGAACACAGATCATAACTGGAAGCGGCCATCTTAGCAAAACGGCAAAGTCCTTTATTTGGCGTAGCTGACATCCGCCTCGTCGGCCGGCGCCGCGACCGATACCGGCGGCCGCCATTTCTCCAGCCACGCGATCATCTGGTCGGCCGGAATCGGACGGCTCATGAAGTAGCCCTGGCCCTGGTCGCAGCCCAGTTCCGCCAGCAGGCGCCACACCGCTTCGCTCTCGATGCCCTCCGCCACCACGCGCAGGCCCATGTTGTGGCCAAGGTCGATGGTGGAGCGCACGATCTTGGTGTCGCCTTCATCCTTTTCCATATTCAGCACGAAGGATTTGTCGATCTTCAGTTCATCCACCGGCAGGCGCTTCAAATAGGCCAGCGACGAATAGCCGGTGCCGAAATCGTCGATCGACAGGTCGAGGCCCATGGCGCTCAGGCGCTCCAGCGTGTGCTGCGCGCGCACCGGATCGTCCATGATGGCGCTCTCGGTGATCTCCAGGCAGAACGAGCCCGGCGTCAGCTTGTGGCGCGCCAGCAGGTCGGCGAATTTGGCCGGCAGGTCCTGGTCCAGCAGGTCGCGCGTGGACAGGTTGACCGACACCTTCAGGTGATGGCCCTTGCTGGCCAGCTCGCGGCACAACTCGGCCGACTTTTCCATCACCCAGCGCGTCAGGATGCGGATAAAGCCGGTCTGCTCGGCGAAGGGAATGAACTCGTCGGGGAACACATTGCCGCGCTCCGGATGCACCCAGCGCACCAGCGACTCCATGCCCACCACCTTGCCGGTGTCGAGCGAAATCTTCGGCTGCACGTGCAGGCGGAACTCGTGGCGCTCGATGGCGTTGCGCAGCTCCGTCAGCAGCGACAGGCTCTTGGCGCTGGACTTGTCCATCGCCGGGTCGTACACCACGGCGCCGTCGTTGCGCTGCTTGGCGGCGTACATCGCCACCTCGGCCATGCTCAACAAGGTCTCGCCGTCGTCGGCGTGCGCCGGATAACCGGCGATGCCGAGGCCCGCGCCGATGTCGACCATCTGGTCTTCCAGCGACAGCGGCGTCTCCAGCGCCTGCAGAATTTCGGCGGCCATCTGCTGCGCCGCGTCCATGTCGGCGGCCGGCAGCAGCACGGCGAATTCGTCGCCGCCCAGGCGCGCCACCTGCGCCGACGACTGGCGGCGGTTCGCCAGCAGCAGCTGCAGGCGGCCCGCCACCTGGCGCAGCAGCGCGTCGCCGAAGCTGTGGCCCATGACGTCGTTGACGTGCTTGAAGCGGTCCAGGTCCATCATCAGCACGAACAGCGCCTCCTCGCGGCCGCGCGCGTTGAGCAGCGCGTCGTTCAGCAGCAGCACGAACTGCGCGCGGTTCGGCAGGTTGGTCAGCGTGTCCCAGTATGCCAGGCGGCGGATTTCCTGCTCGCGCTTGGCGATCCCTTCGCGCATGGCGTCGAAGGCGTGCGCCAGCTGGCCGATTTCGTCGTCGCGCCGGCTGTCGATCGACACCTTGTAGTCACCCTGCTCCAGCCGCCGGGCGGTGACCGCCAGCTCGCTGATCGGCTGGGCGATGCGCTTGGCGGTGAACACGATGGCCAGCGCCGAGGCGAAGATGCCGCCCAGCGTCAGGCCGATCAGCCAGCGCTCCAGGCGGCGGTATTCGGCGGTGGCCTCGTCGATGGAGCGCGCCAGCAGCACGCTGGCGGTCTGGCCGTTGTCCTCGCCGATCGACATCAGGCGCGCACTGTACTGCGAAGTTTCCACCGTGAGGTCGAACGGGCCGTCCGGCGCCTTGGCGCCGCGCGCCTGCAACTGGTCGACCACTTCCTGCGCCGACGGGCCGACAAAGGTGGAGCCGGCCGACAGCCACTTGCCCTGCGTGTCGCGGGTCAGCACCGAGGTATGCAGCGAGCTCACTTCGCGCATGTCGCTGGCCAGCTGGCGGTCGATCGGGAAGGTCATCACGATCCAGCCGATGGTGATCGGCGCCTTGACCGGCATGGCGACGATCTGGAACGGCCGGTGGTCGACGATGGCGATGCCGATGGCGCCGTCGGCCGCCTCGGCCGCGTCCAGCATCGACAGCGACATTTTCTCCAGCCCGGCCGCCTGCGCCGGATTGGTCGAGACGCTGATCTTGCGGTCGTCGCCGATCAGCATGGTCAGCGAGGCCTTGATGCGGCGGCCGCTGTTGGCCAGCGCCGACTCGATGGTGGCGCGGTCGCTTTCATCGTTGTTGCCGATGGCGGCGACAAAGGCCGTATCGCGCGCCAGCAGGCGCGCGCCGAAGCGCAGATTCTGCGCATTCTGGTCCAGCAGGCGGCGGAAAATCTTGGAGCCGTTGGCCAGCTCGCTGCTGATGGCAAGCCGCGCGTTGTTGTCGATGCCGCGCTGGATCACCAGCAGGCCGACCACCTGGACCGCCACGATCAACGCCAGGAACAGCGTGACGATACGGGTTTCGAGGCTGCGGAAGCGGAAGCGAAAACGCATGCTCAGGCCAGTCCTTTAAAGCGCGGCGTCGTCGGCCGCGATGGGTTTCATCGGCAGTTTGAAGACGGCCGTCGCCAGGTCGCCCGCCTTCACCGTCAGCGTCTGCTCCGGCGTGGCGCCGCCCACGGTGTTGTAGTGCCAGGCCTTGACCACGTACTTGCCGGCCGCCGGCAGTTCGATGCGGGCGGCGCCGGAACCGTCGGTCTTGGCGAAATACGGCGTGTCGACCACCTTCACGTAGGCGATCATTTTGTCATGAATATTACAACCGAGTACAACCGTGCCGGCCTTGTCGAACACCTGCGGCGAGGCCGCCTGGCCGGAATACAGTTTCTGGTCGAACTTGTGCGCCGGCGAGAACGAATAGATGTGGTGGCGCACCTTGTCGTTGTTGGGGAAGTTGATGGTGGCGCCAGTCTGCACCACGGTCACCAGCGGCATGAACTTCAGGCCCTTCTGCTCGATCTGCGCGGTGGCCGGCTTGCCGGCCGGCGAGGCGCCGCCTTCAAGTTCGACGTAGATCACGGTATCGGGCAGCACCTTGCCAGCCGCGTCCTGCACCTGCACTGCGATGCCGCTGGCGCCGGCGCTGGCCGCGGCAAGCAAACTCAAGCTAAAAACGAGGGAACGACAATGCATAAATACCTGCTCTCTTTAACGACTGGCTGACCGTAATTGTAGCGCGCGTCCTGGACAATTTGTTTCCTAAATTCATCACCCGGTAACAAAGTGCTTCTATGATCGTACAGTTAAACCCATATTTGGCAAACGATTCATCGTGAATTCCGCACTCCAGCCGTCTGCCGGCGCCACAATCACCTACCTGACGCCTCGCAACGAGGATGGGGAGGAAGCGGCGCTGCGCGGGCATTTGTACGACATCCTGGCGCGCAGGCAGCTCAGTGCGGTGTTCCAGCCGATTGTACACATGCGCAGCGGTGAAATCATCGCTTATGAAGGTTTGGTGCGCGGGCCGTCCGACAGTGCGTTGCATTCGCCGCTGAATCTGTTCGCGACGCGCGCCACGGCGAGACGCTGGACGTCGTGCGCCAGATCGGCATCAACCCCGCTCGGGTGATCATCGAGCTGACCGAAAGCCAGCCCACCTGCGACTACGCCCAGATGCGCGAAGCGGTGCTGCGTTACCGCCAGATGGGCTTTCAGATCGCTATCGACGACCTCGGCGAAGGCTTCTCCAGCCTGCGGCTGTGGTCGGAATTGCGGCCGGAATATGTCAAGATCGACATGCATTTCATCCAGGGCATCAACCACGACCCGGTGAAGCTGCAATTCGTGCGTTCGATCCAGGAGATCGCCGAGAAATCCAACACGCTGGTGATCGCCGAAGGCATCGAGACCCGGCCCGAGCTGCTGGCGCTGCGCGATATCGGCGTCGCCTGCGGCCAGGGCTACCACCTGGGCCGTCCGCAGCCGGCGCCGCTGCGCACCGCGCCGGGCGAGGTGGTCCAGGCGCTGGCGCGCCGCCACGACCAGCATGCGGTCAGCATCCACAAGCTGCTGCGCGAAGTGCCGGCGGTGCCGTCGAGCATGAGCAATGACGAGGTGTACGAGATCTTCCAGCGCGACCCGCAGCTGATGAGCATCCCGGTGGCGGACCACGGCCAGCCGCAGGGCCTGATCAACCGCTGCAACATGACCGAACGCTTCGCCCGCCCCGGCGAGCGCGAGCTGTACGGCAGGAAGGCATGCGCGCACTTCATGGACCGCACGCCGCTGGTGGCCGACCGCAACACCAGCCTGCGGGAACTGAGCCACCGCATCGCCAAGGCCGAGGCGCACCATCTGCTCAACGGCTTCATCATCACCGAACAGGGGCGCTACCTGGGCATGGGCACCGGCCACGACCTGATGCGCGAGATCTCCGAGATGCACATCCACGCCGCGAACATGGCGGCCCCCTCGGCGCGGATCACCAGCGCCTGAATCAGTCCGACGCCCGGTTGTGCGGCACGTAGCAGGCGCGCGCGTGGGTGTCGCGCCACTGGCGCACCAGCGCCTGCGCCGCCGCGATCGCCTGCGGCGTCATCACCAGCGCCATCTTGCGGCGGTTGCTGACAGCCGCCACGTCGCCCGCCTGCGCCGCCAGCGTCAGCCACATGAAGGCGCGCGCCGGATCGCGCTCGACGCCGCGTCCGCAGCCATACATGCCGCCCAGGTTGAACTGCGCCAGCGCATGCCCCTGCTCGGCCGCCTTGGCGTACCAGTCCACCGCCTGCACATCGTCGCGCCCGACGCCGACGCCGTTGGCGTACATCACGCCCAGGTTGTTTTGCGCGCTGGCGTCGCCCTGCTCGGCGGCGCTGCGATACCAGACCGCGGCCAGCGCCTCGTCACGCGTCACGCCGTGGCCGTTGGCGTACATGACGGCGACGTTGAACTGCGCATGCGGCGTGCCCTGCTCGGCCGCGCGCCGATACCACTCCAGCGCCCTGCGCTCGTCGCGTTCGACGCCGCGCCCGCGCGCGTACAGGCCGCCGAGGTTGTACTGCGCCAGCGCGTGGCCGGCCTGCGCCGCCCGGCGATACCAGGTGAAGGCCTGCTCGTCGTCCTGTTCCACGCCCTTGCCGTTGGCCAGCATCACGCCCAGGTTGAACTGGGCGTCGCCGTCCTCCTGCTCGGCCGCGCGCAGCAGCCAGGCGAAGCCGCGGCGGGCGTCGCGCGACACGCCCAGCCCTTCGGCATAGGCCACGCCGACCAGCCGCTGGGCCACCGCGTCGCCCTGCGCCGCCGCCTGCCGGAACCAGGCCACTGCCTGCGTCTCGTTGCGCGGCACGCCGCGCGCATGCTTGTACATCAGCCCCAGCTGCAACTGGGCGTTGGCGTCGTTTTGCAGGGCGGCCTTGCGGAACCAGGCCAGGGCCAGCGGATAGTTGCGCGTCACGCCATAGCCGTTGCAGTAGGCTTCGCCCACCAGCGCCTGCGCGCTGGCCAGGCCCTGCTCGGCGGCGCGGCAAAAACACGCCAGCGCCACCTCTTCGCTCTGCGGCACGCCGCGCCCCTTCTTGTACATCAGGCCGAGATTTTGCTGGGCCGACGCCTCGCCCTGGCGGGCGGCGCAGCGGAACCAGTGGGCGGCGAGGTCGTCGTTGCTATCGACGCCGCGGCCGTAGTAGTACATCGCGCCCAGCTGGTTCTGGGCATAGGCCAGCCCCTGGGCGGCGGCCTGGCGCATCCAGTGGAACGCCTGCGCCTCGTCGCGCACCACGCCCTCGCCTTTTTTGTACATGCGGCCGAGGTTGAACTGCGCATAGGCGTTGCCACGCTCGGCGGCGTCGAGGAACCACAGGTAGACGTCATGACCTTCTTTGGCCGTGCACTGTTTTTTCACGATACACCTCTGACCAACATGACAACACAGTTGATCAAAGTGTAAAACGCGGTCCCGGACGGGATTTGACAACGCTCAAACGGGCTGGCCGCGCTTTTGCAGGAATTGCGGCACCTTGGCGGCCGCCAGCTTGTTGACCGACACCAGCAGTTCGCTGTCGACGTGGCGGATGCCGTAAGTTGAACGAAGATGGCCGCCAATGTGCACCAGCAGCTTGGCCGCCACTTCGGCATCGGCCTCGGCCCGGTGGGCCGCGCTGTTGAAGCGGATGCCGAGCGCGCCCGACAGATGGCCCAGCTTGTAGCTGCCCAGCTCGGGGAACACGCGGCGCGACAGTTTCAGCGAGCACACCAGCGAGGGGTAGCGCGGCGTCAGCTCCAGCCGCTCGGCTTCGGCGCGCAGGAACTTGTCGTCGAAGCTGGCGTTGTGGGCGGACAGCGGATCGCTGCCGATGAAGTCCAGCAGTTGCGGCACCACTTCGGCCACCGGCGGCGCGTTGTCCACCATGGCCTGGCTGATGCCGGTCAGGCCGGTGATGAAGGATGGAATGCGCACGCCGCAATTAATCAGCGACACAAAGCGCTCGACCACCACGCCGTCGACGATGCGCAGCGCCGCCACTTCGGTGATGCGGTCGCCCATCGCGGGCGACAGGCCGGTGGTCTCGAAGTCGAGCATGACGATGGGTTGGTCGAGCATGGGCTTATCCGAACTTTCTGACGGCGTCGAGCGCCAGGCCGGCGCCGATGCTGCCGAACAAGTCGCCTTCCACCTTGCGCGCGGCCGGCACCAGCGCGCCGATGCGTTCGCGCAGCTTGCGCACGCCGCTGGAACCGCCGGTGAAGAACACGGTGTCGACGTGTTCCGGTTTGACACCGGCGTCGCGCAGCAGGTTCAACACGGTCGACTCCACCGAACCGACCAGGTGGTCGATGGCGCCGTCGAACTGGTCGCGGTTCAGCTCCAGCGTCACCGGCGGCGCCAGGCGGTCCAGCTCCAGCTGCACCTGGGCGGCGTCGGACAGGGCGATCTTGCCCTCTTCCGCCTTCATCGCCAGCCAGTGGCCGGCGCGCTCGTCGATCAGGCGCTGCAGGCGGCCCAGTTTTTCCTGCTCGGCCGAATCGCGGATCAGGTCGGACAGCTGGGTCCACATCTTCTTGGTGTAGACCTGGTTGATGGTATGCCAGGTGGCCAGGTTGAAGAAGTAGCTCGACGGCACTTCGCTGTTGTTGCGCAGGCGGCTGCCGTAGCCCAGCAGCGGCATGATGGACGACAGGCTCAGGTATTTATCGAAATCGGTGCCGCCGATGTGGACGCCGCCGTTGGCCAGGATGTCGTCGCGCCGCTCGGCTTTTTTGGCGCGTTCGGGCGACAGGCGCACCAGCGAAAAGTCGGACGTACCGCCGCCGATGTCGGCGATCAGCACCAGCTCCTCGCGGTCGATCTGCGACTCGTAGTCGAACGCCGCCGCGATCGGCTCGAACTGGAAGGCGATGTCCTTGAAGCCCACCGAGCGCGCCACTTCGGCCAGCGTGGTTTCGGCCAGCTGGTCGTTGTCCTGGCTGTCGTCGATGAAGTGGACCGGGCGGCCGAACACCGCCGACGAGAATTCGCGGCCGGCCGAGCGCTCGGCGCGCTTCTTCAGCTCGCCGATGAACTGCGCCAGCAGCATGCGGAACGGCAGCGCGCGGCCGCCGACCTCGGTCTGGCCGTCGATCAGGCTGGTGCCGAGCAAGCTCTTCATGGAGCGCATCAAACGCCCTTCGTAGCCGGCCAGGTATTCGGCCAGCGCAGCGCGCCCGTAGGTGACTTCATCGTCATCCGCATTAAAGAAGACGACGGACGGCAGGGTGACCTTGCCATCCTCGAGTCCCAGCATCACCGGGTGGCCGGGACGCACCCAGCCGACGGTGGAATTGGAGGTGCCGAAATCGACGCCGCAAGCTATGGCCATCTTGCCCTTTCCTCAGTTACATCAGTTCAGCTAAAGGGGCGATATGCTATCAGAAAAAACCTCCCAACAGGATAAATTGCGTCATAGCCACATGGGAGAAGATATTTCTTTGCAGAAATGCGATATTTATTGCCAGCCGGTAAGTTTTTAATTATGCTCGCCTTACTGATAAAAATGCAAACAAAACGGCTTCAGTCCCAGACACCCGACGATGACCAAAACCAAGCTGACAGTTGAGCATTGCGCAACAGAGGTAAAAACCGTGATCGCCCGCGAGAATCGCCGCGTGACGTCGTATGACGTGGCGCTGGTGGCCGGCGTGTCGCAATCGGCCGTGTCGCGCTGCTTCAAGCCCGGCGCCAGCGTCTCCAAGGCCACCTATGCGCTGGTGATGAAGGCTGCCGCCCTGCTCGACTATATCCCCAATGCCGCCGCGCGCAGCCTGATCACCCGCCGCTCCAACATGGTGGCGCTGATTATCACCAACCAGGCCAACCTGTATTACCCGGAGCTGCTGGCCGAACTGAGCCAGCAATTCACCGCGCAGGGCAAGCGCCTGCTGCTGTTCACGCTGCAGCGCGAGGCCGATGTCGACCGCGTGCTGGCCGACGTCTGGCAGTTCCAGGTCGACGGCGTGGTGGCGGCCGCCCGCCTGAGCGCGGCGCACATCGCCGAATTCGAGCGCCGGCGCATGCCGCTGGTGCTGTTCAACCGCAAGCTGCGCGACGCCTCGGTCAACACCGTCACCTGCGACCACCTGGAATCGGGCCGCATGCTGGCCTCGCGGCTGGCCGCCGCCGGCCATCGCCAGTTCGGCATCATCGCCGGCAGCGAGGACTACAGCGTGGCCAGCGAACGCCAGCGCGGCGCCTGCGAGCGCATCGCCGAACTGGGACTGCCAACGCCGGTGGTGGTGCCCGGCGCCTATGATTACCGCAGCGGCGCGCTGGGCCTGAAAGCCATCATCGCCCAGCTGGGCGGCGTGCCGGACGCCGTCATCTGCGGCAGCGACGTCATGGCCATCGGCTGCCTGGACTGCGCGCGCCACGAGCTGGGGCTGGACGTGCCGGGCCAGCTGTCGGTGGCCGGCTTCGACGCCGTCGAGCCGTCCAACTGGATCAGCTACAACCTGACCACGCTGCGCCAGCCGATGCCGAAAATGGCCGCCGCCGCCGCCGACCTGCTGTGCGCGCGCATCGACCACCACGAAACCGACACCGAACGGCGCGTCTTCAACGCCCAGTTCATCGAAGGCGCCACCGCGCGCCTGACGCCCGCCGGCGCGCCGCCGGCGCTGGCCGCTACCGGCCTGCGGCTGCCGGTCGCTATAATGTAGCGGATGAACCAGCCCAAACCGCCCAACTCTCCCCGTTTCACTCCGCAAGGCCTGATCCCGACCGCTGAACAGAACACCATCCAGCTGGCGCAAAACAAGGTGGTGCTGGTCGACGCCAACGCCGGCGCGGCCAAGACCACCACGCTGGCGCTGCGCATCGGCGAGGCGCTGGCGCGGCAACTGGCGCCGGAACAGATCCTGGCGCTGACCTTCACGCCGGAGGCGCGCGACGTGCTGCGCCGCCGGCTGGTGGAAGTGGGCGTGCCGCCAACGCTGGCGGACCGCGTGGCGGTGCTGAGTTTCGAGGATTTCTCGGCCTGGATGATGGACCTGGCCGACAACGACGATGTGCGCCAGTGCCGCGACATCCGCGCGCTGAAAGATGACGCCTTGCAGGCCATGGACCGCACCGGCGAGCGCTACGCCGGCCGCGTCGACGGCCTGGAGCTGCACACCCACAGCCTGGCCTTGAGCCAGTTCCTCGACGTCCAGCTGGGCCTGAAAGCCACCATGGCGCTCGACAGCGACGTCGAATTCATGGGCCACGACGAAGCCGCCGAGCAGCTGGGCATCACGCTGACCGACTATCTGGTCACGCTGGAATACGAGGCGCTGCGGCTCGACGGCGGCGCCGGCGCGGTGTTCCGCGGCCCGTTCGACGCCACCTACGACCTGGCCTGCAACCTGCACGCCGGCGCGCGCCTGGCCGAGCAGTTCCCGGACTACCGGCTGGTGCTGTGCGACGAACTCCACGACCTGAACGAAGCCGCCTTCCGCATCCTGGAAGCGCTGATCGACCGGCCGCAGTGCTTCTTCGTCGGCGCCGGCGACCAGGACCAGGTGATCCACGCCAAACTGGGCGCCAGCGAGGAATACCTGAACCGCCGCTTCGCCGAGCGCTTTCCCAAGCTGGTGCGCTATCCGCTGACGCAGACCTGGCGCCACGGCCCGCACCTGGCCTACGCCATGGCCGAGTTGAAGCACAAGGCGGTGGAATCGGGCCTGCCGCTGCGCACCGAAATCCTGCACGCCCACTACGACAGCGCCGCCGACTGCGCGCAGCGCGTCGTCGCCGCCGTGCGCCAGTGGAAGGCCGACGGCCATGCCTACGACGGCTGCGCCATCCTGATCCGCGACCGCCATCAATCGATGGCCATCGAAAACGCGCTGATCGAAGCCGATATCGACTACCGCACGCCGCCGATGGCCGGCTACCTGCAACGTGATGAAATCCTGTTCCTGCGCGGGCTGCTGGCGATCGCGCTGCGCGATTTCGGCGCCGTCAAGTCCGAGCAGGTGCGCGTGGCCATCGTCGATGCGCTGGTGGCCTTCAGCGAAATGAAGTTCTCCACGCGCAGCATGGACAACTTCAAGCAGCAGATCCTGAAGAGTCCCGACCTGCTGGGCGAATTGTTCCTGATCGAGGACGAGCGCCGCGACGGCGTCGAGCCGGGCTACCGCGACATCGCCAGCCAGGCCACCAAGCGCGCCGTGATCGATGCGCTGGCGTGGCTGTCGACGGTCGATGCCGATGCGCCGGCCGCCGCCGTGCTGACCGAACTGTGCGAGCGCGTCAAGCTGGCCGCCACCGCGCGCCGCATCTTCGTGCGCGCCTACGACGCCAGCGTCATCACGCGGTCGATCGCCAGCCTGCTCGACGCGGCGGCCGCTTCCGGCCAGAGCCTGCGCGAATTCTGGAGCGCGGTGAACGCGCGCGAAGCCTTCATCCGCCGCAAGCGCGACCGCAAGTCGGTGCTCATCGAATGTGCAGCCAACGCCAAGGGCAAGGAGTTCGAGCACGTCCTGCTCCCCTATCTGGAGGAGGGTGAGTTCCCCCATCCGGCCCATCCACGACGGCAGGAGGAAAACCTGTTCTATGTGGCGGCGACACGCGCCCGCGCGCGCCTGACTTTGCTGTCGCCGGCCGATGCGAACGCGCGCAGCAGCTTCATCGCGCAGATGCGCTTGCCTAAATCTTCAGCAGCCGCCGAGGGCGCGCTAGAGCGAAACCAGCGGGCGCCAGCCCCTGCGCCGGCCTCGCGCCACTATCTGACCGCCGGTTTCCACGACAAGGACCAGGTCAAAGCGCTGGGCGCCAGATTCGACATCGCGCGGCGCGCCTGGTATGTCGAAAGCGGGACAGATCTGACGCCATTTTTAACTTGGATGAAAAAATAATGCAAGGGACCAATATTTCCAAGGGAAACCCTTATATAATACTGGTCGCGGGCTGCGGAACAGCCTCACACCTAGCGTGTACACACCATGTCCCCCAAACAAAATCAATTCGGGAGTATTTCGATGAAAGCTAAAACCAATATCCTGCTGGCAGCCTGCACCATCGCTCTGTTGAGCGCTTGCTCGACCCCAGCACCAGCCCCTGCACCAGCACCGGCGCCAGCACCAGTTGTTGCGCCAGCACCAGCGCCAGTGGCCGCACCAGTGCCAGCACCAGTTGCCGCACCGCTGCCAGCCTACCTGGACCCAAACAGCTCGATCTACAAAAACCGTAGCGTCTACTTCGACTTCGACAAGTACACCGTCAAGCCAGAATTCGATGCACTGGTTGCTGATCACGCCAAATTCCTGGCCGCCAACCCGAACGTGGCGATCAAAGTCGAAGGCAACACCGATGACCGCGGCGGCGCGGAATACAATCTGGCCCTGGGTCAGAAGCGCGCTCAAGCCCTGATCACCGCCCTGAAAGTACAAGGCGTGAAAGAAGGCCAGATGGAAGCCGTCAGCTACGGTAAAGAAAAAACCACCGGCACCGACGACGCAGCACGCGCCCACGACCGTCGCGACGACATCATCTACCCAAGCAAGTAATTCAGCTTGATCAAGCGCCCGGCACTGCCGGGCGTTTTTCATTGTGACTCTCTCTTTTGAGAGCGGCGAAAAGCAGTTGTAGTCGTTATGCTGGAAGTTTCCATTCATCCCATTCAGGCGAAGGAAGTTTCATGAAGAACCTCACTACTGCGGCCGGCGCACCGGTCGTCGATAATCAAAACACCCAGACCGCCGGTCCGCGCGGTCCGGTCCTGCTGCAAGACGTGTGGCACCTGGAAAAGCTGGCGCACTTCGCGCGCGAAGTCATCCCCGAGCGCCGCATGCACGCCAAGGGCTCCGGCGCCTACGGCACCTTCACCGTCACCCACGACATCACCAAATACACGCGCGCGGCGCTGTTCTCCGAAGTCGGCAAGAAAACCGATATCTTTATGCGCTTTTCGACCGTTGCCGGCGAACGCGGCGCCGCCGATGCGGAACGCGATATCCGCGGCTTCGCCGTCAAGTTCTACACCGAACAAGGCAACTGGGACGTGGTCGGCAACAATACGCCGGTGTTCTTCTTCCGCGATCCGCTGAAATTCCCGGACCTCAACCACGTGGTCAAGCGCGATCCGAAGACCAACCTGCGCAGCGCCGAAAACAACTGGGACTTCTGGACCCTGCTGCCGGAAGCCCTGCACCAGGTCACCATCGTCATGAGTGATCGCGGTATTCCGAAAGGCTACCGCCACATGCACGGTTTCGGCAGCCACACCTACAGCTTTATCAGCCCGGCCAATGAGCGCTTCTGGGTCAAGTTCCACTTCGTTTCGCAGCAAGGCATCGAGAACCTGAGCGATGCGGAAGCCACCGCGCTGGTCGGCGTCGACCGCGAAAGCTCGCAGCGCGACCTGTTCGACGCCATCGAAAGCAAGGATTTCCCGCGCTGGAAACTGGCGGTGCAGATCATGCCGGAAGCCGATGCGTCCAAAGTGCCGTATCACCCGTTCGACCTGACCAAGGTCTGGCCAAAAGGCGACTACCCGCTGATCGACGTCGGCGTGCTGGAATTGAACCGCAACGCGGAAAACTACTTCGCCGAAGTCGAGCAGTCGGCCTTCTCGCCGGCCAACGTGGTGCCGGGCGTGAGCTTCTCGCCGGACAAGATGCTGCAATCGCGCCTGTTCTCGTATGGCGACGCGGCGCGCTACCGCCTGGGCGTCAACCATCACCAGATTCCGGTGAACGCGCCCAAGTGCCCGTTCCACAGCTACCACCGCGACGGCGCCATGCGCATCACGCCGAACGGCGGCGAGCAGACGCCGTATGAGCCGAACAGCCGCGGCGAGTGGCAGGAAAGCCCGCAGTTCAAGGAACCGCCGCTGTCGCTGGAAGGCGCGGCCGATCACTGGAACCATCGTGTCGACACCGACTACTACTCGCAGCCGGGCAATCTGTTCCGCCTGCTGACCGCCGAGAAGCAGCAGCTGCTGTTCGAGAACACGGCGCGTGCGATTCACGGCGTATCGAAGCCGGTGCAGGAACGTCACATCTACAACTGCACCCAGGCCGATCCAGCCTACGGCGCAGGCGTGGCCGCCGCCATCGCGGCACTCGAAGGCAAATAAAGTCGGTACAATGAGGCGGCCATCAACCGCCTCATTTGCCGATGCCTTTAATCTTCCTGATTCTTGCGCTGCTTGCCTGCGCTGCCGGCAGCGGCGTCGCCAATGCAGCGGATGCGCAGCGCATCGCATGGCTGTGGGATGGCGCCGCGCTGCCGGCGTGGTCGCAGCCGGAAGCGGCAGTCCTCCAGCGTCATATTCTCCTGAGCGGCGACACCGCCCTCACCCGCCCGCGTGCGCGCTGGCCGAATGCATCACGCATCACGCCCGTCGTCCACGTGGAGGTCAGCACCGTCAATTCTCCCGTCGATATCGAAAGCCGTCGCGCCATGATCGTGCGCGCGATGCACGAAGCGGCCGACGCCAGCACCTCCGGCTGGGTGCAGCTGGACATGGAAGCCAAACCCTCGCAGCGCGTTTTCTACCGCTCGCTGGTGCGCCAGCTGCGCGGCGAACTGCCGCCACAGATCAAACTGAGTGTGACCGCGCTGGCCTGGTGGTGCCGCTCGCCCGCCTGGCTGGACGACCTTGGCGCCGACGAAGTGGTGCCGATGTTCTTCCGCATGGGTAAAGACAGCGCGCGCCTGCGCGACATCATCCAGCATTCTCCGTCCACGCTGCACGCCAGTTGCCGCAACGTGGCAGGCTTTTCGCCGCAGGAAGCGTTTCCGTCCGACGTGACGGCGCGCTATCCTAAAACCTACTGGTTCGACCGCCACGCGTGGAAGCGTGGCACTGACATTGAGAGCACTCCATGACGCGTTTCCATCAAATCGGCGCACTGGCCGCCGCACTGCTCACCGTTGCCAACGCGGGCGCCAGCGGCGATGTGCCCTACGACCGCTACGCCGGCCGCTACGCGCCGGACATTGCGCTGGAACGCTATCAGGCGGGCCAATTGGGTGTCGTGCTGCCGACCTATGCACGCATGTATCTCTACACCGCCTGGCGCGACGTCATGCTCGGCGCGCGCGACCTGAAAGCGTCGCCTGGCGTCGAACACGGCCTGACCGTGTCGGTGCATGGCCGGCCCGGAGGCTACGGCGACTGGCGCCGGAACGCGCCGGATGACGTCTACGCCGGCTGGCGCAAGGCGGTAAGCGCTGCAGCGAAACGCGAGCTGCTGCCACCAGCGGACAAGGACAACGTCGCCACCACCTACCGCGCCTGCCCGGACAGCAGCTACGCCTTCGCCGCGCAGACACTGACCGACCTCGCCCGGCGCAGCGACGCCACGCCGGCGCGGCTGGAAGCGTGGATCGCCACCCAGCGGCAGGTGTTCCGCATTTGCGGCGATGATCCCGAAGTGCGCCGTCCCGGCTACGGCCAGCCCAAGCTGGCGGCGGCGCAGCCGGCGGCGCTGCCCGCGTCCGAAGCGCTGTACTGGCGGCAGATGCAGGAGTATCAACTGGCATCGGCCGCGTTTTATGCTGAAGATTACGCCGCCAGCGGCAAGCTGTTTACCCGCATTGGCGCAACCGACCAGCATCCGCTGCGCCACTGGGGCGCCTATCTGAGCCTGCGCACACAGGCGCGCGCAGCGACCTATGTTCCGCCATCGGTATCGCAAGAAGAGCGCTGGAAACAGCAGCGGGCGATCGCCCAGGAAGGCCCGGAGGCCGCCGCCGCGCGCGCGGCATCGCAACAAAGGAAAGTTGACGCGATCCAGGAAGCCATCGACCGCATTCTGGCGGATGCGTCGCTGAAGGATCTGCACGAAGATGCCCGCGCTATCGGACGCAGCATGCGCTCGCAGTTGACGCCCAAGACACGCTTCGCTGAACTGAGCAAGGTACTCGACGACCCGCGCGCCGATCCCTATGCCGATGACCATCTGGGCGACTGGCGCCTGCTGGCGAACCAGCTGCTGCCCTTGTCCCCGCTGCGCAAATCGGCAGGCTTCATCGACTGGATACAAACCATTCAGCAATGCTATGGCTACAAACCGGAATACACCTGCGCGCAAGAGCACGAACACGCGCTGGAGCAATGGCGGCGCTACGCCAGGGAGGGCAACAAGCCGCAGGCGCGCGTGTGGCTGATGGCCGCCGCCTTGAGCGGCGACGCGATGCCGGCGGATCTGGAGCAAGCCAGCCTGCAAGTCGCTGCCGACGCGCCGGAATACCTGACCGTGCGCTATGCGCTGGCGCGTCACTATCGGACCGGCAAACAGGCCGACAAGGCGCGCGCGCTGGAAGACGCGGTGCTGGCAAGCCCGCAACTGGCTGCCGCGGCTTCGCCAAGCGCGCGCAATCTGTTCCGCCAGGAGCGTCTGGCCATCGCCGCCACTCCGGCGGAAGCCGTGCCATACCTGCTGCGCACGCCGACCGAATCGCGCGATGCCGACAGCGGCGAAAAAGCCTCCGCCAAGCCAACCGGAGAAGAGCTGGCCTCCGATGGCCAGCGCTGGCTGAACAGCGGCCTGGCGACCGCCGACCTGTACGCGCTGAGCGCCGACAAGCGCCTGCCGGCGGCACTGCGCGCGCGCATCGCCATCGCCGCATGGATGCGCTTCGACTTGCTGGGGCAAGAGCCGCAAGCCATCGCCGCCGCGCAGCGCATCGAACAAAGCGTGCCGGCGCTGGCTGCGGACATGCACAAATATCAGACATCCAATACGCAGGAGCGCCGCCACCTGATGCTGCTCAGCGCCATGAAGTGGCAACTGACGCCCACGCTCACCTGGTACAACGCGACGCGCGACGAATTCGCGCAGGCGAATCCGGACGATGTCACCGCCAGCATGTGGTGCAAGCTGCCGGCCAGGCCAGGCGTCACCGTGGAAGAAGACACCGCCATCGAGGTCGCCCCGCCCGCGCCGGAGACCGGCAACGGCGCGGTGCGCGACAAGGAACTGGCGCAACTCGGCGCGCTGAAGACCGCCACCGGCTTCGTCGGCGATCACGTCCTGCGGCGCGTGACGGCGGTGCCGAAAGATCCCGATCTGCCATGGCTGCTCTACGTGGTGGTGCAATCGACGCGCGGCGGCTGCCTTGATGCCGATGCCAAGGCGCTGTCGAAGAACGCCTTCACCGTGCTGGGCAAGCGCTACGGCAACACCGAGTGGAGCCGCAAGACGCCCTACTACTATTGATCCGTCTCAAACGCGGGGCATGGCGCCGGCCTAAGCTGAAGCTTTTGGAGGCGCATCATGCAAACACTGGCCCAGCCCCGCGCAATCTCATGCTACGACAACGATTGGGTACTGTGGATAGACGCGCAGGTCCGCTTACTGTCGGAAAGAAGGTTCTCGGACCTGGATATCGAGAACCTGGTCGAGGAGCTCGACGGCATGAAAAAACAATATGCGCATGAACTGGATAGCCGGCTGACCGTGCTCATCATGCATCTGCTCAAATGCGAGTATCAGACCGACCATGCGCGCAACAAATGGCACTCGACATTAATCGAACAGCGCCGCCGCATATCGCTCTTGCTTGCCAGCAGCCCGAGCATGCGCCAGCGCGTCCTTCCTTTTGCGCTGGATTGCTATGCGGATGCACGTCGCCGAGCGGCTGTCGAGACGCGGCTGAATCTGGAAGTCTTTCCCGCGCAGTTGCCGTATTCAACCCAGCAATTACTTGATCCGGATTTTATGCCGTGACCGCCACGCCCGAGCGTTGCAGCAGCGCTTCGCAACGCTTGGACAGGTGCTGCACCTGCAGCGTTTTGCCGGCCTTGGCATAGCGCTCGCTGAGCGCGGCCACCGCCACCACGGCCGAATGATCGACCAGCCGCAGGTAACGGCAATCGAGCACCACCTGCTGCGGATCGTCCTGCAAGTCAAACAACTCGTTGAAATGCGCCACCGACGCGAAGAACAACGTGCCATGCGGCGTATAGGTTTTGACGCCGGCGCCGTGCTCCACATCGGTACGGATATCGCGCGCATGACGCCACGCGAAACTCAGCGCCGCAATCACAATCCCGCACAATACCGCCGTGGCCAGATCGGTGGCCACCGTAATCGCCGTCACCGCGACAATCAAGAGCGCATCATGACGCGGCACTTTGCCCAGCACCTGCAACGAACTCCAGGCAAAAGTCTGCTGCGCCACCACGAACATCACCCCCACCAGCGCGGCCAGCGGAATGCGTTCGATCAGCGGCGACAAAAACAGTATAAACAATAAAATCATGATGCCGCTGACCGCGCCCGACACGCGCGTGCGGCCGCCGGAACTCAGGTTGATCATGGTTTGCCCGATCATCGCGCAGCCGCCCATGCCGCCGAACAGGCCGGACGCCACATTGGCCGCGCCCAGCGCCACGCATTCGCGATTCGGCAAACCGCGCGTCTCGGTGATTTCATCGGTCAGATTAAAGGTCAGCAGCGTTTCGAGCAGGCCGACCACCGCCATCAGCAGCGCATACGGGAAAACGATGCGCAAGGTCTCCAGAGTCAACGGCACATCCGGCAGCGCGAACACCGGCAGGCCGCCGGCGATATGCGCCATGTCGCCGAGCGTGCGCACCGGCAGCGCCAGCGTTGCCGACAATACGCCGACGCCGACAATCGCCACCAACGCCGGCGGCAAGGCTTTGGTCAGGCGCGGCAGCAGGTAAACGATCAGCATGGTCAGCAGCACCAGGCCGCACATCCACACCAGCGAAGTCCTCTGCAACCAGGCGCCATCCGCCTTAAAATGTTGCAATTGCGACCATGCGATGACGATCGCCAGGCCATTGACGAAGCCCAGCATCACCGGATGCGGCACCATCGTCACCAGTTTGCCGAGTCGCAGCACGCCAAACAACAGCATGATCAGTCCGCTCAACACCACCGTTGCCAGGAAATATTGCAGCCCCTGCTGGGCCACCAGCGCGACAATCACCACCGCCATCGATCCGGCGGCGCCGGAAATCATGCCAGGACGGCCACCGAAGATGGCCGTGATCGTGCAAATGAAGAACGCGCCGTACAAGCCGGTGAGCGGATTGAGATGCGCCACCAGCGCAAAGGCGATGCATTCAGGAACTAAGGCGAAGGACGTGGTCAGACCCGCCAGCGCGTTTTTAGAGAAATTGGAAGACCACATGGGGGAATAAACCGCAAAGAATCGATGCAAAATAGCAACAGCACGTGCATTTTACACGTGCCGGGCTGTTTACTCATCGTCTTGGGTGAAGTGGCGCACATTCAGAATCGGGGCAAGACGGGCACAATGGCAACGCATCTCCGAATAACCCAGCCCGGTCAACTACGCCATGACTACCTTGATATCCGCCAGCTACGCCCTGCAACGCCAGAAAATCGCCGTCGAAAGAACGCTGTACGCGCGTTCGGCTGAAGAATCCCAGCTGGCTGCCCGCTGGGCCAGTGCCTGGCACAAGCTGGTGCAGCGCAAGCTGGATCAGGATCTGGCGGCACGCATGCCTACGCGGATGGATTTCGGCGGTTTCCTTATTGCTCCGCCGTCCCGCGTCCTGCACTAACTGTCCTTCTTACGCTGCGTAGCGTTGCTGTGCCGGAGCCGCGTTGATGATGCGGCCCTGGTAGCAGCTGCCTGCGCGGCGTTCCATCGCCTCACGGTCCAGTACCGTAACCAGGCCGCGACGGTAGATAATCAGTCCTTCCTGTGCCAGCTTGCCTGCCGCGCCGGTGATGCTTTCGCGGCGCACGCCCAGCATGTTGGCGATCATTTCCTGGGTCACTTTCAGCTCGTTGGACAGAGAACGGTCCAGGCGTTCCAGCAGCCAGCGGCACAGCTTCTGCTCGATGCTGGTGTGACGGCTGCCGGCCACGCTTTGCGCCAGCTGGGCGAACATCATGCTGGTGTAGCGCATCAGCTGCTGGGCCAGAGGGCCGCCGCTGTAGAAGACTTCGCGCAGCATCGCGGTTTTCAGGCGGTAGCCGTAGCCGGCGGTTTGCACCACGGCGGCGTAGCTGGCGCGTTCGGTTGGATGCAGGGCCACGCCGACGACGCCTTCGCGGCCGACAACGGCGATTTCGGTCGTGGCGCCGTCTTCCATCACATACTGCAAAGAAATAATGGCGTTGGTCGGGAAGTAGGTGTACTCGACTGCATCGCCATAATCGAACAGATGCTTACCTTCCGGCAACGTGACCAATTCCAGGCTGGCGAACAGGGCCAGCAGATCGTCGCGTGACAGCGCGCGCAGCAGGTCGTTCTGTTGAGCGCCGATCAGGCTGATTTGTGGCGCTGCGGCTGGAGTGGTGTGAAGTGCGTTCATGGTAAGCCTCGTAAGTGTCTGTCTGGTTGATGTAGACACTATATCGATCAGCCCACCCCGCCGGTATAGGACCACCTTGTCGTCCTATGTAGGCTGCGAACATTGCAGAATGTCATCTTAGTCCTACGCCCCCACTCCGGGGTCAGGTCCCCCATTTCTACACGAGCTGATCCATGCCAAGGCTTTGGGCGGCTAAACCGGCTATTGTCGGGCGATGACCAGACCTCTTCGATTGGAATTCCCGGGCGCGCTGTACCACGTCACCAGTCGCGGTGACCGGAAGGCGCTCATCTATATTGATGACACGGACCGCTCAGTATGGCTGCAGACTTTGGGCGAGGTCTGTGCGCGGTTTCGCTTCGCCGTACATTCGTTCTGTCAGATGGGTAATCACTATCACCTGCTGGTGGAGACCTTGGATGGCAATCTGGCGCTGGGGATGCGGCAACTGAACGGCGTCTATTCACAGTATTTCAATCGCCGCCATAATCTGGTCGGACATGTTTTTCAAGGGCGCTACAAGGCGATCTTGGTCGATCGGGAAAGCTATTTGCTTGAGTTGGCCCGGTATATCGTACTCAACCCTGTGCGGGCAAAGCTGGTCACGCAGCCTGGAGATTGGCTCTGGAGCAGCTATAACCTGATGTTGGCGGAGGCACCGTCGCCCGTCTGGCTGCATACGAATTGGCTGCTGTCACGATTCAGCGATCAGATTCGTAACGCCAAAGACGCCTATCGTCAATTTGTCCTGGATGGCGTTGGTGTGGCCAGCCCTTTGGCAAACACATTCCAACAAACAGTACTCGGAAGCGAGCAATTCATTGCAGAACTTCAATCTACAACGAACGCAGACGCGCTAGCCGGCATATCCAGGGTACAGCGCCGCACACTGGCGCCCTCGCTCAACGAATGCCAGTTGAAATATCCCGATCGTGACGACGCCATGGCCGTCGCCTACAGCACCCACGCCTACACGCTCACCGAAATCGCCCGCCACTTCGGCGTATCCCACTCAACAGCCAGCCGCGCCGTCAGAAAGCGCGGCTGACTGTTGAGCTCGTGTAGAAATGGGGGACCTGACCCCGGAGTTTTAGTAGGTGACGCGGAGTTGGACGTAGCCGGTGCGCGGGGCGCCTGCCATGCGGCCGGCGTTGCCGTCGACGTTGCGGGTGTAGTAGCGCTTGTCGGCGATGTTGTTGACGCCGGCCGCCACTTCGTAGCCGCGCTGCTTCCACGAGAGGTTGGCGTTCAGCAGGCGGAAGCCGGGGATCAGGCCGGCGGCGCCGTTGGCCGTTTCCGCAACCGTGTTGGCGGTGTCGGAGTATTGCTTGGTCTGGTGCGTGGTCGACAGGTTCGCAGTCCACGCGCCGACGCGGTAGCGCGCGCCGATGGTGTCGGTGGTGCGCGAGTAGAACGGCACGTCCAGCCCCGCCGTCGCGCCCGATTCCTGGATCGCCTTGGTGTAGGTGTAGTTGGCATACACGTTCAGCCCTGCCAGCGCGCTGGCTTCGTCGAAGGTGTAGTCGGCCGCCGTTTCGATGCCGTCGTGGTTGGTCGCGCCGATGTTCTGGAACGTCGCCGGCGTGATGCCCGGCACTTGCACGATCTGGTTGTCGAACTTGAGCTTGAAGGCGGTCACTTCGGCGCTTACCGAGCTACTCTTCCAGCGCGCACCCAGCTCGGCCGTCTTGGCCAGTTCCGGCTTCAGCGGGTTGGCCGGCGTTTGCGAGTTCAGCTGCGTGTTCTGCACCGGACCAAACGAGGTGGTGTAGTTGACGAACACGGTCAGCGCCGGATTCAGCAGGTAAGCCACGTTCAGCGACGGCAGCGCCTTGGTGTTGTCGGTCTCGAAGGTGGATTTGGCGGCGACGTCGTTGCGCGTCGACGAGATCTGCTCGTAACGCACGCCCGGCGTGATGCGCCAGGCGCCCAGCGCGATGCGGTCGTCGATGTAGGCCGCGTGCGCGTCGGTGCTGTTGACGAAGCGGGTGATGGCGCCATTCGTGCCGGTCGACACGGTCTGGATGTAGTTGTTGTCGTCGCCGCGCTCGCGCAGGTAGCGGTAGCCGACGGTGACGTCATGCAGCATGCCGCCGCCGTTGAAGCGCTGCGTGTAGCGCGGTTCGATGCCCAGCACTTCGTAGTTACGCGGCTGCCAGGTGATCTGCGTCTTGGCAGCGTTGATCAGCGCGCTCTGGCGGAAGCTTTCGTTGTAATACGCCTTGATTTCGAATTCCTGCGCGGCCGAAAGGGTGTTCAGGTAGCCCACGTCGACGCCATGGCGGTCGCCGCTCCAGAAGTCGGTCGGACGGGTGTTCTGGAACGGGTCGGCGTTGTACTGGGCCACCGTCAGGCCACCCGGCGTGCGCGACAACACGTCGTAGTAGGAAACCTTGCCGTACACCTCGCTATGATTATTCAGCGGATAGCGGAACTTCAACGCCACGTCGTTGACGCGCTCGTCGCTGCCCTTGCGCCATTCCGAGCCTTCCATGCCCGAATACATCAGCGCCACGCCGAGGCCGTTGCTGGCGGTGCCGCCGACGAAGGCGCTGTACTGGCGGTTTTCGCCGCCTTCGCTGAAGTGGTTGTAGCGCACGTTGGCGTCGCCACTGATGCCCTCGCCTTCCGGAATCGCGCGGCTGCGGAAGTTGATGATGCCGCCGACGTTTTGCGGGCCATAGCGCACCGCGCCGCCGCCGCGCACCACGTCGATCGATTCAATATTGTTCAGGCTGACCGGCGCGAACGACAGTTGCGGCTGGCCATATGGCGCCACCGCCAGCGGAATGCCGTCCAGCAGCACGGTCGAGCGCGGCGAGTAACGGCCGGTCAGGCCACGGATGCCGATGTTGAGCGAAATCGCGCTGCCGGCCGTGCCCGAGTTGTCGGTCGATTGCACGCCGGGAATGCGGCGCAGCACGTCGCCGATGTTGGCCGCGCCGGTCTCGTCGATTTCTTCCTTGTTGACCACGGTGCGCGCGCCGGCGAAGTTCTTCACGCTGTTTTGCAGGCCGGAGCCGAGCCAGCTGCCCGACACCTGGATCGATTCCATCGGCGCGTCTTCAGTCTGTTGGGCGTGCAGCGCGAGCGGCGCCATCAGCAGGGACACCGCGGCGGCCAGGGCGGTCAGTTTGAAAGGCGCGACATTCAGTTGCAGTTCAGACATGTGAAGAATAGTTGTTGTGTGATAATAAGTTGAATGATAACAGTTCTCATTAACAATTACCAGACTCGCAAGCTGTCAGTTATAATTTGCGGATGCTCTATTTCGTCAAACGTCAAACGCTGCACATCTGGATCGCCATACTCGGCGTTCTGTTTGCCGCGCTGGCGCCGACGGTATCGCATGCCCTGGCTTCCACCACGACCGCCGCCCTGGCGGAAATGTGTACGGTGGACAGCGGCGCCAAGAAGGCGCCCACCAATATCATGCACGGCATGGAGCATTGCGCTTATTGCGTGATGCACGGCGGCGCGCCGGCCCTGCCGCCGTCGGCCCTGGGTGGTTTCGCCGTCATCGGCGGCCATGACTTTTATCCGCCGCTGTTCTACACCGCGCCGCAGCCGCTGCACACGTGGCGCGCCGCCAGCCCTCGCGGACCTCCCGCCCTTTCCTGATCGTTAGTTCGTGCCCCGCCATCGTTGCGACGACGGCGGCTATCTATCCGTATCATCAGGAATACCATGAAAACCACCATGTCTCCCCTGGCATTGGCGCTGCTTGCCGCCTTTGCCTCCCACGTCCACGCAGATGAAGACGTCCCGCTGCATCAACTAGGCACGGTCACCGTCACCGGCAACCGCCCTACTTCACTGCCGACGCAGATCCCGACCACCATCGAAGGCATCACGCGCGAAGAAATCGAGCGCGATATCAACGCCACCGATGCCGAAGATGCGCTGAAATACCTGCCCAGCCTTCTGGTCCGCAAGCGCTATATCGGCGACTACAATCACGCCGTGCTGTCGACACGCGCTTCCGGCACCGGCAACAGCGCGCGCTCGATGGTGTATGCCGACGGCATCCTGCTGTCCAATTACCTCGGCAACGGCGCCACCTTCGCGCCGCGCTGGGGCATGGTCAGCCCGGAGGAAATCGAGCGTGTCGATGTGCTGTATGGCCCCTTCTCCGCAGCCTACGGCGGCAACTCGGTCGGCGCGGTAGTCGATTACGTCACGCGCATGCCGACCAGATTCGAGGCGCACGCCAAGCTGACGCTGACGCATCAGCCATTTAAACTCTACGGCACCAAGGACAATTACGATGGCAAGCAAGGCAGCTTCTCGCTTGGCGACCGCCAGGGGGCGTGGTCCTGGTGGCTGGCCCTGAGTCGCACCGACAGCGAAGGCCAGCCGCTGACCTTCCCGACGCGCGCGGTGTCCGCTGGCGCCATCGGCAACGCCGGCACGCCGGTCACCGGCGCCGTCGCCGGCCTGGATCGCACCAACACGCCATGGTATCTGTTCGGCACCGCCACGCAGTACCACACGACGCAGGATCAGTTGAAGGCCAAGCTGGCCTATGATTTTTCTCCGACCATGCGCGCCACCTATACCTTCGGGCTGTGGCGCAACGATTCGGAAGGTCGCCCATCCAGTTATCTGCGCGATGCGGCGGGCCAGCCGGTCTACAGTGGCGTCGTCAATGTCAATGGTCGCAGCTACACGCTGGCGCCGACCGATTTCAATCTGTCCAACGAAGACCTTCAGCACTATATGCATGGCCTGACGCTCAAGACCAACACCAAGGGCGTATTCGATTGGGAAGTCGCGGCCAGCCTGTATGACTACAACAAGGACCAGCTACGCGCAGCGACCGTCGCCATGCCAACCGCGTTGTCCGGCGGCGCCGGACGCCTGGTGAATCAGGGCGGCACTGGCTGGAATACCTTTGCCGCCAAGGGCGTATGGCGTCCGGACGTGGAGCACGTGGCGGAATTCGGCTATCAGCGCGAAGCCTACAAGTTAAGCAGCACCGAGTCGCCCACCACTGACTGGATCAACGGCGCGCCAAGTGGCGTTGCGACCTCTCGCTTTGCCGGCAAGACCGAAATCAATAGCCTGTACGCCCAGGACACCTGGAAGTTTTCGCCGCAGTGGAAGACGGTGCTGGGCGCGCGCTTCGAGCAATGGCATGCGCATGACGGCGTGACGGCCAATGCACTCAAAGCCGTGTCGCACGTCGAGCGTACCGAGAACTATGTGTCGCCCAAGGCCGCACTGGCGTACCAGGCCAGCGAAGACTGGGTGTTGAAAGCCTCGCTGGGCCGCGCGGTGCGCATGCCAACCGTGTCGGAGCTGTACCAGGGCGGCGTCAACGCGGCCGGCCAGCTGACCAACAACGATCCGAACCTGAAACCGGAAAAGTCCTGGACCACGGAACTGAGCGGAGAACGCAAGCTGGCCGCCGGCTACCTGCGCCTGACGGCGTTCGGCGAACGCACCACGGACGCGTTGTACTCGCAGACCAATGTGCTGGTCACGCCCAACGTCACCAATATCCAGAACGTGGACCTGATCCGCACCAAGGGCCTGGAAGTGTCGTATGGCGCCAACGATGTCGGCCTGCGCGGACTGGATCTGAGTTCCAGCCTGACGTGGACCGATTCGAAGATCATCCGCAACGACAAGGCCCCGAGCAGTGTGGGCAAATGGCAGCCGCGCATTCCTGAATGGCGCGCCACCGGCGTGGCCACCTACACCGTCAACGACAAGCTGTCGGCGACGCTGGCGGCGCGCTACAGCGGCAAGCAGTATTCGACGCTGGATAATTCGGATGTCAACGGCTTTGCCTATCAGGGCTCGAGCAAGTACTTCACCGCCGATGCGCGCGTGCGCTATCGCTTCAACGCGCAATGGAGCATGGCGGTGGGCGTCGACAATCTCAATAACTACCAGTACTGGAACTTCCATCCGTATCCGCAACGTACCTACGTCGCTGAACTGAAGTTCGATATCTAAGTCCAAGGGCGCCGCCGGAATTCCGGTGGCGCCTGGTGCACGCTTAAACATTCATATGATATACTTGTTTACGTCGTAACCTCATAAAGACGAAAACATCATGCTTAGCACCGAACACAAAGCCATCATCACCGCCACCGTCCCAATCCTGGAGGAAGGCGGCGAAGCGCTGACCCGCCATTTCTATAAATCGCTGTTTCGCGACTACCCGCACGTCAAGCCGCTGTTCAATCAGGCCAACCAGCACGAGGGCCATCAGCAGCGCGCGCTGGCCAACGCGGTGCTGATGTATGCGAAGAATATCGAGAAGCTGGAGAAGCTTGGTCCGCTGGTCGGCACCATCGTCAACAAGCACGTATCGCTGCAGATCCAGCCGGAGCACTACCCTATCGTCGGCGCCGCGCTGCTGAAGGCGATCCGCGAAGTGCTCGGGGACCAAGTGGCCACCGATGCGGTGATCGAAGCCTGGGGCGCGGCTTATGGCCAGCTGGCGGATATCCTGATCGGCGCCGAGGAAAAGGCCTATACGGAGAACGAGCAGGCCGAGGGCGGCTGGCGCGGCGCACGCGCCTTTAGTGTGATTTCCAAGACGATGGAAAGCGACGAGATCACTTCCTTCATATTGGCTCCGGTCGATGGCGGCAAGGTTGTACTGCACAAGCCTGGCCAGTATGTCGGCGTGCTGGTGGACGTGAACGGCGAAGAACAGCGGCGCCAGTATTCGCTGTCCGCCACGGCCAATGGCGCGAATTACCGCATCAGCGTCAAGCGCGCGCCTGGCGGCATGGTGTCCAACTTCCTGCACGATCATGTGCAAGTGGGCGACAGCGTCAATCTGTTCCCGCCATCGGGTGACTTTGTGCTGGCCGACAGCGACAAGCCGCTGGTGCTGATCAGCGGCGGCGTCGGCATCACACCTACGCTGGCGATGCTGACTGCGGCGCTGACCAGCAACCGTCCTATCCATTTCATCCACGCGGCGCGCCACGCCAGCGTCCATGCCTTCCGCGATCATATCGATGCGCTGGCGGCACAACATCCGCAGTTGCAGCGTTTTTACTGCTATGAATCCGTGGATACGCACTCGCCGCAGCCACACGCCACCGGGTATTTGAATCCGCGACAGTTGGCAGAGTGGCTGCCGGAGACGCGCGATCTGGATGCCTACTTCCTCGGCCCTACGCCGTTCATGAGGGCGATCAAGGCGCATCTGGCCGAATTGGGCGTGCCGCCGGCGCAGACTTATTACGAGTTCTTCGGCCCTGCGCAGGCGCTGGCTTGATGCGATTTTCAACTATGTAAAGCTGGTTTTCTTCGTGTACCCGGACGGGCGTGGATGTAATACTTTATGCATCCACTCCTCATATTGGGAACACATGAAGCGCAGAACTCTGTTGAAGCTGGCGGCCGGTAGTGCCGCCCTATCCGGCTTGTCTCCTGTATCGCTGGTTGTCGCCGCGCCACTGAAGGAGCTGCGGCTGGACTATGCCTATTATTCGCCTGTCAGCCTGGTGCTGCGGCGTTTCGGCTGGCTCGAAGAGGAGTTCAAGGCGGATGGCGTGCAGGTGCGCTGGGTGCTGAGCGCCGGCAGCAATCGCGCGCTTGAATATCTGAATGCGAACAGTATCGATATCGGCTCCTCGGCGGGCCTGGCTGCGTTGCTGGCCAAGGCGAATGGCAATCCGATCAAGACGCCGTATATCTTCTCACGTCCGGAGTGGACGGCGCTGGTGGTGCGCAAGGATTCGCCTATCCGCACCGTGGCGGATTTGAAGGGCAAGAAGGTGGCGGCTACCAAGGGAACCGATCCTTATCTGTTTCTGCTGCGTTCCTTGCAGACGGCGGGCTTGAAACGCGGCGATATCGAGCATGTGGGTTTGCAGCATGCGGATGGCCGTGCGGCGCTGGAGCAAGGCAAGGTGGATGCGTGGGCCGGCCTCGATCCTCACATGGCGGCCAGCGAGCTGGAAAGCGGCTCTAAACTGATTTATCGGAATGTCGCGTTCAATACCTATGGATTCCTGAACGTGCGCGAGGATTTTCTGGCGACGCGGCCGGCGGAGGTGGCGCGCGTGATCAAGGCCTATGAGCGCGCTCGGACCTGGGTGCGGGCGAATCCGAGCGAGGCGGCCAGGATCTTGTCTGAAGAGGCGAAGGTTTCGCTGCCGGTGGCGCTGTTGCAGGTAAAGCTGCGCAGTGATTTCAGTAATCCGCAGCCGGGTAGCGAGCATGTGAAGGCTTTGCAGGTGGCGGCGCCGATATTGAAGGAAGAGGCGCTGGTCAAGGCGGATACGGATTTGAACCGCGCCATCGCGGAGCTGGTCGATACCCGCTTCGCGCAGCCTTACATCACGCGGGCATAGGAGCGTAAAGCATGAGCAGCCAAGCGGCCGCGCAATCGCCAGGCATTCTGCCCGCAGCACAACGCCCGGCGTCCGAGAATGTGCCTGCGCAAACTGCTGCCGTCGTCGCGCCATCAGTGTCGGCGGGCGCATCATCGCCTGCGGTTGCGGTGGGCTCAACATCGGCCGGGCGCGGCCCTTCGGCGCTCGGGGCTTCGGGACAGCGCGTGCGACGGACTTTGCTTGGTTTGCTGTTGCCGGTGACTACACTGGTGGCTATCGAACTTTCTGTTCGCGGCGGGCTGATTCCGGCCAATATGCTGCCGGCGCCGTCGCAAATCGTTGAGACGCTGCGCGATCTCGGTGCGCAGGGACTGCTCGGCCATATCGTCGCCAGCACGTTGCGCGTGTTCGCTGGCTTCGTGGCCGGTGCGTTGCTGGCGGTCCTGCTGGGCGCCGCTGTTGGACTGAGCCGCCACGCGGAAGCGATTCTCGATCCGACCTTCCAGGCACTGCGCGCGATTCCGTCGCTGGCATGGGTGCCGCTGCTACTGCTATGGCTTGGTATTGATGAAGCGCCGAAGATCGTCCTGATCGCCATCGGCGCCTTCTTCCCGGTCTATATGGGCGTGGCTTCCGGTATACGCGGCGCGGACCGCAAACTGATCGAAGTCGCCCGGCTATACCAGCTCTCGAACATCGCCCTCACCCGCCGCGTGCTGCTGCCAGCCGCGCTGCCGGCGATCCTCACCGGCCTGCGCAACGGCCTCAGTCTGGCCTGGATGTTCATGGTGGCCGCCGAACTGATCGCCGCCAGCAAAGGCCTCGGCTACCTGCTGTCGGACGGCCGCGAAACCAGCCGCGCCGACATCGTCCTCGCGGCCATCGCCCTGCTGGCCATCCTCGGCAAAATCAGCGACAGCCTGATGGCTGTCATAGAAAAGCGCAGCCTTGCATGGCGCGACAGCTACGCATGACCATCGCCCTCGACATCCACATCAACGAAAAGCGCTACGGCGCACGCACCGTGCTGCGCGACGTCAGCCTGCAACTGCAGGAAGGCGAAGTGGTCGGCCTGATCGGCGCCAGCGGTTGCGGCAAAAGCAGTTTGCTCTCCATCGCCTCGGGCCTGGACCGCGATTTCGACGGCGAGATTAAACTGGACCGCAAACCGCTGCACGGCGTCAGCCGCGACATAGGCTTTATTTTCCAGGAGCCGCGCCTGTTCCCGTGGTTGACCGTGTCAGAAAACGTCGCCTTCGACAGCAACAACGCGCCGTCATCGCAACGGCTGGTCACGCGTCTGCTGGCCGAAGTGGGCCTGCAAGACCACGCCCAAGCGCTGCCGAAACAACTGTCCGGCGGCCAGGCGCAACGCGCCGCCATCGCGCGCGGCCTGTTCACGCAACCGCGCGTGCTGCTGCTCGACGAACCGTTTTCCGCCGTCGATGCCTTCACGCGCATGAAACTGCAAGACCTGCTGTTGAAGGTCGCCTACCAGCACAAGCTCACCGTGCTGCTGGTCACGCACGACATCGACGAGGCGCTCTACCTGAGCGACCGCATCGTCCTGCTGGACGGCGGTCTGACCGAATTCCATCCCGGCCCTGCGCCACGCAAACGCGGCGACATCGATGGCGCCAAACTGAAGGCCGCCATTCTCGACAGCCTTCACGTCTGATCCATCAGAACTTGGCGCGCACACCGAACACCACATTACGGCCTGGTAGCGGCGAGATGTCCTTCAATACCGACGTCGATACGCGGATCTCATCGTTGGTCAGGTTTTTACCAAGCAGGAACCAGGTCAGGTCGTAGCCGTCGACCTTCTGCGTGTACGACAGATTGGCGTTGACCTGGTTGTAGCTTGGCGTATCGCTGGTTTCAAACGACGCCAGTCGATCCTGCGACTGCGCGTGTACCAGCGACAAACCGGCGCGCCATGCGCCCATCTTGTACGCGGCGCTGACGCCGATGCGGTTGGCCGGTTGCAGCGGCAGGCTGCCGCCGCGATCCAGTTTGCCGTGCGAGGTGTCGCCGAACAGACGGCCAGACCAGCCGGCGCCGGTCGGGTTGTATTCCAGCTCGGCTTCCACGCCCTGGATGGTGGCGTCGGCCTGCTCGAAGATACGCTCGCGCAGTTCGCTGCCCGGATTGCCTTCCGCGTCCACCAGGTTGCCGGTGACGTGGCCGTAGATGAAATCACTGACCTTGTTGCGGAACACGTTGGCCTTCCAGCGCACCAGGCCCGTGGTCTTCTGCACATTCAGCTCGACATTGCGCGAGGTCTCCTTCTTGAAATCGGCATCGCCGATGTCGAAGGTAACGGTAGCGTCGTGCGGACCGGCCGAATACAACTCCTCGGTCGACGGCGCGCGCTGCGCATACGACAGCGTTGCGCCGACAGCGTAACCTGGAACGAACGGCCACATGGCGCCGACCGAGCCCGATTGCAGGTTGAACGAGCGGTTCACGCCCGTCACCGGCTCGCGCTTGACGCGCTCCACGCGGCCGCCGGCATTGAACTTGACCGGACCGAGGTCGGTTTCTTCCACCAGGAAGGCGGCATTCGAGGTCGAATGCGTGACCGGCACCGTGTCCGGGCCGCCCTCCGCGCTCAGTGCGGAGAAGTTGGTGTTCTCGGTCTGCACGCCAAAGGTGCCGCGCCAGCCGGCCAACGGCTTGTGCGTCAGCTCGAAGCGCGTTTCGGTCGAGTGGTTCTTGAACAGCACTTCCGGTGCGCCGTCTTCGCCGATTTCGGCGTGCTTGTAATCGGTGTAGCCGGCCTTGAACTTGAAGGTCTCAAAGCCTTCAAACGGCGCTTTCACCAGGCTGTCGATATCGTAGCGGGTCTGCTTCTGATCGATTTTCGAACCTTCGTCGCTTGGAATGCCGTAGACGTTGGACAGGCGCGAGACCGAAGCGCCGATGAAGCCCCAGCTATCCACCCACGAACCGCCAATGCCGCCGGTGCGCTCGCGCGTGTCGGAATGCGGCAGGCGGCCGGACGCTGAATCAGGATCGCCCAGCACGCGGTTGCCGGGAATCTTGTAGTCATCCGCATTGCGGAAATTACCGTCGATATGCCAGGCCATCTTGTCGACCGAGCCGTCGATGGTGCCGGACAGATTGCGGCCGCTGTCGACCGTGCTGGCGCGTGCTTCCATCTGGCCGGTCAGTTTCGGCTCCAGCGCGGTGGGAATGCGTTCATTGACCACATTGACCAGGCCACCGATGGCGCCCGAGCCGTACAGCAGTGCCGCCGGGCCGCGCAGGATTTCGATCTGCTGCGCCACCGCGCCCTCCGCCGCCACCGCGTGGTCGTTGGACAGGCCGGAGACGTCGGAGACGGCCATGCCGTTTTCCAGCATCTTGACGCGCGCACCTTCCAGGCCGCGAATGATGGGACGCGAAGCGCCGGCGCCGAACGCCGATGCGGATACGCCCAGTTCCTGCGACAGCGTTTCGCCCAGCGAGCTGCCGGCCTTGTCGCGCAATTCGTCGCCGGCCAGCACCTTGGCCGGAGCCAAGATCTGGTCATTGGCGGTTTTGCCGAACGGATTGGCGGTGACTACCACCTGCGGCACAACAGGTTCGCCGGCCTGGCCAAGAGCCAGCGTGGAATAGGCGGACAGGATCGCGCCGGCCAGCAGCGTGCGTTGAATCTTCATGTAAAACCTCTAGCAATGTAAGTGACAGCCGCGCGAACGCGCATGACAACGCGAGGCAAAGCCTTGCGGCCCGCAGCGGCAAAAAATCTCAATATTCAGAATGGATTTCGGGTGTCAGGCCAGAGGAGGTGCGCGCGACTGGAAAACGCAGGTGGTGCGTTCGCAAGCCGGCAGCGTGGTCGGCACGGTGACTGGGCCGGTGCTGAGGGTGGAGATAGCGAGCGTCAGCGGCGAACTGGTGATGGCCGCGGCCATCTGCGCCACCGACACGCATTCCGCGCAGACCTTGTGGACGGCCACGCGCTTGCGATGCTCGGCGTGGTCTTCTTCGGTCAGCTGGATGTTTTGCGGCTGCTCGATGCCGCTCCAGTGCGAATAAACGTGCGTTACCCCGACCTGCTGCGTCAGGAGCAGCAGGAGCGCGAGGAACACATGTGTGAAGGAGCGGCGAATCATGGGCGGTATTCTAACCGCAATACGGGGCGTGTTACCATACCAGGATGCACACAGATATCGCCGAATCCCAGATCCGAGCCACCGGCGCCCGCGTCACCCGCCAGCGCGTGCTGGTTCTCGACTTTTTGCTGGGCCAGAATAAATCGCTGACCCATCACGAAATCCAGGCCCGTCTTGCCAGGACCGCGCACGAAGCGCTGGACTCCGTTACGCTCTACCGCGTGCTGGAATGGCTGACCGAAAATGAACTGATCCACCGCATTGCCGGCGCCGACCAGGTGTGGCGCTTCAGCGCTGGCGCCGGCCACCACGCGCACGAGCACGCGCACTTCCAGTGCACCAAGTGCGAACAGGTGACCTGCGTCACCGAAGTGGCGCTGCCGCGCAAGATCAAGCTGCCGGACGGCTTCCAGACGCAGGAAATCGACTTCCTCATCAAGGGCACCTGCCCGAACTGCTCGCGTAAAAACTGAGAAATTAATTAACGCAAGCTAGTTGCGTTTGTATTTGAATCAGCTTAATATGCAACTCGATTGCATTTATTAAGCGAGATTCAGCATGTCCAATCCAGACCCACGCCTGCCCGTCACCGTCCTTTCCGGCTTCCTTGGCGCCGGCAAAACCACCCTGCTCAACCACATCCTGGCCAACCGCGACGGCCTGCGCGTGGCCGTCATCGTCAACGACATGAGCGAAGTAAATATCGACGCCAGCCTGCTGCGCGACGGCAGCGAGAGCGCCGGCGCCGCCCTGTCGCGCACCGAAGAACGCATGGTCGAAATGAGCAACGGCTGCATCTGCTGCACGCTGCGCGAAGACCTGCTGCTGGAAGTGCGCAAGCTGGCCGCCGAAGGACGCTTCGATTATCTGTTGATCGAGTCGACCGGCGTCGGCGAACCGATGCCGGTCGCAGCCACCTTCGACTTCGAGGATGAACACGGCCGTTCGCTGAACCAGGTGGCGCGCATCGACACCATGGTCACCGTGGTCGACGCCCTCAACCTGCTGGCCGACTACAACAGCACCGACTTCCTGGCCCAGCGCGGCGAAACCGCCGGCGAAGGCGACGACCGCACGCTGGCCAGCCTGCTGTGCGAGCAGATCGAATTTGCCGACGTGGTCGTAGTGAGCAAGACCGACCTGGTGTCGATGGAGCATCTGGGCGAAGTACGTGCGGTAATCAAGGCACTGAATCCCGGCGCCGTCATCACCTACGCCGAGCGTGGCCAGGTGCCGCTGCATAAAATTCTCGGCACCGGCAAGTTCGATCTGGAGAAAGCCAGCGAAATGGCCGGCTGGGCGCGCGAACTGGCCGGCGAGCACACGCCGGAAACCGAGGAATACGGCATCTCCAGCTTCGTGCTGCGCGAGGAGCGCGCCATTCATCCGCAGCGCTTCAACCACTTTCTCGATCAAGCCTTCCCTGGCCTGCTGCGCGCCAAGGGCTATTTGTGGCTGGCCACGCGGCCGGAATGGGCGGTGGCGTATTCGCGCGCCGGCCGCATCGCCTCGGTGGAACCGGTCGGCCGCTGGGCCGAGCCATACGATGAGCGCTTCAACGAGGTGGTGTTCATCGGCCAGAACCTGGACCGCGCGGCGATCGAAGAAGCGTTCTCCTACTGCGTGCTGACCGACGCCGAGCAGGCGGCCGGCGAAGCCGCGTGGCAGCGCTATGCGGACCCGTTCCCTGAATGGGTTATCGAGTGATGATATGATGCGCGTCCATGAAAAAGACCATCATCACTCTTATCAGCGCGCTCGCATTGGGCGCCTGCGCGCAGCTTCCTGTCCAGCAGCCGAACACAGTTTCCAGCCTGCGCTTCATCGGGGAGCAGCGCCTGCCCTATCGCATGCAATTCCAGGGCACCATGGTCGGCGGCCTGTCCGGCATCGACTACGACGCCGCCAACGATGAATGGGTGATGATCAGCGACGACCGCTCGCAGCACAATCCGGCGCGCTACTACCGCGCCAGGCTGGCGTTCGACGAACACGCGTTCCAGCCGGTACAGCTGACCGGCGTGACCATGCTGCTGCAACCGGACGGCAGCGTTTATCCGCCGAAGGAAGGCTACAAGGCCGGCCATGGCGTGGTGCCGGATCTGGAAACCATGCGTGTCGATCCGCGCGACGCCAGCATCTGGTATGCCAGCGAGGGCGACGTCAAGCTGGGCCTTGATCCGTTTGTGCGCCACGCCACGCGCGATGGCCGTTTCATTTCCGAGCTGCCGCTGCCGCCGCTTTTCACGGTGTCGAAGGAACGCAAGTCCGGGCCGCGCGACAACCAGGCATTCGAAGGGTTGAGCTTTGCGCCGGATGGCCGCACGCTCTGGGTATCGCTGGAAGGCCCGATGTACCAGGATGGACCGGAGCCTGATCCTGCGCATGGCGCAATCAACCGCATCACCCACTTCACGCGGGACGGCAAGGTGCTGGGCCAATACGCGTATCCGCTGGACGCGATTCCAGCCACGCCGGGCAAAGGCAAGGCGGCAGATAACGGCATCTCGGAGATGCTGTCGCTCAGCGAGACGCGCCTGCTGACGCTGGAGCGATCCGGCGTGCAGGCCGATGACGACAGCTACAGGACCTATGTGCGCATTTACGAAGTCGACGCCGCCGGCGCCAGCGACATCCAGAACCTGCCGACGCTGAAAGGCGCGCAGTTCACGCAAATGAAAAAGCGCCTGGTGCTGGATCTGGCCAGCGTCGGCCTGCCGATCATCGACAACCTGGAAGGCATCGCCTTCGGCCCGCGCCTAGCCAACGGCCACGCCAGCCTGATGCTGATCTCGGACGACAACTTCAGCAAGTCCCAGGTGACCCAGTTCCTGCTGTTCGAAGTGATCCCCTGAGATGACCGGCGGCGACTCGCAGTTATCGCAGCGGCAGCATTTCTCGAAGCCGGGCACCGGGTCGCCGAAGTAATCCAGCAGCAGCTTCCAGCGGCAAAAACCGCTCTGCGCATAGTTGATCATGCGTTCCAGTTTTTCGCGGTCGAGTTCATGCTTCTCGTCCGGCGCCTTGCTCTTCATGAGGAAGAATTTCTGCAGCCGCGTGTCGTCGTGGTAGTACAGCAGCGTGCATTCGGCATCCTCGCCATCGCGGCCGGCGCGGCCGGATTCCTGATAGTAGGCTTCCAGATTGCCCGGCACTTGCAGGTGAATGACGAAGCGCGTATCGGTCTTGTCGATGCCCATGCCGAAGGCGTTGGTCGCCACCATCACGCGGCGCTCGCCGTTCATGAACAGGTTCTGGTTCTCGCTGCGCTCCGCCGCCTTCAGGCGGCCATGGTATAGCGTGACGCTTTCGCCAGCCTCCGCCAGCAAGGCATGGGTCTCCTTCACCGCCTTGACGGTGGCGGCGTAGATGATGCCGACGCCGCGCGTGTTGCGCACCAGCTCCAGCAGCACATCGTTCTTTTCATCGGGATTGGTCACCTGGCGCACGCGGTACTGCAGGTTGGGCCGGTAGATCCCCGTGTTCACCACGCGCATGCGCGGCCGCGCCAGCTGCGCGCGGATATCGGCGATCACGTCGTCGGTGGCGGTGGCGGTCAAGGCCAGCACCTGCGGCTTGCCCAGCGCTTCCAGCGCGGCGCCGATTGCCAGGAAGGCGGGACGGAAGTCGTGCCCCCATTGCGAAATGCAGTGGGCCTCGTCGATGACCACCAGCGCGATCTCCTGCTGTTGCAGCAGCGCCTGGAATTCGGCCGTGGCCAGCCGCTCCGGCGTGCAGAACACCACGTCCTTGCCGGCGTTTTCAATCGCCTCCAGCGCTTCCAGTTCGTCGGCGCGCGACAGGCTGCTGTTGACCTGCGTGGCGCTGGCGATGCCGCCCTCCTCCAGCCGCTCGGCCTGGTCCTTCATCAGCGAAATCAGGGGCGAGACAACCAGCGTCATCCCCTTCATCAGCTGCGCGGGCAGCTGGTAGCACAGCGATTTGCCGCTGCCGGTCGGCATCACCGCCAGCGTGTCGCGGCCAGCCAGGACGCTGTCGATGACGCGGCGCTGGCCGTCGCGCAGCGCGTCGATGCCGAAGACCTTGCGCAGCAGCCGGTCCACCTGTTTGTCGAGTTGTGTAGTCATGCTGCCAACGTAGCAAGAAACACAGTGCCCGTATGTGCGGCAGCACACGGCGCTGGCCGAGGGGTGGGCGGATCTGTCATACTACTGCTTTTAGTGGCTATCCCAAAAAACGATGGACCCGAGACGAGAGCATGTCAGGCGCCTGCTGCAGGTGGACGCCTACATCACTGACCCCCATGGCAAGACCACGACGCCGACGCAGATCATCGATATCTCGCGCATGGGCGTCGCCTTCGTCAGCGACCATGCCATGCCCACTGATGAACAATTGCTACTGAATTTCTGCTTCCCCGGCAGCTCGATCCGCAACGAGATCACGCTGACGGTAGTCCATAGCAGCACCGTAGGCACGCATGGGCGCTTCCGCAACGGCGCCCGCTTCATCGCCATCTCCGAGGCCTGCGCCGACCGCATCGTCGACTACGTCACCACCGCGCCGGCCTGACGCCCTACCACCCGATATCCCTGAGCAGCGGATAGGTCAAGTCAAACGGCGGCTTCACCTCGTGTGTCAGATCGGCATTGATCGCCGGTTCCATCAACAGGTTGGGCGTGGCGCTGGTGTCGTAATGCGAGACCGACGACCCGGGCTGATTGGGCCGCGGCGCGTACATCAGCACGCGCCCCAGCGGATCGGCGCCGGCGCGCACGCCAAGATTCACGCCGAGATTGGCGAACATGCCCGAATGTGCGCGCGTGCGCTTCGCCAGCGCCTGCTTCAGCACCTGGCCATCTTCCTGCGTGATGCGCACGGCCGGAATGACAATCGACGGATCGCTGCCGCCCAGGCCCGGCGGCGGCGCGCCGGCCACATTGTCGGCCACAATCGCGCCGATGGCGCCGGCATCCTGCACGTTGCGGATCTTGACCACGAAGGTGCACACGCCGCGGTCGACCAGCGCGATCTTGCCCTTGACCGCCAGCAGGTTGATCGGCGACAGCGGCGCGCACGCCAGGCCCAGGTCCGGCGGCGTGTCGAGCACCGGCATCACCTCCCCGGTCAGGCCGGGACTGGACAGCGGCGGACCGAAACCGGCGGTGCCGACCTGGTACACGCCGGCCACTTCCGGCGGCGTCAGCACCGTCAGGATCGGCGTGCCGCGCTGAAGCACGCTTTGCGCGGCGGCTGTCACCAGTACGCCATTCCACACCAGCTTGCCGGATTTGACGGCGGACGCCACGCGCTCGGCGTCGGTCATGTCCTTCCACACCTTGCCGGTGCTGGTGTCGAGCAGGAAGTAGTCCCAGATGCTGGGGATGCCTGCCAGCAGTTCGCCGGTCTGGTCGTCGGTGTAGGTCTGGAAGCCGAGGCCGTGCGCGAACTCGTGCAGCAGCACGGTGACCAGGTCGGTGTATGGGCCGTGCTGGTTATCCAGCCCCAGGTAGAACGGCGAACCGGTGAAGCAGCCGGGCTGGCCGAGGTTGACGTTGAAGCGGGCGCGGATGTCCGGCGTGTCCGGGTCGGCGTCGAAACCGATCAGCTTGTTGGTTTCGGCCTTGCCGAACCAGGCGTTCGGCTGCGGCGCGCCGGGGAAGTCGGAAAACACCTCCAGCGCGCCGGCGCTGCCCAGCACGGCGGCGGTGTCGGTGCACGGCAAGGCGTCCCAGGTCGCCAGTACGCGGATGGGCACGGTGCTGTTCAAGGTCTCGCCCCACTTGCTGGCGGCGGCCTGGAAGGCGTTCAGACGCTGCGCGCCAAGCGTGATGCCGGTGTTGCCGCCCACCGGCGTGACCGGCGTGGGATCGTTGAAGCCGATGCCGGGCGGATCGCCGTTGACGATGGTGATGGTGGCCGCGGCCCAGCTGGTGGAGCACATCAGCAGTGCAATCAAGAAGGTCAGCAGCTTGTTCATTGCTGTTCTCCCGGCTTCGGTTCGCAGGTTTCGGTGATGCTGCCGTCGGCGGCCTTGCGCGCGATGGCGTAGCGGGCCTGGCGATCGTCCAGCTTCAGGCTGACGCCGCCGTGCCGGGCGCGCGCCACTTGCGGCGGCGCCTGCCTGGCGATGGGCGCGACCGTGCGGGCCGATGCCGTCAGCAAGGCGGCCTGCTCGGCATTGGGATTGGTCAGTTGGCCGGTGACCGGGTCTTTGTAGGCCATGAAGCCACCCTGCTGTGGCGACGCGGCCGGCGCCGGCTGCCGCACGACCTGCACGTGCGGAAAAGTCATGATGCCGTCGTTTTGCGGCGCGGCCTGCGCAGCGAACGCCAGGCTGCCCAGGCCGGCGGCGGCCAGCCAGTGGCGGCGGATGCGTTTGCGCTGACGCAGCGCCAGCGCGCCGAGGCAGACCAGCGCGATCGTGGCCGGCTCGGGCAGCGCGTTGATGCTGACGCTGTCGATACCGATGTAGTTGCCGTTGAGGCTGGTGTCATCGACCACGTAACGGAAACCGAAGCGGCCGCTGGCCGGCGCGGTCAGGCCGCTGATCAGCAGCGTCTGGTCTTGCCAGCCCGTATCCACGTCCGATGCGAACGAAGCCAGGAACGAGAAATCCCCGCTGACGTCGGTACTCGCGCCGCTGTCGCTGAAATAGACTTCAACGCGGTCCAGCAAGCCTTCGCCGAGCAGGCGCAGCGAAAAGTTCAGCGATTCGCCATTGACCAGCACCACCTGCGGCGTCAACAGCCAGTTGCTCACCTCGCCGCCGAACGCGGCGTTGTTGAAGTTGGCCGCGATGTAGGAATCGGCCGGCCCGGCCGCTGCCGGGAAGAAAGCCGGCTGCCCCTGGAACCATCCCGTGCTGCCGGGCGGCGCACTGTTGTTGAGGAATACCCAGCCATTGGCGGGGAGCGCCGCGACATTGTTGAAGCCCTCCGTCAACAGAGGCGCGCCTACGGCGGAGCAACTGGCGGCGGCCACGAGCAGCCCCGCCAGACATTTAGTCAGGTCCATATCATCTCCCGGAAGTGGTTATACGGCTCAACTTGCTGTGGTTAGACCACGCGCCGGCTGTGCCAGTTCCCGGAAAATGCTAAAAATGCATGGGCGGACTTTAGGTCAGCGTCGTATCGATGCGCAGGCCGGCTTTGAGGGTCAGCGTGACAGGCGTCTTCTCGGCGATTTCCGCCATGCGGGCTTTTTGTGCGGCGTCCACGTCGCCCTGGATGGAGAGCGTGCGGCGGACCAACATGGCGCCGTCTTCCGCGTGGGTCAGGTGCAGCTGGACGTCGACCGCTGTCACCGGCCACTGCTTGCGGTCGGCGTACATGCGCAGCGTGATGGCGGTGCAGGCGCCGAGCCCTGCCAACAGGAAATCATACGGCGCCGGACCGGCGTCGTGGCCGCCGTTGCGGGCCGGCTCGTCGGCCGTCAGGGCGTGGCCGCCGACCTCGATTTTGGTGGTGTAACTGTCCTTGCCGATAGATGCCGTTCCGCGCGCCATAGCCTGTCCTTGTAATGTAAAGCCCCGGTAAAGAAGAGTAAATGCCGTCAATTCACGAATATTCAACTGGTATAATGGCAACTCTACCGTACAGAGACGGTGTCCCGTCCGAATCATGCAAAAGATACTGCTTACTTGCTGCCTTACGGGCAGCGCAATTCTGCCAGCTTACGCTCAAACCACCGTCCCCGAAAAGCCAGCCGCCAAGCCAGCCACCGCGACCACCAAGGCCAAAGACGCCAAGGAAGCCGCACCGGTTGTGCCGGAAGTAACCGTATCCGCAGAACGCCCAACCAACCGCATCGACCGCCAGGTGTATGACGTCAAGTCCGACATCTCCAGTACCAACGGCACCGCTGCCGATGCCCTCAACAACGTGCCGTCGGTCAACGTCGACCCGGACGGCACGGTCACGCTGCGCGGCAGCACCAACGTCCAGATCATGGTGGACGGCAAGCCGTCGGCCATGCTGCAAGGCGACAACCGCGGCCCGGCGCTGCAGGCGATGGCGGCCGACGACATCGAATCGGTCGAGGTCATCAACAACCCCGGCGCGCAGTTCGGCAACGAAGCCGGCGGCGGCCCGATCCTGAACCTGGTGATGCGCCGCAACCGCAAGCCGGGCGGCATGGCCACCGTCAACGGCAACGCCGGCACCGCCGGCCGCTACAACAGCGCCGTCAACGGCAGCTACAACGAAGGCGCCTGGGGCTTCCAGGGCAGCGCCAACGTGCGCCACGACGGCCGCAACTCGACCGGCGAAACGGTGCGCGACACGCTCGACACCCGCACCGGTCAGTTCGTGCACAACACCCAGGATTCGGTCGGCCGCGGCCTGAACGACATGGCCGGCCTGAACGGCACGGTCAGCTACAACCTGAACCAGAACGATACCCTGACCGGCAGCCTCTCCTACAACAGCCGCACCAACGACCAGCGCTCCAGCGACCACTACGTCAACGGCGCCACCAGCCTGATCCCGGCGGCCGACTACGTGCGCACCACCGCCCGCAACGGCGACAGCAACAACTTCGGCTGGGGCGCGCGCTACGACCACAAGGGCGAGCTGCCGGGCGAAACGCTGAAGATCGACCTGCGCGTATCGGCCTCGGAAAACGACAACACCAACCGCTACACCAACGATTACGCCACGCCGGGCTGGATCGACACCATGGCGCGCCAGCACAACCACAACGACACCCGCATCGTCGACTTCACCGGCGACTACGAGCGTCCGCTGTGGGGCGGCACGGCGAAAGCCGGCTACAAGGTGGCGACCAACGACAACAGCGTCGACACGCTGTACACCGACATCGATCCGATCAGCGGCGTGGCCACCGTCAACAACGGCCGCACCAACGCCTACGAGCTGGATGAAACGGTGTATGCGCTGTACGGCACCTACCAGATGCGCCTGAACGACCGCTGGGGCGCGCTGGCCGGCCTGCGCGCCGAGTACACCGACATGGACATCAACCAGATCACCGGCAGTGTCGAGGCGAAGAACCATTACATCAACTACATCCCGAGCGCCTACGCGACGTACAAGGTGAGCGACAACGCCAACCTGCGCTTCGCCTACGCGCGCCGGATTCGCCGTCCGAACGCCAACGACCTGAATCCGTATGTGACCTACCGCGACGAGTTCAACGTGTTCTCGGGCAATCCGAACCTGAAGCCGACCAAGACCGATTCCTTCGAGGTGGGTTACGAGACCAAGATCGGCGGCCTGGAAACCAATCTGCGTGGCTACTACCGCAAGGACACCGATTCCATTGTCGACTACCGCTACTTCGTCGCACCGAACGTGCTGCTGACCACCCGCGCCAACGGCGAAGGCAGTCATTCGAGCGGCCTGGAATTCACGGTGAGCGGCAAGCTGACGCCGTCGCTGACGCTGAACACCAGCGGCAACCTGGCGCGCTCGCAGCAGAGCTTCTACGACGACAGCGGCAATCTGATTACCCGCACCGCCAACTCGCTGAGCGGCCGCGCGCGGTTGAACTATTCGTATGATGCCGCCAATCAGATTCAGATGGCCTTGCAGATGATGGGCAAGACCCTGTCGGGCCAGGGCTATCGTTCGGCCAACCACACCTTCAACATGAGCTGGCGCCACACGTTGACGCCGCAGCTGACGCTGGTGGCGAATGTGACGGATCTGTTCAATACCAACAAGATGCAGACCATTATCGACAGCGATACCTTGCGCGAGACCAGTACCCGTCGCTTCGACGGCCGGGTGTTCTATGTGGGCTTGTCGTACCGCTTTGGCGGTACGGCGTCGAATGCCGAGAAGCGTGAAGAAGGCTGGGGTCCGCGTCCGGGTGGCCCTGGCGGTCCTGGCGGCCCAGGTGCTGGCGGACCACCGCCGGGTGCGTAGTAAGCGTATGCAGCACCCCTGACGAAAGGGTCTGACCCCGTACGGGGTCAGACCCTGGCCGCAGCGAAGTGCGGGTTTCAGGGGTGCCGCATGCTGCTACTGCCTTCTACTCATGCTACCGGAAACACCACCGTCACGCATAACCCTCGCCCCGCCTCCGCATCACTGAGCCGAATCTCCGCCCGATGGTGATCGGCGATATTGCGAACAATCGACAGCCCCAGCCCACACCCCCAGGCATCATTACCATCCGGCCGGAAGAAGCGATCAAACAACCTTGCCCGATACTGCTCCGGCACCCCCGGCCCATTGTCCCGCACCCGCAGCAACGGCCGGCCATTCTCATAAGCCGACTGCAAATCCACCCTGCCGCCCTGCTGGGTATACCGCAACGCATTGTCCACCAGATTATTCAGCAGCACGCGCAAGCCGTCCGGGTCCGCCGCCACCACCACCTGCGCCGGCGTCTCCACGCCAAGATCAATCGCCCGACTATCCGCCAGCGCGGAATGATCCGCCACCGCCGATTCCAGTAGCAGCCCCAGATCAACCGGCCGCAACGCCGCCACCTGCGCATTCTCATGCCGCGCAAGACTCAACAGCTGCTGCACCAGATGCGTCCCGCGATCCAGCCGTTCATGCAGCTTGCCCAGCGCCGCACGGCGCGCCTCGTCGCTACCCGCGCGCTCCACCAGCTGCAATTGCAGCTTCAACGCCGTCAACGGCGAACGCAATTCATGCGCGGCGTCGGCGACGAAAGTCCGCTGCGCCGTCAACGCCTCTTCAAATTTCTGCATCAGGCTATTCAGCGCCTCCACCACCGGCCGCATTTCCGGCGGCACCTGGTCCGCAGCCAGCGGCGTCAATGTATCGGCCGAACGCCCCGCCACCGCCTGCGCCAGACGATTCAACGGCCGCAGCGCACGTCCCACCACGGCCACCATCAGCACCGCCAGCAGCAGCGCAAACACCAGCAGCGGCGCACCGGCGCGCAAAGCCATCTGCGCCGCCAGGTGATAGCGCGCCGACGTCGGCTGCGCGACCTGCACATAGCGACCATGCCGCGTCTCGCCGTACAGCCGCCAGTGCTGGCCGTAAGCCGAAACCTTCGAATAGCCCTGCACCGCATAACGCGGCAGCGGCGTGGCCACCGGCATCAGCGGCAGCGGCTTGCCCGCTTCGTCCCAGGCCTGCAACACGAATTCTTCTTCAGGATCTTCGGCGGCCGGCGCAAATTCATGCGGCAGCGTGGCGGCCAGCTGGCGCAGCTGCAAATCGGCCAGTTCGTTGGTCTCGCTGAGCAGCGAGCGATAAAGTGAGGCGCCCGCGCCCACGGTGCAGAACAATGTCGCACCCAGCAGGCCAAGCAGCAGTTGGCGGCGGATGGTGCTCATGGCGCCGCCGGAATTTTGTAGCCGACGCCGCGCACATTCTTGATAAAGTCGGCGCCGAATTTCTTGCGCAGGCGGTGGACATAAACATCGACGGTATTGCTTTCGACTTCGGTGTTCCAGCCGTACAGCTTTTCTTCCAGCTGACTCTTGGACACCACGCTGCCGGGATTGTCCAGCAAGGCGCGCAGCACGGAAAACTCGCGTGCCGACAGCTTGACCTGTTCGCCGGCGAAGCTGACCTCGTGGCTGGCCAGGTCCAGCGTCAGCCCGCCATGTTCGACCACGGAACGGGTACGGTTGACCCGGCGCCGCAGCAGCGCGCGGATGCGCGCCAGCAGCTCGTCCAGATCGAAAGGCTTGACCAGGTAATCATCGGCGCCGGCGTCCAGTCCTTCAACGCGGGCCGGCGTACCGTCGCGCGCCGTGATGATGAGCACCGGCAGATCGTCGCCGCGCGTGCGCGCCGAGCGCAGCACCTCCATGCCCTGCTTGCCCGGCAGGCCCAGGTCCAGCAGCATCAGGTCGTAGGCGACGCCGCCCAGCGCCAGTTCCGCATCGCGGCCGTCGCGTACCCAGTCCACGGCGTAGTTCTCGCCGCGCAAGCCATCCACGATACTTTCGCCGATCATCGGATCGTCTTCCACCAGAAGCAGGCGCACGCCGCTACCCCCATGCCATTGAACAACCGGTATTTTACTCCCTAGTTCATCAGCGCCCTGGCATCGGCCACCTGGCCACGGTAGGCATCGAAAATCTTCTTCAGCGCGTCGGCCATGCTGGTGGTGGGCTGCCAATCCAGCTCCTCGCAGGTGTTGGTGATTTTCGGCACGCGGTTCTGCACGTCCTGGTAGCCGGCGCCGTAATACGCGCCGGAGGTGGTCTCGACGATGCCGACCTGGCTGGCGGCGGCGGCGTACTCCGGATACTTGTCGGCCAGCTCCAGCATCATGCGCGCCAGTTCGCGGATCGAATAGTTGTTGACCGGGTTGCCGATGTTGTAGATCTTGCCGCTGGCGGCGCCGTTCTTGTTCTCGATGATTTTCATCAGCGCGTCGATGCCGTCGTCGATGTCGGTGAAGGCGCGCTTCTGATGGCCACCGTCGACCAGCGAGATGTTCTCGCCGCGAACGATATGGCCGAAGAATTGCGTCACCACGCGCGAAGAACCTTCCTTCGGCGTGTGGATCGAATCCAGGCCGGCGCCGATCCAGTTAAATGGACGGAACAGGGTGAAGTTCAGGCCTTCCATGCCATAACCCCAGATCACGCGGTCCATCAGCTGCTTGGCGTTGGAATAGATCCAGCGCGGCTTGTTGATCGGGCCGCAGATCAGCTCCGAGTTCTCCGGATCGAATTCCTCGTCATGGCACATGCCATACACTTCCGAAGTCGACGGAAACACCAAGTGCTTGCCGTACTTGGCGGCGGCGCGCACGATCGGCAGATTGGCTTCGAAATCCAGTTCGAACACGCGCAGCGGCGCCTTCACATAGGTCGATGGCGTGGCAATCGCGACCAGCGGCAAAATCACGTCGCACTTCTTGACGTGATAGTCCACCCACTCCTTGTTGATGGTGATGTCGCCTTCAAAGAAGTGCATGCGCGGATGCGCCAGCAGATCGGGAATGCGGTCGGTGTTCATGTCCATGCCGTACACCTCCCAGTCGGTGGTTTCCAGAATGCGTTTCGACAGGTGGTGGCCGATAAAGCCGTTGACGCCGAGGATAAGAACTTTTTTCACTGCTGCACCATCAGGGTTAATCTTGAGAACTCGCCATTTTGCATGAGACATCATGAACAGAACATTAAAGGTCCATGGCTAACAAGACGTACTTCGATTATGCTAGGCGTATCAGTGCCTATCAACCGGAGTAGATTCACCATGATGCTGCATATCCCCGAAGTCCTCACCCGCGACCAGGTTGCCTTCATCCGGCGCCGCCTCGACGAAGCCGATTGGATCGATGGCCGCGCCACCGTCGGCACGCAAGGCGCCAAGGTCAAGCAGAACCGCCAACTGCCGGAAACCTCGCCGGTGACGCGAGAACTGGGCCAGATCGTGCTGGATGCACTGGCCAACAGCCCGCTGTTCTTCTCGGCCGCGCTGCCGCTGCGCACCTGCCCGCCGCTGTTCAACAGCTACGCCGGCGGCGAGCATTACGGCAATCACATCGACGGTTCCATGCGCCGCATCCCGGAGACCAACCAGTGGCTGCGTACCGATGTCTCCACCACGCTGTTCCTGTGCGATCCGGAAGAATATGACGGCGGTGAGCTGATCGTTGAAGACGCCTATGGCGTGCATGAAGTGAAGCTGCCGGCGGGCGACTTGATCCTGTATCCGTCCACCAGCGTGCATCGCGTCGAACCGGTGACGCGCGGCGCGCGCGTCTGCTCCTTCTTCTGGACCCAGAGCATGGTGCGCGACGATGGCCGCCGTGCATTGCTGCTGGAGTTGGACCGCAACATCCAGGCGCTGCGCGCGCGCCTGGGCGACTGCGACGAGATGGTCGGCCTGACCGGCCATTATCACAACCTGCTGCGCCAGTGGAGCGAAGTCTAGACCTTCAGTTCTTGCTACACGCCGCGCAGCGCGACACGACCACAAGTTCCTGCTGCGTGTTGTAGCCCTCGTGTTCGGCGGCGGCGGCTAGTTGCGTCGCCAGCGCCGGTTCGGCCACCTTGCGCCGCCGGCCGCAGACATCACATTGAAAACAGCAGACACGCTTGTGCTGCGGTCCGAGCTTGACCGCGTAGCATGAGCGGGTGCCCAGCGAATTGTGATGCCATTCGCGTTCCACCAGCGCGTGCTGTTCCAGTTCCTTGAGAATGCGGTAGACAGTGGCCAGGCTGGTCGGGCTGCCCTGCCCCACCAGCCCGCGCAGCACCGCTTCGGCGTCCACCGGCGTCTGGGCCTGCACCAGCACCTTGACCACCGCCATGCGGCCTATTGTCAGGCGCAGCGGTGTTTTACGCATCCACTCCCGCACGCGCTGGCCGACTGGATCGTTGTCCCATTCGGGTGGTATTGCACATGGTAAGAGCATCGGTTGCATCCTTTCCCTCCTTTGCCAAGCGAGAAGCAAAAAGGGGAACTACTTCAGCGGCGACGCCACCACAACCACGCCATCGCCACGTGCACGCTCGATCATCGGCAAGCCGCGCAGGCGCATCACGCCATACAGGTCTTCGCGGACGATGGCGTATTGCGGCACGCCACGGCCGGCGCTCAGCAGCCAGCGGCCATAGAATTCATCCATCGATGCGACGCCGCGCCAGGACTCCTGCTGCAGGCCGAAATCCAGCTCGCCGGTGTAATGCACCGGGATCACGATGTGGCGCATGTAGAACGTCATCGACTGCTCGTAGGTGCCGACCGAATAGACCGGCGTATCCGGCTTCAGCTCCGCGCGGATGCTGAGCGCCGCGTCACGCCCGGCCTGATGGCGGCCTGCCGGCTCGTAGGACGCCATGCTGAATTGCGTCAGCATCCAGCCGCCCAGCGCCGCCAGCAGCACCATGCCGGCGCGCTGCCCGCGCCATTCGGCCAGCCACGCCGCCGCGCCGCAGATGATGGCGGCGGCAAAGCCGGCGCCCAGCCACAGCTTGTCGACCACGGTGATCAACGGCATGCACGCCAGGCCGGCGACGCCGACGACGATCAATAGCAACGCCGGGGCCAGCGCGGCCCTGCGCGAGGCCCGTTCCAGATAAAGGCCCGCCAACAGCGCCATGGCCGGGAACACCGGCAGCATATAGCCCGGCAGCTTGGAACTGGAGTAGCTGAAGAACAGCAGAATGAAAGCGGTCCACACCAGCAGCAGCAACGGCGCCTGGAAGCGTCCTGTCACGCGCGTCCGCGCGGCGGCCAGGCTGGCTGGCAGCGTAAGCAACCACGGCATGGTGGCCGGCACCAGCAGCACCAGGAAGTAGTACCACGGCCCTTCGCGGTGGTGCGTCTTCAGGAAGAACCGGTCCCAGTGCTCATGGATGAAGAAGAACTGCGGCTGCTCGGGATTGCGCGCCGCCACCAGCAGGAACCACGGCAGCGACAATAGCAGGAACAGCGCCAGTCCGGCCACGGGATGCAGGCGGCGCCAGATGCCACGGTCGCCGCTCGCCAGCGCGTATACCAGCAGCACGCCGCCCGGCAGCACGATGCCGATCAGCCCCTTGGCCAGCAGCGACAGCGCCATGGCGGCCCAGCACAGCAGCATCCAGCGGCGGCGCTGCGCCACGTCGGCGCCGTCCTGCTGCGCGATCAGCAGCGCACACAGGGCCAGCGTCATGGTGGTGGCCACCGGCAGGTCCAGCGAGTTGAATTGCGACGCCGCCGCCCAGAACAGCATGGAACCCAGCACCATGGCGCCATACAGGCCGGCGCGGCCGCCGAACACGCGCTGGCCGGTGTAGGCGACCATCAGCACGCCGCCGATGCCGCACACGCCGTTCCACAGGCGCGCCTGCCATTCGCCGAGACCGAACAGTCCGAAGGCGATGGCGCTCATCCAGGTGTGCAGCGGTGGCTTCTCAAAGTACTTGATGCCGTTCAGGCGCGTGGTGACCCAGTCGCCACTAAGCAGCATCTCGCGCGCCATTTCGGCATAGCGGCCCTCGTCCGGCGGAACCAGGGTACGCACGTTCAGCACCAGCAGGGAAAAGAGAATGAAGAAGGCGGCAAGCAGGTACAGCGCGTTCCTGGATCGGAGAAAAGCAGGCATTGAGCAGCATGAAAGTAGGTTAATTACACTCAGTTTATTCGATAAACAATTAACCGCGTGTTAAAAGCACGCCGCACACGCAAAAAAAAGCCCGCTTGACGCGGGCTCTGGAAGGATATACCGATTAGTACTTGAAGTTGGCGGTCAGCGTCGCGCTGCGGCCAGGGCCAACACCGGCGTAGTGCGGCGACGAGACTTTATCGAAGTAGAACTTGTCGTTCAGATTCTGGATATTCAACTGCAGCGAGATGTGCTTGTTGATGTCGTAGCTGGCCATCGCGTCGAAACGGCTGTAACCCGGCGCGTACTTGGTGTTGTTGATGTTGGCATAGACCTTGGATACGTAGTTGACGCCGCCGCCGATCACAACACCTGGCAGCACCGCATACGACGTCCACAGCGAAGCGCTGTTCTTCGGCGTGGTCGGGAACACATTACCGTTGTACGGCGACGGCTGCCAGTTCGGCGCCGCAGTGGTGCCGACGTTGACCGAACCATTGTCATCCACCTTACCATCCAGGTAGGTGTAGCCGCCGAAGACCTGCCATTCCTTGGTGATGTTGCCGCTGACGCCCAACTCGACGCCCTTCATGGTTTTCTTGCCGACGTTTTGCGTGGTGCCGTCCGGTGCGGTGACGCGGGCGTTGTTCATCTCGCTCTGGAACACGGCGCCGCTGAGCGACAGGCGGCCGCCCGGCAGCACTTCCCACTTGGTGCCCAGCTCATAGTTCTTGCTGTCCTGTGGCTTCAGGTTCTGGATGGTGGTGCTCAGCGCATCCAGGCCGTCGCCACCGTCATTGCCCGGCGGGGTCGACGACGTACCGTAGGACACGTAGATGCTGCTGTTGGTCGATGGCTTGTACACCAGGCCCGCCTGGTAGTTGGTGAAGTTGGACTTCACTTCGGCATGCGAGGCGGCGGTGGTGACGCCGCTCAGCGTGTACATCGGCACGTCCAGCACGCTGCGGTAGTCGTCCCAGCGCAGGCCCACGTTCAGCAGCCACTGCGGCGTGAACTCGACGGTGTCGAACAGGTAGGCCGAACGGGTGTTGGTCACCACATTGGTACGCGCCGGCGAGACGCTGCGGGTGTAGACCCACGGATCGTTCGGATTCGGGTTGATGGTGGTGGTGCAGTTGTACAGCGTGGCCGCACCGGAGGTCGGGCAAGTGGTGGTGCCGGTCAGCGGATTGTTGGTGCCCGGTGCAAACAGGTAGCTGCTGCGGTCCGTGTCCTCGCGGCTGATCTCCACGCCACCGGTGTAGCTATGCTTGATGCCGGCGGCGGTGAAGCTGCCGGTCAGGCTGGTGGCGTTGGCCAGCGATTCGGTGCTGGTGACGCGGGTATTGGCGCGGCGCCATACGGTGCCGTACAACATGGTGTTGCCCTTCGAGTCGTCCGGCTGGGTCCAGATGTAGTCGTTGTCGCTTTTGCCGTAGCGGCTCACGTTGCGCAGCACCATGCCATCGGCGAATTCGTGGCGCAGGTCGATGGTGCCGATGTCGCTCTGGGTCTTGCGGAAGTCGCGGTCGACCAGGCCGTAGAAGGTCTCGCGCGGCACGCTGATCGGCGTGCCGTTGCCGTTCTTGGCGACGTTGGCGCCGCTGGTGAACGGGTTGTTGAACGGGATGCCGGTGTCCGGCAGCTCGTCCGACTGCATGTGGTAGTAGCTCAGTGTGGCCTTGGTGTTGGAATGCATGCCGAAGGTGACGCTCGGCGCGATGCCCCAGCGGTTGCCATTGACTTCATTGCGGCCGGCCACGTGGGCGTCGTGGCCCATCAGGTTCAGGCGCACCGCCACGTCGTCGTTGATCACGCGGTTGATGTCGGCGGTGGCGCGGCGGTATTCGGCCGAACCCAGGCCCACGCTGGCGTTGCTGAAGTTTTCGGCTTTCGGCGATTTGCTCACCAGGTTGATGCCGCCGCCGGCCGACGAACGGCCGCCGTAGGCGGAGTTAGGGCCTTTGACCACTTCGATCTGTTCCAGGTCGAAGATTTCGCGCGACTGCGAACCGGTGTCGCGAATGCCGTCGATATAGGTGTCGGTCTGCGCGTTGTAGCCACGGATGAACAGATTGTCGCCGACAGGATTGCCGCCCTCGCCCGCGCCGATGGTAATGCCTGGCACGGTGCGCAGCGCGTCGGTCAGCGATACGGCGCCGGTTTGCGAGATCACTTCCGAGGTGATGACGGTGACCGATTTCGGCGTATCCAGCAGCGGCGCGGTGAACTTGTCGCTGGCCGATTTGGTGGTCTGGAAGTCGCTGGTGCGGGTGGCGTCCACGATCACTTCCGGCAGCTTCTGCGGCTCCGGCAGGGTTTCAGCATGCAGCGCCAGCGGCACGGCCAGCGTGGCCAGGGCGGCGACGTGGAGGCGGCTCAGTTTCGGAGTCTCGTGCTTGCGGCTCTTGATGCCGGCGCTTTTTTCTGTCGATTTCATAATCTTCCGTAGGTCAGTTTTGGTTGTTGGCTGGCGAAGGAGCACGGCTCCCGGCTGGCTGTATAGGTAAAAATTCAGGATTGCCCGGCGGCCGGTACGCAGTCGCGGCAACGTGCCGGAATGACGATTTCCGTCCCCAGCGCGTAGCCTTCAAGCGCCGCGACATTTGCCAGCTGCACCGCCAGCACCGCGTCCGCGATGCGCTGCTGACGGTGACAAACGTCGCAGCGGAACACGTAGGCGCGGCTGGGCGCCGTGGCGCTGGCGATGGCGTACACCGCCTTCACGCCGACCGAACCGACATGGCGGTCGCGCAGCACCAGGCCGTCTTCCTCCATCTGCTTGAGAATGCGGTACACCGATCCCAGGCTGACGTCCTCGCCGATATCCAGCAGCCGGCGGAACAGCAGTTCAGCGGTGATCGGTTCGGTCTGTTGCAGCAACACCGCCGCCACGCTGGAGCGGGCGCGCGTGATCCGCAATGGCGACTTGCGCATCCATTCCTGGACGCGCTGCTGCTGCGTGGCTATGTGGTGTGACGGCTGCATGGGATCTCCCTCTATCGCTGTGCAATGGTCCTGTACCTACCATGCCAAGCGAGTTTCAAAAAAGGGAACCACGAATGAGAATTATTTTTATTATTCTTCTTAGAATCGACTGTGCAAGCCGATACGCAGCGCGCGGGGCGTGCCAGGGGAGATATTATTATCGTTGTAAGACGAAGCGTAGTAGCCCCGGTCGAACAGGTTTTCGACGCTGATTTGCAGGCGGTTGCGTGGATTGAGCTGGTAATACAGACTGGCGTCCAACCGCGCGTAACCGGGCAGCTGCACCAGATTGCTGGTGGAACTGAACATGCTGCTGCGTGCGATGACGCCCAGCGCGCCGTCCAGGCCCGGCGCCAGCGTGTGCGTGCTCCACAGGGAAAGCGACTGGCGCGGCACATACGGCATCTGCGCGCCCGCCTGCGACGTCGCCGACTGGGTGGCGGTCAGGCGCGAGCGCTGCCACGCATAGCCGGCGCTGAGTTTCCAGTCGCGCGTGATGCGGCTGGCCAGTTCCAGTTCCGCGCCCTGCCCGCGCTGGCCCTCGGCCAGCTGGTTCTCGCCTGCGTTGACCGCATCGGCGACCAGCACATTGGCGCGCCGCAGCTGGTAGACCGCGAGACTGGCCGACAGACGCTCGCCATCATCCCAGCGCGCGCCAATCTCCTGGTTGCGCACCACCTCCGGCGCCAGATCCTGATTGGCCACCGTCAGCGACGCCATCTGCTCGCCCACGCGCAGCGAGTAGGCCTTGCTGTAACTGGCGTAAAGCGACAACCGTTCCAGCGGACGATAGATGACGCCGAGGCGCGGCGACAGCGGACGGTCATGGCTGGCCAGTTGCAGGTTGTTGCGCAGGTCGCGGAAGGCGACATCCAGCCTTTCCGCGCGCAGTCCTGCCACCACCTGCCATTGCGGCGACAGCGTCACTTGATCCTGTAAATAAAGCCCGGCGTTTTCGGCCGTGCTGGCCGCCGCCATGTCGGTGGCCGACGGGCGGAAGCTGACCGGCAGGGTGAAGGTCGGCTGCGATACGGGCACCGAGACAAAGCGCACGTCCGTGCCCAGCGTGTCGAAATAGCCGGTGGTGCGGGCGCTGTCGGCGCGCTGGCGGCCCAGTTCCAGCCCGGCGCTCAGACGGTGCCGCACGCTGCCGGTGTTGACCGTGGCGTCCAGGCTGGCCTGGTAAAACAGGTTGCTGCGGTGGGTGGCGGTGCCGTAGCCCAGCATGCGCACGGTGGCGCTGTCGTCCATGCCGCCGGGGAAAACGTTCTGATAGTACTTGTCGTAGACGGCGTAATGCAGCTGGCTGCTGAATTGCAGCGCCGGCGCCAGTTGATGTTCCAGCCGCAGCGTCAGGCTGTCGATGTCTACGCCATTGTGGCTGTCCGCCGGATCACCGAAAAAGATCGATGGATCGCTGGCCACCGGCCGGCCGCCAAACGACGGCGCGCCACGATCGGTGCTGCGGCGATCGCGGAAATGCTCGTAGCTGGCTTGCACCAGGGTGCTCGCGCCGTCGCGCCATGCCAGCGCCGGACTGACGCCGTAGCGTTTCAGCCAGGCGCCGTTACGAAAGGAACCGGAATCCTCGTCGACGGCGTTGAGCCGCCATGCCAGTTGCGGATTCAGCGGCGCGCCAACGTCCACGCTGGCGCGCCGCTGCCGCCATGATCCCAGCAATACGTCGGCATCGCCGATGTCCCGCCATTGCGCCTGCTTGCTGACGCGATTGACGGCGCCGCCGGAACCGCCGCGTCCCAGCGCCATCGCGTTCGGGCCTTTCAGCACTTCGACCGTTTCGATGTTGTAGAAGTCGCGGAAGTACTGGACGTCGTCGCGCATGCCATTCAGGTAAAAGTCGGCGCTGGAGTTATAGCCGCGGAAGACGGCGTTGTCGCGATTGCCCTCGCCCAGGCTGGGACGCACGCCGGGCACGTAGGCCAGCAGGTCGTCCATGCTGAGCAGGTTGCGGTCGCGGATCTGGCTGGCCTCGACGATGGTCAGCGCCTGCGGCGTGTCGCGCAGCGCGGCGCCGCCCTTGACGGCAAAGCGGCTGACGGCGTCGTAAGGCGCTGCCGGTTCCGCACGGGCGACGATTTCGGGCAGGCGATCCAGCGCCTGCACTTCGGCTTCGCTCATCGGTGGCGCCGGCGTGGCGGATGCAACAGGTACGGCGGCGCGCAGCAGGTAGCTGCCGTCCGGCTGGCGCACGGCTTCCAGGCCGGTGCCGGCCAGTATGCGCGCCAGGTCGCGCTCCGGCGCCGACAGTTCGGCCAGGCCGGGGCTGTCGACGCCATGGGTCAGGCGGCCGTCGGCGGTCAGCAGCGCGCCGCTGGCCAGCGTCCAGGCGCGCAGTACCTGGTCCAGCGAACCGGCGGGAATGGTCGGCGCGGCCACCGCCAGCGATGGCAACAACGCCAGCAAAAACAGCTTCTTCATGGTCAGCGCGGCGTGACGGTCACCCACCACGACAGCGTGCGCTTGATGCGCACCGGCAGCGCGGCCTGCAGCATGTCCAGCGCCTGGTCGGTGTCGCCCAGCGGATAGCTGCCCACCAGCCGCAGGTCGGCCAGCGACGGATCGCAGGACAGGTGGCCATGGCGATAGCGCGACAGCTCGCCGAGGAAATCCTCCAGCCGCATCTGCGTGGCGATCAGCAGCTTGTGGGACCACGCGGTGCTGTCCTCGGAAGCCGGCATCATGGCGCCGGCCTGGCCATCCACGATGTCGACCTGCGCGCCGGCCGGCACCACGGCGCCGGCGCCGACTTCCACCGCGCCGTCGTACACGGCCAGGCGCGTGCCCTGCTCCATCATGCGCACCGAGAAGCGCGTGCCCAGCGCGCGCAGCCGCGCGCCGCGCGCCTCCACCACCAGCGGACGCGCCGGCACATGGTTGTCGGCGCCGCTGTGCAGCAGGATCTCGCCCCGGCGCAGCACGATCAGGCGCTGGCTGTCGTCGTAGGCCAGGTCGGCGGCGCTGTCGGTATTCAGCCAGGCCTGGGTACGGTCGGGCAGCGGCAGCAGCGCCACTGCGCCGACGGCGGTACGGTGCTGCGCGCCCAGCGCCGCCAGATAGCCGCCCTGCTCCTCGCGACGAACAACCAGTGCGCCCACGCCGCCGACGGCGCACAGCAGCAGCAAGGTTTTCAGCGCGCGGCGGCGGTTGCGCGGAGCGGCGGACAGCGCGGCGCGCAACGGGCCGCCGGGCAAGGCGTGGAGCTGGGTGTGGATGTGTTCAACGCGGCGCCAGGCTTCGCGGTGTTCGGGCGCGGCGTCCAGCCAGCGCTGCCAGGCCTGGCGCTCGGCGGGTTTGACGTCCGGCGCGCTGAGGGTGGCGAACCACTCCGCAGCCTGTTCCAGCACGTCGAAAGCGAGTGCGTTCGATTCAGGCGTCGCCATTACTGATTGCTGATCAACAGGCATTGCAGCATTGCCTGCGCCATGTATTTTTTCACCATGCGCTCGGATACCTGCAAGTGCTCGGCGATGGCGGCGTAGGTCAGGCCGTCGATCTGCGACAGCAGGAAGGCTTCACGCGCCTTGGACGACAGCTTGGCCAGCATGGCGTCCACCTGCATCAACGCTTCGAGGGTCAGCGCGCGTTCTTCCGGCGACGGCTCCAGCGCCGCATCCTGCAAGGCCAGCGCTTCCAGGTAGGCGCGTTCCAGCGTCAGGCGGCGCCAGTGATTGACCAGCAGGCCGCTGGCGATGGTGCTCAGGTAGGCGCGCGGTTCGCGCAGGGTTTCGACGGTGCCGGCGTCCAGCAGGCGCACGAACGTGTCGTGGGCGATGTCGGCGGCGCCATCACGGCAGCCCAGCTTGCGCCACAGCCAGTTGTGCAGCCAGCCGTGGTGGCTGCTGTACAGCGAGCCGACATCATCGGTGGTAGACGCAAGTGTGGTCACGGTGGGCACAATCGGTGGACAAGAAATGAGAATGATTCCCATTATTGCATAACTAAAGCTGCCTGCCAATCGCCTGCTTATGCTATTGATACCGTTTTAATAACTTTTAAATCGTATATCACATGCGTCTGGCGTTCGGCATCGCCATGCTCATGCTGTCCCTGTCCGCCCTGGCGGCGGCCGATTTCGACTTGAAGCTGGAACGCGGTCCGCACGCCGTCTACATGAACTGGAATCTGGTCGACAGCCTGGCGGAGATGTACGAGGCGGCGGGCGACAAGCCGCGCGCCGTCAAGAACTACCGGCGCTCGCTGGAACTAAACGCCGGCAACCAGAACGCGACCGAGCACCTGAAAGTGCTGGAGCCGCAGTCCTGAGTTTTACTTCATCACAGCCAGCTTCTGGCGCTTGGCGCCCTTGAAGGTGTAGATGGTCAGCACGCCGTCCTGCACGTCGCCACGGGCATCGAAGGAGATATTGCCGGTCACGCCCTTGTGCTTGATCTTGGCCAGCACCGGCAGATACTTCGCAGGGTCCGGCGAGCCGGCCTTCTGCATCGCGTCCACCATCGTCATCAGCGCGTCGTAGGCATACGGCGCGTAGGTCTGCACCTCGATGCCGTAGCGCTTCTTGTAGGCGGCGCGGAAGTCTTCCATGCCTTTTTCCTGCGCCGGTTCGACGCCGCCCGCTTCGGCGCAGATCACCTGGCCGTCGCTCATGCCGTCACCGGCCAGACGCGGCACCGAGTCCGAGCACATGCCGTCGCCGCCCATGAACTTGACCGGGAAGCCCAGTTGCTTCATCTGGCGCAGCATCGGCGCGGCCACCGCGTCCATGCCGCCGAAGAAGATCATGTCCGGCTTGCTGGCCTTGATGGCGGTCAGGATCGCCATCATGTCGGTGGCCTTGTCGTTGGTGTACTGCGTGGCGACGATGGTGGTGCCGCTGGCGGCGCCGGTGCGCTTGACGGTCTTGCTGAATTCATCGGCCAGGCCCTTGCCGTAGGACGTGCGGTCGTCCACCACGGCGATGCGCTTGACCTGCATGTTCTGCATCGCGTAACGCGCCAGGGCCGGGCCCAGTTGCTCGTCGTTGGCGATGTTGCGGAAGGTGGTGTTGTAGCGCTGGCGGGTGTACTGCGGCGAGCTGGCCGACGGCGTAATCTGCGGAATGCCGGCGTCGTAGTACATGCGCGAGGCCGGAATCGCCGTGCCCGAGGTCTCGTGACCGATCACGCCCTGCACCTTGGCGTCCACCAGCTTTTGCGCCACGGTGGTGGCCTGCTTCGGATCGCCGGCGTCGTCTTCCGCCTGCAGCACGATCTTGTATTTTTTACCACCGATGACGACGCCCTTGGCGTTCAGTTCATCGACCGCCATGCGCGCGCCGTTTTCATTGTCCTTGCCCAGGTGGGCGATCGGGCCGGAGGTGGCGGCCACGTGGCCGATCTTGATGATGTCTTCCGCCTGCGCGGAGGCGGCGCCCAGAGCGCCGACAAAGGCCAGGGCAAGCGCCTGGCAAACTGTTTTTGTTGTGAACTGCATAAAAATCCTCGTTGGTTAACAGCATTAGGATACCAGACCCATGCGCACGATTGCCAATACCCCCTTGCGCAAAGGGCTGATTAACGTAAGAATAAATCTTTCCTAAAGATAATCAAATATGGACATTTCCCGCCGCATCGCACGTTCCCGCCCATTGGCCACCACCGCCATGCATGGTCGTGTCGACGCCATGAAAGCGCGTGGCGAGGACGTCATCGATTTCTCCATCGCCATCTCGCACTTCCAGGCGCCGCCTGCGGTGCTGGACGCGGTGCGCGCGGGTCTTGAGTTGCCATCACTGCCCTACACCGCTGTCGGCGGCGACGCCGGCATCCGCGCCCGCCTCGCCGCCAAGGTGGTGAACGAGAACCGCATTCCCGCCACCCCGGCCGAGATCCTGGTCACCAACGGCTGCAAGCAGGCGTTGTACCAGGCGCTGTACGTGATGGCCGATCCGGGCGACGCGGTCATCATCTTCAAGCCGCATTGGCCGGCCTACGTGGCCACCTGCAAGCTGCTGGAACTGGAACCGGTGCTGGTCGACCTGCCGGCAGAAATCACCGAGGCGCTGCTGGACAACCTGCCGCCGGCGCGCATCCTGATCATCAACAATCCGCACAACCCGACCGGCGCGGTGTTGAGCGATGTAGAACTTGACCGCATCGCCGCCTGGCTGAAACGCACGGGCACCCTGGCCATCGTCGACGAAAGCTACGAGAAGCTGATCTTCGATGGCGTGCATGCCAGCCTGGCCGCGCGGCCGGACTGGCAGGACATCGGCATCGTTACCCTGTTCTCGGCGTCGCAAAGCTACGCCATGATGGGCTGGCGCGCCGGCTTCGCGGTGGCGCCGGCGCACGTGGTCGCCGCCATGGAAACCCTGCAAGGTCCGATCACCGCCGCCGCGCCGATGCTGATGCAGCTGGCCATGGCCGCCGCCTTCGAAAGCGGCGATGCGCACATCATGCTGGCCGACTACCGCCAGCGCCGCGACCTGGTGCTGGACCTGGTGCACGGCCTGCCGTGGCTGACCATGCAGAGGCCCGCCTCCGGTCCCTACCTGTGGGCCGACATCTCGCGCCTCACCATGGAAACGGTGAATTTCAGCGAACGACTGCTGGCCGACTGCGCGGTGGCCGTGATGCCGGGCGACGCGCTGGGCGTGCCCGGCCATATCCGCATCGGCTATATTTCAGACGGCGTGGCGACCTTGCGTCGCGGCGTGCAAGCCATCATCGGCTACGGCAACGCGCTTTACCGCGCCAACCGCAGCGCCGCCTGAGCGCCGCATGGCTTTCCTGCTCTTCCAGCTGAATAGTCTGCGCAGCCGTTTGATACTGCTGGTGATGCTGTCGATCGCACCCAGCGCCATCATGACCATCATTAACGGCGTGCGCGAACGCGCCCACGCAGTCGAGGTGGCGGAAGACAATCTGCAACGCCTGACCAACCTCGCCGCCGCCAACGAAGCGCAGTCGATCGCCGGCGCGCGCCAGCTGCTGCGCGACCTCGCCAGCGTGCCGGACCTGATGGGCGACGAGGAAGACTGCACCCGCCTGCTGGCCAACGTCCGCCGCCAGAATCCGGATTACGTCAACCTAGGTGTGATCCAGCTGAACGGCGACGTCACCTGCAACGCGGTACAGGCCAAAAACACCGTCAACCTGGCGGACCGCTCGCACTTCCGCCGCGCCGTGCACCTGAAGCGCTTTGTCGCCGGCGGCTACGTTTTCGGCCGCGTGATCCAGAGACACACCGTCAACCTCACCTATCCGGTGCTGGACGACGACGGCAAGGTCAAGGCGGTGGTGTTCGCCGCGCTCGACCTGGTCAACCTGGACCGCTTCGTGGCAGATATCCAGCTGCCGCCAGGTTCGCTGCTGCTGACGGCCGATTCCGAAGGCCTGATCATCTCGCGCAAGCCGAATCCTGAATCCTGGTTCGGCAAGCCGGTGTCACCGGAGATGCGCACAGCCATGGCGGGCGAACCGGGCAAGCCGGTGCTGCTGACCGGCCCCGATGGCGTCGAGCGCCTGCACCGCTTCGCCCGCGTCGGCAACAATGGCCTGTCCGACTACACCGTCACCATCGGCATTCCGGCCGACGCCATCACCGCCAGCGCGCGCCATGACCAGATGCTGGACTTCCTGGCGCTGTCCGCCACCATCGGCCTGGCGCTGCTGGCAGCGTGGTTCGTCGGCGACGTGCTGGTGCTGCGCCGCGTGAAGCGGCTGGCCACCACCGCCAACCGCATCGCCTCCGGCACGCTGGAGGCGCGCAGCGGCATCAGCTACGGCAAGGAGGAGATCAGCGAACTGGCGCGCGCGCTGGACGCCATGGCCGAATCATTGCAGGACAAGGAGCTTCAGCACCTGAAGGCCGAGAGCCAACTGCGCGAGGCGGACCGCCGCAAGGACGAATTCCTCGCCATGCTGGCGCACGAGCTGCGCAACCCGCTGGCGCCGATCAGCGCCGGCGCGCAACTGCTGCAAAGCGGCCATGCCAACGAAGCGGCTGTTCAGCGCACCGCCGGCATCATCGTGCGCCAGGTGCATCACATGACGCGGCTGGTCGACGACCTGCTGGACGTTTCGCGCGTCACGCGCGGGCTGGTGACGCTGACGCGCGTGCCGCTGGATGTGGCCCGCATCGTGGCAGACGCGGTGGAACAGGCGGAACCGCTGATCAGATCGCGCCAGCACCGCTTTGAGGTGGTGCTGCCGCCAGCGCCGCTGGTGGTGACGGGCGACCATAAGCGGCTGGTGCAGGTGCTGGTGAATGTGCTCAACAACGCCGCCAAGTACACACCGGCCGGCGGCGCCGTCAAGCTGACCGCGCGCGGCGAAGGCGGCAACGTCAAGCTGATTGTCAGCGACAACGGTATCGGCATGTCGCCGGAACTGCGCAGCCGCGTGTTCGAACTGTTTGCCCAGGCCGATCGCAACCCGGACCGCTCGCAGGGCGGCCTCGGACTCGGGCTGGCGCTGGTCAAGTCGTTGGTCGAGCTGCATGGCGGCGCGGTCGAAGTACAGAGCGCGGGAGAACAGCAAGGCAGCACCTTCACCATCGTCCTGCCACGCAACCAGCAACAGCAGCCGGTCGCGCAGGCGCCAGGCCATCCCACCTCGCCGGGCCGCAAGCTGCGCGTGCTGGTGGTGGACGACAACGTCGACGCCGCGCAGACGCTGCAACTGCTGCTGGAAGCAGGCGGCCACCAGGTGAGCGTCGCCCACACCGCCATCGACGCGCTGGAAATGGCGCAGGCCACCTCGCCGGAACTGTGCCTGCTCGACATCGGCCTGCCGGACATCAGCGGCTATGACCTGGCGCGCGGCCTGCGCTCGCTGCCGGCGACCGCGCAAGCGACGCTGGTGGCGGTGACCGGCTACGGCCGCCGCGAGGACCGCGAGCAGGCCGACAGCGCAGGATTCGATCACTACTTCGTCAAGCCGGTGGATGTGGACGCGCTGCTGGCGCTGATCGCCAGCCTACCCTAATGGAGCTTCATGAAACACCTGCTACTCAGCCTCGCCATCGCCGCCGCCCTGCCCGCCCATGCGCAGGAACAGGAACTGGAACTGGCGCGCATCGCCGCACAGCCGGCCGTCAAACAGGCGCTGGCCTACATCGAAAAGAACGAGCCGGCCACGCAGAAGACCATGTTGGCCATCAATGCCATCCCGGCGCCGACGTTTGCCGAAGCAGCGCGCGCCAGGGACTACGTTGAACGCCTGAAGTCCGCCGGCCTGGCCGACGTGCACATCGATGATGCAGGCAATGTACTTGGCCTCCATCGCGGCAGCGGCAAAGGCCCGTTGATCGTGCTGGCCGCGCACCTGGACACCGTCTATCCCGCCGCCACCGATCTCACCGTGCACGAGAAAGACGACCGCCTGTACGCGCCGGGCATCGCCGACAACGGCCGTTCGCTGGCCGCCATGCTGACCATCGCCCACGCCATGCGCGAGGCCAGGGTACAGACCGAAGGCGACGTCCTGTTCGTCGCCAACGTCGGTGAGGAAGGCCTGGGCGACCTGAAAGGCGTGAAATATCTGTTCAGCCAGCGCAAGGACATCAAGGCCTTCGTCGGCCTGGAGCCGGCGCTGGGCACGGATGGCGATCCGGTGACGTACATGGGCGCAGGCAGCCGCCGCTTCAAGGTCACCATCCATGGTCCCGGCGGCCATAGCTACGAAGGCTTCGGCCTGCCTTCGGCGGTCCACGCCGCCGGCCGCGTGATCGCGCGCATCGACGATGTGCGTGTGCCGTCGCAACCCAAGGTGACGTTCAATGTCGGCGTGATACAAGGCGGGCAATCGGTGAACAGCATCTCCGCCGAAGCCTCGATGCTGATCGATATCCGCTCGGCCGACGCGGCGCTGTTGACCAAGGTCGAGCAGCAGATCAAGGACGCCATCCAGCAAGGCGTGTCCGAGACCAACCAGCGCTGGAACAGCAAGGCCATCACCGCCGATATAGCGCTGATCGGCGACCGCCCGGCGGGCCAGATGCAGAAGGACGCGGTCATCGTCAAGACCGCGCTGGCGGCGGCCAAGGTGCAAGGCCGCCCGGCGCTGCTGGACGGTCCGCATTCGACCGACGCCAACCTGCCGATGAGCCTCGGCATTCCGGCCATCACCATGTCCGGTGGCGGCGACTCAGGCGGCTATCACTCTGAAAAGCTGGAGTGGTGGTCGGCGCGCAATGCGCATACCGGCCCACAGAATGTCATGCTGACCATCCTGGGCCTGGCTGGCGTTCAAGGGCTCGCCGCGCCGCTGGCAAGGTAGGAGCGTGGCCGCCGGCGTGGTGGCTGAGAACCAGCGCCGCGAGCGCCCGGCCACTGAGCCACGCGTCGCCCTCCTGCCCGCCGCACAGCCAGTCGCCGCATACGCCGGTCCGCACGGCGGGCAGCCACACGCATCCCTTCTCAGCTGGCGTCATGGCCGCTACTTGTTGCGCTGTCGCCGGCAGCAACGGCTCAAGCAAGGCAGCTGACTGCAACGCCGGCAATGCGAGTACCAAGACTGCATACTCATCAACGTCAACGCCCTCCTCCAGCGATGCCAGTCGCCAGTTTTCCTCGTACCAGATATCGCATACGGTAACGCCGCGCCGGACCGCGATGGCGCCGCCGCGCGCAAGGTCCGGGACGGGGTCGAACACCGTCACGCGGCAATGGTCGTTTTGCAGATGCCTGGCGCACGACAAGGCAGCAGCACCGCCGCCAATTACCGCCACTTTGAAAGGAATAACGTTCATGCACCAAGTATATCGGTGCTCTCGCCCGCATAACGCGTCAATGCCGGTTCAATTCCGGTTCATGCTAGCATGCTGGAATGGAGGATCGTTAAAATGGATCAGAAGCTCGTCAAGGGATATCGCAGCGGTGTCGCAGCGCGCCTTGCAGGACTGCCGGTGGAGACGCTGCGCGTGTGGGAACGGCGCTATGGCGTGTCCGATACCGGACGCTCGCCGCAGGGTCAACGGCTGTATTCGGCCGAACAGGTGCATCGCCTGGGGTTGCTGAAACGCGTGGTGGACCAGGGACATGCCATCGGCACTGTGGCGACCATGGGTGTTGAGGAACTGGCGGCGCTGGCCGGTGTACTGCCATCCGCAGGCATGCAGCCGTTGAAGCTGGCGGTGGTCGGTTCGGCGCTGGCGCAGCGGCTCAACGCAGCGCGCACTACGCCACTGCTCGACATCATCCGCGTCAGCCCGCAACTGAGCGACGCGGCAACGACGCTCAACGGCATCCATGCCGATGTGCTGCTGATCGAAGCGCCCGAGATGACCGCCGACGCCCTGCCGCAGATACAGGCTTTGCGGCGCGCGGTGACGGCCAAGGCGGCGGTGGTGCTGTACCGCTTCTGCGACAGCGCCACCGTGCGGCGACTGCGCGAACACGGCTGCCTGGTGGCGCGCGCGCCGTCGGACGCGGCGGAAGTGGCGGTACTGTGCAACACCGCGCTGACCGGCGCCGCGCTGCCGCCGGCGCCGCCGTCCGAGCCCGCAACACCGCGCCGCCTGAGCGACGAGGAACTGGCGACGCTGGCCGCCGCTTCGACCAGCATCAACTGCGAATGCCCGCGCCATCTGGCGGACATCCTGATGATGCTGTCGAGCTTTGAGCGCTACAGCGCCCAATGCGCCAACCGCAACGCGACCGACGCCGCCATGCACGAAGACCTGGCCCGCAGCGCAGGCCACGCCCGCATGCTGATGGAAGATGCACTTGAACGACTGGCCTACGCGGAGGGATTGCCCATGCCGGCCAGATGACCTGGGAAGCAATGAGACTGAAACTGATACTGGGCGACCAGCTGAATCATCAACACAGCTGGTTCGCCCGCCCGAGCGCCGACGAACTGTTCGTCATGATGGAAGTGCGGCAGGAAACCGACTACGTGCTGCATCACGCGCAAAAGATCATCGCCATCTTCGCCGCCATGCGCGACTTTGCCCGCCGCCTGCGCCAGGCCGGCCACCGCGTGCATTACCTTGCCATCGACGATGCGGACAACCGCCAGTCGATCACCGCCAATCTGGACTACCTGCTTGCCCACCATGCGGCCACGGAACTTCGCTGGCAGGCGCCGGACGAATGGCGGCTGGACCGGCAGTTGGCCGACTACGCCGCCGCCCTGCCGATCGCCGCCGCGATGGACGACACCGAGCATTTCTACACCGCGCGCGACGAAGCGGCCCACATCTTCGAAGGCCGCGACCACTGGCTGATGGAGCACTTCTACCGCCGCATGCGCAGCAAGCACGGCGTGCTGGTCTCGGACACCGGCAAGCCGGCCGGCGGCCAGTGGAACTTCGATCACGACAACCGCGAGGCCTGGCAAGGCATTCCGTGGGAGCCGGCCGACCTGCGCGGACGCCACGACCACAGCGTACTGTGGCAGACCATCCAGGCCTCGGGCGCAAAAAGCTTTGGCGAGCCGAATGCCGGCGACTTCGCCTGGCCGCTGAACCACGAGGAAGCGCTGGAACAGCTGGAACGCTTTGTTGAACTGGCTTTGCCCCATTTCGGCCGCTTCCAGGATGCGATGAGCGTCAAGGCCTGGCGGCTGTTCCACTCGCTGTTGTCGTTCGCGATGAACGTCAAGCTGCTGTCGCCACGCACGGTGATCGACCGCGTGCAAAACGCGTGGCGCGACGGCGCCGTGCCGGTGGCGTCGGCCGAAGGCTACATCCGCCAGATCCTCGGCTGGCGCGAATATGTGCGCGGCGTGTACTGGCATCGCATGCCAGGCTACGACAAGCTGAACGCCTTCGGCCACGACACGCCGCTGCCGTGGTGGTTCTGGGACGGCAAGACGCGCATGCGCTGCGTGGCTGCCGCCATCGGCCAGTCACTGGAGCACGCGCACTCGCACCACATCAACCGCCTGATGGTGATCGGGAACTTCGCCCTGCTGGCCGGGCTGTCGCCGGAAGAGCTGCATCGCTGGTATCTGGGGATTTACATCGACGCCTTCGAATGGGTGGAGCTGCCCAACACGCTGGGCATGAGCCAGTTTGCGGACGGCGGCCTGCTCGCCACCAAGCCTTATGTCTCCAGCGCGGCCTATATCGACCGCATGAGCGATTACTGCAAGGGCTGTCATTACGATAAAAAAGCGCGGCTCGGCGAGCGCGCCTGTCCATACAACGCCTTGTACTGGGATTTTTTCGACCGCAATCGGGACAAGCTGGCTGGGAACCAGCGGCTCGGCATGGTCTACCAGCAGCTGCGCCGCATGGATGACGGCGCGCTGGCCGCGTTGCGCGAACGCGCGGCCGACCTGCGCGCCAGGGTGGCGGAGCTTTAGGTGCTGCCGCGCTGAATCAGCTCGAAGCCGGTGTTGACGACGCGCTCCGCAGGCGCCGATGTCGCACCGGCGGACAAACGGTCCAGCAAGGCCTGCGCCGACAACGCGCCGATGCGGGCGCCGTCCACCTTGACGGTGGACAGCGGCGGATTGGTATACTCGGAAAAATTCAGATCGCCGAAGCCCATGATCGCCAGATCCTGCGGCACGCGCAGGCCACGGCTTTGCGCTTCAATCAGCACACCGTGCGCCAGCGTGTCCGAGCTGCAGAAGATCGCATCCAGTTCCGGATGCTCATCCAGCAGCTTGACCGCGCCTAATCGCCCTTGCGGCAAGGCGCCCGGCGCCTGCACCACGTGCGACGCGATCACGCTCACCCCATGCTTGGCCAGCGACACCTGGAAGCCCTGTGTGCGCTGGCCCGCGCGCGGGTCGTTCGCGGTCAGCATGGCGAAGCGCCGATAGCCCTGCTTCAGCAGATGCTGGGCGCAGGTGTGGCCCACTTCTTCGTGCGAAAAACCGATCGCCATGTCGATCGGATGCGGCGTCAGATCCCACGCCTCTACCACCGGCGTGCCGATTTGCCGCAGGCGCTGGCGCGTGCTGTCGGTGTGCAGCGCGCCGGTCAGGATTACGCCGTCCGGACGGCGGCTCAGGATCGTCTCGACCAGGATCTCTTCGCGCCAGGTTTCGTAGCCGACAATCCCCAGCAACAGCTGATAGCCGGCCGCCGTCAGACGGTCGGTTGCGCCCTGCACCATGTCGGCAAACGTTTGCGTCGAGATGGTCGGCAACACCAGCGCCACCAGCTTGCTGCGGCTGGAGGCGAGCCCTCCGGCCAGCATGTTTTTCACATAGCCGGTGCGCTTGACGGCCTCCTGCACCTTGGCCAAGGTCGCCGGCTTCACCAGGTGCGGCTCGTTCAATGCGCGCGATACCGTGATCGGCGAGACGCCCGCCGCCTTGGCGACATCGATCAATGTGACGGGGGTGGCAGGCATCGTTTCTTTCGTAATGTTGATAGCGTAATCATTCTATCCAATTGACATCCCGCTCACAACTACCTACACTCCAAAATGATTGCGCAACCATAAGCCATAAAAACGAAGGAGACACCTTGAATACGCATCGTTACCGCGGCGCCGGTTTGACCCTGGCCGCCCTGCTGCCGCTCTTCGCGCTCGCCGCCGAACGCCAGTCCATCAACGACGGCTGGCGTTTCCAGCGCGGCGATCCGCAAGGCTACGCAGCCCGGTTGCAATACGATGTGCGGCCAGAAATCAAGCAAAGCGCCGACGGCAAGGTGGCCGACGCCCGTCCCGACGAGGCGGAAAAAGTCCAGCGCTCGGCCGAGGGACTGCTCAAGCCATGGATACTCCCGAGCGGTAACCCCTTGGTGGCGAATCCGGCCCAGCGCGCGCAACGCCCCGCCGCCGATCCCACCGTCTCCCCGCCGCTGCTGCGCGCCGACTTCGACGAACACGATTGGCGCGCGGTGACGCTGCCGCACGACTGGGCCATCGAAGGGCCCTTCCTCGCCACCGGTCCATACGGCGGCATGGGACGGCTGCAAACCTGGGGGGCGGCCTGGTATCGCAAGAAGCTGGACATTCCGGCGCGCGACAAGGGCAAGTCCATCTTCCTCGACATCGACGGCGCCATGTCGCACGCCAGCGTATGGCTCAACGGCCGCCTGGTGGGCGGCTGGCCTTACGGCTACAACTCCTTTCGCCTCGACCTGACGCCATACGCCACGCCGGGCAGCGTGAACCAGTTGGCGATCCGCCTCGATAATCCGGCCGAATCCGCACGCTGGTATCCGGGCGCGGGCCTGTACCGCAATGTGTGGCTGACGGTCGCAGATCCTGTGCATGTGGCGCATTGGGGAACGGTGGTGCGCACGCCGCAGGTGTCGCGCGAAGCGGCGCAGGTGGCACTGGCGGTCACCGTCGACAACGATGGCAAGGACGCGGCCACGCTGGACGTCAGCACGCAGCTGTACGCATTGGACGACAACGGCAAGCGCACCGGCGCCGCAGTCGCCACCCTGCCGGCACAGCGCGTGAGCGTGGATGCGCGCGGCAGCGCCACCGTCAACGCATCCGCGCGCGTCGCACAACCGCGCCTGTGGGGACCGCTGCCGCAACAACGGCCGAACCGCTACCTCGCCGTCACCACTGTCAGCCGCAACGGCAAGGTGGTGGACAGCCAGGAGACGCCGTTCGGCATCCGCTCGCTGCGCTTCGATGCGAACGAAGGCCTGTTCGTCAACGGCGAGAAGATCATGATCAATGGCGTCAACAACCACCACGACCTGGGCGCGCTGGGCGCCGCCTTCAACGTGCGCGCCGCCGAACGCCAGTTGCAGATCCTGCAGGAGATGGGGGCCAACGCCGTACGCATGAGTCACAACCCGCCCTCGCCGGAACTGCTGGAACTGACCGACCGCATGGGCATCCTGGTGATGGACGAGGTGTTCGACTCGTGGGAACGCAAGAAGACGCCGCTGGACTTCCATCTGATTTTTCCCGACTGGCACGAGCAGGACTTGCGCGCCATGCTGCGGCGCGACCGCAACCACCCGTCGATCATCATGTGGAGCGTGGGGAACGAGGTCGGCGAGCAGTACACCGGCGACGCCGGCGCGGCCATCGGCCGCAAGCTGGTGAGCATCGCCCACGAAGAAGATCCCACGCGGCCGGTCACCGGCGCCATGAACTACGCCAAGGCCGACATGCCCTTGCCAGCCACGGTCGACGTCATCAGCCTGAATTACCAGGGTGCCGGCATCCGCAGCCTGCCCGGCCAGTTCCCCAATTTCCACCAGCGGTTCCCGGACAAGATGATCCTGTCGACCGAAAGCGCGTCGGCGTTGAGCAGCCGTGGCGAATACCAGTTCCCGGTGCCGGGCGTGATCAGCGCGCCGGTGCGGCCTGGCGCGGGCGGCGATCCGAAACGCCAGCAGGTGAGCGCCTATGAATTGTTCGCCGCCGATTTCGGCAGCTCGGCCGACCGTTCGTGGGCGGCGCAGGACCAGAACCCTTATGTGGCTGGCGAATTTGTGTGGACCGGCTTCGACTACCTTGGCGAGCCAACGCCCTACTACGGCGCGCGCAGTTCCTACTCCGGCATCGTCGACCTGGCCGGCTTCCCGAAAGACCGCTACTACCTGTACCAGTCGCGCTGGCGTCCTGACCTGCCGATCGCACATCTGCTGCCGCATTGGACCTGGCCGGAACGCGTCGGCGAAGTCACGCCGGTGCACCTGTTCACTTCCGGCGACGAGGCCGAGCTGTTCGTCAACGGCAAGTCGCAGGGACGGCGCAAGAAGGCGCCGTATGAATACCGCCTGCGCTGGGACTACGTGGTCTACGAGCCGGGAGAAATCAGCGTGGTCGCCTACAAGGACGGCAAGGAGTGGGCGCGCTCCTCGGTGAAAACCGCGCAGGCGCCGGCCGTACTGGAAGCGAAGGCCGACCGCAGCACCATCGCCGCCGACGGCCAGGATCTGTCCTTCATCACCGTGCGCGTGACCGACGCCGGCGGCACCACCGCGCCACGCGCCGACCAGCGCATCCGCTTCACGGTCGAAGGTCCGGGCGAGCTGGTAGCGACCGACAACGGTGATCCGACCAATCTCGAATCCTTCAAATCACCGGAGCGCGCGGCGTTCAATGGCCTGGTGCTGGCCATCGTCCGCGCCAGGCCGGGACAACGCGGCGCCATCACGGTGCGCGCCAGTGCGGAAGGTCTGCGCGGCACGGAGGTACAATTGCGCAGCAAATAAAAAACAGGGGAATCGATGAAGAATGCCATGTTTGCCGCGTCAACGCTGACGGTACTGATCATGCTGGCCGCACCCGTACCGCCGGCCGGCGCGCAACCGGAACCGCGCACCGAGCTGTCACGCCGGACCTGGACGCCGGACAACGGCAACGGCACCTTCACCAATCCCCTGTTCTACGACGAATTCTCCGATCCCGACATCATCCGGGTGAACGACTGGTTCTACCTCACCGGCACCACCATGCACGCGATGCCCGGCCTGCCTGTGCTGCGCTCCAGGGACCTGGTCAACTGGGAGTTCCTCGGCTACGCCGCCGAACGGCTGGACTTCGGCCCGGCCTACCGGCTGGAGGACGGCAAGAACATCTACGGCCAGGGCATCTGGGCGCCGAGCCTGCGCTTCCGCAACGGGGTGTTCTACATCTTCAGCAATGTGAATGGACGCGGCACGCAGATCTACTCCGCCATCAATCCGCGCGGCCCCTGGACGCATTGGGAGATGAAGCGCAGCCTGCACGACCTGTCGGTGCTGTTCGATGACGACGGCAAGGCTTACGCGGTGTGGGGCCATCAGGACATGCACATCGCCCAGCTCACCGACGACCTGCTCGACATCGTGCCGGACACGGAGCATGTGCTGTTCTCAAAAATCGACGGCATGGGCGAAGGTGCGCATATTTACAAAATCGGCGGCCGTTACTACATCCTGAGCGCGAATTACGCCGGCGGCTTCCGCATGCCGGCGGCGCGCGCCAGTTCCATCTTCGGGCCGTATGAAGTCAACCAGGCGATCAGCAAGGACGAAGGCTTCGGCATGGTGGGCGGCTACCGGCTGAAGAACAAGCAGTATCCGTTCGAGGTGACGCCGCCGAATCCCGCCTCGCCCGACGCCACCGCCATGCACCAGGGCGGCATCGTGCTGACCGAGGCAGGCGAATGGTGGGGCTTCTCTATGATGGACTATAACTCGGTCGGCCGCCTGCTCAGTCTTGCGCCGGTGACGTGGCAGGACGGCTGGCCGTATTTCGGCCTGCCCGGCAACCTGGGACGCAATCCGCGCACCTGGGTCAAACCGCGCGCCGCCGAAGCGCAGCAGGTCAAAACGCCGTTCGTACGCAGCGACGACTTTGCCGAGCCTGTGCTGAAGCCGATCTGGCAGTGGAACCATGCGCCGGTGGACGATAAGTGGTCCTTGACGGAGCGGCCCGGCTTCCTGCGCCTGCACGCCTTGTCGGCAGCCTCGTTCTGGGAGGCGCGCAACACGCTGACCCAGCGCGCCATCGGGCCGGCATCGACGCCGACCGTGGCGCTGGACGCATCGCGCCTGCTGGAGAATGATGTCGCCGGCCTGGGGCTGCTCAACCTGCCCTACGCCACGCTGGGCGTCGAGAAGCAAGGCGGCAAGCTGTCGCTGGTGTTGTTCGATCAGGCGCGCAATCAAGCAACGCGCGTCGCCATTGATACCGCCAAAGTGTGGCTGCGTGCCGACTGCGACTTCCTGACCGAGAAGGCGCGCTTCAGCTATTCGCTTGACGGCCAGCGCTTCCAGGGCATCGGCGACGAGTTCACCATGATCTTCCAGCTGACCACCTTCCAGGGCGTGCGCTACGCACTGTTCGCCTACAACACCGGCAACCAGAATGGCGGCATGGCGGATTTCGCCAGCATCGACATCGTCCAGCCCAATCCGCGCGGCCTGATGCGGCCCATTCCTTACGGCCAGCAGATCCGCCTCGGCGCCAGCGCCGGCCTGCAGACGCCGACCACCGTGCTCGATATGGGCTACGGCCGCATCGCCCTGCAAGCCGGCCCGAGTTACGTGACCGTGGCGCCGGACGGCAGCGTCTCGTTCCAGCAGGTGCGCCCCGGCGTCGCCCAAAACTTCCAGTGGATGGAGACGCCGACCGGCGAACTGCTGTTGATGTCCCTGGCGACCAACCGCTTCCTGCGCATCGATCCGCAAAGCGGCGCCGTCAAGGCCGACAGTCCCGGCCCGGCGCCGGATGGCAAGGACGGCGTGCGCTTCACCTGGACGCTGGTTAAATAGCCGCCGGCTCCAGCGGTGCGGTGGCAAGCTGCAGATCGGCCAGCGTGGCCGGCTTGGTCAGGTGCAGATTGAAGTCGGCCGCGTAGGCGCGCTCCACGTCTTCTTTCTGGCCGTAGCCGGTCAGCGCCACCAGCCGCAGCGGCGTGCCCGCCAGTTGGCGGCGCATGGCGCCAGCCAGCGTGTAGCCGTCCATGTCCGGCAGACCGATATCGAGAATGGCGACGTCGGGCGTCTGCTGGCGCAAGGCTTCCAGCGCGGCGGCGCCGGTGTGGGCGACGCGGACCTGGTGGCCCATCAGCTCCAGCAGCGCCGAGCCGGTGGCGGCGGCGTCGATATTGTCGTCCACCAGCAGCACGCGCAGACCGCCCGCACCGGCGTGTCCCGGCAGCGATGGCGCGACGGCGGGTGGCGTCACCAGCGGCAGCGTCACGGTGAAGTGGCTGCCCTGCCCCGCGCCGGCGCTGGCGGCCGTGACCTGGCCGCCGTGCAGTTCAACGATCTTGCGCACGATCGCCAGGCCCAGTCCAAGGCCGCCGGTGCGCCGCGCCAGCGATTGCGGCGCCTGCTGGAAAGGTTCAAACACGCGCGCCAGCAGCTCTTCGCTCATGCCGATGCCGTTGTCGATGACTTCCAGCCGCGCGTGGGTAGCGTCCTTGGACAGCCGCACCTCGGTGGCGCTACTGCCGAAACGCGCGGCGTTGGACAGCAGGTTGTTGAGCACCTGCGTCAGGCGGCTGTCGTCGCCGTCCACCCATACCGCCTCCGGCGCCGACAAGGTCAGCGGCTGATCGGGCTCCGCGGCCACGGCATGCCGCACCACCTCGGCCAGATTGACCGCTTGCGCGTCGATGCGGAATTTTCCGGACGTGATGCGCGAGACATCCAGCAAATCATCCACCAGCCGGCGCAGATGGTTGACCTGACGCCGCATCATGGTGCGTTCCTTGCGGCTGGCCTGCTCGTCGCGGCGGTCCAGCAGGTCCAGCGAGGTGACGATGGGACTGAGGGGATTGCGCAATTCGTGCCCCAGCACCGCCAGGAATTCATCCTTGGCGCGGCCGGCCTGGTTGGCTTCGTCCAGCGCCTGGTTGAGCGAATCGAGCAGCAGCTTGCGCTCGCGCTCCTGCGCGGCGCGCTGGCGGTCGGCCTGCTCCAGGCCCTTGCCGATGTCGGCGATTTCGCGGATGGACGATGGCGCCAGCACCAGCGGCGCGCCGGTGCCCAGCGCGGCGGCGCCCTGCTGCAGGGCCTTGATCGCCGCCACCAGGCGCCGCGACAGCAGCGACGCCAGGCCAATACACAGCAGCAGCGACACCAGGATGCCGGCGCCGTACACGCCCAGGCTCTGGAACACGGCGTGATGCTGCTCGGCCGGCCGCCCGACCACCGCCGCCCAGCCGTAATGCGACAAGGTGGTGTAGGCGGTGGCCATGTCCTGCCCTTCGCGCGTGCGCGCCAGGCCGGTGCCTTCGGCGCCGGTGGCGCGCATCAGCTCCGCCAGCGACGGGCTCGGCGGCAGGCCCACGGTGCGGTCCTGGTTTTGCGAGCGGGCCACCACGGCCAGCGCGCTGTCGCGGATGGTGGTCACCGAGCCGCCCGGCACTTGCTGACGCTCGATCAGCCGCAGCATGCGGTCCGGGCGGATCACCGCCGTCAGCGTGTACAGTTTGCCGTCCGCCGCCATCACCGGCACGCGTACCGGGAAGGCGGAACGCCCGCCGGCGCCACGGGCGATGCGTCCGGCGATGGGGCGGCGTGTGGTCAACGCTTCCTGCAGGCTGGCGGGATCGGCGACCGGCGCGGGCGGCGCGCCGTATGCATCCATTGTGCGCAGCAGGATTTTGCCGGTGTGGTCGGTCAGGATCACGCCCAGCCAGTCCGGCTGGGCCTTGGCCAAGGCGCGGGCGGCATCGTAAAAGCCGCGCAGGTCGCCGTCATCCAGGGCCGGCGCATGGCCAAGGCTGGTCAGGGTGGAGACGACCCCATCCAGTTCGGCATCGGCGGCGCTGGCAACCGCGCGCGCCAGATCCAGCATCAGGCGCTCCTGGTCGCGCTGCTGGTAGTCGCTGACGGTGTGGATGCTCCACGCGCCCAGCAGCGCCAGCGGCAGCAATCCGATCGCGGTCAGCATGATCAGCAAGTACCGCAGAGAAAACATAAACCGGGGCCGAGTGGGCATAGATTCCAATAAATAAAAAGAGCCTGCGGTTTTTCGCAAGGCTCTGATTATATTGTCATTCTTGCTGAGTGACAGGAAAAACAATGCGGCCGGGGCCTTTCGCGCGTCGCCGAAAGACGACCCCGTCTACAATGGACCGCACAGGAGGAAACCATGAACGAACATTTGACCGCCCGCTACATCCCGCTTGCCACCGAACGCACCAAGGATGCGGTGAAAGACCTGATCCCGGGCGAACGCCGCAAGATCGACCTGATCAACCCGCTGGATGCCACCGATCGGCTGATTGCCGACATCTGGGTGGTGGAAGACAGCGACGGCGCGCATTTCACCTATCAGGACGGCCCGGTCGGCGGCGACGCTTACCTGGGCCCGGCCGATCAGGTGCGCATCGCCATCGAGGAAGCGCCCACCGAGGAGTAATTCTCCAGCGGCCGGACGCGCGCCGGCGGCGCCTCCCGGTCCTGCGCACCACGCCTTGCGCCATCGCAACGTCACAAATCGCGGATGACGTACAGTGGGTCGCCTGACATGGGAAACCTCCAACATGAATCCGGCGAATCTCTCCGGCCAGACGCGCGGCTCCGTCACCATCGAACTGGCGCTCACCCTGGCGTTCTTGTTCACCTTATTGACGTGCCTGGTGTTTGTCGGCGTGCTGCTCTACGACTATGAAATAGGGAAGAACGCCAGCGCCGATGCAGCACGCTATCTGTCTTCGGCCGAGGCCCGGGACATGCAAAACAGCGAAAAGGTCGGCCAGCATCTTGCCATCGCGCAGAAAATCGTCGACGACAAACTCAAGGAGCTGGTACTCGGCACGGTGGCGCCGTCGACCAGCATCGCCTGCAACGGCGCATCCTGCAGCGGCTTCTGGCTGCCGCAAACTGTCACCGTTACGGTACAGATATCGCTCCCCACCTCGTCCTTCCTGCCGATGACCAATGAGATGTTCGGCCCCCGCGTCGGCATGGTGGCCACGACCACATTGCCCTACGTCGGGATCTAATCTCGCTTGCCACGCGTTTGGGCTTCGAGAGGTTTTACAACAGGAACAATTTATTGCCTAAATAAATACTTGTATCAACCATATTGCTTTCATGCTACTCTTTCCTCAATAGTAATTTTCAGACAACTCGTCGCCCGGCGACACCGGCCGCAGACCGGTACTCGAAAAGCATGCAGCGATATGGATATCATTCCCCCCACACGGCCGGAAGCACCTGCAGCGCCCGGCGATGTCCAATACCAGATACGACGCCTGCTGGGCGAAGGCGGCTATGGCCAAGTCTATGAGGCGTGGGACAGCAAGCTGCAGCGCAGCGTCGCCCTGAAGCGCCTGCGCGCGCAAACCCCGTCCAACAGCCGCGATCGCCTACTGGACGAGGCGCGCGCCGCCGCCTCGCTCAAGCACACCGCCTTCGTCAAGATCTACGCCCTCGACGGCGACCAGCACACTCCCGCCATCATCATGGAACTGATCGAGGGCCGCAGTCTGGCGCAGCTGGGACCGCTGGCCGTCGACGACGCTCTCGACATCGCGCGCCAAATCGCCGAGGCGATGCTGGAGGCCCACCGCGCCCGACTCGTGCATGGCGATCTCAAGCCATCAAACTTGATGCTGGAGCCATCCGGCCAGGTACGGATACTGGACTTCGGCCTGGCGCGCCACATCGATCCGCTGGCCACGCAAAGCACGCTGTCGGACGAGTTGCAAGGCACGATCGCCTACCTGGCGCCGGAACGGCTGGCGGGAAACCCGGCCGCGCCGCCCAGCGACGTCTACGCGCTGGGCGTAGTGCTCTACCAGTTGCTGACGGGCCAGCGGCCATTCGCCGAACTGAACGGCATGGCGCTGGCAGCCGCCCACCTGCAGACCAGCTCGGAGCAGTGGCCCTACCCGCCGCACCTGCCAGCCGCCGTGACGGCGCTGGTGCAAGCGATGACGGCCACCAGCCTGGCCATGCGCCTGCCCAGCATGAACGCCGTCAGCGCCACCATCCGTACGCTGGGCGCCGACAGCAGCCTCACGGGCCGGCTCGGCGGCTGGGCCCTGCGCCTGCGCCGGCGGCTGCACCGCCAGCGCCGCGCATGGGC
>NZ_WKJN01000019.1 GCF_009674495.1 Duganella alba | reverse complement strand
GGCGCTGGCGCGCGCCGCGGCCGCTGCCGCCATGCGGCCGCGCTGCGGCGTCAACGCTCCCCGCCCGGACGCCGGCGAGGTGCTGAACGCGCTGCAAAACCGCCAGTTCGAACTGTACTACCAGCCCAAGACTTCGCTGCACGACGGCTCCCTGCGCGGCGCCGAAGCGCTGATACGCTGGCGCCATCCGCAGCATGGCCTGCTGGCGCCGGCCTGCTTCCTGCCGCAGGCGGAAGCGGCCAACCTGGTCGACGTGCTGACCGTGGAAGTGGTGCGCATGGCGCTGGACGACTGGCGCCGCTGGCACGCCGGCGGCCTGGTGCTGCCGATCTCGATCAACCTGTCGCCGCTGTCGCTGGCCGACCCGCATCTGGCGGAACAGCTGATCCAGGCGGTCAACGACGCCGGCGTGCCACCGCGCGCCATCACCTTCGAAATCATCGAGCATGAAGAAATCGCCGACCTGGCGACGGCGCTGCGCATTCTCATCAAGCTGCGCATGCACGGCTTCGGCCTGGCGCTTGACGACTACGGCGCCGGCTACGCCTCGATGCTGCAGCTGTCGCGCTTTCCATTCACGGAACTGAAGCTGGACCGCCGCCTGGTGCATGGCGCCAGCCGGCGCCCGCACATGCAGCCGATGCTGCGCCACGCCATCGCCGCCGCGGCGGAAATGGGCGTCACCACGGTGGCCGAGGGCATCGAAACGCCGCAGGACCGCGAGCTGCTGCGCAAGCTGGGATGCGACCTGGGACAGGGCTACCTGATCGCCAGGCCGATGCCGGCAGCGGCGCTGCCGCTGTGGCGGGAAAAGTCAGGTACGGCAGGCAAAGTTGCAAGGACGGGTGCGGTGATCCAGCTGCGCCCTTAAGATGTTATCCCAGGCCAGCGCGCAAGCGCCTGGCGACCCTGGCAGGCAAAAGATCAGCGTGTCGTTGGCGATGCCCGCCACGCAGCGCGACTGGATCGCCGCCGCACCAATCTGGTTGAACGACAGCTGGCGAAACAGCTCGCCGAAGCCGGGAATCGGCTGATCGAACAACACTTCCACCGCTTCCGGCACCGAGTTATGCCGCGCAAAGCCGGTGCCGCCGCTGCTGACCACCACATCGATCTGGGGATCGGCGATGCATTCGCTGAAGGCGCGGCGCAGCTGGTAGATATCGTCGAACACAATCTCGCGCCGCAAAACGCGATGGCCGCCCTGTTCCAGATTGGCGGCCAACAAATCGCCGGCGTCATCGTCGGCGGAGGTTCGGGAGTTACTGACTGTGATCACAGCACAGGTAAGCATGGTGTGGTTTCCTTTTATGAGATGTTATAGCGCTCGCAGGGTTCGAGTTGGTCCGGCACCTCTTCGCCGCACTGCTCCAGCAGCGAGCGTTCGATGTTGCGCGTCATGGCGTTGAGCGCCAGGCAATTGGGATCGGTGCCGAACGGCTCCGAGATCTCCTGCGCGATGGCTTCCAGCGCAAACAGCGTGTAGGCGACAAACACGCACACCAGCGGCGTGGCCATGCCCAGGTCCGCCACCAGTCCGAACGGCAGCATGAAGCAGTACAGGTAGACGGTGCGGTGCACCAGCACGCCGTAGGCGAACGGAATCGGCGTATTCGAGATCCGCTCGCAGCCGCCGACGGCGGCCGCCAGCTCGCTGACCTGGTTATCCAGTAACCACAGCAGCGGCTCGCCCTCGCCGCGCTTGCGGCCGGCGCGCGCCAGCATCAGGCGGATGCGGTCCAGCAGCGCCACCGGAATGTAGTGCATGCTGCCCAACTCCTTGCGCTCCTCCTCGGACAGATAGCGCGCCAGGTCGGCGGAAGGGTCGGTATGGCGCAGCTGGTGGGTCAGCGCGTAGACGAAGGCGATCAGGCGCTGCACGAACAGCTTGCGTTCGAAGCCGTCGCCATCCCGCGGCAGGTAGTTGACCACCTGCGAGGTCAGGGCGCGCGCCGCGATCAGGATGCGGCCCCAGATCTGGCGCGCCTCCACGTAGCGCGCGTAGGCGGCGTTGTTGCGAAACGCCAGGAAGATCGCCAGGCTGACGCCGACCAGCGGGAACGGCACCGTATCGAGCGGGATCTTGGCGCCCAGCACATGGCCGCCGGTGACAACCGCCACCACGCTGATCGCGAGAATGATCAGCAGTTGCGGAACGATGGTCTTGAGTACGGAGCCATCCCAGATGAACAGCATCCGCAACCAGTTGGTTGGTGGACGGATGATCATGATGCCGCCGCTGGGGTCAACAGGACCGGTATCGATTTGGAGGTCGGCGTGCCGGCGCCGTCGGCCACGCTGGTCAGCGGCACCAGCGGATTGGTCTCCGGGTAGTAGGCGCCGATGCAGCCGCGCGGAATATCGTAGGCCACCAGCATGAAGCCGTCGGCGCGGCGCTCCACGCCGTCTTCCCACACGCTTTCCACGTCGACCCAGTCGCCGGCCTTCATGCCCAGCATGTCGATGTCGGCCTGGTTGATGAAGATCACCCGGCGCATGCCGAACACGCCGCGATAACGGTCGTCCAGCGCGTAGATGGTGGTGTTGTACTGGTCATGCGAGCGCGTGGTCATCATCACCATCAGCTTCTTGCCGTACCTGGCGCGGGCGCGGCGGATCGGCGTATCGAGCTCGATCTGGTGCGGCACGAATTGCGCCTTGCCGCTGGCGGTCGCCCATTCGCGCTCGCGCGACGCCACCTTGAGGTGGAAGCCGCCCGGCTTGGCCACGCGCGCGTTGTAGTCGTAGAAATCGTCGAACACTTTTTCGATATCGTCGCGGATGACGGCGTAATCGTCGCGGTAGGCCTTCCATTTCAGCGCATTGGCACCGCCCAGCGTGGCCTCGGCCATGCGCGAGACGATGGCGATTTCCGACAGCAGCTCCGGCGAGGCCGGCTTGTTCAGGCCATACGAGATGTGCACCATGCTCATCGAGTCCTCCACCGTCACGCCCTGCGGCACGCCGTTCTGCGCATCGATCTCGGTGCGGCCCAGCGTCGGCAGGATCAGCGCCTTGCGGCCGTGGATCAGGTGGCTGCGATTCAGCTTGGTGGCGATCTGCACCGTCAGCGCGCACGATTCCAGCGCCTTGAAGGTCAGCGGCGTATCCGGCGTGGCCATCGCGAAGTTGCCGCCCAGGCCCACGAACACCTTGACGCGGCCCTCCTGCATGGCGGCGATGGTGGCCACCACGTCATAGCCGTGGTGGCGCGGCGGCTCGAAGCCGAACACCTGCTGCATGCGGTCGAGGAAGGCCGGCGTCGGCTGCTCCTCGATGCCCATGGTGCGGTCGCCCTGCACATTGGAGTGGCCGCGCACCGGGCACAGGCCGGCGCCCTGGCGGCCGATATTGCCGCGCATGAGCATCAGGTTGGACAGCATCTGGATCGTCGCCACCGAATTCTTGTGCTGCGTCAGGCCCATGCCCCAGGTGGCGATGACGCGCTCGCCGCGGACATAGATGTCCACCAGCTCGTCGATCTGCGCGCGCGGCACGCCCGATTCCTCCAGCAGCACCGACCATTTTTCGGCGCGCAGGTCGCGCGCGAATTCCTGGAAGCCGGTGGTGTGCTGGGTGATGAAATCGAGGTCGATCAGGCGCTTCATGCCGATCAACACCGCGCGGTCGTCCAGTTCCAGCAGGCGCTTGGCCATGGCCTTGATCAGCGCCAGGTCGCCGCTCAACTTCGGCTGCACGAACATGGAGCTGATCGGCGTGCTGGCCATGGTCAGCATTTCCATCGGATGCTGCGGGCTGGTGAAACGTTCCAGGCCGCGCTCGCGCAGCGGGTTGATGGAAACGATGGTGGCGCCGCGCTTGGCGCAGTCGCGCAGCTCGCCCAGCATGCGCGGGTGGTTGGTGGCCGGATTCTGGCCGAAGATCAGCAGCGTGTCCGCGTGTTCGAAATCGTCCAGCGTCACCGTGCCCTTGCCGATGCCGACGGTGCCCGGCAGGCCGCGGCTGGTCGCCTCGTGGCACATGTTCGAGCAGTCCGGGAAGTTGTTGGTGCCGTAGGCGCGCACGAACAGCTGGTACAGGAAGGCCGCCTCGTTGCTGGCCCGGCCGGAGGTGTAGAACGCGGCCTGGTTCGGATCGTCGAGCGCATTCAGTTCTGCGGCGATCAGTTTGAACGCGTCATCCCAGGCGATCGGCGCGTACCTGTCGCTGGCCGGATCGTAAACCATGGGATGCGTCAGGCGGCCATGCTGTTCCAGCTCATAGTCCGACTGCTGCAGCAGTTCCGTGACCGTGTGCGCGGCGAAGAACTCCGGCGCCACGCGCTTGCTGGTCGATTCCGCCGCCACGGCCTTGACGCCGTTCTCGCAGAATTCGAAGGTGGAGGCGTGTTCGCGGTCCGGCCAGGCGCAGCCGGGGCAATCGAAGCCGTCCGGCTGGTTCTGCGCGAACAGCGACTTGTAATTCACGCCACTGACGCGTTCCTTGAACAGATTGATCGCCACATATTTCAGCGCGCCCCAGCCTGCGGCGGCGTGATGATAGGGTTCAATGCGTCCTTCCTGTTTTTTATTCTCAGCCATACAGATGCTCCTTAGATTGACATGTCCAGCATAGCGGCGGGCAGCAGCTCGCAAGGAGTACAGTACGCACCGCCGTCGGGGAGTACAGCCAGTTCGTCGAGGGGAACGGCGCGTCCGAACAGATAGCCCTGGAAGGCGTTGCAGCCGAACGCCTCCAGCGCCGACCACTGCTCGCGCGTCTCCACGCCTTCCGCCACCACCGCCAGGTCCATGCTGTAGGCCAGCGTGATGATGGCCCGCACAATGCTCGACGCGTGGCGCGTGTGCAGCATGTCGTGCACGAACGAGCGGTCGATTTTCAGTTGGTCGATCGGCAGCAGCTTCAGATAGCTCAGCGACGAATAGCCGGTGCCGAAGTCGTCCAGCGCAAAGCCGACGCCATGGGCTTTCAGTGTTGTCATTTTTGCGATGACGTCATCCATGTCGGTCAGCAGCATGCTCTCGGTCAGCTCCAGCTTGAGCAGGCGCGGATCGGCGCCGGTGCGCTCCAGCACCGCCAGCACCTGGTCGACGAAGGCCGGCTGGCGGAACTGGCGCGCGCTGACGTTGACCGCCATGGTCAGGTGCGCGCTGTCGGCGGTGGCGCTCCAGCCCACCAGCTGGCGGCAGGCCGCCGCCAGCACCCAGTCGCCCAGTTCGACGATCAGGCCGGACTTCTCGGCCTGCGGGATGAATTCACCAGGCGCGATCAGGCCGCGCTGCGGATGCTGCCAGCGCAGCAGCGCCTCGACGCCGGTGACGCGGCCGCTGCCGTCCACCACCGGCTGGTAGTACAGCCGCAGTTCGTCGCGCTGCAAGGCGAAGCGCAGGTCGGCCTCCAGCGTGGCCGAGGCGTCCAGCGCCACCTGCATGTGCGGATCGAAGAAACGGAAGGTGGCGCGGCCGGCGGCCTTGGCCTCGTACATCGCCATGTCGGCCTGGCGCAGCAGGTCGTTGATGGTGTGGTGCTCGGCGCCGAACAGCACCACGCCGATGCTCGGCGTGCTGCGCAGCTCATGCGCATCGAGCGTGTAGCAGCGGCTCAGCGAATCGAGCACCTTGCCGGCGACGGCGGCGGCGTTGCCCATGGCCTGCTGCTGGTCGGCGCCCAGGTCTTCCAGCAGAATCACGAATTCGTCGCCGCCCAGGCGCGCCACGGTGTCGGTTTCGCGCGTCACCTCGGTCAGGCGGAACGCCACCATCTCCAGCAGGCGGTCGCCCATGTCGTGGCCCATGGTGTCGTTGAGCGACTTGAAGTTATCCAGGTCGACGAACAGCACCGCGCCGTGGATGTTGTTGCGCGCCGTCTTGGCGATGGCGTGGTGCAGGCGGTCCAGCAGCAGGCGGCGGTTGGGCAGGTTGGTCAGGCCGTCATAGAAGGCCAGGTGGGCGATTTCCGCCTCCGCCAGCTTGCGCGCGCTGATGTCCATGCGCGTGCCCAGCATGCGCAGCGGCTTGCCGTCGGCGTCGCGTTCCACCACCCTGCCCCGGCTCTGCACCCAGATCCAGTGGCCCGAGCGATGCCGCAGGCGGTACTCCGCCTCGAAGGAGCGCGAGCTGTCCGCCAGGTGCGCGGCCAGCGCCGCCTCGATGCCCTGCATGTCGTCCGGCTTGACCATGTCGCGCCAGTTCAGCGCGCCGGCGTTGAGCTCCTCCAGCGTGTAGCCCAGCATGGCGGCGGCGCGGCCGTCCACGGTGGTGCGGTCGGCGCCCATATTCCATTCCCACAGGCCGAGGTTGGCGCCGTTGAGCGCCAGCTCCACCTTTTCCGCGGCGGCGGCCTGCTCGTCCTCGCGCGCGGCGGCCAGGTCGTCCAGCACCTGGCGGCGGCGCTGCACCAGCAGCAGCGCGCCGCTGGAGGTGATGCCGAACACCAGCCACGCCACGCCGCTGGTCCAGGCCATGCTGTGCCAGCCGGAGGCGATCAGGGCCTGGTTGCGCCCCAGGCTGACCACCAGCGTCTTGTCCAGGCCCAGGCCGCGCAGCAGCATGGTGCGCTGGACCACCAGCCGTTGTTCGCCGCTGGCGGTGGCGCCGTCCAGCACCGTCTCGGCGCGGCGGCTGGCCTGGTGCCGCACGAAGAACGGGTCCGGCGCGGCGCTGGTGTTGCGCATGGCGGCGGGATCGGCCGGCACGAACAGGATGCGGCGGCCGCTGTCCTCGGTGATGGCGCTGTTCATGTCCGGCGCGTACAGGGCGGAGCGCATGACGGCGTCGAAGTATTCGGGATTGAGGATGGCGCTGACGGCGCCGGCGTTGCGGCCGTCCGCGCCGGTCAGGCCCAGCGACAGCTTGATATTGAAGATGCCGGGCGTGTTTTCATAGGGCTGGGACAGATACATGGTGTCCGGATCGCGCATGCGCTCCACGCGGCTGGTGTAGTCATGGTCGTCCAGCCGGCTGTCGCGCAGGTCGTCGTCGGACATGACGATGTCGCCCTTGCGGTCCACCACCAGCAAGGCGCGCACGCCGGGCATGGCGCGCTTGAGCGATTGCAGCAGGGTGCGGCGGCATTCCACCGCGCAGTTGCCGCCGGCGCGCAGCGTGTCGCGCACGCTGTCGAGGGCGCTGCGCACCCCTTCCAGCTGGTGGCTGAGGTTTTCGTCGATGATCAGCGTCTGCAGGCGCATGCGCTCGACGTTGGACGCCATCAGCAGGCCGCGCTCATTCCAGACGAAATAGGCGATCAACAAGCCGCTGAGCACCAGCACAAACCCCAGCATCAGCCACTCGACGGCCACCGTGCGAAAAGCGGGCAGCTTCTTATACTGTCGGACAAACATAACGCCTCCCTGATTGAGCATGAACTCACTATAAAATCAGGAAGGAATTACTGAAATTGCACCTTCGTATGCAAACCTATACCAAGGTTTAAATTGCCGGAAGGAAACTTAGCCCGGCGACAGCCTGGCACGGCGCGGTGCGGCGCCGCCCTGCGCCAGGCGGAACACGCCGACGCACCCGGTCAGGTGGCTGGCCTGGTCCTGCATGCTGCCCGCCGCGGCCGCCGCCTGCTCCACCAGCGCAGCGTTCTGCTGCGTCACCGTGTCCATCTCGGTGATCGCCTGATTGACATGGCCGATGCCGGTGCTCTGCTCGCGCGAGGCGTCGCTGATCGCCGCCATGATCTGGGTCACGCGCGAGACGCTGCTCACCACCTGCTCCATGGTGCTGCCGGCCTGCTCGACCAGGGTCTGGCCGGCGGCGATGCTGGCCACCGAATTGTCGATCAGCTGCTTGACCTCGCGCGCGGCCGCGGCGCTACGCTGCGCCAGGTTGCGCACCTCGCTGGCCACCACGGCGAAGCCGCGTCCCTGGTCGCCGGCCCGCGCCGCCTCCACCGCCGCGTTGAGCGCCAGGATATTGGTCTGGAACGCGATGCCGTCGATCACGCCGATGATGTCCACCACCCGGCTCGACGCGCTGTTGATGTCGCCCATGGTCTCGATGACGCGGCCGATCACCACGCCGCCCTGCTGCGCCACCTGCGCCGTGCTCTGCACCAGCGCATTGGCCTGCTGCGCGTTGTCGGCATTCTGGCGCACGGCGGCGGTCAACTGCTCCATCGATGCCGCCGTCTCTTCCAGCGAGCTGGCCTGCGTCTCGGTGCGCGCCGACAGATCGAGGTTGCCGGTCGCGATCTGGCTCGACGCGGTGGCGATGGTCTCGGCGCTGCCGCGTATCTCGCCGATGGTGTCGACCAGGTTGTGCTGCATGGTGTGCATGGCGTGCAGCAGGCTGCTGTCGTCGCCCGGCTGCAGCGTCACCGGCGCACTGAGGTCGTTGGCGGCGATGCGGTTGGCCACCGCCACCGCGTATTCCGGCGCGCCGCCCAGCACCCGGCTCAAGCTGCGGTTGACGGCGCCCGACACCAGCAGCAGCACCGCGCCCGCCGCCAGCAGGCCGAAGGCGGAGGTCAGCAGCGAGCGGTGGAAGTCGGCCTCGATGTCATCGGTATACACGCCCGTCAGAAATACCCAGCCCCACGGCTTGTAGGTGCTGATGCGCGCCAGCTTGGGGCTGGCCTGCCGCTGGCCGGGCCGCAGCCACAGGAAGCGCACAAAGCCGCTGCCCGCCGGCGTGGCGGCGATGCGGGCGAATTCACGGAAAATGTAGACCCCTTCGGCGTCGCGGAAATCCATCATGCTCTTGCCATTGGTCGCCGGATTGCCCGGATTCTGCAGGATCCGGCCGTCGGTGCTGATCAGCGACACATAGCTGTCCTGGCCATAGCGCATGCTGTCGAGCGTCGTCATGGCGCGGCGCTGGGCGCCGGCCGGGTCGGACTTGCCGTTATTGACTTCGGCCGCGTAGCGCCGCACCACGGTCATCGCGGCGTCATTCATGTCGGTCAGCGCCTGCTGGCGTTCCTCGAAACGGGTGGCGCGCAGCTGCAAGGCGTCCACCACCGCCACCGCGGTCAGGCACAACAGGCTGCAGATCAGCGGCAGCCACAATTTCTGTTTGAACGTCAGCTTGGACATGAAAGTTCTCCGATTTGGCAAATACTGCATCCGACTTTTAATTTATCGTTCGATTAATTATAATGCGATTAGCCATGCCGTGCAGGAATAGTAGCCATGCCTTCCGGCCGGTTACAAAAAACCGGCGACGATGGCAAAGTGCATACTTAACTTATCGGGAGCCCGCATGAAGACGAAATACTGGATCTGGATCGGTGCTGTGCTGGCGGCCGGCGCCGCAGCGGCAGCCGCCTGGGTCATACAGCCAGCTATCGCCCCCATTCAGCCGCCGGCCGCGAATGACTTCGACAGCGCCGCCATCGCGCGCGGCGCCCGCGTCGTCGCCCAGGGCGACTGCATGGTATGCCACACCGCCGCCGCCGGCGCGCCCTACGCCGGCGGACTGCCGCTGCGTACGCCGTTCGGCACCATCTACACCACCAACATCACGCCCGATCCGGCCACCGGCATCGGCAACTGGTCGCTGAGCGCCTTTACGCGCGCGCTGCGGCACGGCGTGTCGCGCGACGGCCACCTGCTGTACCCGGCCTTCCCTTACATCCACTACACCCGCATGTCGACCGTCGACATCGAGGATGCCTACGCCTACCTGATGACGCGGACCCCGGTGGTGGCCACGGCGCCGGACAACGACCTGCTGCTGCCGCTGCGCTTCCGCCCCATGCTGGCCGGCTGGAACCTGCTCTACCTGCGCCCCGGCCCGGTGGCCGACAATCCGGCCCAGACGGCGGAATGGAACCGCGGCCGCTACCTGGTGGACGGCGCCGGCCACTGCGCCTCCTGTCACAGCACGCTGGGCCCGATCGGCGGCGAGCGCAGCCCGGCCTTCAGCGGCGGCAATATCGACGGCTGGGACGCGCCGGCGCTGACCGCGCTGCTGCAGGCGCCCAAGCCGTGGACCCGCGAACAACTGGCGCTGTACCTGCGCCATGGCTGGTCGCCGGAGCACGGCGCGGCCGCCGGCCCGATGGGGCCCGTGGCGCACAGCCTGTCGCTGGTGCCGGAAGCGGACAGCAACGCCATCGCCACCTACATCATGTCGCTGCAAACACCGGCCAGGCCGGCACCCGCCGCGACCGCTGCCGCCACCGATAAAACGGCCGTGGTGCAAGGCGCCACGCTGTTCGCCGGCGCCTGCGCCAGCTGCCACGGCGCCGCCGCGCCGATGATGGCCAACGGTGGCCGGCCGTCGCTGGCCCTGAGCACCGCCGTCAACAGCGAGCGCCCGGATAACCTGATCCAGATCGTGCTGAACGGCGTGCCGTGGAGCCATCCGGACCAGCACACCTTCATGCCGCCGTTTGCCGCGTCGCTGACCGACGCGCAGATCGCCAGCATCGCCGCCTACGTGCGCGCCGACATCGGCAAGCGCGCGGCCTGGAACGACGTCGAACAACGCACCGCCAAGATCCGCAAGGAGAACCAACAATGAGCACCCTGACCGTCAACGGCGTCCGCCATACACTGGACATCGATCCCTCCACGCCGCTGCTGTACGCGCTGCGCAACCAGCTGGAACTGAACGGCGCCAAATTCGGCTGCGGCATGGGCCAGTGCGGCGCCTGCACCGTGATGCTGGACGGCCAGCCGGTATTCAGCTGCCTGACGCCGGTGGCCGCATGCGAGGGCCGCAAGGTGCGCACCATCGAAGGCCTGGGCAGCGTCGAGAAGCCGGGCAAGCTGCAAGCCTCCTTCATCAAGCACCAGGCGGCGCAGTGCGGCTATTGCATCGCCGGCATGGTGATGCGCGCGCAGGCGCTGCTGGAACAGCATCCGCATCCAAGCGAAGCGCAGATCCGCAGCCACATGGAACCCAACCTTTGCCGTTGCGGCACCCACATGCGCATCATCGCCGCCATCAAGGAAGTCGCCGAAGGGAGCCTGGCATGAGCGCCGATACCATCGACCTGCGCCGCCGCGCCATGCTGAGTGCCGGCGCCCTGGTGCTGGGCTTTACGCTGCTGCCGCGCCGCGCCCTGGCTGAATTCAACGGCATGGGCGTGCCGCCCATCGCCAACAAGGATCTGCCGGGCAGCCTGCAACGCACGCCGATGCTCGACGCGTGGATCAAGATCGCGCCGGACGGCAAGGTCACCGTCTTCACCGGCAAGGTGGAGCTGGGCACCGGCGTGCGCACCGCGCTGCTGCAGGTCGCCGCCGAACAGCTGGATGTGGCGCCTGCCGCCATCCACTTCATCACCGGCGACACCGCGCTGACGCCGAACGAAGGCTTTACCGCCGGCAGCCACACCATGGCCGACAGCGGCACCGCCCTGCTGAACGCGGCGGCGCAGGTGCGCGCGCTGGTGGTGCAAGGCGCGGCGGCACAGTTCAAGCTCGATGCCAACACCCTCAAAACCAGCAACGGCACGGTGAGCGCGCCGGACGGCCGCAAGATGCATTACGGCGAAGCGATACGCGGCATCGACCTGCACCGCGCCGCACAGGTCAAGTCGCCGCTCAAGAATGTGCACGACTACACCCTGATCGGCCATTCGCTGCCGCGCGTGGACATTCCCGCCAAGCTGACCGGCGGCGCAGCCTACGTGCAGGACATGCGCCTGCCCGGCATGGTGCATGCGCGCGTGGTGCGTCCGCCGGCCTACGGCGCGCGCCTGCTGTCGGCCGACACCGCCGGCGTGGCGCGCATGCCCGGCGTGCTGAAAGTCCACGTGGACGGCAACTACCTGGCCGTCATCGCCGGCGACGAATGGCAGGCGGTGCAGGCCATGCGCACGCTGTCGGCCAGCGCCAGGTGGCAGCGCGGCGCCGCGCTGCCCTCGCCCGCCAACATCCACGCCACGCTGCGCGCGCTGCCGTCGCAGGACATCGTCATCCAGGACAAGCACGAGCCGGCCGGCAAGGCGGTGTTCTCGCTCAAGCGGCGCTACACCAAGCAGTATGTGCTGCATGGCTCGATCGGCCCTTCCTGCTCGGTGGCGCTGCTGGAGCAAGGCGGCATGACCGTGTGGACGCACACCCAGGGCGTCTATCCGCTGCGCGCGGCGCTGGCCGAAATGCTGTCGATGAAAATGGACGAAGTGCGCTGCATCCACACCGAAAGCGCCGGCTGCTATGGCCAGAACGGCGCCGACGACGTGGCGGCCGACGCCGCGCTGCTGGCGCGCGCCATGCCCGGCCGCCCGGTGCGCGTGCAGCTGATGCGCGACCAGGAAAACCAGTGGGAACCCTACGCGCCGGCCATGAGCACGCAACTGGCGGCCTCGCTCGACGCCAGCGGCAAGATCTGCGACTGGCAATATGAATTGTGGAGCGGCTCGCACAACGAACGTCCGGGCAACGCCGGCAAGCTGATACCGGCGCAACTGCTGGCCAAGGCCTTTGTGCCCAGCCCTTCGCAGCCGATGCCGATGCCCGAGGGCGGCGGCGACCGCAACGCCATTCCGCTGTACACGCTGCCGCAATCCAAGGTGGTGAATCACTTCCTGCCGGTGACGCCGCTGCGCACCTCGGCCATGCGCTCGCTGGGCGCGCACATCAACCTGTTCGCCATCGAAGGCATGATGGATGAACTGGCGATCGCCGCGCACGCCGATCCGGTGGAATTCCGCCTGCGCCACCTGGACGATCCGCGCGGACGCGAGGTGGTCGAGCGCGCAGCGAAAGAATTCGGCTGGAACCAGCGCAAGCGCCGCCGCGACCATGGCTTCGGCTTTGCTTTCGGCCAGTACAAGAACATCATGGCTTACGTGGCGCTGGCGGTCGAGGTGCGCGTGGAGCGCAGCACCGGCGCGGTGCACATCGTGCGCGTGACGGCGGTGGCGGACTGCGGCCAGGGCGTCAATCCGGACGGCATCCGCAACCAGCTGGAAGGCGGCATCCTGCAATCGTCCAGCTGGACGCTGTACGAGCAGCTCAAGTTCACGCCGGAAGGCATCTCCAGCGTGGACTGGGCCAGCTACCCGATCATGCGCTACTCGAATGTGCCCGACAAAGTGGATGTGATCCTGATCGACCGTCCCGGCGCGCCGCTGCTTGGCGTGGCCGAGGCGGCGCAGGGACCGATGGCCGGCGCATTGGGCAACGCCCTGGCCGACGCCACCGGCAAGCGCTGGTGCGACCTGCCGCTGGCGGGCCCTCACCTAATGAGTTGAACGGGGAAGCAGGAGGTCTTCGATGAAGGCCGCAAACGCCCGCGCCTTGGCGCTGGCCTTGCGGCCCGAGGGGAACACCGCCCACAGATCCACCGCCGGCAGCGTCCAGTCGCGCAGCATGCGCCGCACCTGGCCGCTGGCCAGTTCCGGCGCGAACATCCATTCCGACGCCAGGGCGATGCCCATGTCCGCCAGCACGGCGGTGCGCACGCCTTCCGCCGCCGACACGCGCAGCCGGCCGTCGAGCGACACCGGCTCCTGCATTTCGCCGCACTGGAACATGCAGGCGGCGCCGCTGCCGGCGCGGTTGTAGATGATGGATTGATGTTGCGACAGGTCCGCGGGATGGCGCGGTTCGCCGTGGCGCGCCAGATAAGCCGGCGTCGCCATCACGGCGCGCGGACTGCGGCCGATGCGGCGCGCCGTCATGGCCGAATCGCTCAAGGCGCCGAGACGCAACGCGACATCCACGCCGCCTTCCAGCAGATCGATATTGCGGTCGTCGAGCACCACATCCAGCTTCAGTTGCGGATGCTGGTCGAGAAAGCACTGCAGGTGCGGCATCACATGCAGCCGCGCGAAGGTCACCGGTGCCGACACCACCAGCCGCCCGCCCATGCCGGCGCTGGCACCGCGCGCGCTGCTGTCCGCCTCGGCGGCGGCGTCCAGCGCCCGGCGGGCGCCCTGGTAGTAGGCCAGGCCGGATTCGGTCGGCGCCAGCCCGCGGTTGGAACGCAGCAGCAGCTGGACGCCCAGGTCGGACTCCAGCTGCGCCACCACCTTGGACACGCTGGGCTGGCCCACGTTCAGGCGGCGGGCCGCCCCGGAAAACGATCCCGCCTCGACCACATGGACCAGCGTTTCCATCGCCTGCCAGCGGTCCATCGCCTTAGCCCAGCGTCGGGTAGTCGGTGTAGCCGCGCTCCGTGCCGCCGTAGAACGAGAACGGATCGGGATCGGTGTACGGGCCGCCGGCGGCAATCCGCGCCACCAGGTCCGGATTCGACACGTACTGGCGGCCGAAGGCGACCATGTTGGCCTTGCCGTCCGCCACCAGCGACTGCGCCGCTTCCGGCGTCAGGCCGGCGTTGGCGATCAGTACGCCCTGGTAGTTGGAGCGGATGATGTCCAGAATCTTCGGCATGTCCGGCACGCCGCCCCAGGCGTTGGTGTCGGCGCCATGGAGGTAGCCGATGTCGTACTCGTTCAGCATGCGCGCCACATAGCCATAGGTCTCGGCCACGTTCGGATCGGTGGCGTTGTTATAGGCCGCGTAAGGCGAAATGCGCACGCCGATGCGCTCTTTCGGGAACACCGCCAGCACCGCCTCGATCACCAGGCGCAGGAAGCGCGCGCGGTTTTCCACGCTGCCGCCAAATTCGTCGGTGCGGCGATTGACCAGCGGCGACAGGAACTGCTGCGGCAGATAGCCGTTGGCGGCATGGATCTCCACGCCATCCAGGCCGGCGCGCTTGGCGTTCTCCGCGCCGGTGCGGAATTCGGCGATGGCGGCGTAGACCTCTTCATTGGTCATGGCGCGCGATGGCGAAGCGTAGATGCGGGTGTAGTAGCCGTTGCGCAGCGCGCCGTAGACCTGCAGCAGGCCCAGGTCGTCGTTGTAGCCCGATGGCGACAGCGGCTCGCGGCCGTTCAGCAGCGAGTAGGAGCTGACGCGGCCACTGTGCCACAGCTGCATGAACATCTTGCCGCCGGCCGCGTGCACCTGCTCCGTCACGCGCTTCCAGCCCGCCACCTGCGCATCGTTGTAGATGGCCGGCGCCAGTTCGAAGGCGGCGGAATTCGGCGATACATTGGTGGCCTCGGTGATGATCAGGCCCGCCGTGGCGCGCTGCGCATAGTATTCGGCGTTGAGCGCGACCGGCACGCCATCCGCGCCGGCGCGGGCGCGGGTGATGGGCGCCATGGCGATGCGGTTGTTGAAGGTCAGGTCGCCGATCTGGATGGTTTGCAGCAGCTGGTTCATGATAATGACTCCGGGTGAGTAAAAGATGAGTCACTTTACCGCCGCCGCGGCGCGGCGATAAGACAGCGCCACCCTGCAACACCTTTGCGCCATACGCAAAACTCGCCGGGGCGGAAATCGGTGCTACATTGGCAGGATTCGATCCATTTGTTCGATTTATGCCGCAAGAACAAGCGCCTAAAATCGACTCATCGATCACTTACTGCCAAATATCATGAAAACCAAACTGCTTCCCGCTTCATTCTTCGCCTTGACCTTGGGACTGGCCGAAACCGGCAACGCCTGGCGCTTTGCCCATCACCTGTGGGCGCTGCCGCCGCTGGCCGGCGAAGTGCTGCAGGCGCTCGCCGTACTGTCGTTCCTGGCGTTCGGCGCGCTGTTCATCCACAAATGGCTGGCGCACCGCGCCGCCGCCGTCGCCGAAACGCGCGACCCGGTGCAGTCGGCCTTCCTGGCGCTGATACCGGAATCGCTGATCCTGGTGGCGCTGGCCTTGCAGCCCTACACCCTGTCGGCCGCCACGCCGCTGTTCTGGATCGGCTCCGCCGCCAACGTGGCCTACGGCGCATGGCGTCTCGCCGCGCACTGGAGCAGCCAGCGCGAGGCGGCGCAGATCGTGCCGCCGCTGTACCTGCCCTATACCGCCAGCGTGCTGGTGAACGCCCTCGCCGCCGGCATCTTCGGCTACACCGACTACGGCTGGATGCTGTTCGGCGCCGGCGGCATCTCATGGCTGATCCTCGACTCCACCATCACCCACCAGCTGATGACCGGCGGCCTGGCCGACAAGACCCGCAACTTCATGGGCATCTACAGCGCGCCGCCGGTGGTGGCGCTGGTGGCCTACCAGATCCTGGCCGGCGCCGACGTCAACGCCGCCATCACTTACGCACTGGCCGGCTACGCGCTGTTCGTCTTCGCCGGACTGGCGCTGGCCATGCCATGGCTCGCACAGCAGGCCTTCGCTCCCGGCTACTGGGCCTACACCTTCGGTCTCGCCACGCTGGGCCAGGGCCTGATGCTGATGGCCGGCCGCCAGCATAGCCCGATGCTGGAAGCCATCGCCGGCGCGGTCTTCGCCGCCACGTTGATGCTGGTGCTGTACGTGGCCTGGGGTTCGCTGCGCCTGCTGGCCAAAGGCAGCTACTTCCCCGCCGCGCCTGCACCAGCCATGGGACGCCCATCGTGAAAACCCTGGCGCTCGTCCTCTTCCCCGGCGTGCAGTCGCTGGACGTCTCCGGGCCGATGGACGTTTTCGCCGAGGCCAACGCCTTCCTGCCGCCGGCGCGGCAGTATCGCCTGATCACCATCGGCACCACGGCCTCGCCCATCCGCGCGTCCAATGGCCAGCAGCTCGGCGCCGACCTGACGCTGGACCAGGCAGGCACGGACTACGACATCGTGCTGGTGGCGGGCGGTCCGCAGCTGGCGCACGAGCAGGACAACCCGCAGCTGTCGGCCTGGCTGCGCGAGGTGGCGCACGCCGTGCCGCGCTACGGCTCCATCTGCACCGGCGCCTACCTGCTGGGGCGCGCCGGTCTGCTGGACGGCAAGCGCGCCACCACCCACTGGAGCGACGCCGCCCAGCTGGCGGCCGAATTCCCGCTGGCGCGGGTCGAGCATGACCGCATCCATGTGCGTGACGGCCGGCTGGTGACGTCGGCCGGCGTCACGGCCGGCATCGATCTGGCTCTGGCGCTGGTGGCGGAAGACCACGGCCAGGCGGTGGCGCTGGCCGCCGCCAAGCGCCTGCTGGTGCTGGCGCAGCGCCAGGGCGGCCAGTCGCAGTTCAGTCCCTACCTGTCGGAGGCCAGCACGCCGGATGCGCTGTCGACCATCATCCAGCAGCATGTGATGGACAACCTTGCACAAACGCTATCGGTGGAACAGCTGGCCGAAGTGGCCGGCATGAGCATGCGCAGCTTCGCGCGCCAGTTCGTCAAGGAGATGGGCGTGACGCCGGCCGAATTCGTGCAGCGCGCCCGCGTCGACGCCGCGCGCAACCTGCTGGAAGGCGGCGAACTGGCCCTGAAAACCATCGCCTACCGCTGCGGCTTCGGCAGCGCCGCGCGCATGCGGCTGGTGTTTGCCCAGCGCTTCGGCATCACGCCCAACCAATACCGCGACAGCTTCCGCGTCGGCATGGCAGACTATCATGCATGATTTATCTGGTTGATTTTGGCCCGTCCGCCCTGACATAAGTCCCATGACCGAAGCCCTGCAAGCCGCTGCCTTGTACCAGTTTCATCCCGCCGTCGCGGCGTGGTTCGGTGCGGCCTTCCCCGGCGCGACCGAGGCGCAGCGCCAGGCCTGGCCGCTGATCCAGTCCGGCCGCGCCACGCTGATCGCCGCGCCGACCGGTTCCGGCAAGACCCTGACCGCCTTCCTCGCCGCCATCGACGCGCTGGTGCGCGAGAGCCGCCATGCGCCGCTGCCGGACGAGACGCGGGTGCTGTACGTGTCGCCGCTGAAGGCGCTGTCCAACGACATCCGCGTCAATCTCCTGGCGCCGCTGGAAGGCATCGCCGGCGAACTGGAGGCCATGGGCCTGCCGCCGCACGGCATCCGCACCGCCGTGCGCACCGGCGACACCACCCAGGCCGAACGCAACGCCATGCGCCGCCGCGCGCCGCACATTCTGGTCTCGACGCCGGAATCGCTGTACGTGCTGCTGGGATCGGACAGCGGCCGCGCCATGCTGGCCGGCGTGCGCACGGTGATCGTCGACGAGATCCATGCGGTGGCGGGCAGCAAGCGTGGCAGCCACCTGTCCCTGAGCCTGGAGCGGCTCGACGCGCTGTGCGGCCGGCCGCCGGTGCGTATCGGCCTGTCGGCCACGCAGAAGCCGATATCGGTGGTGGCGCAATTCCTCGCTGGCGCCGGCCGTCCCTGCGCGGTGGTGGATGTCGGCCACGTGCGGGCGCGCGACCTGAATCTGGAACTGCCGCCGGTGCCGCTGGAAGCGGTGATGCCCAACGACGTGTGGGAGCGCGTCTACGACCGTCTGGCCGAATTGACCGTCATGCACCGCACCACGCTGGTATTCGTGAACACGCGGCGCATGGCCGAGCGCATGGCGCGCCATCTGGCGGACCGCCTTGGCGCCGAACACGTGGCGGCGCACCACGGCAGCCTGGCCAAGGAATACCGGCTGGACGCCGAGCAGCGCCTCAAGCGCGGCGAGCTGCGCGTGCTGATCGCCACCGCCTCGCTGGAGCTGGGCATCGACATCGGCGACGTGGATCTGGTGTGCCAGATCGGCTCGCCGCGCAGCATTGCCGCTTTCCTGCAACGCGTCGGCCGCTCCGGTCACCACGTGGGCGGGCTGCCCAAGGGCCGGCTGTTCCCAACATCCCGCGATGACCTGATCGAATGCGCGGCGCTGCTCGACTGCGTGCGCCGCAACGAACTCGATGCGTTGCGCATTCCACCGGCGCCGCTGGACGTGCTGGCGCAGCAGATCGTGGCGGAAGTGGCCTGCCGCGAGTGGCGCGAGGACGAGCTGTTTGCGCTGATCCGGCGCGCGTCGCCGTATGCGCACCTGGAGCACCAGCGTTACGACGAGGTGCTGCACATGCTCACCGACGGCTACACCAGCCGCCAGGGCGTGCGCGGCTCGTATCTGCACCGCGACACCGTCAGCGGCACGCTGCGCGGACGGCGCGGCGGCAAGATGACGGCGGTGATGTCCGGCGGGACGATTCCTGACAACGCCGATTACACGGTGCTGCTGGAGCCGCAGGGCCAGAACATCGGCACCGTGCACGAGGATTTCGCGGTCGAGAGCCTGGCCGGCGACGTTTTCCAGCTTGGGAATACCTCGTATCGTATCCAGCGCATCGAGGCCGGCAAGGTGCGGGTGGAGGATGCGCATGGCGCGGCGCCGAATATTCCGTTCTGGCTGGGTGAGGCGCCGGGCCGCACCGACGAACTGTCGATCGGCGTGGCCCGCCTGCGCAGCGAGATCGATCATCTGCTGGCGACGGCGGCCAACGGCGAGGCGGCGATTGAGGCCGTGGTGGACTGGCTGGCCGAACATCTGGGCCTGCGCGACGACGCCGCGCGCCAGATCGCCGAGTACATGGCGCGCTCACGCGCGACGCTGGGCGCCTTGCCGACCCGCGACACGCTGGTGATGGAGCGCTTCTTCGACGAATCCGGCGGCATGCAGCTGGTGGTGCATACGCCCTTCGGCAGCCGCATCAACCGCGCATGGGGACTGGCGCTACGCAAGCGCTTCTGCCGGACGTTCAATTTTGAGTTGCAGGCGGCGGCCACTGAGGATGCGATTGTGCTGTCGCTGTCGGACAGCCACAGTTTTCCGCTGGATGAGGTGTGGCGCTATCTGCGTTCCAACACGGCCGAACATATTCTGATTCAGGCGTTGCTGGATGCACCGCTGTTCAATGTGCGGTGGCGCTGGAACGCGACCACGTCGCTGGCCTTGCCGCGCTTTAGCGGCGGGCGCAAGGTGGCGCCGCAGTTGCAGCGGATGAAGAGCGATGATCTGCTGGCGGCGGTATTCCCGGATCAGGCGGCGTGCCTGGAGAATATCGTCGGCGAACGTGAACTGCCGAGCCATCCACTGGTGGACCAGACGCTGGACGATTGCCTGCACGATGCGATGGACAGCGAGGGCTGGCTGGCGCTGTTGCGGCGCATGGAGGCCGGCGAGGTGCGCTTGCTGTCGCGCGATCTGCCGGCGCCGTCGCCGCTGGCGATGGAGATTCTGAATGCGCGGCCGTATGCATTTCTCGACGATGCGCCGCTGGAGGAGCGGCGCGCGCAGGCGGTCATCAATCGCCGCTGGACCGATCCGGCTTCCACCGATGATCTGGGCGCGCTGGATGTCGGTGCGATTGCCGCTGTCGCCGAGGAAGCATGGCCGTCGGTGCGCAACAGCGATGAGATGCATGAGGCACTGATGTCGGTGGCCTGCATCACACCAGACGAGGCGGCGCGCAAGGAAGGCTGGCAGGCATGGCTGGACGGCCTGGCCGCCGGCGGCCGCGCCACGCGCTTGCAGGACGCGGCCAGTGGCGCCGACCTGTGGGTGGCGCTGGAGCGGCTGGCCTGCTTGCAGGCGGCCTACCCGGCAGCCGTCGCCACGCCGGCGCTGGCCATACCGCATGCACGTGCGCTGGACACGGTGGACGCCGCCACGTCGGCGGAGGAATGGACACGCGACGCGGCGCTGGTGGAGATCCTGCGCGCGCGGATGAGCGGCTTCGGGCCGCAGACGGTGGCGGCGATTGCCGGCCCTCTGGCGCTGCCCGCCTCCACGGTCACCATCGCGTTGACGCAACTGGAAAGCGAAGGCTACGTCATGCGCGGCCGCTTCACGCCTGGCGTCATGGCCGAGGAATGGTGTGAACGCCATCTGCTGGCACGCATCCACCGCTACACCATCAAACGCCTGCGACGCGAGATCGAGCCGGTGGAGCGGCAGGACTTCATGCGCTTCCTGTTCGAATGGCAGCATCTGGCGCCGGACGCGCAGCTGCAAGGCATGGATACGCTGCCGGAAGTGCTGGCGCAGCTGGAAGGCTACGAAGCCGGCGCCGGCGCGTGGGAAAGCGAGCTGCTGGCCGTGCGCGTGCAGGATTATTCGTCGCTGTGGCTGGACGACTTGTGCAGGGCCGGCAAGATCGTCTGGACACGCGTGGGTGCGCCGGCCAGCGCCGCCGGTGGGCCGGTGCGCAGCACGCCGCTGGTGCTGCTGCCGCGCCGCCAGCTGGCGCTGTGGCATGCGCTGCCTGCGGTGGCCGGCGAAGTGGAAGTGTCGCCGCGCGCGGCGCGCGTGCTGGAGGCACTGCGGCGCGATGGGGCGATGTTCTTCGATGAACTGTCGCACGATGCGCGTCTGCTGCCGGTGGAGCTGGAGAATACGCTGGGCGAGCTGGTGGCCACGGGCCTGGTCAATGCCGACAGCTACGCCGGCCTGCGCGCCATGCTGGTGCCGGCCAACAAGCGCGCCAGCAACGACAAGCGCCGCCGCCGTGGCGCCGGCCCGACGATGGAAGAAGCCGGCCGCTGGGCATTGGTCCGGCGCGGCGACGGCGTCACCATCACCGTCCGCCCGGTCGAAACCGCCGTGCCGCCCGCCGCAAGGACTGACGCCGATGCCGTCGCTATAGCTGCCACCGCTTCTGCCGGCCCGGCCGCCCTCATCCGCTCTGCGGCGCGCCCCGACACCGCCGCCGCGCTGCCTGCCATCCGTTCCGCGCCGCCGGCCCGCAAGCCGCGCACCGATCCGGAAACGCTGGAGCATATCGCGATGACGCTGCTGCGCCGCTACGGCGTGATGTTCTGGCGGCTGCTGGAGCGCGAAGCCAGCTGGATGCCGAGCTGGCGCGAACTGCTGCCCGTCTACCACCGCCTCGAAGCGCGCGGCGAAATCCGCGGCGGCCGCTTCGTGGCCGGCCTCTCGGGCGAACAGTTCGCGCTGCCGGAAGCCATCCCCCTGCTGCGCGATATGCGCCGCCGGCCACACGACGGCAGCTACGTCTGCATTTCCGCCGTCGATCCGCTCAACCTGTGCGGCACCCTGCTCCCCGGCGACAAAGTGCCCGCCCTGGCCGGCAACCGCCTGCTGTTCCGCGACGGCGCCCCGGTCGCCACCCAGGTCGCCGGCAAATTCCACTACGCCCTGGGCGAGGAAGAAGACCGCGAAATACTGCACGGTTACCTGGTCGGCAGGCCGCCGGTGTAACCTCAACGTGGCATACCGCACATAACACCGGCCGCACCGGGCGTAGCATGGTTCCCATGAAAAAATCGCGCCCACTAAAAATATTCGCAGGCCTGCTCGCCACGTTGTTGCTGGTGCTGGTGGCAATCGTCATCTTCATCCTGACCTTCGACTGGAACCGCGCACGCCCCTGGATCAACCACCGCGTCTCCGACAGCATCGGCCGCGAGTTCGCCATCAACGGCGACCTGCGCGTCAAATGGGAGCAAGGTGATGAAGCCGAACCGGGGTGGCGCCGCTACGTGCCGCGCCCGCGCATCAGCGCCAACGACGTCCACATCGCCAATCCAGCGTGGACCAGCACCGGCCCGCAACTGGCCAGCGCCGGCAGCATCGTGGTCGCCATCCACCCGCTGCCGCTGCTGCACAAGGAAGTGGTCATCACCGACCTGGAAGTCGACAAGATCACCGTGGCCGCGCAGCGCCGCGCCGATGGCAGCAACACCTGGACCTTCAAGGACAACGGCCCGTCCACCTGGGAAGTCGACATCCAGCGCCTGACGCTGGGTGACGGCGACCTGCGCTACCTGGATGATGGCATCAAGCTGGACCTGCGCGCCAAAGCCAGCGGCATCAACGAAGGCGCCGACGCGCAAAAGTACGGCATCAAGTTTGATCTCAGCGGCAGCTACCGCGACGCCCCGGTCACCGGCGGCGGCAAAGTCGGCAAGGTGCTCGCGCTGACCGACGTCCACGCCAACTTCCCGGTGCAGGCCAACGCCAACCTGGGCAAGAACAAAATCGCCGTCGAAGGCATGCTGACCGATCCGCGAGCGCCGGCGGGCCTGGACCTGAAACTGTCGCTGGCCGGCGCCAGCATGGCAGACCTGTATCCGCTGACCGGGGTGCTGCTGCCTGAAACGCCGCCGTATGCAACCACCGGCCGTTTGATCGGCAAGAAGTCCGGCGCCATCTGGAACTGGACCTACAAGAACTTCACCGGCACCGTCGGCGGCAGCGATCTGGAAGGCACGCTGGCCTACAGCCCGCGCAGCCCGCGTCCCCTGCTGACCGGCGCCCTCACCTCGCGCCAGTTGCGGCTGGAAGACCTCGGCCCGACCATCGGCGCCGAAAGCAACAGCAGCAAGGCCACGCGCGGCAAGCCGCAAAACCAGTCGGCCGACAAAGCGCTGCCGGTCGACCAGTTCAACACCGCCAAGTGGGATGCGCTGGACGCCGACGTCACCTTCACCGGCAAAAAACTGATCCGCACCCACGACATCCCGCTGAACGATATTCAGGCGCACATCAAGATGAACAACAAGGTGCTGACGCTGACGCCGCTGAACTTCGGCATGGCCGGCGGCGACATCACCTCCAACATCAAGCTTGATGGCCGCCAGAAGGTGATCGACGCCGATATCCGCATGGCGGCGCGCCACCTGAAGATCAACCAGCTGTTCCCGAAACTGGAATCGATGCAGGCCAGCGTCGGCGAGGTCAGCGCAGACGCCGCACTGGCCGGCAAAGGCAACTCCGTCTCCACCATGCTGGCCACGTCCAGCGGAGAACTGGGCGCCACCGTCAGCGAAGGCTCGGTCAGCAAATTCATTCTGGAAGCAGCCGGCCTGAACGTCGCCAACCTGGTGTTCGTCAAACTCTTCGGTGACAAACAGGTGCAGCTGAACTGCCTGGCCGGCGACTTTGTGGTGGAACACGGCAAGGCGGATGCACGCCGCTTCGTGGTCGACACAAAGGAAGCCGTCATCAATGTCAGCGGCAATGTGGACCTGGCCAAGGAAACGCTGGACCTGGACGTGCGCCCGCAAACCAAGGGCGTTCGCATCATCTCGTTGCGCACGCCGCTGTACGCGCGCGGCACCTTCACCAATCCGGACATCGGTCCGCAAAAAGGCCCGTTGGCGCTGAAGGCCGGCGCCGCCGTGGCGCTGGCCAGCATTGTCAATCCGCTGGCGGCCGTGATCCCGCTGATCAATCCCGGCAAGGTCGACTCGGTCGATTGCGGCGCCCTGCTGGCGCAAGCCAACAAGACCCGCAACGACGCCAAAACGCAGCCGATCAAGAAGAAGTAACGGCGCGCTGTTGCGTGAACAGCCGCACGCCGAACACGGGGCCGGCCGTGTGGCCCGGTTCCGGATCGAAGCGCACCACCACGCTGGCCTTGCCGGTGGTGAGGCGCTCCGGCACTGCATATTCCTGGTCTATGAACACGCCAGGGTTGCTGCCATCCAGCTTGACGTGGGCGATGCGTTCGCCATCGATGCTGATATAGAAATCGCGGTTGCGCTCCTCGCCCCAATAGCTCGCCTGCAATACCAGAGGCCCGTTGGCGCACTTCATGCGGAAGCTGAAGTAGCCGCCGGTGCGCGCATCGCGGCCGTTGCGGCCACGGTAGGACACCGGGTATGAAATATCCGATTGCAGGTCGTGGTCGCGTTCCGGCTGCATTTCCCCGAGGTGCATCACGTCCAACGAGCGGTCCGACAAATCCTTGAGCCGCGCCTCCTCCTTGCGGAACGCCACCTCCGACGCCGCCCATTCCTCTTCCGTGTAAGCGTTGAAGTAGACCGCCGCGCGCCGTTCGTACTGCGAGAAGAATGGCGTGAACTTCATGTCGCCCGGCCGGCCGCTGCCCACGCTGCGATACACGGCCTGGCGCTTGTCCGCTTCCGCAAAAGCGCCAAGGATGTTGGCGCCCACCAGCGCCGGCGCCAGTCCGCCGAACGGCTTGTCGGCCGCGCCCAGGTCGGCGGCCAGCACCATCGGACCGCGCAGCAGCGCCACCACGTGGTCGTTGCCGGCTGCCGCTTCCAGCCGCAGATCCAGCGGCAGCGACAGGCGCACGCTGTCGCCGGCCTTCCAGCGGCGGCGTATCAGCACATAGCCCTTGTCCTTTGTCGCCACGTGCGGCTTGCCGTTGACCAGTACCGTGTGCCGCGACGCCCAGGCCGGGATGCGCAGCGCCACGGTGAAGTACCGCTGTCCCGCCAGCCGGCGCACCTTGAGATCGATGTCGCCTTCAAACGGATAGCGTGTATTCAGTTCCAGTCTGGCGGCTGCGGCTTTCCAGTCCACGGTCGACGGGATGTACAGGTTGACGAACAGCGTGTCGCCATTCTCCCAGTAGATCGAATCGCCATGCTTGGCGTGACTCTCCATGCCGGACAATACGCAGCACCAGAAGTCATTCTCTTCGCTGGAGTACTCGCGCGCCACGCCGGACATCAATGGCGTCATGTACGTGAACATGCCTGTACGCGGATTCTGGTGCGCCAGGATGTGGTTCAGGTGGGTGCGCTCGTAGTAGTCGAAGTAGGCAGCATCCGGCGCCCAGCTGTAAAGGTGGCGCGTCATCTTCAGCATGTTGTAGCTGCAGCAGGCTTCGCAGGTCTGCTCGGTGATGTGGGCGGCGATACTGTCCGGCGCCGAGAAGTATTCGCGGTCGCCGTTGCCGCCGATGACGTAGCTGTGGTGTTGCGTGACGCGCTTCCAGAAAAAGTCCACCGCTTTGGCGTCGCTCTGGCGGCCGGTCAGTTCGTGCAGGCGCGCCAGGCCGATCAGCTTGGGGATCTGCGTGTTGGAGTGCAGGTTGGCCAGTTCGTCACGGCCCTGCGTCAGCGGCAGCAGCACCTTGGTGTGATACAGGCGCTGCGCCAATGCCAGCCAGCGCTTGTCCTGCGTGCGCGCATACAGTTCGGCGAAGCTTTCGTTGATGCCGCCATGTTCGCAGGCCAGCACCTGCTGCACCTGCTCGTCGTTCAGCGCGGCGAACACCTTGTCGATGTAGCCGGCCAGGCCCAGCGCCACTTGCAGCGCCTGGTCGTTGCCGGCATAGGTCTGCGCGTCGAACAGGCCGGCGAACACCTTGTGCCAGTTATACAGCGGCACCCAGCAGCCATTCAGGTCGAAACCCGCCGAGCGGATCTCGCCGCGCATGATCTCGGGGAAGATCTCCTTGCCATCCACCACCGTTCCGTCCTTGCGCTTGCGCATGAAGCCGGCCGCGTAGCCGTCACCCTGCGCCTGCTGCACGCGCGCCAGTTCCGCCACGATGTAGTCGATGCGCGGCTTCAGCGCCGGCGTGCCGGTTTGCGCGTACATCAGCGACAGCGCGGACAGATAATGGCCCAGACCTTCGCCGGCGATGGTGTCGGATTCCCAGCCGCCGTAGATCGCCCCCTTGACCGGCAGGCCGGCGAAGAGGTGGTAGTTGTGCAGGAAGCGGTTGGCGCTCAGGCGCAACAAATAGGCCTGGTTGGCCTGCACCGCATCCAGGTACACGGAAGGCAGCAACCGCACCGCCGACAGCGGTACGGCCTTGGCGGCGGCGGGAACGCTGCTGCCGGACGATGCGGCGGCGCTGGCGGTAGCCGTGGCGGCGTTCCAGCCGGAGATCAATCCCAGGCCGGCGGCGCCGCGCAGCACCAGTCGGCGATGATGGAACGAGGACAAGGCGCGCATGGATTTCCTGAATTGGATTAGTATCCCAATAATGTACCCCGTCCAATCGCCCACGTCTTGCATGACAGGAGCACGAAAAATGACGAATTCTGCACAAGGCCGCAGCGTCCCGGCCACCGTTCACGGAGCACCATGAGCGCCGCGCCGCACCAGGGCTGCGACCGCGCCATCGCAGCCGCCGCAGCCGCCACCCTGCCGGCCGGCGCGACTGCAAGCACGTCGGCAACCGATCATCCGCGCATCGTGCTGGCCACCACCATACTGGCCTCCAGCCTGGCATTCATCGACGGATCGGTAGTGAACGTCGGCCTGCCGGCCATCGGCCGCAGCCTGAATGCCGACGGCGGCGTGCTGTCGTGGATCATCAACGGCTACCTGCTGCCGCTGAGCGCCCTGTTGCTGCTGGGCGGCGCGGCCGGAGACCGCTTCGGCCGACGACGCATACTGGTGCTGGGCGTGAGTCTGTTCGCGCTGGCCTCCGCCTTGTGCGCGCTGGCGCCATCGGCCGGTCTGCTGGTCGCCGGACGCATCGCGCAGGGCGTGGGCGCCGCGCTGCTGATGCCCAACAGCCTGGCCATCCTCGGCACGCACTTTGAAGGTGAAGCGCGCGGCCGCGCCATCGGCATCTGGGCCGCGGTGGGCGCGGCGGCCGGCGCCATCGGCCCCCTGCTGGGCGGCTGGCTGGTCGACGTCACCGGCTGGCGCGCGATTTTCTTCATCAACCTGCCGCTGGCGGCAGCGGCGATCTTCCTCGCCCTGCGCTACCTGCGCGACGAGCAGCAGGCGGCCGGCGCCACGCTGGACATTTCAGGCGCCGCCACGGCCAGCGTCGGACTGGGCGCACTCACCTGGGGCCTGACGGTGGCCACCAGCGGCGCCGGCCTGCACTGGCAATCCGGCCTGGCAATCGCCGCCGGCATTGTGCTGATGCTGCTGTTCCTGCGCGTCGAACAGCGCGCCGGCGACAGCGCCATGCTGCCGCTGTCGCTATTCCGCTCGCACAGCTTCAGCGGCCTGAATCTGATGACCTTCCTGCTGTATGGCGCGCTGGGCGCGCTGCTGCTGGTGCTGCCCTTCGTGCTGATCGAATACGACCACTACTCGGCCAGTGCGGCCGGCGCCGCCCTGCTGCCGCTGCCGGTGGTGATCGCGCTCGCCTCGTCCACCATGGGCCGGCTGGCCGGCAAGCTGGGACCACGACTGCCGTTGACGGCCGGGCCGATTATCGTCGCCGCCGGTTTCATGCTGTCGATGCGGATCGGCGGCGGCAGCTACTGGACCACCACGCTGCCGGCCATGCTGGTGATCGCCATCGGCATGGCGGTCGCGGTGGCGCCGTTGACCACGGCCGTGCTGTCGTCGGTGGATGCCGGCCATAGCGGCGTCGCCTCCGGCTTTAATAGCGCAGTGGCGCGCGCCGGCGGTCTGTTCACCACGGCGCTACTGGCGTCGGTACTGAGCGCGCAAGGCGCGGCGCTGCTGGACGCCTTTCACGTGGCGGCGCTGGCCTGCGCCGTCACCGCCCTGGCCAGCGCGGCCTGCGCCTGGCGCTGGATCGACGCCTGACTCAGATGGTGTCGAACATCTTGCGGTCGATATAGCACCAGCCCCACTCCTCGTCCGGCTGGGCCGACTGCATCATGGCGTGGCCGGTTTGCTCGAAGTGCTTGGTGGCGTGGCGGTTCTTCGACTGGTCGCAGCAACCGACGTGGCCGCAACTCAGGCATTTGCGCAGATGGACCCAGGTGTCGCCGGTTTTCAGGCACTCTTCGCAGCCATTGGTGTTGGCGTGGTGGGTGCGGATCTGGTTGAAGTGCTGGCATTGCTGGCTCATCGCGCCTCCTGTTGTTCAAAACATGCAGTCTACCGCGTTGACACAAGAACCGGCTCTCCCGTTCGATTGGTTCGATACCCTCCGGAAAATTCTGGTTGACTTTTTAATTGAGACGATTACAATCACAATTAACTTGCCAGCCCCTTCTTTATTGAGGGGGTTTAATTTTACCTCAAAGTGTGCATATGCACATTAAAATAAAAGGATCTCTTATGCCCTTCACAGACTACAAGCTGCGCGCCTTGGCGGCGGCATTGGCGGCAGGCGGCCTGACCGCCGCCCTTCTCAGCGGCTGCGGTGACGCCAACAGCAAGGCGGCGCCCGCCGCCGAAGGCGCACCGATCACCGCCGCCGTGGTGGTCGAGCGCAGCGTGACGCCGACCCAGGAATTCTCCGGCCGCCTGGAATCCATCGAACGGGTCGACATTCGCGCCCGCGTCGGCGGTTTCATCACGGCAGTCAACATCCAGCCCGGCGGCAAGGTCAAAAAGGGCCAGGTGCTGTTCGTGATCGACCCGCGTCCGTTCCAGGCGGAGGCCAACCGCGCCGAAGCGGCCGCCCTCTCCGCCCGCGCCAAGGCAGAACTGGCGCACCTGGAACTGGCCCGCGCCGAAAAACTGCTGGCCGATAAAGCCATCGCCCAGCGCGAATACGACGAACGCGCCTCCGGCCTGAAAGAGCTGGACGCCAACGCCCGCGCCGCCGCCGCCCAGTACGAAACCGCGAAACTGAACCTGTCCTACACCCAGGTCACGGCGCCGATCGACGGCCGCGTCGGCAAGGCGGAAATCACCATCGGCAACCTGGTCGACCAGACCGCCGTGCTGACTTCCATGGTCTCCGACGACAAGATCTACGCCAGCTTCGACGGCGACGAATCGACCTACCTGAACGTCGGCGCCCACGCCCACAGCGGCCATCCGGTCAAGGTGCGCATCGGCCTGGCCAACGAAACCGGCTTCCCGCATGAAGGCCAGCTGGAATTCGTCGACAACCAGCTGGACTCGCGCAGCGGCGCGGTGCGCATGCGCGCCGTCTTCGCCAATGGCGACAACCTGCTGGCGCCCGGCCTGTTCGCCCGCGTGCAGGTGGAAACCGGCGGCGCCGGCCAGCACAGCGCGGTGCTGATCAACGACCAGGCGGTGAGCACGGACCAGAGCCGCAAATTCGTCTACGTGGTCGACAAGGACAACAAGGCCGAGTACCGCCAGGTCGCGCTGGGCCAGACCGCCGACGGCCTGCGCATCGTCCGCTCTGGTCTGAAAGCCGGCGAAAAAATCGTCGTCAACGGCCTGCAACGCGTGCACCCGGGCGCGCCGCTGGCGTCGCAACTGGTGGACATGGACGGCAAACAAGCCGACGCCAAGGTCGCCGCAGCCGACAGCAAAGGACATTGATCATGAACTTCTCGCGCTTCTTCGTGGACAAGCCGATCTTCGCGGCGGTACTGTCCATCATCATCTTCGTCGGCGGCTTGATCGCCATCTTCCGCCTGCCGATTTCCGAGTATCCGAACGTGGTGCCGCCTTCGGTGGTGGTCAGCGCGCAGTACCCTGGCGCCAATCCCAAGGTCATCGCCGAAACCGTGGCCGCGCCGCTGGAGGAACAGATCAACGGCGTCGAGCACATGATCTACATGTCCTCGCAAAGCACCTCGGACGGCGCGCTCAAGCTGACCGTCACCTTCGCCATCGGCACCAATGTGCAGCAGGCCGAGACCGAAGTGCAGAACCGCGTGCAGCGCGCGCTGCCACGCCTGCCGGAGGAAGTACGCCAGATCGGCGTCACCACCGTCAAGACCTCGCCCAACCTGACCATGGTGGTGCACCTGGTGTCGCCGGATTCCTCATACGATGAACTCTACCTGCGCAACTACGCGGTACTCAACGTCAAGGACCAGCTGGCGCGCATTCCCGGCATGGGCGATGTGCAGATTCTCGGCTCGGGCGATTACGCCATGCGCATCTGGATCGATCCGCAGAAGCTGGCCGCCCGCAATATGACGGCCGGCGACGTCGCCAGCGCCATCCGCGAGCAGAACGTGCAGGTCGCCGCCGGTGTGGTTGGTGGCTCTCCGACCAAGAACGCCGATTTCCAGCTGACGCTCAACACCAAGGGCCGTTTGAAAACCGAGGAAGACTTCGGCAACATCATCGTCCGCACCAACGCCGACGGCGCCCTGACCCGCCTGCGCGACGTCGCCCGCATCGAGATGGGTTCCGGCTCGTATGCGCTGCGCGCCCTGCTGGACAACAAGCCGGCCGCCGCGCTGGCCATCTTCGCCTCGCCCGGCTCCAACGACCTGCAACTGTCGGCCGACGTCCGTGCCCGCATGGCGGAACTGAGCAAGGACTTCCCGAAAGGCGTGGAATACAGCGTCGCCTATGACCCGACCATGTTCGTGCGCGATTCGATCAAGGCCGTGATCCACACGCTGCTGGAAGCCATTGCGCTGGTGGTGCTGGTGGTGATCGTGTTCCTGCAAACCTGGCGCGCTTCCATCATCCCGCTGCTGGCGGTGCCGGTGTCGGTGGTGGGCACGTTCGCGGTGATGCTGGGCTTCGGCTTCTCGATCAACACATTGACTTTGTTCGGCCTGGTGCTGGCGATCGGCATCGTGGTCGATGACGCCATCGTGGTGGTGGAAAACGTCGAGCGCAATATCGCCGCCGGCCTGTCGCCGCGCGCCGCCACGGTGCAGGCAATGAAGGAAGTCAGCGGTCCGATCATCGCCATCGCGCTGGTGCTGTGCGCCGTGTTCGTGCCGATCGCCTTCGTCTCCGGCCTGACCGGCCAGTTCTACCGCCAGTTCGCGCTGACCATCGCCATCTCCACCGTGATTTCGGCATTCAGCTCGCTGACGCTGGCGCCGGCGCTGGCCGCCGCCCTGCTGCGTCCACACGATGCGCCAAAGGATGCCCTGACCCGCGTGATGGACAAACTGTTCGGCCGCTTCTTCCACTGGTTTAACAACTTCTTCGGCCGCAGCTCGAAGAACTACGAAGGCGGCGTCAAGGCTGTATTAAGCCGCAAATCGCTGTCGGTCGGTTTCTACCTGGTGCTGGTGGCGCTTGCCGCCCTGCTGTTCCGCCTCGTGCCGGGCGGCTTCATCCCGTCGCAGGACAAGGGCTACCTGGTCGGCTTCGCCCAGCTGCCGGATGCCGCTTCGCTGAACCGCACCGAGTCCGTGATCCGCCGCACCGCCGACATCGCCCTCGGCGTGCCGGGCGCGCGCAACACCGTGGCCTTCCCGGGCCTGTCCGTCAATGACCTGACCAACGCGCCGAACTCCGGCATCGTGTTTGTCGGCGAACTGGCGCCGGAAACGCGCAACACCAAGGAAGTCAGTGCGCCCGGCATCGCCGCAGAGATCAACAAGCGCGCCGGCGCCATCCAGGACGCCTTCGTGATGGTGTTCCCGCCACCGCCGGTCAACGGTCTTGGCACCATCGGCGGCTTCAAGATGATGGTCGAGGATCGCGGCAACCTCGGTTACGATGAGCTGTACAAGGCCACGCAGGCGCTGGTCGAAAAAGCCCGCGCCGCGCCGGAACTGGCCGGCGTGTTCTCCGGCTACCAGATCAACGTGCCGCAGCTGTATGCCGACATCGACCGTGACCGCGCCAAGCAGCTGGGCGTGCCGCTGGAAACCATCTACCAGACCTTGCAGATCAATCTCGGTTCGCTGTACGTGAATGACTTCAACCAGTTCGGCCGCACCTACCAGGTGCGGGTGCAGGCGGACGCGCAGTTCCGCTCGCGCGTGGAAGACGTCGGCCAGATGAAGGTCCGCAGCGACAAGGGTGAAATGATCCCGCTGTCGTCGCTGATGGGTATCACCGACAGCTATGGCCCGGACCGCGTACAGCGCTACAACGCCTACGTGGCGGCCGACCTGAATGCCGGCCCGGCGCCGGGCTACTCATCCGGCCAGGCCCAGGCCGCGCTGGAAAAGCTCGCCAGGGAAGTGCTGCCGAAAGGCGTGAGCTACGAATGGACCGAGCTGACCTACCAGGACACCATCGCCGGCAACACCATGATCTATGTGTTCCCGCTGTGCGTGCTGCTGGTGTTCCTGGTGCTGGCAGCGCAGTACGAAAGCTGGACGCTGCCGCTGGCCGTGATTCTGATCGTGCCGATGTCGATCATGAGCGCGCTGCTGGGCGTCAAGCTGACCGCCGGCGACAACAACATCTTCACCCAGATCGCGCTGTTCGTGCTGGTCGGCCTGGCCTCGAAGAACGCCATCCTGATCGTGGAGTTTGCCCGCGAACTGGAACACCACGGCCGCAGCGTGGTGGAAGCCGCGCTGGAAGCCTGCCACCTGCGCCTGCGTCCTATCCTGATGACGTCGATCGCATTCATCATGGGCGTGCTGCCGCTGGTGTTCTCGCACGGCGCCGGTTCGGAAATGCGCCATGCGATGGGCGTGGCGGTGTTCGGCGGCATGCTGGGCGTGACCTTCTTCGGCCTGTTCCTGACGCCGGTGTTCTATGTGCTGGTGCGCAAACTGGCGCAGTACCTGGACAAGCACAAAGCGACGTCCCCTGACGCCGTCCCACAACTGGAAGGGCATTGATATGAAGACCACCATCACAGTCAGCGCATTGCTGGCGGCACTGCTGCTGAGCGCCTGCGCCGCGCCGGAATTCAAACAGCCGGTCATCGACATCCCTGTGGCCTACAAGGAAGCGGCGGTGCAGACCGCCGCCGACGGCAGCCAGTGGAAGCAGGCGCAGGCCGCCGAAGCGCAGCCGCGCGGCGCCTGGTGGCTGGCCTTCAACGACAGCGCGCTTAATGCGCTGATCGATGAAGCCACCCGCAACAACGCCAACCTGGCGGTGGCGGCGGCCCGCGTCAAGCAGGCGCGCGCCATTGCCGGCATCGCCGAAGCCGATCGCGTGCCGCAAGTCGGCGTGGCGGTCGGCGCGCAGCGCGGCCGCTCGTCGCCGACGGAACTGGGGCTGCCGGCCGGCACGCCGGTGGCGCCGCAGACCACCTACGCGGCGCACCTGACGGCCAGCTACGAAGTCGATCTGTTCGGCCGCGTGTCGTCCAACGTGGCCGCCGCACGCGGCGACGCCGCCACGGTGGAAGCCAACTACCGCTCGGTGCTGCTGGCCTTGCAGGCCGACGTGGCGCAGACCTATTTCCGCCTGCGCGCCACCGACGCTGAACTGGAAACGCTGGCGCGTACCGTGCAAACGCGCGAGGAAAACGTCCAGATCAACCAGCGCCGCTTCGACCTCGGCGACATCGGCGAATTCGATCTGTCGCGCGCACGCACCGAGTTGTCGACCACGCGCGCCGACGCCATTGGCCTGCAACGCCAGCGCGCCACCACCGAGCATGCGCTGGCGGTCCTGCTGGGCAAGCCGGCAGCCAGCTTCACGGCCGGTGCCAGTCCCCTGCTCGACAGCGCGCTGATGCCGGCGATTCCGGCCGGCCTGCCCTCCACGCTGCTGGAACGCCGCCCCGACATCGCCGCCGCCCAGCGCACCATGGAAGCGTCCAACGCCCGCATCGGCGTGGCGCGCGCGGCGATGTTCCCGGCGCTGAACCTGAGCGCGGCCGGCGGCGGCGTGGCCGGCGCCTTCCCCGACGTGTTCAAGATGACAGGCCGTTCGTGGCTGCTCGGCGCCCTGCTGTCGGCGCCATTGATCGACGGCGGCCGCAACCGCGCCAACGTCACCCGCAGCGAAGCGGCGCTGGAAGAATCGGTGGCGGCTTATCGCCAGAGCGTGCTGGTGGCGTTCTCGGAGGTGGAGGACAATCTGGCCGGCCTGCGCATCCTGGCCGGCCAGACCGCGCAGATCGACGACGCCGTGGTGTCGGCGCGCCGCTCGGCCGACCTGGCGCGCAAGCTGTACGACGCCGGCCGCACCAGTTACCTGGAACTGCTGGATGCGCAGCGCAACCTGGCGGCGGTGGAACGCAGCGCCGTGCAGTTGCGCGGGAACCGCGCCATCACCACCGTCGCACTGGTGCGCGCGCTGGGCGGCGGCTGGGACGCGCCGGCCACCAGCCAGCCCGCCACGCTGGCCAGCCGCTGACGCCACCGGACCGCCGCAGCGTTACAGCGTTGCGGCGGATCAGCGCACGCCTCCCGTGTGCCTGCGGTACACTGGAGGCTGCGCACGCATCATGTTGGAAGCTTTGCCATGTCATTGAAAAACGTACAATTCACCGTCGCCGCCCACGTGGCCGCCGTCCTCGGCGACCGCTACGGCGAATACGTCACTTCGGCCATCCTGGCCGGCAGCGTGCATGCGGAAGCGACCTTCGTACGCCGCTCGATCGCCAAACTGACCAGGGCCGGCATTGTCATCGCCACGCGCGGCAAGCACGGCGCCTGCACGCTGGCGCGTCCGCCGGCCGAGATCACCCTGCTCGACATCTACCGCGCCAGCGAAGCACCGGCCACCTTCGCCATCCACGGTTATCCGGTGCAGCCGGCCTGCGTCATCAGCCGCCAGATCAAACACACGATGCATGCGGTGCTGGACGACGCCCAATCCGGCTTTGAAGCGCGCCTGGCCGACCGCACGCTGGCCGACCTGATCGGCGACATCCGCCGCCACGACGGCAACGCCATCGCCGCCTGAGGACACCATGAGCGACCATCTCAACGTACCATTCTGTAATAGCCTGGCGCTACGCCAGGCGGCGCGCGCGGTGTCGTCCATGTACGACCGCCACCTGGCGCCGAGCGGCCTGACCAACTCGCAGTTCAGCATTCTCACCGCCGTCCACCACCAGCCGGGCGTCGACATGGTGACGCTGGCCGAGCAAATGGTGATGGACCGTACCAGCCTGGTACGCGCGATCCAGCCGCTGACACGCGACGGCTATCTGCAACAGCAGCCCGATCCCGCTTCGCCGCGCAAGCTGGTGCTGTCGCTGACCGCCACCGGCCAGGCCAAATATCAGGAAGCGCATGTCTACTGGAGCGCGGCGCAGGCCGAATTCGAGGCCGGCATCGGCGCACCGCAGGCCGCCACGCTGCGCCGGCAACTGGCAGGCGTCAGCCAGAACCGCTGACGCGCCTTACCAGCCCGCCTTCTGGCGGATAAACGCCGTCAGCAGCGCCGCATTGGCCTGATGCTGCTTGACGCGCGGATGGCCGCCAAAGCCGGTCCACGGGAAGACGATGGTGTCGATGCGCCGGTCGCCCAGATCGCGCATCTGATCCACGGCCGTGCGCACATAGCCCGGCCATTTCGAACCCTCCTGCACCGCATCCATGCTGCCCAGCGCGCAAACAATGTAAGCATTCGGATACAGCGCGCGGATCTTCTGCACAAAGATGCGATAAGCCTGGATGCGCTGGGCGTCATCCGGCATCGGCGTCAGGCGCTTTTCGCGGTCGATCAGCCAGCGGTCGTTCTGGAACAGGTTGATGACCACCACCTCCGGCGTCCACGCGCTGAAGTCCCATTGCGTATCGTTGTTGCCGACGGCACTGAGCTGGTCGTAAAAGTCCGGCATGGTGAACGGGAACCAGCTGATCATCACGCCGATGCCGCTCTGCGATGTGATATGCGCTTCCGCATCCAGCGCGCGCGCCGTGATCGAGGCGTAGGACATGAAGTTGTTCTTGTCCTTCAGCAGATGATCGGGTCCGTCGTCCGGCGACTCGTTGCCCATGCCGCTGGTGATGGAGTCGCCGAAGAATTCAATATGCCGCTGCTTGCGCGCCGGAGGCGCAAGCAATGCGCCGCCGTCCGCCAGTTCCAGGCCCTGAAAGAAGGTGCCGCCCTCCTCGCCTTCGGTGCGCTTGGTGATGAGGAAGCGGTGCGCGCCCGGCGCCAGGCCGCTGGCGACGGGATAGCTCTTGCTGCCCTGCGCCGCCTCGATCACCACCGGCTTGGCCAGGTCGCCGTCGATGAACACGTTGAAGAAGTTCTTGCCTTGCTGGTCGTCCAGCTTGACGGCCAGGCTGGCGCCGGTGAAGTTTCCTTCGATGCTGGTGCCGGGCCAGGACAGCATGGGCCGCAGGCGGTTGGCAAAGTCGATACGGCCGGTGTACTGCAATTGCGCGTTGTCCGGCTGGATCGCCACGCCGGCCAACGCCTGCCCGGCCGCCAGCAGCAGCGCCAGGAATGCTGACTTCAACTTCATCGCTACGTCTCCTCTATTTTTGGCTGAACCGCTGCGCATGGCCGGCGGCGCGGAATTCCTCGATCATGAAATCGACAAACACCCGCACCTTGGCCGGCACCAGCTTGCGGCTTGAATAGTATATCGACAGCGGCCGCGTCTCGGCATACCACTCGGGCAGCACCCGCACCAGTTCTCCGCTGGCCAGCAGCGGCAAGGCGTGCGGCAGCGGCAGCATGGCGATGCCCATGCCGCCGGCCGCCGCACGGGCGATGGCTTCCGGATCGTCCATCACCGCCACCGGCCGCACGCTGGCCACCACTTCCTGTCCGGCGGCGGTCTTCAGGGTCCACGCCACCAGACGGCCGGTGGCCAGCGAACGGCGCAGCAGGCCGCGATGACGCGCCAGTTCCTGCGGCTGCGTCGGCGCCGGATGCGCTTTCAGATAGGCCGGCGACGCCGCCAGAACGATGTGCACCTGCGCCAGCTCGCGCGCGATCAGCGCGTCGGTCAGCTCGATGCCGCCGCCGATGGCAACGTCGAAGCCCTCGGCGATCAGATCCACCTGCCGGTTATCGAAGTGCAGGTCGGGCACCACGTCCGGATAGCGGCGCGAAAACTCGCCCAGCAGCGGCACGAAGTAATTGCGGCCCACGGTATGCGCCAGCGACACCTTCAGTGTGCCGGCCGGTTTGCCGGCGCCCTGGCTCAAATCGGTGAGCGCGTCGCCGATCTCGCTCCACGGCAGCCGCACCTGCGCGTACAGGCGCTCGCCGTCGGTGGTCAGGGCCAGGCTGCGGGTGCTGCGCTGGAACAGGCGCACGCCCAGCCGCAGTTCCAGCCGGTTGACGCTCTTGCTGACGGCGGCCGGCGTCAGCCCCAGGCGGCGTGCGGCGGCGGAGAAACTGCCCTCGTCGGCGGAGGCGATAAAGGCGTCGAGATAGCTGCTAAGTTCAGTAAACATGCGTTCATCTTATACCAATGGTTGAAACTGTAAAGATAATTTCATGACTACCGCGATCAAGTGACGAAGACCATACTGTGTTCATCAACCAACCGAAAGGAAACAAATCATGAACACGAATACCACTACCAAACTTGCAGGTAAAGTCGCTTTCATCAACGGCGGTTCGCGCGGCATCGGTGCCGCCACGGCACGCCGCCTGGCCAGCGAAGGCGCTAAAGTCGCCGTCGGTTACGCTGCGTCGGCCATCGCCGCCGAAGCACTGGTGGAAGAAATCAAGGCCGCCGGCGGCGAAGCTGTCGCCATCAAGGCCGACGCATCCGATGCTGTCGCCCTGACCAAAGCCATCGACAGCGTGGCGGAACGCTTCGGCCGCCTGGACATCCTGGTCAACAGCGCCGGCGTGCTGCTGCTGGGCCCAACCGACCAGTTCTCGCTGGAAGACTTCGACCGCACCATCGCCGTCAACGTGCGCGCCGTGTTCGTGGCCTCGCAAGCCGCCGCCAAACACATGACCGACGGTGGCCGCATCATCAACATCGGCAGCACCAATGCGCAGCGCATGCCGTTCGAAGGCGGCGCAGCTTACGCGATGAGCAAATCGGCGCTGGTCGGCCTGGTCAAAGGCATGGCGCGCGACTTCGGCAGCCGTAACATCACGGTCAACAACGTCGCGCCTGGCCCGATCGACACCGACATGAATCCGGCCGAAAGCGATTTCGCCACCGGCCTGCATGGTCTGATGGCCCTGAAACGCCACGGCAAAGCGGAAGAAGTGGCGGCCATGGTGTCCTACCTGGCCGGTCCGGAAGCTGGTTTCGTCACCGGCGCCGACCTGCTGATCGACGGCGGCTTCGCAGCGTAATTCTGCGGTCTAAGCCTAGTCCTTGCCGGCTGCTTCGACGTAGATTTCGTCGGCGCAGCCGACAGCGCGACTGCCCGCCGGCTTGGCGTTCGCCACCAGCTGCGGCAGTTCGCGGTCGGTGGCGAAGTCCAGCGCCAGCGACACCCGGATCTCCTGCAGGTATTTATGCTGCGTGCAGACCAGGGTGATGGTGTTGGCCACCTTGTCGCCGTAGCGCGCCTTGATCTTGTCGAAGAAGTCGCTCACGCGGATGCTCTTACCGGTATTTCCCAGCACGATCTTGCCCACTTCCGACTCATTCACCACCCGCACCGCCGACACGGCCTTGATGAAGTATTCATCCGGAGGCAGCGACTGGCATTTGCCATGCTTGTTCCACTCGTAAGCGCCGAAGGTGCGCTCATAGAAGAAGTTGGGCATCCACGGCGAAATTTTCTCGATGGTGTCCTTGCTCAACGCGAACGGCTGGCCGCTGCAACTGCCATACTGCGTGCCGCATTCCTTCTTGTTCGGCCACAGGCCGTGCAGGCTCAAAGTCTTGGCTTCCAGCGCGCCGCTGTTCATGGCGTCGCATTCAGGCTTCTTGCCGTTGTACTTGGTGTGTTCGCAGAAGCCGGGCTGCCAGGTGATGGCCAGCACATAGCTGTCCTGCTGGTTCGGCGCCGAGCACACTGCGCCGCTGGCGCCTTCCGGCAGGCGGTTGGCCTGCTGGTCCTGCAGCTCCGGCTTGCCGCATTCACGCTGCACCCAGCGCAGCGACGGTTGCGCGCCGGGCACCTCGACGCGCAACCAGTCGTAATCGACCTTGTTGATTTCGCGGACGGTGTAGGATGTACCGGCGCTGACCTTGACGTCGCCGGGATTGGTGCGCTTGGCGAAGGAGGAAAAAGCCTCGCAGCTCTTAGTGGCGGCAAAGCTGCCGCTGGCCGATTCACTGGCGCTGGCTTCCAGCGCGAAAAAGGCCAGCAGTGCGACTGCGATATAACGACGCATGGAATCTCCCCGGTTTGATCTGTGGCGGAATTTTACCGGAGCGGCTGGCTCAGCGGCTGAAAATCCGCCATTTGCCATAGACGGGCAGTTGTCCTACAAAGCTGATGCAAGCACGCTTATAGGGCACGGTCTCAGGAGTGGCTAAGATGACAAATCAAGCCATCCAACAGGAGGAACTACCATGAAACAGCTTCATCTGACCGGCAAGCTTGCTTGTGCATTGATCATTACCGCCGCCTTCATCAGCGGTTGCAAGAAAAAAGACGCGGACGTGCCGCCACCAGTGCCGGAAGCAACGCCGGCGCCGGCAGTAACTCCAGCGCCAGCTACTCCACCAGCAACTGAAGGTACGCCAGCCGCCCAGCCAGATCCAAACGCGCCACCGGCAGCCACCACGCCGCCAGCCACCACCGAACCACCACCAGCACCGCCAGCCAACCGCTAAACGGTTTTTGGACCAAACGCCGCCGCGAACGCATCGCGAGCGGCGTGCTGGACGATGTCGCGCCGCCAGATCAGCATGGTCTGGACGCGTGCGACATCGTCCGGCAGTGCGTGCACGCGCACGGATTTGGCCAGTTCGCGCTGCTTCAACACTTCCCTTGGCATCATCGCCACACCCATACCGGCCGCCACGCAGCCGATAATCGCCTCGAACGTCCCGAATTCCGCAATCCGCGCCGGCGACACGCCGCCTTCCGCAAACCAGCGTTCCAGCCGGCGCCGGTACGAACAGCCGCTTCTGAAACCCAGCAGCGTGCGCCGCGCCACGTCGGCCGGCGACTTGACCGGGCCGTGCAGGCTGTCGGTCAGCAACACCAGTTCCTCGTCAAACACCGGCAGCTGCATCAGCTCGGGCCGCTCGATGGGCGCGGCCACCAGCGCCACGTCCACGCGATGGTTCAGAACCGCCTGCACCAGGTAATCGGTGGGGCCGGTATCGAGCACCAGGTCGACCTGCGGATACTGGCTGTGAAACTGTCCCAGCACCAGCGGCAGGCGCGCGGCCGCCGTGGTTTCCATCGAGCCGATACGCAACTGGCCGGATGGCTGGCGGTCGCCGCGCATGGCTTCCTGCGCTTCGTCCGCCAGTTGCAGCAGGCGTTCGGTGTAGGCCAGCAGACGCGCGCCCTCCTCGGTAATCAGCATGCGCCGGCCGGAGCGGTGGAACAGGCTGACGCCCAGCGACTCCTCCAGCTGGGTCAGCCGCGCGGACACGTTGGATTGCACGCGGTTGAGCCGCGCGGCGGCTTGCGTCACGCCGCCCTCCTCGGCGACGGTTTTAAAGATGCGCAGGGATGAAAGTTCCATGTCGTTCTCAATTAAAGAATTATTCATTCAGTATAATTCATTTTTCATGATGCACAATCAGGACTATATTGGCAGCATCGACATTTGGAGCACTGCCATGAAAACCGAATCCGCGCCGTCACTGGCGATCCTGCTGGCTTGCAGCTTCGCCTTCATCATCGTCCAGCTGGACGTCACCATCGTCAATGTCGCCCTGCCGGAAATCGGCCGCGAATTGCAGGCCGGAGTCAGCCAGCTGCAATGGGTGGTCGATGCCTACACGCTCGGCTTTGCCGTGTTCCTGCTGTCGGCGGGCGCCATGGGCGACCGTTTCGGTTCGCGCAGCGTGTTCCTGGCCGGCTTTGCATTGTTCACTATCGCCTCGCTGGCCTGCGCCATGGCGCAGGATGCCTTGACGCTCAACGTCGCCCGCGCCGTGCAAGGCATCGGCGCCGCGCTGCTGGTGCCGAGTTCGCTCGCCATCCTCAACGCCGTCTACGCGCATGACCGCAAGATGCTGGCCAAGGCCATCGCCTGGTGGACGGCGGCCGGCGGCGTATCGATCGCGGCCGGGCCGGTGCTGGGCGGCGTGCTGATGTCGGCCTTCGGCTGGCGCAGCATCTTCTGGGTGAATATTCCCATCTGCGTGATCGGCTTCTGGCTGACTCTGCGCGTGGTGCCGGTGCTGCGCCATAACGGTCCGGCGCGCCACTTCGACATTCCCGGCCAGCTGCTTGCGGTGGCTGCCTTGACGGCCTTTATCGGCGCCGTGATCGAAGTCCATGCGCTGGGCTGGACCCATGCCGCCGTGCTGGCCGCTTTCGCCGTGGCGGTGATTGCCGCCGCGCTGTTCCTGCGCGTTGAACGCCGCAGCGCCGCGCCCATGCTGCCGCTGCAATTGTTCAAACTGACGGGCTTTACGCCGGCCGTGCTGTTTGGCGTGTTCGTCAACTTCGCCTACTACGGCGTGATCTTCGTGCTGAGTTTCTACCTGCAACAGGTGCGCGGCTTTTCGGTGCTGCATGCCGGGCTGATCTTCCTGCCGCTGACCGGAACCTTCCTGTTTGCGAATATCACCAGCGGCTGGCTGCAGGCGCGGGTCGGCTCGCGCCTGCCGATGATTATCGGCGGCCTGATCGGCGGCACCGGTTATGCGCTGCTGGGCCTGTTCGGCATTTCGGAAACGGCCAGTTTCTGGGCCATGCTGCCGGGCCTGACGCTGATTCCGGCCGGCATGGGGCTGGCGGTGCCGGCCATGACCACCGCGATTCTGGCCTCGGTCGAGCGCCATCAGGCCGGCACTGCGTCGGCGGTATTGAACACGGCGCGCCAGGTCGGCGGCGCCATGGGCGTGGCGGTGTATGGCGCGCTGGTGGCGGCGCCGGCCGCGGCTGCTATCCTAGCGGGTATCCAGGCCGCGATGGCCGTCTCGACAGCCCTGCTGCTGGGCGGCGCGCTGCTGGCTGTGTACGGGATTGCGGCGCATGCCGCGCCGGCCGCCGCCAAGCCGGTCAACTGATTTTTAACCAGGGAGTATAGCTATGCCATTCGTCAACATCCGCATCACCAATGAAGGCGCGACCGCCGAGCAAAAGCAGGAACTGATTCAGGGCGTGACCGACCTGCTGCAAAAGGTGCTGAACAAGAATCCGGCCACCACCTTCGTCATCATCGACGAAGTGGAAACCGACAACTGGGGCGTCGGCGGCACCGCCGTCACCACGCTGCGCAAGCGCGCGGCGGAAGCGGCTGCGGCCAAGTCCTCTTCCTAAGCTTCTTTCTGTTGGCGCTGCCGGAACGACGCAACCTTGTTGCGGTTCCCGCACTGCGCCATGCTGCACCAGCGGCGGCGATGCGACTTGGTCTGGTCATGGAACCACAGCACGCATTCGCTGTCTTCGCACTTGCGCACCAGCGTGAAGTCGACCGTCACCAGCAGGCTGGCGGCGGCTTCGGCCAACGGCGCCAGCAGCGCCTGCGGCGTTGCGGTCGCATAGTGCGGACGCAGCTGCAAACCATCCTCCTCCGCCAGCACCATATGGCGCTGCGCGTGCGCCATTGCCGCGTTCAGCGCTTTCACCTGTAGCGGCTTCCCCGCCTTTTTGTCCAGCACCAGCGTGCGCACCACCTCGCGCAGCGCGCGGCCGGCTTCCAGCAGCCCGGATGGCGCGTGGGCCTTGGCCGGCGCCAGTTGCTGGGCTTGCAGCCAGCGCAGCACGTCTGCATCGGACTGCCAGGTGTCGATGGCGGCGCCGTCCTGCACCATCACCGTGTTCATCAGATCAAGGGCGGGATGATCGCCGTAGAAAGTTGGAGTGTTCATGGATTTCATTGTAACCACTAAAAATACACTTGACAAGTTACATTGCCACACTTACGATGAAACCACTTAATTACGTTTTTAACGGTTACAACAACTTCCAGGAGAAAACCATGTCGCAGCCAACCAACCTCACCCGTGCCTCTTTCCACACCGTTGAAGCCGACGGCGTCAACGTGTTCTATCGCGAAGCCGGCCCTGCCGACGCGCCGGTGCTTCTGCTGCTGCACGGCTTTCCCTCTTCCTCGCATATGTACCGCAACCTGATTCCGCTGTTGGCCACCAAATACCGCGTGATCGCGCCGGACCTGCCAGGCTTCGGCTTCACCACCGTGCCGGCCGAACGCAACTATGTCTACACCTTCGACAACCTGACCGCGACCCTGGAAGCCTTTGTGCAGAAGCTCAAACTGAGCAAATATGCGCTGTACATCTTCGACTACGGCGCGCCAACCGGCCTGCGCCTGGCCGCCGCTCATCCTGAACGCGTGACGGCGCTGATCTCGCAAAACGGCAATGCCTATCTGGAAGGCTTGGGCGACGCCTGGGCGCAAACCCGCAAATACTGGGCCGAGCCGACACAGGAAAACCGCAACGCCATGCGCGATTTCCTGACGCTGGACGCAACCAAATGGCAATACGTGAACGGCGTGGCCAATCCGGATAGCGTGGCGCCCGAGTCATATCATCTGGACGCAGCGCTGCTGGAACGTCCGGGCAACAAGGATATCCAGCTGGACCTGATCCTGGACTACGCCAACAACCTGACGCAATATCCGTCGTTCCAGAAATTTTTCCGCGACACCAAGCTGCCAACCCTGGTCATCTGGGGCAAGAACGACGTGTTCTTCATCCCGGCCGGCGCTGAAGCGTTCAAACGCGACAATCCAAACGCCGTCGTGAAAATGCTCGACACCGGCCACTTCGCCGTCGAAACCCACGTCGACGAAATCGCCGCCGAGATCCACACGCTGCTGGCCCGCGCCCTCGCCTGACCTCCCGCACCGGCTGGCACATCCGTCAGCCGGTGCTACACTGGCGCTTTCCGTTCTTATGGATTTAACATGATCGGGTTACGCCGTGTTGCGTTGCTGAGCTCCATCCTGCCCATGGCCAACCGCCCCGACAGCAAGCTCATCGGGCAAATCACCGCCACCCTGAACGGCTGCGCACCGCTGAAGCTGCCCGAGGAATGCGCCCCGCCGGCAAGCTGGAATCTGGAATTGCGCAACGGCCGCCGACCTAGAAAGCCGCAGCCACAACTGCCCAAAACCGGCTACGTCCCAACGCGCGGCAAGGACGGCGCGCACGTCGGACTGTTTTATCCCAAAGGCTGCTGAATGACCAAATCTTCCCGCATGATCAGCTACGCGGCGCTGATCTTCGTCGTGGGCGTTGCAGCGCTTTGGCTGATCGGTTCATCGCTGATTGGGGTCCAACCGCGACCAGTGCCGATGGACGACTTGAATGCGGAGGCCATCACGCTACGCTCCGCGCCAGACCAACTGGTCGCCGGCAGTTATCTGGCCGGCCAGGGACGCGGCGCGATCCTGCTGCTGCATGGCATACGCGCCGACCGGCGGCAGATGGCGCAGCGCGCCCGCTTCTTCCATCAGCAGGGTTATTCCGTGCTGCTGATCGATCTGCCGGGCCAGGGCGCCAGCACCGCCAGCGCCGTCACCTTCGGCCTGCGCGAGGGTGACGGCGTGCGCGAAGCCTTGGCCGAACTGCGCCGCCGCGCGCCCGGACAGCGCATCGGCGTGATTGGCGTATCGCTCGGCGCCGCCTCCATGGTGCTGTGCCGCGATTGCGGCCACGTGGATGCCGTGGTGTTGGAATCGATGTATCCCACCATCACAGAAGCGGTGGCGAATCGCCTGAGAATGCGCATCGGCATGCTCGGCGCGCCGATGTCCGAGCTGCTGCTTGTGCAGTTGCCGCTACGCCTGGGCATCAGCAAAGACCAGCTATGCCCTATCGATCATCTGCACTCCCTGAATGCGCCAGTAATGATCATCTCCGGCAGCGCCGACCAGCACACCACGCTGGCGGAAACGCAGCGCCTGTTCGCGGCCAGCGCTGAGCCGAAGGAATTATGGATCGTCCCCGGCGCCGCGCACGTCGACCTGCACGCCTATGCAACTACCGAATACGAACAGCGCGTGGGCACCTTCATGGCACACAACCTCACGGGTAATCAATGAAAATCAGTGTTAACGCAATCCGCTACACTCTCGCGCTTGTCGCCACCCTGCCGCTAGCTGCATCAGCCCAACTTGCGCCGGACACCCTACGCGCGATCGACGCCATCGTCACGAAGGCGCTGCAGGACAACGCGGCGCCGAGCGCATCGATCGCCATTGTCAAGGACGGCAAGCTAGCCTACGCACAGGCGTACGGCCTGGCAAGCATCGATCCCGCGCGCAAGGCCACGCCGCAGATGCGCTACAAGATCGGCTCGAACACCAAGCAATTCGTGGCGGCGGCAATGCTGCTGCTGGTGGAAGACGGCAAACTGTCGCTCGACGACAAGATAGCGCGCTTCCTGCCCGACCTGACGCGGGCGAACGACATCACGGTGCGCCAAGTGCTGGCACACACCGCCGGCTATCAGGACTATTACCCGCTTGATTACCTGGCGCCGTTCATGGCAAAGCCGACCACGGTTGACGCCATCCTCGCCAACTGGGGCAAACAGCCGCTCAGCTTCGAACCCGGTTCTAAATGGGAATACAGCAATACCGGCTACGCCATCGCCGGCCGCATTGTCGAAAAGGTCAGCGGTAAATCGCTGGACGCCTTCATCCGCAGCCGGATCACCGACAGACTGGACATGCGCTCCGTGGTCGATACCAGCGCCACTGCGTGGAGCGCCGACGACCCGCAAGGCTATGAAGCAGCGGCGCTTGGTCCATTGCGCCCAGCCGGCGCGGAAGGCCAGTATTGGGTCTGGGCCGCCGGCAACCTGGCGATGACCGCCAGCGATCTGGCCCGCTGGGACATCGCGCTGATGCACGACACCATCCTCAAGGCCAAATCGCGCAAAACGATGGCGACGGAAAATCTGCTGAGCAGCGGCACCGGCACCAATTACGGCCTCGGACTGTTTGTGCGCACGACGCCGGAAGGACGCTTGCGCTGGGATCACGGCGGCGAAGTCACCGGCTTCCGTTCGCAAAACACCTTGTTCCCGAATGACGACACAGCCATTGTCGTGCTCACCAACGGCGGCGGCAGTACCAGCGATCAAGTCACCGGCGAGATCGAAGCGCTGCTATTCGCGCCAGCCGCCGACCCGGCCGCGCCAGTCGCGCTGAACAAAACACGCACCTTGTTTGTCCAACTGCAAGCCGGTACACCCGACCGCAGCATGATGAGCGAAGGCCTGAACGCCTATTTCAGCGCACAGGTCATTGAAGACTTCGCCACCTCGCTCAAGCCCTTGGGCGAGGTGCAAAGCATCGTCGAGCTGCGCGCAAACAGTCGCGGCGGTCTCACCGCCCGCCTGTTTCGCGTAAAGACCGCAGGCAGGACAATCCGGGTATCAACTTACTTCACGCCGGACGGCAAGCTGGATCAGTTCATCGTCTATCCGCGTTGATAACTACCGGCACAAAATTCAGATGATTCCAAATAGTTGAGATAATACGCAACTCAGGAATTATTTTGAAAGCGTAGTAAGTGTTTAGAATCGACATCTCTTCCCTGTTCATCGCCATGACGATCAATCTGTCGATCATGGCGGTGGCGCTGCCGTATTTTATGGGCCGGGTCAACCGCGCCGCGCGCTATGCGCAAGCCGGGATCGTGCTGCAAACGGCGGGCTGGATTTTCCTGCTGTCGTCGAGCACCTTTCCACGCGGCGACTGGGCCGACCACCTGCTGTCGACGCTCGCCATGGCCAGCGTTTCCAGCGGCATGGTAGGTAATGCCATTGCCTTCGAACTGTGGTACGGCCGCAAACCGAACGCGCGCGCGCCGGCCGCCATCGCCGTGGTGATGACCATCGGCTACTGCATCGGTTTTTCCGACTACGCGTTCCGCACCGGCTGGGCCAACGGCCTGCTGGCCTTGCAGATCGCCACAGTGATCGTGAGCCTGTGCCGCGCGCCACAAGTCACCGTTGGGCGCTGGCGTTGGCTGCTGGTGATCTGCCTGTCGATCCAGATGGTGGTGATGGTCTGTCGCGCCGTGCTCGGCGCGTTCTACACCGCCGAGTTTCCGAATTTCTATGCGCCGCACGTGATCAATCAGGTGTTTGCCTTGTCGTCCAACGCGATGATGGTGTTATCCGTAGTGACCATCCTGCTGGCACACCGCGACGAGGCAGCCCGCGAACTGGAACGGCTGGCCACGCTGGACGGTCTCACCGGCGCCTTGAACCGCCGCGCCTGGCTGCTTCAGTCCGGCATCGACTTGGCCAACAGCGTGCGCTACCGACAGCCGTTAGGTGTGTTGCTGCTTGACCTGGACCATTTCAAGCAAATTAACGATACCCACGGCCACGGCGTTGGCGACCACGCGCTGCAAATGTTCGTCAGTGGCTTGCGCGCAGTCAGCCGCGTCGGCGACCTGTTCTGCCGTTACGGCGGCGAGGAATTTTGTGTGTTGCTCAACTGTGCCGACCTCGACGCGGTGACGGCTTACGACGAACGCCTGCGCCAATGGCTGATTCAGCACTCGGTCCAGGAGCTGGGCTTCGGACTGTCGTACAGCGGCGGCATCGCCATGCGCAGCCACGATGCCGACACCATCGAAATGATGCTGCAACGCGCCGACGTCGCCTTGTACCAGGCCAAGGCGCAGGGACGCGGCCGCACGCTTGACAGCGCACAGCCGCTCACCGCATAAGTCAGGCCGCCTTTACCTGAAGCAGCCGCTGATGTAACTGCTCCACCTGTGCGTAGCCGCCGCTGACTTCGACAACGCCGTCACCAGTTTCGAGCAGCAAGGCCGGGAAGCTGCGCACGCCCAACGCGCGGGCGCGGACAAAATCCGCCTTGGTCTGCACGATGGTGTCGGCGTCCTGCCACATGCGCAGTACCGTTTCCGTATCCATCTGCAAGTGCACGGCCAGCACGCCAGCCAGTACCCGGCCATCGGTGGTATCCAGCCCATCGACATAGAAAGCGTGCTGCAAGGCGCGGAACACGCTCAGCAGATCAGCCTGCGGCGCCAGCTTGCGCGCCGCCACCACCGCGCGGCACACAGGCTCGGTGTCGTAGACGAAGTTCTCGCGCGCCATCAGCGCAGCCCGGTTAAACGGCAGGCCGCTCTGCGCCTCCACACGCGCCCAATGCCCCAGTCGGAATTCCTTGCCCGTCTGGTCGAGCACATCGGTGGCGCCAGCGCGTACACCGCCGACGATGATCTCCAGATCCAGCTCCGGGTGCATGGCCATCAGCTCGGTCATTTCCTTGCCGAAGCCATAGCACCACGAGCACATGGGATCGCCCACATACAGCAACTTCATTTGCGCTCCTGCTTGCGCACCGACGTGATGTTCTGGCGGTTGACGCCCCAGTTATCCGTCTCCACTTCATCGATGATGACGAAGGTGGTGGCTGGATTTTTGTTCAGCACGCGTTGCAGCAGATCGGTCGCGCCTTCGATCAGCTCCTGCTTCTGCGCGGCCGTCACGCCCTCATTGGTGACGCGGATATTTACGTATGGCATGGTGATCCTCGCTTGATTTACCAGGTGCCGGCGCTGCCGCCGCCATCGACCGGCAGAATAGTGCCAGTGGTGAAGTTGGATTCGGTCAGGTACAGCACGGCGTCGACCACATCCTGCGTCACGCCGGTGGTGCCGGTTGGCGCCAGCGTGCGGAAGAACGATTGCGTGGCTTCATCGGTGCTGTGCATCGGCGTGGCGATGATGCCCGGCGCCACCGCATTGACCTTGACGTTGGATGCCGCCAGCTCGATCGCCAGCGCCCGCGTGGCGTTGTTCAGGCCACCCTTGATCAGCACCGGCAGCAGCGCCGACACCTTCACGTTCGGCTGCATCGCAATGCTGGCGGTGATGTTGACGATGTGGCCGGACTTGTTGGCGCTCATGTGCGCGGCCGCCTGCTGCGTCGGATAGAACACGCCTTTCAGGTTGGTGTTCAGTTGGTCGTCCAGGTCTTGCTCGGTGTAGTCGGTGACCGGCTTGGCGATGAAAATGCCGGCGTTGTTGATGAGGATGTCGACCTTGCCGAATGCTTCCACGGCGCGATCGAACAGCGCCTTGGCGGTGGCCGGCTTGGCGATATCGCCTGGCACCAGCACGAAGTTGGACGGATTGCCCAGCTTGTCCGCCGCTTCCTTCAGGCGTTCGATGGTGCGCGCATTGCCCACCACGTTGTAGCCGCGTTGCAGATAAGCCTGTGCAACGGCAAAGCCGATGCCGCTCGATGCGCCGGTAACGATGACTGTCTTGCTCATGATGATTTCCTTTCAGGGTTGGTGTGAGCAAACTATATTCTTGCGCCAAACCTTGATAAAGACCTTGAAAAGCAAGACAATTGATACCTCATGTAATCAATCAACCGCCATGAAACGCCAATTCGATGATGTGCTGTTGGGCAGCATAGAACTGTTCTGTCTGGCCGCCGAGCTGTCCAGCTTCACGGCAGCCGCCACCGCAGCCGGCGTCACGCCGGCCGCCGTCAGCCGCTCCGTCTCGCGGCTGGAGGAACGACTGGGTGTGCGATTGTTCGTGCGAACCACGCGCCAGATCCGCCTGACCGACGGCGGCCGCGTCTATTTCGAACAATGCCGGCAGGCGCTATCGCAGCTGACCGAAGCCGAACGGCAGATCACCGGCGCCCAGGTCCAGCCGTCCGGCCCGCTGCGCATCAGCGCGCCGACGCCCTATGCGCATTACCGCCTGCTGCCGCTGCTGGGCGAATTCCGCCGCACTTACCCGGAAGTGACCATCGACATCCACGTCAGCAATCGCAATATCGACTTTGCCGACGAAGGCTACGACCTGGCGATCCGTGGCCGCGCGCCGGCCGATTCCAACCTGATCGCCCGCAAGCTGGAGGATGCCGAACTGGTGCTGGTGGCCTCCCCCGCCTACCTGAAACGCGCCGGCACGCCGGCCTCGCTGGACGACCTGAGCCGGCACGAATGCATCCAGTTCGACCTGCCGAGCACCGGCAAGCGCATTCCCTGGCCATTCATGCAGGACGGCGTCGCCATCGATGTGGTCACTGAAGGCGGATTATGTTGCTCGGAAGACGTGCTGGGCATCGTCACTCTGGCCCGCAGCGGCGCCGGCGTGGTTCAGACCTACCGCTTCATCGTCGAACAGGATCTGGCCAGCGGCGCGCTGGTCGAGCTGCTGCCCCAGCATGGCGGCACCTCACGGCCATTTATCCTGCTGTATCCGCACGCGCGCCACCTGTCGCTGCGGGTACGGACCTTTGTCGACTTCATTGTGGGGAAATTTGCATAGATTTACTATCGTGTTGCCAGCTATATGCAAAAGTTATTGATCTTGGTTTTTTTGGCATTGGAGATCATACGTGCGCTGCTATAGCATAGAAGGTTAAGAAAACTTCTAGAGACACTCATGCCCGCTCCACTTTCCACCGCCACCAGTTCCGTTGCGACGCAGCCGAACGCGACCAGTTCCCGCGCCGTTTTGTCACTGCTGACCAGCCTGTTCTTCACCTGGGGCTTCATCACCGTGATCAACAACACGCTGCTGCCGCACCTGCGCAGCGTGTTCGACCTGAACTACACCCAGACCACGCTGATCGAATCGGTCTGGTTCATCGCCTATTTCTTCGCCTCGATTCCGTCGGCGCGGCTGATCGAGCGGGTGGGCTACCAGAAATCGATGGTGATCGGCCTGGGCATGATGTCGGTCGGCGCCCTGCTGATGATCCCGGCTGCACGCCTGCCGTCCTACGGCGTCACCCTGTGCGCGCTGTTCGTGATTGCCTGCGGCATCACCTTGCTGCAAGTGTCGGCCAATCCCTACGTTGCCGTGCTCGGCTCGCCGGAAACCGCCTCCTCGCGTCTGAATCTGGTGCAGGCGTTCAATTCGCTGGGTGCGACGCTGGCGCCGCTGTTCGGCGCCTACCTGATTCTGGGCCGTTCCGCTTCCGGCACCGCCGAAGCCGGCCACGTGCTGACCCAGGCTGAAAAACTGGCCGACGCGCAGGCCGTGCAGTTGCCTTACCTGATCGTGGCTGGCGTGCTGGTGATTCTGGCGCTGATCATCTCCCGCTTCCCGATGCCGAAGATGCACCACGGCGCCACCAGCCGCGTGTCGGACGCCGAGCGCGAAAAACTGTCGCTGTGGAAGCACCGCAACCTGGTGTTCGGCATCCCGGCCATCTTCATCTACCTGATCGCAGAAATCGGCGTGGCCAACCTGTTCATCAACTTCACCGGCCAGCCGGAAATTGGCGGCCTGAGCCACGAGCAAGGCGCGCACTACCTGTTCCTGCTGTGGGGCGGCATGCTGGTCGGCCGCTTCATCGGCGCCTGGGCGATGAACAAAACCACCGCCGAGCGTGTGCTGGCCTTCTGCTCGATTGGCGCCTTCATCGTCATGATGATCGCCGCGCTGGGCACCGGCAGCCTCGCCATGTGGGCGCTGATTTCGGTCGGCCTGTTCCACTCGGTGATGTTCCCGACCATCTTCACGCTGGGCATCAAGGGCCTGGGCCCGATGACCGAAGAAGGCGCCGGTCTGCTGATCATGGCGATCGCCGGCGGCGCGCTGGTGGTGGTGCAAGGCTGGCTGGCCGACACTGTCGGCCTGCAACTGTCGTTCCTGCTGACCGCCGCATGCGAACTGTACGTACTGTTCTACGCCGTCTGGGGCTCGAAAACCACCAACGCCTTCCCGGACGAAAAAGCAGGCTAAGCAGCCCGCCGCGCCCACGCAGTGCCCGCCTCGCGCGGGCATTTTTTTGCTCAGCGCCAACCTCATAATTCGCCACCACGACCTCAACAGCGCATGCTGGCGGACTGACAGCTCGCCCTTAACTTGGGTGTTGGTTAGTGAAATGCGCGAGCGCAATGGCCCCCCTTCGCCCCGTTGCAGACATTCGCATTCACTATCGATTGCTCTCACTTTTCACGATCCCCATATCGAATATTAATCTCATGGCGAAGCGTTATACGAGCATTGGCACTTGCTTTAGAGATAGTGTCCAATAAATCAACGGTCTGCCCGTGGCAGTCCTTTAGAGTAATTCCAGGTATTGGAGTTTTTCTAGTGTCGAAAATGGGAAATTTCACTTGTGGGTCTTTACCGTCGTACCATTCCTTGATAAAAGTAGACGTTTGGCTACAGTAATCAAACTCTGCAAGACCATGCTCCACCAGAAGTAAAACTCGGCCACGTCTATCAAAAATTATCGCAGCAGTACCCGGCCACCCTGCATTGGACAGCCCCACAAATGCCTCGCCATTTGGCGAAGGATAAAACGAGTCAAAGGCAGCATCGCTTAATTGAAGTAGAAGTCGTTTTTTATCGTAGACCTGTACCTTGAACTCTGGCGACATGGGGTCTCTCATCGAGTTGAACGACTGCACGATAGTGATGTCACCAAATTTAAACTTCCTCTCATTCTTGGTCCGCACCATCGGAGGCATATCCGCAAAGGCGTCCATTGTCATTGCAAGGCCCAAGAGTATAAAAATTAAACATGCCGCAATTGATTTCACTGAGGTTCCTTTTCTTCAAAGCTTATGTCCGTTCCTGGCCGCGATGAGTCGTCATCCGTGTTTCAGCAATTCGCCGTCAAACCATACATCCCCATAGCCTGGTGCGAGCAAGACGCGCCATCCAGGAGGCAATGCCAAGTACGGGAGAATGCTCGGACAATACTCTCCCAAGTGGGCTACATGAAGCGGTTGGTAAAAGTCTGCATCGTCTGAATACTCGCCACCGTAAATATACCAGCCACATGTACCATTTTCAGGGCGTAGGCGGACCGCATGCAGCGGCACATTGCCAAGCGAGTTAAGCGCAATTCCTACTTTCTGGTCAAGCTCCGGTGGCAAGCACTCTACGTCGAAGCGCTGGCAAATATCATGGTGTCCAGTTGGCATGTCTACCTAAGTCAGTTGTGTGATGCCTATGTCTGCTGCTGGCCGAACCCGGCCGACTGCGTTCAGGATAGCAGCTTGCTTATCTGTAAAACTTACGAATTCCCACATCGAGATGACACCCTCCATAGTACTGTGCCGATTAGCAAAACGAAGGTTCGGGGTTGAACTTATTGATGACTTTCGCTCCAGAAAAGAACCGCTCGATTTCTGCCTTAGGGTAATTTGAAATACGAGCCGTTCGGAGATTCTTGCATCGCTCGAGCGGTGCGAGTGATTGGTCTAGCGAACAGATGCCCAAAAGTTCCAGATAGGCTAGCTCTGGGATCGCCGTCAGTGGTTCAAGCGACTGAATGGTGGTTGTCTTCCTTGACGCGTCCCAACTGGGCAGCGTCGCCAACGATAACGACTTAAGATGCACTAGTTTGGCTAGTGGACGGATATCGAAAATCTGCGGCATATGAAGTACGTGCAGGACGCGCAGTTTTTCAAGCTTAGAGAAAAATTCGAACGAATCATCAGGAAAGCCAGCGATTACCAACTCTTCCAAGTTGCTCAATTCGGCCAGAGGAAAGAGGCTCTTATATTTGCAATGCCATACCCTCGCACTGAGTACAGATTCAGGTTCAGCAACTATAGGGAAAGCGCGAGAAAGGTCGCGAATCAATTCTAGGTGCACTCTAGATAGCTCCATCCGTTTTCATCGAATAATCACTGGTTGCGGAACGTCAGCTTTTGGCCGTAGTCAGCCATCGAAAAGCTATTCGCCCCGATAGAAGACGAAAACTCTTGAGCTACCTTCGGTCATCCTGACTCCGTTTGAGACCAGCGCATCTCCGTCGGAAATCAGTGGCAGAAATTCTTGCTGCCCACTTTGACCGAATACAGCCTCTTGCAACAAGGATTTCGCAAAATCATACATCGCCAGGCGACTAGAAAATCTCAAATAGATGTCACCGTTTTTGACATCCACTTCAGACGTCAAATGATGGTGGCTGTCCTTTTGAACAGCCTCGGAGCTGACATCATCTGTGGCAGTGACAACCACTGTGTTCGATAAAATCATTTTCACTTTCTCAGTCTTTGACCGGCTGCTACTGGCCGGTTGCGGCCCTGCATGTTGCGCGTCAGCTATAGAATACCAGCTTGCCGAAATGAAAATATCACACATTCCCACATTACAAAGCACTTCGCCTTGAAGCCGCGCATAGTAGAGGTCCAAACAAGGGAGGTCTATCATGAACACACATACTTCTACCCCGGAGCACCGCGCTCCATGGAACAAGGGGAAGCTAATTGGCCAAAAGGCTCCGCTGCGTATTAGTGAGATATGGGCTATTAGGGTCAGACTTGAAATCTACGAGCGCCGGCGAGACCTAGCGCTCTTTAACCTGGCCATCGACAGCAAATTGCGTGGTTGCGATCTGGTGCAACTGCGGGTGCAAGACGTTTGCCACGGCAACCATGTGGCTAGTCGCGCCACTGTGATGCAACAAAAGACAAAGCACCCGGTGCAGTTTGGGCTCACTGCAGGCACGCGGAAAAGTCTGGTTGAATGGATCAGCTCTGCAGGCCTGAGACAAAACGACTATCTGTTCCCAAGCCGGATCGGAGATTCACCACATATTTCAAACAGGCAGTACGCCCGCATCGTACATCAGTGGTTCGAAGAAATCGGCCTCGATCCTACAGCATATAGCACGCATACTCTGCGTCGTACTAAGCCTACGCTTATTTATCGTCGGACGAAGAACCTGCGCGCAGTTCAGCTCTTACTTGGATATACGCGCCTAGAAAGTACGGTCCGATACCTTGGAATAGAAGTTGATGATGCGCTCGAAATGGCTGAGCAAACTGATGCAGAAAGCGCACCATCGACGGTTCATCGAATCAGGTATTGATTCCTATCTTTACCTTCGAGCCACTTTGGTGCGCGACCGCGGCCAGTCCAAGTGTCGCCAGTTGCCTCATCCTTGTACTTGATCTCTACGAGTTTGCGAGGAGTCTTAGGCGCTTGCTTGGACGCAGTGCCAAGGTCAGCTACGGTCAATCCATATTCGCTCATGATTGCCTTGATCTTAGCTTTCGCCTCGGCGACCTCCGCATGACGAGCGGCTTCAGCTTTCGCCTGAAGTTCTGCGATTTGCTTTTGATAGTCTTGGTACGAAGACATTGCACAGCCCTTTACATGTGTTGAGATGGACTAATTGTACAAGCGACGAATTCGCCTAGGTGGACTATTGTGATAATCAGTGCATTTTCCTCACATGCAAAATGATATGCTGAGTGCCGGCTAGCTTCGGCTAAGTGCTGCCATGAGGTGATCTTTGGATTTAAATCATGAGAAAAACGGACCTTCTCAAACTGCTATCTAAATACGATGACGACGTCGAAATTTTGGTAGAGAGTATCGACGGAGGATTTCATGACCCTGTCATGTACATTTCGTCGATCCGAACGCGCAATGCTGCGGAGTTCACAAGTGCTTCCACATCAGGCTACGTCAACGGTAATAACACTAATGGTTTTGGTGCCTTAATCCTGGGCACATCGATAGGCTTCTCTAAGCCAGAATGAAATTCATAACCGGCCGAAATCGGCCAAAAACGGACGATTGGAAAAATAAGGAATCTGTATGAACAAATTCCTCGCAATCTGCTTTGGCTTTCTCATATGTGGGTGTCCTACTGCAAAAGCACAGGAACAGCCGCCGGCGAATTATGAGAACTGGGGAGTCTGTCCTTTCGAGTGCTGCGAGTACAGAGACTGGACCGCCAGCGCTGATATTCCCGTGCATGAGAGTCGCAGCGATAAGTCACCTGTTGTATTCAACCTGCACGGACAAGAGAAGCTTCGCGCCCTCACGGGTGTCGTTGTCACAGAAAAAGCGGGTATCGTTCGAATCAATAAGGCAGTTCAAGACGGCTATGTCAAAGGCAGCGAGAAGCCTCAGCTTACGTTTAAAGCGGGGGATATCGTTTACATGCTTTCGCCATTGGGGGAAGGCTCCTACCTTTTTTGGTATCGGGGCAAAGTGTACACAAGCAGCATCGAGCTTGCTGCGATGCCAGGTGTCGATGGAAAAGACGCGATAATGACTTGGTGGAAGCAAGTGGAGAATAAAGCAGGTAAACGAGGTTGGACGACGTCCAACAATTTTTCAAATGCTGACACTTGCGGATGAGGTAACGCAAGCTGTCAATTTTCTGCTCTGTCAGAGCAGTAACCGGCCAATAGCAAACTCTAGAGATAAACCAAACTATGAGACTAAGTTCTTCAAAATTTTTCTTGGCTGTTGTAGCTACGGCTTTTTCCATTGTGACTAGTTTTGCCTGGAAGCCTGTGCATGCGCAAGAGCGTCCGCATATCGCCCGTGCGCAGATCGATTCGATGTTTTCAGCCATGCGTGCAAATGCACCTTGGAATGTGGACGGTCCTTTACTTTGGGGCTACTATTTTTCGGCCCCAACTAGCGAAAAACTCGACCAAATTGCCTCCGAGCTCGAAAGCAAGGGGTATCGAGTTGTTGGGATTACGATGCCGCAGGGGAAACCTAGACTGCAAGTAGAAAAAGTTGAGACGCATACACCTGCTTCGCTCGATGCTCGCAATCAAGAATTTTATACGCTAGCTGGACGCAACGGTATTTCTTATAACGGAATGGACGTAGGGCCAGTCCAAGTCCAAGAGGTAAAATAAAAACTGAACTTTTCAATCCACCGGCCTCGGCAAAAAGCAGATTGAATTTTTTTTAGGGAGTTAGATGCGGCTATTAAACCTGCTATTTTCTTATTTTTACTACTGACCTAATGATAAATACGCCAATCGGAAAATTTATAGTTATTTCTGCGATTGCGATTCCAGTCGTATTCGTTGCAGTGTTTTGGTTTGCATTGAATAGAGAAGGCGGCTGTACATCAAGCATAATAAAGCAAGAATTTTCGGTTGACAAAATGTATAAGGCAACTCTTTTAAAAAGAGATTGTAATATAGGCGAATCCATTACCTACTCTATTCGTTTCGACTCTGCCGGTTCCTCCGTTGAAGGCGGGTGGTTTATTCCTGGTTTCGAGATTGAGAATGATGAATATCCAGAAAGTATTCCGGAGATGCGTTGGACCGATCAGCATAGACTGGAGGTACGGGTAAGGACGAGAACACTTAGCGGTCAACTTACCCGTAATATAAATAACAATTTAATATTCAGCCGTTCTTACATTCCGAAAGATCCGTCGACATTACCCCAATTTCTAAATTGAAGCCCAAGGGCAGCTATGGGGTGCGGACCTTTGCACTCACAATTCACTCAACCAGCATTCAATCCAGATGCTAGCTGTCAGCTCGCTAATCAGAGTTTTTTGCAATCCGCTTTTGATAGTGATATGCGTCGATTCCCGCCTTATCAAGCAGTCCCCGGCACAAAAAGGGTGAAACGCGCTCCACCTGTTGTGACGTTTTCAGCTTCGATGCGGCCGCCATAGGCTTGCATGATCGCTTGCGACAGGGCCAGGCCGAGGCCGACGCCGTCTACTTCGCCGGCGCGGGCGCCGCTGCCGCGGAAGAAGCGTTCGAACAGGAACGGCAGCTCGCTTTCCGCAATCCCCAAGCCCTGATCTTCCACCGACAAGGTCACGCCGTGCGCGCCGCGCTGGATGCGGACGGTGACGTGGCCGTCGGCCGGCGAGAATTTCAGCGCGTTTTCGAGCAGGTTGCGCAGTACCAGGCTGACCGGCGCACGGTCCACCTGCACCGCTTCCGCCAGCCCGTCGTGCAGGAGGATGTCGATGCGGCGTTCGGCGGCCGGTGCGGTCAGTCGCTGGATGGTTTCCTGCGCCAGCGCGGACAGCGACGCCAGTTCCACCTGCGCCAGCTGCTGGCCGGCGTCCAGGCGCGCCAGCATCAGCAGCTCTTCCACCAGCATGGTCAGCCCGCCGACTTCCGCCAGGCAGGAGCGCAGCGCGACGACATATTCTTCGTTCGAGCGCGGCCGGCGCAGCGTGATTTCAATTTCCGTGCGCAGCCGCGACAACGGCGAGCGCAGTTCGTGCGAGGCGTCCGCCGTAAAGCGCCGCTGCGCCTCGAATGCCTGTTCGATCCGATCCAGCATGGCGTTCAGCGTGTCAGCCAGATGGCCGATTTCGTCGTCGCCACCGGGATGCGGCAAACGCTGGTCCAGGCTGCTGTCGCCGATCTTGCGCGCCTGGTCGACGATGTTCTCCATCGCCACAAAGGTTTTGCGCGACAAGCGGTCGCCGGCCCAGCCGACCAGCGCCAGCAAGGCGGTCGCCATCACCGTGAACAGGATCGCCGCCGATTGCAGGATCTGGTCCGCATCGTCCAGCGAACCGGCCACCTGCACGGCGTAGCGCTGGCCGTCGACCAGCGCCGGCACCGATACCATGCGCAGCGGTTCTTCGCGCGCGTCGGGCAAGGTGGCGAAGGCGGTTTCGCCGGCCGCCAGTTGTTCCAGCAGACGCGGCGGGAACGGCAGCACATCGTTGCCGAGATTGGCGCTGCGCGCCAGCACCCTGCCCTGGCCGTCGATGATCTGCACCAGCCGGTCCAGCCGCGTCAGCGACAGCGGCGCGCTGCCGGCCGGCGCTTCGTGCACGCGGATGGCCGTACCGCGCGTGTCGGTCAGCATGCCGACTTCCGTATCGGCCAGCGCCAGCAGCGCCGAATCGAGCTGCCCGCGTACCGAGCGCGACAACTGCCACCAGCCTGCCGCCGCTATCGCGCCGACGGTGGCCACGGTGGCCATCAAGTGAATCAGTACCAGCCGGCGGCGCAGGCTAAGCATCCGACTCTCCCGGAGCCGCCAGGCGGAAGCCGCGTCCGCGCACGGTGGCGATCAACGGTTCGTTGCCCGGCGCATCAACCTTGCGGCGCAGGTTTTTCATGTGGACGTCGATCAGGTTGTCGATGGCGATCAGGTCGGCGTGCCAGACGTGTTCCGCCAGCTGCAAACGGCTGACCACCTCGCCCACGTGCTGCACGAGGAAATCAAGAATCGCGTATTCCTTCGGTGTCAGATCCAGGCTGGCGCCACCGCGATGGACTGCATGCGTCTGCGGATCGATACACAGATCGGCCACTTGCAGCAGCACCGGCTGCGTGCGCACCGAGCGCCGCAGCAGCGCCCGCACGCGCGCCAGCAGTTCGTCGAATTCAAACGGCTTGGTCAGATAATCGTCGGCGCCGGTGTTCAGGCCGGTGATGCGGTCGGCCACGGCATCGCGCGCGGTCAGCATCAGCACCGGCGTTTGCAGGCCGCGACGCCGCCACTCGCCGCACAGCGTGACGCCATCCTTGCCCGGCAACATCCAGTCGAGGATGGCCAGATCGGCGCGCGCCAGGTCGGCGGCCTCCACGTCCTGCGCCGCATGGGCGACCGTGACCGTGTAGCCTTCTTCCTCCAGACCGCGCGCCAGCAGCCGCGCTGCCTTGTGATCGTCTTCCACCAACAGTATCTGCATGTATGCCCTCGCCTAGACGGCCAGAGTATAGCAGCGGCACGGGCAGCCTTTCCTGAAGAAGAATTCAGGATGCAGTGCAGCAAATTTCCGTACCATGGCGTCACTTTCCAGCCTTTCCAACCATGACCGCATCCCCACCGAGGGAGGCAGGCCGCGCTTTGCCCGGCGTTCCGGAGAACCACCATGAAACGAGCCACCCTGACGAAACTGATTTTGCTCGGCCTGCTGGGCCTGGCCGCGCTGCGCCTGTACGGCTCGACCGCCAAGCAGGAGACGGCCGTCGAGGATGTACCATCGCTGGTGCATGAGGGCGACCTGCTGCGCATTCCGGACAAATCACCGTTGAGACGTTCACTGGTGATCGCCGCCATCACCGAGCAAAGCATCGCCGCGCCAATCACGCTGCCGGCACTGGTGGAAGCCGATCCGGCTCGCCTGGTGAAAGTCACGCCGCCGCTGGCCGGCCGCATCGTCAGCCTCAACAAACAGCTGGGCGACGAGGTCAAGGCCGGTGAAGTGCTGTTCACCATTGACGCGCCGGACATGGCGCAGGCTGGCGCCGACAACGCCAAGGCGCAATCGGCGCTGTCGCTGGCACAGCGCAACCTGGCGCGCCAGCACGAGCTGGCACAAGGCGATATCGCCGCCAAGCGCGACGTCGAGCAGGCCCAGGGTGATTTCGACAGTGCAGCCGCCGAAGCCGCCCGCGCCGCCGCCCGGCTGGCGCAGCTGGGCGCACACGGCGGCGGCAATGCCAGTGCCGGCCGCATCACCGTGCGCTCGCCGATTGCCGGCCGCGTGGTCGAACTGTCGGCCGCCGCCGGCGGGTACTGGAACGACGCCACCGCTTCCCTGATGACCATCGCCGACCTGTCCAAAGTTTTCATCAGCGCCAACGCGCAGGAAAAAGACCTGGCGCAGCTGTACGTCGGCCAGCAGGCCAGCGTCAAGCTGGACGCCTGGCCGGCGCCGGTCACCGGCCAGGTACGCTACATCGGCGAGATGCTCGATGCCGACACGCGCACCATCAAAGTCCGCCTGCCCTTCGACAACCATGACGGCCACCTCAAACCCGGCATGTTCGCCGAAGCCACGCTGCTGGCGCGTCCGCACAACGGCATGCTGGTGCCGATGACGGCGGTGATCCAGAGCGGCTTCGCCAGCCGCGCCTTTGTCGAAGTCAAGCCATGGCAGTTCGAGCCGCGCGAACTGAAACTGGGCGCGCAGATCGGTGAGCAAGTGGAAGTGCTGTCCGGCCTGAAGTCCGGCGAGCGCATCGTCACCAAGGATGGAGTGCTGCTCAATGATTGAACGTCTCGTCACTCTGTGCTTCAACCGGCGCGGCATCGTCTCGCTGATTTTCCTGCTGGTGGCGCTGTACGGTGGCTACTGCTGGAGCCAGCTGCCGCTGGAAGCCTATCCCGATATCGCCGATGTCACCTCGCAGGTGGTCACGCAGGTCAACGGCCTGGCCGCCGAGGAGGTCGAACAGCAGATCACCATTCCGCTGGAACGGGAAATCATGGGCACGCCCGGCATGCATGTGATGCGCTCGAAGTCCACCTTCGGCCTGTCGCTGATCACCGTCGTGTTCCAGGACGGCGCGGAAGACTACTGGTCGCGCCAGCGCCTGCAGGAGCGCATTGCCGGCGTGTCGCTGCCGTATGGTGCGCAGCCGTCGCTCGACGCCCTGACCTCGCCCATCGGCGAAATCTACCGCTACACGCTGGAATCGAAGAGCCAGGACCTGCGCGCGCTGTCCGAATTGCAGCGCTGGGTGGTGATCCCGCGCCTGAAGCAGGCCAGCGGCGTGGTCGATGTCGGCAATTTCGGCGGCCTGACCACGCAGTTCCTGCTGGAGTTCGATCCCGCCAAGCTGTCCAAGTACAACCTGTCGCTGGCGCAGATCACGCAGGCGATTGCGGCCAATAACGCCAACGCCGGCGGCAGCATCCTGACGCGCGGCCAGCAAGGGCTGGTGGTGCGCGGCGTCGGCCTGATTCACAGCCTGGACGATCTGGGCAACGTGGTGGTCACGCAGAAGAACGGCGTGCCGGTGCTGGTCAAAGACCTCGGCAACGTCACGCTCGGTAACCAGGAGCGTCACGGCGTGCTGGGCAAGGACAAGGTGTCGGACACCGTTTCCGGCATCGTGCTGCTGCTGAAGAACGAGAATCCGTCGCGCGTGATCGCCGGCGTGCACGAGGCAGTGCAGGACCTGAACGACCACCTGCTGCCGAAAGACGTCAAGGTCGTCCCCTACATGGACCGCAGCACGCTGGTGGACGCCACCGTGCACACGGTTGGCAAGACGCTGATCGAAGGCGTGGTGCTGGTGACGCTGGTGATGGTGCTGTTCCTCGGCAGCCCGCGCGCGGCGCTGATTGCGGCATCGGCGATTCCCGTGTCGCTGATGGCGGCCTTCATCCTGATGCACCACTTTAAGATTCCAGCCAACCTGCTGTCGCTCGGTGCGATCGACTTCGGCATCATCGTCGACGGCGCCATCTTCGTGCTGGAAGCCATCCTGCTCCAGCGCGAGAAGCAGCCGGACGGTCTGCTGTCGGCCAAAGACGCCATGAAGGCCACGCTGCAAGTGATGCGTCCGACCTGCTTCGGCATGCTGGTCATCATGATCGCCTACCTGCCGCTGTTTGCCTTCCAGCGCATCGAATACAAGCTGTTCTCGCCGATGGCGTTTGCGGTCGGCTTCGCGCTGCTCGGCGCGCTGCTGATGACCATGATGCTGATACCCGGCCTGGCCTACTGGGCTTTTCGCAAGCCGCGCAAGATCTTCCACAATCCGGTGCTGGAATGGCTGATGCCGCGCTACGAAGCGCTGCTGCAAAGGCTGGTCGGCAAGTCGAAGCTGGTGCTGGCCGTGGCTGCCGCCACGCTGGTGGCGGTGATCGTGGTCGGCGGCGCCATCGGCCGCGACTTTTTGCCGACGCTGGACGAAGGCTCGATCTGGCTGCAAGTCACGCTACCGCCGGGCATTTCGCTGACCAAGGCGACGCAGATGGCGGACGCGCTGCGCGAGGCGACCTTGCAGGAACCGCAAGTCGCGCACGTGGTCACGCAGCTGGGCCGCAATGACGAAGGCACCGATCCTTTCACGCCATCGCACATCGAATGCGCGGTGACTTTGCAGCCGTATGACAAATGGCCGTCCGGCATGAGCAAACAGGACTTGATCGACAAGCTGGCGGCGCGCTACAAGCAGCTGCCGCGCACTGACGTGGGCTTCTCGCAGCCGATGATCGACGGCGTACTGGACAAGCTGGCCGGCGCGCACAGCGATCTGGTGGTCAAGGTGTATGGCGACGATTTCCACGCCACCCGCAAGCTGGCCAGTTCGGTCGAAAAACTGCTGCGCAGCGTGCCTGGCGCGGAGGACGTGATCATCGATCAGGAACCGCCGCTGCCGCAGGTACGTATCGACGTTGACCGCGCCGCGGCGGCCCGTCTCGGCATCAATGTGTCCGACGTGATGGCGCTGATCCAGACCGGCATCGGCGGCAGCCCGGTCGCGCAGGTCTACGTGGACGACCGCAGCTACGACGTGGCGGCGCGCTTCAGCGGCCCGACGCGCAATGATCCGCAAGCCATCGGCGATCTGGTGCTGAACGCCGCCAACGGCGCCCACGTGGCGCTGGCGCAGGTAGCGCATATCCGCCTGGCGGAAGGCGAAACCACGATTACGCGCGAGATGAACCGGCGTCACCTGACGGTGCGCACCAATCTGCGCGGCCGCGATCTGTCGTCCTTCCTGGCCGAGGCGCAGGGCCGCATCCAGCGTGAGATTCCGTATGACCACGCGCGCTACCAGATCACCTGGGGCGGCCAGTTCGAGAACCAGCAGCGCGCGCAGGCGCGTCTGGCGGTGATCGTGCCGGCGGTGCTGGCGCTGATGTTTGTGATGCTGTTCTCGGAATTCGGCAATCTGCGTCAGCCGGGACTGATCCTGCTGGCGGTGCCGTTGTCGCTGCTGGGCGGGCTGGTGGCCTTGCAGATGCGCGGCATGACGCTCAACGTGTCGTCGGCGGTCGGATTCATCGCGCTGTTTGGCGTGTCGGTGCTGAACGCGGTGGTGATGCTGGCCAACCTGAACCGCTGGCGCGCGCTGCTGCCGGACGATTTGCGCACGGCGGTCATCAACGGCGCCCGCGAGCGCGTGCGGCCGGTGCTCACCACCGCCACTGTCGCCGCCCTGGGCCTGGTGCCGGCGGCGCTGGCGCACGGCCTGGGCAGCGACGTCCAGCGCCCGCTCGCCACCGTGGTGGTTGGCGGCCTGGTCACGGCCACCGTACTGACGCTGGTGCTGCTGCCGGCCCTGTATTACCTGATCGAAGAGCGCTTCGCCCGCCACCCGGCGCCCGCGCCCGAAGGAGAACAAGCATGATGAAAAAGTTGACCACGCATTTTGGCGTCCGCGCGGCGGAGCTGGCCGCGCCCTTCGCCAGCGCGCCGGAGGCAACGGCGCTGGCATTGCTCGCCCGCCTGTTGGTCGCATTGCTGGCCACCGGCTGCGCGGCCGGTCCCGATTACGTGCGCCCGGCCGCACCAACGGCCACGCGCTACACCGCCGAGCCGCTGGCCGCCAACACCGCAGCATCGCCGGTTGCCGGTGGCGCTTCGCAGCACTTCGCCGAAGGCAAGGACGTCTCCGCGCAGTGGTGGACCGTGTTCGGCTCCGACGACCTGAACCAGCTGATCGCCGCCGCCCTGCAAGCCAATCCCGATCTGCAAGCCGCCGATGCCGCCCTGCGCGCCGCCCGCGAAACCGCCGCCGCCCAGCGCGGCACCTACTTGCCGACCGCCGACCTGCATCTGCAACCAACGCGCCAGCGCGTGGCCGACACGCTGTCCAGCCCCACCGCATCCGGCACCAACCTGTACAGCCTGCATACCGCCCAGCTGAACATCGGCTACACGCCGGACGTCTTCGGCGCCACCCGCCGCCTGGTCGAAGCCATCGATGCCCAGACCGACGTCGCCCGCTTCCAGCGCGAAGCCGCGCGCCTGACGCTGACCAGCAACATCGTCAACGCCGCCATCAACGAAGCCGCCCTGCGCGCGCAGCTGGACGCCATGCAGCAACTGACCGTCATGGCCCGCCAGCAGCTGGACGCCGTGCGCAAGCAACAACAAGCCGGCCAACTCGGCGCGGCCGACGTCGCCGCGCAGGAAGCCGCACTGGCGCAAGCCGAAGCCAACCTGCCGCCGCTGCAAAAACAACTCGCCCAGCAGCACGACCTGTTGGCCGTACTGGCCGGCCGCTATCCCAGCGCAGGCATTGCCCGGCGCCTGGACTTCAGCCACCTGACGCTGCCCGCCGAACTGCCACTCAGCCTGCCAGCACGCCTGGTCGAACAACGCCCGGACATCCGCGCCGCCGAAGCGCAACTGCAAGCCGCTTCCGCCCAGATCGGCATCGCCAAGGCCGCGCGCCTGCCCAACATCGCACTGACAGCCACGCTGGGCAGCTCGGCCCTGGACGCAGGCACCCTGTTCAAGTCTGGCGCGGGCTTCTGGAGCATCGGCGCCGACCTGGCGCAACCGCTGTTCCACGGCGGCGCCCTGCTTCACCAGCAACGCGCCGCCGAAGCCAACTACGACCAGGCCGCCGCGCAATACCGCAGCACCGTGCTGACCGCCTTCCAGAACGTCGCCGACACCCTGCACGCGATCGACGCCGATGCACAATCCCTGCGCGCCGCCGTCAACGCCGAACAAGCCGCCCACAAAAGCTGGACCATCGCCCAACGCCAGTGGCAACTGGGCCAGACCGGCTACCCGCCCGTCCTGCAAGCCGGCCAGGCCTGGCGCCAGGCCAGCATCGCCCTGATCCAGGCCCAGGCCGCCCGCTACACCGACACCGTCGCCCTGTTCCAGGCCCTGGGCGGCGGCTGGCAAGGCGAGTAAATGTGACTGATACGCAACGAATTATTTGAAAGGTTCATAACAAGCGGGCAAGCGGTTGTAAAATAAATATTGGTTAGAAAGCCACTAGTTGCAGCCCTGAGGAGAAGGCATGGTCCCATCCCGGTGTTTTTCAGCTTTACTGGTTCTCGGCACGATCTTCGGCCACGCGTATGCCCAGCCGGAGCCGACCGTGCCTCCGCAGCGCGCGCCCGATACCATGGAGGCGCGCACCCTCGCCTGCGTCGGCTGCCATGGCGACAAGGGTCGTGGCGTCGCCAATGTCTACTTTCCCCGCCTGGCCGGCAAACCGGCCGGCTACCTGTACAACCAGCTGATCGCCTTCCAGGAAGGCCGCCGCCGCTATGCGCCGATGAACTATCTGCTGGCCTACCTGCCGCCGGCCTACCTGAAGCAGATGGCCGACTACTTCGCCGCCCAAAGCCCGGCCCCGCTGGCAGTCACCGCCCCCGCCGCGCCGCCGGCCACCATCGCCCAAGGCCAGCAGATCGTCAGCAAGGGCCTGCCGGACAAGAAAATCCCCGCCTGCACCGCCTGTCACGGCACGGCGCTGACCGGCCGTGAACCCGGCATCCCCGGCCTGCTGGGCCTGCGCACCGATTACGTCAGCGCGCAGCTCGGCGCCTGGCGCTACGGCACCCGCACCGCCCTGGCGCCGGACTGCATGCAGATCGTCGCCTCGACGCTGTCCGAACCTGAAGTGGCCGCCGTCTCCGCCTACCTCGCCACGCTGCCGGTGCCGCAGCAGGACAAACCGGTCGCCGCCGACACCACGCAACTGCCCATGGCCTGCGGCAGCCAGAACCCGCACGCGGCGGAGGCCAAGCCATGAAGCGCTTCCTGCTCATCCTCCTGCTGATCCTGATCCTGCTGGCCGGCGGCGCCTGGTGGCTGATGAACCGAGGCTCGTCCGCGCCCGCCACCACCGTCAGCAGCGCCCAGATCGAACGCGGCAAATACCTGGCGCAAGCCGGCGACTGCATCGCCTGCCACACGATACCGGGCCAGGCCATCTTCTCCGGCAACCGCGCCATGCCCACGCCGTTCGGCAACCTGTACGCGCCCAACATCACGCCGGACAAGGAAACCGGCATCGGCAAGTGGACGCCAGCCGACTTCTACAACATGCTGCACACCGGCCGCTCGCCGGACGGCAAGCTGCTGTATCCGGCCATGCCGTTCGCCTCCTACACCAAGGTCACGCGCGACGACTCGGACGCCATCTTTGCCTACCTGATGTCGGTGCCGCCGGTGAAGCGCGCCAGCCGCGAGCACGAGCTGCGCTTCCCCTACAACAACCGCAGCCTGCTGATCGGCTGGCGCACGCTGTACTTCCAGGAAGGAGAATACAAGCCCGATCCGCAGCAGTCGGTGGAATGGAACCGTGGCGCCTACCTGGTGCAGGGCCTGGGCCACTGCGCCATGTGCCACTCGCCGATCAACGCGTTGGGCGGTTCGGCCGAAGCCAAGGCCTTCCAGGGCGGCCTGATCCCGATGCAGAACTGGTACGCGCCGTCGCTGACTTCCAACCGCGAGGCCGGCCTGGGCAACTGGGCGCTGCAGGACATCATGGACCTGCTGCAAACCGGCGTCTCGCATCGCGGCACCGTCTACGGGCCGATGGCCGAAGTCACCTTCAACAGCCTGCAATACCTGAACGACGCCGACGTGCGCGCCATGGCGGTCTACCTGAAAGGACTGCCCGGCGACGATCCGCCGGCCGCCCCCGCCGCACCGCTGACCAACGAAGTGTCGCAGATGTTCGCCGAAGGCCAGCGCATCTACGACGCCCGCTGCGCCACCTGCCACGCGGTGGACGGGCGCGGCATGCCGCCGCACTTCCCGCCGCTGGCCGCCAACCAGTCGATCCTGATGAGCTCCTCCGTCAATCCGGTCCGCATGATCCTCAACGGCGGCTACCCGCCCGGCACCCGCAAGAACCCGACGCCCTACGGCATGCCGCCGTTCGCGCAGGAGCTGAACGACGCCGAAGTCGCCGCTGTGGCGACCTACATCCGCAATGCCTGGGGCAATGCCGCCACGCCGGTCACGCCGCAGCAGGTCAACCAGTTGCGCAGCGCGCTGCTTGAATAGGAGGAACGTCATGATCGTGGAGACCGATACGCCCGCGGAGTCCGAAGCGGCCAACCAGCAGCGCGTGGACGACATTGTCGCGCGCGGCCCCGGTGGCGCCTTCGCGCTGGCCGGCGTGGCGACGGCCGTGGTGGTGGCCATCTGGTTCGCGTTTTACTTTCTGGTCTTCGTTGCGCGCGGAGGTGCCTAGATGAGCGACCAGCATAGCGCCGCCCACGCCGCCGAACAGGCCGAAACGCGCTGGGTATGGATCGTCGCCGCCATCATCGCCCTGCTGCTCGGCATGATGGCGTACATGAGCCTGCACTGGATCACCATGCCGCCGCAGCGCATGGAAACCGTCAATCCCGGCACCTTGCACCTGGCCGGCGAATTTGTCGAGGCCAACCTGGGCAGCGCCACCGAGGCCGACGGCAGCGTCACCGTGCGGCTGGTCGGCAGCCAGTATTCGTTCACGCCGCAATGCGTGGTGGTGCCGGCCGACACGCCGATCGTGATCCGCGCCACCAGCGCCGACGTGGTGCACGGCTTCAGCGTCACCGGCACCAATGTCAACGTCAACCTGGTGCCGGGCTACGTCTCCACCTTCCACGCCCGCTTCCAGAAGACCGGCGACCACACCATGCCCTGCCACGAATTCTGCGGCATCGGCCACGCCGCCATGTGGGCCCACGTCAAGGTGGTGGACAAGGATACGTACGCGCGGCTGGCGCAAAAGCAAGGGAGGCTGAGCTGTGCTGAACATTCCTAACCGGCGGCTGGTGCTGGCGCACTTCTGGCTGGCGTTCCTGGCTTTCTTCCTGGCGCTGATCCTCGGCGAGTGGCAGATGTACATCCGCAGCCCGCTGCATAGCTGGCTTGGCAATCCGGAACTGTATTACCGTTCCGTCACCGCGCACGGCTCGGCCATGGGCTATGTGTTCCCGACCTTGGTGGCGATGGGCTTCGGCTATGCGATCGTGGAACTGGCGCTGAAGCAGGCGCTGGTCGGCCTGCGCTGGGCCTGGGCCGGCTTTGGGCTGGTGGTGGTCGGCACCGTGGTGGCCATGGTGCCGGTGGCGCTGGGCAAGGCGTCGGTGTTGTACACCTTCTACCCGCCGCTGATCGGCAATCCCTTCTACTACATCGGCGTGGTGCTGGTGGTGGTTGGCTCGTGGATCTGGGTGGCGCTGATGGCGGTCAACCTGCGCGTCTGGCGCCGCGCCAATCCGGGCGCCACCGTGCCGCTGGCGATGTTTGCCAATAACGCCGGCGCCTACCTGTGGGCCTGGACCTCGATCGGCGCCGCCGTCGAAATCCTGTTCCTGATCCTGCCGGTGGCGCTGGGCTTCAAGACCACCATCGACGCCGGCCTGGCGCGCGTGTTCTTCTCGTGGACGCTGCATGCCATCGTCTACTTCTGGCTGATGCCGGCCTACATCGCCTTCTATACACTGGTGCCGCGCGCGATCGGCGGCCGCCTGTACAGCGACGCCATGGCGCGCATCTCCTTCATCCTGTTCCTGGTGTTTTCGATGCCGATCGGGATACACCACCTGTTCCAGGATCCGCAGGTCGGCAGCGGCGTCAAGTTCCTGCATGCGGTGTTCACCGCCATGGTGTCGGTGCCGACACTGCTGACCATCTTCACCATCTGCGCCTCGGTTGAGATTGCCGGCCGGCTGCGCGGCGGCGCCGGCAGCTTCGCCTGGATCGCCAGGCTGCCGTGGAAGAATCCGATGATGCTGGCCCTGGCACTGTCCTTCATCATGCTGGGCTTCGGCGGCGCGGGCGGCCTGATCAACATGAGCTACCAGCTGGACTTCGCCATCCACAACACGCAATGGATCACCGGCCACTTCCACCTGATTTTCGGCGGCGCCATCGTCATCATGTACTTTGCGCTGGCCTACGACCTGTGGCCGCACCTGACCGGCCGCGCGCTCAACGCCTGGAAGCTGATGCGCGTGCAGCTGTGGCTGTGGTTTGTCGGCATGATGGTGCTGACCATGCCGTGGCACTGGGTCGGCATACTCGGCATGCCGCGCCGCATGGCCTACTACGACTACACCGCCACCGACCTGGCGCCGATGTCGCTGTCGGTCATCATCACCTTCAGCGGCGGCCTGCTGTTGCTGGCGTCCGGCGCGCTGTTCCTGTGGATACTGGCCGCCGGCCATCGCGGCGCGACGGTGCCGCTGCCGTCATTCCGCTTCAGCGCGCCGGTGCATGCGGGCGCGCGCATGCCGGCGGCGCTGAACGGCTTTGGGTTGTGGCTGGCGTTGATGATCGGCCTGAGCGTCATCAACTACGGCTTCCCCATCGCGCAGCTGATCAACACTCCGAATACCGCCGTGCCGGCCGTTCCGATCAGGTGATGCCATGCAAGAACCTTCTGTCCTTTCCCTGAAAAACCGCTGGATGCGCTACAGCGTCGGCGCCGTGCTGTTGATGGCCGTGCTGGCGGCGGCCGTCGGCTTCCTGTGGGTGCCGATCGCCAACAACGGCGCGGCGGCCGGCTCGCTGTGGGATGCGATTTGCAGCGCCGCCGGCGTGCCGGGCGCCAGCCGCTCGCGTTCATTGAGCGCGGATGCCACCGCGCGGCCCAGCGACGTGATCGTCAGCGCCAGCATGATGCGACCGGCGAATGCCGAATCCATCGGCCGTGGCGCCACGCTGGCCATGCGCTGCACCATGTGCCACGGCATACGCGGCGTCAGCGAGGCCGACTCGCCGAATCTGGCTGGGCAGATCGAGGCGGCCATCTACAAGCAATTGCGCGATTACCAGTCGGGCCACCGGCTGAGCGCCATCATGCAGCCGATGACGGTCAACCTGAACGACCAGGACATGCGCGATCTGGCGGCGTACTATTCCTATCTGCCGCATGAACGGCTGCCGCAGGATAATCCGCGCGTCGCGCCGCAACTGGTGACCAACGGCGCGCCGATGCGCAATATCGGCGCCTGCGCCAGCTGTCACGGCGGGCTGGCGCAGCAAAGCGCGGCGCCGGTGCTGGAAGGCGAGCCGGAACTGTACATCCGCAATCAGCTGCACGCCTTCCGCGACGGCAGCCGGCACAACGACCTCAATCAGCAGATGCGCAACATGGCGCGCCAGCTGACCGATGCCGAAATCACCGAGCTGGCGGCCTACTACGCCGCGCGTTAGTACCCCTAACGAAAGGGTCTGACGCCGTCCGGGGTCAGAACTGGTCACCGACTACGCCGCACGTTAGTACCCCTAACGAAAGGGTCTGACCCCGTACGGGGTCAGACCCTGGCCGCAGCGGTGTGCGGGTTGCGCAGGTGCCGCACGCTATGACCGCAGGTATCGCGCGGTGCGGCTTTCCTTGCTCTTCGCCACCGCCGATGGCACGCCACTGGCCACAACCCGCCCACCCTCCTCACCGGCGCCGGGACCGACATCGAGTAGCCAGTCGCAATCTGCCAGCACCTGCACGTTGTGCTCGACCACCACCACGCTGTTGCCGGCATCGACCAGCCCATGCAACTGCTGCAGCAGCAGGTCGATGTCGGACGGATGCAGGCCGGTGGTCGGTTCGTCCAGTACGTACAAGGTGTCGCCCCGGCTGGCGCGCTGCAATTCGGTCGCCAGCTTGATGCGCTGCGCCTCGCCGCCGGACAGTTCGGTGGCCGGCTGTCCCAGCCGCAGGTAGCCGAGGCCGACGGCACGCAGCACATCGAGCGCGTGGCGCAGCGGCGGCACGTCTTCAAAGAACTCCCACGCCGCGTCCACCGTCATGGCCAGCACTTCGGCGATGTTGTGGTCGCGGTAGTGCACCGCCAGCGTTTGCGGGTTGTAGCGCGCACCTTCACATTCCGGGCACGGCGTGTACACGCTTGGCAGGAACAGCAGCTCGACCATGACAAAGCCTTCGCCGGAACAGTGCGGACAGCGCCCCTTGGCGACGTTGAACGAAAATCGTCCCGCATCGAAATGCTTGGCGCGCGCGGCCCTGGTGGCGGCAAACAGTTTGCGCACGTGATCGAACAGGCCGGTGTAAGTCGCCAGGTTGGAGCGCGGCGTGCGGCCGATCGGCTTCTGGTCCACCTGTACCAGCCGCCGCAGCGATTCCATGCCGGCCACGATCTGGCCTTGCAGTTCGCCGCTGTCGGCGGAATCCAGCAAATCCTCGGTGGACTCGGCCGGCTCGGCAACGACCGGATGGCCCAGTTGCGCCTGCACCAGCTGAATCAGGGCCTGACTGACCAGGCTGGACTTGCCCGAGCCGGATACGCCACTGACGCCGGCCAGCACGCCCAGCGGAATATCCGCATCCAGCCCTTGCAGATTATTGCGTACCACGCCGCGCAGCTTGAGCCATGCCGACGGCGTGCGCGGCGCGCGAGCCGCCGCCTTTGCCTCGCCAAACAGATAGTGCGCGGTGCGCGACTCCTTCACCGCCTTCAGACCGGCCGGCTTGCCGCTGTAGAGTACCTGCCCGCCGTGCTGGCCCGCCTTGGGGCCGACATCGACAATCCAGTCGGCATGCCGTATCACGTCCAGCGCATGCTCGACCACGAACAGCGAATTGCCGGCCGCCTTCAACCGGTCCAGCGCGCGCAGCAAGGCTTCGGTATCGGCGGGATGCAGGCCGGCCGACGGCTCGTCCAACACATACACCACGCCGAACAAGCTGGACCGCACCTGCGTGGCCAGCCGCAGACGCTGCAATTCGCCCGGCGACAAGGTCGGCGTGCCGCGTTCCAGATTCAGGTAGCCCAGTCCCAGATCCAGCATCACCTCCAGCCGCGCCAGCAGATCGGCGGCGATGCGCTGGGTGACCACGGCTTTCTCGGGATGGCGCTTGCTCGCCTTGAGGATAGCAAACGGCTGCAACAACTGCGCCAGCTGGCGCAACGACAGGCGGCTGATCTCCGTAATATCGTGGCCGGCAAAGGTGATGGACAGCGCCTCCTTGCGCAGCCGCTTGCCCTCGCACAGCGGACACGCCATGCTGACCAGGTACTGTGCCACACGCTTTTTCATCAGCGCGCTCTCGGTGCCGGCAAAGGTTTGCAGCACGTACTTGCGCGCGCCGGTGAAGGTGCCCTGGTAGCTCGGCGTTTCCTTGCGCTTGAGCGCGCGCTTGGTCTCGGCCGGCGTCAGCCCGGCGTAGACCGGTACTGTCGGCTGCTCGTCGGTGAACAGTATCCAGTCGCGGGTTTTCTTCGGCAAGTCACGCCACGGCGTATCGACATCGTAGCCCAGCGTGACCAGGATATCGCGCAGGTTCTGGCCGTGCCATGCGGTCGGCCAGGCGGCGACGGCGCGTTCGCGGATGGTCAGGCTGTCGTCCGGCACCATCGAGCGCTCGGTGGCTTCATACACACGGCCCAGGCCGTGGCATTGCGGACAGGCGCCCTGCGGCGTATTGGGCGAAAACGATTCCGCGTACAACAGCTCCTGCCCGGCCGGATAATCGCCGGCGCGCGAATACAGCATCCGCAGCGAATTGGACAAGGTGCTGACGCTGCCGACCGATGACCGCGTGGTCGGCGTGCCGCGCTGCTGCTGCAAGGCCACCGCCGGCGGCAGGCCATCAACCACATCGACCTCCGGCACCGGCATCTGGTGGAACAGCCGCCGCGCATACGGCGACACCGATTCCAGATAGCGCCGCTGCGCCTCCGCATACAGCGTGCCGAACGCCAGCGACGACTTGCCCGAGCCGGACACGCCGGTGAACACCACCAGCGCATTGCGCGGGATGTCGACATCCACGTTTTTCAGATTGTGTTCGCGCGCGCCGCGCACGCGGACGTAGCCGTCGAAGTCAGCAGCCATGGTAAGCGGTCCATAAAAAGGGCAATGGTAGCAGCATGCCCGATCGGCGTGCTCAGGTATGTACGCTGCCCCGCCTAGTGCTTCACGTCCGGCACGCAGGCGGTGATGAAGGCGTAGCAGACGCGCGCGTCTTCAGCCAGCACGTCGAATTCCATCGGCTGCGCCTGCCAACCATGGAAATCCGGGCCATCGCGGCGCGCGGCCGTGTCGTCGGGCAGCAGCATGCTCCAGTGGGTGAAGATGCGGCGCCGGGCCGGCGCCTTCATCACCACCCTCACGCCGGCGTGCATGTGGTTGTTGCGGATGCGCTCAAAGGTCTCCAGCACCGCGCCGCGCTCGCCCTCCAGCATCTGCATGAAGCGGCCGTTCTCGTACAGCAGGCAGCCGGTGATGCCGGCGCGGGCGTTGTTGGCGCGGGTGCGGTGCAGTAGCTGGTCCAGCTGCTGCGGCGACAGCGGCGCCACCGCTTCGCTGACGTACAGCAGGAAATACAGGCCGGTAGCCTTGGACGGCTCCACCAGCGCGGTCTGCCGCTCGACCGCCTCGACCATCTGGTCGGCCGGCATCGGACGGTAGAAATAGTAACCCTGGATCAGATCGCAGCCATAGCCGCACAGTTCCAGCTGCTGGGCGGCGGTTTCGACGCCCTCCGCCACCAGCTTCAGGCCCAGTGCGCGACCGAGGCCGACCACGGCTTCCACCACGGCGCGGCTCTCGCCGCTCTCGGCGATGTCCTGGATGAAGGAGCGGTCGATCTTCAGCACGTCCACCGGCAGCCGCGCCAGTTGCGCCAGCGATGAATAGCCGGTGCCGAAATCGTCCATCGCCATGCGCAGTCCCATACCGGCCAACTGGTCCAGCACGCGCAGCTTGGCGTCGATGTCGACCATCAGCATGCTCTCGGTGATTTCCAGCAGCAGGCGGTCCGGATCGGCGCCGGTGTCGCGCAGAATGTCGGCAAACACGTCGGCCAGCGCCGGATCATCGAGCTGGCGCACCGAAACGTTGACCGACACATACGGCGCCGTTTCGCCCCAGCGCCGGTGCCAGTCGCGCTCGGCCAGACAGGCCTGGCGGAACACCCAGGCGCCGATGGCGATCACCGAGCCGCTGGCTTCGGCGATGGGAATGAATTCGACCGGCGAAATCTCGCCCTGCTGCGGGAACCAGCGCAGCAGCAGCTCGGCGCCGACGATGCGTCCGCTGCCGGCCTCCACGATGGGCTGGAAGCGCGGCGCCAGCTCTTCGCGTTCCAGCGCCAGTTGCAGGCCGTGGGCCAGGTCCATGCGGTGCAAGGCGCGCTCGTGCATCTGCGGATTGAAGAATTGCCAGCCATCGCCGCCAGCCTGGCGCGCCGCCTGCATCGCGGTCTTTGCAAAGCGCAGCAGCTCGTCACTGGAATCGCCGGCGCCGGCGTCGCTGGTGGCCGCGATGCCGATGCTGGCCGTGACCGTAATCGTGACCTCGCCCACTTCGACCGGCGTGCGCACGGCGCCCATGATGCGTTCGGCCAGCGCCGCCAGATCCGTCGGCGCCGCCACCTGCTCGCAGACGATGCCAAATTCATCGGCGCCCAGTCGCGCCACCAGCTCGCTGGCGCGCGCCAGATGCTGCAGCCGGCGGGCGATTTCGCGCAGCAGCGCATCACCGCAGTCCTGGCCGTGCAAATCGTTGATTGCCTGGAAAGCATCCAGATTGATCAGCACCAGCGCCACCTGGGCGCCGGCGCGCTGCGAGCGCTGTAGCGCGCCGCGCAGGCCTTCGCGGAATCCTGGGCGGTCCGCAACACCGGTCAAGGGATCGAAGGTACTCATTTAATATTCTGGCAATGCTTTTGTAGTCATGTGGGCCACAGTATAAAGGTTAGGCAAATGTGATGCTTTTATGCATGTCAAACAGTGCGTTCGTTCAGTCGGCGGCGTCGGTCACGCAGCGGAAGCCCAGTGTGGCGGCGCGATCGCGGCCCGGCGCCATCAGCAGCAGCTTGCCGTGCTGGTCGTTGCGCTGCGCCTGCGGGAAGTACCAGATCGAACCTTGCGGACGGTAGGAACTGCCTCCGCGCAGGATGGCGAAACGGGTGTGCTCGTCGCTGTATTCGTCGGTCCACTGCCACACATTTCCGACCAGATCCTGCACGCCGAACGGGCTGGCGCCTTGCGGATGGGCGTCCACATCGTCCGGCGTCGCCACCAGACGGCCGCCGGCCGGCTTCGGCACGGCGTCGGCGCGCCAGTCGTTACCCCATGGGTAGGTGCGGCCGTCGCTGCCGCTGGCGGCGTATTGCCATTCCCATTCATGCGGCAGGCGCTTGCCGGCCCAGGCGGCATAGGCGCGCGCGTCCTCCAGGCCGACCCAGGTGACCGGCTTGTTGCCCCAGCCGGCAGGATAGCTGCCGTTCTTCCAGTGCTTGAGGAAGTTGGCGTCGTCGGCCGGACGGTAGCCGCTGGCATCGATAAATGCCTTGAACTGCGCGTTGCTGACCGGGTAGCGGTCGATGAAGAAGCGCTTCATCCGCATGCTGCGCTGGTGGAAGCGGCGCGCGCCGTCTTCCCACGGATAGGCGACATCGACGCCGATGCTGTTGCCGCCTTCGATGGCCAGGCCGCGCACGGTGAAGTCGAACGGGCCGGCGGGAATTTCCACCATGCCGGCCGGCGCCGCACTGGCTGGCTTGGTGGCCGTCACCGGCGTTTGCGTCTGCGGCAGCGGCGCCGATTCCGCCGCGAAGTCGCGCAGCGGGCGCGCGCTCATGTTGCGCATGGTGTCCAGGTTTGCCTGCGATGGTGCGGCGTCGGTCATCAGCACGGCGCCAAAGCCGCGCGCTTCGATCGGGAACGACAGCAGCACGCCGTCATTATCGCGCGTGGCTTGCAGTTCAACGCCGTGATAGGCATCGAAGTAGCGCGCGCCGACGCGATACGGCACGCGCAGCTGGACGCCGTTGCTGTCATACTCGTTGCGGTTGACGATGGTCCACAGCGTGCCCTCCGCCAGCGGCCATCGGCTGGCAAACACGCCGTACTGGCGCATCGGATAATGCGGCTGCCATTCCGGGCTGACCAGGAAGCGTGCGTACATGCGCTCCAGCGTCGCCACGCGGCGGGTGGCTTCGCCGTCGCGCGGCGTGATGCCGTTCCAGATGCCCCAGATGTTTTCCCAGCTTTCCCAGCCGACGCCGTTGAAGAAAGCGAATTGCAAGTCGTCGGTCTTGCTGCGGTTCCAACGGTCGGAAATGTTGACCATGTGGCGCGGCTCCAGCCACTTGTAGCGGTCCACCGTCGGCGCGAAGGGGAAGGTGTACTGGCCCCAGGTCATCAGGTTCCACGCCAGCGCCTCGTCGGATGGCAGGCCTTCCGGCTGGAACACCAGCGGGTGCTTGATCTTGTCGGCGGCCTGGGTGAAGGCCAGCGGCACGCCATCCTGCGTGTCGCCGTTGACGCCGTCCGCGCCGATGTCGGCCATCAGCGCGGCCAGCTCGTCGGGCCAGGAACGGCCGATGGCGCGTGTGCCCTGGTCCCACAGCATCATCGGGAACATCACCTTGACGCCGCGCCGGTGGAAATCGGCCACCATCTTCTTCACGGCCGGAATGCCGCCCGGCAGCGAGCGCACCATGTCGACGGTGTTGCGGTCGTCCAGGCCGATGTTCGGATAGGTCGGCCACACCAGCACCGCGTCGATGCCGCCGAAGCGCTTGACCAGGTCGTCCAGATAGCGGTCCACCGTGTACTGGCGCGTGGCCGGATCGTAGAAGTAGCGGTCCTCGACCATCATCTGCGCCTGCATGAAGCTGGACTGGGTCCATGCCACCGACGGCTGCGCGTAGCGCTGGCCGTCGTAGCCGACGCGGATGCGGCGCTCGTCGCGCCAGTGGCGCAGGTCTTGCAGCCATTCGTCGTGGTCGGCCTTGGTGCACGGATTCCACACGCCCTCCCAAGGCTGGCTCATGGTCAGGCAGGCCGGCGCCGGAATCGCCAGCTGGGTCCAGGAGCCGTGCGGCACGTAGCGCGTGTCCTGCGCCTGCGCCGGCAGCGCGCAGGCGGCCAGCAGCAACGCCCACAATTTCATAGATTGCAACTTCATGCGGCGGTCTTTCTTGAAACTCGTAAATTTTTTCAATTTAACCCATCCAGCAGGATTACACTAGGCGGGTTTGCCATCTCATCCACAAGGATTCCATGAAAGCCCGCCTTACCGCCCTCGCCCTGTCCATGCTGCTGGGTGGCGTTTGCCAGCAACAAGTCCTCGCCGCCGAGGCGCCGAAATACAGCCTGCGCGAGCACTACACCAAATACGAATTCAACATTCCCATGCGCGACGGCGTCAAGCTGTTCACCGTGGTGTATGTGCCCAAGGACAGCAGCAAGAGCTATCCCTTCCTGATGCAGCGCACGCCGTACAGCGCGGGCGTGCAGTCGGGCGGCGAGTTGCATTACGGCGTGGATTTCTATCCCGAGCACATCGGCCCGTCGCAGGAATTCGAGGACAGCGGCTACATCTTCGTCAAGCAGGACGTGCGCGGCCGCTATATGTCCGAAGGCAAGTGGCAGGAAATGACGCCGCACGTCAACGCCCAGCGCGCCAAGGGCCAGGGCAACGAGAGCGAGGACATGCACGACACCGTGGACTGGCTGCTGAAGAACGTCGCCAACAACAACGGCAAGGTCGGCATCCTGGGCATTTCGTATCCGGGCTTCTACACCTCGGCCAGCATCATCGATTCGCATCCGGCGATCAAGGCAGCCTCGCCGCAGGCGCCGGTGACCGACCTGTTCATGAACGACGACTCCTACCACGGCGGCGCCTTCATGCTGGCGGCGAACTTCGACTTCTACTCGGCCTTCGTGGAAGCGGAAAATCCGACGCCGCTGCCGAAGACCTGGGACCGCTTCGACTACGGCACCGCCGACGGCTACGAGTTCTTCCTCAAACACCTGACGATGTCCAACATCCTCGGCACCATGACGCCGAAACAGCAGGCGCTGCTGCGTCCAACCATCGAGCACAGCACCTACGACGAGTTCTGGAAGACCCGCAATATCGCGGCCAACCTGAAGAACATCAAGGCCGCCGTGCTGACGGTGGGCGGCTGGTACGACGCGGAAGACCTGCAAGGTCCGCTGACCACCTACGCCAGCATCAAGAAAAACAATCCCAACACCTACAGCGGCCTGGTGATGGGCCCGTGGGTGCACGGCGGCTGGGCGCGCGGCGAAGGCAAGCGCCTGGGCTATGTCAACTTCGACAGCAAGACCGGCGAATACTTCCGCAGCCAGATCCAGTTCCCGTTCTTCGAGCAGCACCTGAAGGATGCGAAGAACAAGAACAGCGCTGAAGTCTATGCGTTTGAAACCGGCAGCAACGTCTGGCGCAACTACGCCGTGTGGCCGCCGAAACAGGCGCAGGCGCGCACGCTGTACCTGGGCGAGAACGGCACGCTGAGCTGGAAACAGCCGGCCGCCGGCGCCGCCTTCGACGAATACGTGGCCGATCCGCGCAAGCCGGTGCCGTTCACCTCCTACCCGGCCAACGGCGCGCCGAAGGAATACATGGTCGGCGACCAGCGCTTCGCGTCCACCCGTCCGGACGTGCTGACCTGGCGCAGCGAGCCGCTGGATGAAGACGTGACCTTCGCCGGTCCGGTCAAACCCAAGCTGTTCGTCTCCACCACCGGCACCGACGCCGACTGGGTGGTCAAGCTGATCGACGTCTACCCGCCGGAATACCCGGCCGGCGACGACGAAGAGCGTCCACGCGGCGGCGACGTCGCCAAGCCGCAGGTGACCATGGCCGGCTTCCAGCAGCTGGTGCGCGGCGATCCGCTGCGCGGCAAGTTCCGCAACGGCTTCGACAATCCGCAGCCGTTCACGCCGGGCAAAGTGGAGACGGTCAGCTACAGCATGAGCGACATCAACCACACCTTCCGTCGTGGCCACCGCATCATGGTGCAGATCCAGAGTTCGTGGTTCCCGCTGGTGGACCTGAATCCGCAGACCTTCGTCGACATCCCGAAGGCCAAGCCGGAAGACTTCCAGAAAGCCACCCAGCGCGTCTACCATGCGCCGGCGATGTACTCCGGCATTGAAGTGCAGGTGCTGCCGGCCACGCCGCGCTGACGCCTGTCAGTCAGAGGCCGGCAGCAACTCGAACGCCAACAGCTGCGTCACCTCATCGTCGCTGAAGTTGTCGTCCGAGACCATCACCAGGCTGCGGTGGCCGTTGGCAAGCAACGGCCCCCAGCTCATGCCTTCCAGGTTGTCCACCTTGTCCAGGCCCGCCGCGTCCAGATCCAGCAACAGCCGCTTGCGCAGCGGCTGGTAGTCGGCGCCCGCCAGCGCGGGATGGCCGGCGACGTCGGTGGCGCCATCCAGCTCCACCATGTACAGGCGGATGTGGAAGGCGAAATGGCCGGCGGCATCCTGCACGCCGGAGCGCTCCAGCGCCAGCAGGTGGCGCGTATCGAGCACCAGGATTTCCGACACGCCGTTGTCGCCGAAGCGCCCGGCCGCCGGCACACCCTGCACGCGATCCAGCGGATAGGCGTATTGCGCCAGCACCTTGCCGCTGCGGTCGAACTGGGTAAACCGGCTCACCGCGCCATGCTCCGGCGTCGCCACCGGACCGTCCTGGTACAACGGCGCCTCCATGCCCAGCCACAGCGACCGGCCGTCCGGCGCAAACGCCAGTCCTTCGAAACTGAGGTTGTTGCGCGGGCCGCGCCGGTGCGCAGGATCGTCCCTGAACAACGCCGGCATCGGCAGCGCCGCCAGGTAGCCGCCATCGGCTGCAGCCTGCCGCACGAACGGCGACAGCCCCAGTTTGCCGCTGCCTTCGCTGGCATACCAGATGCTGCCGTCCTGCGGATCGACGCGCACCGCCTCGATGTCCGCCACCTCGCCGCCCTGCGCCGGATAAGTGCTGCCGTCGGCCTGCCGGAACAGATGCACCGCCTCCAGCCTGACCTGCCGGAACTGCGCCGCGTCATAGTCCAGGCGCGCCGTGTAGAAGCGCGCCGGGCTGAATTCCGAGCGGTCGTCGCTGGCCATCATCCAGGCGCCGGAGCGCGCATCGTAGTCAATGCCGGACAGGCCGCCCACCACCGTGCCGTCAAACACCAGCCGGTGCGGAATGCGCTGCTCGCCGATCAGGCGCAAGCGCGCCTGCTCCGCGGCGGTGGCCGGCATCGCCAGCGACAACAGCGTCGCCGCGATGCCGAAGCAAAGCCCTGCCCTCAAAACTTCACCCGCATGGTGGCATAGAAGGTGCGCGGACTGCCCAGGAAATAACGCCCGGTGGTCAGCGGGCTGGAACTGGTCAGCTCCGCACCGACGCCGCCGAGGTAGCGGCGGTCGAACAGATTGTCGACGTTGACGGCAAACTCGGTGCGGCTGCCGTAGCCGAACAGGCTGCCGCTCGGCTTATAGCTGAAGTTCAGGCCCACCAGCGTGTAAGCCGGCATGTACTGGCGCGGATAGACCGCCGGGCCGCCGGTGATGACGGTGTTCGGCAAGTCGCCATAAGTGCCGGCCGCCTCGCCGACATAATGCGCATTGGCCGTCAGGCGCCAGGCTTCCGACGGCTTCCAGGTGGCTTCCGCAAAGGCGCTGCGGCGCGGCGCACCCAGTACCGGATCGTTGGCCTTGATGCCTTCGGCCGGCGTGTCGCCGACATAGTGCGCATCGTTGTAGGAGGCGTTGGCATACAGCTCGTAGCTGGCGCCACTGGCGCGCAAGGTCAGCTCCACGCCCTGCGAGCTGATGCCGCCCTGGTTGGCAAAGGTGGTGGTGGCGTCGCGCGAGAAGATGTCGCCGTTCGGATTGCCGTTCTGGATCGAGATGCGGTCGCGGTAATCGATCTTGTAGGCGGTCAGCGCCGCACCATAGCCGTTGTCGCTGGTCCAGCGCACGCCGATGTCCTTGTTGATGGACGTTTCAGGCTTGATGCCATTTTTCGAATCGACCGCCGCCGTGCCTTCGAACACCGTGTCGGGAATCGCGCTGAAGTTCTTCGAGCCGCTGGCGAACACTTCCCAGTCGTCGTTCACGCGGTACAGCGCCGCCAGCTTGGGCAGCAGCCGTGAACTGACTTCCAGCGTGCGCACGCCGTTGAACTCCACCGGCGACGAATAATCCTCCTTGAAGCGCTGATAGGTGGCGCCGAGATCCAGTTGCAGGCGGTTGTCCATCAGGCTGACCTTGTCCTGCGCGTAGGCCATCGCCGTGTTGGACGAATAATGGCGGTCCTGCGTGATCGAATACAGTGCGCTGTCCTTGAAGGCGCCGCTGACGATTGGATCGGTGACGGCGAACCAGTTGCGGTCCTTGTCGCGCGTGGTCCGTTCCACCCAGCCGCCGACACGGATGCGCTGGTACTCGCCCAGCATGCTGGAGACTTCCGCCAGCGCGCCCTTGCGGTCGATGGCGTTGTCGCTGCGGCGCGTGCTGGCTTCGCGCGCGCCCCACTGCGCGACCGGATTCATCGCATACTTTGCGGCCGCCGGGCAGCCGGCGGTGGCCAGCGAGGCGCTGCTGGAACCGGACGGATAGCTGATCGCGCTGACCGGAATCAGGGCGCCGCTGGCGGTGCGCTGATACTGGTTCTGGTAGCACTCCTGCACCACGGCGGTCGGCTTGCCGCCTGCCGCGACGGGGCTGTACACCAGGCCATTGCTGGGCAACTGCACATACGGCACGTAGAACCAGCCGTTGCCGTCCTGTTTGTGCCAGTACGGCTTGACCGTCAGCTTGCCGCTGTCGCCAAAACGCTGGGTCCAGTCGATGTGCATCAGGGTGTCTTCGCTGTTGATGCCGCGCGTGCCGCGGTAGTTCTGGTCGATGGCCGGATTGCCGGTCCAATGGTCGGTCAGGCCGTCGGTGGTCGGATCGCCGTAGAAGGTGGCCTTGTACAGCTTCGACGATGCGGCGAGCAAAGCCACCGCGTCATAGTCGTTGTCGCTGAACTTGTTGTAGCTGACGGTGGCGCGCAGGCTGGAACCGCCGCCCAGATCCTGCAACACGCGCGCGTCGATGTGACGGCGGGTGTTGCGACCGGATTCGTCGCCCGGCCAGGTGCGCACATATTCATGCGAATAATCGAGATAGGCGCTGGTGCCCGACGCCGACTTGCCGGTATCGACCCGCACGAAGCCGCGCTGGTAACCAAAGCTGCCGGTCGACAGTTCCACCTCGCCGCCGCGTTCCCTGGATGGATCGCGCGTCTTGAAATCGATATAGCCGCCCAGCGCCTGGTTCGACGGCGTGCCCAGGTCGCCGGCGGTCTGCGAGGCATCGACGCGTACCAGGTTGGCCGGATCGAGCAGCCGGTTCGGCATGGTGCCGCCGTTCGACAAGGTCGAACCGTTCGGAATGCCGTCGATGGAAATGCCGATCTGCTCCTTGTTAAAGCCGCGCATCGAGAGGCGCATCGAAAAACTGCCGGTCAGCGCATCGCTGGAACTGACCTGCATGCCCGGTACGCGCGCCAGCAGCTTGAGCGGATCGAGACCCGCCGGCTGCTCGGCGATCACCGCCTGGTCGATCACGCTGTTGGCGCGCGCCTCGCCTTTGCCCAGTACCTGGCCGGTGACCTGCACCACGGTCGGCACAGCCTCCCCCGCCTCCTGCGCCTGCGCCGGCACGCCGCATTGCAGTACCGCCACCGATCCGGCCGCGATCACACCCAATTTTGAATACATAAGTTCCCCTGTGATGGATAGTCGATGCCTGCGCACCTGTTGATGTCGTCAACAATATTACAATGGTACGTACCAATATTCAAAGCGAAAAATTCTAATGCGGCCTGCAATAGACACCAATCACTAAATTAATACAAAGGTACGTACCTGCGTCATCAAACTGTCATATTTCACCGGGGTGTAAATCATTTCGTTACAATACGGCCATCACGATCACCAGCAGGTAAACACAATGCGATCCACCAAGACCAACGTGCCGCTGTACCAGCAACTGGCCGAGACACTCAAGCAGTTGATGGCGTCGGGGAACATCGGCGCCAAGGAGCCGATGCCGGCCGAGCGCGAGCTGGCGATCACCTACCAGGTCAGCCGTGACACGGTGCGCAAGGCGATCCGCCTGCTGGAAGAACAGGGCCTGCTGTACAGCGACCACGGACGCGGCACCTTTGCCGCGCCGGAATCGGTGCGCCAGATGTCGCGCTTCCTTGACAGCTTCACCGACGACACCATCAAGCGCGGCGGCGTGCCGGGACAGACCATCCTCAGTATGGAAACCGTGGTGGCCAACATGGCCATCGCCAGCCTGCTGCACATGCAGCCGGACGAGCCGCTGCTGCGCATCAAACGCGTGCGCCTGATGAACAACAAGCCTATCGGTTTGCAGGAATCGTTCTTGCGGCTGCCGGAAGGCGCGCAACTGACCCAGAAGGAGCTGGAACAAGTCGGCTCGCTGTACCGCATCCTGATCGACAAGTTCGGCATCAAGCCGTCGGAAAGCCTGGAGAGCGTGGGCGCGGTGGCGGCCCAGGCGGAAGATGTGGCGCTGCTGGGCGTGACGCTGGGCGCACCGCTGCTGCTGTGCGAACGCGTGATGCTGTCCGACCGGCGCGAACCGGTCGAATACTGCGAAATGAAGTACGTACCACCCTATCGCTACAAGACCCGCATCAGCAAGGGCAGCGCCGGCTGACGTGGCGCGCTGGCTTCGGCCGCTCAGCCGATATGGCCACGCAGCGCCAGGTACAGCACGAACACCGCGTCCAGCCCGAGCACCATGGCGCCCGGCCAGCGGCGTCGCGCCAGCAGCATCAGCGTGTAGATGAAGCAGCCCAGCGCCAGCGCCACCATCAGGTCGGCGCTGCACGCGGTGACCAGCAACATCAGCAGCGGCGGCAGATAATTTTCCGGGGCGCTGGTATCGAGCTCACGCAGGCCGTCGAGCATGCACAAACCGACCATCACCAATACCGGCGCGGTGGCGCAGGCGGGGATCGCCGTCAGCAAGGGACCGCACAGCAACGCCAGACCGAATAGCGCTGCCACCACCACGCCGCTCAAGCCGGTGCGCGCGCCGGCTTCCACGCCGGCCACCGATTCAACGTAGGCCGTGACGGTCGACGTGCCGGTGGCCGCGCCGATCACGCTGCCCAGCGCATCCGCCGCGAAGGCGGCCCGCGCGTGCGGCAGGTCGCCGTTCGCTTGCAGCAGGCCGGCGCTGCGGATCACGCCGAACATGGTGGCGGTGCCGGCGAAAAATTCGATCAGCAGAAAATATAGCGTCACCGGTAGCAGCAGCATGAAGTGCGAGGCGAAGCCACGGAAGTCCAGCGCGAACAGCAGCTGGTCGGTGAACACCGGCAGGCCGATCCAGCTGGACGGCAGCGTCGTCAGCGGACGGCCATCGGCGCCGGCGACAAACACGCCCAGCACGCTCACCGCCAGCATCGTCAGCAGAAAGGCGCCGGGCACGCGCCGCACCAGCAGCATGGCGGTCAGCAGGATGCCGCCCAGCGTCAGCCATGCACCGCCGTCATGCAGCCGCGAGAAGCCCACCAGCGAACCGGCATCGGCCACCAGCAGGCCGCCGCTGCGCAAACCCAGCCAGGCGATGAACACGCCGATCGAACACTGCATGCCCAGCTTCACCGGCTCCGGGAATGCCGCGACAATGCGCGCGCGCCATTTGGTCAGCGACAGCACCAGGAATACCAGGGCGTTCAACAGCACCATCGCCAGGCCGGTCTGCCACGGCACGCCCATCTGCCCCACCACCACCTGGGCAAACACGATATTGGTTCCCATGCCTGGCGCCAGCGCGATCGGCAGGTTGGCCCACAAGGCCATCACCAGCGTGGCCGCCATGGCCGAGACGATGGTGGCCAGGAACAGCCCATTGCGGTCCATGCCCGCCCCGGACAATATCAGCGGATTGACCACCAGGATGTAGCTCATGGCGGCAAAGGTGGTGCAGCCGGCGACCGCCTCGCGCGCCGGCGTGGTGCCGCGCGCGCTGAGCTGGAAATAGCGGTCGGCCCATTCAACAAAATTCATGCGGCTTCCTTGTATGTGAGATTCAGGCGCGTTGCAGCCGCGCCGCCACTTGCGCCCGCGTCGGCAGCGCCGAGCGCGCGCCGGTGGCGGTGACGGCGATGCTGCCGGCCGCGCAGGCGAAGCGCAACGCGTCCTCCAACGGCTGCCCTTCCAGCAGCGCGGCCAGGAAAGCGCCATTGAAGCTGTCGCCGGCGCCGGTGCTGTCCACCACTTCGGCGGCAAACGCCGGCTGGGTGATGGCCTGGTCGCGCGTAACCAGCATGGCGCCGCGCGCACCACAGCTGATGACCAGCATGCGCGCACCAAATTCCAGCAGGCCGGCCATGCCCTCCTCCTGCGGCGCGGCGCCGAGAATCGCGCGGTAGGTGGTGTCGTTCATGAAGGCCAGGTCGCACAGCGACAACAGGCGGTGCAGATGCGCGCGGTCCGGCACCATCGCGGTCTCGATGTCGATCGCCAGCGGCACGCCGGCGGCGCGCGCCAGCCCGTGCAACTGCTCGAATTCCGGCAAGTTGTAGGGCATCGCATACAGCAGCCGGCTTTGCGCCAGCGCCGCCGCAAACGATTCCGCATGCAGCGTCGGACCGGGCATCGGCGAATACACCAGCGCCTTCTCGCCGTTGGCCTCGATGATGATCAGCGCCGTCGGCGATGTGGCGCCCGGCACCACCCGCAAGTGGCTGGTGACGACGCCGAAACGCTCGTACTCGCGGCGCAGAAACTCGCCCTCGCCGTCATCGGCGATGCGCCCGTAGGCCAGCGTCGGCCGGCCCAGCAGGCCGGCGGCGCACGCCACGTTGGCCACCGTGCCGCCGGCGTATGGCGGCAGGCGGCGTCCCAGTACCTTCTGGTCGGCCTGAGGCGCCCGGTCCACCGTGAACAGCAGGTCGATGTTCGGGTCGCCAAAGGCCAGCAGATCAAACGGGCGTGCTTGCGGAAAATGCAGAAAATCACTCATGCGGTCGGTCCTGTATAGCCGTCAGGTTCAGAAACGGCGGCTGGCCTGGATGCCAAAGATGCGCGGATTGTTATCATTGACAAAACCAGTCAGGTTATTGAAATCAATCCCGCCCACCAGTTGGACGCGATTGGTGATATTGCGGCCGAACAGCGCCACCTCGTTACGATCGTTATCCCACTTGTACCCGAGCCGCAAACCGCCTGTCAACAAGGGGTTTCCGACAAACTCCGCCGAACGGTACAAGGTGAAGTTGACCGCGCTGCGATAGACCCAGTCGGTATAGACGTACCACTCGCCGTTGCCGACCGCGTGGCTGTACTTGAGCGAGGTGTTGGCGCTCCAGCGCGGCGCCTGCGGCAGCGGATTGCCGTCGATGCGCACCAGCGTGCCGCCGGCGCCCGTGACGATGGTGGGATTGAGCAGCGTACAGGCGGCGCAGGCGCCGACCGTCAGCCCGGCATCCTTGATCCGGGTGTAGTTGTAGCTGCCGCCGAAGCTCCACAACAGGTTCTCGGTCAGGTAGGCGTCCAGATCGAGCTCCGCGCCGCGGCCGGCGCTGCGGTCGGCGTTCAGCAAAATGGCGGAATTGGAGGTGCCACCCACCGCCGTCAGCTGCAGATCCTTGACCGTGTAGCTGTAGACATCGAAGCTCAGGCGCGCGCGGCGATCCAGCAGATCGGTCTTGAAGCCGGCTTCATAGGAAGTGATGGTTTCCGGCCGCGCCACCGACATCGGATTGAACGATGCCGCCGGCTGGATGGTCGCGCCACGGAAGCCGGTGGCGACGCGGCCGTACACGTTGGCGGCCTGATTCAGCTTGTACACGCCGCTGATATCCCAGTTGACCTTGGACACGCCGGTGCTGGTGGCCAGGCCCGCCGATGCATCGATATCGGAGCCGCCGCCCGGCTTGTTGTCCGGTTCCGTGTTCAGATCCTTGTTGTCACGCGTGTAGCGCAGGCCGGCGCGCAGGTTGAAACGCGGGCTGATATCGTAGTTGATGGAGCCGAATACCGCGTAGGCGTCGTTCTTCTGGTGCGAGCGGATGTCCGACGTGAGCGCGCCGCCGACCAGCGTGTCGTAGCTGTAGCTGTCGATCTGGTATTTCTCATCGAAGTAGAACAGGCCGGCCTGCCATTTGAACGCCTGCGCCACGTCGGACTCCAGCCGCAGTTCCTGCGTCAGCTGGTGGTGCCCCTTGGTGCCGTCCGCCGATTCGACCACAAACGGAATCAGTCCCGGTCCCGAGGGCGGCGCATACACCGCGCCAAAACCGCCATCGACATCGCCACGGCTGTAGACACGCACGGTCTCGTAGCCGGTCACCGAATGCAGCGTCACATCGCCCAGGCGCCACGTCAGCCGCAGGTTTCCGCCGTAGTTGTTCAGGTGCTGGCCGTTCTGGCCATCGGTCGATACGCTGCCGATGTCGAAACCCGGCGCCAGCGCATCGCTGCCCTTCTGGATGATATTGGCGCGGAACAGCGAAGCGCTGCCATTCATGCTGCGCTGGTGCAGATTGGCCAGCGCACTGAAGCCGCCGCCCGGTTGATACAGCACTTGCAAGCGCGCCGCAGTGTCGTTATAGCCGCCATACTGGTCGGACTGGCCCGTGTGTGCGTTGCCGATCCAGTCGTCGCGGTGCTGACTGAGAAGGGAAACGCGCGCGGCCCAGTCGCCGCCGAGCGGAAGGTTCACCGCGCCTTCCAGGCCGGCGGTGTTGTGCGTGGCGTCGGACAGCGTCAGGTAGCCACCGGGTGTCTGCGACGGCCGCACCGAATCGAACTTGACCACGCCGGCCGGCGTATTGCGGCCGAACAGCGAACCTTGCGGCCCGCGCAGCACTTCGATCCGTTCCAGGTCAAAGGCCGGGAAGCCTTTCAGCACCGCGCTTTCCTGCACCACGTCGTCATAGATCAGCGAGACCGGCTGCGAGGCGTTCTGGTGGAAGTCCACATTGCCGTAGCCGCGCAGGTAAAAACGCGGAAAACCACGGCCGAAGGACGATTCCACCTGAAGACTTGGCGCACGCCCCGCCAGCATCTGCATGTCCAAGCCGCCGGAGTTGAGCGCCCCCAGCGTGTCGTCGGCAATGATGGTCGCCGACACCGGCACATTCTTGACATTCTCCGCGCGCCGCTCGGCGCTGACGGTCACCGTTTGCAGCTGGCCCGCCACTGCCGCTGGCTGCTCTTCCTGTGCCATCGCTGCCGCCACCGCAGTCAAGCCCAGTACCACCACCACGATTTCCCTGCTAGTCATGCTCTTTCTCCCGTCGTTAATTTGGAAGAAATTCTACAGTGGTATGTACCACTTAAATTATAAATTTTCATGCTCAGACAATTCTGTTGCGTTTACGCGGAACAGCTATTGAAATCGGCAAGCAACCGTGAAACAATGGTACGTACCTTTAAAACACAAAAACAACCATGACCATACCTTATACCGCCCCCGCCTACATCACCTTCACCGGCATCGACCGCGCCGACCTGCTGCCCGGCATGCTGGCGCTGTCCGCGCGCTACCCGATTGAATGGGGCGTGCTGCTGGACGCCGCCCAGGAAGGCGCGCCACTGTTCCCGCTTGCGTCGGTACGCGACGCCCTGCGGGCCGCGCCACTGCGCCTGTCCGCCCACATCTGCGGCGGCGCCGCGCAGGCCATCGTCCAGGGTGGCGATCCGGAGTTGAACCTGGCCGGCTTCTCGCGGGTCCAGATCAACCATGCGCGCGCCGGCAGCAGCGACAGCGAGATCCGCCACAGCGCCAGCTTCGCCGCACGCCATGGCGTGCGGGCGGCGCTGCAATGCCAGGGCGAATTTCCGGCCGACCTGCGGGTCGACTGGCTGTATGACGTTTCCTTCGGCACCGGCGTGCGGCCGACCACCTGGCCAGCAACGACCGCCAGCCTGCCGTTCTGCGGCTACTCCGGCGGCCTGGGACCGGACACCGTGCGCGATACGCTGCCGAAGTTTGCCGTCGCCTCCGGCGCCGCCTACTGGATCGACATGGAATCCGGCGTTCGTAGCGAAGGCCGCTTCGACCTCGCCAAATGCGAGGCGGTGTGCCGCATCGTTTTTGATGAGCTGCCGCGCATTGCCGGTTAAACTGGCCTGCGATTTTTCCCAACCTTGAACCGGAGACGAATATGCGGCGACTTCTCATCGTGGCGGCCAGCGTGGTGGCGCTTTGCGGTGGACAGCACAGCATGGCGGCCTCGCCGCCGCCGAAGATCATCATCGACAGCGACTTCGGCACGCTGAACGACGACGGCCAGCTGCTGGCCATCGCCGCGCAATTGCAGGCGCGCGGTCGCGTCGAGATACTGGGCTTGACACTGGTCTCCGGTAACAAGTGGCTGCGGCAGGAGACCGCCGAAGCGCTGAAATCCGTTGAGCGGCTGGGCATTGCGCAGCAGGTCGGCGTGTACGCCGGCGCCAACTACCCGCTGTCGCACGATCTGGCCACCGTGCGCGCCGAGCAGCAGATGCATCCCGGCGGCGACGGCTACCTGGGCGCCTGGAGCCGCCCGGAACCACGCTCCGACGCCGACCTGGTGGCGCCGCCGGACGGCTATGCCAGCCATACGGAGCTGCGCGAACAAAGCGCGGCCGAATTCATCGCCGACAGCATCCGCCGCCATCCCGGCGAAGTCACGATTCTCGCCATCGGGCCGCTGACCAACATCGCGCTGGCGGTGCGGCGGCATCCGGAAATTGTTCCGATGATCGGACAGATCATCTACATGGGCGGCGCCTTCGACGTGGCCGGCAACACCACGGCGGCGGCGGAATTCAACTGGTGGTTCGATCCGCAGGCGGCGCGCGAAGTGCTTGGACTGCCGGTGCGGCATGTGATCTTCCCGCTCGACGTTACCGACACCGTCAAGATCGACAAGCAGGTGTATGACCGCGTGGTATATGGCGCCGCCCGCGACGGCATCATCGCGCGGCTGTTCAAGCAGCTCAACGGCTACGGCTACGACGGCAGGAACGGCTTCGAAACCAATCCAGCCTACAGCACCGACGTGTGGGATACGCTGACGCTGGCCTACCTGCTCGACCAGGGATACGCCAGGCGCACCGTGCAGCGCTGGGTGGAGATCGACACCAGGGTCGGCGCCACCAATGGCCGCTCGATCGGCCACGCCACCGCGCAACCAGGGCTGCAACCGGCGACCATCGTGGAGCGCTTTGACAACCGCCGCTTCTTTGACTTTTACGTCGACGGCCTGACGGCCGCCGTGCCGGTCGCGCCATCGCCTGCCTACACCGTGGAGGGCAAATGAGCCGCGACACGCAGGCTGCGCTTCTGGCGCTGGTCAAGGGCATGCCCAAGGCCGAACTGCACATCCACATCGAAGGCTCGCTGGAACCGGAACTGATCTTCGCACTGGCCCGCCGCAACGGCGTGACGCTGCCATATGATTCCGTCGAACAGTTGCGGCGCGCCTACGCCTTCAATGACCTGCAATCCTTTCTGGACATCTACTACGCCGGCACCAGCGTGCTGCTGACCGAGCAGGATTTCTACGACATGACGTGGGCCTACCTGCAGCGCGCGCACGCCGACAATATCCGCCACACGGAACTGTTCTTCGATCCGCAATCGCATCTGTCGCGCGGCGTGAACTTTGCCGCCATCGTCGGCGGCATCGACCGCGCGCTGGGCGATGCCGCCGACGAATGGGGCATGACCAGCGGCTTGATCATGTGCTTCCTGCGCCACCTGTCCGAAGAGGACGCGTTTGCGACGCTGGAACAGGCCATGCCTTACCTGCCGGCCATCGTCGGCGTCGGCCTTGATTCATCGGAGCGCGATCATCCGCCGGAAAAATTTTCGCGCGTCTTCGCGCGTTGTCGCGAACTGGGCCTGCGGCTGGTGGCGCACGCCGGCGAAGAAGGACCGCCGGCTTACATCCGCGACGCCCTCGACTTGCTGCACGTGGCGCGCATCGACCACGGCGTGCGCTGTCTCGAAGATCCGGCGCTGGTTGAACTGCTGCGGGCGCGCCAGGTGCCGCTGACGGTCTGCCCGCTCTCCAACGTCAAGCTGAAAGTGTTCCCGCAGATGGCGCAGCACAATCTGCGCGCGCTGCTGGACGCCGGGCTGATGGTGACGATCAACTCCGACGATCCGGCCTATTTCGGCGGCTACCTGAACGAGAATTTCGCGGAGATCTTCACGGCGCTGCCGCTCGGCCGCGACCATGCCCTGCGGCTGGCCTGCAACAGCTTCGACGCAGCCTTTCTCGACGACGCCACCAAAGCCGCGTACCGCGAACAGGTATATGCCTACTTCGGCCGCGCCGTGCCGGTCTAGTCCGCGCGCCGCTCCGCGCCGGCCAGCTCCTTGACCCGCAGCGCCAATGCGTCGGCGGCAAACGGCTTGGTCAGGACCTGCATGCCGCGCTCCAGATGGCCGTAGTTGAGCACCGCGTGCTCGGCGTAGCCGGTGACGAACAGCACCGGCACTTCCGGCAGGCGTGCGCGGACCGCGTCGGCCAGCTGCCGGCCGTTCATGCCGTTCGGCAGGCCGACATCGGTGATCAGCAGGTCGATATCCGGATGCGCGGACAGCAGCCTTAGCGCGGCCGGCCCGTCTTGCGCTTCGATCAGGTCATAGCCCAGGTCTTCCAGCACTTCCACCGTCACGGTGCGCACCAGCGGCTCGTCGTCGACCACCAGGATTTTCTTGCGCCACAGCGCGGCGGGCGCGCGGCGCTCTTCCGTCGCACCTTCCTCACGCTGGCTGTCGCCGGCATAGCGCGGCAGCAGCAGGCTTACCGTGGCGCCCTGTCCTTCCGCCGATTCGATATACACCGCGCCGCCCGACTGGCCGGCAAAGCCGTACACCATCGACAGCCCCAGGCCGGTGCCCTTGCCCGCCGGCTTGGTGGTGAAGAACGGATCGAAGGCGCGCGCCAGCACGTCCGCCGCCATGCCGATGCCGGTGTCGCGGATAGCCAGCGAAACGTATTCGCCGGCCGCCACGCCGCGCAAGGCGGCGGCCTCGCTGTCGAGGGTCTGGTTGGCCATCTCGATGGTCAGCCTGCCGCCGTCGGGCATGGCGTCGCGCGCGTTGATGCACAGGTTGAGCAGCGCGTTCTCGATCTGACCGATATCGACAAAGGTATTCCATAACTCGGACGGCGCCCGCGTGTCGACCGCAATCGCCGGCCCTACGCTGCGGCACACCAGGTCGTGCATGCTGGCGACGATGCGGGTCAGATTGGATGGCTTGGGGTCCAGCGTCTGCCGGCGCGAAAACGCCAGCAGGCGCTGGGTCAGTGCGGCGGCGCGCTTGACGGCCGATTGCGCGCCGTGGACGTGGCGATCGAGGTCGGCGATGCGGCCCTGCGCCAGCCGGATCTTCATCAGTTCCAGGCTGCCGCTGATGCCGGCCAGGATATTGTTGAAATCGTGCGCCAGGCCGCCGGTCAGCTGGCCGACAGCATCCATTTTCTGCGCCTGGCGCAGGGCGTCTTCGGCCTTGAGCAGTGCGGCGGTGCGTTCTTCGACGCGCTGTTCCAGCGTGTCGTTCAGGGTGCGCAGCGCGGCGATGGCGCGGTCACGCTCGGCCTCCACCGCGCGCCGCCCTTCCATGTCGATCAGCACGCCGGGGAAAGCGGCTGGCGTACCGTCGGCCGCCAGTTCAACGCGGCCGTTGGCCTCCAGCCAGTAGTAATTGCCGTCCTGGCGGCGGGTACGGTACTGGTGGGCGTAGGCGCCGCCGCGCGTGAACACTTCGGCGATGGCGGCCGCCAGGCCTTCGCGGTCGTCCGGATGGACGGTGGCGACAATCTCCGCCAACGGCAAGCCGGCACGGCCCCTGGCCGGGTCCAGACCGAAAGCAGTGGCGAAACCTTCGTCAACGCTGAACTGGTCCGCCGGTACATCCCAGAACCAGGTGCCGATGATGGCGCCGGCGGCCAGCGCCAGCTGCACCCGCTGCACATTCTCGCGCAGCGCGGCTTCGGTTTTCTTGCGCTCGGAAACGTCGCGGAACAGCACCGAGACCTGGCCCATCTCCACCGGGCCGGCGCGCGTGGCGGAGACCTCGATGTAGCGGCCGGCGGCGACAAATTCCTGCTCGAAGCGCGCCGGTTCACCGGTCAGCAGCACTTTGCCGTACAGGTCGAGCCAGGTCTGGGCGTGGTCAGGTTCGATTTCGCGCAGGCGCTTGCCGATGATGTTGCCGATGCCGGTGTGGCGCTCGTAACCCGAGTTGGCCTCGATGTGGACGTAATCGCTGAGCGGACCGTGCGGGCCGTCGATGAACTGGATGATGCAGAAACCGTCGTCAATCGCTTCGAACAAGGCGTGGCGGCGCACGCTGCTGAGCGCCAGCTGCTCTTCGAGCTCGGCACGGCTGAGCGAAGCCAGGTCCCGGGCAGCGTCTGTCGTTTTCAAGAACACCTTAAGCCTGACTTTCGGAGAGTTGATCGCCAGGCATTATAACGTGGTGTCTGGCCGCACTATTGCCGGCGGCGCGACAGGATGAACTGCTCCAGCTCCTCGCAGGCATGCTCGATATGGCGCTTGAGCAGGGCGGCGGCGGCGCGCACTTCGCCGGCCCTGCACAGGTTGACCAGCGCCTCGTGCTCCTCTTCGGCGCGGCGGCAGCTGTCGACGCTGAGCGACAGTTGCAAGCGCGTGTAGCGGTCGGTCTGCTGCAACAGTGTGGCGACGATGGCCAGCGTGCGCGGCTGGCCGGCGCGCGACATCAGCACGTCGTGCAACCGGGTGTTGAGTTCGCCCCAGCGCGTCATGCGCTGGGCGTCGAGTTCCTGCTTGTATTCGGCCAGGATGGCGTCGAGTTGGGCAAAGTCTTCCGCCGTCAGGCGCGGCGCGGATTTCTTCAGCAGCACCGGCTCCAGCAAGGCGCGCAGCATGAACAGCTCGCTGATCTCATCGACCGACAGTTCGGACACCACCGCGCCCTTGTGCGGCACGATGCGCACCAGGCCCTCGCCCTCCAGCTGCACCAGCGCCTCGCGCACCGGAATCCGGCTGATGCCGAATTCGCTGGCCAGCGCATCCTGGCGCAGCTGGAATCCTTCCGGCAGCTCGCCGGACATGATCTTGCGCCGCAGCGCGTCGGCCGCCTGGTCGGCAACCGTGGTGGGAGAAAGGCGAAGCGAGGTGGCGGGCAAATTCATTTAGGCGGCAAGTTCTTTCGACCACGCGGCGTACCAGGTGCGGAACAGCGCGTATTGATCGGCGGCGTAGCGGCGCTGGGCGTCGCTGAGCACGTCGGTTTCGTTGAAGTGCAGACTATATTCCTTATCGCCGTTGAGTACCATCAGATATTTGTAGTACAGCACCAGGTCGGTGCCCTCGTCGAACGACGACAGCACCGCCAGCGCCGACTCCAGCTCGCGCGCCTGGCGCCGCGCCACCGCATCGCCCTTGGCCGCGCGGCGGCACAGGTCGACCAGTTGCAGCACTTCGCGCGGCAGCGCATTGCCGATGCCGGTGATGGCGCCGGTTGCGCCGCAGTTGACGAAGCCGTGGAACACCTGGGTGTCGACGCCCACCATCAGCGTCACCTCGTCGTCCTGGCTGGTGATGTGCTCGGCCGCATAGCGCAGGTCGGTGGCGCCGCCGAATTCCTTGAAGCCGATCAAGTTCGGATGCTGGGCGCGCAGCGCGAAGAACAGGTCGGCGCGGGTGGCGAAGCCGTAGTACGGGCTGTTGTAGATCACGCTCGGCAGCGCCGGCGCGGCGGCCAGGATGGCGGAAAAGTGCGCCTTCTGCGCGGCCGGCGAGGCGCCGCGCGACAGCAGGCGCGGAATCACCATCAGGCCATGCGCACCGACTTTGGCCGCGTGCGCCGCGTGCGACACCGCTTCCTTCGAATTGACGGCGCCGGTGCCGACGATGGTCGGCACGCCGGCCGCCACCAGACGCGCCACGCCCTCCTGACGCTGCGCTTCGCTCAGCAGCGGCCAGTCGCCCATGGAGCCGCAATACACCACCGCGCTCATGCCGATATCCACCAGTGCGCGCCCCTTGGCGACCAGCGCATCGAAATCCGGCTGGCGGTCGGCCGTGCACGGGGTCATCAGGGCGGGAATGGTGCCGGTGAAAATATTGTCGCTCACGGTAGATCCTTTGAAATGCGTTGAAAGGTAGGCACGGCAGCACGGCGCCGTCTGACCGATCATAACCCACTTTGGATATTTTATACAATCTGAGGGTGCATCAGAAAAACCGCCTCCCTCCAGGGAATGGCGTTTTCTGGTCCGTCAGTCAGGACCGACGCCGTTTGACGTTTTTTCCTCGTCGTGTTCCGCGATGTTATCGGCCAGCTCGAGTGGCAGCGCATAAAAATTCACGCCGGCATGGCGCATGCTGCCGTCCGGCAGTTCGAGGTAATCGCGCAGGGTGCGGTAAGCGGGCAACGCCTCGTCGTAGGGCACGTCGAGGTACACCTGCCCCAGGTACGGCGGCATGGTGCAGGGATCGGCAATGGGTCCGCACGGCTGCCAGCCGATCTGGTGCGCGTCGAGCCAGGCCAGCACAATGTCGCGCGCCGCATCCGCCTGATACCGGTAATGACGCCACCCGGTTGCGGGATGAAATTCGAGATACAGCACCGCGCGCCGTTTCTGGCGGGCGATCGCGTCGATGTGTTCGATCAGCTGGGGCATGGCCAGCTCGCTATTCGTTGCCGAATTCGGCTTTCGCGGCCAGGACCTGTTCGAGCGCAGCAGCCGGGTCGAGCCCTGCCATCAGAAGATTGATGATCTCTTCCTTATCGTCCGCCGTGACCTGCGCGCAAGCGCTCCGGTTGGCGTTGAAGTAGGTCCACCACACCTCGTCCGCCTCGTTCTCCTTGCGGCGCTTGATTTTTTTCGGCAGCGCGGAGCGCACTTCGCTGATATACGCGGGCAGCCGCGCGTCGGCGGTCGACCAGTCGAACGCGGCAACGGCGCGCTTGTCGGCCTCCCAGTCACCGATGTATCCCGGCCCCGGCGTCAAGGTCAGTTTATTTACCGCGAGGCAGGCCAGGTTCGGATAAGAGTGGGAGCGGCAAAACGCCTCCACGAACAGCAGTTTCATCCCGATCCCGACCGGCACCGCGCGTTGCACCACAGGGTCTTCCGGATGCAGGCTTTTCGCCAGCGCCAGCAGGTCGCCGTAGACAATCGGGGCGCCCTGGGTGGCCTGGGCATGCCGGACCAGCGCTTCGTACAAACGCGAGCCGACCTCGATATCGTTGAGCGTAAACCTGGTATCTATGCTGGTGCTGTCTGTCATGGAAAAATCTTTCATTAAAAATTGCATATACAACGTTGCGCCCGGAGTCCCTCGGCGCATGTTCATGATAAGGCGTCACGCGACAAATCACGTCGCATCCCGGCGACGCCTGTATCGATACTTGTCATATCGCGCAGGCAAGGCGCCAGTCATCGTTTTGCGCGATGCGCTACCCAATCCTCCCAAAAATCCGCCTGGTGTGCGCCTGGCAGGCGCTCCAGAAGGTCAGTGTGTTCATTGACCGCCTTCCAGAATGTGGCGATTTTCTCGTCCGCGCCATCGTTGAGGACCAGTTCAGCGTCGCGCACCTCCCATCCGAGCGACAGAGTATAGAGCTTGAGCGTATTGAGCTCCCCCTCGATGAAGTCCGCAAGGTAGGGTTCCTTGGGCCTGGTGTATTCCGATCCATGACTTTCTTTTACTGCCAGAAGTCGCCTGACCAGTTCAGTCTGCAGCTGCTGATTGCCGGCGCCGGGCAACAAGAGCTTGATTTCGATGTCTTTCCTGTGACGCCGCAAGGCCACGTGGTAGAACATCAGGGCGTGCAGCGGCGTTTGCTGGCCACCGCTCGTGACCTGCCAGTCCATCCACACTCCGGGAACAAAACGGATGGTCGCCTTGTTCGCCCCCTCCCCGCTCAGGTAGCTCACCTGCATATGACCCGGCGCTTGCGCGATCATGCGCTGAACAACGCTGGCGGTGAAGCTGGCTTCGGGCGAACGCACACTGCGGATCAAGATATCGAGCACGTCGCGGCATTCCCAATACTGCCTTGCCCAGCTCGGCGAGGTCGACCAGGGGAAAATAGGGAAACGGTGGTTTTCCCGCCGTAGCAGGTCCTCTTTCAGCGCCACCAGCGTGCCGTAATGCCTGTCTGCCAGCACCTGCACGGTGTCGGCGACACCGTGCAGGGCGTCGGCAAGCCGCTCGAGCATCACCATGTAGTGATGCAGGAATTCACAAAGCGCCCGCTCGTCCGATGGGCAGCGCGCCAGGGCCTGCTCCGGCGACGAACCATATTTCCCCAGCAAGGCGGACTTCAGTGCCTTGGCCACCTGATCGCCCCACTGTATGCCGCGCCATTCCAGATTTTTCCCGAGAACATCAGGTTCCGGGTGGACAGTCAGGTAAAAGCAGTACAGTTTCTTGTGCCCAGAGAATCGCTGATCCAGGTAGCTGCGATAGTCATGAAGCTGCGCTTCCCCTTCTTTGCTGTCGATTTTTGCTTCAATCGCCACCGCCCAGGTTTCACTCTCGATCAAGACATCGAGCTCGCCATTGACCCGGGGCCGCGCCCTTGGCGCCTCCTCGTCGTCCAGGATCACCTGGGAAAGGAGCTGCTCACCGCCCAATCGCAGTTCCGGTTGCACCGCGACGCGGCCCATGAGTGCTGTCTGGTCGCTGATCAGCAGATCGGGCATGGTGCCGTCGCCGCCTATCTCCGTCAAAAATGAGCGAAGAAACGAATCGCCCAGGCCGTGTGTCTGCTGCGGATCGAGCAGCCAGGAGAGCGTGGTCGTATGTCGCAGTTCCTGACGCTCCACTTTCAACACCTTGAACGGATCAAACTTGTAGCGCTGTTCGCGCAACGCGCGGAAGTCAGGCTCGTTGCACAGACATGCCAGATCTTTTTCCAGGTCCTTCTCGTTCATTTTTCGCCCTATTTTGATATAAATTTTATAGCGATTCTCTCGCTAAATAAGGATGAATGGTTCGAAGCAAACCATATATCGATATGATTTTTAGATCAATATACCAAACATGGGGACTTGGCACAAATCATGCCGCCGGACGCAGAACATAGGAGGCCGAGAAATGAAAAAACCCGCACGAAGCGGGTTTTAGTGTTTTGGCGGAGACGGTGGGATTCGAACCCACGATACAGGTATAAGCCGTATGCATCCTTAGCAGGGATGTGCCTTCGGCCACTCGGCCACGTCTCCTAGTCGATTACTCAACTATGTCGTTTCTACATGTGTAGATCAGACGAGCGCAATATTATAGGGTGGTGTGCGTTTGGTCAAGGTTGGCGGTGTGGTGACGCGGGCGTCGCGCGCCCCCGGCGCGCGGAGCTGGCGCACAGCGCCAGCAGTTGGGCGATTCGGAGAGGGCTGGGCCCGCACGGCCCAGCCTTTCGAACCGGCCGCCTTGGCGCACCGGCTCCGTCCGGCGCAAACAAAAAAGCCTCCCGCAGGGGAGGCTTTTTTGTTTGTTCTGGCGGAGACGGTGGGATTCGAACCCACGATACAGGTATAAGCCGTATGCATCCTTAGCAGGGATGTGCCTTCGGCCACTCGGCCACGTCTCCTAGTCGATTGCTCAACTATGTCTTTTCCAACAAACCGCGCTGGAGCAGACGACCGTCATAGTATAGACCACGACCCGTTTGGTCAAGGCAACTTGACGGTTTTTTGAGAAAATTATGCCTTTTCCAGCTCGAACGCTTTGTGCAGCGCGCGCACGGCCAGTTCCATGTATTTTTCGTCGATCAGCACGGAAATTTTGATTTCCGAGGTCGAGATCATCATGATGTTGATGCCCTCTTCCGACAGCGTGCGGAACATCTGCGAGGCCACGCCCACGTGCGAGCGCATGCCCACGCCCACCACCGAGATTTTCGACACTTTGGCGTCGCCGGTGATGCTGGCAGCGCCCAGTTGTTCCTTGGTGCTGTTGAGCACGTCGATCGCGCGCACGTAGTCGTTGCGCGACACGGTGAAGGTGAAGTCGGTTTTACCGTCGACCGACTGATTCTGTATGATCATGTCGACTTCGATGTTGGCGTCGGCCACCGGGCCCAGGATGTGGTAGGCCACGCCCGGACGGTCCGGCACGCCCAGCACGGTGATTTTGGCTTCATCGCGGTTAAAGGCGATACCGGAGATGACTGCTTGTTCCATGTTTTTATCTTCCTCAAACGAAATCAGGGTGCCCGAGTTGGCTTCCACTTCCAGGTCCAGCATCGGGTCGGTCAGCGACGACAGCACGCGGGTCGGCACGCGGTAGTTGCCGGCAAATTCCACCGAACGGGTCTGCAGCACTTTCGAGCCCAGCGACGCCAGTTCCAGCATTTCTTCAAACGTGATCGCCTTCAGCCGGCGCGCTTCCGACACCACGCGCGGGTCGGTGGTGTAGACGCCGTCAACGTCGGTGAAGATCAGGCATTCGTCGGCCTTCATCGCGGCGGCGATCGCCACGGCGGAAGTGTCCGAACCGCCACGGCCCAAGGTCGAGATGTTGCCACCCTCGTCCACGCCCTGGAAACCGGTGATGATGACGATCTTGCCATCGTCCAGGTCGCGGTTGACCTTTTCGTTGTCGATCGACTGGATGCGGGCCTTGGTGAATGCGGAATCGGTTTTAATCGCGACTTGCCAGCCGGCGTAGGACACGGCTTTCTTGCCAATCGCCAGCAGCGCCATCGACAGCAGGCCGACCGAGACCTGCTCGCCGGTCGAGGCGATCATGTCCAGTTCGCGCGGGTCCGGCTGGGCCTGGATTTCCTTGGCCAGGGCGATCAGGCGGTTGGTTTCGCCCGACATTGCCGACGGCACGACCACGATGCGGTGCCCGGCGTCATGCCACTTGGCGACGCGCCGCGCGACGTTCTTGATACGATCCGTCGAACCCATCGACGTACCGCCATATTTGTGCACGATTAAAGCCATAACAGAGAGTTTTCCGCTCAAATAAAGGTAAATGGAACCCTAAACTCTACCTGCCGCAGTGCAAAATAACAAGTCAAAAAACTCATAATCTCATACTGAATAGACATATCTACATACAAAATTCGGCAGATAGGGGGTTAATGTCTATACAGCTTGCCAGCGCAGACGCACCCGCCCTGCTCCCGCGCCGACATGCTGGCAGTCCATGCCGATGCCGGCGGCGAACAGCAGGTCTTTTGCATTTTTGACCACCGGCAGGCGGCCACGCTCCCAGGCCGGGATGTTAAGCGCCTGGTAGTGGTATTTGACCGGGCGCGTGGAGCGGTTCGGCGCCAGCTTCAGGCGTTCGCCGCCACGGCGGAACTCGATCAGCAGCGGCTGGCTGCGCAGCCAGGCGGGATCAAAGCCTTCGTCGGCCGGCTCGAAGTGCAGCACGCCGCCGTAGGCCGGGAAGGACAGCTCGGCTTCGCCGTTCCAGATGAAGTTGGTGCCGGGCTTGTCGTCGAACTGGTCTTCGCGTTCGCCTTCCAGTTCTTCCAGCTTCGGCGTCAGGTGCAGGCGGTCGCGGTAGCGGCGCACGTGGCAGTCTGGATGCGTGACCAGCAGCTGTGCATCGTATTTGGCTTCCAGCAGCTGGGTCAGCATTTCGGACAGCCAGGCGGTGCTCGGCATGCTGTAGCCGCGCGTGGCAAACCAGTGGCGCAGCAGATTGTAGCTGCGGTCCTGGCTCAGTGCGCGCAGCTTGCTGATGTCCAGGGTGTCGCCGTCCAGCGCGGCGGCCAGATCCTGCTCGGCCAGCTCGGTCAGCAGACGGGTGGCCGATTGCGCGTGCTGGGCGCTGCGCGCGAAGCGCTCCTGGAAGCCGGGAAAATGCGCTTCCAGCGCCGGCATCACGGTGTGGCGCAGCGCGTTGCGGGCGTAGCGTGGGTCGTCGTTGGATTCGTCGTGAATGTGGCTGATGTTGTGCTGCGCGACATAGGCCTCCAGCTGCTTGCGCGAGGCCGGCAGCAGCGGACGGGCCATCACCAGCGTGGCGTTGTTCAGCAGGTCGGGCGCGGCGTTGGCGGCGTCCATGCCGGACAGGCCGGCCGGACCGGAGCCGCGCAGCAGTTGCAACAGCACCGTTTCGGCCTGGTCGTCGAGGTGGTGGGCGGTCAGCAGCAGGTTGACCTGGTGTTCGTGGCACAGCGTGCCCAGCGCGGCGTAGCGGGCTTTGCGGGCGGCCGCTTCGGTGCCGGACTTTTTCTGGTCTTGCAGCTGGATGCGGCGCGCTTCGAAGGTGACTCCCAGGGTGGCGCAGGCTTGTTCGCAGTGGGCCAGCCAGGCGTCGGCGTTGGGGCTGAGGCCGTGGTGGACGTGGAAGGCGTACAGCGCCACGCCGTGCGCCTGCGCGTAGGCGTGGGCCAGGTGCAGCAGGGCCGACGAGTCCAGGCCGCCGCTGAGGGCGACGGCGATGCGCCGGGCCGCGCCCTCGCCCGCGCCGCTCTGGGCGCGCGCGGCGCCGACAGCTTGTTCAAAGGTTGAGGTAAGGGTTGGCTTCTGCTGCTTCACTGTCTGCTCCAAATGCAAACCGGGGGCACAAGCCCCCGGTCGGTGTTCACGTCGCGCGGAATTATTCTTGCGGCGTGGTTTCCTTGAACTTACCGTAGCTCATCAGCTTCTCGTGACGGGCTTCCAGCAGGTCTTTGGTTTTCATGCCGTGGAACTGACGCAGCGAGTCGGCCAGCGCGCGTTTCAGCAGCGTTGCCATCTGTTTCGGATCGCGGTGCGCGCCGCCCAGCGGTTCGCTGACGATCTTGTCGATCAGGCCAATGGCTTTCAGGCGGTGTGCGGTCAGGCCCAGCGCTTCGGCCGCATCGGCGGCGCGCTCGGAGGTCTTCCACAGGATCGAGGCGCAACCTTCCGGCGAGATCACCGAGTAGGTCGCGTATTGCAGCATGATGACCTGGTCAGCCACGGCAATCGCCAGCGCGCCGCCGGAGCCGCCTTCGCCGATGATGGTGGCGATCAGCGGCACTTTCAGTTCCGCCATCACGTACAGGTTGTGGCCGATCGCTTCCGACTGGCCGCGCTCTTCCGCGTCAATGCCCGGGAACGCACCCGGGGTGTCGACGAAGGTGAACACCGGAATACCGAACTTCTCGGCCAGCTTCATCAGGCGCATGGCCTTGCGGTAGCCTTCCGGCTTCGGCATGCCGAAGTTGCGCATGGCGCGCTCTTTGGTGTCGCGGCCCTTCTGGTGGCCGATGACCATGCAGGCCTGGCCATTGAAGCGCGCCAGGCCGCCGACCACCGACAGGTCGTCCGCATAGGTGCGGTCGCCGTGCAGTTCGTGGAAGTCGGTGAAGATTTCGTTCACGTAGTCCATGGTGTATGGACGTTGCGGGTGACGCGCGATCTGCGAGACCTGCCATGGCGTCAGCTTGGCGTAGATGTCCTTGGTCAGTTGCTGGCTCTTTTTGGCCAGACGGTCGATCTCCTCAGAGATATCGACTGCCGAATCGTCCTGGACGAAGCGCAATTCTTCGATCTTGCCGTCGAGTTCAGCAATCGGTTGCTCAAAATTGAGGAAAGTCGTTTTGGTCATTGTACCTCCGTGTTTATTCTCGGCTGCGGCTCAGTTGGCTCCTTGTGACGGACACAAAAAGGCCTCGCGCAGCGATTAGAGTATCTATTCTACAGCAACCGGATCCAAACTACGCCATAAGTACCAGGTGGCTACCGTCCGGTAAGGCTCCCAATTGGCGGAAACCTCGCGCGCATCGCTGCGCGACACCGGCTCGCCGGAGAAGTAATTCTGGCTGATGCCCTGGATCAGACCGGGGTCGTCCAGCGGCAAAACATTGGGCCGCAGCAGATTAAATATCAGGAACATCTCGGCTGTCCAGCGGCCGATGCCGCGGATCTGCACCAGCTCGGCGATCACCGCCTCGTCGTCCATCTGGTCCCACTGGGCCGTATGCACGCGCTTGTTCTTGAAGTGGTCGGCCAGGTCGAGGATGTATTCGGTCTTGCGCTTGGACAGGCCGCAGGCGCTCAACTGCTCGGCGCCGGCCTTGATGATTTGCGCCGGCGTACATTTCGGGCTGATCACCAGCAATTTCTTCCAGGCGACATCGGCCACCTTGGCGGTCACCTGCTGGCCGACGATGGAACGCGCCAAGGTGGTAAACGGGTCGTGATGGCCGACCAGGTGCAGGTCGCCAAATTGCGGGATGAGCTTGTTCATGATGCGGTCCCGCTTCATGAGCTCAATCTTGGCTTGCTCCCAGTACGGCGGCACGGCCGATACCGGGCTGCCTGCGCCCTCGTTGTCCTTGGCGTTGACCATAGTTATGCGCGGCGCCAGTTGGTGGTGCCGTCAGGCTTGTCTTCGAGGACCACGCCCTGGGCCAGCAGTTCGGCGCGGATCTTGTCCGATTCAGCGAAGTTGCGGGCCTTCTTGGCTTCCGCGCGGCGCGCGATGGCGTCGACGATGCCGGCGTCATCGCCGCCCTCGCCGCCCACGGCCGCCTGCAGGAACTGCTGCGGCGTGCGGGCCAGCAGGCCGATCACGTCCGCCAGGCCCTTGAGCTGGCGCGCCAGCAGCGGCGATTTCGATTTGTTCAGCTCGCTTACGAGGTCGAACAGCACGGCCAGCGCCAGCGGCGTGTTGAAGTCGTCGTCCATCGCCTCGGCGAAACGCACGGCGTGCGCCTCCTGCCAATCCAGCGCGGCGCCGTCGCCGTCCACGCCGTCCAGCGCCGTGTACAGGCGGGTCAGCGCGACGCGGGCGTCGTCCAAGTGGGCGTCCGAATAGTTCAGCGGGCTGCGGTAGTGGGCGCGCAGGATGAAGAAGCGGATCACTTCCGCATCGTATTTCTTCAGCACGTCGCGGATGGTGAAGAAGTTGCCCAGCGATTTGGACATCTTCTCGTTATCCACGCGCACGAAACCGTTGTGCACCCAGTAGTTGACCATCTTGCGGCCGAACGCGCCTTCCGACTGCGCGATTTCGTTCTCGTGGTGCGGGAACTGCAGGTCCGCGCCACCGCCGTGGATGTCGAAATGCTCGCCCAGCAGCGCCGAGCACATGGCCGAGCACTCGATGTGCCAGCCCGGACGGCCCTTGCCCCACTTGGAATCCCACTTCACCTCTTCCGGCTCGGACTCCTTGGACGCCTTCCACAGCACGAAATCGAGCGGATCGCGCTTGCCGGTGTTGACATCGACGCGCTCGCCGGCGCGCAGGTCGTCCAGCGACTTGCCCGACAGGCGGCCGTATTGCGGGAAGTTGCGCACCGCGTAGTTGACGTCGCCGTCCTCGCCCTGGTAGGCCAGGTCTTTCGATTCCAGCGTTTCGATCAGCGCCAGCATCTGCGGCACGTATTCGGTGGCGCGCGGCACCAGCGTCGGCGGCAGGATGCCCAGCGCCGTGGTGTCTTCGTCCATGTAGCGAGTGAAGCGGCCGGTCAGCTGCGAGATGGTCTCGCCGTTTTCCACCGCGCGCTTGATGATCTTGTCGTCGATGTCCGTGATGTTGCGCGCGTAGGTGACCTCATAACCGGACGCCATCAGCCAGCGGTACATGACGTCGAACGCCATCATCATGCGGGCGTGGCCGATATGGCAGTAGTCGTAGATGGTCATGCCGCAGACATACATGCGGATTTTGCCCGGCTCGACAGGTACGAAGGTCTGCTTGTCACGCGCCAGCGTGTTGTAAATCTTTAAATTGCTCATCGGACTCATGCGTTTTACTGGGTGCCTCGGACAATACAATGGCCCGGCGCGTCATCTGAAACAGCGCGCACCAGTTGTCATCGTGTGCCTGGGGGAACCTCGGGAATGTTCTTGTTTCCACCTTCTAAGGGGTAGAATGGAACAAGTATAGCATTGATAAAAACAGCATAGGCCGCATCTGCAACGGGATTTTGCCTATTCAACATCAACAAGAGGAAGACCGATGTACAAAACAGTGATGACCGCCCTCGCCGGCCTGACCCTGTCCGGCGCCGTCCTGGCCGCCGCGCCGCAGGTGGAGCTCAAGACCACCATGGGCGATATCGTGCTGGAACTGGACCATGACAAGGCGCCCAAGTCAGTCGACAACTTCCTGGCCTACGTGAAATCCGGCTATTACAAGAACACCATCTTCCACCGCGTGATCGACGGCTTCATGATCCAGGGCGGCGGCTACGACGAAAAGCTCAAGGGCAAGCCGACCAACAAGCCGATCCCGCTGGAAGCCAGCAACGGCCTGCACAACGTCAAGTACTCGCTGGCCATGGCGCGCATGGGAGATCCGAACTCGGCCACCTCGCAATGGTTCATCAACGTCGAGGACAATGCGGGGCTGGACGCGCCGGGCCCGGACGGCAGCGGCGGCTATGCCGTGTTCGGCAAAGTCATCAAGGGCCAGGAGACCGTCGACAAGATCAAGGCGGTGCTGGTGGATGACAAGGGCATGTTCCAGAACTTGCCGGTCGTGCCCGTCACCGTGAAGTCCGCGACGATTTTGAAGACACCAATCCAGCCAAAACAGTAAAATAGCGGCCTTGCCGGATTTTTTAACCTATTCAGGACTAATAAAATGACCAAAGTAATCATCAAAACCAACCTGGGCACCATGACCGCCGAACTGGACGCGGAAAAAGCGCCAAAATCGGTCGCCAACTTCCTGGCCTACATGGAAGCCGGCCACTACAACAACACCATTTTCCACCGCGTCATCGACGGTTTCATGATCCAGGGCGGCGGTTTCGAGCCAGGCATGAAGCAAAAGCCAGCCGACACCACCGTGGAAAACGAAGCCAAGAACGGCCTGAAAAACGAGCCATACACCCTGGCGATGGCCCGCACCTCGGCGCCGCACTCGGCATCGGCCCAGTTCTTCGTCAACGTGAAAAACAACTCCTTCCTGGACTACCCAGGCCAGGACGGCTGGGGTTACGCCGTGTTCGGCAAAGTGGTGGAAGGCACCGAAGTCGTGGACGCGATCAAGAAAGTCAAAACCACCCGCAGCGGCATGTTCGCTGACGTGCCGGCGGAAGACGTGATCATCGAAAGCATCGAACTGGCAGCCTAAGCAATGTCTGAAGTCTGCGCGCTGTTCATTTCCGATCTGCATTTGCAGCCTGCGCATCCCGCGACCAGTGCGGCGTTTTTCGACTTTCTGGAGCGGCATGCGCGGCACGCGCAGCAACTGTATCTGCTCGGCGATCTGTTCGAGTATTGGGCCGGCGATGACGACATCGCCGATCCCTTCCACACGCAGGTGGTCGCGGCGCTACGCGCCGTCAGCGACGCCGGCGTGGCGGTCTACTGGATCGCCGGCAACCGCGATTTCCTGGTTGGCGCCCGCTTTGCGGAAGCCGTCAACCTGACCCTGCTGCCCGAGACCTGGATTGCCGACATCGGCGGCCAGCGCGTGGTGGTGCTGCACGGCGACGCCCAGTGCACGCAAGATATCAAATACATGGAATTCCGCGCCATGGTGCGGCAGCCCGCGTGGCAGGCGCAATTCACCGCCATGCCGCTGGCGCAGCGCAAGGCCATCGTGGCCGGTTTGCGCGCCGACAGCCGCAAGGAGCAGAGCGGCAAGTCCTATGAGATTATGGACGTTACCCCCGAGGCGATTGCCGGGGTGTTTGCCGAAACTGGGGCTGATGTCATGATTCACGGCCATACGCACCGCCCCGCGCTGCATCACATCGGCGACAAACGGCGCTATGTGCTGCCGGATTGGGAGGTGGATGCGACCCCACCCCGCGGGGGCTGGATTGCCATAGACGCGCAGGGCAAGATAACACGCCATGATTTGAGTGGCGCGGTACTGCTGTAACAGCTTGCGGCACCCGTACAACCCGCACACCACTGCGGCCAGGGTCTGACCCCGTACGGGGTCAGACCCTTTCGTTTGGGGGTACTAACGATTCATCGAGGACATTGCGGTATTCAGGCGGCGCACCAGCTGCTGATTCAAATCCCGCGTATGCCGCGCCCAGCGCTCCATGGTCCGCTGCAATTCCGCATACAACTGATTCGCCCGCTCCGCATCACCCACCCCAGCCGCCCAAATTGCAAACTCGGCCTGCACCGTAAAGCTGTTATACCGACTCAACGCCAACTCAAACTCGGCCCGCGCCTCATCCTGACGGCCTGCCGCCGCCAGCGCCTGCGCCAGCAATAACGACACCTGCTCGGGACGGAACTTGTCATCGCTACCGCGAATGGTCTGCAAATGCGCCACCGCCGCTGCCGCCCTACCGCTGGCCAGCGTGGCCCGCGCCGCACCAAGACGAATTTCCAGATCACCCGAAAACGGCCCCTGCAAACACGCTTCGTAGGTGGCGGCAGCTTCCTCGGCGTTACCAGCTTCCAGCAAGGCACTGGCCAGACGCATCTGGTTCTGCGCGGTCGGCGTGAATTCGTAGGCATCGCGCGCCTCGCGCAGTTCGCGACCCGGGTCCAGCGTCCTGGCCGCTACGTTTACCGCCTTGCGGGCGCCGTGCTGCAATTTCGAATTGGGCAGGTAGACCGCGAAGAAATACACAATGCTGCCGAGGCCGGGGAACAGGAACAGAATCACCACCCAGTACAACTGCTGGCCGCTGCGGATGGCGTGGATGGCGAAGAAAATCGCCACCAGCACATGCAACCCGATACCGAAAATCGTCATGACTTGCCTCTACAATTAAACAATGGAACAGATTGTAGAAGCTCTGGCCCCGCATCACAAGGCGGCGACCGGCGCCGGCTGGCGCAGCCAGGCGGCGGCATAGCGCGCCAGGCGACCAAGGAACAGGCCGTTGAACACGCCGAACAGCAAGGTAACAGCGGTCGCAAAAACCAGGCTTTGCGCCAGTTCGGGATGCATGGCCGAGGCCACCGCCACCGTGTATTTCGTGACAAAAATACCAACCATCAGGCCCAGCGGCATCCAGCTGCCGCGCTGGCAGACGGTGCCGGCCGCGCGGTTGACCACCACTTCGCTGGTCGACAACATCCAGATCGCCGCCGCCGAAGCCGCCGCACCCAGCGCCCAGACCGCCCAGACGCCCTCGCCCAGCACGCCGCCGGTGTGCATGCCGGACAGCGCCAGCCCCACCATCACCAGTGGAATCAGCGCCACTTTTTGCAGCGTGGTTTCGCGGTCCTTGCTGGCCAGCCAGCCGCGGTACAGCAGGAAGGCCAACAGGGCCCAGACGTAGAGAGGAGTGTGGGAAACGATTTGCTGGATCATGGCGTGCTCCGTTTAAGTAGTGGTTGAACTGCGATGTAGCCACTATGCGCCCGGCCCGGGCGCGACGGATTGCCATGCGACGAAATGCGCCGGCGCGGCGCGAAATGCAGCCGGCCGGCGCGAAATTCCTACTGCGCCGGCTGCAACTTGGCCACCAGACCGCCGGGACGGGTATCGATGCCGGTCAGCACGAACTGCACGCCGGCATAGCGCAACTCTTCCGGGCGGAAGGTATGCAACGGCACATCGCGGATCAGCTTGTCGCTGAGCAGATTGGCCACGCTGGCCAATTGCGCCTGCTTGCCCTCGTCCATGTTGTCGACGATGAAACGGTCGACATGGGCGTCGGCGATATAAATGGCGTTGTTCACGCTATCCACCCGCATGCGGCCGGACACCAGCATGCTGCCATGCCAGGACTGGCGCGCCAGCAGCGGCGTCACGCCCAGATCCACGGTCAGCGCCACGCGGTCGTTCTCCGGCATCACCGCCAGCCGTGGATGGCTCAGTTCGACCTCGAACACGCCCAGCGCGCGCTGGTGCAGCGGGAACTTGCGGTCCAGGCTGGCTTGCAGACGCTCCTGCGGCAGCACCACTTCGCGCGGGCCGATCAGGCTGGCGCAGGCGGCCACCAGGCCGGCCAGCATGAGTGGCGCGGCGATTTTGGCGTAGCGTTTAAGATCCATTGCAACATCCTTCAAAAATACGGAACCTGCGCATTATATGACTCTGACGCGATTGGGTTGTGCCGGTTGGAGTATCAGCCGCGACGCCGCGCCGTCTTTTGACGGCGCGGGCAGCCATCTGGAACGCTACGCCGCCGTGCTGAACGCGGTGGAAATCAACTCATCCTTCTACCGCCCGCACCAGCCGCAGACCTACGCGCGCTGGGCCGACAGCGTGCCGGACCATTTCAGCTTCTCGGTCAAGCTGCCGAAAACCATCACGCACGAGCGGCGCCTGAAGGATGTCGCCGCCCTGCTCGACCGGTTCGCCGCCGAGGCCGGCGCGCTGGGCAGCAAGCTGGGCTGCGTGCTGGTGCAGCTGCCGCCCAGCCTGGCGCTGGATGCGACCGTGGCGGATGACTTCCTGCACCAACTGCGCGGCCGTTTCGATGGCATGCTGGCCTGCGAGGCGCGCCACGGCAGCTGGTTCGGCGACGACGCCAGCGCCCTGCTGCAACGCCACCGCATCACGCGCGTGATCGCCGATCCGCCGGCCGGCCAGCCGGGGCCGTATGTGGCGACCACGGATGACGCCTACGTGCGCCTGCACGGCAGTCCGCGCATCTACTATTCGTCCTATGATGAAGATTACCTGGCCGGCGTGGCGGCGTGGCTGCAAGACCGCAACGGCTGGTGCATCTTCGACAACACCGCCTCCGGCGCCGCCATCCTCAACGCCTTGCAGCTGAAACTGCTGCAAGGCGCGGGCTGACGTCAGGCCACCGGCCGCAGCGCCTGCTCCAGGTCGTCGAAGTTGGCCGGCTTGACCAGGTGGAAGTCGAAACCGGCGGCGCGGGTGCGCTCGCGGTCCTGGTCGGAACCGTAGCCGGTGTGGGCGATCAGCCGCGTGTGCGCAAACGCCGGCTCGGCGCGCAGCATGCGCGCCAGCGTGTAGCCGTCGGTGCCCGGCAGGCCCAGGTCCAGCACGATGGTCTGCGGCAGTTGCGCGCGCGCCAGCACCAGCGCATCCTCGGCGTTGTGCGCCGTGTGCACCTCGTGCCCCATCAGCGTCAGCAGCTCGGCCATCACGCCCACCGAGTCGATATTGTCGTCGACCAGCAGCAGGCGTTGCGCGCCCAGCAGCGGCGCCGCTTCCGCCACCACCGGCGTCACCAGCGCCGGCTGCTGCAAAGGGAACTCGATGATGAAGGTGCTGCCCTGGCCGATGCCGTCGCTGCGCACCTGCACCGTGCCGCCGTGCATCTCCACCAGCTTGGACACCAGCGACAGGCCGATGCCCAGCCCGTCGTGCACGCGGTCGCGGGTCGAGGCGCCCTGCGCGAACATGTCGAAAATCCGCGCCAGGTTGTACGAGGTGATGCCGATGCCGTTATCGGTCACCGCGATGCGGATGCGCTCCGGCTGCGGCAGCGTGGCGCGGACGGCAATCCGGCCGCCGGGATCGGTGAACTTGGCGGCGTTGTGCAGCAGGTTGCCGATGATCTGCGACAGCCGCACCGGATCGCCGTGCAGCCACACCGGCTGCGGCGGCAGGTCCACCGTCAGCACGTGCCCGCGCGCCTCGAACAGCGCCTTGACCGTCTCGATGGCCGGATCGACCACCGCATGCAATTCCACATCCTGCTGGCGCAAGGTCAGCTTGCCCTGCGAGATGCGCGCCACGTCCAGCAGGTCGTCCACCAGGTGCGTCAGATGGTCGACCTGGCGCAGGATCACGTCGCGGGCGCGCTGGTGCACTTCCGGCTGCGTCGCCGGCACCGTGTTCATCAGCGTCACGGCGCTGCGGATCGGACTCAGCGGATTGCGCAGTTCGTGCGCCAGCGTGGCCAAGAAATCGTCCTTGTGTTCGTCCGCCTGGCGCAGCAGACCTTCCATGTTCTTGCGCTCGCTGATATCGCTGGTGATGCGGGCGATGCGGTACGGCCGCTGCTGGTCGTCGCGCACCAGGAAGGCGCGGTCGCGCACCCAGCGGATGGCCTCGTCCTGCCCCAGCCGGAACTCCTGGTCGTAATGGCCGCTGTTGGCAAACGCCAGCCAGTCGGCCTGCACCAGCGCGCGGTCGTCGGCGTGCACCGCCTCCAGCCAGTCGTCCGGCGACTGCTGCAACTGCGCCAGCGGGCGGCCGAACAGGCGTTCGTAGGCCGGGCTGGCGTACAGCAGCTGGTGGTCGGCCACGCCGAACATCCAGAACACGTCCTCGATGTTTTCGGTCAGCTGGCGGAAGCGTTCCTCGCTGTTGCGCAGGTCCATCTGCGTGCGTTGCAGGCGCAGCAGCGCGTTGACGTTGGCGATCAGTTCATCGGCCTCGATCGGCGCGGCCAGGTAGTTGTCGGCGCCGCCGTCCAGGCCGCGGATCTTGTCGTCGCGGCCGATCAGCGCGGCCGAGGTCTGCAACACCAGCACGGTGCAGGTGGCCACGTCGGCCTTGATGCGGCGGCACACTTCGATGCCGCTGATGTCGGGCAGCTTGACGTCCAGCAGCACCAGCGCCGGCGCCTGCTTGCGCGCCATCTCCAGCGCATCGGTGCCGTTGGCGGCCTCGATCACGGCAAAGCCGGCGCTTTTCAGGATGCGCGTCTTGACGTAGCGGGCGCCGTCGTTGTCGTCGACGTTGAGGATCAGGATGGAACTGTTATCCATGACGGTATCCTTATTCATGGGGAACGGCGGGAAGCCGCAGATAGAACGTCGAACCCTGGCCCTCGGCGCTATGCACCTCGACCTCGCCGCCCAGCAGCGTGGCCAGCTTGCGGCACAGCGGCAGTCCCAGGCCGGTGCCTTTGGCGCGGCGCTGCAAGGGGTGCTCGATCTGGCTGAATTCTTCGAAAATCAATTGCTGGTTCTCCGGGCTGATGCCGATGCCGCTGTCGGTCACGGCCAGGGTGATGCGGCCCTCGGCTTCATCCACCAACTCCACCACCACCTGGCCCTGCTCGGTGAACTTGAGCGCGTTGGAGATGAAGTTGCGCAGGATCTGCGTCACCTTGCCTTCGTCCGACACCAGCGTGGTCGGCGCCGGCTCGACAAACACCAGCTCCACCGTCGAGTGGCGCGTCAGCGGCCGCAGCATGCCTTTGAGCGCGCTGAACATCTCGCCGATGCTGATCGGCGCCATCGTTACCTCGACCTTGCCGGCCTCGATCTTGGCCAGGTCCAGCAAATCGTTGACCAGTTCCGACAGGTCGCCGGCGGCGCTGGCGATGAAGGCCACCTGGCGCTCCTGCTCCGGCGTCAGCGGGCCGTCCATGCGGTCCAGCAGCAGCTGGGTCAGCGCGCGGATGGAACTGAGCGGCGTGCGCAGCTCGTGGCTGGTATTGGACAGGAAGCGCGATTTCATTTCGTCGGCCTTGCGCAGCCGCTCGGCCTTTTCCTCGATCTCGGCGTACAGCGCCACCACGCCGCGGTTGGTGTCTTCCAGTTCGCGCGTCAGCGCCAGCAGGTCATCCTGGCGCTCGCGCAGTTCGGCCAGCGCCTGCGCCAGCTCGCGGTTCTGCTGCTCGATCTCGGTATAGGTGCTCTGCACCGGCATGGCGGCCAGCCGCGCGCCGATCTGCGTGCTCAGTTCCTGCGCCTGCACTTCCGACATCGGCGGCAGCGTCTTGTTCATCACCACGTTGAGCGAGCTGGCCGAGGCGCTGACCACACTGCAGTCGTCCATCAGGCGCTGCGCCGTCACCAGCGCCACGTCCAGCTGCGGCGGCGCGGTCTCGATCTCGATGCTGGCCGGCGGCCGCGCCGCGCCCTCGGCGCTGACGATCACGCGCAACTGCGGCGGCTTGTGCTGGGCGTTGATGGCAAACGTCGCCCGCCCGCCGGACAGGCGGCCGTAGGCGCAGCGCGCCACTTCCGACACGGCGGTGGCGATGCGCACTTGGTCCTGCACGCCGAAATTGAGCATGCCGGCGATCTGCCGCGCACGCTGCCGTACCGCCACCACATCCGGTGCGCTGTCGATGCCGACCTGCAGAATGCGAACGAAGGGCATCATGCGCTCCCCGGCATGGCGGCCACCAGCACGCTGGCGTCGTCGCGGCCACGGCTGTGGTCACGCAGCAACACCGCCGCGATAATCGCCGGCGTGCGCGCTTCCAGCCCCGGATAGTGGGCCAGATCCCACTGGGTGGTGATGCCGTCGCTGGCCAGGATCACCAGCGCACCGGCCGGGCATGGAAAGCTCAGTTCCTGCACCGTGCGCATATTGTGGCCGACGATGCCGTTGTGCGACATCAGGTGGCGTCGCGCGCCATCCGCATACACGCTGGCGCTGACATTGCCGATGCCGGCAAACGTCAGTTGCTGCTGGGACGGGTCGAGCATGGCGATGGCCAGCGCCGCGCCGCGCGTCGGCCGCAGCGCTTCGTGGCAGGAGGCGATCAGCCGTTGCGGGCCGGACGCCGGCGTCGCCGACAAGGTCTCCAGTGCGGCGGCGGCGGCCTTGGCGGCTTGCTCGCCGTGGCCCAGGCCGTCGGCCAGCATCAGCGTGACGCGGCCCGCCTGGCGCGCCACGGCCCAGGCGTCGCCGCTCTCGGTTTCGCCGGCCAGCGGCAGGCAGACGCCGCCACTGGCAAATTCCTCCTGTTTGGCCGGCGGCGCGGTGCGCCACAGGCGCGCGAACAACACCGTGCCTTTGCCGGACGGCGCGTACACGTCGAACTGGTCGGCCAGGCGGCGGATCGCGCCCAGCCCGGTGCCGGCGGTGCCGGCGCTGGACACGCCGTCGGTCATCGCCTGTGTCAGGTTGCCGATGCCGGGGCCGTCGTCGATGGCCAGCACTTCGATGCAGGCCTGGTCCGCGTGGTTGACGATGGACGCCAGCAGGCGCCCCTCGCCGGCATGCTTGAGGATGTTGGTGGCGGCTTCGGTGATGATGAGGGCCAGCTGTCCGCTGCGCGTCTCGTCCATCTCCAGCTGCGTTGCCAGCAGTTGACCGCTGCGGCGGGCGGCGCCGACGTCGCTCGCATGGCTGATGCTGATCCATGCGGCGGGGTCGAGCGAACTGCTTAGATTTTCCATTTAATAATCGCTACCGCTGCGCCCTCGCCGGGGCGTGAGTCTATATTGAATTCGTCGACCAGGCGCTTGGTGCCGCCCAGTCCCAGTCCCAGCCCGCCACCGCTGGTGTAACCATCGCGCAAGGCCAGCTCGATATCCTCGATGCCGGGACCGGTGTCGGCAAACACCAGCCGCAATCCCTTGCGCAGGCCGTCGCGCAGCCGTTCCAGCACCACCACGCCGCCACCGCCGTACTTGATGGTGTTGCGCGCCAGTTCGCTGGCGGCGGTCACCAGCTTGGTCTGGTCGACCAGGCTCAGCTTCATGTCGATGGCGTGCTCGCGTACCGCCTTGCGCACGGCCACCACGTGTTCGTCGGTCTCCAGCGGCAAAACTTGATGCAGGTCGGCGCGGTCAACATAGCTGTTCACCAGGGGCGAGCGGTAGCGGCTGACATCCACGGTTGCGGTGTTCATCACTCGTAGCTCTTCCCTAGCAGCTTCATGCCTTTCTCGACATTCAGCGCGGTTTTCACGCCGGGCAAGGTCAAGCCCAGTTCCACCAGCGTGATCGCCACCGCCGGCTGCATGCCGACCAGCACCGTCTGGGCGTCGAGCACGCGCGCCATGGCGGCGGTGTTGCTGATCATGCGGCCGATAAACGAATCCACCAGGTCCAGCGCGGAAATGTCGATCAGCACGCCCTTGGCGCGGTCGCGCACGATGCGCTCGGTCAGGTCGTCCTGCAGCGTCATGGCCAGGCGGTCGTGCATGTCGACCTGGATGGTCACCAGCAGCAGGTCGCCGATACGCAGAATAGGTATGCGTTCCATCGTGCGTTTAACCCTTGCGGCTGATGGTGGCGCCAACCCGGTCCAGCGCCACGACAAAGGCGTCGGCCAGGGTGGCCTTGGTGATCACGTCTTCCAGGTTCACGCCCAGGTGGACGATGGTCTGGGCGATCTGCGGACGGATGCCGGAAATGATGCAGTCAGCGCCCATCAGGCGCGCGGCGGCGATGGTTTTCATCAAGTGCTGCGCCACCAGGGTGTCGACGGTCGGCACGCCGGTGATGTCGATGATGGCGATGGCGGCGCCGGTTTCCACCACTTTTTCCAGCAGGCTTTCCATCACCACCTGGCTGCGCGCGCTGTCCAGCGTACCGATCAGCGGCAGCGCCAGGATGTCCTGCCACAGCTTGACCACCGGGGTCGACAGCTCCATCAGCTCGTGCTGCTGGCGCACGATAATCTGATCGCGGCTCTTCTGGAACACTTCCACCGTGTACAGGCCCAGCTGGTCGAGCAAGGTGCTGACCGCCCACGACACTTCCGCCATCACGCCAGGCTCCGCCGCCAGCTCGGTGCGCAGCAGCGTGAACAGCGGCTGCTTGAGCGAGAACACGAAGGTCGCGGTCTCGTTCGGCGTCGATCCCTGCTTGGCGCGCTGCGCCGAGATTTCGTTCAGCAGGTTGCGCACCTCGTCCCAGTTGCGGTGATTGATGTCGTCGGTGCCGCCGGTGGCGATGGCGGCCGGCAGCAGGGCCAGGAACTGGCGCGTGTGGCGCTGCACCGACGCTTCGTCACTGCGGAAGGTTTTGCTGCCGAGTTCGGCGGTCCAGGCCGCCAGAATGCTGCTTTCGTGCTGTGTGATCAGCGTGCTCAGGCGCTGAGCGATGTTATTGGCACTCATAAATCCCCTAGTGTGTTAGTTGAGGTTACTCGGTGACTATATAGCATTCCATCAATAATGAACTTGTTTCAATCGTGCGTCGGTAAAATATAAACATTGCTTGCCTTTTTGATTCCTAGTGTTATAGTTCACTACAACACCACTTCATCAACACACGTAAGGGGTAAACATGTATGTGGAATGACAACGCGCCGATCTATCGGCAGCTGAAGGACAAGGTGGTCGGCATGATGCTCGACGGCCTGCTCAAACCGGGCGACGCCCTGCCCTCGGTACGGCAGATCGCCGCCGATTATCAACTCAACCCCATCACGGTATCGCGCGCCTACCAGGAACTGGTGGACGAAACGCTGGTGGAAAAACGGAGAGGATTAGGTATGTACGTAACTGATGGCGCCCGCGACAAACTGCTGGCCAGCGAACGCGAACGTTTCCTGCGCGAAGACTGGCCGGTGATGCTGGAACGTATCCGCCGCCTGGGCCTGGACCTGGAAGCGCTGCTGAAGGCGGCGCCGGGAGGTGCGGCATGAGCGCCGTCATCACCGCCGGCGGCCTGCGCAAGCAATACGGCAAGCAGACCGCGCTGGATGGCGCCAGCTTCAGTGTCGAGGCGGGCCGCATCGTCGGCCTGATCGGCCCCAACGGCTCCGGCAAGACCACCACGCTCAAGGCCATCCTCGGCCTGACGCAGTTCCAGGGCGAACTGTCGGTGCTCGGCATGGACCCGCGCACCCAGCGCGAGGCGCTGATGAACGAAGTCTGCTTCATCGCCGACGTCGCCATCCTGCCGCGCTGGCTCAAGGTCAAGGACGCGATCGCCTTTGTCGAAGGCGTGCACCCGCGCTTCAACCGCGCCAAGGCCGAGCAGTACATCGCCAACACCAAGCTGACGCCGGACATGAAGGTCAAGGCCATGTCCAAGGGTATGGTGGTGCAGCTGCACCTGGCGCTGGTGATGGCGATCGACGCCAGGCTGCTGGTGCTGGACGAGCCGACGCTGGGCCTGGACATCCTGTACCGCAAGCAGTTCTACCAGAACCTGCTGGAAGACTACTTCGACGAGAACAAGACCATCCTGATCACCACCCACCAGATCGAGGAAGTCGAGCACATCCTCACTGACCTGCTGTTCATCGAAAACGGCAGGATCGCGCTGGCCGCCAGCATGGACGAGGTGGGCGAGCGCTTCACCGAGGTGATGGTCGAGCCGCAATTCGTCGCCGCCGCCAACGCCTTGCAGCCGGTCAGCCAGCGCACCGTGTTCGGCAAGCCGGTGATGCTGTTCGACGGCGTCCAGCGGGGCCAACTGGCCAATTTCGGCGAACTGCGCACGCCCAGCGTGGCTGACCTGTTCGTTGCGACCATGAAAGGAAGTTACGCATGAAAACCATGAAATGGCTGATCAAGCGCGAGATGTGGGAAAACAAGGGCATGCTGGTGTGGACCCCGGTGGCGATCGCCTCGGCCATCGCCCTGCTCGCGCTGAGCGCCCTGTTCCTCGGCAAGTTGGACAGCATCTTCATCGAAGGCCAGGCCATCGGCACGGTCACCATCGAAGGCGCGGTGCGCGCGCGCATCGCCGACACGCTGGCCCAGGCCTACCTCGGCGCGGGCATGCCGGTGCTGATGGTGCTGGGCCTGCTGGTGTTCTTCTACTGCCTCGGCGCGCTGCACGACGAGCGCCGCGACCGCAGCCTGCTGTTCTGGAAATCGCTGCCGGTGTCGGACGCCACCACCGTGCTGTCCAAGGTGCTGCTGGCGATGGTGGTGGCGCCGCTGATCACGATGGGCATCACCATTGTGCTGGGCCTGCTGGTGCTGGTGGTCAGCTGCGCCATCCTGCTGAACCATGGCACCAATCTGTTCGGCGCCGTGCTGGGTTCGCCGGAGTTCTACCTGGCGCCGCTGCGGCTGGTGGGCCTGCTGCCGGTGTACGTGCTGTGGGCGCTGCCGACCGTGGGCTGGCTGCTGATGGTGTCGAGCATGGCGCGTTCCAAGGTATTCCTGTGGGCGGTCGGCACGCCGGTGATCACCACGCTGCTGCTGCTGTGGGCGCAGAAGGCGCTGCACTTCGGCATCAACGCGCCCTGGTTCGCCAGCCACATCACCAACCGCATCCTGCTGGGCGTGGTGCCGGGATCGTGGTTCGCCTTCAGCCGCGACACCGTCACCCTGTCGCACGAAGGCAACGGACCGCCGCTGCCGGACGCCATCTTCAGGACTTCGTGGGAGACCCTGGCCGGACCGAGCGTGTGGGTCGGCGTCGTGGCCGGTATCGCGATGATCGCCGTCGCCGTGTACATGCGCCGTCGCCGTGAGGAAGTCTAAGCTGCGCGCTGTTCCGCTGCTGTTGCTGCTGCCGATATTGTGGCAGCCGGCGATGGCGGCGGAACCGGAGGACGATCCGGGCCCGATGGTGGTCGTCAACGGCACCCGCAGCCCGGACCTGCAGCCGTACCGCTACATGCTGTCCGGGCTGGATGCCTTCGAGGACAACCACGAGCTGGCGCCCAGGGCCACCGAAGTCCGCTTCCGCATGACGCCGCGCGGCAAGGCGCCGGCCGGTGCGCTCGACAGCCTGGCCGTGCGGCTGTCCGGCGAGAAGACCGACATCGCGCTGCCGCTGGACGCCCAGCACAGCTTTCTGCTGCCGCGCAACGAGCAGGCGGAAGACGAAAACGCCGACGTCGTGCTCAACCAGAAAAAGGACTACTACGGCTTCATGCCGCTGGTGCGCAGCCCCGGCGTGCCGGAAGGCATGCGGCGGCTGGGCGACATCCGGCTCGAGTGCCGCGTGCTGATGGCGGTGGCGAAGAACTACATCCCCTTCCTGATGCGCGCCATGATCAACACCCTGATGCTCAGCACCGACTGGTGCGGCTTCAAGGACTTCGACATGGGCGTGAAGAGCGATGTGGCGATCGCCAGCGCCACGCTGGTGGACGGCGAGGTGCGGGTGCCGCTCAAGGTCGCCAAGGACGGCAAGTCGTATTCCGCTCCCATCGGCAACAAGCGCTATTCCAACGATGCGCTGATCGAGGTGGAGTTGATGTAAGTCAAGGTTTGCAGGGGCGCAAGGTCTCTATACTTGCGCTCCATGAAAACCCTGTTCCTCCTGCTGGCGCTGGCCCTGGGCAACGCCAGCGCCGCCGATCCGGTCGCGGTCGGCGCCCCGCTGCGCCAGGCCGCGCTCGACCCGCTGGGCGGTGCGGCGCGCAACCTGTCCTCCTTCCGCGGCAAGCCGCTGCTGATCAACGTCTGGGCCAGCTGGTGCGGCCCGTGCCGCGCCGAGATGGCGTCGGTGGACCGGCTGGCGCGCCGCTATGCCGGCCAGTTCAACGTGATCGGCATCTCCACCGACGATTACCGCAACGACGCCAGCGCCTTCCTCAAAGACGCGCGCGTCAGCTTCCCGAATTTCCTCGACCACGCGCTGCAACTGGAAACCATGCTGGGCGCCGACCGCATTCCGCTGACGCTGCTGGTGGACGCCAACGGCCGCATCCTGGCGCGCCATTACGGCAGCAAGGAATGGGACAGTCCGCAGAATGCGGCGCTGGTGGCGCGCACACTGCGGATCAAGCCATAACAATCAGCCCGGCACGAAACCGTTGGCCAGCTTGATGAAACTGTCGCGGTGCGCCGCCACGGTTTTGCTCGGGCCATAGGCCTGCAAGGTGATGCGGCCCATGGTGGTCTCGACCATCGCCACCATCAGCGTCTGGCCGGTCTTGCGCTTGGCGTCCGGCAGCATGTTGGCGCCGCGCGTGTAGGCGCCTTGCAGCGTCACCAGCGTGACCTTGGTCATGCCGGTCTTGCTGGTGGTGACGGCGGGCTTGACCGGCTTGCCGGCCGCATCGGTGACCTCGGCGGTCCAGCGCTGGATGTTGGCGTCCTGCGAACCGCCGTCGCCGGCCGGGAAGAAGTACACCACCATCTCGCCGTCATCGTCGGTCTTGCCGGTGCCGCCCGGCAGGATGAACTGCGCCGCGCGCATGGCGCTGGCCGGCTGCACCGGCGTCCACGCGGCCGGCGCCGGCGACGACCAGCCGCGCACGGTCAGCTTGTCCTGCTTCGGCAACGGTTTCAGCGGCTCGGCGCTGGCGGCCTGGCCGTGCATGCCCGCGTGCGGCGAGGCCGCAGCCGGCGCCGGCGTATCTGCAGCCAACGCGCTGCCCAACATGAAACTGCTGGTAATGGCCAACACGGCCGCGATATGCATCTTCATGGTCTACCTCTCAAGTAAGAAATCAGGGGGCTTTCAGTTCCGCCTCGCGCTGTTGCGCGATGCCGATACTGTCGATGGTGTTGCGTGCGGTTTCCGAATCGGGCGGCACCAGCGGCAGGATTTTTTTCCATTGCCGGATCGCGCCGTCATATTCGCCGCGTTCGAACAGGGTGCTGCCCGACAGCGACAGGGCCTTGACGTTTTCCGGATCGATGCGCAGCGCCTGCTGCACCAGCTGTTCCGGCTCGCCCTGCATGGTCTTGCCGCGCGACATGGCCAGCACGTCGGCGAAGTCGACCAGCAGGTCGGGGTTGTCGCGGTCCAGGCTGATCAGGTGGCGATAGCTGTTGGCGGCGTCCTCGAAATTGCCCATGCTGGCGTAGGAGCGCGCCAGCATGGTCCAGCCGGCGACGTCGTTCGGCTGTTTCTTCATCTGCGCCGCCATGCCTTCCACCAGCTCGGCCAGCTCGGTCTGGCGCGCCTGCTCGGCCGAGGCCGTCATGCGGTTCGGATCAAGCGCGTCGGGCGTGCCCAGTTGCAGGTACAGCGCGGCGGCCAGCGCCGGCACCGCCAGCGTCAGCAGGCCGGCGCTGAGGCGGCGCGGCGCGCCCAGCGCGGC
>NZ_WKJN01000018.1 GCF_009674495.1 Duganella alba | reverse complement strand
TCGGCACGTCGCTGGCGACGCGGCGTTCCAGCTCGCTGCGCGAGTTGGCGTAGCCGGCGGCGTCGATGGTGCCGGCGGCCAGGTCGGCATCCAACTCGCGCAACTGGTCGCGCAACACCGCCAGGTTGGCGACGGCGCGCGCCGCCGGACCACGGCGGGCACGCTCGCCGCGCAGCAGCGTCGGCAGGATGAACAGCAAGGCGCACGCGCTCAACAGCGCGGCGCCGGCATAGAAGGCGGTCATACAGGCTCCTTGATGGCAAGATCGGCGTCCAGCAGCGTGGCCGCGCGCGCCAGCTCCTCGGCTGGCAAGTCAGGTTCGGCGGCGACACGACGCCGCAGTTGCAGCGCCAGCAGGCCGAGCCCGGCGGCCAGCAACAGCAGCGGGCCGTACCACAGCAGCCAGGTCGCCGGCTTCATCGGCGGCTTGTACATGACGAAGTCGCCGTAACGCTCGACCATGTAATCGATCACCTGCTGTTCGCTGCGGCCCTGCCCCAGCTGCTCGCGCACCTGGTTGCGCAGGTCGATGGCCAGGTCGGCGTGCGACTCGGCGATGGTCTGGTTCTGGCACACCAGGCAGCGCAGCTGCTCGGACAGTGTCAGCACGCGCTGTTCCAGTACCGGATCGGCCGCCACCGGCAGGGCTTCGCCCGCCAGCGTGGTGCTGGCCGCCAGCACGCAGCCGAACAGCAGGCCGCTCAAGAATTTACGCACGATTCAGCTCCTTTATCAGCGGCATGAGTTTCTGCTCGATGATCTCCGGCGTCAGCACGCCGATGAACTTGAAGCGGATCATGCCCTTCTTGTCGATCAGGAAGGTTTCCGGCACGCCGTAGACGCCGTAGTCGATGCCGACCCGGCCGTCCTCGTCGAAGCCCGACACCTGGTAGGGGTTGCCAAAGCGCTGCAGCCACATATTGCCGTCGCTGCGCTGGTCCTTGTAGTTCAGGCCGATAATCGGCAGCACGTTCTGGCGCGAGAACGCCAGCAGCGCCGCATGCTCGTCGCGGCAGGCCTCGCACCACGAGGCCCACACATTAAGCAGCCACACCTTGCCGGCCATGTCCGGCGGCGCGATGGTGGCGGCCGGATCGGCCAGCTGCGTCAACTTGAACTGCGGCGCCGCCTTGTTGATGAACGGCGAAGGAATCTCGCGCGGATTCAGGTTCAGGCCGATGCCGAGGAATACCAGCAAGGCCAGGAACACGCCCAGCGGCAAAAGAAAACGTTTCATGAAGCTCTCCTCGAATTCAAGCGCCGGCCGGCGTGCCGGCGCTGGCCGCCGTGATGGCGACATCCGCCGCCGACAGGCGGCGTTTGGTGGCCATGCGGTAGCGTTTGTCGCCGGTGGCCAGCAGGCCGCCGGCCGCCATGATCAGGCAGCCAGCCCAGATCCAGCCGACAAACGGCTTGTGCTGCACGCGCACCACCCACACGCCCGGCGCGGTTTCCTCGCCCAGCGACACGTACAGGTCGCGCGTGAAGCCGCGGTCGATGGCCGCTTCCGTCATCGGCATGCCCTGTGCGCTGTAGACGCGTTTCTGCGCGCGCAGCGTGGTCACCGGCTTGCCATCCCGCGTAACCTCGAACGTGCCTTCGGTGCCGGTGTAGTTGGGGCCGCGCACCGGTTCCAGCGCGGCGAAGCGGAACACATAGCCGCCGGCATGGGTGGTGTCGCCGATGTGCATGCTGACGTCGTTGGCGGTTTCCATGCCCTTGACCAGCGTGACGCCGATCACGAACACGCCGATGCCCGCGTGCGCGGCCAGCATGCCCCAGTAGCTCAATGGCTGGCGGCGCAGGCGCTGCCACGCGCCGGTGTCCGGCGCCATCTTGCGCAGGCGCTCGACCAGGTGCGAACCGGTGGCGACGCAGATCCAGAAGCCGCAGCTCATGCCCAGCAACACCATCGGCGACGGCGACAGCCAGACCTGCATCGCCACCGCGAACACCAGCGTGCCGAGCGCGATGAAACGCAGGCGGTGCAGCACTTCCTTCAGCGACGCCTCTTTCCAGCGCAGGAACGGTCCGACCGCCAGCAGCACCAGCATCGGCAGCATCAGCGGCACGAATACCGCCTCGAAGTACGGCGGGCCGACCGAAATCTTGCCGAGGCCGAGCGCGTCGAGGAACAGCGGATACAGCGTACCCAGCAGCACGGTGCCGGCCGCCGCCAGCAGCAGCACGTTATTCACCAGCAGCAGCGACTCGCGCGACAGCAGGCCGAACTTGCCGCCCGTGCCCACCTTCGGCGCGCGCCACGCGTACAGCGCCAGCGAGCCGCCGATGACGACCGCCAGGAAGATCAGGATGAACAGGCCGCGACGCGGATCGGTGGCGAACGCATGCACCGAGGTCAGCACACCGGAGCGGACTAGGAAGGTGCCCAGCAGCGACAGCGAGAAGGCGATGATCGCCAGCAGCACGGTCCAGTTCTTGAAGCTGCCGCGCTTTTCGGTGACGGCCAGCGAATGCACCAGCGCCGAACCGACCAGCCACGGCATGAAGGAAGCATTTTCCACCGCGTCCCAGAACCACCAGCCGCCCCAGCCCAGCTCGTAATACGCCCAGTAGCTGCCCATGAAGATGCCTAGCGTCAGGAACATCCACGCCACCAGCGTCCACGGCCGCGACCAGCGCGCCCACGCCGCGTCGAGCTGGCCGCCCATCAGCGCGGCGATGGCAAACGCGAACGCCACCGAGAAGCCGACATAGCCCATGTACAGCATCGGCGGATGGACGATCATGCCGAAGTCCTGCAACAGCGGATTCAGATCGCGGCCATCGACGGCGGCGGGAATCATGCGCTCGAAGGGGTTCGAGGTGAACAGCATGAAGCACAGGAAGCCCACGCTGACCAGGCCCAGCACGCCGAGCACGCGCGCCACCATCACATCCGGCAGCTGGCGGCTCAGGCAGGCCACGGCAAAGGTCCACAGGGCCAGCATCTCGGCCCACAGCAGCAGCGAGCCTTCATGCCCGCCCCAGGTGGCGGCGATGCGGAAATGCAGCGGCAGCATGGAGTTGGAATTGCCGGCCACGTAGGCCAGCGAGAAATCGTTGTTGACGAATGCCGAGGTCAGCGCGGCAAACGCCAGCGTCAGCAGCAGCAACTGGCCGGCGGCGGCCGGACGCGCCAGCGCCATCCAGCGCGCATCAGCGCGGTAGGAGCCGATGATGGGCATCACGCCCTGCACCAGCGCCAGGCACAACGCCAGCATCAATGAAAAATTACCCAGTTCGGCGATCATTATTTATCCTTCCCTTGCTTTGCCGCCTCGGCCTGCTTGAGTGCGTAGGCGGCTTCCGGCGGCATGTAGTTTTCGTCGTGCTTGGCCAGCACTTCGTCGGCGACGAACAGCATGCCCTCGCCCAGTTTTCCCTGCGCGACCACGCCTTTGCCTTCGCGGAACAGGTCGGGCAGGATGCCGCGATACTGCACGCGGATCTGCCGCACGCGGTCGCTGACGGTGAAGGCCACCGTCACGCCATCGGCCTGGCGCTGCACGCTGCCCTGCTCGACCATGCCGCCCATGCGGAAGCTGCGGTTGCGCGGTGCGTCGCCGGCCAGGATCTGCGTCGGCGTGTAGAAGAACACCAGGTTCTGCTTGAAGGCCGACATCAGCAGCGCCACCGCCACGCCGAGCACCGCCACGCCGCCGACAATCAGCGCCAGTCGTTTATGCCGTGGCTTCATCTTGGACTCCATGCGAGCTGCGTTGGACGGCGGCCGGCCGTCTTGCCGGCGCCGCGGCCGCCATCGTCAACGCGCGGGCGGCGGCGTGGCGCTGCCACAGCCGCAGCACCTCGGCGCCCAGGCACAGGGCCACCACCGCCATCGATCCCCAGACGTACAGGGCATAGCCGCCCATCGCCCAAAATTCGCCTACACTATTCCAGATCATGTCAATACTCCTACTGCCTCACGGCTCCAGTCGCTGTGCGCGTCGCGCTCCAGCATGATGCAGCGCACGCGCACCAGCGCGGCGGCGATGCTGTATGCCCAGAACGCCAGCGCCATTACCAGCATGCCCAGCAACATGGTCATGGCCATGCTGGGCGCGCCTTTCAAATTGATCGACGATCCCTGGTGCAGCGTGTTCCACCACTGCACCGAGAAATAAATAATCGGCACGTTGACCACGCCCACCAGGGCCAGCAAGGCGCCAGCGCGGTCGGCGCGACGCGGGTCGTCGATGGCCGCCTGCAGCGCCATGAAGCCAAGGTAGAGGAACAGCAGGATCAGTTCCGAGGTCAGGCGCGCATCCCATACCCACCACGCGCCCCAGGTCGGCCGGCCCCACAGCGCGCCGGTCCACAGCGCCAGGAAGGTGAACATGGCGCCGGTCGGCGCCAGCGCGCTGGCCATCATCGACGACAGCCGGGTGTTGAAGGCCAGGCCCATCGCGGCCCAGAACGCCATCGCCAGGTAGATCACCATCGACATCCAGGCGGCCGGCACGTGCACGAAAATGATCCGGTAGGCGTCGCCCTGCTGGAAATCGGTGGGGGCGACGAAGAAGCCGATGTAAAGACCGATCACGGTCAGCACGGCGGCGGCGCCGGCGAAGTACGGGATCAGCCGTCCGGCCAGCGGGTAGAAATGGGCTGGCGATGCATATTTGTACCAGCGGATCGAGGTCTTGCTTTTTTCCATGATGCTCACTCCTTCACTTATTCCATGGCCACGCGCAGGGCCGAGGCGGTCGCCCACGGCGCCAGTGCCACGGCGCCGGCCAGCATCGAACCCAGCAGCAGGAAATGCGCGCTGGTGCCCATGCCGCTGACGTCGGCGCCCACCGCGCCGGCGCCGAAGATCAATACCGGGATATACAGCGGCAGCACCAGCAGCGCCACCAGCACGCCGCCGCCACGCACGCCCAAGGTCAGCGCCGCGCCGATCGCGCCCAGCAGGCTCAACACGGGCGTGCCGATCAACAATGTCAAGCACAGCACCCACACCGAACTGGCGGGCAGGCCGAACTGCACGCCCAGCAGCGGCGCCAGCAGCACCAGTGGCAGGCCGGACACCAGCCAGTGCGCCAGCACCTTGCCGCAGCCGATCAGCAGCAGCGGCTCGGCCGACAGCAGCATCTGCTCCAGCGTGCCGTCGGCGAAATCCGGCGCGAACAGGCGGCCCAGCGCCAGCATCGACGCCAGCAGCGCCGACACCCACAGCACGCCGGGCGCCATGGTGCGCAGCAGTTCAGGTTCGGGCCCCACGCCCAGCGGGAACAAGGTGACCACGACGATGAAGAAGAACAGCGTGGTCAGCACATCGGAACGGCGCCGCAGCGCCAGCTTGAGATCGCGCCGGATGACGCACCAGACCACGTTCAGCATGCCGCCTCCATGCTCAGGTCCAACGTGCGCGCGCGCGGTGCGCGCAGGGCAACCGGCTGGTGGGTGGTGTAGACCAGCGCGCCGCCTTGCGCCAGATGGCGTTCCAGCGTGAGGGTCAGCGCGGCGATGGTGGCGGTATCCAGCGCGGCGAACGGTTCGTCGAGTATCCACAGCCGCGCCTCCTGTTGCAAATGCAGCCGCGCCAGCGCCACGCGCTTGCGCTGTCCCTGCGATAAGGCCAGCGTCGGCAGGTGGGCTTGCGGCCCGAGTCCCAGCGCCGACAAGGCAGCGCAGGCCTGCGAACGGCTGACCGGACGGCCGGCCAGCGTGCTGGCGACCACCACGTTTTCCCATGCCAGCAGGTCGTCCTTGACGCCATTGGCATGCCCCAGGTACAGCAGCGCGGCGCCGTATTCTTCGCGCGCGCTGCGGATATCGCGGCCCTGCCAGCGCACTTCGCCGGCGCTCGGGAAGGACAATCCGCACAACAGACGCAAGAGGCTACTCTTGCCGCTGCCATTGGCGCCGGAAACCCGTAGCGCATCACCTGCCTCCAAAGTGAAATCGAGGCCGTGAAACAGGCTACGTCCGCCGCGCATGCAGGCGAGCTGGCATGCTTGTAGACTCATTCTCTTCTCCATTAACCGCATCAACGTGTTGCTTACGGTCAAGGATGATACGAAGTTGCCCAGATAATTTTCATGATGCAGATCAAAATATTGCGCCTTTACCTAACTTTAATGCGTGGCGCGTAACGGATCAGGCCTTCCGCTTCGCCGCGTTGGCGCATGACGCGGTCGCAGGCGTCGATGCAGGCGCCGCAGCCGATGCAGTCGCTGCGCAGACCGTTGCGGATGTCGCTGCCGCTGGGGCAGACCTGGATGCACAAGGTGCAGTCGAGACAGGCGCCCTGCGCCAGCACGGCAGCGCCGCGCTTGGCGTTGCGCAGGCCGCGTGGTTCGCCGCGCTGGTGGTCATAGGAAACCACCAGCGTGCGGCCGCCGATCAAGGCGTTCTGCATTGGCCCCAGCGGGCAGAAATGGCGGCACACCCGGTGCCGCAGCAGGCCGCCATTCATATAGGTCAGGGCGGCGTAGGCCAGCAGCCCGGCCCACGGCGCCGGTGCGCCGTGCCACAGCAGCGCCGGCAAGGCCCGCACCGGCATGAACCACGCGACCATGGTGAAGCCGTTGGCGAGCGACAGCAGCAGCCAGGCGCCGTGCTTGGCGATCTTCCTGCCGTGGCGCCGCAGCGACGGCGGCGCGGCGTCCAGCCGCATGCGCGCACCGCGCTCGCCTTCGATGCGGCGCTCGATCCACAGCAGCAGGTCGGCGTACACGGTATGCGCGCACAGGTAGCCGCAGAACAGCCGCCCTACCCGCGCCGACGCCCACATCAGCAGCACGAACAGCGCCAGGATCGGCAACAGCAGCCTGCGGCCGTCCCAGTCCAGCCACGGCAGCACGAAGAACAGCGACTGGCTGATCCAGCCCCAGGCCAGCCGCCGGCGGGTGTGGCGGCCACTGGTGGCGCGCACATACACCCGCCGCATATCAGGTCTTGCGCAGCACGCGGCTCAGGTCGTGTACCGCATCCACCAGCACCGCCACCGCTTCCGGCGGCGTGAACTGCGAAATGCCGTGGCCCAGGTTGAACACGTGGCCGTCATAGCCCTGGCCGCCGGCGCCGTAGGCATACAGCGCGCGCTCGGCCTCGGCGCGGATCTGCGCCGGCGAGGCGAACAGCGCCGCCGGATCGAGATTGCCCTGCAAGGCCACGCGGCCGCCGGTGCGCAGGCGCGCCTGGCCCAGGTCGACCGTCCAGTCCAGCCCGACCGCGTCGGCGCCGCTGTCGGCCAGCTGCTCCAGCCACATGCCGCCGCCCTTGGTGAAGACGATGCACGGCACCGCTTCGCCGTCATGGTTGCGGTGCAGGCGGCGGATCACGCTGCGTATGTAGTGCAGCGAGAAGCGGTGGTAGTGGCCGTCGGCCAGCGCCCCGCCCCACGAGTCGAACAGCATCACCGCCTGCGCGCCCGCTTCGATCTGGGCGTTCAGGTAGGCCGCCACGGCCGCCGCGTTGACTTCCAGGATGTGGTGCATCAGCTCGGGACGGCTGTACATCATGCGCTTGACTTCCAGATGGTCGCGCGAACCGCCGCCTTCGACCATGTAGCAGGCCAGCGTCCACGGGCTGCCGGCAAAGCCGATCAGCGGCACCTTGCCCGCCAGCTCGGTGCGGATCTGGGTGACGGCGTCGAACACATACCGCAGCTTGTCCATCTCCGGCACCCGCAGTTCCAGCACGGCGCGCTCGTCGCGCAGCGGATGGTCGAACTTCGGCCCTTCGCCTTCGACGAATTGCAGGCCCAGGCCCATGGCGTCCGGCACCGTCAGGATGTCGGAGAACAGGATGGCCGCGTCCAGCCCGAAGCGTGTGACCGGCTGCAGCGTCACCTCGGTGGCCAGGTCGGGATTGGTGGCCAGGCCCATGAAGGAACCGGCCTGCTTGCGCACGGCGCGGTATTCCGGCAGGTAGCGGCCGGCCTGGCGCATCAGCCACAGCGGCGTGTAGTCGGTCGGCTGGCGCATCAGCGCGCGCAGGAAGGTGTCGTTCTGTAATGGGGCGAAGCGGGACATAGATTCTCTCAGCAAAGTGTGGGCGCCGTGGTTACAGCAGGCCCAGCGTTTCAAATTCTTCTTGTTTGCGGTACAGGCTGGATAAGCCCATGCCGAGTTTTTGCGCCGCCAGGCGGCGGTCGCCGTCGGCGTCGCGGATGGCGCGCGCGATCAGCGTGCATTCAAAGCGGCGCACCTGGTCGCGCAGGCTGTCGCCGGGCGACGCCAGCCAGGCGCCATCGACGCCCTCGGCCGGCTGCGCGGCCAGCAGCGGCGTGGCGTCCTTGACGATTTGCGGCGGCAGGTCGGCGCAGCTGACCTGCCCGCGGTCGGCCAGGATCAGCGCGCGATCGATCACGTGTTCCAGTTCGCGTACATTGCCGGGCCACTGGTAGGCCATCAGCAGCTCTTCCACTTCCGGCTCCAGCGACGGCACGCGCGCCAGGCCCATGCGCTCGGCGCCGCGTTGCAGCAGGAAGGCCATCAGCGGCATCAGGTCGGCGCGGCGTTCGCGCAGCGGCGGCAGCGGGATCTGGAACACGCTCAGGCGGAAATACAGGTCTTCGCGGAAGCGGCCCTCGGCCACCATCTGCGCCAGGTCGCGGTTGGTGGCGGCGACGATGCGCACGTCGGCGCGGCGCGACTGCTCGCTGCCGACGGCGCGGATTGATTTTTCCTCGATCACGTGCAGCAGCTTCACCTGCATCATCAGCGGCAGTTCGCCGATTTCGTCGAGGAACAGCGTGCCGCCGTCCGCTTCCAGGAACAGGCCCTTGCGCGCCTTGTCGGCGCCGGTGAAAGCGCCCTTGACGTGGCCGAACAGTTCACTCTCGATCAGGTTGTCCGGCAGCGCGCCGCAGTTGACCGGGATGAACGGCGCGTTCGCGCGCGGGCTTTGCTGGTGGATACGGCGCGCCACCACGCCCTTGCCGGTGCCGCTCTCGCCGGTCACCAGCACCGTGCTGGCGGTCGGCGACACCTTGTCGACCAGCCGCCCCAGCTCGCGCATGGCGGTCGAATTGAATTCGAACTGGTCTTCGCGCCGCCCTTGCACCAGGCTGCGCAGCACGCGGTTTTCCGCGCGCAGGCCGCGCATGTCGTTGATCTTCAGCAGGCGGTGCTGCAACTCCTCGTTGCGCACCGGCTTGACGATGTAGTCGGCGGCGCCGGCCTGCATCGCCTCGATGGCGGTGTCGACCGAGGCAAACGCGGTCATCATGATGAAGCTGGTGTCGATGCCGGCCGCGCGCGCCTGCCGCACCAGCTCGATGCCGCTGATGCCGGGCATCTTGATGTCGCAGATGGCGACTTCGATATCGCCTTTCGACAGGCGCTCGAAGGCGTCCTCGCCGTTGCCGGCCTGGACCACGTTGCAGCCGGCCTTGAGCAGGTGCGCGGCCAGCATCTGGCGGATCACCGGTTCGTCGTCGATCACCATCACGTCAAGTGATTTCATGGCGTCACCCATGGAAAGACCACGCGCACCCGCGTGCCGCTGCCGGGCGTGGATTCGATGTCGATGGCGCCGCCGTGGTTCTGGGCGATGGCGTAGCACAGCGACAGACCGAGGCCGGTGCCCTTGCCGGCCGGCTTGGTGGTGAAGAAGGCTTCGAACACGCGCTGCACGGTGGCGGCGTCCATGCCGCTGCCGTTGTCTTCCACGCACATGACGGCGCCCTGCTGCTGCCGGCTGGTGGTGACGACGATGGTCGGCTGGCGGCCGCTGATGCCTTCCAGCGCGTCCATGGCGTTGATCAGCAGGTTCATGATGAGCTGGGTCAGCTGGTCGGCGACGCCGTGGATGGCCGGCAGTTGCGGATCTAGCGCCAGTTGCAGCGCGACGCCGCCCAGGCGCTTGTCGTAGCGCACCAGGCTGCTGGTGCTGCGCAGTTGCTGGTTCAGATCCAGCAGCTGCGCCTCCACCGCGCGCGGCGAGGCGAAGTCGGCGATTTCGCGGGTGATGGCGGCCAGCCGTGCGGTCTGTTCGAAGATCATGTCCGGGCGGCAGTCGATGCAGTTGGCGTTGCCGTGTTCGTCCATGCAGGAGCGACGTTCCAGCATGTCCTGCGCGATGCCGGAAATGGCGGCGATCGGATTGCCGATCTCGTGCGAGATGCCGGCGGCCAGCGTACCGATGGCGGCCATCTTCTCCTGGTGAAAATACTTTTGGCGTTCGAGCATCAGTTCCTTGTTGCGGGCGTCCAGCGTGTCGGACATATTGTTCACGGCGATCATCAGCTGGCCGACCTCGTCCCGCCGCGTCACCACGATCGGCCCGCCGTGCAGGCCGTGCAGGATTTCCAGCGCGCGCTTTTGCAGGATCGCCAGGTCTTCGGTCAGGCGGCGAAAGAACAGCACGATGCAGGCGCCCAGCAGCGCCAGCCCCAGCATGCCGGCCAGGAAAATCGTGCTGGCCACCGAACTGGTGCGTTCAAGGTAGCTGGACGACAGCGCCTGGCGGCGACGCTGCACGGCCTCGGTCAGCGCCGCCAGCTCGCTCTTGACCTTGACAACGCCGCTCAGCAGGCGGTTCAGGTTGGGCTTGTCCGGATGCTGGTTGGCGCGCTGCCAGTCGGCGTCCAGCGCGCCCGGCGCCAGCAGGCCGTTGTCGAAGCGGTGGCCCAGCTCGCGCTGCGCGTCCAGCAGCGACTGGTGGTGCATCTCGGCGTGCTGCATGGCCAGCGCCGGATCGGTGGCGTCGATGGCGGCAAAGATGGCGATCACGCCGTGGAACGCCGACAGATCGGCCTGCTTGAGCAGCGCTTCCGTTTGCAGCGTGCCCTGGATGTCCTCGAACTCGCGCAGCAGCTGGTTTTTCTGGTCGAAGGCGAACAGCGAAATGGCGATCGCATACAGCAGCAGCGCGCCGATGACGATCAGTCCCTTGCTACGGATAGACAGCGCGCGCCGTGCCGCTGCGTGGCCGCCGGCCGTCAGCGGCAATGGCTGACTGCCGAAATGCGCTTGCCCCATCATGTGGTTTCTGCTCCCCTTGTGTTCCCACCATCCTACAAGACGGCCAGGCCGCTGAACATGCGCCCAGATCAAGTGGCGTGGATTCCGCCGGCGCTCCCGCATTCGGGAAAAAAATCGCTGTTTTCCCGTTTTCGGGAATGGCCATCTTCCCATAGCGCCTTTACCTACGGGCTTTCCTGCATGGCCTTGATTTTGCTTAGTGGTACGACGAGCCGTGGTCCATTGCGGCCGACATGTGAAACAACCATTGAGGAAACCATGAAATCGACAATCAAACTGAGCGCCCTGCTGCTGTTGGCCAGCACTGCCCTGGCCAGCATGAACGCCTATGCAGACGATGCCGACACCGAAGCCCTGCTGCGCAAAAATGGCTGCTTCAAATGCCACGCCGTCGACAAAACCAAGAAGGGTCCGGCCTACAAGAAAGTCGCCGCCAAGTACAAGGGCAAGGCCGACGGTGAAGAACACATCATCAAGCAGATCACTACCGGTCCGAAGGTGAAGCTGGAAGACGGCACCGAGGAAGAACACAAGATCATCGAAACCAAGGATCCGGCAACGCTGAAAAGCGTGGCGCAGTGGATTCTGACCCGCTAGTCCTCCTCCCTCGCCGTACCGGCGGTGCGCCCTGGCGCGCCGCCACTTTCAGCATCAGGAAAACATCATGTACCCCAAACAGTTTCTAAAGGCGATACTGGGCGCGGTCTTCTGCCTGGCCGGCGCGCTATCGAGCGTGCCGGCCACGGCAGCCGACAGTCCGCCCGCCAGCGGCGACGCCGCCTGTCTCGCCTGCCATGACGCAAAAAAAACCATCAAAGTCAGTAACGAAGACGGCGACGAGCGCGCGTTGCGCGGCGTCGATCCGGCCAAGCACGGCGCCAGCGTCCACCGTGGCCTGTCCTGCGTCAGCTGCCACAGCGACCTGACCGTGACCGGCGACGCCAAGGCGCCGCACAAGAAAAACGGCCAGGCCGCGCCCGATTGCGCCACTTGCCACCAGCGCCTGTGGGACGAGGCGCAGAAGAACGGCAGCGCCAGCGCCCGTCCGCGCATGGGCAAGGTGGTCTCCAACATCGCCGCCTACAAGAAGTCCTTCCACGCCAAGCCGGATGACGACAATCCGAACGTGCCCAAGGCTTCCTGCACCCAGTGCCACGACACCCATACCTTCAATGTGCCTGCCGATCGCAGCAGCCCGGAATACGCCGCCTGGCGCGCCGGCGTGCCGGCCCTGTGCGGCGCCAGCTGCCACACTGACCAGCTCGACACCTACACGGAATCGGCGCACGGCAAGGAAGTGCTGGACAAGCACAACAGCAAGGCCGCGGTCTGCATCGATTGCCACACCACGCACGAGATCACCAGCACCTCGCTGACCTCGTTCAAGCTGCTGAACGTGGAAGAATGCGGCAACTGCCACCAGGAACAGCGCAAGACCTACGGCGGCACCTACCACGGCCAGGCCACCAACCTGGGCACGGCGGAAACCGCCAAGTGCTACAACTGCCACGGCAGCCACGACATCCTGGGACCGAAAGATCCGGCCTCCAAGGTGCATCCTGACAACCGCCTGAAAACCTGCCAGGCCTGCCACGACGGCAAGAAACGTGCGCTGGCCACCGCCGGCTTCGCCTCGTTCAAGCCGCACGCCAACAGCCACGATTTCGCCAAGTATCCTGAAATGTGGATCGTCACCAACTTCATGGTGGCGCTGCTGATCGGCGTGTTCCTGTTCTTCTGGTCGCACTCGGGCCTGTGGCTGTTCCGCGAATGGAAGGAGTCGGCCAAGCACAAGGTCGAAACCCATATCCGCCTCGAAGGCCTGGCGGAACCGCTGCAGCACAAGCACTTCCGCCGCTTCCCTGTCGGCTGGCGCATCGCCCACCTGTGCTTCGCGCTGGTGACCATGACGCTGGTGCTGACCGGGACCGCCGTGCTGTTCTCGCACGCCTCGTGGGCGCCGCACGTGGCCAAGGTGTTCGGCGGTTCGAAACCGATGGGCTTGATCCACCGCTGTGCGGCGATGGCCTTCGTCGGCATCTTCTTCATCCACTTCGTGTACGTGATGCAGAAACTGCTGCGCGACCGCAGCTTCCGCTGGTTCGGTCCGGATTCGCTGATTCCGAACTGGAAAGACCTGCAGGATTGCGTCGGCATGTTCAAATGGTTCTTCGGCAAAGGTCCGAAACCGAAGTTCGACCGCTGGACCTACTTCGAGAAGTTCGACTACTGGGCCGTGTTCTGGGGCGTCAACATCATCGGCTTCAGCGGCCTGACGCTGGCGTTGCCGACGGTGGCGGCCAAGTTCCTGCCGGGCTGGATCTTCAACGTGGCGACGGTGATCCACGGCGAGGAAGCGTTCCTGGCGGCGGTGTTCCTGTTCACCGTGCACTTCTTCAACAATCACTTCCGGCCGAACAAGCTGCCGCCACCGGACATCGTCATGTTCACCGGCACGCAGTCGCTGGAAGAGTTCCGCGACGAGCACCCGGCGCAGTATGAACGCCTGCTGGCCTCGGGCGAGTTGCAGAAGTACCTGGTGGATGCGCCATCGAAACCGATGCGCATCGGCTCCAAGGTGCTGGGCCTGGTGCTGATCGCCTTCGGCCTGATCCTGCTGACCTTGGTGACCATCGGCTTCTTCACCGGCGGCCATTAACCATTAAATGTAGTGCCTGTTGGGCCACGGCGTTTGCCGTGGCCTTTTTTTTTTCGCTCTTTACTAAAATGCGCGATACCGTACTACGCCGCGATAAACGGCGATATACACTTAATCACTCCGTGCGTCTGCCCGCCGATGTGCTGGTCGCGTTGGGCGAGCACACCGGCCTTTTCTGGTCGAGCTGGGAGCTGGAGCCGATCATTTGCGATGCGATCCGCGCCTGAATGAATCCGGCGCCGCCGTCCCGGCAGGCGGCATCCACCGCAAGCAAGGCTTGATACCAATGGAAGCAGCTGTTTCTGCCGGAGGGCACACGATTGCGGGCCAGCTTCGGTGGCCGGCACTATTTCGCCGTCGTGGACGGCGAGGAAATCAGATGCGGCGAACAGGCGATATCCGGCATAGCGATGCCTGGAATGTTGATCGAGGTGGCGACGGCATCCGGATCTGCGCAGCGCCAGAGAGCGGGATCGATGGCGAAGGCCGACGCCGTCACTGCAAGCGCAAGCCCGCCACCTCAACGGTGGCGGGCTTGCTTGCTACTTAACGGATCAGAACGAGTGAACGTAGGACAGTGACACTACCTGCAACGCGTAGTTGGGCGACACGATGGCGTTGCCTGGATAGACTTGCAGCGCCGTCACGCCCTGCGCCGCATTGGCGTAGGCGTCGTATTGCCAGTCGGACGACTGCAGGCGGCGGAACTGGTAGTTGGCCCGCAGCGACGACACATTGTTGATGCGGTACAGGCCATGCACGCGGATATCCACCATCTTGCTGGTCACGTCCGGGAAGGACTGCGCCGCCACCCAGACGTTGTTGTACGGACGCGCCGCCGTCTTGACCGTATTGCCGTTGCTGACGTAATAGCCGCCGGTGACCTCGATCGGCGTGCGGCTGTACGACAGCGCCAGGTCGGCGCCGACGTCCAGCTTGCCGCCCATCAGTTGCGTCGCCTTGACGCCCCAGCCGACGGTGTGGATGCGGTCGGTCTGGGTCTGGCTCCATTTGCGGCATGGGTCAGTCCCCTCGTCGGACGGCAGGTGGCCGCTGTCAGCCCAGTAACCGGTGCAACCGGTGGCCGGATTGTAGGCTGGCGCATCGAGGATGGTGGTCGAGTAACCGCGGCCGATCGACAGGCTGCCCATCTCCGACTTCTTGTGCTCGAAGGTGTAGAAGGCGTCGTAGCCCAGGCGGTCGGTGGCGGCAAACGCCGCATCCAGCTTGAACACCTGCGATTCCATCTGCTTCAGGCCGTACAGGGAATTCTTGTACTGGTCGCGGTTGTAATCGACGCCGGTTTGCAGACTCAAACGCTCGGTGGCCTGGATGTTGACCGAACTGCGCAACTGGTCGCGCGTGCGGTCGGCCAGGTAGAACTGCACCAGGCCCGGCAACAAGGGATCGGCGGCCGGCAGCGGCGCCACCGTCGGCACCGGCAGCAGTTCGCTGGTCTCGTACTCGGACTGCGTGCGCTTGGCGTGGCTGTAGCCCAGGCGGCCGGTGATCAGCTCAGACAGATTGTTGCGGTAGTCGATGCGCAGCGTGTTTTCCCGGTTGGTCTCGGCCTTGAACGGCGTTTCCTCGCCATCGGCGGTACGGCGGATCTCCTGCGTGTCGACGCCGAAGCGGATCGACTGGCGGCGCGCGAAGGCATAGTCGGCGTCCAGGCTGACCTGCTCCATGCGCCGGTTCAGCGGTTCGGTGACAAACAGGCTGGGCGCGCCGGCCGCATCGCCGCCGGCCGTCATGAAGCGGTACACCGGCGACTGGTCGTCGCGGTTTTCATACTTCACCACCGCCGACAAGGCCAGATCCCGGATCGGTCGGCTGGTCAGCGTGGCGTTCAGCGACGTGTTGATGACCTTGCCGTGCGCCGAGGTGGTCGGAATCACCCAGGTGGTCGGCAGGCCGTCGACCAGTGCTTCGTTCTGCGTCATGCGCTGGTAGTTGGCCGCCATCGTCAACCGCGTGGTGTGCGTGAAGTTGTAGCCGCCCGACACCGACAGCCGGTGCATCTCGTTGTCCGGCGCGCCGCTCATCACCGCGCGGTTGTTCAGTTCCGGATTCAGCAAGGCGCCGTTGAACGGGCTTTCCACGGTCCACTTGTTGACCGCGTTCTTGTACAGCGAACCGTAGTAGCCGAACGTGATATTGCCCTGCTCGCCCACATAGGCCAGCGCCGCCTTGAACTGGTCGGTGGTGCTGTCGATCAGCTCCGGCACGGTGACGCCGCGCGCCGGGCCGCCGAAGGCCAGGCCGGTGACCTTGGTGCCTTCCTTGCTTTCGCGCTGGGCCGAGGCGCTGAACTGCCATTGCGGCGTCAGCTCGACGGTGACGCTGCCCGCATGCTTCTTGCGCTCGGTGCCGACGTCGAAGTGATGCATGGCCGCCGCGATCAGGTAGCCGGGACCGCGGCAGGCCGCGGTCGGCACGCCGCCCACCGCCGCGCAGGCCGCGGTGGCGTAGGGCGACTGCATGTTCTGCCAGTTCGACAGCGCGCCGTTGGCGGTGGTGGTGCTGCTGACGCGCGACGCGGCCGGCGTGGCAGCAAACGATGCGGGCAGGCTCAAGGTGGTGGTGCCGGCGCCGTCGTAGAAGGTCTGGAACTGCGTCGAGTACACGCGCGACAGTTCATCGTAGTTGTAGTTGACGCGGAACAGGCCCTGCACGCCGATCTCGGCGTCCAGGCTGCGCGTGTCCAGGCCCAGGTTGGCGCCCTTCAGATACCAGCGCAGCGCGCTGTCGCTGTCATAGGCGCCGCCGCCCTGCAGCAGGAAGCCGCCGACCGCATAGCTGCCCTTCTTGTCGAGGCCGTTGTATTCGCCGAACTTGTCGGACGCGTGGTTGACGTTGCCGACGCCGATCTCGATCGAGCTGGCCGGCGTGGTCAGGCGCTTGACCTCGTCGTTTTCCTCATCGGCCGCATGGGCCAGCGGCATGACCACCAGCAAAGCCAGCGCACCGCGTACCGCCAGCGCGCTTGCGCGCAGCGTCAGTGGAGTGGATGTGTGTTTCATAGTGTTCTCCATGGTTGTCGGTTAGCGCACAAAACGTTTGCCGCCGGGGCTGTTGGAACCGTGCACCTGGGTGTGGCAGTTGGTGCAACCGCGGAACGCCAGCTGGGCCGATGGATTGTTCATCGCCACGCCCTGGCCGGTCAGCGGATTGGTGGTGCCGGCCAGCGCGCTTTGCGACGAGGCGTTGGCGACCGCGCCGCCCGGCAGGTTGGCCGCGCTGTAGACGGTGCCTGGGTGCGGCGCGCCGTCGGCGTGGCAGCTCTGGCACAGCCACGGACTGCGGGCTTTGAGCAGCGGCGCATTCGACGAGCCGTGCGGCGTGTGGCAGTTCATGCAGTCATCCATGGCCGATGGGTGTTCCCACAGGAACGGGCCGCGTTTCTCGGCATGGCAGCTGAAGCAGGTGTCGCGCACCGAGATGTCCTTCATCAGCTTCGGACCTTCGGAGCCGTGCGGGTTGTGGCAGTCGGAGCAGACCACCTTGCCGGCCTGGATCGGATGGGTCGAGTGGCGCAGGGTTTCCGAACGCTCGGTCTTGTGGCAGGAGAAGCAGGCGTCCGGCTGGGCGGTGCGCTCCAGCATGCGGTCCTTGCCCTGGGTGTGCACCTGGTGGCAGGAGACGCAGGACAGGTCCTGGCTCTGGTGCTTGCTGCCTTGCCACAGGTTGCGCTTGCCAGCCTTGTGGCAGCTCAGACAGCTGTCGTTGATGACGTCGGCGTCCGACTTGTTCTTGCCGACGAAGCGGCGGTCCGGCAGCGGACGTTTCGATTTGCCTTCAGGATTCTTGACGTGCGCCTCGCTCTCGCCGTGACAGGACTGGCAGTTGGGCGTGCGCGCATCGGCCTTCACGCCGTGGCGCGTCTTGTACATGGCCAGGATGGGCCGCTCCTCCGACTCGTCGTGACAGGCGGTGCAGATGGCGTCCTTCTTCAACGCCGCGCTGACCGTGCTGGCGCGGTTCGGCAGGTCGGGCAAGGCGGGATTGTCGGCAGCAAATGCCGCCGACACCGTCGCCGTCCCGGCGAGCAACGCCAGCAAGCTGATGAGTTTTCGTAGTTTCATTATTTCCCCTTGAAGTAACGGCGACCAGATGTCGCCCAGGGGGCTTTCAGCAAAAACGATGCCTATTTTTCAATTCTTTAAATGGAGAATGCGGCACCGGACCGCGCGCGCCGGGACGGCGGGAAACGCCGGCTGGCGGCCTTCGGCGCCGAACAAAATGCTGTGCGCGGCGCGGCGCTTGCCAACCTTGGGAAAAGCGCCGGCGCGGTCCCGCTTGCGGGAAATCCAGCGCCGTGAAAAGCGCCGCCGCGCTTTACCGGAAGTGGCAAAAGCGCGGCGGATTTTCTCAGCTTCGGGAATCTGGAACCATTCTCGGAACGACTCCACTTCTTCTTTGAAAACAATGACTTGCAAATTCAAGAGCGCGTATTTTGCCGCTTTTTTTGGCAGGCCCTGTTTTTGCATAGAAGGGGGTGGCAGCGATTCAGGCTGTCGAACATCTCGGAGAAAAATAATGAAGATACTGCGACTCGTTTCCATCCTGGCCTTCGCTGCCGGCATGGTGACTTCCTTCCCGGCGGCAGCTGCGGAAACGCTGACAGCGGACCAGGGCAGCGACCTGGTCCTGAAAGGCGACGCGAAATGCACCGCTTGTCACGATGAAAGCGACAACCCCCAACTGCTGCAGATCGGCAAAGGCAAACACGGCACCCGCGCCGATGGCCGCACGCCGACCTGCACCAGCTGCCACGGCGCCAGCGACGCCCACGCCGACAGCAAGACCCAGCAGCGGCCGGCCCCCGACCGCACCTTCACCAAGAACTCGAAGACGCCGGTGGCCGACCGCAACGACGCCTGCCTGAGCTGCCACGACAAGGACGCCAAGCGCTCGCACTGGGCCGGCAGCATCCACGATGCGCGCGACGTCGCCTGCACCTCGTGCCACCAGGTCCACACCGGCCACGATAAGGTCCGCGACAAGCGCACCCAGCCTGAAGTCTGCTACGCCTGCCACAAGGAGCAGCGCGGCCAGGTCAACCGCCCTTCGCACCACCCTATCCCGGAAGGCAAGATGGCCTGCTCGGATTGCCACAATCCGCACGGCTCGGTCGGTCCGAAACTGTTGAAACGCGACAGCGTCAATGACACCTGCTACACCTGCCACATGGAAAAACGCGGCCCGTTCGTGCACAACCACGAGCCGGTCAGCGAAGACTGCACGCTGTGCCACAACCCGCACGGCACCACGGCGGAAAACATGCTGAAAGCCCGTCCGCCCTTCCTGTGCCACCAGTGCCACACCCCGCACGGCGGCTTCATCCCGCAAGTGACCGGCGCCCAGGCCACCGCGCCGACGGCCAGCACGCCCGGCAAGTCCGGCGCCTGGGTGACCCAGGGCCGCGCCTGCAACAACTGCCACACCCAGGTCCACGGTTCGAACAATCCGACCGTCACCAATCCAACACCGCAATTCATGTTCCGTTGAGGAGGAATGAAAATGAACAGCAATCTGAAACAGCCCGCCCTGCGCCATACCGCGCTGGCGCTGGCACTGATGGCGATCTTTTCTACCGCCAGCGCCGAAGACGAAGTGGCCCAGCTGATCAAGCCTGACAGCGTGGTCATCGTCGGTCTCGGCGCGCTCAGCGGCGGCAAGGACGACCGCGCCATCTACGGCCAGTACAACGGCAAGCGCAACAGCGACGCCTACGCCATCGTCGACATCGACTGGGTCACGCGCGACGACGCCACCGGCACCTGGATGCGCATCAAGGTCGCCGACGGCGGCCTCGACGACCGCGAAGTCAGCTTTTCGCGCGAAAAACAAGGCGCGTGGAAATACAGCGCCGAGTACAGCGAACTGAATCGCGAATACCCGCGCACCATCAACACCGGCATGACCGGCGTCGGCACCACCTCGCCGGTGATCTCGCGCCTGGCCAAGGCCGGCACCGGCGCCAATGTCAACATCGGCACCGAGCGCAAGGCCGCCGGCCTCGGCTACGAGCAGTGGCTGACGCCGCAGCTGCAGTTCGAAGCCAACTTCAAGAACGAGGACAAGAGCGGCGCCCGCCTGTGGGGCCGTGGCTACGCCTGCGCGGCCTACGTCTGCGGCAGCTCGACCACCACCGCCATGAACCAGGCCAACTTCGCCGCCGGCGCGCTGCTGCTGGTGCCGGAGCCGATCGACTCGTCGACCAAGCAGATCGACATGCGCCTGAACTACCATGACGACAAGCTGCTGCTCAGTTTCGGCTACTACGGCTCGATGTACAACAACGCCAACGGCAGCCTGAATCCGATCGTGCCGAACGCCTTCAACAGCGGCCTCGGCGTGGCATTGCCCGGCTACCCGGCGGTGGGCAACAACATCATCGCCGGCGGCGGCATGAGCCTGCAGAACGTGCTGCAATCGGCGATGGCGCTGCCGCCGGACAACCAGGCGCACCAGCTGTACCTGGACGGCAGCTACGGCTTCAGCCGCACGGTCAAGGCCAACTTCAAGATCGCCTACACCCACGCCAGCCAGAACGACAACTTCGCCGCCAACGGCCTGACCGGCGCCCCGGCCGGCGTCGACAGCCTGGGCGCCAAGGTCGACACGCTGCTGACGCAGTTCGGCCTGACGGCGCGGCCGACCAGCAACCTGTCGCTGCTGGCCAACGTCAAGTACGACCACCGCGAGGACAAGACGCCGCTGTACCGCTATAACCTGGAAGCCGAGGCGGCCACGCCGGCCACCACGCCGGCCAGCTACACCAACAACGGCGCCGCCTGGTTCAACAACCGCACCAGCAATACCAAGACCGTGGCCAAGGTCGAGGCCAGCTATCGCCTGTCGCCGGCCTGGCGCGCCACGCTGGGCGGCGACTACAACGAGATCAAGCGTGAAGTGCCGACCTCGGCGGCGGACGACAACGTGGCCGGCCTGACCGCGCTGCGCGCCAAGACGGAGGAATCGGGCTATCGCCTGGAACTGCGCCGCAGCATGTCGGAAACGTTGAATGGTTCGTTGAGCTACTCGGAAAGCAAGCGCACCGGCTCGGACTGGACCACGCTGAGCACGCTCGATCCGGCCATCGCCGGCACCACCGCCGCCAACTTGGCGCTGATCAACCAGTATTGCGGCGGCAAGGCCTGCTATGGCCAGAAGCTGTCGTATGCGGCGATCCTGGCGCTGTCGGGCAACTCGGTGTTCCCGCTGTCGCTGACCGACGTCAAGCGCGACAAGTGGAAGTTCTCGCTGGACTGGAATCCGACCGAACGGCTGAACGTGCAGCTGGTGGCGGAGGACGGCAAGGACACCAACAACGCGCCGGTGTCGGCGCTGTACGGCGGCAAGGCATGGCGCGAGAGCGGTGTCTCGCTGTATAGCCTGGATGCGGGCTATATGCTGTCGGAGAAATTCTCGCTGAACGCGTATGCGTCGCATGGTGAGCAGACCCAGCACATCAACCATAGCACCGGGTATATGGCGGATCTGCACAACTTCAACGATGCGGCCGGACTGGGCCTGAAGTTCAAGGCGACGTCCAAGCTGAATCTGACGGCGACGCTGGCTTATCTGAATGACCGCAACAAGTATGGCGTGGCGGCGGCCAGTGGTGTCAGCGGCACGACCGTGACGGCGCCTAGCGCGGCGAATACGGCGCAGGCGGCGATTGGTTTGCCGGATGCGACTTTCCGTCAGGTCGGCCTGCGTCTGGCCGGCATGTATGCCTTGCAGCCGAACGCGGACCTACGCATCGACTACGGCTACTCGCGCGTGAAGTTCTATGAGTGGCAGTGGAGTAACAACGGCGTGCCGTTCACGTATTCGGATAATACGACCGTGAATATGCAGAATCGGCAGAATGTGGCGGATATTGCTGTGCGCTATATTTATCGCTTCTGATCTTTAACCCGCAGGGCGCTGCGGCCAGGGTCTGACCCCGTTCGGGGTCAGACCCTTTCGTTTTGGGCTTGCGGGGGCGATGGCGTTGTGGGGTGCGCGACGGCTCGGCTGCGCACCCCGCTGGCTTTATTCGAACTGTTTGCGGAATTCGGCGAACTGGGCGGTCAGGTCTTCGACCTGGCTGCGCAACTGCTGCACTTCCTGTTCCAGGGCGCCCAGGCGGCTGCCTTGTGCGACCGAGCCGCCCATTGTCGCGGCGGTTTCTTCGCGGGCCAGGGCTTCTTCGCCGCCCAGCAGCTGGCCGTAGCGCGGCTCCTTGGTGCCGGGCGCCAGTGGCAGCTTGGAGACCAGCGGCGGATATTTGTCGATCAGGAATTGCAGCGCCTGCTCGACGTCGGCCACGCTCTTGAAGTCATGCAGGCGGCCGCTGCGGGTGCGGATTTCGCCGGCCGTTTGCAGGCCGCGCAGCATCAAAATCGTCAGCACGGCCAGCTTGTCCTGCTCCAGCGACCATTTGATGCGCATGCGGTGTTCGTACTTGGTCACGCGCGCGCCAGCTTGCGTAATACCGTTGACGTACTTGCGCTGCATCAGCCGCTGCAATACTTCGGAGACGGCTTCTTCCGAAATCGCCATCACCGGGTCGCGGCTGGACAGCTGGTTGCAGCCGTTGACCAGCGCGTTCAGCGACAGCGGATAGTTATCCGGCGTCAGCGCTTCCTTTTCGGCCAGCACCGCCAGCACGCGGATTTCAAACGGGTCCAGTACTTCTGTGCCTTCTTCCATGTCTTGCTTCCTTATTCGACGAGCTTGTTCAGTTGGTCGGAATTCAATTTATCACAGTCGGGTACGCTTTGACACGCCAAGCCCGCCGCCTTCATGGTTGCCACCAGCTGTTCGATGCGCTGCTCCTGCTTGACGGCGTTCTCGATCAACCCGCGCAGCGCCTTCGACAGCGGGTCATCGCCGTTCGGCGTGACGCCATATGCGGCAAACGGATTGGCGGCGGCGTTGAGCAAATCCTTCTGCACGATGTGGGCCGGATTGCCGACCGCCGTGGCGCCCGGCGGCACCGGCTTCAACAGCACGGCGTTGGAGCCGACCTTGGCGTATTCGCCCACCGTGAAGCCGCCCAGCACCTTGGCGCCGGCGCCGATGATGACGCCGCGTCCAAGCGTCGGATGGCGCTTGGCGCCGGTATGCAGCGAGGTGCCGCCCAGCGTCACGCCCTGGTAGATGGTGCAGTCGTCGCCGACCTCGGCGGTTTCGCCGATCACCACGCCGAAGCCGTGGTCGATGAAGACGCGGCGGCCGATGGTGGCGCCGGGATGGATTTCAATCCCGGTGACGATGCGCGCCAGGTAGGAGACGAAACGGCCCAGCCATTTCATGTGGTGCGTCCAGTACCAGTGCGCCCAGCGGTGCATGACGATGGCTTGCAGGCCGGGATAGCAGGTCAGCACCTCCCAGGCGTTGCGGGCGGCGGGATCGCGTTCGATGATGCTGTTGATGTCTTGGCGTAGACGATGAAACATGGCGTATCCAGAATTGACAACCGGTGCTTGAATGGTAGCGTATCCGGCTGGGAGTTGCTGAACAGCGGCTGAGTTCGGAGGGAGATGTGAAAACCGGCAGCCCTCGAAATCGGCCGCCGGGTACTGCGTATCGCCTAACCGGAGGGCTTGTCAGCCCTCCTTGGCGATACGCTGGCGGCGGGCCTCGTACAGACAGACGCCCGAAGCGACCGACACGTTCAGACTCTCCACCGAGCCGAACATCGGAATGCTGACCAGCATGTCGCAGGTCTCGCGCGTCAGGCGGCGCATGCCCTCGCCTTCCGAACCCATGACCAGGGCGGTCGGGCCGGTGAAGTCGGCTTCGTACAGGCCTTTTTCGCCGTCGTCGGAGGTGCCGATCAGCCAGATGTCGCGGTCCTTCAGGTCGCGCAGAGTGCGCGCCAGATTGGTGACGGTGATGTAAGGCACGGTCTCGGCGGCGCCGCTGGCGACCTTGGCGGCGGTGGCGTTCAGGCCCACGGCACGGTCCTTCGGCACGATCACCGCATGGGCGCCGACGCCGTCGGCCACACGCAGGCAGGCGCCCAGGTTGTGCGGATCGGTGATGCCGTCGAGAACCAGCAGCAGCGGCGGGCCTTCGATGGCGTCCAGCAGTTCGTCCAGGTTGCGCGCCAGCGCCAGCTGCGAGGCAAACGCGATCACGCCCTGGTGACGGCGGGTGCCGACGATCTTGTCCAGGCGTGCCGAATCGACCGGCATCACGCGCACGCCAGCCGCTTTCGCGTTGGCGATCAGATCCTTCATGCGGCGGTCGTCACGGCCGACGTCGACGAAAATTTCTTCCACAGTGGCGGCCTCGTGACGCAAACGCGAGGTCACCGCATGGAAACCGAAAATCATTTTGTTCTTGCTCATTTATCGCTTCTTCTTACTTTTTGGAGCAGCTTGCGCTGCCCGGGGTGCTGCCGCAGGTTTCGCTGCGGCTTTGGGCTTGCGGGCTGCCGCTTTCGGCTTGGCTGCGGCGGGTGGCGCCGCAGCGGCGCTCTTGCGGGCCGGCTTGCCTGGCTTGGCGGCCGGAACGGCCGGGCCAGGCTTGATATTGGTCTTGCGGTCCTTCGACTGCGCGCCCGCCTTGTCCACGCGTGGCGGCGGCGCATCGGCGCCGGCCAGGCGCAGATCGATCTTGCGCGACTCCAGGTCGACCCGCACCACCTGCACGCTGACGCGGTCGGTCAGCTGGAACTTCTTGCCGCTGCGCTCGCCTTTCAGTTCGTGGCGGGCGTCGTCGTACTGGAAGTAGTCCTGGCCCAGGTCGGTGATGTGCACCATGCCTTCGACGAACAGCTGGTCCAGCTGCACGAAGATGCCGAAGGTGGTCACGCCGGTGATGATGCCGGTGTATTCCTCGCCCAGCTTGTCCTGCATGAAGTAGCACTTCAGCCAGTTCTCGACATCGCGCGAGGCTTCGTCGGCGCGGCGCTCGTTGGCCGAGCAGTGCACGCCGAGCGCGTCCCACACGGTCAGGTCGGCGGCGGATTTCTTCTCCTTGCCTTCGGCCTTGTCCTTGGCCTGCTGCTTGCGGGTGGCGTTCGAGACGTTGGTGTTCAGCACGCTGGTGCTTGGAATCTTCGGCTCGTACTTCTTGCCCAGCAGGATGGCCTTGATGGCGCGGTGCGTCAGCAGGTCCGGGTAGCGGCGGATCGGGCTGGTGAAGTGGGCATAGGCCTCATACGCCAGACCGAAGTGGCCGATATTATCCGGGCTGTAGACCGCCTGCTGCATCGAGCGCAGCAGCATGGTTTGCAGCAGCGACGCGTCCGGACGCTCCTTGATCTGCTTCATCAGCACGGCGTAGTCGCCGGCGGCCGGCTTGTCACCGCCGTTCAGGTTCAGGCCGACCTGCTTGAGGAAGGTGCGCACCTGCTTGAGCTTTTCAGCGGTCGGCGTGGCGTGGATGCGGTAGGTGCCCGGATGCTTGTTGCGGATCAGCAGATCGGCAGCGCACACGTTGGCGGTCAGCATGCACTCTTCGATCAAACGGTGCGCGTCGTTGCGGGTGCGCGGGATGATCTTTTCGATCTTGCCGTTCGGATTGCAGACGATATAGGTTTCGGTGGTCTCGAAATCGATGGCGCCGCGTTCGGCGCGGGCTTTCAGCAGCGCCTGGAACACGTCGTACAAATTCAGCAGATGCGGCACGATGCCTGGGCGGCGCGCGGCTTCCGGGCCCTTGGTGTTACCCAGGATGTCGGCCACTTCGGTGTAGGTCAGGCGCGCGGCCGAGTGGATCACGGCCGGGTAGAACTGGTAAGCCTTGATCTCGCCCTTGGCGGTGACCACGGCGTCGCACACCAGGGTCAGGCGGTCGACCGCCGGATTCAGCGAGCACAGGCCGTTCGACAGCTTTTCCGGCAGCATCGGGATCACGCGGCGCGGGAAATAGACCGAGGTGCTGCGTTCCAGCGCGTCGGCGTCGAGCGCATCGTTCGGCTTGACGTAGTGGCTGACGTCGGCGATCGCGACGATCAGGCGGAAGCCGTTGGCGCGGCCGATCTTGACCGGTTCGCAGTAGACCGCATCGTCGAAGTCGCGTGCGTCTTCGCCGTCGATGGTCACCAGCGGCACGTCGCGCAGGTCGACGCGCTCGCCCCAGTCCGCTTCGCGCACATGGTCAGGCAGCTTGTTGGCCTGGCGCAGCGCGGCGTCCGAGAAGATGTGCGGCACGCCGAACTTGCGCACGGCGATTTCGATTTCCATGCCGGGATCGTCCAGCGAACCGAGCACTTCGGCGATCTTGCCGACCGGCTGCTTGAAACGCATCGGCTGCTCGGTCAGCTCAACGCTGACCACCTGGCCTTGCTTGGCCTTGCCGATCGAACCTTCGATCAGCACGTCCTGGGCGATGCGCTGGTCTTCCGGCGCGACGATCCAGGCGCCGCTGTCGTTCTTCAGCAGGCGGCCGATGATGTGGGTATTGGCACGCTGCGTGACCTCGACGATGGTGCCTTCCGGACGGCCACGGCGATCGACGCCGATGACCTTGGCCAGCACGCGGTCGCCATGCAGCACTTTCTGCATTTCCTTCTCGGGCAGGAACAGGTCCTCGCCCGGCTCGTCCGGGATCACAAAGCCGAAGCCGTCGCGATGGCTGCTGACGCGGCCGGCGATGAAGCCGGTCTGCGTGGCCAGCGTGTAGTGGCCGGCGTCGTCAATCAGGATCTGGCCGTCGCGCTGCATGGCGTTCAGCCGGCGCGACAGGATGGCCTGTGCATCGGTGCCGACTTTCAGCGTTTTCGACAAGGCGCGCAGGTCCAACGGGCCGTTGGCGCTGCGGAAGATGCCGAGAATTTCCTCCCGGCTGGGAATGGTGTGTGTAGATTGGTTCAAAAGTTTCTTATTTTTGCAATGTTATTGACAGTGTTCAGAAAAAATCCGGCCTGGCAAAATCGTCAGGTGCATATATATGTCACGACGACAGGCGTAGTGTACTTGGAATCGTCTTGAATGACTAATTCAGCAGTTCGCATCAAAAAAATTACTGGCGGCATTTGACATCGCCATGGATTCCTCTATAATTCTGGTCTCTCGCGGCGAAAGCGGCGGGAACTGCTAGACAGGGTTGATGTGCAGTAAGGAATGTAAAAGTTCATCTGGCGCAAAACTCTCCCGGTCGATATAATAGCAGAGTTTTGTTGAGCAGCATCAGTGCCCACGTGGCGGAATTGGTAGACGCGCATGGTTCAGGTCCATGTGCCGCAAGGTGTGGGGGTTCGAGTCCCTCCGTGGGCACCACAGAATTCCGTTGTTAAAAGCCTCCTTCGGGAGGCTTTTTTCATTCTGTCCACTCCAAATGAAGGTGGGCGCCGATTTCCCGCAGCAGGTCGTGTTCGTTGACCGGCTTGGCCAGGAAGGCGTTGACGCCCACTTCCAGCGAGCGCTCCTCCTCTTCCGGCGTCGAGCTGGCTGAAATCATCAGCACCGGCGTGCCGGCCGTGCGCGCATCGGCGCGCAGGCGGCGCGTGGTTTCCAGCCCATCCATGCCCGGCATCACCATATCCAGCAATACCATGTCCGGCCGCTCGGCCTGCGTTTGCGCCAATGCCGACGTGCCGTTTTCCGCCTCGAAGGTACGGAAGCCCAGCGCGCCCAGCAGGTCGCGCAACAGCGCGCGGTTGGTGGCGACGTCGTCCACCACCAATATTGTCTTGCGCGGCCCGACGTAACCGGTGGCGATGCGCTCGCCGCTGACCAGGGCGCCGGGCGCCTCCACCACGTTGAGCAGCACGTCGAACCAGAAGCGGCTGCCTTTGCCGGGCCTGCTTTCGACTTGCAGCGCGCCGCCCATCAGCTGCACCAGCTGGCGGCTGATCGCCAGGCCCAGCCCGGTGCCGCCGGCGCGGCGCGAAGGATCGCCAACCTGTTCGAACGGGCGGAAGATCGCTTCCTGCTGATCGGCGGCGATGCCAATGCCCTGGTCGATCACTTCGAAACGCACGCGCGCCACGTCGGCAGCATCGCCCTGCCCCGCCGCCAGCCGCGACACGCGCAACTGCACCGCGCCACGGTCGGTGAACTTGACGGCGTTACCCAGCAGGTTCAGCAGCACCTGGCGCAACCGCGTTTCATCCACGCTGACGGCCAGCGGCAAGCCATCCATCAATTCCAGCTCGAAGTGTAGATGTTTTTGCTCGGCGCGCACGCGCATGATGTCGCCCACCACCGACAGCAGATCGCCCAGCCGCACCGGCTTCGGATGGAATTCCATCTTGCCCGCATCCACGCGCGACAGGTCCAGCACGTCGTTGATCAGCGCCAGCAGGTGTTGGCCGCCTTGCTGGATGGTGCTGATGCCGCCCTGCTGCGACATGGTCAGGCTCTTGTCGCGCTTGAGGATTTGCGCGTAGCCGAGAATAGCGTTGAGCGGCGTGCGCAGCTCATGACTCATCGAGGCGAGGAAGGCGCTCTTGGCGCGGTTGGCCACTTCGGCGCGTTCCATGGCGGCGCGCAAATCGTCGTTGGCCTTTTGCAGTTCGGCGTTGACGGCCGCCAGTTGCGCCGGACTGGGAATGCGCAGCGCGATCGGAATCAGGCGTATCATCGCAACCGCGGTCACCACCGAGGCGGCGGCGGTGATCGCCTTCAGCGTCACTGACAACACGTAGTCCGGATGCCACACCACCCAGATGTCGGCCAGGTGCGTGCTGCCGCAGGCAAGGATGAAGACGCCAAAGGCGATGAACATCCAGTCGAACGGCATGTCGCGCCGCTTGCGGATGAAGTAGACCAGGCTGATCGGAATCGTCAGGTAGGCCAGCGCGATCAGCGCGTCGGAAATCACGCTGGTCCACAGGATCGACGGTATCCACAGGAAGCAGTGCCCATGCGGCATGAAGCCCTGGCTGTTGAACCAGTTGCTGACCATTTCCATGCCGGCCTCCAGGGTGATTGAACTGACAGGCCTAGCTTACGAAACTGCATCACGCGGCGCAAGAAGAATAGCACTTGCGAAAAGCAAGCTGTTACCGTAAGATACTGGCCTCTGGTGCAGGCAACAGCGCAGCAGAAAAGCAGCAACAGTGCCCACGTGGCGGAATTGGTAGACGCGCATGGTTCAGGTCCATGTGCCGCAAGGTGTGGGGGTTCGAGTCCCTCCGTGGGCACCACAGAATTCCGTTGTTAAAAGCCTCCTTCGGGAGGCTTTTTTCATTTCAGCTCCTGCAAATACTCGGTGTATTTGCCGCTCTCCCTCAACCGCTTCAGCCCCTTGTTGAACAACGCCACGTAGCGGCGGTTGTCCTTGTTGCGCTTGTTGAGTATCAGATGGTAGTGCGTGATGTTGTAGGGATTCGGATCCCAGGTGATGCGCGCCGCCTGTTCGGGCGTCAGCGCGGTGCGCATGATTTCGCGGCCGACGTCCAGGTTCGCCGGAAACACATCGAAGCGCCCCGCCTCCAGCTTGCGGAAATTCAGCTCGTCGCTGACGGCGGAGCGGTCCATGTGAATAAACGGGTATTTGTCGAAGGTGTATTCATAGCCCGCCGTGCCGCCCATGCGCACACCCGCCAGTTGCTGGTAGCCGGCCCAGCGGAATGGATAGCTCTTCAGGTGAAACAGCACCGACTGGCCATCAAACACCACGTCGCTGAAATAGAAACGGCGCTGGCGGTCGCTGTCGCGGCCCGAGGTGCTCCACAGGATCGAACCGTTGGCCATGTCCGCCGCCGCTTCCGCATAGGCGCGGCTCCACGGCCGGAACACATAGCGCACCTCAACGCCTTCCAGCGCGAACGCCTCGCTGATGATGCGCGACAGCGGGCCGTAATGCGGCAAATACTCCGAGGTGTACGGCAGCCATTCGCTATTCGTCACCGTAATGGTTTCAGCGCCACGCGCATCCGGGAACAACACCAGCAAGCCAGCCGCAGCCAGCGCAAAGCGGAACACCTGCATTGTGGAGTGAATACGATGTTGAAAGAAACGCCATTATGATTCAACTTGTAATACAACCGGAAATGAAATAATTTCACAAAAGCAGCAGAATGCTATTGACGGGTATGCCGCCACACCTTAAGATGCGTGCCTTCTGTTGCTGAGCAAGCAGCAGAAAGTAGCTAGACAGTATCAGTGCCCACGTGGCGGAATTGGTAGACGCGCATGGTTCAGGTCCATGTGCCGCAAGGTGTGGGGGTTCGAGTCCCTCCGTGGGCACCAAGCACCGATACTGTTGAATGACAAAATGCCCACGTGGCGGAATTGGTAGACGCGCATGGTTCAGGTCCATGTGCCGCAAGGTGTGGGGGTTCGAGTCCCTCCGTGGGCACCAAGAATTCCGCAAAAAGCCTCCATAGCGTTTCGCGCCATGGAGGCTTTTTTCATTACAGCGCGGCTTTGACGGCGGCGGCCAGGGAGATGGTCGGGCGGCCGATCAGCTTGCCGAGGACGCCACTGTCGTCAAACAGTGCGCCTTTCGCGGCCTGGGCGTCGGAGTCGGCGATCAGTTCGGCCAGTGGCGCCGGCAGGCCGACATTCAGCAGCAGTTCGGTGTATTCCTGCTGCGGCAGATTATGGAACGGGATCTCCTTGCCGGTCTGGCGCGACACTTCCGCCGCCAGCTGCGCCAGCGTGAACGCCGTATCGCCCGCCAGTTCATACACCTGCTCCACCGCGCCGCTGCTGGCCAGCACCACCGCTGCCGCTTCGGCGTAGTCGGCGCGCGCCGCCGCGGCGATGCGGCCTTCGCCGGCGCCGCCGGCCAGCGCGCCGTGGGCGATCGCGCCGCCCAGGCTGACCGTGTAGTTCTCCACATACCAGCCGTTGCGCAGCAAGGTGTACGGCACGCCCGAGGCGCGCACCGCATCCTCGGTCTCGCGGTGCTCCGGCGCCAGACCGAGCGTCGAACGGTCCGCGTGCAGCACGCTGGTGTAGGCCAGCAGGCCGACCTTGGCGCGGACGGCGGCGTCGATCACATTGCGGTGCTGCGGCACGCGGTTGCCCAGCTCGTTCGAGGAAATCAGCAATACCTTGGTTGCGCCCTGGAAGGCGGCGTCCAGCGAGGCCGGATCGGTGTAGTCGGCGCGACGCACCAGCACGCCCTGAGCAGCCAGGTCGGCGGCCTTGGCCGGGTCGCGCACGGCGGCGACGATCTGCGCCGCAGGGACGCGCTTGAGCAGTTGGGAAATAACCAGGCGGCCCAGTTGGCCGGTTGCGCCAGTAACGATAATCATGATGAGGTTGCTCCTGAAAAGTGGATGCAGCCATCATATAGTCTATACTTACGAATTGTAAGTACGCACATTTTAGTAAGTACCCCTTGGAGCTTCCGATGACCAGCAAATCCCTGCGCAAGACCATCCAGCAACTCAACCAGGACCCGCAGCGCGCCCAGGTGATGGCCGCCGACTGCCCGTCGCGCGCCGTGCTCGGCCACATCACCAGCCGCTGGGGCGTGCTGGTGCTGGTGATGCTGCTGGAACGCACCCACCGCTTCAGCGAGCTGCGCCGCGCCGTGGGCGGTGTCAGCGAAAAAATGCTGGCGCAGACGCTGGACGCCCTCGCCTACGACGGCATGGTGCTGCGCGTGGCCCACCAGGTGGTGCCGCCGCACGTCGAATACAGCCTGACGCCCCTGGGCCGGCAAGCCGCCGAGCGGCTGGAAGTGCTGGTCGACTGGATCGAGGACAATTTCCCCCTTATCCAGCAGGCACAGGACGCTGCCGCACTGAAAGCCGCATAAGGCCTCTCCGCGCGTGGCGATCTTGTAATACACTGGTCTCCACGCCGCACTGCGGAGCCGTACCAGTCACATATGATGCCGCCGTTCTCAGCCGATCAGCCGCACACCATCCTGCTAGCCGTCAGCACGGCCTACGATACTGCCGCGCTGCGGCGCATGCTGGCGCGGCACAATTTCGAAGTGCAAGCCGTCAGCCGCGGCGACGAGGCGCTGGCCGCCGTCCGCGGCGGCAAGATCGCGCTGGCCCTGCTGGACGTGACGCTGGCCGGCAGCGCCGCGCTGGAACTGTGCCCGCGCCTGCAACAGGCCAGCGCCCATCCGCTGCCGGTGTTCCTGCTGTCCGCCAACTCCAGCGAGGAGGAGCGCCAGCGCGCCCAGGAAGCCGGCGCCACCGCCTACCTGCCGATGAGCTTCAACGCCGACGACCTGGCGGAAAAAATCCTGCTGCACCTGCAAGTGCTGGCGCCGGCGCCGGTGCTGTCCGGCATGCCGACCATGGCGACGCTGGAAGTCAACTACCACACCATGCTGTCCGGCTCGCCGGACGCCATCCTGCTGATGCAGCGCGGCAACTACCGCATTCTCGACATCAACCGCGGCACGCGCCAGCTGTTCGGCATGACCGAAACCGAGCTGGTGCAAACCGACCTGCTGTCGCTGTGCCCGACGCTGCAACCGGACGGCCAGCCCAGCGACCACGTGCTGGGCGTACTGGTGACGCAGATCATGGCCGGCGAACTGCAGGTGTTCGAGCTGGAAATGCGCCACAGTTCCGGCCGCCCGATCGCCTGCGAACTGCGGATGGTGCCGCTGACCACCGCCGAGCACCGGCTGATGCATGTGCGCATCGTCGACGTCACCCCGCGCAGGCTGGCCGCCGCCCTGCGCGACGGCAAGAACGAGCTGCTGGAAATGATCGCCCGGGGCGCGCCGCTGCCCGAGACGCTGGACAAGCTGGTGCGCATGATCGAAGCCCAGATCGACGGCGGCCACTGCACCGTGATGCTGCTCAATCCGGACGGCGTCACGGTCCACAGCGCGGCCGGCCCCAGCATGCCGCGCGACTACCTGGCGGCGCTCAACGGCCTGCCGATCGGCCCGGCGGCCGGCTCCTGCGGCACCGCCATGTTCCGCAAGGAGACGGTGATCGTCAGCGATATCCTCAACGACCCGCTGTGGGCGCCCTACCGCAACGCCGCCGCCCATTACGGCCTGCGCGCCTGCTGGTCGATGCCGATCCTGCTGGACAAGGACACCGTGCTCGGCTCGTTCGCCATGTACTACCAGGAGGTGCGCGAACCGAACGACGACGACCGCCGCCTGATCCACACCGCCACCCACCTGGCCGGCATCGCCGTCGCCCGCACCCGGCGCGAGGAAGAACTGCTGCGCCACCGCGAGCACCTGGAAGACCTGGTGGCGGCGCGCACCGCCGAACTGCGCCAGGCCAAGGAAGACGCCGAGCACGTCAACGAGGAACTCAGCACCGCACTGGACAACCTCAGCATGACGCAGGAAGAACTGGTGCGGCGCGACAAACTGGCCGCCCTCGGCGCGCTGGTGGCCGGCGTCGCCCACGAGTTGAACACGCCGATCGGCAACAGCCTGACCATGGCCGGCAGCATGAGCGAGCGCACCGCCGAACTGCGGCGCGACCTCGACAGCGGCCTGCGCAAGTCGGTGCTGGCCGCATATCTTGAACAGGCCGCCAGCGCCGACGAAGTGGTGCTGCGCAACCTGAAGCGCGCCGCCGCGCTGGTCGACAGCTTCAAGCGCATCGCGGTGGACGGCGCCGGCAGCCAGCGCAGCCGCTTCGTGCTGGGCGACGTGGTGGCGGCGCTGCTGCAATCGGTGCAGGCCGAACTGCGCGCAAAAGAGCTGGAACTGATCGAGGACGTCGATCACTGGCTGGAGCTGGACAGCTATCCCGGCCCGCTGACGCAGGCGCTGCACCACCTGATCGACAACAGCCTGGTGCACGGTTTCGGCGGCCGCAACCACGGCCAGGGCAGCATCACGCTGTCGGCGCACGACAGCGGCAACGGCGAGATCACTCTCACCCTGAGCGACACCGGGGCCGGCATCGCGGCGGAAAACCTGCCGCGCATCTACGATCCCTTCTTCACCACGCGCATGGGATCGGGCGGCTCGGGACTTGGTTTGTATATAACACACAACATCGTCACCGGCGTGCTCGGCGGCCGGATCGAGGCCGCCAGCACGCCGGGACGCGGCACCAGCGTCATGCTGCGCCTGCCGAAAGTGGCGCCGCTGTAGGCCGCACGAAGATTTTTCCGCATCGCAACTGTTGCAGTCGTATAATTGACTATGACAGACCGGCAAGCAGCCGGCCACCAGCGGAGACTCGCAGCCATGCCCTCGAATCCTGTTTCGTCCAGGACAATCAAAGTCGCGCCCCTCAAGTGCGAGTTCTGCGATACAGCGACTGAAAACGATTTCTTACGTCATCACCTGGCCACCACGCAGGCGCAGCTGCGCGTCACTTTCCTGTTCTGCGCGCTGTTTTACCTGTGCTTTGCCGTCACCGACCTGATCTGGATCGGCTATGAGCTGAAAACCTGTTTGCTGGTGGGCGCACGCGTGGCCGTGGCGGCCGTGGTGCTGGCCTGCGTCTCCATGCTCAAGCGCCGGCCGGACTCCATCCCCTTCACCCACGTGGCCGCCAACATTGTCGAAGTGGCGGGCGCGGCCGGCTTCCTGTTGATCGCCGCGCTGCGGCCGAACGAGTTTTCGCTGCACGCGATGTCGATGTCCATCGTGCTGATCGTCATCTACATCTACATCCCGAACCGGCTGGTCTACGCGGCGGCGATCGCGGCGGTGGCCACCGCCGCCTTCGTCTGGCTGGCGTGGTGGCAAGGAGGCGTGCACGGCATGGAGCTGGGCACCATGGCCGCGCTGCTGGTGCTGGGCAATGTGTTCGGCTACGTGGCCGCGCGGCGCTACCAGATGCTGTCACGCGAGGAATACAGCGCGCAGATGGTGCTGAAAAACCTGTCGGTGCGCGATCCGCTGACCGGCTGCTACAACCGGCGCCACCTGCACGAACAGCTGCTGGAAACGGAAATCTCGCGCGCCCAGCGCTACCGCCTGAGCCTGACCGTCATCATGAGCGACCTGGACCATTTCAAGGCGGTCAACGACACCTACGGCCACTACGGCGGCGACGCGGTGCTGCAACGCTTCGCCGCGCTGCTGCAATCGATGACGCGCGACAGCATCGACAGCGTGGTGCGCTACGGCGGCGAGGAATTCCTGCTGATCCTGCCGGAAACCGACCTGGCCGGCGGCGAACTGCTGGCCGAACGCCTGCGCCAGACGCTGGCCGCGACGCCGGTCGCGCACCAGGGCCAGCAGATCACGGTGACCGCCAGTTTCGGCGTCGCCAGCGTGGATTTCGCCACCTCCACCCATGCCGCCCACCTCAATATGATCGCGGCGGCCGACGATTTGCTGTACGCTGCGAAAAACAGCGGCCGCAATCGCGTCTGCGCTCAACAACTGGTGTAAGGCATGAAGACATCGAAACGGAAGCTGGCATTGGTTCTGGCGCTGTGCTGCGGCACGCTGGCGGCGGCGCCGGCGCCATGGTGGAAATGGCGCAGCAAGATCGACGGGGTATTGATCTGCTCGCAGACGCCGCTGGGTGAAGGCTGGGATCGTGCTTACGGCCCCTTCAAAGACGCCCGTTGCGAAAAATTAATTGTTATTCGATAATCAAACCATAAAAACACGGTTGAACCGGAAGCGTTGCATCCCTACATTTCTTATGAGGAGACAGTATGTTTACGAATCCAGAGCAATTTGCCAACGCCACCAAGGCGCTGTTTGAATTCCAGCTTGAAACCTTCAACACCCTGACCAGCAAGACCGTGCAGGGTGTGGAGCAAGTCATCGCACTCAACCTGTCCACCGCCAAGTCGCAACTGGCCGGCGGTCTGGCCACCGGCAAGGAAATGAGCCAAGCGGCCGACGCCAAGGCCGCGATCCAGGCCGCCGCCGAAAAGATCCAGCCGGGCGTAGCCAGCGCCGCCGCCTACAACCAGCAGTTGGGCGACATCATCGCCGAGATCCGTGAAGAATTCACCCGCGCCGCCGACGCCCACGTGGCCGAAGCCAAAAGCAACCTGAGCGCGCTGATCTACGACGTCACCAAGAACGTGCGTCCCGGTTCGGAAAACGCCGTCGACATCGTCAAGACCGCGATCGACAACGCCTTCGCCGGCTACGAACAGGTGACCAAAGCCACCAAGCAGGCAGTACAAGCCGTCGAAGCGGAAATCGCCAAGGCCAACGCCTTAGTAGCCAAGAAATAAACTCCGGGGTCAGGTCCCCCATTTCTACACGAGCCCGGCCGTAACGCGCTTTACGGCCGAGCTCGTGTAGAAATGGGGGACCTGACCCCGTATTTTTTGCTGTGCAAACGGGGAGGAACGGGATACACTGTACATAAATACAGTCTATCGCCTTCGCTCCTTCCCGCTGCAATGATCAAAGTTCTGGAAAATCCGTTCTACTACCTGGAGAATTTTCACCAGGTATTGGCGTGGATCGGCGACCGCTACGACGACCTGCTGACCACCGACGAACGCCAGTTCCTCGCCTCCTTCCCCGCCCTGCCACAAGCCTCGCGCGCGCTGTTCGTGCGCATGGTGATGCGCAAGGGGACGATTTTCCGCGCCAGCAAACTGGTTTACGCCGAAATCGGCAGCACCCACGAAGCGGCCCGGCCGCTGGCCGAACTCGGCCTGATCGAGGAAGATCCGTCGCTGGGTCTGGACGAGCTGTTCGACCTGCTGCAAAAGCCGGAAATCGTCAAGGTGTTCCAGCTCGGCGCGCACGTCAAGCATCTGCGCAAGGCCGATCAGCTGGAAGCGCTGCGCGAGGAATATGACGCCGCGCACCGCTTCTCCGGCTGGTACGCCAACTCCGGCGACCACGTCTACCGCAACCTGACGCAGGAACTGTGCGACCGCCTGCGCCTGATCTTCTTCGGCAACTACCACCAGGACTGGACCGACTTCGTGCTGTCCGACCTCGGCATCTACCAGTACGAAAAAGTGGAGTTCTCGCCGGCCGCACGCGGCTTCCGCAGCCGCCGCGACATCGACGATTTCCTCGCCATCCACCACTGCCACGAACGCTTTGCCGAAGGCGAAGAGCCGGCCGCCGTGATCCGCGACCTGCCGCCCTGCGCGGCGGACAACGAATGGCTGCGCAGCCGCCGCAACAAGCTGCTGTTCGCCATCGCCCAGCACGTGGAAAAGCTGCGCGACTGGCCCGCCGCGCATGCGATGTATGCCGATTGCGATTATCCCGGCGCCCGCGCCCGCGCCATTCGCGTGCTGGAAAAAAACGAGCAGCCGCGTGAAGCCTTCGACCTGCTGCAAACCGCGCTGCAAGCGCCCGAGAGCGAAGCCGAACGCCAGCAACTGCTGCGCATGGCGCCGCGCCTGGCGCGCAAGCTGGGCCACGCCAAGCCGCCGCCGGTGACGCTGGCCCAGGCCGAGCGCATCGACCTGAGCCTGCCGCCGCCGCAGGAAGCCAGCTACGTCGAATTCGTGGTGCGCGACCACCTGAGCAAGGAAGACGCGCCGGTCTACTACGTCGAAAATTCGCTGATGAATTCGCTGTTCGGCCTGCTGTGCTGGGAGGCGGTGTTCTCGCCGATTCCCGGCGCCTTCTTCCATCCCTACCATCGCGGCCCGGCCGACCTGCACAGCGCCGACTTCCAGCGCCGCCGCGCGCAGCAGTTCAACGCCGCGCTGTCGCAGCTGGACGATGAGCAGTACCGCGCCACCATCCGCGCCAACTTCGCCTTCAAGTACGGCATCCAGTCGCCGTTCGTGTTCTGGGAAGCGATTGACGAGGAGCTGCTGGACCTGGCGCTGGACTGCATCCCCGCGCAGCACCTGAAGCGCGCCTTCGAACGCATCCTGCTGGACATCAAGTCCAACCGCAGCGGCTTCCCGGACCTGATCCAGTTCTGGCCGGCCGAGCGCCGCTACAACATGATTGAAGTGAAGGGTCCGGGCGACCGCCTGCAGGACAACCAGCTACGCTGGATCGAATACTGCGCCGCGCACCAGATGCCGATCTCGGTGTGCTACCTGCAGTGGGCGGCATGACGCAGCCGGCCCGCTATACCGTCGCCGTGCGCGCGCTGTGCGAGTTCACCGCCAAGGCCGGCGACCTCGATCTGCGCTTCACGCCCTCGCCCACCGCCCAGGAAGGCATCGCCGGTCATGGCGTGGTGACGGCGCGCCGCGACGACGACTACCAGACCGAGATTACGCTGTCCGGCGACTTCGGCCCGCTGCACGTGCGCGGCCGCGCCGACGGCTACGACATCCGCGCCAACCGGCTGGAGGAAATCAAGACCTATCGTGGCGACTTGAAGAAGATGCCGGACAACCAGCGCGCGCTGCACTGGGCACAGGTGAAAATCTACGGCCACCTTCTCTGCCAGGACCAGGGACTGGACAAGGTGCGCCTGGCGCTGGTGTATTTCGACATCGGCAGCCAGAAGGAAACCGTGCTGCACGAGGACCACACGGCCGCCGGCCTGCAAGCCTATTTCGAGCAGCAGTGTGGCCTGTTCCTGCAATGGGCGCAGCAGGAAATGGCGCACCGCGCGGAACGCGACTGGCAACTGAAGGCGATGCGCTTCCCCTACGGCGATTTCCGTCCCGGCCAGCGCCAGCTCGCCGAAGCCATGTACCGCGCCAGCAACCGCAAGGTGTGCCTGCTGGCGCAGGCGCCGACCGGCATCGGCAAGACCGTCGGCAGCCTGTTCCCGATGCTGAAGGCCAGCGCCGAACATGGCGTCGACAAAATCTTCTTCCTGGCCGCGAAAACCTCGGGCCGGCAGATGGCGCTCGATGCCGTGGACCTGATCCGCGAAGGCGCGCCGCTGCTGCCCTTGCGCACGCTGGAGCTGGCCGCCAAGAGCACCGCCTGCGTCAATCCGGACAAGGCCTGCCATGGCGACTCCTGCCCGCTGGCCAAGGGCTTCTACGACCGTCTGCCGGCCGCGCGCGAATCGGCGCTGGTGATCATGGCGCCGTCAGCGAACGGCAGCGCGCCGCCGGCGCTGGACCGCGACACGCTGCGCGCCATCGCCCTCGCCCACAACGTCTGCCCGTATTATCTGAGCAGCGAAATGGCGCGCTGGAGCGACATCGTCATCGGCGACTACAACTACTACTTCGACATCAGCGCCATGCTGCACAGCCTGACGCAGCTCAATGATTGGAAGGTCAACGTGCTGGTGGACGAGGCGCACAATATGGTGTCCCGCGCGCGCAAGATGTATTCGGCCGACATGGAGCACGACAGCCTGCGGCTGCTGCGCAAGATCGTTCCCGACGAATTGAAAAAGCCGCTCGACCGCGTGCACAAGCAATGGAACCAGCTGGAGAAAGACCAGACGGCCGAATACCAGTCCTACGCCGAGCTGCCGGACAAGTTCATGGGCGCCTTGCAGACGGCGTCCACCGCCATCTCCGACTACATGGCCGACCATCCTGGCTATGTGGAGCCGGACCTGCAAAGCTTCTACTTCAACGCGCTGATGTTCGCGCGGCTGGCGGAGAGCTTCGGCGACCATGCGCTGTTCGATATCGAAAAGGCCGCCGGTGCGCGCGCCAGCAACAGCAACTCGGTGCTCTGCATCCGCAACATCGTGCCGGCGCCGTATCTGAAGCCGCGCTTTGAAAGCACGCACACCACGGCGCTGTTCTCGGCTACGCTCAGTCCATGGAACTACTTTGGCGACATGCTCGGCATGCCGGAGACCACCGCCTGGGTGGATGTCGAATCGCCGTTCGTGGCGGAGCAGCTGTCGGTGCAGGTGGCGGCGCACATCTCGACGCGCTACGCCCACCGCCAGCAATCGCTACGGCCCATCGCGGAGTTGATGGGCAAGCAGTATCAGCGCGAGCGCGGTAACTACCTGGCGTTCTTCAGCAGCTTCGATTACATGGAAAAGGCCGCCAACCAGTTCAGCGAGCTGCATCCGGACGTGCCGGTGTGGCGCCAGTCGCGCCGCATGGACGAGGCGGAGCGCGCGCAATTCCTCGAGCGCTTCACGCTCGACAGCGAAGGCATCGGCTTCGCCGTGCTGGGCGGCTCGTTCGGCGAAGGCGTTGACCTGCCTGGCGCGCGGCTGATCGGCGCGTTTGTCGCCACGCTCGGCCTGCCGCAGATTAATCCCGTCAACGAACAGATACGGGCGCGCATGGAGACCATCTTCGGTGCCGGCTACGACTATACCTACACCTATCCCGGCATGCAAAAAGTGGTGCAGGCGGCCGGCCGTGTGATCCGCACCCAGTCCGACCGCGGCACCGTCTACCTGATCGACGACCGCTTCGGCCGGCCGGAAATCCAGGAGCTGATGCCCAGCTGGTGGCGCGTGGAACGCCATTCGCCCCTCGCAATCAACGGTTCGTCGGAAAACGCCGACGCCTGAACGGCGGCGCGCGATAAGATTGTGTTTATCGCCACCACACGGAGCCGGTCATGAAGAAATGGAGCCTCAGTTTATTGTTGTGCGCAGTCGCTGGCAGCGTCCATGCGACGGACGATGCGGCGCTGACCGCCACCATCGCCAAACTGGACACGGACATGTTCAACGCCTTCAACCAGTGCGACAAGCCGGGGCAACTGGACAGGTACGCCAGCTACTTCGACACCAACATCGAGTTCTATCACGATAACGGCGGCGTCACCTGGACCCGCGACGCCATGATCGCCAACACGCGCAACAACGTCTGCGGCAATTACCGCCGCGAACTGGTGCCGGGCAGCTTGAAAGTGGTGCCGGTGAAGGACTTCGGCGCCATCGCCACCGGCTCGCACATCTTCTGTGAGTTCAGCAACAACAAGTGCGAGGGCATCGCCGAATTCACCATCATCTGGCGATTGCGCGACGGCGGGTGGCAAATCACCCGCGCGCTCAGTTACGGGCACCGCGCCAACAAATAATTAATTTGGCCGCCCGCGATCATCATTTTTTCTCAAGAATTTTATCCAGAAGCTCCTGCGGAATCTGCTGCCCGTTCGCGCTCAGGACGCGGATGGTTTCGTGCAGAAGCTGGAGCTTCTGTATCTTCAGCACCGCGCCGGCGATGATGCCGACTATCGGAATCAGCAACGCGACAATCGGAATTAATATCGGGGACACCGTGGTAAGCCAATTCATTTTTTTCTCCTTTGGTAAATACTGCACCGTTACTGCATCACGGTCTTGATTTTCTGATAGCCGGTACGGCTGATGGGAAGCCTGCTGCCGTCCTTGAGGATCGCCGCATAACTGTCCTTGGTCGCCTGCTCGATACGTTCGACATAAGCGATGTTGACGATGTAGGAGCGGTGTATGCGCAAGAACTGCTCGGCGTCGAGTTGTCCTTCAAGCTCGGTCATGCGCTGATTCTTCAGATACGATTTTCCTTCCGAGCGGATCTGCACGTAATCGTCCTGCGCTTCGATAGACTCGATCTTGTCGGCATTGATCACATGGACCTTGGCGCCATCGCGTATCAGCACGCGGCCCAGCGGCTTGTTGCGGCCGGTGGCCTCACGCACCATCTTCTCGACCGCGCCATCGCCGGCGCCGAGATTGGCGCGCGCATGCGCCAGCGCCTGGTCGAAACGCTGCTGGCTGAAAGGCTTGAGCAGATAATCCAGCGCGTGGAATTCAAACGCCTTGATCGCATACTGGTCGAACGCCGTGGCAAAGATGTAGCGCGTTTTGCCGCCCGCCAGTTCGGCTACCTCAAAACCGTCCAGCTTCGGCATCTGGATATCCAGGAACACCAGGTCCGGCGACAACTCGGTAATCGCCTTCACCGCCTCGAAGCCGTTGGCGCATTCGGCCACGATCTCCACGTCGGCATGCTCGGACAGGTATTCGCGCACCACGCCGCGCGCCAGCATTTCGTCGTCCACAATGATGATACGCATTGCCCTACTCCCCTTCTTCGCTTGTTTGCGCGGGCATTGTGATGTCCACGCCAAAGCTGTTGTCCTTCCGGCCCCAATGGATGCCGGCTTCATGCTTGTAGACGCCCGACAGGCGCTGGCGCACATTGGTCAAGCCGATGCCGTGGCCCTCGCTGCGGATCGACCCCATATCCGCGTCCACCGGATTGGCTACGCCGATATGCAGTATCGAGCCGGCGCGCCGCGCGGTGATGCGCACCGTGCCGCCCTCCGGCATATTGCAGATGCCGTGCTTGACGGCGTTCTCCACCAGCGGCTGGATGATCATCGGCGGCACCAGGCACTCGGCCGCGCCCTCGCCGATCACTTCCTCCACTTGCAGGCGCTCGCCGAAGCGCACCTGCTCGATCGCCAGGAAGTGGCGGATCAAGATCATCTCCTCGCCCAGCGTGACCTTCCTGTGCGCCTCCATGCCCAGGCTCTGACGGAAGAAGCTGGCCAGTTCCAGCGTCATGCGCCGCGCCGCCTTGGGATCTTGCGACGTCAGCGCGCTGATCGAGTTCAGGCTGTTGAACAGGAAGTGAGGATCGATCTGCGTGCGCAGCATGCGCAGTTCGGCCTCCTGCGCCATCAGCAGCGATTCCAGCTCGCGCTGCTCGGCGTTCTTGGCGCGCACGAATTCGATCACCAGATAGTGCAGCGCCGCCGCAAAGCCATACAGCAGCACGCCCAGCACCACGATCAGCAGCGACAGATGCGGCGTGATCTCGATGCCACTCCAGTGCACGCCAGGCAACAGGCAAAGCCCATTCCACAGATTGCCGATCACCAGCCACAGAAAGCCCGACACCACGGCCGCAAACGTCAGCACGAACGCGATCTGCCCCGGCCGACGTCCGCCCAGCGGGTAGGCGCGGCACAGGTAGTAGGCCGAGTAGCCCGCCGCAAAGGCGTACACCAGGTTCAGCGGGATGGCGAACAGCATGGCGTTGGCCAGCGGCGCGTCGCTGGCCACGGAGATCACGCCGCCAAGCGCGCAACCGAGGAACAGCCACACCAGCAGGTAGATGACCAGGCCGCGCCGGGTGGAGGATAACTCCAGCATCAGTTGCGCACTTCCAGTCCGCCCATGATGACGTAGCCGCGCACGATCAGCTGCTTGCCGGTGCTGGTGGGCGGTACAGTCTTCTCCTCAAAGCCGCCCATGATCGGTGTGCCGTCCAGTACCACGGTCCAGTCGATCGGCACCTTGATGGTGATGCCGCCGAACAGCGCATACACATTCAGCACCGCCTCGCCGTTGATTGACGACTGGCGCAGGTCCAGGTCGCAGCCGCCCATGATGGCGGTGATCTCGCCGCCGCGGAATTCCGGCGTGGTGATGCGGCGCTTGAAGCTGCCCATGATGGCGGTGGCGTTGATCAGCGTGTCGTCGCTGTCCTTGTGATTTTCCGTGAAGAAGGCGGTGGACGATGCCTCGGCGCGCCGGTTGGATTTGAACACCACCGCCACGCCGGCCGCGATCATGAACACCGGCCACAAGGTGCGCCAGTCGATGTTCAGCCAGCCCATTTCCTTCAGCATGAACAGGCAGCCCACCACGACCATGATGCCGCCCACGACCACACCGGACTGGCTGCGTGTCTGCAGCACTTTCAGGATGCCGGCGGCGATCAGGATGGTCGGGAAGACGTGGATGCGGAAATCGAAATCCAGCCAGCCCAGGTTATCGAGCAGGAACATCATGCCCACGCCGATGACGAACAGGCCGATGATCATCTGCGTGACCGGGCTACGCTCGCGGCGACGGCTTTTCATGCTTGCTCCTTGACCGATGGTGGGAAGATATTATCCAGCAGCGGCCGCAGCATCATACCCACGCCCCAGGCCACCAGCAGCGCCGGCCAGGTCTGGCCGAAGCCCAGGCCCCAGATGTGGTTGAAGGAGACGTACCACCAGCCGGCAAAGAAGATTTCCCACCAGCCTTCGGTGAAATGGCGCGAGGTGGTCGGCGGAATGATCTTGGTGACGCCGCTGACGACAACGAGCCACGGCCACCAGCGCCAGAAGTGCGCCGGGTTCAGGTCGATGTCCAGGATGTCCAGTTGCGCCAGCAGGATGACGGTGCCGGCGATAATCAGCGCCAGGCCCCAGACCAGCTGTTTGCGCCAGCGGTAGGCAATGTCTGCATTCATGTTAGTCCCCCAAGTCGGTATGAATAGAACAATACCGGGGAACGGCTGGCGGGGAAACCGCTATTCGGCGAACGGCGGAAAAGCGCCGGTGAACGGCGAAAAAAAACGCACGCCGTCGGCCGGGTGCGTTTTGGGACGGTCAGTTGCGGCCGTTGCCGACTTTTTGTTCGAAGGCCATCAGGCCCCAACCGAGCTGCCGGCGGATTTCTTCCGGGGTTGGAGGCGGTTTCACCTCGTGCGAACGGCGCTCAAGGTAGGCACGTACCACGTGCTTCGAAGGGTGAGTAGTCTGCGTCATGATGACCTCCATGCGGCGGCAACATCGTTGATCTGGTGCCGGTACTTGAGGCTACCGGCTTACCTGCTGCCGAGCTGCTCATCCTTGGGAGATGCGCTCCAGGCACGCAAGGCCAGTGTAGCCACGCGCCCGATTTCGCTCTGTACGGGCCCGCACACTACTACTGCTCAGAGTTTTTGCTGCAAAAACTCCAGGAAGCAGCTGATGCGCTGCGCCAGCAGCGTGTTGCGGTAGTAGACCGCGTGGATCTGCTGACGATAGCCGGTGTAGTCGGCCTCCAGCACCTTGACCAGGCGGCCGGCCGCGATATCGTCGCGGGTCATGAAGTCCGCCAGGCAGACGATGCCCTGGCCCGCCAGCGCCAGCTGGCGCAGCGTCTCGCCGCTGGACGCCGACAGCGACGGCGTCACCGGCAGGCTGTTGCCGCTGGCGTGACGCAGCGGCCACTGGTTGCCCAGCTCATACTGCACAAAGCCCAGCAGCGAATGCTGCGCCAGGTCTTCCGGCGTTTGCGGCGTGCCGTGACGCGCCAGGTAGTCCGGGCTGGCCAGCACGTACAGCGGACTGGAAGTGAGTGCGCGCGCATGCAGCGTCGAATCATTCAGCGCGCCGATGCGGATGGCGATGTCGGTGCGGTGCTCGATCAGGTCGGCGATCTGGTCGTTGCTGCTCAACTCCAGGCGGATGTCCGGATACATGGCGCGGAATTCGGCCATGTGCGGCACCACGCAATGCAGCATGAACGGCGAGGCGGCGTCGATGCACAGGCGGCCGGCCGGCTTCTGGCGGCGGATGCGGATGGTTTCTTCCGCCTCCTCCATCGCGCCAAGGATGGCGCGGGCCTTCTCCAGGAACAGGTGGCCCTCTTCGGTCAACTCCATGCGGCGCGTGGTGCGCGTCAGCAGCGAGGTGGCCAGCTTGTCCTCCAGCCGCGACAGCGCGCGGCTGACGCCGGACGTGGTCTGCCCGAGGTGCACCGACGCCGCGCTCAAGGTGCCGCTGTCGATGACGGTGATGAAGGTTTTTAAATCGTCCGAATTGATTTCCACGGGTGTTCCATCCTTACGCCACATAGAGCATGACAGCGCCGAAATGGCATGCGCTGCCGCCCAGTACAAACAAATGCCAGACGCCGTGTCCGTAGCGCCATTTGTGGTCGGTGACGAAGAAGGCGATGCCCACGGTGTACACCAGGCCACCAACCGCCAGCCACATAAATCCGTTCCAGCCCAGCGCGTCGATCAGCGGGCTGGCGCCGATCACGCCCACCCAGCCCATCGCCACGTAGATCAATAGTGAGAGCACGCGCGCGCCTTTGGCGAACAGCAGCTCCTGCACGATGCCGATCAGCGCCAGTCCCCACACCACGCCAAACAGCGACCAGCCCCACGCGCCGCGCAGGCTGACCAGCGTGAACGGCGTGTAACTGCCGGCGATCAGCAGGTAGATGGCGCAATAGTCCATCTGCCGCAGTACGTCCTTGGCGCGGCCGCGCAGGCTGTGGTACAGCGTCGACGTCAGGTACAGCGCCAGCAAGGTGGCGGCGTAGATGCTGCAACTGACGACCTTCCAGGCATCGCCGCTGCGGGCCGCCTGGACGATCAGCAATGTGCCGCCAATGGCGGCCAGCGCAGCGCCGACGGTGTGCGTGATGCTGTTGAAGCGCTCTCCGTAATACATATGTGGTTCCAATGCACAGGTGGCTGCGGCTGGGATAGCTGCGGCCACAGGCATTGTATAGCGCTATGCAGCTTCTCGCCGCCGGTTTCATGCCGCTACCCGCGCCGCGCTACCCTTGGTGCCGTCGCGCACGACCGTGCTTTCTTGCTAATTAGCAAAAGATTCATCGTAACATATTTAGAATTTATCCAAAGCAATGTTACAAAATGATATATCCTAATTTGATATGCATCATGGGTTGACGGATTTGCGACATGTGTCGCATAATCATCCCATTAGTCGCATAGGGGTAAATATGTCTGTCACGATTCCTTCCGTCAGCGAGCTGACGTTGCTGAAAGTGCTGTGGAAACAGCAGCCGTTGAGCGCGCGCGAAATTCATGATGCCGCAGCCGACGAGTTGGGCTGGTCGTTTTCGTCCACCCGCAAGACGCTGGACCGGATGCTGGAAAAGCAGATGATCGGCATGCAGACGGTGCACGGCATCAATGTCTACAGCGCGCGGCTGGAGAAAGTCGGCACCCTGGCCGCCTTCGCGCACGATTTCGGCCGCCGCGTGATGGAGATGGATGCGCCGCTGCCCGTGGCCATGTTCACCGGCAGCAAGCTGGTCGACCAGCAGGAGCTGACACAGCTGGAGCAGATGCTGCAAGACTGGCCGGCAGACGGCGAATAATGGCGGGCGCTTACCTGTTGGCGTTCCAGTGGCTGCTGGCGTGCGTTGGCTGTGTGGCCGCCGGCATCGCCACTTGGCTGCTGCTGAACGGCGCCGCGCGCCTGTGGCCGGCGTTGCGGACCCGACGTGCGGTCTGGCTTGCAGCGCAATGCGTAGTCGCCACCACCGCTGTCCTGGCCTTCCTGCCACACAGCGCCCAGATAAGCCTCACACCACAAATTGACCTCGGCCCCGCCGTCGCTGCGGCCAGCCAGGAGGCCGATGCCGCCGACGCGGTCGCCGCTCCCCGCGCGAACGAGATCGCCGCCGCACGCGCCGTGACCCGCGCCAACGCTGCGCCGGCCGCCGCGCCACAGGCGACTGGCCATGCCAATTCCGGCAGCCGCGCACTGCCGCTCCTCGCCGCGCTCTGGCTGCTGCTTTACGCCGCCGGCCTGGCCCGCGCCGTCACCAGGCAACTGCGCGCCCATCGCCTGTGGCGCGACCTGTTGGCCTCCTCCAGGCGCCTGACGCCTATCGAACTTCAAGGCCACAGCGCTTTCACCGCAAGCCAGCTACGCGAAATCGCCAGGCACAAGCTGACCGTCCTGCGCACCGACGCCGCCGTCTCCCCCATGCTGATCGGCATCCGCCGCCCGCACCTGCTGCTGCCCGCCCATCTGGACGCCCTCAGCACCACGCAACAGCAAATGATCATCGCCCACGAACTGCATCACTGGCGCGTCCGCGACCCACTGTGCCTGGGCATCGCCGCCTCCTTGCAGACGCTCTTCTGGTTCAATCCCGCCCTGCGCTGGATGGCTCGGCAAATGGAATGGGCACTGGAACTGAGCTGCGACCAGCACGTCCTCGCCGGCCGCCCGCAACACCAGCGGAAGCAATACGCCGCCTCCCTGCTCCAGCAATGGACCACGCGCACGCCAACCGGCGTGGCCGCCTTCAACGGCGCCACCATCGCCGCACGCATCCGCCAGATGCAGAAGGACGGCCTGCCGGCCCTGAGCACCGCCGCCGCCTGGCTCACCGCCGCCGCATTGTCGGCCATCCTGGCCATCGGCGCGCTGCTGCAACCGGCGCTGGCCTTCAGCGTGCCGGCACCGGCCGCACCAACTATCGCAGCAACACCAGCGGCAACGACGGTCGCTGAAACCTGGCGCGCACCGCTCGACAAAGTCCGCGTCACCAGCTTCTTCGGCGTCACCCGCAGCATCCTGCCGACGCCACACAAAGGCATCGACTTCGCCGCGACCAAAGGCACGCCAGTCCACGCCACCGCCAGCGGCACAGTGATCTCCGCCGGCCCGTTGGCCGAAAACGACGGTCGCTACGGCAACGCCGTCATCATCGACCACGGCGCGCAACGCTCGCTGTACGCGCATCTGAACAGCGTCAGCGTCCAACCAGGCCAGCACGTGCAAGCCGGCCAGCTGATCGGCGCCGTCGGCCAGAGCGGCTTCGCCACCGGCCCGCATCTGCACCTCGAAGTGCGGCGGAGCGGCCAACTCGTTGACCCGGCCACCATGCTCACCAACCTGGACGCCTACGCCACACCGCGCGCCCTCAAGGTCCGCCGCCAGCAACTACCCTCGAAGGGATAAGCCATGTCAGTACCACGCATCACCGGCAGCCTGCTGCTGGCGGTCTCCGCTTGCGCCTGCGCTTCTGAAACGCCGGAGCCGCAACAAGTCCAGATCAGCGGATCGCGCAGCGACCAGCGCCAGCGCGAGACCACCACCGCCATCGTCATCAACCACGCGGACATCATCCGCCAGGGCGACCAGACGCTGGCCGATGTGCTCAAGCGCCTGCCCGGCGTCAGCATCACCGGCACGCCGGGACAAGGCGGCGCCATCCAGATGCGCGGCCTGGGCAACGGCTACACGCAGATCCTGCTCAACGGCGAGCCGGTGCCCGCCGGCTTCTCGCTGGACGCCATCGCACCGGAGACCATAGAGCGCATCGAGATCCTGCGCAGCGCCACGGCGGAAACCAGCAACCATGCGGTGGCCGGCGCCATCAACATCATTCTGAAAAAAGCGGCAACGCGCGGCCAGCGATCGATCAGCGCCAGCGTGGCGCGCCAGCACGGCGTCAACACGCCGGCCTTGAGCGCGCAGTTGTCGGACCAAAGCGACGCTTATTCCTACAGCCTCGCCGCCACGCTGACGCGCAAGCGCAGCGAAAAACCATTCGCCGAATGGCAGGAGCAGCGTGATCCGGCCGGCGTCGCCACGCTGCTGCGCTACACGCCGCAAACGGAATCCGGCCGCACCGACGCCCTGACGCTGACGCCGCGCCTGAACTGGAAACTGGCCGACGGCGACACGCTCAGTTGGCAAAGCTTCGCCTACGTCCGCCGCGTCGACAACCTGGCGCGCGCCGACGAGACAGTGCTGCTGGGCGAGCATAGCGAGTATCCGCACAACTCCGCCAACTTCGTCGCCAACTTCGTCATGCTGCGCAGCGATGTGAACTGGACGCACCCGCTGGCCAACGGCGACAAGCTGGAAATGAAGCTGGGCGCCAGCAGCAACCGCCGCACCGGCACCTTCGACTTCCACGGCATGGATGCGGATGGCAAGCCGCTGGGGCGGCACCACGTCGATTCCGGGCCGGTGGAGAACAGCGTGACCAGCACCGGCACCTATCGCCATCCGGTCGGTGACAGCCATGCGATTGCGCTGGGCTGGGACGCCAGCCACGCGGTGCGCAGCGAAGACCGCAACGAAACGCTGTTTAACGGCGACGGCGCGCAGACCGGCGCCAACAACGCGGACTACACGGCCAACGTCAATCGCCTGGCAGTGTTTGTGCAGGATGAGTGGCAGATCACCAGGCGCTATTCGCTGTATCTCGGCCTGCGTCACGAACGGCTGGACACCGCCAGCCGCGCGGTGGCCGCCAACGCACCAGATGCGCTGGATAGTTCGTCGGCAGTGTGGAGTCCTTCGCTGCAATCGCGCTACGAGCTGGCCAACAAGGATGTGGTGCGGGTGGCGGTCAGCCGCACCTACAAGGCGCCGGAACTGGTGAAGCTGGTGCCGCGCCGCTACACCAACGATAACAACAACAATCCGACCAATCCGGATGAACAGGGCAATCCGAACCTGCGGCCGGAGCTGGCGTGGGGGCTGGATGCGGCGTATGAGCACTATCTGGGCGGCGGTGCGCTGGTCAGCGTCAGCACCTATCTGCGGCGCATCCGCGACGTGACGCAATCGCGGTTGTTCCAGCAGGATGGCGTGTGGGTGGAAGCGCCGTTCAACGACGGCAACGCCAGCGCGCATGGCATCGAGCTGGAAGCCAAGCTGCCGCTGACCAAGGCGCTGGACGTGCGCGCCAACGTGGCGCGCAACTGGTCGCGCGTGGACAATGTGCCCGGGCCGGACAACCGTCTGGAATCGCAGACGCCGGCCACCGCCAACTTTGGCTTGGACTACCGCTGGTCCCAGCTGACCGTCGGCGGCAACCTGAACTACCAGGCCGCCGGCCCGGCGCGCCAGTCCGTGCAGGTGCTGACCGGCACCAGCCCGAAACGGGAACTGGACCTGTACGCCCTGTGGAAATGGAACGCGAAGACGCAGCTGCGCTTTTCCGCCACCAACCTGCTGCACCAGCAAGCCAGTGAAACCTACAGCTACACCGACAACACCGGCACCATGCGCCGCCTGCGCCTGACGCCAACCCAGGCCACCCTGCGCATCATGCTGGAACACCAGCTGTGATCAGTGAACGTTGCGGGCGATGTAATACACGGCGGCGGTAAGCCCGGAGCATACCGCTGTCATCCAGACCAGCAAGCGCCATGTTTGGGCTTCCATTGCCTTGTAGAGTTCGGTCCGAACCTTCTCGACATCAGCTTGCGTAGCAAAATGAGCCATTGTGCCTTTAATGCCGGCAACATCAATTTGCAAAGCGGCTACCGCTTCCTGCAACACGCTCTGCCCTTCCCGCAAAGCTTTCAGCTCCCCTAATATCGCTTCGCTGTTAGCTTGCATGACAGCCGTGCGAACCAGCAAGGTTCGCAGCAGGTCTTCCGTAGATGTATTGGCTGCGTCCATAAGGTTAATGATTATCCTCGCACTGTAGCGCGTCAAGCCAAACGACTGTGCAATATCGAATAGATCAAACTTTGCTGTGGTATGGTTGCGGGCTATGACGCATGAATCGTATAAACCATATAAACGCTGCATGGTACTGGGAGGTGGTGGTTTCCGTTTCGGGATCTACATCGGCATGTATGCCGCCCTGCGGCAGGCCGGCAAGGCGCCGGATGTGCTGCTGGCCAGCTGCGGCGGGGCCATTGCCGCCGCCATCATTCATAACCTGCCCGATCCCGCCGCGCAGCGCGCCTGGCTGTCGTCCGAGGAGATGTACCGCTTCTGGTGCAGCCTGCGCGCCACTGAACATGCCGCGCTGCTCGGCACCCTGGCGCGCGCCGCCAGGCGCAAGCTGTCCAGCGCCGCCGCGCCAGTCATCCCGGACCTGTTCAACGATTACCTGTTCGAGATTCCGCCGCAACTGCCCTTCCCGCCCGCCAGCGGCGCGCCGGAAGTGGATGTCGCCATCCTCGGCGGCAAGCTGCTGTTCACGCCTGCGGATGTCGGCCAGCCGCGCGGCCAGCGCAAGCTGTTTGCGGAGACGGTGTTCTGCAACCAGCGCGCCGCAGCGGCGCTGAAAGACATGGACTCGCCGCTCGGCGATCCGCGCTGGGGCGAACACGCCGTCGCGCGCGAACTGCTGACCGATACCAGCGTGCCGGTCACCGACGCCGCCCGCATCTCCATCGCCGACATGATCTACTTCCGCTGCGCGCAGTATCGCGGCGAGGAATACATCGGCGGCGTGGTCGACCTGTTCCCGGTCGAAATCGCCCGCGCGCTCGGCCAGGAAGTGATCATGGAATTCAAGGAAGCGTTCGACCAGGTGTTTTCGATTCCCGCCTGGCGCTCGGTGCTGGGCGTGGACGGCAATGCGCGCCTGCGTTACGCCAACAGCCACCTGGCCGACATGCGCATCGATTCATCGGATGTTTCGGTGGTGCTGGAAAAGCAGCAGATGCAGCAAAAGCTGGACTGGCTGCGCAACCGCATCGAGCTACAAATGCCGCCGAGCCACGACATCTTCATCCAGCACATGAACGACCAGTGGCAGTACGGCTACGACCGCGCGAAGGAAGCGCTGGCGCGGCCGTTGCGCCAGCAGCCGCCGGTGCGCCGCGCCAACCGCCACAGCAAGCCGCTGAGCAGTATCGAGCCTTAGAGCAGGTCCGAAGCCAAGGCCTGGTGCAGCGAGGCCACCGCCGCCGAGCCTTCGCCGACAGCCGCCGCCACCCGCTTGACCGAGCCGCTGCGCACATCGCCCACCGCGAAGATGCGCGGCCGGCTGGTCTCCAGGAAGTGGCGCTGGCGTTCCAGCGGCCAGCGTTCCGCCGGCACGTCCGGCCCCGTGAGCACGAAGTTCTTGTCGTCCAACAGCACGCAGTCGTTCAGCCACGCGGTGCTGGGCTCCGCGCCGAGGAACAGGAACAGATGGCGCGCCGGCGCCTCGCGCGGTTCGCCGCCGGCGCTTTGCCAGCAGATGCTTTCCAGCCGGTCCGTGCCGCGCAGTTCGACAATCTGCTTGTGCGTGTGCAGCGTGATCTTCGGCGACGCTTCGATACGCTGGATCAGATAGCGCGACATGCTGGCCGCCAGCCCGCCCGAGCGCACCACGATGTGCACATGCTTGGCGTGCGCCGACAGGAACACCGCCGCCTGCCCGGCGGAGTTGCCGCCGCCGACCACCACCACTTCTTCATCGGCGCAGAAGTTCGCTTCCATGAACGAGGCGCTGTAATAGACGCCGCGTCCTTCAAAGCGCTCCAGCTCCGGCAGATTCGGCTTGCGGTAGCGCGCGCCGCTGGCGATCACGATGGAGCGGGCACGCAGCTTTTCGCCGCTGTCGATCTCGATGTCGTAGTCGCTGCTGTCGCACTTGACGGCGCTGACCGCGACCGGCACCGCCACCTCGGCGCCGAACTTGCGCGCCTGCGACAGGCCGCGCCCCGCCAGCGCCTGGCCGGTGATCCCGGTCGGGAAGCCAAAGTAATTTTCAATCTTGGAGCTGGAGCCGGCCTGGCCGCCGGGCGCCTTCGCATCCAGCACCGCCACGCTCAAGCCTTCCGACGCCGCATACACGGCGGCGGCCAGGCCGGCCGGGCCGGCGCCGACCACCACCACGTCGAACAGGCGGCCGTCGATGCGGTCCGGGCTGATGCCGATGCCGTCGGCCAGCTGGCGCAGCGTCGGCCGGCGCAGCACTTCGCCGTTGAGCATGACCACGGCCGGAATATCGTCGGCCGTGACGCCGAAGCGCGTCATCAGCTTGTGGGCTTCGTCGTCGGCTGCGATGTTGGTGTCGAAGTAGGCGGCCGGCTGGCCGTTACGGTTGAGGAAGTGGCGCAGCACCAGCGTCTGCTGCGAATCGCGCGCGCCAAACACCACCACGCCGCCGGTCTGGTCCTGCATGTAGGCCACGCGCCGCAGGATGAAGGCGCGCATGATGGTTTCACTCAATGCCGCTTCCGAGATGACCAGCGTGCGCAGCGATTCCTCGTCGATGACGATCAACTCACTGTCGGTCACCACGCGCGCGGTGGCGACGGCGGCGCGGCCGGCCAGGGCGCCCATCTCGCCGGTGAACATGCCGGGGCCGTGCGTGCCGATGATGGTCGAGCCGAGCGCCGAACCGCGCTCGACCTCGATCGAGCCGGAAATGATCACATACATGGAGATATGGCGGTCGCCCTGGCGGAACAGCACGGTGCCGGCGGCGAAGCGCTGGCGTTCGCCGTAGCGCAGCAGCACGTCGAACTGCTCTTCGCTCAGGGTCGGGAAAATCTGGTGACGGCGGTTGCCGATGTCGGACGACGCCAAGTGTGGGGCGGTGTTGTGGCCTGCCCCGGATTGCTGTTCCATGCCGTATCCTCGCGATAAAGTACGGCAATGATAGCGCTAATCGGGCGGGCTGGCTGCCTACCCTTCAGCAAGGCCGCCAAGCCTTATTTGCACAGTTGCTGCCACTGCGCCTCGAATTCGGCCGGCGACACATCCTGCGCCAGCAAGGTCAGGTCGCGCGCCACCGAAATATAGCGCTGATAGCCGATGTAACCGCCAAACGCATCCTTGGCGTTGACTTCGCCGCATGGCGCGCCGCCCTTGCCGATGAACTGGTTGCGGAACTGGGCCTGGTTCGGCTCCAGGATTTTTTCCTTCACATACTTTTCACCCAGCGTGGTCAGCGTTGCCGCGTCTTCCTGCTGCTTTTGTGCCGCCGTCTTGCCACAAGCCGCCAGCACCAGCATCAATGCCATCGTGATAGCCAATCTCATATATTTTCTCTTTTATATTGTTCCTGCCATCCTGCCTTAACGCAGCAACACCCCACGTTGTTGACATGCAGGGGTTTTGTTACTATCCCAAGCTTTACCGCGAGATCAGGAGACTTCATGTCCTACAAACCTTCCGCCCGCTGGCTCAACGCCGTGCTGGCCTGTGCAATGTTGCTCACTTCATATGCCGAGGCAGCTGAAAAGCTGGCCCACGTGACCATTCTGGCCACCGGCGGCACCATTGCCGGCAGCGGCGCCTCCAGCACCACCACCGTCGGCTACACCGCCGCCACCGTCGGCGTGAACAGCCTGATCGCGGCCGTGCCGGAACTGGCCAAGGTCGCCGACGTCAAGGGCGAGCAGGTGTTCCAGATCGCCAGCGAAAACATGAGCAACGAGCACTGGCTGACACTGGCCAAGCGCGTCAACGCCCTGCTGGCGCAGCCGGACGTGGATGGCATCGTCATCACCCACGGCACCGACACGCTGGAAGAAACCGCCTACTTCCTGGACCTGACCGTCAAGAGCAAAAAGCCGGTGGTGCTGGTGGGCGCCATGCGTCCGGGCACCGCGCTGTCGGCCGACGGTCCGATCAACCTGTACAACGCCGTGCTGCTGGCCGCCAGCCAGGAAGCCGTCGGCAAGGGCGTGCTGGTCGCCATGAACGACCAGATCCACGCCGCGCGCGACGTCACCAAGACCAACACCTCGACGCCGGACAGCTTCAAGACGCCGGAACTGGGCATGCTGGGTTACATCCAGGGCAACAAGCCGTACTTCTACCACGTGTCATCCCGCAAAAACACGGCCGACACCGAGTTCGACATCAGCAAGCTCGACACCCTGCCGCAGGTCGACATCGTGTACGGCTACGCCAATGTTAACCCAGTTGCACTAAACGCGCTGGTGGCCGCCGGCGCCAAGGGCATCATCCACGCCGGCGTCGGCGACGGCAGCCTGGCGGCATCGGTCAAGACCGGCCTGGTGGCGGCCCGCAAGCAAGGCGTGCTGATCGTGCGTGCCAGCCGCGTCGGCCAGGGCATCGTGGCGCGCAACGGCGAAGCCAACGACGACGAACTGGACTTTGTTGCCTCCGACACGCTGAATCCGCAGAAAGCCCGCATCCTGCTGATGCTGGCGCTGACCAGGACCAGCGACAGCAAGCAGATTCAACGCATGTTCTACACCTACTGATCGCGCTTACGGATAGCTGGGCCGTTTCATCTGGAACAGGCTGTCCGGCGTGATTTCAAAGTAGTCGGCCGGGCCGCCGCCACGCAGGATGGCGCGCGAGCCGGCCGTATCATAGATGCCGTCGCGCAGCAGCTCGCGCGCGATATGCACGCCCACCACTTCCCCGATGGTCAGCCAGGTGTTGGTTTCGGCGCCGGACGCGCCCTGCAGGCGGATGATCTGGCTTACCTTGCATTCAAACGATACCGGGCTTTCCGCCACGCGCGGCACCGCCACGATGTTGGAGGTGACCGGCGTCAGGCCGGCCAGCTGGAACTCGTCGATGTCCGGCGGCGCGGCGGCGCAGCTGGCGTTCATCGCCTCGGCCAGCGGCCGGGTCGCCAGGTTCCATACAAATTCCCCGGTTGCCTCGATGTTGCGCAGCGTGTCCTTGCGGCCGATGCTGGCAAAGCCGATCAGCGGCGGCGTGTAGTTGAAGGCGTTGAAGAAGCTGTACGGCGCCAGGTTCAGGTTGCCGCTGGCGGCGCGGGTCGAGATCCAGCCGATCGGGCGCGGGCCGACGATGGCGTTGAAGGGATCATGCGGCAGGCCGTGGCCCTGTGCCGGTTCGTAGAAGTATCGGTCGCTCATGCCCCATTGTCGCATATGTCTCCTGCGAAACAATTTATACAAATCGGGGGTTGCGCGGCAAGCGCGCGGGCATTAATCTAAGAGCATCACCTAATTGAAACACGTACATGAATCTCGATCTGCAATTTCGCCCGATGAAAGCGCCGCCCACGCCGAAAGCCTTGTTGACTTTTCGGAAAGACGCCGGCCTCAAGGGCGCAGTGCCGCAAAAAGCCGCGCACGATGCGCGCGGCGTGGTGCAGTGGGTGTCGGTGGAACTGAAGAACAAGCAGGTCGGCATCGCCCGGCTGGAGATCGCGCCGCCGATGTTCTGCTTTGTGTCGGACCTGATGGTGTTGAGCCAGTACCGCGGCCGGGGCATCGGCCACTGGCTGATCCAGCGCATCGAACAATACTGCCTCGGCCGGGGCACCCAGCGCCTGCTGCTGGAAGCGGCCGAAGGCACGGACAGTTTCTACAAATCGCAGGCTTTCGTGCCCGATCCGCTGGCGCCACGGCTGTGGCGCAAGGAAATCAGCCCTTTGCACCGGAAGATCTTCACGCCGATGTTCGGCTGATCAGCGCTTCAGCCGCGCCAGCAGCTCGTCGGCCACCGCATTGGCCGACGCCGGATTCTGGCCCGTGATCAGTTCACGGTCCTTCACCACATAGGATTGCCAGTTGGCGCCACTGCTGTAGACGCCGCCGGCACTTTCCAGCGCGGTTTGCGGCGTGAACTTCATGACGCCGCCCTTCAACATCCCCTTCGCCGCCTCCTCTTCGTTATTGCTGATGACCGTCATCCTGTAGCCGGCGTAGATCCAGGCGGGCGCCCTGCCGGCCTGGCCGCCGCTTTCCAGCGGCAGGGTCAGCTGCCGTGGCGCATCCAGCGTCGACAGCAACGCGATCGGACCGTGGCAGACCAGCGCGGTCGGCTTGCCTTGCTGGTGGAAGGCGGCCAGCACGCGACCCAGCGGCGCGCTGTACAACAAATCCTGCATCGGCGCGTGACCGCCGGGGATGTAGATGGCATCGTAGCGGTCGTAGCCGGCCTGCTCCACGCGCGCCAGGCTGATCACCGGCGAGTGCGCGGCCGAGGTCAGTTGCAGCTTGTCGAGCAGCGCCAGATGTTGCCGCATGGCGGCTTCGTCATTGCCGAAGTACATTTTGTCGATCGAGCCACGGTCGACGGTCGGCGCCTTGCCCAGCGGCGTGGCGAAGGTGACGGTATGGCCGGCATCCAGCAGCCTTTTGACCGGCTGCATCAGTTCATTGGCGTAAAAACCGGTGTCGAAGGTGCGGTTGTCACGCAGGGCCAGCTGGGATTCATCGGACAGCACGACCAGCACGTTGGCGCTGTGGGCGGCAACCGCGTTCAGGCCCAGCACGGCGGCGGCAATGGCGTTGCGAAGAATGTTTTCCATGATCAGTTCCTTTGTTTTTCAGTCCCGCCAGTGTATTCATGCCTCAGTCATGTTTAAATACGCTGAAAATCAAATCATTTGTTCTCGAAAGGTGTGAATGGCACGGCAATTCGATCATATGGCGGACCTGGAAGCGTTTGTCACCATCGTCGACAAGGGCACGATCAGCGCGGCGGCGGTGGCGCTCGGCACCACGCCGTCGGTGTTGAGCCGCGCCGTGGCCCGGCTGGAGGCGCGGCTGGGCGTGCAGCTGATGCGGCGCACCACGCGCCGGCTCAGCGTGACGGAAGCGGGCAATCTGTATCTGGAGCAGGCGCGCAGCGCTTTCGGCCTGATCGCCGACGCCGAGCGCGCCATCCAGGGCCAGGGCGGCGCGCTGTCGGGCAAGGTGCGCATCAGCGTGCCGACCACCTACGGCCACTACCGCCTGCCGGCCATGCTGCGGAGCTTCATGGAGCGGCACCCGCAGGTTGGCATCGAACTGAGCATCAATAACCGGAATGTCGATCTGGTGGCCGAGGGCTACGACATGGCAATCCGGCTCGGGGAGCTGGCCGACAGCGGCCTTGCCGCCAAGCGGCTCGGCGACGAGGCGGTCTGCCTGGTGGCCTCACCCGACTACCTGCACCGCGCCGGCATGCCGCAAACGCTGCACGAGCTGGCGGACCACGCCTGCCTGCCCTTCATCATGCCGAGCACCGGCCGTCTGGCGCCGTGGCTGTTCCGGGTGGATGGCGAAGACGTCGATTGGCTGCCCGTCCCGCGCATGCAGGTGGCGGACGACGTGCTGGGCGTGGTGTCGCTGGCGCAACAAGGGCTGGGCATCTGCCAGACCTATCACTTCGTGGCGGAGGAGCGGTTGCGCAACGGTCAGCTGGTGGAAGTGCTGCCGGCGCTGCGGGGACGCAGCAAGCCGTTTTCGCTGATTTATCCACCGCACCGGCGCATGTCGGCGGCCGTGCGGGCACTGATCGACGCCCTGCCTGCCGGTTGTTAACAAATTCTGTGGATAAGGCTGTTAACAAGCTGGCGCGCCGACAAACAAGTGCTTGTTTTCAAAGGACAAAAGTTTGCTGCGTAATTTTCGCGCAGTAAAAAGTTATCCACCGCGACGGCGCTCGAACAATTCGTACAGCCCCATGCCCGCCAGCATGGCCAGAACGAACAGTATGGCTTTCGGCACGCCCATTCCCAGGCCGACCAAGGCCGGTCCCGGACAAAATCCCGCCAGTCCCCAGCCTATGCCGAACATGACGGCGCCGATTATCAGGCGGCGATCAATGCGGGTGACGACGGGTAATTTCATTGCACCGCCCAACAGCGTGGTTTTACGGGACCTGGCCCAAAGAAAAGCAAAGAAACCAACGCCAACCGCGCCTGCCATAACGAATATCAGCGACGGGTCCCAATTGCCCGCCAAATCCAGAAACGCCAATACCTTGGCGGGATTCGCCATGCCGGAAATAATAAGGCCGATACCGAATATCAGACCAGCCAGAAATGAAATAATCATCATAAATGGCGTACCACAAATACGGTTAGAAATCCCAGCGCCATGAAAGTCAGCGTGGCAATCAGCGAGCGAGGCGAAAGCCGCGCTATTCCACAGACGCCATGACCGCTGGTGCAGCCGGAACCCATTCTGGTACCAAATCCAACGATTAATCCGGCAACAATTAAAATAAACGGATCAGCATCAACTTGAATATCCGGACGCATCCAGACCAAAGCACATGCAATAGGCGCCACAACCAGGCCGGCAATAAATGCGACACGCCAGCCTATATCGCCACGACGCGGTTTAATCAGGCCGCCGAGTATGCCGCTGATGCCGGCAATACGGCCATTGAATACGGCGAATAATGCAGCAGCCAAACCGATCAGCACCCCGCCGGCCAGGGCGGCGACGGGCGTGAAGGCGATGCTATCGATGGTCATTGCGGCGCTCCTCTGGGAAAAGTCTCTCAGAGTATGCCAGATATCAGTGTCATCGCGCTAATTTTTAGCATGGCGGCGCGGCAAAAAGGCGCACGGACAGGCTGTCCGTGCGCCCTGTTTTAATCAGCCGTTTGCAACCCGCAGGTTAGGACGACCGCGCGGGATATTATGTGAACCAGATTTTCTCGGTAAATCAGCGATCGTCGCGGTCGATGCATCCAGTTTAAACTGGCCGACGACTTCGCTTAAATGCGCAGCCTGTTCTTTCAATTCTTCCGCCGCCGCACTAGCCTCTTCCACCAATGCGGTATTCTGCTGGGTCATGCCATCCATTTGACCAAGTGCCTGGCTGACATCCTGAATGCCAATACACTGCTCCTGACTGGCATTACTAATCTCAGCCATAATCTCGGTGACCTTGCGCACGCTGGCAACGACTTCATGCATGGTGACGCCGGCTTTTTCAACCAGTTCCGAACCACTGCCGACTTTTACCACCGAATCATCAATCAACACTTTAATTTCCTTAGCCGCCTGTGCTGCACGCTGGGCCAAAACGCGCACCTCGCTGGCCACCACGGCAAAACCACGGCCTTGTTCGCCGGCACGCGCCGCCTCTACTGCCGCATTCAAGGCCAGAATATTCGTCTGGAATGCGATGCCATCGATAACAGAAATAATATCGACAATCTTTTTAGACGAATCATTAATCGATTCCATGGTCGTGGTTACCTGGCGCATCACTTCACCGCCCTGCTCCGACACCTCCGACGCCGATTGCGACAATTGATTGGCCTGCTGCGCATTGCTGGCGTTTTGCTTGACGGTCGAGGTCAGTTCTTCCATCGCCGTCGCCACGCGTTCCAGCGATTGCGCCTGCTGTTCGGTCCGCTGCGACAAGTCCAGATTGCCGACCGCGATCTCGGTCGATGCATGGGTGATGGATTCGGTGCCATGGCGCACCTCGCTGACGATGCCAGCCAGGCTGTCTCGCATGCTCTTGATGGCAAACAGCAGGCTGTCCTTGTCGGTGGCCGCCACCCGCACGTTGACGGACAGGTCGCCCTTGGCGATGCGGCTGGCGATTTCGGCCGCGTACAGCGGCTCGCCGCCCAGCTGTTTCAGCAGCACGCGCTTGATCAGGCCGGCAATCACCACGCTCAGGATGAAGGCCACCACCGCCAGCACCGTCACCATGCGCTGCGCGCCGCTGGCGTAGGCTTCCACCGTGTCGGTGGCGGCTTCCGATTCTTTCTGGGCGGAGGTGACCAGCACGGCCATGTCCTGCACGATACGGCGGCGCAACGGGCTGCATTCATTGACCAGGAAGTGGCCATATTCCTCCATCTTACCGGCATCGCGGTACTGGCGCGGGCGCTTGAGCTCGTTTGCCATCGCCAGCAGGCCTTCCTTGACCTTGGCGAACTGCGGATCGTTGGCGTAAGCCGGCGCCATCTGCTCGACGGCTTTCAGGTAAATCGCCTTTTGGGCGTCGACGATGTCGAGCTCCTTGTTGGCTTCGGCGGCGTCGGTAAAGATATAGGCGTTACGCGCCGCTAGGCCGGTCTGGGCCAGCGCCTCGCGCGCCAGGTACAGCGGCTCCAGCTTCTCCGAGGCGATGCGGTTGTCGTCGTTGAAGGCCTTCGACAGCGCCGACACGCGCACCACCGAAAACACCGCCAGCACCAGCATCAGCGCCGTCAGCATGCCAAAGCCCAACGTGAGCTGGGTACCGATTTTTAATTTTTTGAACGAGTCCATGGGACGCTCCTGTGTGTGGGCAAAGTTGGATTAACAACCAGGCTCGCGGGCTAGGAGCGATGAAATACACGGAAGTCGGGGCGGGGACGGGAAATCAGGCGATGAACAGGCCGTCTGAGGCATGGACGGCGGTTCGATGCACCGGAATGCATGACCCTCACTATGCCTCAAAAAATGCCGTAGATCAACACAAATTAAACTAATACCACGATAGCAATCAGGGCGCGCGACACTTTTCGATGGTGTCGGGCGAAGGCGTATCGCTCCGTCGTCGCACGCTGGCCGATGACAGGACGCGGAAGATCATTTCCTTGGGCACGTCGTGCGCTTCGAGGAAAGCCCATGCGGTTGCCGCGCCACAGAGCGCGTCAATCACAACGCCCTGCTCCAGCGCATCGGCAAATTGGTGGTTGGTTCTCGGTTGCATGCTCTCACCTCTTGGTATTTAAAAATTAAATACTCACGGGATTAGGTGAGAATGCCTGCCGCGGTGGCGCGCTGTCTGGGCGCCTGCAGCTATCATTACTATAACAACTTTGCGCGCGGACGGTGATTGATTTAATGTATCGTGCTGAGGATTGGCCTGCCCAGCTGGGTTCGAACCAGCGACCCCAAGCTTAGAAGGCTTGTGCTCTATCCAACTGAGCTATGGGCAGAGGATGGCCGCAGGAATCTGCGGCGGAAATGAAAAACGGGCTGTCTTTCGACAACCCGTTTAAAAGTTCTTGGTCGGAGTACAAGGATTCGAACCTTGGACCCCCTGGTCCCAAACCAGGTGCGCTACCGGGCTGCGCTACACTCCGAAGACCAGTATTCTAGTCGTTGTCGCCCATTCCGTCAATCAAAGCAGGCGATTTAAATTTTTACGCAGCAAGCTGGCTTTCCACCTTGTCGGCAATGCGGCGCGCCATCGATTGGGCGGCGTTGGCGTCGCGCGCCTCGACCATCACGCGGATCAGCGGTTCGGTGCCCGAGGCGCGGATCAGCACGCGGCCGCTGTCGCCCAGCTCGGCCTCGACCTTTTCCTTTTCAGCCACCATGGCGGCGTTCTTGGTCCAGTCGAAGCCGGGCGCCACGCGCACGTTGATCAGCGTCTGCGGGAAGATGGTCAGGTCGGCGCAGCACTCTTCCAGCGACTTGCCGGCGCGCTTCAGCGCCGACAGCACTTGCAGCGCCGAGATGATGCCGTCGCCGGTGGTGTGCTTGTCGAGCGCCAGCAGGTGGCCCGAGCCTTCGCCGCCCAGGTTCCAGCCCTTCTCCTGCATCACTTCCAGCACGTAGCGGTCGCCCACCTTGGCGCGCGCGAAGCCGATGCCCTTCTCTTTCAGCGCCACTTCGACCGCCATATTGGTCATCAGCGTGCCGACGGCGCCGGCCACCGGGCCGGTGGCCAGGCGGTCCATCACCATCAGGTACAGCAGCTCGTCGCCGTTATACAGGCGGCCGTTGGCGTCGCACATGATCAGGCGGTCGGCGTCACCGTCCAGCGCGATGCCGAGGTCGGCGCCGTGGGCGCGCACGGCGGCGGCCATGGCGGCCGGCGCGGTGGCGCCGTGTTCCAGGTTGATGTTGAAGCCGTCCGGCTTGTTGCCGATGGCGATCACTTCCGCGCCCAGCTCATGGAACACGTGCGGTGCGATGTTGTAGGCGGCGCCGTGGGCGCAATCGACCACCACTTTCAGGCCGCGCAGGTCCAGTTCGTTCGGGAAGGTGCTCTTGCAGAATTCGATGTAACGGCCCTGGGCGTCGTCCAGGCGCTTGGCGCGGCCCAGTTTTTCCGACGGCACGCAGTTCATAGGCTGGTCCAGTTCGGCTTCGATGTCGAGCTCGACCGCGTCCGGCAGCTTGGCGCCCTGCGCCGAGAAGAACTTGATGCCGTTGTCCTGGAACGGGTTGTGCGACGCCGAGATCACCACGCCGGCCGACAGGCGCAGCGCGCGCGTCAGGTAGGCGATGGCGGGCGTCGGCATCGGGCCGGCCAGCATGACGTCGACGCCGGCGGCCGAGAAGCCGGCTTCCAGCGCGGCTTCCAGCATGTAGCCGGAGATGCGGGTGTCCTTGCCGATCAGGACGGTCGGGCGGCCGGCGCCGGAGCGCTTGCTGGCCAGGACCTTGCCTGCCGCGTAGCCGAGGCGCATGACGAAGTCAGGGGTGATGGGTGCTTCGCCGACCAGACCGCGGATGCCGTCGGTGCCAAAATATTTACGTGCCATGTGTGTGCTCTTTTAAGTCGTTATTTTATTGTGCCGCTTGCCAAACCTTCAGGGCGTCGACCGTCTCCGCCACGTCGTGCACGCGCACGATCAGCGCGCCCTGCGCCACCGCCGCCAGGGCGCCGCCGACGCTGCCGGCCATGCGCTGCTCGACCGGCTTGCCGGTCACCGCGCCGACCATCGACTTGCGCGACAGACCCGCCAGCAGCGGCAGGTTCAGTTCGTCAATCAGGCGCGCGGTCGCCTTCAGCAAGGCGTAATTATGCTCCACAGTCTTGCCAAAGCCAAAGCCGGGATCGATGCAAAGTCGACGTGGATCAATACCGGCCGCCAGCAGCGCCGCGGCGCGCTCGCGCAGGAAGGCGATCACCTCGTCCACCACGTCCGTATAGGCCGGCGCCAGCTGCATGTGTTGCGGATCGCTCTGCATGTGCATGATGCACAGCGCGCAGTCGCTGTCGCGCACCGCCTCGATGGCGCCCGGCGCGCGGAAACCGTTGATGTCGTTGATCATGTCGACGCCGGCGATGATGGCTTCGCGCATCACCTGTGGCTTGTAGGTGTCGACCGAGATGGCCGGGCCCATGTCGCGCACGGCGTACAGCACCGGCATCACGCGCTGCAGCTCGTCTTCCAGCGACACGGCCGGCGAGCCGGGACGGGTCGATTCGCCGCCGACGTCGATGATGTCGACGCCGTCCTGGATCATCTGCTCGGCATGCGACAGCGCGAACTCCAGCGACTGGTAGTTGCCGCCATCGGAAAACGAATCGGGCGTCACGTTGAGGATGCCCATCACGCGGGCGCGCACGCCCTGCCCCCGCCACGGGTAATTAAAACGGCCAAACTGTAAGGTAGATTGCATGTGAAACTGAAATGAAAAAGGGCGAGGATTGCTCCTCACCCTTGATTGATACGCTGATGGCTACGCGGGCGCCGCTTAGGCCGGTGCGGTCACGCTAGGCGATACGCCGCTGCCGCCATCGCCAGGAGGCTGTTTGCGGATCGTCACGCCAGCTTTCGGCGGACGCGGCTCCAGGCCGGCCATGATGTCGTTGATCTGGTCCGCATCGATGGTTTCCCATTCCAGCAGCGCCTTGGTCATCACTTCGACCTTGTCACGGTTCTCCGACAGCAGCTTGCGGGCCAGCGCGTATTGCGTGTCCAGGATGTTGCGGATTTCCGCATCCACCTTCTGCTGCGTGGCTTCCGAGATGGTTTTATTCGAACCGCCCATGAAGCCGTCGTTCTGCGTATCCTCGTACACCATCACGCCCAGCGCATCGGACATGCCGAACTTGGTGACCATCGAACGGGCCAGCTTGGTGGCGCGCGAGAAGTCGTTCGAGGCGCCGGTCGACATCTGGCCGACGAAGATCTCTTCCGCGATACGGCCGCCGAACAGGATGGAAATCTCTTCCAGCATCTTGTCCTTGTAGCCCGAGATATTGTCGTGCTCCGGCAGCTGCCAGGTCAGGCCCAGTGCCCAGCCGCGCGGCATGATGGTCACTTTGTGGACCGGATCGGCCTTCGGCAGCAGCTTGGCGACCACCGCGTGGCCAGATTCGTGGTACGCGGTATTGCGGCGTTCATCTTCGCGGATGACCATCGACTTGCGCTCCGGACCCATGTAGATCTTGTCCTTGGCGTCTTCGAAGTCAGCCATGTCGACCAGGCGTTTCGAGCGACGGGCGGCAAACAGCGCAGCCTCGTTGACCAGGTTGGCCAGGTCGGCGCCCGAGAAGCCTGGCGTGCCACGGGCCAGGATGTCGGCCTTGACGTCGGTGCCGATCGGCACTTTGCGCATGTGCACGTTCAGGATCTGTTCGCGGCCGCGGATGTCCGGCAGGCCAACGTTGACCTGGCGGTCGAAACGGCCCGGACGCAGCAGCGCCTTGTCCAGCACGTCGGCGCGGTTGGTGGCGGCGATGACGATCACGCCGGACTGCGCTTCAAAGCCGTCCATTTCCACCAGCAGCTGATTCAGCGTCTGTTCGCGTTCGTCGTTGCCGCCGCCCATGCCGGCGCCACGGTGACGGCCGACCGCGTCGATCTCGTCGATGAAGATGATGCACGGCGAATGCTTCTTGGCGTTCTCGAACATGTCGCGCACGCGGGACGCGCCGACGCCGACGAACATTTCAACGAAGTCCGAACCGGAAATCGAGAAGAACGGCACCTTGGCTTCGCCGGCGATGGCGCGCGCCAGCAGGGTTTTACCCGTGCCTGGCGGACCGACCATCAGCACGCCGCGTGGAATGCGGCCGCCCAGTTTCTGGAATTTGCTCGGGTCTTTCAGGAAGTCGACGATCTCGCCGACTTCTTCCTTGGCTTCATCGCAGCCCGCCACGTCGGACAGGGTGACGGTGTTGTTGGTTTCATCCATCATGCGCGCCTTCGACTTGCCGAAGGAGAACGCGCCGCCCTTGCCGCCGCCCTGCATCTGGCGCATGAAGAAGATCCACACGCCGATCAGCAGCAGCATCGGGAACCAGGAGACAAACACCTGCGACAGGAACGATGGTTCCTCAGGCGGTTTGACGTCGAAATGGATGCCGTTGTCGCGCAGGTCGCCGATCAGGCCGCGGTCGAGCACGGTTACCGTGGTGCGGACCTTGGTGTCGTCGCTGCGGGTGGCGGTGATGCTGCCGCCTTCAATCACGACGTCCTTGATGCGTTTGGCTTTCACGTCATCCAGCAAGTCGGAATAAGCGATGGTTTTGGCTCCACCGGTTACGCCATGGCTATCAAACTGCTTGTACAGCATAAGCAGGAGCAGTACCACGACTACCCAGATGGCTGATTTGGAAAACATGTTATTCACGAAAACTCCTTGGATGCGAGACGCATCGATAAACCTGGCTGATATTCATTCGATTTTACTCGCAATAGGCAGGCGGTGCCAGAACCCTGCCGTGCGCCGGTCAAAAACCGGCTGAAAATCACATTATTTGACTAAATTAAGGCTGCAATCAAGTCAAAAAACCGCTTTCCCAGGGTCGATGTGCGGCTTGTTCGTCAAATATCAAGGGCGCCAGCCCTCGGAATCCAGCGGTTGTGCCGAGGCCATCCCATCGGTGGGGTTTTTCAGGCCGCGGCCCAGCAGGAATATCTCGGACGATTTGTCGCGGCTGGCTTTTGGTTTCTTTTGCGTCACTGTTTTAAATTCGGCACGGAATTTGAGCACGATGTCGTTGAAGCCCATGTCTTTAAAACATTTGACCAGCAAGGCGCCGCCCGGTTTCAAATGGGCCTGGGAAAACTCGATCGCCAGGTCGATCAGATGTTCCATGCGGGCGGCGTCGGAATCGTGGATGCCGGACAGGTTGGGCGCCATATCCGATAACACCAGGTCAACTTTTTGGCCCTGCACCACGGCTTCGAGCTGCTGCAGCACGTCGGCCTCGCGGAAATCGCCCTGGATGAAGTGGAAATCGGCGATCGGCTCCATCGGCAGCATGTCGAGGCCGATCAGGGTGCCGTTGATGCCGCCGCCCTCCTTGCCCGACAATTTGCGCCGGGCGTACTGGCCCCAGCTGCCCGGCGTACAGCCCAGGTCGACAATGACCTGGCCGGGTTTGATCAGCTTCTCCTCTTCGTCTATCTCTTTCAATTTGAAAGCCGCACGGGCGCGATAGCCCTCTTTCTGGGCCAATTTCACGTAAGGATCGTTAATATGATCGTGAATCCAGTTTTTGTTTATTTTGTTCTTAGCCATTCGCGTAGAATACTGCCTTTAAGGAACCTACAAAAAGAAATTTTATGATCAAACTTACACCCGCTGAGCGCAGCGCGCTGCGCGCCGAGGCCCATGGCCTGAAACCTATCGTCCTGATCGGCGCTGACGGCCTGACCGCCAACGTCCTCAAGGAAATCTCGCTGGGACTCGATTCCCATGGCCTGATCAAGGTGCGCGTGTTCGGTGACGACCGCGAAGCCCGTGTGGCCATGTACGAGAGCATCACCGAGCAGCTGAAAGCGGCGCCGGTGCAGCACATCGGCAAGCTGTTCGTGCTGTACCGCCCGAAAGTGGAAACCGAGAAAGCCCGCAGCTCGTCCGGCAAGGGCCTGCGCGAAGTGACCATCGTCAAGGCCAGCGCCAGCGGCACCAAGCGTCCGTCGGTGACCAAAGTCCTGCTCAAGGGAAATGAACGCGTGACCCAGGGCGGCAACATCAAGCGCGCCAAGCCACTGCAGAAGTCTGCCAAGAAAAGCGCACTCGGCTCGAAGTAAGATTGAAAGAGCGATCGCTCCCGCGCCAGCGGGAGCGAAGTGTTATTACTGTTTCACCACCAGCCACGCGGCCAGCAGGCTTTGCACCAGGTAGATGACGCTGGAAATGCCGTGCAGGATGCCGAATTCGTTCTTCGCGGCGCCTTCCATCACGCCGCCCGGCCCTGCCGCCGCGCGCAGCGTCGCCATCATCGGCTGCAGGCCGAAGTGCGACACCAGCGTGCACGCCAACATCACCAGCACGATAATCAGCAAGGTCCGGCGCGACTTGGCCGCCATATTGGCGGCCGGTCCGGCAAAGATGCCGCCGGTGCTGGTCTGGGTCGCCCACAGCAACACCAGCATCACCAGCGCGCAGGCGATCGACAGCCAGGCCTGGTTGGTGAACAATTGGCCGGCCAGGGTGCCGGCAAGCACGCGATCACTCAGCGTGGCGAACAGGGTCGGCGCGGCCAGATAGCCCACCGCCCATAAACTGCCGGCCCACAGGGTCGCGACCAGCAAACGTGTGCGGGCGAGTAGCATCAGATGTAGCGCACTTCCAGAATCTCGTATTCGCGCGGACCCGATGGGGCCTGCACTTCCACCACGTCGCCGGCCGACTTGCCGATCAGCGCGCGGGCGATCGGCGAGGTCACCGACACTTTGCTCAGTTTCAGGTCGGCTTCATCGATGCCGACGATCTGGTAGGTCACTTTCGCGCCCGATTCCAGGTCTTCCAGGTCCACCGTCGACGCGAACACCACGCGGCCTTCCGCGTCCAGCGTGGCCGGGTCGATGATTTGCGCGGCGCTCAACTTGCCTTCCAGTTCCGCGATGCGGCCTTCCACGAACGCCTGGCGCTCCTTGGCGGCATCGTACTCGGCGTTTTCCGACAGGTCGCCATGCGAGCGTGCTTCGGCAATCGCGTCGATCACGATACGGCGTTCTTTGGTCTTCAACTGGTGCAACTCATCTTTCAGGAGTTCTGCGCCGAACTTGGTAAGTGGAACTGAAGTCATGTTGTTTATTTACTCTGTTTTTACAATGGAAAACCACAGAGGCCACGCCAACCTGCAGCGCGAGCTCTGTGGTTAATGGGTACTACCTAAACCTCTAAGCCTTAGTGTAAGGTTTTATGCAGCCCTTGTAAATCGTACACACGCAAATCGTCCAGATGGCGGATGCCTTCGACCGCCGCCTCGGCGCCGGCGATGGTGGTGTACGTGGTCACGCGCGACGCCAGCGACGAGGTGCGGATGGCGCGCGAATCGATGATGGCGTTGCGCTTCTCTTCCACCGTGTTGATGACCAGGACAATTTCATGGTTCTTGATCATGTCGACGATGTGCGGACGGCCTTCGACCACCTTGTTCACCGCGGTGACCGGAATGCCGGCCGCCGCGATCACCGCAGCGGTGCCCTTGGTGGCCGCCAGCGTGAAGCCCATGTCGACCAGGTCGCGCGCCACTTTCACGGCGCGCGGCTTGTCCGACGATTTCACCGACAGGAACACCTTGCCCGACTTCGGCAGCTTGACGCCGGCGCCCATCTGCGACTTGACGAAGGCTTCGCCGAAGGTTTTACCGACGCCCATCACTTCACCGGTCGATTTCATCTCAGGGCCGAGGATGGTGTCCACGCCCGGGAATTTCACGAACGGGAACACGGCTTCCTTGACGCTGTAGTACGGCGGCACGACTTCTTTGGTCACGCCCTGGTCCGCCAGCTTCTGACCGACCATGCAGCGCGCGGCGATCTTCGCCAGCTGCAGGCCGGTGGCCTTCGACACGTAAGGCACGGTGCGCGATGCGCGCGGGTTCACTTCCAGCACGTAGACCACGTCCTGGCCGTCCTGCTTCTGGATCGCGAACTGCACGTTCATCAGGCCGACCACGTTCAGACCCTTGGCCATCAGCGAGGTCTGGCGCTTCAGCTCATCGATGGTCTCCTGCGACAGCGAGTACGGTGGCAGCGAGCATGCCGAGTCGCCCGAGTGGACGCCGGCCTGTTCGATGTGTTCCATCACGCCGCCGATGAAGGTGGTTTCGCCGTCCGAAATGCAGTCGACGTCGCACTCGATGGCGTCGTTCAGGAAGCGGTCCAGCAGCACCGGCGAATCGTTCGACACCTTGACCGCTTCGCGCATGTAGCGCTCCAGGTCGCGCTGCTCGTGGACGATTTCCATCGCGCGGCCGCCCAGCACGTAGGAAGGACGCACCACCAGCGGGTAGCCGATTTCCTGCGCCAGCGCCAGGGCGTCGGCTTCGGTGCGCGCGGTGCGGTTAGGCGGCTGACGCAGACCCAGGTCCTGCAGCAGCTTCTGGAAACGCTCGCGGTCTTCGGCGGCGTCGATCATGTCCGGCGAGGTGCCGATGATCGGCACACCGTTGGCTTCCAGGTCCAGCGCCAGTTTCAACGGGGTCTGGCCGCCGTACTGCACGATCACGCCGACCGGTTTTTCCAGTTCGACGATTTCCAGCACGTCTTCCAGCGTCAGCGATTCGAAGTACAGGCGATCCGAGGTATCGTAGTCGGTCGACACGGTCTCCGGATTGCAGTTGACCATGATGGTCTCGTAGCCGTCTTCGCGCATCGCCAGCGCCGCGTGTACGCAGCAGTAGTCGAATTCGATACCCTGGCCGATACGGTTCGGGCCACCGCCCAGCACCATGATCTTCTTCTTGTCGGTCGGATTGGACTCGCACTCTTCATCGTAGGTCGAGTACATGTACGCGGTGTTGGTCGCGAATTCCGCCGCGCAGGTGTCGACGCGCTTGTACACCGGACGGATGCCCAGGCCATGGCGGTACTTGCGCACTTCGGCTGGCGTGGTTTGCAGTAGGAAGGCCAGGCGGCGGTCCGAGAAGCCCTTCTGTTTCAGCTTGTACAGCGTGGTCTTGTCCAGCTGTTCCAGCTTCTGCGTGTCCATCCACAGCTCCAGGTCGACGATCTCTTTAATCTGGATCAGGAACCATGGATCGATCTTGGTCAGCTGGTGCACTTCTTCCATGGTGAAGCCTTGCGCGAAGGCGTCGCCCACGTACCAGATGCGCTCCGGGCCCGGCTCGCCCAGTTCCTCTTCGATCTTCTCGCGGTCCTTGGTTTTCTCGTTCAGGCCATCGACGCCCACTTCCAGGCCGCGCAGCGCTTTCTGGAACGATTCCTGGAAGGTGCGGCCGATCGCCATCACTTCACCGACGGATTTCATCTGGGTGGTCAGGTGGTGGTCGGCGGTCGGGAATTTCTCGAACGTGAAGCGCGGGATCTTGGTGACCACGTAGTCGATCGACGGTTCGAACGAGGCCGGGGTGGCGCCGCCGGTGATCTCGTTGCGCAGCTCGTCCAGCGTGAAGCCGACGGCCAGCTTGGCCGCCACCTTGGCGATCGGGAAGCCGGTGGCTTTCGACGCCAGCGCCGACGAACGCGACACGCGCGGATTCATTTCGATGACGATCATGCGGCCGTCGGCCGGGTTGATCGAGAACTGCACGTTGGAGCCGCCGGTGTCGACGCCGATTTCACGCAGCACCGCCAGCGAGGCGTTGCGCATGATCTGGTATTCCTTGTCGGTCAGCGTTTGCGCCGGCGCCACGGTGATCGAGTCGCCGGTGTGCACGCCCATCGGATCCAGGTTTTCGATCGAGCAGATGATGATGCAGTTGTCCGCCTTGTCGCGCACCACTTCCATCTCGTACTCTTTCCAGCCCAGCAGCGATTCTTCGATCAGCAGCTCGTTGGTTGGCGAAGCTTCCAGGCCGCGTTTGCAGATCGCTTCGAATTCTTCTTCGTTGTAGGCGATGCCGCCGCCGCTGCCGCCCATGGTGAACGATGGACGGATGATGGTCGGGAAGCCGACTTCCTTCTGTACCGCCCATGCCTCGTCCAGCGAGTGCGCCACGCCGGAGCGCGCCGAACCCAGGCCGATCTTGGTCATCGCGTCCTTGAACTTGGAGCGGTCTTCGGCCTTGTCGATGGCTTCCGGCGTCGCGCCGATCAGTTCAACCTTGTACTTGTCCAGCACACCGTGACGGTGCAGGTCCAGCGCGCAGTTCAGCGCGGTCTGGCCGCCCATGGTCGGCAGGATCGCGTCCGGCTTTTCCTTGGCGATGATCTTTTCGACGATCTGCCAGGTGATCGGCTCGATGTAGGTGACGTCGGCCATTTCCGGGTCGGTCATGATGGTCGCAGGGTTGCTGTTGACCAGGATGACTTTGTAGCCCTCTTCGCGCAGGGCCTTGCAGGCCTGGGCGCCGGAGTAGTCGAATTCGCAGGCCTGGCCGATGATGATCGGACCAGCGCCAATAATCAGGATGCTTTTAATATCAGAACGTTTTGGCATTTATTTTTTCTCCGTAGCTTCCATCAGGCCGATGAAGCGGTCAAACAGGTAAGCGACGTCAGTCGGGCCAGGCGATGCTTCAGGGTGGCCCTGGAAGCAGAAGGCCGGCGTATCGGTGCGGGCGAAGCCTTGCAGCGAACCGTCGAACAGCGACACGTGGGTTACGCGGCAGTTGGCCGGCAGCGTGTTCGGGTCCACCGCAAAACCGTGGTTCTGCGAGGTGATCATGACCTTCTTGCTGTCCAGGTCCTGCACCGGGTGGTTGGCGCCGTGGTGGCCGAATTTCATCTTCAGGGTCTTGGCGCCGGACGCCAGGCCCATGATCTGGTGGCCGAGGCAGATGCCGAACAGCGGCAGCTTCTTGTCCATGAAGACCTTGGCGGCGGCGATCGCGTAATCGCACGGTTCAGGGTCGCCCGGACCGTTCGACAGGAACACGCCGTCCGGATTCAGCGCCAGCACGTCTTCCGCGCTGGTCTGCGCCGGCACCACGGTGACTTTGCAGCCGCGCGCGGTCAGCATGCGCAGGATGTTGCGCTTGACGCCGAAGTCGTAGGCCACCACGTGGAACTTGGTGTCGGCTTCGGCCAGCTTGCCGTAGCCTTCGCCGAGCGTCCACTCGGTTTCGGTGTATTCGTAGGCCGACTTGACGGTCACCACCTTGGCCAGGTCCATGCCGGACAGGCCAGGGAAGGAGCGCGCCAGATCCAGCGCCTGCGACGCCGACGGCTCGTTGCCTTGCGTGCCGACCAGGATGGCGCCGGACTGGGCGCCCTTCTCGCGCAGGATGCGGGTCAGCTTGCGCGTGTCGATACCGGCGATGGCGACGATGTTCTCGGCCTTCAGGTAGTCGCCCAGCGATTGGGTGGAGCGGAAATTGGAAGCGATCAGCGGCAGGTCACGGATGATTAGACCGGCAGCGTGCACTTTGGAGGCTTCGACGTCTTCGGCGTTGATGCCGTAGTTGCCGATGTGGGGATACGTCAGCGTGACGATCTGGCGGCTGTAGGAAGGATCGGTGAGGATTTCCTGATAGCCGGTCATGGAAGTGTTGAAGACCACTTCACCGGTGGTATGGCCGGCGGCGCCGATCGAAAAACCTTTGAAAATGGTTCCGTCAGCGAGGGCCAGTATGGCTGGAACGGCGGGGCCAGAAAAAAATGGCGGCAAGGGCAACTCCTGATAAAGTTACCGTAGCTGCGCCACGTCAGACGACCGTCAAGCAACCCAGGCCAAAGCCGCGCCGGGGGTGAGGGTCAGATTGAAGATGGATTGAGTGGTAGTCGCTACGGTAGAGATGTGATTTGGCTAAACCTTTGAATTATAACCAAATCCACCCTGCCTGACAAGGCGGCACAGGCAGTTTATTTGTCTGCGCTACCTCTTCGCCGCATTATAAGCATCCATTTCGCAGATGAAGTTCTGAGCAATGATAAATACCGTAACATAGTCATATTGGCGGCCAAACTTGGGTGTCCAGTAACGGCCATGTGCTAACCAGTGGCGGTACTGGAATGCGTCCAACAGGCCAGATATCAGCACCTTCGGCAAAGCCGCAACATCACCCCAGAGATAAATCAGCTCCTCCTCTAGGCGAGCTCTGCTGCCTTTGCGTTGATACACCTTCCGCATTGCCTTGGATAGCGGATCTCGCCAACGATCATATGCCCGGCGCAAGTAATCTGCTAGCGAACTTGAATAGTCCAACTCTGCCAATGAGCGGTCACGCGCCTCCTCCCTTCCGACGTCGGCATAACGATCAAGCAAGGCTTGCGAAGTCCCTGAGAAAAAATCAAAGAGCGCAGTCTCAACATCTTCATGGTAGATGGCGATCTCATCCAAGCTCAACTCTTGGTGAGAGAAACTGAGCCGATCAACCATTGACAACCCCCATCAACGCATCCCTGAAGGCGTCTTCGGTTAAGTCCATTAAGTGATGCGAGGTGGAGGACTTGAAATCTTCCAGATCCAGTCCCTCGGCAATTCAAGGCTAGCAATGTTATCAAGCGCGCGAAACCTTGGCTCGACAGCATCACGCGGAACGATGACAAACCGGACTACACCGCGCGGTCCCGTCATATCCACGCGCCCTGCCACTCCGATTAAGAAAGTACCCTTGGGAATCAGTTTGACGACCTGCCTACCTATTGTGATTGTCGCAAAAGGCACAGCATACGTCCCTAGCTGATCTTCGTATATGTCCACCTCCGATAAATCAAACTTGACTCCACCGCCATTTTCCAGATGACCAGACAGGCTCGCCTTGACCAAGGCATACAACTCATCGAGCTTGTTAAGCCAAATCTTTTTCTCTTCCTCAAGGTCTGCGCTATTTTCAGCCAGAGCGCCAGCATGCTCCTTAACAAAAAGATCAAATTTTGTATTCATGCCCCTCTCCTCGGCGCTCAGGACTCACGCCTCATTATCTTACAGAGCAAAGCGAGAACAATAAAAAATGCCGCTTGGCTTTGAGCCAAACGGCATTCTTGTCTTGCGGGGAGCGCGGCTTAGTTCAGTGCAGCAATGCCGGCTTTGGCGATTTGTGCATCTTCGTTCGATTTGACGCCCGAGACGCCGACGGCGCCGATGATGTGGCCGTCCACGATGACAGGTACGCCGCCTTCCAGCATGCCATCCGCCATCGGCGCCGGCGCGGTCAGGAAGGAAACGCGGCCGTTGTTGATCACGTCTTCATACAGCTTGGACTCGCGGCGGCCCAGCGCCGATACGCGCGCCTTGGCCGGGGCGATGTGCGACGACAGCGCATTGGCGCCATCCAGGCGCTGTTGCCACAGCAGGTGGCCGCCGTCGTCAACGATGGCGATGCTCACCGCCCAGTTATTGGCCACGGCTTCCGCTTCTGCGGCCACAGCGATTTTCTTGACGTCGGCGAGAGTGAGGTATGGCTTGGTTTGCATAATGCTTCCTTATGGTTTGCGTTTCGCTTCGAGTTTTTGTTTGATCTGGGCCATCACCTGCGCGGCGGCCTGTTCGCCCGCCAGCACCGCCTGGTTGCGGCCATTGAAATCGTTGCTGGCCATCTTGCCCAGCGGCGGCGTGATGACGATGTCGGCGTCGCGCAGCTCGTAGTCGTTGATGCGCTGGCCCATGATGGAGAAGGTCTGCATGATCACGTCCAGCGAGCTGACGGTGGCCTGGACGTCGGCCTGGGTCGAGATGTTGACGGCGATGACGAAGTCCGCCCCCATGTCGCGCGCAAAGCGCACCGGCACCGGCGCCACCAGGCCGCCGTCGACATAGGTGTGGCCGTTGATGGTCACCGGCTGGAACACGCCCGGCACCGCCGACGACGCGCGCACCGCCATGCCGGTGTTCCCGCGCTGGAACAGGATCGGCTTGCCGTCCTTCAGATCGGTGGCCACCGCGCCGAACGGAATCTTCAGCTTTTCCATCGGCAGGTTGTTGACCGACTTGTTGACGTAGGCCTGCAAGGCCTCGCCCTTCAGCACACCGGTATTCTTGCGGAACAGCGGCACGGCCCAGTCGGAAATCGATGCCTCGTCCATTTCCATGGCCAGCTTTTGCAGCTGGAAGCCGGTATTGCCGGCCGCGTACAGGGCGCCGACCACGCTGCCGGCGCTGGTGCCGACCACGATGTCCGGATAAATGCCCTGCGCCTCCAGCGCCTTGATCACGCCGATGTGCGCGAAACCGCGCGCGGCGCCACCGCCCAGCGCCAGGCCGATCTTGATCTTTTTGGGAGGCAGCGGTTCAACCACAGGCGGTTGCAGGATCGGCGTCTCCGCCACGGGAGTCGTTTTGCAGCCGACGATGGCGGCCGCGGAGAGAATGGCTAAACTGGCAAGGACGAGACGGCGAGTGGGCATGTGGACGTATGGACTGATTTAAGCGTCCAGATTGTACACCGCCCCGCCCTCCCTACGCCTGACACATCATTTGGGCGATGCCTCCAGCAGCAGCGCGTGCTCAAAGCGCAGCGTCAGGCGGCTGCGGCCGCCCTCGACTTCGCCGATGTCCCGGCCGTTGGCATAGTCGCGCAAGCGCCAGCGCCCCGGGCCCAGGCCGCGAATCTCGACCGGCCCATCCCAGCGCGGCGCAAAGAAGGCGAAATACGTCTTACCGTCCTTCTCGACCACGTGGCCCTCGGGCTTGTCGAAGCCGATGTCGTACAGTTCGCCGCGATACACGCCGTTGGCCAGCATCTTGTCGCGGTAGATGCCAATCCACTTGCGCCAGACAACTTCGCGTTCCGGCGTCAGCAGGAAGCTGTCCTTCGGCTTGGGATCGACCGGCCAGGTGAACTTGGTCGACAGCACGGCGCCGATGCCGACCGTCGAGGCGAAGTCGTCGCCGCCGTCGCTCAGTTCCACGTGGTCGCCGGCGTATGGCGCCGAACGTCCCATCAGCGCCTTCAGCGTCTTGCCCTTGTGGCGCACCTGCCAGGACGACAGCGGGTCCGAGGCCGGCGCCTGGTTCATGTACGGGAAATTATGGAAGGCATACGAAGTGCCGCACGGGCACAGTTCCACAACCGCCTTCGGATTGATCTCGCGCGCCGTGTCGTACACCATCTTCCAGAAATCCTGCAGCTTTTCGAACGACTCCTCCGGCCGCGCGTGCTTGTGCGCGGGGTTGTAGCACGGCGCCACGCCATTCAGGTGCTGGCCGTCGATCTTCAGGCCCTGGTAGCCCCACTCGCCGAAGATCTTGCGTATCCAGTCGCGCGTCATGTCGATGGTGGGCTGATAGGCCGGGCACAGGTAGAAGCTGTTCCACCAGCTGATCAGCTGCGGCGCGCCCTCCTTGTCCAGCAACAGCATGTCGGTGTGGTCGTGCAGCAGGTCCGAGCCGGGATCGACCGCCAGCGGCGTGATCCACAGCCGCGCCTTCAGGCCGGCGTCCTTGACGGTCTGCACCAGGCCGCGCATGTCGGCTTCGCCGTTGGGGAATTTTTTGGCGTCCAGCTTCCAGTCGCCTTCGTTGTTCTGCCAGCCGTCGTCCAGCACCGCCCATTCGAGACCGAGCTCCTTGGCTTTTTGTAGCGTACCCACCATCAGCGGCACGGTGAAGTCGCGCTCGTAGCCCCAGGCGCACCAGATCGGCTCATAGGACTCTGCTGGCGCATCGGGCGAGCGCAGGCCGCGTTCGGCCATCAGCTGGCGATACTGGTCCAGCGCGGCAAAATAGTCGCCGGTGTGCACCGCCAGGAAGGTTTCCAGCGTGTCGAGCGTGTCGCCCGGCTGCACCGTCGCCTCGCGTTTGAATTCGACCGCCAGCGCGGCGCCGCCGTCGACCGCGCGCACCGGCAGTTCGACCAGGCGCGGCACGGTGTCCAGATGGCCGACCGCCAGGCCGCAGTCGCGCTGCCAGACGTCGGCCGCCGGCGTGCCGCCGCCGTAATCGGAGCCGTTCATGCCCATGAAATTGCGCTGTTCGAAGCCGTACACCATCGGCTGCACCCAGTCGCGGCGGTCGGGATGCGTGGCGCCGGAGAAGGTCCAGAATTCCGCCTTGCGGCCGGCCGCGGGACGCAACGTATGCGCGCTGTTGGCCCACGCCGCGATCAGCAGCGGCTTGCCGGTCGTGTTGCGGTAGGAGACGCGGATAACGGCGAAGCCGGGCTGGCGTTCATGGAAAGTGATGGTCACCGTTTTCTCGATGCCTTCGGGGGACATCCCGGTCAGCCGGTGACGCACGCCGGAGCCATGTGGCCCATCGACGCGGTCGGCCGCCTGCGACACCAGCGCAAAGCGCTCGATCCAGCGGCCGTTCGGCAGTTGCAGCCGTTCGCTGGCGGCGAAGGCCGTCACCGCCGCCGGGCGCGGTCCGCGCCGCGAGATCACGCGGCAGCGCAGCTGGCTGTCGAATTCCAGCGCCATGGCGGTATCGCCGATGCGCGCCACATCTTGGCCCTTGGCGGCGGCGCCGGCCTCGCCCACGGTGGTCGCGACGGCGGCGCCGGCCAGCCATTGCAGCAAGGTGCGGCGGCGTTGGTCATATTGGTTGTTCATCTGTCTCCTTTTTTTAATGCCAGGCTTGCGGATAGGCTTTTTCCGCATTGATCCGATACAGCTTGTCGACCACGGCGCGCGGCAGCGACAGGCCGCGCACTTGCTTGTCCAGCTCCGGCACGGCGAAGCTGTCGGCGGTGACGAAGTACCGCCAGTCGCGCCGCCACACCGTATCCATGTCCTTGACGAAGCCGGCATCGTCCTGCTCCGTCGATTGCGCCAGGTCGGTGCCGTACATCAGCCGGTCCTGGTACTTGATGAAGAAGGCGCGCATCTTCTCGCGGTCGCGCTGCGACTGGTATTGTAGTTGCCCGATGCGCGCGGCCACGTCCACGTTCACGCCGGGATGCGTGTCGAGGAAGCGCCCCAGCCGGTCCACGTCATATTCCAGCGAAGCGAGGTGCACGCCGGTGAAGCGCAGCTTGGGATGCCTGGCCAGCAGATGATCGCGCGCGGCCATCTGCTGTTCATAGCTTGGCATCTCTGGATGCTTGTACATGTGGTAGGCCGGATGGGCCGCAAAGTATTCGCGGTCGTTCTCCACCGTCATCTGCGCCAGCGGCAGCCAGCAGTTGTGCGGTTCGCCCTGATGGCCCAGCACCATCACGCCGCGCTGCGCCAGGCCGTCGAACAGCGTGTCGAAACGCGGATCGTCAACCATCACCAGCCTGCCCTGGCTGTCGCGCAGGCTCATGCCGAGGTTCTTCCACACCTTGACGCCGACCGCGCCGTTGGCCACCGCGCCGTCCAGGTCTTTCAGCGTGGCCGCGCTCCAGTCGGGCTTTTCGAAACCTTCGGTGGAAAAGGTGGCGGCCCAGGCGATCTGCCGCGGATGCTGGCGGGCTGCCGCAATGGCGACGCGGCGCTGCTGCGCCAGCGACGGAAAGTCAGGATAGTCGACGTTGATGGTCAGCGCGCGGAAGTTGTCCTTGCGTGCCAGCGCCAGCCAGGCGTCCTGGTTCTCGCCATGCAGATGCAGGTGCGCGTCGATCTTCGCCACCTTGTCGAAGTCGCGCATGGTGTAGCCGTCGGCGGCGCCGGCAAACGGCGTTGCCAGCAGCGATGCAAGGATGGCGGATATAGCGGTCCAACGCATGTGTTGTCTCCTTGTTGTCAGTGCGCGGCCGCGAGGCGCTCCAGCGCGGCGGCGGTCAGCGGTGTGCCCGCGCTGCGGGCGGCGTACAGCGCCGCGCCCAGCACCGGCGCCAGGCGTGGTGGCGACAGCAGGTACGAACCGGCACGCGCCGCCAGTGCGCGCTCGAACGGCTCGCGGAGCGGCCCGTCGGCGCCAAACAGACCGCCGGTGCGTGACACGGCAACCTCCGTATTGGCCGCGATGCCAAGCGTTCCGCGCACCGCATCGACCAGCGCTGCCAGTTCGGCAGCGGCGGCTTCGATGATCGCCTGCGCCTGCGCGTCACCCTGTCCGGCCGCCTCCGCTACCAGGCGGGACAAGGCCGCCACCTTGCTGCGCTCCCCTTTCAGTTCGCCGTAGACCACTTCGCACAAATCGAGATCCTCTTCCAATGCCAGGCGCTCACGCACCAGCGCATGCAGCGGCCCGCGTGGCGCGCGGCCATCGCTCATACGCGAAAACAGCGCCAGGCCGGCGCGCGCGATCCAGTGCGCCGAACCTTCGTCGCTGAACAGCTCTCCCCAGCCGCCGGCACGCGCGCGCCGTCCGGCGAATTCACCATAGGCCATCGAGCCGGTGCCGGCGATGACGCTGATGCCGTCGGCGCAAGCCAGCGATCCGGCCCAGCTGCAGACCATGTCGTTACCGCACAAGTAGCGGCCGTGGCCCAGCAGCGCGCGCGGCAACACGTCCAGCTGCGGCTGGACGGCACGGTCTTCGCCGTAGGCCGGCAGGCCGAAAAAGGCAAACCCGATATCGCCAGCCGTCACGCCGGCCGCGGCGAGCAGCGCGCCGCAGCCGCGTGCCAGCATGGCGGCGACACCGTCCATGCCAACTTCGAGATAGTAGGCGCTGCCATCCTCATGGCGCGCCAGCACCTTGCCGTCGCTGTCGATCAGTGCGAAGGCGGTCTTGGTGCCGCCGCCGTCAACCCCGAGGAACATGGTCTTCTCCGGCGAGAGGATAGATGGTCACGCCGCGCACCACGCGGTTGACGGTGCCCGACACGCTCGGCGTGTCCGGGCGCAGGCCCAGCGCCAGCGACTGCAATAGCGCAAACGACTGGCAGAACAGGATGTACGGCAGCGCCAGCGCCAGTTCGCCGGCATCCTCCGTGCCTTGCAGCGCCAGCACATCGGCGCCCGGTTCCGGCGCGGCCCGGCCGCTCAGGGCCAGCACCTGCCCCGCGCGGCCGTCGTTGCGCAGTTCGCGCAGCAGATCGAGGTCGTAGCGGCGCGCATGCGGATCATTGGACAGCAGGACCACCACCAGCGTGTCCGAATCCACAATGGTCTTCGGGCCGTGACGGAAGCCCAGCGGCGAGTCGAACAGCGCCACCACCTGGCCGTCGGTCAGCTCCAGCAGCTTGAGCGAAGCCTCGCGCGCCAGTCCGCGCAGCTCATTGCTGCCGAGGTAGACCACGCGCTTGAAGCGGCGCGCCACCAGCGCCTGCAGCAGCGGCAGCGCGCCTGTCAGCAGTTCCGCAGCGGCCGCCGATGGCGCGGCGGTGGCGCCCGGGGCCAGCAAACCAAAAGCCAGCGATGCCGCCAGCAGCATCGAGGTGAAGCTGGTGGTCATGGCAAAGCCACGGTCATGCGTGGCGTCCGGCAGCAGGATGGCGAAGGCATTGCTGCGGCTCTGCGCCATGCGATACAACTCGCCGTCCGCGTTACAAGTGATGACCAGGTGGTACACCTCGCCCACCAGTTGGTCGGCCAGCGTGACGGCAGCCAGGCTTTCGGGACTGCTGCCGGAGCGGGCGAACGACACCAGCAAGGTCGGCACCGCCGGCTGCAGGAACTGCTGCGGGCCGGACACCAGATCGGTGGTCGCCACGGCCTCCGCGCGCCAGCCCTTGCCCAGCATGGCCGGCGTCAGGCATTCGCCGATGAAGGCCGAGGTGCCGGCGCCGGTCAGCACGATGCGCACATCGGCGCGCGCCAGCAACGGAGCGAGGAAGGCGTCCAGCGCCACGCGGTGGTCGGACACCAGCGTATCGATCTGCGGCCAGACGGCGGGCTGCTGCGCGATCTCGCGCGCGGTCAGGCCGGCTCCTGCTTCATCGAGACGCGCCGCGCTGATGCCCAAAATATCCTTGTCTACTACTAGCATGTTTCCAACTCCTTTGTTGCGGCGCCTGCACAGGCGTCCATGTACTGGCGCAGCACTTTGGCCACGCCCTCTTTCAGTAAATCAGCCGGCAGGTTGCGCACGCGCCCTTCGCGCACCGCTTCATACTGCGACGGCAGGTATTGGCTCAATAGCGTCAGCGGCGGCGCTTCGCGCTCCAGGTTCTCGATCAGGCGTGCCTGCGCGGCCTGGATGTCGGGATGCGGCCAGTAGTAGCGTATGCGGTCGCTCAGGCTGTACTGCTGGTCAAAGCGCGCGCGCTGGGGATCGCCAACATAGTATTTGCGCCAGTATTCCGGCTCCGCGCGCATCACTTCCAGCACCGTGTTCTTGAAATCGGATTCCTTGCCGATGCCAATCATCTGCTCTTCGATATCGGCGAGCGCCCAGAGCGTTTCGCGCAGCGCAAAGGTCAGGCCCGGGCCTACTTTCAGGATCGCGAAGTGGCCGGCCACCAGCGCGGCCAGGCTGGACGGCGTCTGGTAATCGGTCGAATGGGCTTCATAGACCATCGTCGGCTCGCCTTCGATCAGGCGACTCAGAGCGACCGCGCGTTCCGGCTTGTAGTCGATTACCTTGTGGTGGTCGAACTCCACGCCCGGTTGCACCACCAGGCCGATCACGCGCGGCCACACCGCTTCCAGTCCGGCGGCGGCAAACGCCTGCCGGTGAACCTTGATGGTCTGCGCCGCCGCTTCCGGCGTGGTGACGCTCAGTTCTTCCAGGTCTTCATGCGCGCCACCGGGCACGGGAACCTCGGTGCCGACCACGTACACCGGCGCCTCGCCGCCGGCAGTACGCCATGCGTTTTCGGCGACCACGCACAGGCGGGCGGCGCGTTCCGCCACCACCGCATCCGGCAGCGGCACCGGGTCGCCGGCGCAGGACATCGAGCAATCCAGGTGGATCTTGCGGAAGCCCGCCGTCACATACTGGCCGATCAGCACTTCGGCCCTGGCCATGGCGTCATTCGCCGGCTGGTCCTGCCACGCGTTCGGCCCGAGATGGTCACCGCCCAGCAGGATGCGTTCGCGCGCCATGCCGCTGCGGTCGGCGATGCCGAACACGAAGTCGCGGAAGGCGGCCGGCGTCATGCCGGTGTAGCCCCCATCCTGATTCACCTGGTTGGAGGTGGATTCGATCAGCACCGGAAGTCCGCGCGCTGCCGCCGATTCCATCGCGGCCTCGATCACCAGCGGATGCGCCGAGCAGACCGAGTGTATGCCGACTGGCTCGCCCGCCTTGTGGCGTTGAACCAGATTCAAAAGATAATCCATCGTCAGTTTCCTTGTGTTGGTTCGTCCGGTTGCAGCGCGAGGAACAGCGCCGCCGCCAGCGACAGGCCAATGCCGGCCAGCCGGTAACCGGTGGGCAGCGACGCCGCCAGCGCCATCGCGATGACCGTCGTCAGCAGCGGCGCGCCGGCATTCACCAGCGGCGACACCATCAGCGCCTTGCCGTGGCGGAAGGCGTACACCAGCGTCAGCGCGCCGACCGCGTTCAAGATCTGCGTGGCGGCGGCGAGCAGTGGCCCCGACGGGCCGTAGTTGATCGGCTGCGAAAAATCCGTCATCGCCAGCGCGACCGGAATAAACAGCAGCGCGCTGGCGGTCATGTAGAAGAAGATGCTCTCGGCGTCCATGCTGGCGTTGGCCAGCTTGATGAAGTAAGCCTGCAAACCCCAGGCCACCAATACACCCAGCGCCAGCACAAACCACAGGCCATACTGCTGCGGCGCGCCGCCCGGCGTGTAATCGAACAGCGGCAACGCGCACACCGCCAGCACGATGCCGGCCAGTCCCATCGCGCCGGTGCGCTCGCGCAGGAACAGGAACGACAGCGCGATGGTGATCACCGGCGACAGCGAAATCAGCGGGAAGATCAGATAGGTGGGTCCGGCCTTCACCGCGTAGAACAGAATCATCTGTCCGCCGGCGCCCAGCAGGCCGATGGTCAGGCCGTAGGCGATGGAGCGGCCGTCGCGCCGCACGCGCCAGCCCGCGCGCGCCAGCACGAACAGCGCCGGCGGCACCATGGTCAGCGCCCACACCACGTAAATCAGCGTTTCAGGAAAGCCATGCTCGCTTGGCAGCCCGGCAAACGCGCCCCACACGCCCCACAGCAGCGTGGTCGCCAGCGCATACGTGAGCCAGCCGGCGCGGCGCGCGGTGATTGGTATCGTCGTTGTGTTCATGTCCATCCGTTAGAATTTCACGCTCATGCCGGCCACGTAGGTGCGGCCCCAGGTTTCGAAGCCGTTCAGCGCATCGGCGCGGCCCAGGTTCGAGCGCATCACGGCGTCGCCCAGGTTTTTGCCTTCGACGAAGACGGTGACATGCGGCGTGATATCCCACGATGCCGATGCCGTCACCCAGGTCAGCGCATCCACTTTGCTTGGGAAGCCCGCCACCACGTGGGTGCTCTGCGTGTACTCGCCGGTGTAGTCGAACGAGATCGACGCATTGATGCCGTTCTTCTCGTACAGGAAGCCGATCGACGAGGCGGTAGGCGCCACACCTTCCAGCTGGCCGACGTATTCGCCGTTCTGGTAAGCCTTGGTGAAGGTCTTGGCGAATTTGGCGTTGAAGCCGAAGCCGTTGTCGAACAGGTGCTGCACGCCCAGTTCCACGCCGCGCACCTTGGCCTTGTCGCCATTGACCGGGTGCGTCACGGTGTACAGGTAGCCCGGCACGCCGATGTCCACATGCTCGTCGGTCTGGTAGGTGACGAAATTCTTGATCTGCTTGGCGAAAACGGCCGCCGTGATGGCCGACTTGGGACGGTAGTACCATTCCACCGACAGGTCCTGCTGCACCGCCTCGGTAGGCTTGAGCTTCGGATCGCCGACGATGTTCAGGATGTAGCTGCGATCCAGCGTCTGGTCGGTGCGGGTCGGCGCCAGTTTGTCCAGCGAAGGACGCGCCATCACCTTGGCGACAGCGCCGCGCACCACGAAATCGTCACGCGCCCACCAGCTGATGTTCGCCGACGGCAGCAGCTTGGTGTAGCTGCCGTCTTCCGACACCGGCACCGCCGGGCTGTAGGTCACGGTCGGGCTGCTGGTCGGGATGTTCGGCGTCGGATCGTCGATGGCCACGATCTGGTCGATCGCGCTGCGCGACGTGGTTTTGGTGCGCACCAGGCGCGCGCCGACATTGCCGTTCCAGTTCTCGCCCGCCAGTTCCAGCTGGCCGTACAGCGTGGCGGTTTTTTCCGTCACAGAATACGAATCGGTCGGCACGAACACCGGCTGCGTCTTGCTGACGTCGAAGGTGTCGCCGGTCGGATTGCCGTCGGAGTCCAGTATCGGCTTGCCATCCAGTTTTTTCAGCGCCGCCAGGTAGGCCGGCACGTCGAACTTGATAAAGCTGCCGGGGAAGCTGCCGCCGGCGTTGCGCATATAATTCGGCAGCGTCATCGGCGAGACCACGTTGGCGCCCAGCGAAGCGAAGGTGGTCGAATACATATCGCAGTACTGGCAGGCGCCGCCGCTCTTCTCGTTGCCGATCGAGTTGCGGTCCTTCTTGCGGTTGGTGGCGCTGGCGCCGAACTGCAAGGCTTCCACATGCCATGCGCCGCTCAGTACCAGACGGCCATCGAGCGAGGCGCCATCCACGGTGTCCTTGATGTCGGTGCCGGTCAGGCCGGTGAAGTGCACGCCGTAGTCATTGTTGCCCAGGCGGCCCGCCGCCAGTTCGGTGGCCAGGTCGCGGCCATCTTCCAGCGTCACGCGGATGTCCGGGAAGGCGCCGTTATTGGCCTTGTAGTAGCCGGTGTTATGGCCGGCGATACCCGCCACCACAAAGGTGTCCTTGCCGCCGGAGTTGCGCTTGGAGGTCGAGCGATACAGGTCGCCGGTCAGTTTCAGGTCGTTGGATGGCTTCCATTCGCCGCGCCAGCCGAACTGCATGGTGTCGACCACGCGATCGGTGGTCACATTCGACATCTCGGGAATCAGATCCTTTACCGTCATGCTGGTGATCAGGCGGTCCTTGACCACCACGTCGGACCAGCGGCCCGGCGCATTCTCGACATAATAGGATTGCTGGTAGCCGACTTGCGGCGAATCGAGGCGCGTGGCCAGGCCGTCGACCGTCATCTTGAAGGTCGGCGACACCTTCCATTCAAAGGCGCCGGACAGCGCGGCGCGCTTCTTCTCTTCGAACACGGAACCGAAGGAGATGCAGCATGGCGCCAGCAGATTGCTCTCGCCAGGCCCGATCACACCGTCGCCATTGACGTCGTAGCTGCCCGGCGCGTCCGGATTGTAGGTCTGGTAGCCCAGCGAGTCGGTACGCACCTTGCGCTTGGAGACCACCGCGCCAATCAGCACGCCCATGGTGTTGTTATTGAAGGTGTTGCTCACCACGCCCGACAGCTTGCCGCCATCCTTGCGCGACAGGTCGTTGTGGTCCGCTTCAAACCGCACCGAGGCGTGATAGCCGGGATTGTCCATCGGCCGCGCCGACCGCAGGTTGACCGAGCCGCCGATGCTGCCTTCCATCTGCGCCGCTTCGGCCGACTTCATCACGTCGGCGCCGCTGATTACTTCCGACGGCAGCACGTCGAAGGCGAAATCGCGGCCATCGCCGTCGGTCGCCAGGATGCGCTTGTTCAGGGTGACGATGTTGTAGCCGGACCCCAGGCCGCGCACATTGATGTACTGCCCTTCACCGCCACGGGTGCGCGACACCGAAATGCCGGAGATGTGGGTCAGCGAATCGGCGACGTTATCGTCGGGGAAGCGGCCCAGCTCCGTGGCCGAAATCGAATCCTGAATCACATCGGCGTTGCGCTTGAGTTCCAGCGACTTGGCCAGCGCGGCGCGCGCGCCGCTCACCACCACGACCGGCGGCGCATCCGCGGCCGGCGGCTCGGTCTGCGCAAACGCCGCGCCACATACCGCCATCTCCACCGCTGCCGCGATCAGGCTGCGCCGAAGTCCTTTTTCGATTCTGCTACCCATATCAAATCTCCCGTGTCTGTGCCTGGTGTTGTTTCACTGTTGTGACTTATGTATGGATAGTAATAAGCAAAGAAGGAAAACACAATAATCTTTCGAATTATTTGTTTTACCTGTTGTTTTTACGTTTTCTTTCGTTTTAGCATGAAATATCTTTGTTTTACATTGAAACGAAAGATATTTGTGGTGTGACTTTCCTATGATGGATGGCAGGTGGGCCGCGATCTGGTAAGCTGCCATTTTTGACAAATCAACAGCACAACACATGCGACATACCGGTCAACGCCGCGCCATGATTTTGCAAGCGCTCACCCAGCACGGTTCGGTGCAGGTCAACGAACTGGTGGAGCAACTGGGCGTCTCGGCAGTGACGATCCGCAGCGACCTCAGCGTGCTGGAATCGCAGGGTCTGGCCACGCGCAGCCACGGCGGCGCCACGCTAGCCCGCACGCCGCCGCCAGAACAGACGGTGCCGCAGAAGGACGCCATCAACCACGAGCAGAAGGAACGCATCGGCGCCTGTGCTGCGCGGCTGGTGCAACCGGGCGACAACATCATCATCGACTCCGGCACCACCACCATTTCGCTGGCGCGCCATCTGCGCGAGGCGCAGAACATCACGGTGATGACCAACGGCCTGAATATCGCCTGGGAGCTGGCCGAGGCGCCGGGCGTGGACCTGATCCTCACCGGCGGCCTGCTGCGCAAGCAGTCGCTGTCGATCCAGGGCACGCAGGCCGAAGCCTGTTTGCAGGCCTACAGCTTCGACAAGCTGTTCCTCGGCGTCGACGGTTTCGACCTGCAGTTCGGCGTTACCACCCACCACGAGGCGGAGGCCAGCCTGAATCACAAGATGGTGGAACGGGCCAAGAAGATCATCGTGCTGGCCGACGCCTCCAAGTTCGGCCGCGTGAGCCTGCACCGCATCGTGCAGCTGGACCGCGTGCATACAGTGATTACCGACGCCTCCGTCAGCGACGAATACCGCGAAGGCCTGCTGCAGGCAGGCATCGAACTGGTGATTGCGGAGTGACGCCGTGCTGAGTGGACGTATTCTTACCCCTGAAGGCTGGATCACCGGCAGCATCGCTTTCGATTCCGACAGCGGCCGCATCCTGCACATCCGCGAGGACCACGGCGTGGACGCGACGCTGACCATCCTGCCCGGCTTTATCGACCTGCACGTGCATGGCGCGGCCGGCGTGGACATCATGCAGGGCGGCGACGCCGGCGCCACGGTGGCGCGCGCGCATGCGAAGCACGGCACCACCGCCATGCTGGGCACCACCATGACCGCCACCGACAATTCCATCCGCCGCGCGCTGCGCGGCCTGGCGCCGGTGATCGCCGAACGGCCGGCAGGCGGCGCGCGCATGCTGGGGGTGCACCTGGAAGGCCCGTTCCTCAGCATCCACCGCCTCGGCGCGCAACCTGCGGATGCGATCGCGGTCGGCAGCATGGACCTGGTACGCAGCTATCACGAACTGGCGCCGATCCGCGCGATGACCCTGGCCACCGAGGTGGCCGACCATCTGGCCCTGATCCCGCAACTGAATGAACTGGGCATCCGCGTGCAGATCGGCCATAGCAACGGCACTTATGAAGACGGCGTGGCCGCGCTGGAAGCCGGTGCGGCGGGCTTTACGCATCTGTTCAACGGCATGACGGGGCTGAACCACTACAAGCCCGGCATCGTTGGCGCGGCGCTGGCGCATGCGGAGTACGCGGAGATCATTCCCGATCTTCAGCACGTGGCGCCGGGAGCGATCCGCGCCGCGCTGCGGGCGATTCCGCGCCTGTACGGCGTGACCGACGCCACCTCGGCCACCGGCATGCCGGACGGCGAGTATGGCCTTGGCAGCCAGCGTGTGTACAAATGCCTGGGTTGCGTGCGGCTGGCGACCGGTTCCCTGGCTGGCAGCGTGCTGACCATGGATCAGGCCTTGCGCAATTTCGTCGGCCTCGGGCTGGAGCTGGCCGATGCATCGCATCGGCTGTCGCTCTACCCTGCCGATTATCTGGGCGAGACCGAACGCGGTCGCCTGGCGCCGGGCGGCTGGGCCGACATCGTAGTATTGAATGCGGACTTACAACCGGTGGCCGTCTTCGTTGAAGGCGAAGCCATCGATCTATCCACCAACTAGCCGGAGACCCGATGCAAGCTCGCGCCATGGGATTTTTGTTGTTCATTGCAGGGATGGGTGGGCTGTTATATGGCATCGACGTCGGCATCATTGCCGGCGCGCTGCCGTATCTGGAATCCACGGCGTCGGTGGCGTGGCGATTGAGTGCGCAGCAGTTGAGTTTTATCGTGGCGGCGGTGTTGCTCGGGTCCGTGCTGTCATCGCTGTTTGCGGGCGCGTTGGCGGACTGGATCGGCCGGCGCCTGGCGATGGTGCTGTCCGGCGTGCTGTTCACGTTGAGCATTCCGCTGATTGCGCTGGCGGATGGTTATGTGCCGCTGCTGCTCGGGCGCTTGCTGCAAGGCGTCAGCGGCGGTTTGATTGGCGTGGTGGTGCCGCTGTATCTGGCGGAGTGCCTGCATGCGCGCCAGCGTGGACGAGGTGCGGCGCTGTTTCAGCTGCTGCTGACGGTCGGGCTGGTGGCGGCGGCGCTGATTGGCTTGATGCAGGCGAATTCGGTGGAAGGCGCGACGGCGGCTGCGCAGCATCTGGACGAAGCGGCGCGCGCGGCGGCGGTGTTTGCGGCCAAGGATCATGCGTGGCGCAGCATCTTCTGGTGGTGTCTGACGCCGGGGATCGTCTTCAGCGCGGGCGCGCTGCTGCTGGCCGAATCGCCGCGCTGGCTGGCGCGCCGTGGACGCATCGAGGAAGCGCGCACCGCGCTGCTGCGCACCCGCCCCGCCGATGAGGCGGAGGCCGAGCTGCGCGAGATCCGGCAGGCCCTGGCCTCGCCCGATGCGCCGGCCGCGCCGACGCCAGCCGACACATCGTCCGCCGCTGAGCCCGGCGCCACCGGCCGCGCGGCTGACGGCCCGCTGCTGAGCCGCCGCTATGTGCTGCCCTTTCTGCTGGCCTGCCTGATCCTGGCGCTGAACCAGGCCACCGGCATCAACTCCGTGCTGGCCTACGTGGTGAATATCCTGAACCAGGCCGGCCTGTCCGGCGCCACCGCCAACAGCGCCGACGTAGCGCTAAAGGTGCTGAACGCGCTGATGACCATCGTCGCCGTGGTGCTGGTGGACCGCAAGGGCCGCAAGTTCCTGCTGATGCTGGGCACCGCCGGCATCGTCATCGCCCTGCTGGCGGCCGGCCTGCTGTTCCGCAGCGTCGAAGGCGAACAACGCGACGTGCGTCCGATGCTGCAAGCACGCATGCAATCCGACAGCCTGGCGCTGCGCCTCGACGCCGAAACGCTGCAATCATTTGGCGCGGCGGCCGGCCCGGGCGGCGCGCCGGTACAACTGACCGTGGCCTACTCCTACGGCCCGTTCACCAACGTGCAAAGCCGCCGCAGCGACGATCCGGCCCTGCCGGTGCTGCGCATGAACCGCGAAGACACGGTGCAGGCCGACAGCGTGATCGGCGTATTCTTCCGCAAGCTGCATCTGAATCCCTTCGCCGATCCGGCCGAAGGCATGAACGCGCCGCTGCACATCGAGCGCGCCGACATGGCGGCGGTGCCGTCGTCCGCGCATGGCTGGCAGGTGATGCTGGCGATGTGCATGTTCGTGGCCAGCTTCGCCGTCGGTCCCGGCGTGTGCGTGTGGCTGGCGCTGTCGGAGCTGATGCCGACCCGCATCCGCTCCAACGGCATGAGCATCGCGCTGCTGATCAACCAGTTCGTGTCGACCATGATCGCCGCCGTGTTCCTGCCCACCGTGGGGCAGTACGGTTATGCGACCATGTTCTTCTACGGCGCCGGCTGCACGCTGCTGTACTTCCTGACGGCCGCCTTCCTGCTGCCCGAAACCAAGGGCAAGACGCTGGAAGAAATCGAGGCGCACTTCTCCCGTTAAGCCGGCGACAGGCACTGCTCCAGCGTCAGCTCCAGCAGCGGGAAGTGGCCCGTCTCCACCTTGAAAAAGGCGGCCTGCGGGAAGATCGCTTCCCACACGGTGCGATCCTGTTCGGCGTCGATCATCGGATCGTAGGCGCCAAACAGCACCGACACCGGGCCGGTGAACGGGCTTTGCACCGGCGTGTGGTCCAGCGCCGAGAAATCGTCCGAGGTGGCGACCGAAGTCGGGCCGTCGAAGGCGCCAGGCTGCTGGATCAGCTCCGAGAACGAGCGCGCCGCGTCCGGACCGGCGTTCGGGCCGAAGTACAGCTCCGTCACATCCGGCAGCAGCGACAGCGCGCCGAACACGTCCCAGAAACGCGGCCGGCCCGGATCATCCTCATACATCGCCAGCGCGGTGGCCAGCTTGCCGGCGTGCTGGTGGTCGGTGTGCACGCGGAAGGCGCGGCGCGCCAGGCGCAGCGCGGCCTGCTCGGGATTGAAGGTAGGCCCCAGCAGCACGATGTCCTTGATCAGCTCCGGCGCCTGGCGCGCCAGATGCACCGCCAGGTGGGCGCCGAAAGAACTGGCCATCACCGTCAGCGGCTGGCCGGCTTCGGCCGCCACGCGACGGAATTCCGTCAATGTGGCTTCCAGCAGGTCCAGATAGGGACGCGCCGCGCACGGTTTGGCCAGCGGCTGGTGCCACCAGTGAACGTGCGTCGCGTCCGGAAAGCGGGCGCGCTCAAACACCGGACCAAGCGCCGGACCGCCGTGCAGATAAAAAACCGAAGGTGCTGCCATGTTCTCTCCTTTGCGTATGCAACGAGCATTATAAATATTGTTGATTGACATTGGTAAAAAGCCGTATCACCATCGACCAATGAAAAAATTCCTGCTTGCCTTCTCCCTGCTGCTGGCCGCAGCCACTCAGGCCGAGGTGCTGCCGCTGCGCGCGCAGGCCACCGTCGTCAACGAACTGCTGGCCGAGCGTTTCGACACGGTGCTGCCGGCCGCCATGGCGCAAACCGGCATCGATATGTGGGTGGTGGTGTCGCGCGAGTATAACGAAGATCCGGTGCTGAAAACCATGCTGCCGGCGGAATGGCTGAACGCCCGCCGCCGCACCATCCTGGTGTTCTACCGCGACGGCGCCAGCGGCAAGGTGGAACGGCTGGCGGTGGCGCGCTACAACGTCGGCAACAGCATCAAGGCCGCCTGGGACATGAAGAAGTTCCCCAACCAGTGGGACGCGCTGGTCGACATCATCAAGACGCGCAATCCGAACAGGATCGGCCTGAACACCTCGGCCCACTTCGGCCATGCCGACGGCATCGACCACACCGAGTACAGCGAGCTGCTGGCGGCGCTGCCGGCGGCATTCAAGCCGCGCGTGGTGTCGGCCGAGCCGCTGGCGGTGCGCTGGCTGGAAACGCGCACCGAGCGCGAAATGCAGATCTACCCGCAGCTGATCAGCGCCACGCACAAGATTATCGAGGAAGGCTTTTCCGAACGCGTGATCACGCCCGGCATCACCACCAGCGAGGACGTGGTGTGGTGGTTCCGCCAGAAGATCCGTGACCTGGGCTATGACACCTGGTTCCACCCGTCGGTGGAGATCCAGCGCCAGGACACGCAGCGCGCCAATCCGGACGTGATCACGCCCGGCGATCTGCTGCACGTCGACATCGGCATCACCTATCTGCGCCTGAACACCGACATCCAGCAGCACGCCTATGTGCTGAAGCCCGGCGAGACCGCCGCGCCGGCCGCGCTGGCCCAGGCTTTCGTCCGCGCCAACCGCGTGCAGGACATCCTGCTGTCCCACTTCAAGGAAGGCCGCAGCGGCAATGCGGTGCTGGCGGCCTCGCTACAACAGGCCAGGGCCGAAGGCTTGCAGCCGACCATCTACACCCATCCGATCGGCTACCACGGCCACGCGGCCGGGCCGGCGATCGGCATGTGGGACGCGCAAGGCGGCGTGCCGGGCAGCGGCGACGACATGCTGCGTCCGCGCACCGCCTACTCGATCGAGCTGAACGCGGCCAGCGATTTGCCGGGCTGGCGCGAGCCGGTGCGCATGATGCTGGAGGAGGATGCCTACTTCGATGCAAGTGGCGTGCGCTACATCAACGGACGGCAGCGCCAGCTGCTGCTCCTGCCACGGCCTTCATTATCTGTTGAGTAAGGAAAACAAATAGTTCCAGCAAGCTCTGGAGTGCCACAAAGCGGCGACATTTGCGATCATATTGCAGCGGACGCCAGGCCAAAACGTCCGCTTCCCCCGCTTTGGCCACTACCTCACCAGGAGCAATCCCATGAACTCGTTTGTTGAAACGCTGACCCCGGCAGCCCGCAAGCATGCGGAAGCCCGTATCGATTATTACGCCGACCTGAACCAGGCGGTACTGCGCTCGCTGCGCCAGCTGGCCGACGTGAACGTGCAGTTTGGCCGCGAATGGCTGGAGGAATCGTCGGCAGTGCTGCAACGCGCGGTGCAGACGCCGCTGAACGAGCGCGGCGCGGACAATTCGTCGCTGCAGGCCGGCGCGCTGCTGCAGAAACTGCAGAGTTACCAGCAACAACTGGCGCAGGTGGCGACCGAGTTCCAGGCCGAGCTGAAGAGCGTGGCCGAGCAGCATGTGCCGGAGGCGGCGCGCACCGTCAGCGAACTGGCCGATGCTGGCCGGCAGGCGGCGCGCAAGCAGGTCGACGAGGCCAGCCGCTTTGCCAACGTCGCGGCGCAAAACCAGGCCTTCCCGCAAGCCGCCTCGGTGCAGAGCGCCAACGAGGGCAACAAAAACTAAACCCCGTCGTTCCCGCGCAGGCGGGAATGACGGGGTTCGTTATGGTCCGCCGTGGCCGCCAACGGCGGCATACACCTGTCCGGTGGCGTAGCTGGATTCGTTCGACGCCAGCAGCACATACACACCAGCCAGCTCGGCCGGCTGCCCCGGCCGCTTCAACGGCGTATCCGCGCCGAACTGCGGCAGCTTGTCCGCAGGCTGCCCGCCCGTCACCTGCAACGGCGTCCAGAACGGCCCCGGCGCCACCGCGTTCACCCGGATTCCCTTGGACGCCAGCTGCTTGGCCAGCCCTTTGGTAAAGATTATGATCGCGCCCTTGGTGGCGGCATAATCGATAATATTCTCGCCCGGATCGTAGGCATTCACCGAAGCGGTATTGATGATGGTCGATCCGGGCTTGAGCAAAGGCACGGCCGCCTTGGTGATCCAGAACATTGCATACACATTGGTCTTGAAGGTCTCGTCGAAATCGGCGGTAGTCATATCCAGGATCGAATCGCGCGAAAACTGGCGCGCGGCGTTGTTGACCAGAATGTCCAGACCGCCCAGCTGGCGCGCGGCGTCCGCCACCAGTTTCTTGCAGAACGCCTCATCCTTGATATCGCCCGGAATCGCCACCGCCTTACGGCCCTCGGCGCGGATCAACGCCACCACCTCGCGCGCATCGGCTTCCTCGGCCGGCAGATAGTTGATCGCCACATCGGCGCCCTCGCGCGCGAAGGCGATGGCGGCGGCGCGGCCGATGCCGGAATCGCCGCCTGTCAGCAGCGCCTTGCGGCCCTTCAGGCGGCCGGAACCTTTGTAGCTGGTTTCGCCGTGGTCCGGGCGCGGATTCATCTTGCTGGCCAAGCCCGGCCAGGGTTGCTGCTGCTTGGGGAACGGCGGCGCCGGATAGGCGTCGAGCGGATTTTTGGGCGGCACGTCTGCGCCAGCCGCTGCGCTGCCCTGCGCGCCAGCCGGGCCCACCGCGGCGCCCAGAAGGCCGGTGGCGGCTGCGCCGACCAGCGCCCGGCGCGAGGAATTGGGATTATCCATGGCATGTCCTTTCTTGATGGGGAAAGGACATGATTCACGGATTCGCCGCACGCTACCGTGCGGCACTGCGCTTACAGAAAGCGCTCGGGTATCTCCTGGGCAAACGGATACAGCGAGAAATACGGCTTGGACTCGTCCAGCACCTGCTTGACCGATGGCCGCGCCACCAGCCGCTCGAAGTAGCTTTGCAGGTGGTGGTATTCCTCGGGGAACGGCAGTAGCGTGCAGGCATAGAACAGCGCCGGCGCCGCCGCGCAATCGGCCAGGCTGAACGCTTCGCCGCACAGCCAGCTGCGCGTGGCCATGCGCTTCTCGATCATCTTGTAGGCCGTCTTGAGCTTGGTGCGCTCCTTGGTCTGGTCGCAGCTCAGGCCCGTCAGATGCGCGCTGACGATGGTTTGCACCGGTCCCTGCACGTAGTTGTCGAAGAAGCGGTCCCACAGGCGCACGTCCAGCGCATCGTCCCAGTCGGCCGGTATCATCAGCTGGGCGCCGGGATAGTGGCGGTCCAGGTATTCGATGATGATCGAGGTTTCCGGCACGTCGCGGTGCTGGGCGTTATCGCGCAGCACGGGGAATTTGCACAGCGGCCAGATCGCCTCCAGCTCGGCGCGGTCGGCTTCCTCGCCCAGGTTGATGATGCGCTTCTCAAAGTCGGTGCCGTTTTCATACAGGGCAATCAGCACCTTGTGACAGAACGAGGCCAGCGGGTGGTAGTACAGGGTCAGGGACATAGTCGGCTCCAAAGTGCGTCTCGCGATACCAAAGATTCCAGCAGATGATACTTCAGCTACGCCGATAGCGGCGGGACGTATTTGCTGGGAAACTTCCGCCCGTCTGCGCCGGCCCCTCGCGCCGGCGGACCACTGAACGGGAATCCTCATGCGCCACGCCCTTGCCTTATCCCTCCTTGCCTTATGCGCTTTCAGCAGCAAAAGCTTTGCCGAAGACGCCGCAGCCGCAGCCGCAGCCGCCGGCGACAGTTTCTCGGCCGGTGTCGGCCTGGCCTATGTGCCGGAATACGCCGGCAGCGACAAGCGCCACGTGGTGGCCCTGCCCTTCCTCGAGCGCACCTACAGCAACGGCATCTTCCTCAGCACCCAGCGCGGCATCGGCTACCAGGCCAGGGTCGGCGATTTCACACTAAGCGCGGCGCTGGGCTACGATGGCGGCCGCGAGGACCACAAGAAGAACTACTTCTCCGGCTCGGATGACCTCAAGGGCATGGGCAACATCAACGGCTCGGCGCAGGCGGTGTTAAGCGTCGGCTACCAGGTCGGCACGGTCGGCCTGAGCCTGACCACCAAGCAGAACATCAACCATCGCGAATACGGCTCCACCTACATCTTCGGCGCCAACGTGCCGCTGTATACCAGCGCCACCGACCAGGTCGGCTTTGGCGCCTCGGTAGTTTACGGCGACAACAAGCATATGCAGACGTACTTCGGCGTCACCGCCGCGCAAAGCGCCGCGTCCGGCTACCGGCAATATACGGCCAAGGGCGGCGTCGAGAGCATCACCGGCGGCTTCCATTGGAACCATGTGCTGGACGCCAACTGGTCGGTGCGCAGCGGCGTCGGCATCACCCGCCTGACCTCGGACGCGGCCGACAGCCCGCTGACCAGGCGCACCGTGACGCCGACGGTGATGACGGCGCTGATCTACAGGTTCTAAGCTGCCATGGAGTATCATTGCTGAAAACGAATCGTTGAATCAATGACACTCCAATTCCCCGCATTTCTCCTGTTGGCGCTGGCCCTGGCTACGGTCTGGGCGCCGCCGTTATCGATCGGCAGGCGCCCTGCTCCGCTGTGGCTGCTGTTCTTTGTCATGGCCATGGCCTGGGGCCTGGTCGGCGGCGTGCTGGACCCGGTGGCGATCAGCGCGCTGCTGGTGCTGACCGGCGCCGCCTGGGCCAGCACCAGCGCGCCACGCGGCTGGCTGCGCCTGGTCTATGGTGTGCTGACGGTTGTGCTGGCCTTGGCGCTGGCCATGCACAAGCTGCCCGGCTTTAATAATCCGATGCTGCTGGACCACGTGCTGCTGTCGACGGGCGCGCTGCCGTTCACGCTGTACGCGAATTTCGACAAGGGCGCGGTCGGACTGATCCTGCTGGCCCTGCTGTGCAGGCGCGTGACGTCCTGGGCTGAACTGGGCGCGGTGCTGCGCCGGACCCTGCCGATCCTGACGCTGACGGTGGCGGCCACCCTGGGCTTCGCGCTGATGGCCGGCGTAGTCGGCGTCGACGTCAAGCTGCCCCGGCCAACGCTGACCTTTGTGGCGGTCAACCTGCTGTTCACGGTGATTGCGGAGGAAGCTTTCTTCCGCGGCCTGCTGCAAGCCTGCCTGGCGGATGCGCTGAACCGCTTCCGCTGGGGACCGTGGCTGGCGGTGGCCGTGTCGGCGCTGCTGTTTGGCGCGGCTCACCTTGGCGGCGGCGTGCGATATGGCATACTCGCTGCCATCGCAGGTCTCGGCTACGCTTGGGCTTACCACCGCACGCAACGCATCGAGGCCGCCATACTGGTCCACATCACGCTCAACGTGGTGCACTTTATCTGCTTTACTTATCCGGCTAGGATTGACGGTGTCTGATTCCCTTACCTCCCGTAGTTTGCCGAACGCCGTGGCCGGCCTGGTCGGCACCGCCACCGTGCTGGCCCTGCTCTATTTCGGCCGCGACGTGCTGATTCCCATTACGCTGGCCTTCATCTTCAGTTTCCTGATCGCGCCGTTCGTGCGGGCGCTGCGGCATCTCGGACTGGGCCAGACCACATCGGTCTGCACCGGCGTGCTGGTGGTGACGGTGACGCTGCTGGCAATTGGCGCGGTGATCGTGCAGCAGGTGGGCGTGATGGGCGCCAGCCTGCCGCAGTACCAGGACACCATCGCCAGCAAGATCGAGACACTCGACGAACTGACGCGCGGCACGCTGGGCAGCCTGGGCGGTCCGGCGGGCCAGTTGATCGATCATCTCACCGGCGAGAACGCCGACGGTCCGGCGCCGGTGCTGCAAGCGGACGGCAGCGCCAAGACGCCGGTGCTGGTGGAAATCCACGAGCCGGCGCTGAAGCCGTTCCAATTGCTGGGCAAGGTGGCGGCGTCGGTATGGCCGCCGCTGGAAACCGCCGGCATCGTGTTCGTGGTGCTGATCTTCGTACTATTGGAACATGAATCGCTGCGCGACCGCTTCATCCGCCTGGCCGGCGGCGGCGATTTGCGCGCCACCACGATTGCCGTCAACGACGCCGGCGAGCGCCTGTCGCGTTTCTTCATTTCGCAGTTCCTGGTGAACCTGGCGACCGGGCTGGCGATCTGGCTGGGCCTGAGCCTGCTGGGTCTCGGTCAGGCGCTGTTGTGGGGCACCATGACGGCGGTGCTGCGCTTCATCCCTTACGTGGGCGTGTGGATGGCGGCTTTCTGCGCCACGCTGCTGGCGGCGGCCATCGATCCGGGCTGGTCCACGGCGCTGATGACCCTCGGCCTGTTCCTGGCGGTGGAAATCATCGTCGCCCAGACCATCGAGCCCAAGCTGTACGGCCACACCACCGGCCTGTCGCCGTTGTCGGTGGTGGTGTCGGCGATCTTCTGGAGCTGGATCTGGGGACCGGTCGGCCTGGTGCTGTCGACGCCGCTGACCCTGTGCCTGGTGGTGGCGGGCCGCTACATCCGCGCGCTGAAGGTGCTGGAGATCATGTTCGGCGAGCTGCCGGCGCTGACCATGCCGCAGAATTTCTACCAGCGCGCGCTATCGGGCGACGCGCATGAAATCGTCACCAGCGCCAAGCGCTACATGCAGCACAAGTCGCTGGCCGAATATTGCGATGGCGTGCTGCTGCCGGCGCTGCACCTGGCCAGTTTCGATTTCAAGGATGGGTCGATCACGCCGCAGGAAGAGGAAAAAGTCTCCAACTCGGTCATCGCCGTGATCGAAGCGTTGAGCGGCAGCGTCAAGTGGTGGAGGAAGCGCAAGCGCAATACCGTGCTGAAGCGCGGCGGCATCGGCCGCGAACTGCGCGAACAGCGGATCTCCGCCAGCGGCGAGTGGCAGGGATCGTTCGATGTGCCGGCCGGCAGCGTGGTGCTGAGCATCGGCCTGGGTTCTTCCTATGCCGAGCTGGCGACGGAGATCCTGGTGCGCATCCTGCGCGAGCAAAAGATCGACGCCCGCAGCCGCAATCTTGACGAATTGGACCAGCCGGCACCGCCGGGCGCCTCGCCGGAACTGGTCTCGATCGTCGTGCTGGTCAGCGTCGATCCGCTCAACGACTGCGAGCAGATGACCACCATGCTGGCGGCGCTGCACGAGCGCCTGCCGCACGCCAAGCATTTCGCCCTGCTGCTGCCTAGCCCATTCGAAAATCCCGATCTGAAAACCTGCGTCTTCCCCAACGCCGATCACGTCTCACGTTCGTATGACGATGTCTTGCACAGCTGCCAGTTGGCGATGAAGGGACGCAGTACTTTATAAAAGGGCTAGATGACATGGCTAAACGTTTGGTGATTACTGGCTTGGTGCAAGGCGTGGGGTATCGCGCTGCGTTTAGGCGGCAGGCGGAGGCGCTTGGCTTGCGCGGCTGGGTGCGCAATCGGCGCGATGGTTCGGTGGAGGCCGAGGTGGATGGCGATGCGGCGGCGGTCGAGGCGATCATTGTCTGGGCGCGCAAGGGACCGCCGGCTTCGCGCATCGATGGCGTTGCGGTTGAGGAAGCGGAGTCCAGCGCCGACTCCTTCAGCGTTCTGCCGACTGTTTGATCGGCCCGGTGCGGTCAGGATTGCGGATCGAACTGGAAGACGCGCAGTTCCTGTGCGCAGCGGCAGGCTTGCGCCATGCGCGCGGCCCAGGCGACGGCTTCCTCGCGCGATGGCAGTTCCAGCACGGTGAAGCCACCGTTGAGCGTCGGCGCCCATGGATAGCCGCCTTCGGTGACCGTGCCGTCGGCCGCAACCAGCGCCGGGGGCACGCTTTCGTTGATGCCGCCGGCAAACACATAGACGCCGGCGGCCTTGGCCGCCTCGACCACGGCGTGCGCCGCGCGGCCCACCTCCTCCAGTTCGCCATCAGGAACGTCCATCGCCGCGCTGGGGAAAGAGATCAGGTATTTGCTCATGACGCGCCTCCTTTTAATACGGGCTGGATGCCGGCTGCCCGGACGGTCTCGGTCGCGCCTTCGATTACCGTGATTTCGCCGGCCAGGACGTAGACCATCTCGTCTTCCGCGCTGTGCCAGTGCTTGATGGACGATCTGCTGCCCGGCTGAAGCACTTCAATGAACGCGCCAAACTGCGTCAGTTCACCAGCCTCGCTGATCCACAGAGTCTGGTTCGGTTCGGCGGAACCTTGGACCGGACTGACCTCGGTGACTAGCTGATCAGGAGTAAAAACGGGCATGGTTGGCGCTCCGTGACGATGGATGGCTAATTTACCATGACGGACCTGCGTTAGGCCGCGAACAGACTGTTTCCGGCGCGACGGTTAGCTTCTTTCCATAGACCCCAAGGAGCCAAACATGACCGTCACTTCCGACCACACCATCAGCCAGTTGTTCTTGCTCAGCAACGCCACGCAACGGGCCGATATCGTCAATCGCCTGCTTGGCAATGTCAGCCATGACATGGTGGCCTCGCTGGCCGCCAGCATCGGCGACTTCGGCGACGACCAGCATCCGCGCGTCACGCCCGAGCAAACGGAAAAAATCACACCGGCGCAGATGGAAGAAATCGCCGCCACCGCCGAGCAACACACGCCTGGCGTGGTCGAGCGCGTCACCGCGTTTTTTAATTCGGAACTCGCCCGAACCTAGCAACATGCTGAACCAGATCTTGCAGAAGGTGTTCACGCCATCGCCAGCGATGGCGGTGGACGTGGAGGCACTCTTCAACGACAAGGCGGACCACGCCATGACGCCGTTGAGCTGGCGCACGTCCATCGTCGACCTGCTGCATTTGCTGGAGTTGGATAGCAGTTTGCAATCGCGTAAAGCGCTGGCGCGCGAGCTGTATTATTCCGGCGACGCCGACAGCCCGGCCAGCATGAATGTCTGGCTGCACCGCCAGGTGATGACCAAGCTGGCGCAGAACGGCGGCAAAGTGCCGCCCGATCTGAAGGATTAACCCGGCAGCAGCTCCGGCTGCTGCGCCACGACGGCGGTCTTGGGAATGCAGACGATGAAGCTGCTGCCTTTGCCTGCCTCCGACTTGATCTGCAGCGTGCCGCTGTGGCGCAGCAGCACGTGCTTGACGATGGCCAGGCCCAGGCCCGTGCCCTGCGTTTCGCGCGAGCGGCTCTTGTCGACGCGGTAGAAGCGCTCGGTCAGGCGCGAGATGTGTTCCGGGCTGATGCCGATGCCGGTATCCTCCACCATGAACTTGACGCCGCCGTCGTACTCTTTCCACACCAGGTGGATCTTGCCGCCCGCCGGCGTGTAGCGTACCGCGTTGGACGCCAGGTTGCCGAAGGCGCTGTGCAGTTCTTCATACGACCCGAGCACATTCGGGCCGTTCACCGACATCGTGATCTCGTGCTTGCCGGCCGACAGCGCGCGCGCATCGCGCAGCACCTGCTCCATCAGCTGGTGCACGTCGACCGATTCCGGCCGCATCGGATAATCCACCGACTCCAGGCGCGACAGGGTCAGCATGTCCTCGATCAGGTGCTGCATGCGGTGGCCCTGCTCGGTCATCAGCTTCAGGTGCGAGGCGCGGGTGGCCGCGTCCAGGCCCTCCTGCGCGGCGATTTCCAGGAAGCCGACGATCACCGTCAGCGGCGTGCGCAGCTCATGCGAGGCGTTGGCGATGAAGTCGCGGCGCATTTCCTCGATGCGCTCGGTTTCGGTCGCATCGTGCGTCACCAGGATCTGGCGGCGGTTTTCAAACGGGATGATGTGCACGATCAGCTTGCGCTCGCGGAAGCTGATCGTCAGCGGCTGCTCGTAGCGGCCGAGGATGATGTAATCCATGAAGTCCGGGTTGCGCACCAGGTTGGTCACGCGCATGCCCTTGTCGCGGTCGTTGCTCAGGCCCAGATGCTGTTCGGCGGCCGGATTGCACCATTCCAGGAACAGCACGTCGTCCATGATCACCACGCCATCCGGCAGCAGGTGCATGGCCTGGCGGAAGCGCGCCAGCCATTCGGTCAGCTCGGTCTGGTTTTTTTCGTCGTCGCGGCGCATGCGGTACAGGCGCGCGAAGATGTTGGTCCACTCGCCCCAGCCATCGGGCAGCTTGGCGCTCTGCGGATCGTCCATCCAGTTGCTCAACTGGTACAGATAGGACAGCTGGGTGAACACCAGCGCGATCATCGCCAGCAGCGCCAGCACCAGGCCGGTCTTCCAGCCGAACATCCAGCCGGCCAGCGCGCAGGCCGCCAGGATAATGGCGGTGCGCAGCGCGGCAGGCACCCAGAACACCAGTTTTGGATTCATTTGAAACTCAGTTTTTTTCCGACAGCATGTAGCCTACACTACGCACGGTTTTGATCAGGTGTTCGGCCTCTTTCAAGGCCTTGCGCAGGCGCAGCACGTGGACGTCGACGGTACGTTCTTCGATCACCACGTGGTCGCCCCACACCTTGTCCAGCAGCTGGCTGCGCGAGAACACGCGTTCCGGATGCGCCAGCAGGAACTTCAACAGCTTGTATTCGGCATGGCCGATGTCGATCTTCTGGTCGTCCATCGAGACGGTGCAGCTGACCGGGTCCAGCATGATGTTGGCGGCGCGCATGGTCGACTGCGCGTGCTCCGGCGCCTTGCGGCGCAGCAGCGCCTTGGCGCGGGCCAGCAGCTCGCGCGGCGAGAACGGCTTGGTGACGTAGTCGTCGGCGCCGCTGTTCAGGCCGGCCAGCTTGTCTTCTTCCATGCTCTTCGCGGTCAGCATGATGACCGGGATTTCGTTGAACTGGCGGTCGGAGCGGATGCGCGCCAGCAGGCGCAGGCCGGTCGAATCCGGCAGCATCCAGTCCAGCAGGATCAGCTGCGGGGTCTTGGTCTGGATGAAGTCCCAGGCCTCGCCGGCGCTTTGCACCGCGCAGCAGTTCCAGCCCGCTTCGCGCAGCGAAAACGTCACCAGTTCGACAATCGCCGGTTCGTCTTCTACGATCAATACAGTAGTTTTATCAGATGCCATTAGATTTTTTGTAATTACTTAGCTTGCTCAGGCTCGTCTTCCAGCACCGGCGCGGTGGTTTTGGTGTGGCGGATGTCCTTGCCTTCCACCACGTAGATCACGTACTCGGCGATGTTCTTGGCGTGGTCGCCGATGCGCTCGATGGCCTTGGCCACCCACAGCGTGTCCAGCGCGGCCGAGATGGTGCGCGGATCTTCCATCATGAAGGTGATCAGGTTGCGCATGATCGAGCGGAACTCGTGGTCGATCACGGCGTCCTGGGCGATCAGTTGCAGCGCCTGCTTGCCGTCGTTGCGGGCAAACGCGTCCAGCGCGTCGTGCAGCATGTCGCTGGTGTTGTTGGCGATGCCGCGCACCATTTCGTAATGGTTGACGGTGACCGCGCCACGGCCGTGCAGCGCCTTGGCCACGCGGGCGATCTTGGTCGCCTCGTCGCCGATGCGCTCGAGGTCGGTGATGACCTTGATGGTCGCCATGATGGTGCGCAGGTCGTTGGCGGCCGGCTGGCGGCGCACGATCAGGTGGCTGCAGGCGTCGTCCAGCGACACTTCCAGCTGGTTGACGGCGTCGTCTTCGCGCATCACGCGGTCGGCGCGCTCGGAGTTACCGATGCGGAAGCAGGTCATGGCGTCGAGGAACTGGGTCTCGACGATGCCGCCCATCAGCAGCACCTTGCTGCGGATGGCTTCGAGTTCGTTGTCGTACTGTTTGGATGAATGCTCACCGATCATGCTGCTCTCCAATTCAATTCTAATATTATAAAGGTGATCAGCCGAAGCGGCCGGTGATGTAATCCTGGGTTTCCTTGCGGGCCGGATTCATGAAGATCTGGTCGGTCTCGCCGAATTCCACCAGCTCGCCCAGGTACATATAGGCGGTGTAGTCCGAGCAACGCGCGGCCTGCTGCATGTTGTGGGTCACGATGGCGATGGTGTAGTCCTGCTTGAGCTCGGAGATCAGTTCTTCCACTTTCGAGGTCGAGATCGGGTCCAGCGCCGAGGTCGGCTCATCGAGCAGCAGCACGTCCGGTTTCACGGCGACGCCGCGCGCGATGCACAGGCGCTGTTGCTGGCCGCCCGACAGCGACAGGCCGCTCTTGCTCAGCTTGTCCTTCACTTCAGTCCACAGCGCGGCCTTTTTCAGCGCCCATTCGACGCGCTCGTCCATCTCGCCTTTCGACAGGTCTTCGTACAGGCGCACGCCGAAGGCGATGTTGTCGTAGATCGACATCGGGAACGGCGTCGGCTTCTGGAACACCATGCCGACCTTGGCGCGCAGCATGTTCAGATCCTGGCCGCCTTCGAGGATGTTACGGCCGCGGTACATGATCGAACCTTCGGCGCGCTGGCCCGGGTACAGGTCGTACATGCGGTTGAGCGTGCGCAGCAGCGTCGATTTGCCGCAGCCAGACGGACCGATGAAGGCCGTCACCTGTTTCTCGTGGATGTCCAGGCTGACATTGTGCAGGCTCTGGGTTTTACCGTAGAAGAAATTCAGGCCCGAAATCTCGATGGTTTTGCGTTTGCCGTTCATGGCGATGACGTTTTCCTGGTTCAGTTGCGTATTCATTGTATGGATTCGCTTTATTTAATTAGTTCGGGGCTTTTTGGGCAAACAGGGTGCGCGAGACAACATTCAGCGCCAGCACGCTGAAGGTGACCAGCAGCGCGCCACCCCAGGCCAGTTCACGCCAGTTGTCATACGGGCTCATGGCGTAGCCGTAGATCACCACCGGCAGGTTGGCCATCGGCGCGTTCATGTCGGAGCTGAAGAACTGGTTGTTCAGCGCGGTGAACAGCAGCGGCGCGGTTTCGCCGGAGACGCGGGCCACGGCCAGCAGCACGCCGGTGATGACGCCGGCCTTGACGGCGCGCAGGCGCACCATCATCGCCACTTTCCAGCGCGGCGCGCCGAGGGCGAACGCGGCTTCCAGCAGGCTGTTCGGCACCAGGCGCAGCATGTTGTCGGTGGTGCGCACCACCACCGGCACGGCGATCAGCGCCAGCGCCACGGAACCGGCGTAGCCCGAATAGTGCTTGGCGGTGGCCACGTACATGGCCCAGACGAACATGCCGATCACGATCGATGGTGCCGACAGCATGATGTCGGTGACGAAGCGGGTGATGCTGGCGACCTTGTTGTCCTCGCCGTATTCGGCCAGGTACATGCCGGCCAGGATGCCGATCGGGGTCGAGATCACGGTCGACAGGCCGACGATCATCAGGCTGCCGAAGATGGCGTTCAGCAAGCCGCCGCCTTCGCTGCCCGGCGCCGGCGTGGTCTGCGTGAACAGGTTGATGCTCAGCGCGCCGAAGCCCTTGATGATCAGGGTGATCAGAATCCAGGCCAGCACCAGCAGGCCAACCGACATGGCGGCCACCGACAGCGCGATGCCGACGCGGTGCATCAGCAGGCGCTTGCGGTACACCGGGTTCATCGCGGCTTTTTCCAGAGTTGCGCTCATTATTTGACGCCTTCCTTGCGAGACATGCCGGCCAGCATCAGCTTGGCGGCGGACAGAACGATAAAGGTGATCACGAACAGGATCAGCGCCAGCGCGAACAGCGACGAGGTGTGCAGCGGCGTATCCGATTCGGCGAATTCATTGGCCAGCGTCGAGGCGATCGAGTTACCCGCCGCGAACAGCGACCACGACAGCTTGTTGGCGTTGCCGATGACGAAGGTCACGGCCATGGTTTCGCCCAGCGCGCGGCCGAGGCCCAGCATGACGCCGCCGACCACGCCGGTCTTGGTGTAGGGCAGCACGATCTTGCGCACCACTTCCCAGCGGGTGCAGCCCAGGCCGTATGCGGATTCCTTCAGCACGGCCGGCACGATCTCGAACACGTCGCGCATCACCGAGGAGATGAACGGGATGATCATCACGGCCAGGATCAGCGCGGCGGTCAGCACGCCGATGCCCATGGTCGGGCCGCTGAAGAACTGGCCGATCAGCGGCACGTGGCCGATGGTGTTTTTCAGGAACGGCTGCACGTAGTCGCCGAACAGCGGCGCGAACACGAACAGGCCCCACATGCCGTAGATGATGGACGGGATGCCGGCCAGCAGCTCGACCGCCGTGCCCAGCGGGCGGCGCAGCGAGGCCGGGCAGATCTCGGTCAGGAACAGCGCGATGCCGAACGACACCGGGAAGGCGATCAGCAGCGCGATGCCGGAGGTGGCCAGGGCGCCGACGATGGCGATCAGCGCGCCGTACTGGTCGTTGACCGGGTCCCACTCGACGGTGGTGATGAAGGCCGGGCCGAACTCCTTGAAGGCCGGCCAGGCGCCGACCATCAGCGAAATGATAATCCCCAGCAGCACCGCCAGCACGGACAGTGCGAACACCATGGTGGTCTTGTGGAAGAAGAAATCCTGGATGCGCTGCTTGCGCATGGTACGCAGCATGGCTTGCATGGCGGCCTGCTCGGCAGCAGTCGCTTGCGCGGTGCTGATGTGCATGGCCGGCTCCGGTTTAGGTAGTGGCGTGGAAGTGATATCTGCGCTCATATTGTTGTCTCGGTGGATGGTAGCTAGCCTGCGGCGCCCGGTTGGGCGGCGCAGGCTAACCCCCTCGCCTCGGTGCTGCGAGAGGCGAAGGGACAGTCGGGATTAGTAGATTGCCTTGCCCGAAGCGTCTTTCAGGTTAGCTTTCCAGGAATCCTGGACCAGCTTGACCACCGATGCTGGCAGTGGAACGTAGTCCAGTTCGGTAGCAGCGGCGCCACCGTTTTTGAAGGCCCAGTCGAAGAACTTGACGACTTCCTTGCCTTTGGCTGCGTCAGCCTGTGCCTTGTGCATCAGGATGAACGACACGCCGGTGATCGGCCACGAGTTTTTGCCAGCCTGGTCGGTCAGCACCACGCCGAAGCCTGGGGTCTTGGTCCACTCGGCATTGGCGGCAGCCGCCTTGAAGAACTCGTCGTCAGGCTGCAGGTAGTTGCCGTCCTTGTTTTTCAGCTGGGTGTGCTGCATTTTGTTTTTCTTGGCGAAGGCCCACTCGACGTAGCCGATCGAACCCTTGATGCGCTGCACGTTGGCGGCGACGCCTTCGTTGCCCTTGCCGCCCACGCCGACGATCCATTTCACAGCGGTCGAAGCGCCGATCTTGGTTTTGAATTCAGGGCTGGTTTTCGACAGGAAGTCGGTGAACAGGAACGAGGTGCCCGAACCGTCGGCGCGGTGCACCACGGTGATGTCTTCGGCAGCCAGTTTCACGCCTGGGTTCAGTGCGGCGATCGCGGCATCGTTCCACTTGGTGATCTTGCCCAGGTAGATGTCGGCCACGACCGGGCCGGTCAGTTTCAGTTGGCCTGGGGTGATGCCGTCCAGGTTAACCACGGTCACAACGCCGCCCATGATGGCTGGGAACTGCATCAGGCCTTCAGCGTCCAGTTCAGCAGCGGTCAGCGGCATGTCGGACGCGCCGAAGTCGACGGTCTTGGCTTTGATCTGCTTGATGCCAGCGCCCGAACCGACGGACTGGTAGTTCAGGCCGTTGCCGGTGGCGGCTTTGTACGACTCGGCCCACTTGGCGTAGATTGGGTATGGGAAGGTAGCGCCGGCGCCGGTCATATCGGCGGCGTGAGCAGCCGACGAGAAAGCCATTACAGCTGCTGCGCCAACCACCAGGGAAGAGATCAATTGTTTCAGTCGCATTTCAAGTCCTTTGTTATGACAGGTTAGGATGCTGCGCAGTCTAACGGTCGAATATGACATGTTTATGACATGTCCAAAATATTTCAAAAATATTCGCCAGGACCCCGCTTCCCTCTGTAAACAGGCCGCGTTGCCACTCTATGTTACGCCCGCTTGTCATAATCGGCAGCCATTTATGACATGATTTGTCACGGGCTTGTCATATTTCTTCTTTACACTGTTGCAATCATTCTCCCCTTAAACAGGATAGAATGGGGTAACCTGCAAAGTGATCAAAAAGACATGAAGCCTGACTTGCATGCGGAAGTAAATAAGAACTCGGCGTTCCTCGACAGGGAGCTGTCGCAACTGATGTTCAACCGCCGCGTATTGGCGCAGGCGGAAGACAAAAGCATTCCCCTGCTGGAGCGGCTGCGCTACCTGTGCATCGCCAGCAGCAATCTGGACGAGTTCTTCGAGGTGCGTGTGGCCAGCCTGCTGGCGGCCGGCGCCGCCGACGGTTCGCTGGCCGCCCACCCTGCCCTGGTGGCCACGCTGTCGCGCATCAGCAATGAATGCCACCTGCTGGTCGCGCATCAATATGAAATCCTGAACAACGAAGTCTTGCCCGAACTGGCCGCCAACGGCGTCCACCTGGTGCGCCACAACGAGCGCAACGAGGCGCAGCGCGCCTGGGTCAAGGAATACTTCGACAACGAGGTGCGGCCGCTGCTGACGCCGATCGGCCTCGATCCGGCGCACCCGTTCCCGCAGGTGGTTAACAAGAGCCTCAATTTTATTGTGTCGCTGACCGGCAAGGATGCCTTCGGGCGCGGCACGGCGATCGCCATCGTCAAGGCGCCGCGCGTGCTGCCGCGCGTGATCCGCCTGCCGGACCACCTGTCGAAGAACGGCGGCATTTCGTTCTGCCTGCTGTCGTCGGTGATCCATGCGCACATCTCGGACCTGTTTGCCGGCCGCGAGGTGATCGGCTATTCGCAGTTCCGCGTGACCCGCGACAGCGACCTGTGGGTCGACGAGGACGAGGTCAAGAACCTGCGCCAGGCCTTGAAGGGCGAGCTGCTGGGCCGCCAGTTCGGCGCCTCGGTGCGGCTGGAGGTGGCGATGAACTGCCCGCCGGAGCTGTCGCAGTTCCTGCTCGACCAGTTCGGCCTGCACCAGAGCCGGCTGTACGCGGTCAACGGCCCGGTCAACCTGGTGCGCCTGAACGAGATCATGGACCACGTCGACAATCCGGCGCTGCGCTTCCAGCCCTTCTTCCCCGGTTTCGCGCAGAAACCCGGCAGCCAGGACATCTTCAGCGCGCTGCGCAAGAACGACATCCTGCTGCACCACCCGTTCCAGTCGTTCCAGACGGTGATCGATTTCATCCGCAGCGCCGCGCTCGATCCGGCCGTGGTCGCCATCAAGCAGACGATTTACCGCACCGGCATGAACTCGGACCTGATGGAAGCGCTGATCGTCGCCGCGCGCGCCGGCAAGGAAGTCACCGTCATCGTCGAACTGAAGGCGCGCTTCGACGAGGAAGCCAACATCAACTGGGCCGACAAGCTGGAACAGGCCGGCGCGCAGGTGGTGTACGGCGTGGTCGGCCTGAAGACCCACGCCAAGGTGGCGCTGGTGATACGCCGCGAAGACAACAAGCTGCGCTACTACGCCCACCTCGGCACCGGCAACTACCATCCGACGACGACCAAGTTCTACACCGACTTCGGCCTGCTGACCTGCCACGCCGGCCTAGCGCAGGAAGTCAACGAGGTGTTCATCCACCTGACCAGCCTGACCAAGCCGCACCGCCTCAACCATTTGTGGCTGGCGCCGTTCGCGCTGCAGAACGAAATCATCAAGGCCATCCGCAACGAGGCACGCATCGCGCGCGCCGGGCGACCGGGCCGGATTATTGTTAAAATCAATGCGCTGGTGGACGAATCGGTGATCCGCGCCTTGTACGCGGCCTCCAAGGACGGCGTCAAGATCGACCTGATCGTGCGCGGCGCCTGCACCCTGAAGCCGGGCGTGCCGGGCCTGTCGGAAAACATCAAGGTGCGGTCGATCATCGGCCGCTTCCTGGAACACAGCCGTATCTATTACTTCCGCAACGACCTGGCGCATGACACCTATCTGGCCAGCGCCGACTGGATGAGCCGCAACCTGTTCCGCCGCATCGAAGTCGCCTTCCCGATCCTGGACAAGGCGCTCAAGCGCCGGGTGCTGGCCGAAGGCCTGAACCCGTACTTGAAGGACAATATCAACGCCTGGGAACTGGAAGCGGACGGTCACTACCAGCGCCGCAAGGCGCGCGGCAAGCAGACCAGCTTCAGCGCCCAGCAGCATTTGATGGAGACGCTGGGCACGCCCAACGCGCATCTGGGTGAATGACCATCACGCGCGCCGGGAGGTGCGCGGCCGGGATCTGTTTTCAAATGTGACTCAGGAGAAAAGCATGGATCTCATTTTATGGCGGCACGCCGAGGCCGAGGATGCCGGGCCCGGCATGACCGATCTGGAGCGGGCCTTGACCGTCAAGGGCCAGAAGCAGGCGCGGCGCATGGGCCAGTGGCTCAACTCGCAATTGCCGGACAGCTGCCGCATCCTGTCCAGCCCGGCGGTACGCACGCTGCAGACGGTCGAGGCGCTGGGCCGCAAATTCAAGATCCACACCGACCTGGCGCCGGGCGCCGACCCGGCCGACATCCTGAAGGCGGTCAACTGGCCGGGCAACAAGGATTCGGTGCTGGTGGTCGGCCATCAGCCGACCTTGGGCCAGGTCGCCTCGATGCTGCTGACCGGCGACGACCTGGAATGGGACATCCGCAAGGCCAGCGCCTGGTGGTTCGCGCAACGCGATCCGGGCGATCCGATGAGTGTGTACCTGAAGGCCGTGATGGCGGCCGACCTGGTGGTGAAATAGCCTTGCAAAGCCCCCCGCATCTGCTAAAGTTTAATTGCATCAACTCTCGGGGGAGGCCATCATGATGTTCACCTTGCTCACCATGGGGATGTTCGGGGGCATGATTGCCCTGGTGGTATACGAACTGATACAGGAAATGCGCGGCAGTAAAGACAGGTTGATCGACCGCTATCACGAATAGCAATCCGCTTCACGGAAGCCTACGGCGCCAGTGGCGTGCCCTACCAGGACACCGCCCCTCGCGCCGTTCATCGTTTACACGCCGGTTTTGAACTTGGTGTAGATGCGCGTGATATTGCGGCGGATGTCCGCCGGCACCGCTTCAGGCGCCGCCATGCGCTTCTTGTCGTCGTCCGACAGGAACACCGTCTTGTTGCCGGCGATATCCTTGCGCACGAACTTGACGCTGGCCGCATTCGGATTGGCGTAGAACACCTTGTTGGTCAGGCTGGCGTGCACTTCCGGACGCATGATGTAGTTGATCCACAGGTGCGCGTTGTTCGGGTGCGGCGCGTCGGCCGGAATCGCCATGGTGTCGAACACCAGCGCGGCCGAGGTCTTCGGCACCAGCACCTCGATCACATTGCCGTTCTTGGCGTCGATCGCACGTTGACGGGCGATGTTGATGTCGCCCGACCAGCCCAGCGCCACGCAGACGGCGCCGTTGGCCATGTCGTTGATGTAGCCGGACGAGCTGAACAGTGTGACGTAAGGACGGATCGCCTGCAGCACCTTGCCTGCCTCGGCGTAGTTGGCGGCGTTTTTCGAGTAGGCCGGTTTGCCGGCGTACATCAGCGCGGCCGGCAGCACCTCGGACGGCGAATCAAGGAAGGACACGCCGCACGATTTCAGCTTGGCCGCGTACTTCGGATTGAAGATCAGCTCCCAGGCGTTGTCCGGCATCGGCATATTGCCCAGCGCGGCCTTGACCTTGTTGACGTTGATGCCGACGGTGGTATAGCCCCACAGCCAGTCGACCAGGTAATCGTTGCCCGGATCGATGTTGGCCAGCTTGGCCTGGATCGCCGGATCGAGGTTCTTCAGGTTGGTCAGCTTGGACTTGTCGAGCTTGCGCAACAGCTTGCCGTCGATTTGCAGGCGCGCCCATTGCGCGGTCGGCACCACGATGTCGTAGCCGGACTTGCCGGCGACGAGTTTGGAGTTCAGGATTTCGTTGTTATCGAAAAGATCATAGCGGACCTTGATGCCGGTCTCTTTCTCAAAATTCTTCACTGTGTCGTCGGCGATGTAATCCGACCAGTTATAAATATTGAGGACTTTTTCCTCCTGCGCGGCCACCTGCCCTGCGCCAGCCATCAAGCCAGCCGCGACCAGCACCGCACCAACGAACTTCCCTGCCATAACACCTCCGAGATGGGATTCATACACAAGCCGTGATGATCGGGCATAGCCCGTCCGGATGCAAGGAGTTCGTTAGAAATCAGCCCAGCATGTCGAACAGGGTGCCGCTGCCGGTGCCGTTGAGCGCGCTGCCGGCGCCGGTCTGGGCCTGGGCGGTGTACAGGGCCGCCAGGGCGTTGGCCTGGGCCGTCAGGGCCTTGGTCATGCTGGCTTTCTTGGTGTTCAGGTTGGTGATTTCGTTGGTGGTCAGCGAGGTTTCGCGGGTCAGCACGCTGCTCGACGAGGTCAGCGCACTGGCCTTGGCCGACAGCAGGTCGGCAATGCCGCGGCCGTCGGTGGTGGTGAACAGGCCAGCCACGGCCGAGGAATCGGTGGTCAGCGCGGCTTGCAGCTTTTTGTCGTCCAGCACCATATTGCCGTCCTTGTCCTGGGTGATGCCGGCGGCGGCCAGCTTGCTCACCGAGACGGTGCCGCCGCCGGTTTTCAGCAGCATGCTCATCTGGCTGACGGCCTGGTTCATCGCGGTGTCGGACTTCAGATCGCCCTTTTGCAGCTTGAGCATCTTGGCGTTGAGGTCGTTGTAGGCGGCGACGAAGGATTTCAGGTTGTCGCCGATCTGGCTGGCGCCGGCGGCGATGGTGACGTCGCTCTTGCCCGCGCCGACCAGATTCAGCGTGGCGCCGCCGATCGCGGTGTCCTTGATGGTGTTGCTCGCGCTGGTGATCTGCTTGCCGTCGACGGTCAGGATGGCGTCCTGGGCGGCGGTGGTCTGCTTCATTTTCTGCGTGCCGGTCGGATCGTAGGTCAGCAGGTTCTTCAGTGCGGCGTCGCCGCTGACGCTGATGCGCATGCTGTTGGCGGCGCCGTCCTTGCCGTCGATCGACAGCGAATACTTGCCGTTGTCGCCCTTGACCACGCTGACATCCACGCCAGCCGCCTTGAACGCGGCGGCGATGCCTTCCGGCGTGTTGTTGCTGCTGTCGATGGTGACGCTGGCGCTGGCGGCGCCGGTGACGAAGCCCTTGTCGCCGCCGGTGGTGCCGAAATCGATCTTGACGGTGGTGGTGGCGCCGCTGCCGACCTTGCCGTCGGTGCCGGTGGCGAATTCTTCGCTGGTCAGGAACTGGCCCTGGGCCAGTTGCTTGACGTCGAGCGCGTAGGTGCCGGCCTTGGCGGTGCCGGTCGAGGTGGCGCTCAGCACGTTCTTGGCCGAGCTGGCGGCCGTGGTGCTCAGGCCGGCGCCGGTCAGACCGGCGGCGATCTTCTGGAAGCTGGCCAGCGCACTTTGCAATTGGCCCAGCGCGGACAGCTTGGTCTGGTCCTTGGTGATGGACGCGTTGATCTTGTTGGCCGCAGTGGTTGCCGGGGCCATGGTTTGCGCGACGCGGTTGTAGACGTCGGTCGTTACGCCGGTGCTGGTTGAGCTGGTCGTATTGCTGATAGTAGTCATGTTGGGTCCGCCATGTTGGTGGTTACATAGTATGCAACATGAGCGCTTGCACCAAAGCAGTGAATAAGCAGGGATTTTACCCCTAATCCCGGCGCCAGTGTGCCGCGGACGAGCCGAGGCTGCTGGCCGGCCGCTGCCACGCCATCTCCGCGCCGTCAATCGTCACCGGCGGCAGGTAGCGGCGCGCCGGCCCCCATTCGGTTTGTTCCAGGTGCGGCGCGAGGTCGTGGTCGTTGGGCGGCGTCAGCGCGCGCCCGGGCAGGCTGGCGGCCGGCGCTTCGGTCAGCAGGCAAGCGGTGCGGGCGAGTGACAGCCAGGCGTGCAGCGTGCGCGCTTCGGCGAGGCGGGCGATCAGCGCGCGCACCACGGCGGCGGCCATCAGGTAGCCGGTGGCGTGGTCGAGCGCTTGCACCGGCAACGGCACCGGCTTGCCGGCGCCTTGCATCCGCATGCCGTATTCGGCGATGCCGCAGCTCATCTGCACCAGGCTGTCGAAGCCGCGCCGGCCGGCGAGCGGGCCGGTCCAGCCGTAGGCGTCCAGCGATACGTCGATCAGGCCGGGATTCAGCTGGCGGCGGACTTGTTCGCCAAAGCCCAGCCGTTCCAATGCTTGCGGGCGGTAGCCGTGGACCAGCACGTCCGCTTCGGCCAGCAGGCTTTCGAAGATGGCGCGGTCCGCTGGCTGCTTCAGGTCCAGAGGGGCGCAGCGCTTGCCGGGGGTGACTTCGGGAATCACGCCGGGTTCGTTCCAGCCAGGCGGATCGATGCGCAGGACGTCGGCGCCGTAGCCGGCCAGGAAGCGCGTCGCCACCGGGCCGGCCAGCACACGCGTGAGGTCCAGCACTTTGAGGCCGGCCAGCGGGCGGCCGCTGGCCCAGGCCCACTCGCGGCGGCCAGCCGTTTCCGCTTGCGCGAACGCCATCAGCGGTTCGTTGGCAACGCTGATGCCTTGCGGATGCGCCTGCCATTCGGCCATCGAGCGCATCATCGCCGCGCAGCCGCCCTGGGCGACGACGGCCTCCTCCAGCGCCAGGCCGTGCCAGCCGGCCACCGCGCGGGCGACGGCCTCGCGCTCCTCGGCGCCACCGAGCACCGCCAGCGCTGCGGCGCGGTGATGCGGCGCGTTGGTGTGCAGGCGTATCCAGCCGTCGGCGGTGGCGTAGTCGCCGGCCACCGCATCCCACAATGGCGGACGCTCCCAGCCGATCGGATGGATCGACCAGCCGAACCACAGCGACGCCAGCCGCCGGTCCACCGTTACCGGTCCCGCCGGGACGCCCTGTGCTGTCATCAGCTGGCGTATCGCCAGCGCGGCGACGCCGACCGAGGCGGCCGCCAGGTCCGTCACCGGAAAGTATGACGCCAGGTCGCCCTCGCCTGCCAGTTGCACGGCGTCCAGCGATGCGACGGGCAGGTCCAGTGCGGACCACGCGGTGTTCAGCAGGGAATCAGGCATATCGGCTCCGGGTAAGTTATCCTTGGCGCCAGCTTAGGACTGCCGGTCCGGCAGCGTCAATCTTGACTTGAAGTGTCAACATAGGAAGCGCAGATGGCCTGGATGACCGCCGCAGAGGCTTTGGATGTGCTCAACGTCCGTCCGCAGACGCTGTACGCCAACGTCAGCCGGGGAAAGATCCGCGCCAAGCCGGATGAAGTGGATGTGCGGCGCAGTCTTTACCATCGTGACGACGTGCTGCGCATGGCGCGCCGGGCCAATGGGCGGCGCAAGGTGGAGATTGTCTCCAGCGAGGCGATGCAGTATGGCGATCCGGTGCTGCCGTCCGCCATCTCCACCGTCGCCGACGGCCGCCTGTTTTATCGCGGTCGCGACGCCACCGCGCTGGCCGACAGCGCCAGCCTGGAAGACATCGCCGCCCTGCTCTGGGAATGCGCGCCAGGCGAAGCCGCCGCCATCTGGCCCGCCAGCGCCGGCAACGATGTGGCCACGGCGAGTCGCGGTGTGACGGCGGCGCCCGTCGGCGATGCGGCAGCGGGCTGCACGGACACGGGCAAAGCGGCGGCAAGCAGCAATGGTGCGGGCGGCGGCGAGCTGGTGGATGGCGCGCTGGCGGCCGGGCTGTTTGCGCTTGCCCGTCGCAGCGCTGTCGATGCGCCGTCGCTAGGCCGTCCTGCGGCCGCGTTGCGGGCCGAAGCGGCAGAGGTGCTTGCCACGCTGGTGGATGCCATGGTCGGCAAGTCGTCCGCCGCTGGCCGGGACGCGCCCGTCAGCACCCGCCTGGCCCGCGCCTGGCATGCCGAAGCGCACCTAGACCTGATCCGCCGCACGCTGGTGCTGATGGCCGATCACGAGCTGAACGCCTCCACCTTCGCCACCCGCGTCGCCATTTCCACCGGCGCCTCGCTGGCGGCCGGCGTGCTGGCCGGCTTCACCACGCTGACCGGCCCCTTGCACGGCGGCGCCGCCAACGCCTTCGCCGAACTGGTCGCTCAGGCAAGGGCCAGCAACGCCGACGACGCCGTCCGCCACTGGCTGGCCAGCCAGCGAACCCTGCCCGCCTTCGGCCATCCGCTCTACCCGGACGGCGACCCACGCGCCAAGGCCCTGCTCAAGCTGCTACCGAAAGTTCAACCACATGAACAACTGGCTGTCGCAGCAGAACAACAGGCCGGCGAACTGCCCAGCATCGATTACGCGCTGGCCGTCCTGACCGCCGCCTGCGGCCTGCCCTCCGATGCACCGTTTGTATTATTTGCTGCAGGTCGCTGCGTCGGCTGGCTGGCACACGCCCTGGAGCAAGTGCAAGCCAACCGCCTGATCCGGCCACGCGCCCGCTACACCGGGCCCGCAACCGGGGTCAGAGCCGACATTCGGACACGAGCACAACCGTAGCGGTCGCTACGGTTGTGCTCGTGTCCGAATGTCGGCTCTGACCCCGGTTTGGTTTTTAACGCAGGAATTTATTGATGGTGGCCATGGTGGCCATGTCTGGATTCATGAACTGGAATCCGATCTTGAAGTGGTCACCGCTGAAAATGCAGTAATTCACCCGCGAGCGGCAGCTCAGCACCTGGGCCTTGCCCTCGACGAACAGCTCAAACGACACCATGCCAACGTCCCCGGCCGCCAGTTTGTGGTCAAACGTGAGCGACAGGCCACTTCCGTTGATGTCGAGCGTGCGCCCCTGCATGGGCGGCATGCCATCCATCACCACGACTGCCTTCGAACGCACGATCTTGCGCGCCCCTGACCTTTGATCGACTAACACTTTCTCTTCCTTCTAGTTACACAATTTATACTATTACCGATTACAACACGTAACAATACAACGTTATTGGATTTCGCGCAGCTTATTGAACGCATCATCGATTCGGTCAACACCGATGATGGTCATGCCCTCAATCGGCTGCTTGGGCGCGTTCGAGGTCGGTATCATCGCCGTTGAGAAGCCCAGCTTGGCGGCCTCCCGCAGACGCTCCTGCCCGCGCGGCGCCGGCCGGATCTCGCCCGCCAGGCCCACCTCGCCGAACACCACGAAGCCGCGCGGCAGCGGCTTGTTACGCATCGATGAATTAATTGCCAACAAAACCGCCAGATCGGCCGCCGGTTCGGTGATCTTCACGCCGCCTACCGCGTTGATGAACACGTCCTGATCGAACGCCGCGATACCCGCGTGCCGGTGCAGCACCGCCAGCAGCATCGCCAGCCGGTTCTGCTCCAGGCCCACCGACAACCGGCGCGCGTTCGGTTGATGGCTGGCGTCGACCAGCGCCTGGATTTCCACCAGCAGCGGCCGCGTGCCCTCCTGCGTCACCATCACGCAGGAACCGGGCACCTGGTTGTCATGTTGCGAAAGGAACAAGGCCGACGGATTCGACACGCCCTTCAAGCCCTTCTCGGTCATGGCAAACACGCCCAGCTCGTTGACCGCGCCGAAACGGTTCTTGATCGCCCGCACCAGGCGGAAGCTGGAATGGTTGTCACCCTCGAAATACAGCACGGTATCGACAATGTGCTCCAGCACGCGCGGGCCGGCCAGCGCGCCTTCCTTGGTCACGTGGCCGACCAGGATGATGGTGATGCCGGTCTGCTTGGCCACGCGGGTCAGCTGCGCCGCGCACTCGCGCACCTGCGCCACCGAACCGGGCGCCGAACTCAAGGCGTCCGAATACACGGTCTGGATCGAGTCGATCACCGCCACTTCCGGCTTCAGGTCGGCCAGCGTGCCGAGAATTTTCTCCAGCTGGATCTCGGCCTGCAACTTCAGGTCGCGGGCATCGACCTGCAGCCGCTTGGCGCGCAAGGCGATCTGCGCGCCGGATTCCTCGCCGGACACGTACAGCACCTTCTTCAGGTGCGACACATTGGCCAGCGCCTGCAACAGCAGCGTCGACTTGCCGATGCCGGGATCGCCGCCGATCAGCACCACGCCGCCGGCCACCAGGCCGCCGCCCAGCACGCGGTCGAACTCCTCGATGCCGGTGCCGAAGCGCGGCACATCGATGGCGTCGATATCGGACAGCGACAGCACCGGCGCGGTCTGCGCCAGCGACAGATGCGCCGGCTGCGAGTATCGGTTGTTGCTGACGGTTTCCGCCAGCGTCTCCACCATCGTGTTCCATTGATGGCAGGAGGTGCACTGGCCGGTCCATTTATTGGCAATGGCGCCGCACTCGGTGCAGGTGTAATTGGTTTTAGCCTTGGCCATGCGTTCAGCCCTCGACCACGGGCACGCGCGTCGCCAGCGCACACATCAGCTCGTAGCCGATGGTGCCGGCGGAAATGGCCACCTCATCGATCGGCAAGCCCTGGCCCCACAGCGTGACCTTGCTGCCAAGGCGCGCCTGCGGCAGGTCGGTCAGGTCGACGGTCAGCATATCCATCGACACGCGGCCCACCAGGCGGGTGCGCACGCCATCGACCAGCACCGGCGTGCCGGCCGGCGCCACCCGCGGATAACCGTCGGCATAGCCGCACGCCACCACGCCCACCCGCATCGGGCCTTCGGCCTGGAAACGGCTGCCGTAGCCGACCGCTTCGCCGGCGGCGATGTCCTGCACGCCGATGATCTCGCTGGTCAGGGTCATGGTCGGCTGCAGGCCGAACGCATCGGCAGTGCCGCCGCCCGGCGAGCCGCCGTACAACATGATGCCGGGACGCACCCAGTCGCTCTTCAGATCCTGGTGCAGCAGCACGCCGGCCGAATTGGACAGGCTGCGCAGGCCCGGCAAGCCGGCCGCGCCCTGCTCGAAGCGGCGGATCTGCTCGCCGATCGGCAGCAGCGGATGGTCGATGTCGTCGGCATTGGCAAAGTGCGTCATCAGCGTGATGCTGCCGACGCAGGCAATCGCGCTCAAGCGCGCATGCGCCGCCGCGAACGCGTCCGGCGTAAAGCCGAGGCGGTTCATGCCGGTATTCATTTTGAGATGCAGGTCGAAGCGGATGCGGCGCTCGGCCAGTTGCGGCGCCGCCGCTTCCAGCCATTCCAGCTGCTCGTTGCAGTGCACCGCCGCCTGCAGATCATAGCCGGCCATGGTGTGCAGATCGGCCGGGCCGAAGAACCCCTCCAATAACAGGATCGGCTTCTTCCAGCCCAGCTCGCGCAGCTTGATGGCGTTGTCGAATTCGATCAGCGCCAGGCCGTCGGCGTCGGCGAAACCGCGCATCGCGCGTTCCAGACCGTGACCGTAGCCATTTGCCTTCAGCACGCCCCACGCCCTGGCGCCCGGTGATTTGGCCTTGGCGAGCGCCAAGTTTTGCTTCATGGAATCAACGTGAATAGTTGCTAAGATCGGCCTCGGCATACGACTTTTTCTGCGGAATAAACGAAGCCGCTATTTTAACGCCTGCGGCCGTAGCCGCACTGCTCAATTCTTGGGGGTTACGATCAAAGCATGGTATAAAGCAAGCCAGATAAGTTTTCCAGGCATATCCCAGAATGAATCGTGGTTTCTATACCATCATGGCAGCGCAGTTCTTTTCGTCTCTGGCGGATAATGCGCTGCTCTTTGTTGCGATCGACCTGTTAATCAACATGAAATCTCCAGGGTGGATCACGCCACTCCTGAAGCTGTCGTTCACCCTTTTTTACGTGCTGTTGGCTGCATTTGTCGGCGCTTTTGCCGATTCGATGCCCAAAGGCAAGGTTATGTTCATCTCCAACCTGATCAAGGTTGGCGGTTGCCTGCTGATTTTCGCCCACGTCCATCCATTATTGGCCTATGCCATCGTCGGTTTTGGCGCGGCGGTGTATTCGCCTGCCAAGTACGGCATCCTGACGGAATTGCTGCCGGCGGAAAAACTGGTCGCGGCCAATGGCTGGGTGGAAGGCTTGACGGTTATTTCTATCATCTTCGGCACCGTTATGGGCGGCGCGCTGGTGGGCGACCGCGTGTCGTCGGTGCTGCTGGGCTTTGACATGCCGCTGATCGACACCGGCATCGAGACGCCAACCCAGGCCGCGCTGTGCGTGGTGGTCGGCATCTATATGCTGGCGGCGCTGTTCAATACGCGTATTCCCGACACCGGCTGTGTGTACGGCCACCAGGAGCGCAATCCGGTCAAGCTGATCACCGACTTCGCCAACTGCTTCGGCATGCTGTGGAAGGACAAGCTGGGCCAGATCTCGCTGGGCGTCACCACGCTGTTCTGGGGCGCCGCGCAGACGCTGCAATTCATTGTGCTGGAATGGGCCAACCGCACCCTGCATTTGACTTACGAGCAATCGACCAGCCTGGTTGGCGTGGTCGCCATCGGCGTCGCCATGGGTGCGGTGATTTCGGCGCGCTTCGTTTCGCTGCGCAAGTCGCTGACGGTGATCCCGGTCGGCATCGCCATGGGCGTGATTGTGATGAGCATGACGATGGTGACCTCGGTCAAGCTGGCCTATCCGCTGCTGGTGCTGGTGGGGCTGCTGGGCGGCTTCTTCCTGGTGCCGATGAACGCGCTGCTGCAACATCGCGGCCACGTGCTGATGAGCGCCGGCCATTCCATCGCGGTGCAGAACTTCAATGAGAACCTGTCGATCCTGACGATGCTGGCGGTGTACTCGCTGATGCTGCGCGCCCACCTGAACCTGGACATCATCATTCTGCTGTTCGGCCTGTTCCTGGCCGGCACCATGCTGTACATCCTGCGTCGCCATCAACGCAATCAGCGCGAGTTCGACTCGGTCGCGCTGATCGGCGAAGCCAAGCACTAAGGCGGCAGCACGCCGTCCTGGCGGCGCTGCGCGGCTTGCGCGCGCCAGCTGTCGGGGACGATGAATCCCCGGCGTTCTTCCACCAGCCACTCCCCCATTTCCCGCAGCGCCGCGACCATGACTGGCGCGGCGGCGTCTTGCACTGCGGCCAAAAGTTCGTCCTTGCCGATGCTGTCGACGGTCTTCAGCGGCGCCAGCCATTGCAGGCGCGGCATGATGGCGTAGCGCTGCGCCGGCAGGTCTTGCGCCTGTTCCTGCGTCATCCAGAAGCCGTGGCAGTGCTGCTGCGAGATGCCCCGCATCGGCGGTGCGCCGTCCGGATAGAACAGCCAGCCTTTGACCAGCGCCTGCGCGCGCGCGACCGGCTGCGGCAGCAAGGCCTGTGCGGCCGGATGCTGCGACAGCGACAACTGCTTGTCGAAAATCTTGCGCATCTTGACACCCAGCGTGTCGGCCAGGTTAGGGCCGATCAGACCGTTGAAGTCGCCGCCGGTGCTGCCCGCGTCGAGCAGGTAGAACTTGGTGGCGAATTCGATGTGGACCAGGTCTTCGCCTTCGCGCAGCAGGAAGTCGAATTCGCCGATGGTGTCGGTGCGGTCGGCGCGCACTTGCAGGCCGTGGGCGACCAGTTGGCCTCGCTCGGCGAAGTAGAACGCCATCAGCTTTTCAGCGTACAGGCCGAGGCGCGAATAGTGTTTGCCGCCGAGTGCCGCCTCCAGTGGCGACGGATCTTGCTCCAGCGCGGCCAGCCAGGCGACGGTGGCTGGCGGCAGCGCGCCGAGCGTGGCGATGCGGCCTTGCCAGTGCGGCGCAGCGGGATCGAGCAGGTCGGGCGCGTCCAGCAGCCATGCCAGCGCACGCACGTGCGGATTGTGCAGGTGCGGCCAGCGACTTTCGAAAATGGCCTGGCAGGAAGCGCCCGGCGGCAGCGTGGCTGGCGCGCCGGGCGGCTGGTCAGCCATGGCTGGCTTTCGCCAGGCACAGGTCGCCCCAGGCTTTGGCCTTGTCTTCCGGCTTGCGCAGCAGATCGTCCGGATGATAAGTCGCCACCACCGGCAGGTTGGCGGCGCCGTAGCGCATGACCTTGCCGCGTGCGGCCGGGCCCATCATCAGGCCTTTGGCGGCCAGTTGGCCGAAGGTCATGGCCATGTTGGCGCCGGTCAGCGCCAGCTCGCGGTCCAGGTAGGGACGGCAGGCCAGGAATTCTTCGGCGGTTGGCGCGCGGTCGGTGCCGTCCGGATTGGCTGGGCGGCACTTCACCAGGCTGGTGACATAGACGTCGGCTTTCGGCTTGAGTTCGATGGCCTTCAGCATGTTGTCCAGCAGTTGGCCGGATTCGCCGGAGATGGTTTGGACTTCCTTTTCGTCCAGGCGCGATGGGGCGGCGCCGATGGCGATCCAGGTGGCGTTGTCGGCGCCACGGCCGTTGACGGCGGCGCGGCGGGTTTCGCAGAGCGTGCAGCGGGTGCAACTGGAAACGGCGGCCTTCAGGGCGGTCCAGTCCATGGTGGCGATGGCTTCGTCGCTGACCGGTGCGGGACGCGATGGCGCCGGGGCGTCGTCGAACCAGGCGGTCGATTCTTCATCGGGCGCGGCAACGTCGTCTGCGGCGGCCGCACGCGCGGACGGGCGGGCTTGCGGCGCAGGCGCCGGGGGTGCGGGACGCTGGGCTGCCG